>JAWKUR010000064.1:0-11289 GCA_041398445.1 Hyphomonas sp. | reverse complement strand
GGTTAATCCTGCATTCGCCGGTGGCAACTCCATTTCGGGATGCTACTCGTTATTCCTGGCCGAGACGAATGATTTAGTGAGTTCACCCGAAACTGGACACCAACAGAAGCGTTGTATGAACCAACCCCAATGAAATCAGGGACCGGCACGCCTCTCGCCGACTTCCGCCCCCTTCCGCCTCCCCGCCGGTCCGGGGCGCGATGTATGACTTGCCATACGCGCGAGGCTGAGCCTCATGTTGGATGCAAGACGGAGGCGCTGGGCATGGTGAAGCGATTGAGGTTGAACGAGAAATCGGTGCGGGAGGCGGCGCCGGAACCGGGTCGGGATTATCAGATCTTCGACAGCGAAGTGCGGGGGTTCGCGATCTGCATCTACCGCTCCGGCAACCGGGCCTTCACGCTGGATTATCGTCATGCCGGGCGGCAGCGGCGGATGACGCTGGGGCGCTGGCCGGAATGGTCGACCGCTGCGGCGCGGGAGCGGGCGAAGGAGCTGCGGCGCGACATCGATGCCGGGGGCGATCCGCTGGGCGCGAAGGAGGACGGGCGGGAAGCGCCGCGTGTGAAGGATCTGATCGAACGCTACGCCGAGGTGCATCTGCCCAATCTGGCAAAGACCAATGCCTCGGATCAACGCTCCATGCTGACCAAGCTGGTCGGGCCGGACTGGAATAACCGTCTGGTGACCGAGATCACCCCCTATGATGTGGAAAAACTGCTGAACCGGATCGCGGAAGGTCGCGCCCGGCCGCACAAGGTCAAGCCCAACAACCGGGCGCGCAAGCTGCAGGGGGCAAAACCAACACCCATTCGCGCCAACCGGGTCGGCGAGGTGCTGCGCAAGATGTTCACCTATGCGCAAAGCTGGGGCTGGCGGGAGGATAACCCGGCCTCGGGCTTTCGGCGCCGGATCGAGAACCCACGCGAGCGCTTTCTGTCGCAGGAGGAAATCCGCAAGCTTGCCACCGCGCTGGACGCGGCCGAGGACCGGCGGGCGGCGGATATCATCCGGCTCTGCATGCTGACCGGCGCCCGGGTCGGCGAGGTCCGGCAGGCGCGGTTCGAGCATTTCAATCTGGAGCATCTCAGCTGGTCGAAGCCCGCCAGCATGACCAAACAGCGCAGGATCCACCGGCTGCCAATCTCGGACGAAGCCGCTGCCATCGTCCGCCAGCGGCAGCTGCTGGTTCCGCGCCGCTGCCCGCTGCTGTTCCCGGGCGATGTGCCCGGCGAGCCGGTCAAGGAAATCCGTCGCTTCTGGCATCAGATCCAGAAGCAGGTCGGCATCGAGGATGTCCGCATCCACGACCTGCGCCACACCTTCGCCTCGCTTCTGGTCAGCGGCGGCGCCTCGCTGGAAATGATCGGCAAGCTTCTGGGGCACAGCCAGACCCAGACCACGGCGCGCTATGCCCATCTGATGGACTCGCCTCTGCGCGCCGGGGTCGATGCGGTGGCCAGCGCCTTCCGGCCAAAACCGGTGCTGGTCCATGATGCCGAGGATCAGGCGCGCAGGAGCGCCTGATCACGCAGATCGTCGCCGCGCGGGGCGCTGACATGCGGGGCGCTGGCGCGCCCTGCCCTCAGGCGTCCTCCTGCAACATCTTCCAGATCGGCCCCAGCCTGCGGCGGATTGTGCTCTCGTCGGGAATCTCGCCACCTTCCGAATGCTGCGCGAACCAGTCCTGCGCAATGGCAATCAATTCGCCCTGCGTAGCGGGCACACCCTCGACATGAACACGGTGAATCAGAAAGGTCAGGACGCCCTCCCAGTTATGGCGTGACGGGGCTCCGTTATTGATCGTCAGGCGCCGCATCAGCCCGTGCGTCGCCTCAAAGCGGTGCATTTCCTCGACGGCGATCATCAGGCGACCGAGACGCACCTGAAGGAAATCGGCAGGGTTTTCGATCAGCACCCATTCATCGGATCCAACGGGACGAAAGCGCCGCAAGGTCGCGGCATCAGCCGCCCCGTCACCCGGTCAGAAGAGGTCGAGGATGTCCGAAGCCTCCACCGCGACAAAGCCCGCATGGACATGTCCGCCCTGGATCACCGGCGGAATCGCTATCACGATCTCCAGCTTTCCCACCGCAGCCCATCCCGCGAGTTCGCCCAGTGAAGGACCACCGGCTGACGCCGGAGGCATCACTTGGCGGAATGTAATTCCAGGTACTGCTTGATGACGTCGTCAGTCACGTTGCCGGATGTCGTTGAGAAATACCCGCGGGCCCAAAAGCGCCTTCCCCAGTAGCGTTTACGCAGGTCGGGGAACTCCATCTGGATGCGGCGGGATGAGCGGCCCTTGATACGCTGCATGACATCGGACAGGGACAGCTTGGGCGGCACCGACAGGAACATGTGGACATGATCGCGCGCCAAAATGCCCTTCACGATATGCACGCCGAGTTCTTCGCACGTCTGGATGATGATGTCTCGGATCCGCTCGCGCATGGCGCCCTGCAAAACCTTGTACCGATATTTCGTGGCCCACACGACGTGGTATCTGTGATAGAATCGCGTGTGCGCGGATGACGAGTAGCGCATGATCTTCCTCCCCGGAATCTGAAGCCATACCCCTTCGGGGGCTTCAGATTCCGGGGAGGAAGATCAGAACAGATGCGCTGAAGCGGACCGGCTGGAAGCCGGTGGCTTCGATCCATTAGGTGGAAAGTGAACATTCCCATCGAAGTGCGGCCTCCTGGACCGTATAAAACGCGCGTTGCGGCAATGGCATTCCTGTCTCGTCTCCCTGTTTGGTCGGCGCCAGCCAGCCTTTCCTCTGACTTATGCGCCCAGATTTACTTCCTGCACGCCAGACACAGCTCCGCCATGCGCGGGTTCCAGAGGAACTCCGCGTTGATCGACCGCTTCGGGCGTGATTGGACGGATTTCTTCACCACCTGGACGCGATTTGGCAAGAAGATTTGACTGTGGAAAACGGACACTTTGTTCTTGACATGTTCCATGATCAGCAACGGCAGAAGCTGTTAGCGGCAACCGGCATAACCGGTTCTACCGGTTGTGGTTTCGACCGCATTTGACGGCATTCAGGCCCGGATTCGAATCACGCATGTTCGCAGCGAACGGCCTCAAAGCCAGCAAAACATGGGGTGGCATAACTCCTGGGCAATTACGCCCCCTTCCGCCTCCCTGCCGGTGCTTCCGATGTGATTGTTCTTCTCTCCGTCAGCCGCCCGGTTCGGGCGATGCAAGAAGGAGGCAAGAGCATGACACAACCCATGAGTGCAGAACCGGTAATCGAACCGAGGCTGCTGCGCGGCTGGATCAGCCGCTACGATCTGGCGCAGGAGCTGGGCCTGACGGTCGACACGCTGGGGCGCTGGGAACGCCGTCGAAAAGGTCCGGCCTGCGTCCGTGCGGGCCGCAAGATCTTCTATCGGATGAGCGTGGTGCAGGACTGGCTGCAGTCGCAGGAAATGCCCCGGGTTGCCGATACCAAGCCCGGCAAAGCACGGGTGCGGGCATGACCGCGATAATGCCGATTCCCGCCGCAGATCCCCGTGCCGATGCCAACGCGCCCTACCCGGCCGACTGGCCCGCCCAGCGCCTCACCGAGGCCCGCGGCATCGTCGCCGATTTCGTCCATCATCCGGACAGCCTGATCATCCTCGCCTGTCGCGCCATCGCCGCACACAGCCCGGACCCGCGAGAGGGCCGCGAAGCCCTGGCACTGGCCGGTCTGCTGATCGCGGTTTCGAACCGGAAGCCGAAAGGCGGCGAGGCATGACCCGCTGCACGCCAGAGGCCGATATCCAGCGCGCCATCGTCCACACCCTGCGTGTAATCCTGCCCCGCGATGCCATCATCCACCATTCCGCCAATGAGGTCGGCGCGGGCGGCAAGGCCGCGCGCCAGCGCCAGGCGATCCTGACCGGCATGGGCGTCCATCCGGGCTTCGCCGATCTGATCGTCCTCACCAGCGGCCGGGTGTTGTTTCTGGAGGTCAAAAGCCCGACCGGTCGGCTCAGTCCGGCCCAGCGCGACTTCTGCGACAGGGTGAAGGCGCAGGGCTTTGGCTGGGCGCTGGTACGCTCGGTCGAGGACGCGCTGGGGGCGCTCGCCGATCAAGGCATCACCACCCGGGTGCAGGCGCTGAACCCGCGCCGACGGGTTGCTGATAGCGACGTCGCTGGTGGCCAACGCCGGAGATCGCGCGCATGAGTCACTACGCGACCAACTGGGCCATTCTGCAACGTGGGCTGAAGCCCGCGACCAAGATCGTGCTCTGGCATCTCTGCGACCGGCACAACCCGGATTTCGGCTGTTTTCCGACCCAGGCGCGGCTGGCGGCGGATTGCGAGATCAGCCGATCTGCCCTGAACGATCATCTGCGCAAGCTGGAACTGGCCGGCCTGATCCGGCGCTGCGCAAGCGTCGATCCGGTGACCAAACGCCAGCAGCCGACGCGTTACATTCTGGGTTTTGAAGACGGCTTCGACGACCCCGAACGCGACCCGTCTCCGGAATTCGGACATGGCGATTTTCCGGGATTTTCGGGTAACGATCCTGACGGCGAAACACGCCCGATGTCGCCGGATGCGGCGAACCCGTGTCCGGAATCTGCACACGGAGCCGTGTCCGGATTTCAGGCAAAGCCGTGTCCGGAAAATGGCGATTCCCGTGTCCGGAATCCGGACACTAACCCTGTAAGAGAACCATTAAGGGAACCAGTAAAGGAGGAGGAGGACGCGCAAGCGCGCGATGATCGATTTGAAGAATTTTTCGGGAGGCTGCTCGACGCGCTGGGGCTCAAAGCCGACGCCAGCCTTCCGGGCTGGTGGCAGGGCTGGCCACCTCGGGAGCACGTCCGCCGCTGGATCACCGATCTCGGCCTGAGCGAAGACCGGATCGTCGCCGTGGCCCGGGACAGCCGAAGCACGCATCCCAAACCACCGGACGGGCCGAGGGCACTGGACAGGGCCATAGAACGGGCGGCACGGACCGCCGAGGCTAAAGCATTTCGCCGCAACCCTGAATCGTTTGGGGTACCGCTGAAGCGTTGATCGTGCTTCCCTTCGATCAGGGAGGATTTGTCATGTCAGCACCTTTGCCATCGGCGCTTCGGGTTCGGTTTCAACGGTTGATCGAGCAGGGTTTCAGCGGTCGGGCGGCGGCTTCGCGGTTGCAGTTATCTGCGGCGACCGGATCGCGTTGGTTGCGTGCGATCAGAACACGCGGACACGCCGAGCCGCTGCGCCAGGGACGGCCGAAAGGGCGGGGCAAGCTTGCGCCATATCGGGCCTTTTTCGAGGAACTGGTCGCGCAGGATCCCGATATCACCTTGTTCGAACTCAGGGACGCCCTGGCCGAGGCGGAAGGCGTTCGCGTTCATCACTCCTCCATCGCCAACTTGTTGTCTCGCCTCGGCTTCAGCTACAAAAAAAATCGTTGGTGGCCGCCGAGCGCCGCAGCGCAAGGGTAAGGCGGCGGCGCGCGGATTGGTTCGAACACCGGCTGCCTGCCATTGCCGACAAACCAGAACGCGTTGTCTTCCTTGATGAAACGGCGGTAAAGACCAACCTGACTCGCCTGCGGGGCCGTGCCCCACGCGGCATGCGACTGGAGATGGACGCCCCTTTCGGCAGTTGGGGGACGCAGACGCTGATTGCGGGTCTAACCCACGACGCGCTGATCGCCCCGTGGTGCATCAAAGGGGCGATGGACGGTCCGGCCTTTGCCGCCTACATCCGTGAAGTCCTGATCCCCGAGATCAATCCGGGCACGGCCGTCATTCTGGACAATCTCGCCACCCATCGAAACAGGCAGGCGACCGAGGCCCTGCGCGCCCATGGCTGCTGGTTTCTCTACCTGCCGCCCTATTCACCCGATCTCAACCCCATAGAAATGGCGTTTGCCAAGCTCAAGGCCCACTTGCGCAGGATCGGCGCCCGCACTTTCACCGAGGTGTTCAAGGCCATAGGTCAGGTCTGTGACCTATACGGACCTGACGAATGCTCAAACTACTTCACCGCCACCGGATATGCATCAAGTTAAAATCGAAATGCTCTAGGACACTCACTGAGGGCGACAAGCGCCGCAAGCGCGGCGGCAAGCCTGCAGACGCGCCACGCGCCAGCATGGACGAGATCGCGGAGTTCTATGCCGGGCTGGTGAACGGGGATGGGTTTCTGCCCTCCAACGCCATCTCGAACACCGTGCGTAACGCCATGCTGGAACGCGGCCTGGTCACGGCGGAACGCCTGAGAGCGCGAGGCGTCGCATGACCGCGCATGCTCGCTTCCCAAACCGTAGCCCCCGCACGAAACGCGCTCTGGACGTCCAGCAGGCGCTGGAATGGGCGTTTCGCACCGAAAAGGCCCGGCTGGACCTGCCCGAGCCACCCGACCCTGAACGCGGCGAGGGTCTGGGTTTCGGCCTCGAATATGTGCTGATGCAGCGCGCCGCGCTGGGTTGCCGGATCGATGGCGGGCGCTACAAGCCCGACAGCTCGACCCATGAGGATGCCGAGGTGATTGCCGCCTGTGTGGCAGGTCTGCCGACGTCACTCGGCGGGCTGCGCATGGCGATCCGCATCGCCGAACTGGCGCGCGCCGGGATAACGCCGGACTGGATGCCCGGCGCCATGCCCCGGTGCGTTCCGGTCGAGCTGAAACGCAACCAGCACGGTGAACGCTCGATCACCATTCCGGTCGGCACCACCCGCGTGCTGTCTCGCGGCAAATGGCGCACCATCGAGTTGCGCGCTTGCCCGGTCACTTTCTCGCCGCATCCGGATCAGATCGCCGCCGCGCATCGCCACTACGAGCACTGGTGGCTGGCGCTGGACTGGGTGCGACAGGGCCTGCGCCACGGCGGTATGCTGCGGAGCATCGACGTGATCGAGGCGATGCCGAAACGGCAACCGTGGGTGCGCCCAGCGGGCTGCGAACAGATCGGCAACAAAACAGTTTGACATTCGTGCCCCGGTTGACTCATAACCCAAGCATCGAAGATTTCCGCCCGCAGAAATGCCTGCCTCAGGCCCTCTTCGTCTCCCATCGCCGCCGCACCCCCCTGCCATGGTTCCTCCCTGGCGCGATCCGTATTCGGGGGGGCGCAGCGCGGAAGATTGCCAGCGTCAGGCGATTTCACCGGGGAATCCACCCGGAATCCACCTGAGAGCATCCAACACAAAAAATACAACAAAATCAGATGGATGACTCCACGCTGGGCGTTCGGGGTGGATCCCGGATCGGAATCCACCCCGGACCCACTTTGGCGGGATCCACCGGCAGGAAGCCACCCGGGGAATCCACCCCGGACAACGACATCGAACGGACACCCGAATGGACCTGGTATTCTCCCCCGACCGGATCGAGACCTGGCCGGTTGACCGAGATATGCGCGAAAGTTGACGGGGCGGTAAAAAGCCAGCGGGATGCCACAGCTTCGCGGTCATGATCGATGCGTTTGCGACGGTGTTTTTTTGGCTCTGTTCAGCGCGGTGTCCGAAACGGCTTCTGGATTGTCGCGTTGATGGTCTGTGGATCATCATGGTCGGGCGGGCCGGCCGATCCCAACGAATTTCGTGCATCTGAAAATGTTTAGCCCAAGTGCGCGCAGTTGGGTGACATAGCGCATCGCGGGCATGCCGCGGATGCGCAGACGGGCAAGTTTCATCTGATGTTTCAGGCGGGCGATGCTGGCCTCGATGCCGGCGCGCCATCGGTACATGTCGTGGAATGCGTCGCTTTGCTGATAAAGACGCTGCGCCCGGGTCTCGATCCGGCCCGGCTCATATTGGAACCGCCCGGCAGCCCCTGTCTGCCGGGCGGGTTTGACAGGGCAGCGATGCTTTTCCGAACAGGACCGGCACAAGGTCAGATCGAAGCTTGCCTGCAATTTGGCCTCTGACCGCGAGGTGGCGACAGGCTCGGCGCCCTGAGGACACCTTGTGACGCGGCCATCTTCGGACAGGGCAAAATCCTCCAGGGTGAAATTGCCTTGCGCACGGCCTTTGGCACTGCAGATCGGGGCCAGCAGCGAGACGCCGATCTGCGTGGCAAAAGCGATGTTGTCCGGGCCCCCATAAGCCGTGTCGCCCGTAAGTCTTTCGGGCAGCAGATGGCGGTTCGCCAGATCGTCCAGAGCGTCTGGAACGCGGTGCCCGTCATGGACGGTCATCTTATGCACGGCCACATGTGTAATCAGGTCCGGCGTGTCTTCCTCGGCCTCCGCAGCATCGTCTTCGCGATAGGTTTCCACGAACTGAGCGGCATAACCCATACCCTTGCGTGCGTTGTAGCTGGCGTCAGGATCGGCGGGATTGCCGACCGTGTCGCAGGGGATGTCTTTCGGAGCCCGTGGGAGCGCGCGGCGCGCCGTCCCTGCGTCCTCTGTCTCATCCAGGTCGAACTGGTCTTTCAACACCTGTTCCAGCAAGGCGAATTCGGGCAACAGGGCACCGGCGGTTCCGCGAAATTGCTCGACAAGACCGAGAAGATCAGGACCGGTTTCAGACAATCTGCGCCGGGAAATGCTGGGCATGGTGCTGGCAAAGCATCCTTCGCCCTCACGATCCACGTAGCGACGGATGATCCCGGCCTCGACCCGACCATGCAGATCGGGATGCCGGCGCGCCAGAGCCCGGACGAATTTCGAGATCGTCTCAACCACAACCCCCAAGCGGGTCAAATTGCGCATGGCCGACCGCAGGGCGGTGGAATCGATGCGTTGCCGTGACGTATCGACATCGAATGATGCTATCAGTTTGTCTGTCAGGCGACGGAAAAGCACCTCGTCCAGCCCGCTTTCCACGACCTGGGCTCGATAATTCCGCAAGGTCTTCTCGCAGAAATAGCAATCGCTCTCGCTTCGAATATCGAGCGCATAATGCCAGGCCAGATTGAAAGCCAAGGCCTCGACCGCAGCCTTGTCGGTCAGATCAAACATCTGCTGCAGGATCAGCGCTCCCAAAACAACATGCAGGTCCTTCGATGGGCGTCCGACCCGTACCGTCAGCCCTTTCGCCAACTCGTGAACCGGAAGCTCGTCAAGCAGGTGTTCGCGAAAGACCCCTGCCCAGGAACGTTCAAGCAGCGCCCGCCTTTTGGGGTTCATGTCCGACCAACGATCAAACAAATCCCCGGTCAATCGATCTCGTATCGTAAGCATGGCCAAGTCTACCGCCCTGAACCCAAAACAGGAATCAACTTTTTACCGCCCCGTCGAAAGTTGGTGACGCGTGATCAGGCGACGACTTGAAGTTGGCGGAGACCGTCTCGGAACTCCACCCCTTGAATGATTTCCGGCAGGCGGTTCTGTCCATCGAGTTTGCGCCATTTCCGCTGCGCTGACATCATCAGTTTGAAGGCCATGGCCAGCCCGGTTTTTCGGCTGAGGCATCCCTTGGTTCGTTTCGTGCGGTGCCGAACGGTGCCGAAGGTGCTTTCAATTGGGTTCGATGTTCGGACGTGTTTCCAATGTTCCGCCGGAAAGTCATAGAAGGTCAGCAGCTCTGTGCGATCCTTGACCAGCTTGGCAACGGCCTTGTCGTATTTGCCCCTGTAGGTTTCGACGAAAAAGTCAAAGGCGGCGCTGGCCTCGGCCTTGGTTTCCGCCTGCCAGATGTCATGCAGATGACCCTTGGCTTTCTCTTGCAGCGATTTCGGCAGCGCGTTCAGCACGTTCATTGCCTTGTGGACCCAACAGCGTTGTTCCCGCGTGGTCGCGAAGACCTCGCGCAGCGCGGTCCAGAACCCAAGGGCGCCGTCGCCGATGGCCAGTTTGGGATCCTGTTTCAGGCCCCGGCGCCGGAGATCCAGCAAGAGTTCGCGCCAGCTTTCCGTGCTTTCGCGGAAGCCGTCGGTCATCGCCAAGAGCTCCTTACGGCCATATTCATCGGCCCCCACGATCACCAAAACGCATTGCTTTTCTTCAGCCATGCGAGGTTTGAAATAGACGCCATCGGCTCAGATGTAGAGGAAGCGCCGATGGCCCAGGTCCCGTTTCTGCCAAGCCTCGCAGTCGTTCCATCAGTCGGCCTTCAGCCGCGTGATCGTCTTTGCGGATCCGTCAGGTGCGGTTGCAACATAGGTGGTATTGGTCATGGCTGGTCTCCTTGGATTGTCGCTTGGTTCAGTCTTCGCTTTGGCGGATGACCACGAAGCCTGCGGCATCCCAGGCGGCTGCGATCATGTCGGCGGTCTCGGCGCAGGACACACGGGCCTCCTTGGCGATCAGGCAGGCGCGGTCGTTGTTCAGCGCAGTTATGAAGTGGGTTATGGTCTGGTCTCTTTCTCAGCATTGATGTGAATAGAATGTCGTGATGCGCGGCTCCCGCGAGCCAGAAAAGTGGGATAACTGCTCACGAATTGCTTCGAACACTGAAGCGGAAAGTCGTGTCGTGAGAAGGGATTAGGAGGCTCGCGAGGGTGGGTTCCCACGACAGCATGTTTCCATGGCCGCTACTTGGGCGGTCTTCAAAAGGAGACACAGAAATGAACTACAGGATCACCCTGGCCGACAGCGTCTATTACACCCGTGACGAATTGGCCGCCGCCCAATCCGAGGCACTGGATCATGCGAGAGAACTGACCCGAGTTGTTGGCCGCCCCGTTCGGGTCACGGTCCACAAGATGGGCCAACTGGTCATGGATGAGTTCGGTAGAGACGTGACGCCTGCGCTTTTCGTCGGCTCGGCTGTCGGCCGGCTCGAACGGTCCAACGCCTTCGAGTCTTGGGTTCCTGCTTCACGCCGCCTTGCTGTCTCCGCAAAAGGAGGATCGATATGCCAACGTGTTAAGGCATCGTAGGAACCCAGACTGGATCGTCGATGCCCAGCCCGACAAACCAGCGGAACATCAGGTTGTAATCCATCTGCTCCATCAACTGCCGCTCGGACCGGACCGAAAACAGGATTTGCAACAGGCTCGCCCGGATCAGCCGCTCCGGCGGGATCGAGGGGCGACCGAAATCGGTGTAAAGCACCTCGAACTCGGCATCGAGGCTGGCAAGCGCGTCATTGACTACCTGTCTGATCTTGCGCAGCGGGATGCGCTCTTCCAGGTCAACATAGCTGAACAGCGAACCGCTCATCTCGTCCGTCCCGCGCATCATCACCCCCAATACTGCCGTGGGAAGGGTGATGATGTGGACGCCGCTGCCAGCGCAGCGCCAAGTATGGTGCTGAGAGTGAGTGCAGCAAAACAGGAGCGTTCGAAATGCATATCAAAACAATCGGCCTTGATCTGGCGAAAAGCGTCTTTCAGGCTCACGGCGTCGACGAAGCTGGCAATGCAGTTCTGATCAAGAAGCTGCATCGAA
>JAWKUR010000063.1:0-1550 GCA_041398445.1 Hyphomonas sp. | reverse complement strand
AGCGCGCTTGCAGCGGATCGAACTGGTGCAACTTCGCGTCCTGCGTTCGGTCTGGGTCAAGGCGAATGTCGAGATCTGGGAACTGTCGGATTTCGCCGCCCGCCCCGGTGCGATCCTGCAACGCGTGGTCCGCGACCTGAACTCTGCCTCGGGCATGTGGCCGCTTTATGACGAGCCGCCACCGCAACGCGATCTGGAACAGATCGGCCGTTTCCTGCAAAGATTGCGCAATGCCGGGCTGAAACCGCGCCTGATGGGGGATTTCCCGGCCACCCGCTCTGAGCAGGAATGGAATGTCTGACTTCAACAGCTTCGTCATCTTCGCGGAAATGCGCACCGGCTCGAACCTTCTGGAAGGGCGTTGTTGCAGAACTCTCGCCGTGAAGGATTCACATCACGAATCCATGCGGTTAGAGGGGCGACATGAGCAAGCCCAAACCCGCCCGCTACCGCACGACGAACTGGTCCGCCTACAACGATGCGCTTCGGAAGCGCGGGTCGTTGCTGATCTGGCTGGACAAGGAGATGAGCTGGCTCGCGCCGCGTGACGGCGGCCCTGGTCGGCCTGCCGTGTTCTCAGATGCGGCGATCCAGTTCTGCCTGTCGATCAAGGTGCTTTTCAAGCTGCCGCTCAGGCAGACTGCCGGGATGGTCGCAAGCCTCCTGCGGCTGGCAGGGCTGGACTGGCCCGTTCCGGACTACTCGACGCTGTGCCGCAGACAGAAGACCCTGCAGGTGCAGATCCCGTATCGCCGTGCAGGGGGGCCTCTGAACCTGCTGGTGGACAGCACCGGCATCAAGTTCCTGGGCGACGGCGAGTGGCAGGCCCGCAAGCATGGGGTTCAGGGGCGACGCCAATGGCGCAAGGTCCATCTGGCCATGGACACCGCCACCTCCGACATCCGCGCCGTCGAGTTCACTCCCAGCCGCGACGGCGACAGCCCCGTCCTGCCGGACCTGCTGGCACAGATCCCTGACGAAGAAGACATCGGCACCGTGACCGCCGACGGCGCCTACGACACCCGCCGCTGCCACAGTGCCATCATCGCGCGCGGCGGCACGGCCATCATCCCGATCCGCAAGAATGGCCGACCATGGAAGGAGGATTGCCCAGCTGCTCGAGCGCGCAACGAAACCCTGCGCGCCACGCGTCACTACGGCCGCGCTTTCTGGAAACGGTGGACGGGATACCACGCCCGCAGCCGCGCCGAGGCCAGGATGCGATGTCTCAAGTCCTTCGGCGAGCGCATCGCCGCGAGAGACCCCGACCGCCAAACCGCCGAAATCCACATCCGCGTAGCCCTCATGAACCGCTTCAACGCCCTCGGCACAGCCGAGATCGTCCGCGTCGCCTGAACCTAAACGGCAAAGGGGAAGTCACGCCTCAAGACGCCTTTCTGCAACAACGCCCATCGAGCCGTCCAAATGGACGCCCATTTTGCCGTCTCTTTCCAAATCCAAAACCTCCGTCACCCGCATCCGCGCAAAGTGCCCGGGTCAACTCAAAAATGGCAGGAGGGGATCGGCGTCGCGCTTACTACCGGGTGCAC
>JAWKUR010000062.1:0-1587 GCA_041398445.1 Hyphomonas sp. | reverse complement strand
ACGGCCTCTCCTGGATTGCGACTTACCTCGAAACGCTGCGCCAGACCGCTGGCTGGGCCCGCCGCCTGGAAGCCGATGGCAAGTTTGGCGAGGCCGAACAGCTCCTGTCCCAGATCCTGTTCGCCGAATACCTCTCCCAGCTGAGCGGCGGCATTCCGATGAACCAGGGCGAGATGGTCCGCCCGGCAGATCTTGGCTGCACGGCAGACGACATTGCCCTCCTGTCCGCCCCGGCGATTCAGCGCTTCATCGCCGAAGGCAAGACGCCGGAAACCATGGCCGCCGCCGCAAAGCTGCTGCCGGATGCCCTGTCGCGCAACACGGTTGAGGAAACCGGGCTCGACGAAACCATGAGCATGGTGCGTGACCAGTTCTCCAAATATGCGGCCGAACGCATCAAGCCGTTCGCCCATGGCTGGCACCTGCGCAATGACTACATCCCGATGGACGTCGTCAACGAGATGGCCGAACTCGGCGTGTTCGGCCTGACCATTCCGGAAGAGTTCGGCGGCCTCGGCATGGGCAAGACGGCCATGTGCGTCGTCTCGGAAGAACTGTCCCGCGGCTATATCGGCACTGGCTCGCTGGGCACCCGGTCCGAGATCGCGGCTGAGCTGATCCTGATCGGCGGCACCGACGACCAGAAGCAGAAATGGCTGCCCCTGATCGCCAGCGGTGAAATCCTGCCGACTGCCGTGTTCACCGAACCGAACACGGGCTCCGACCTTGGCTCCCTGCGCACCCGCGCCGTGAAGGATGAAGGCGGAGAGACCTACACGATCACCGGCAACAAGACATGGATCACCCACCCGGTGCGCGCGGACGTGATGACACTGCTCGCCCGGACCGATCCGGCAACGAACAATTTCTCCGGCCTTTCCATGTTCCTGGCCGAGAAGCCGCGTGGCGACGATGCCAACCCCTTCCCTGCCGAAGGCATGACAGGCGGTGAAATCGAAGTACTTGGCTATCGCGGCATGAAGGAATACGAGATCGGCTTCGACGGCTTCAAGGTGAAGTCCGAGAACCTGCTCGGCGGCGTCGAGGGCCAGGGCTTCAAGCACTTGATGGCCACTTTCGAAAGCGCCCGTATCCAGACCGCTGCCCGTGCCATCGGCGTTGGCCAGAACGCCTTCGAGACCGGCCTGCAATACGCCCTGGACCGTATCCAGTTCGGTAAGCCGATCTTCGACTTCCCGCGCGTCTCGAACAAGCTGGTCATGATGGCTGCCGAACTCGTCGGCGTCCGTCAGCTGACCTATTTCTCTGCGCGCCAGAAAGACGAAGGCAAACGCTGCGACCTGGAAGCCGGCATGGCGAAACTGCTCGGCGCACGCGTCGCCTGGGCGGCGGCAGACAATGCCGTGCAGATCCATGGCGGCAACGGCTTTGCCCTCGAATACACGATCAGCCGCATCCTGCAGGATGCCCGTATCCTCAACATTTTCGAGGGTGCCGGCGAAGTGCAGGCCATGGTGATCGCGCGCCGTCTCGTGGAGGGGGGCAACTAGCCCCTTCTCTTGCGTCCTGCCGGCGGCTGGAGAACAGACTCCTAGTCCGTCGGCGGAACGTGCTCATAGACACGTA
>JAWKUR010000061.1:0-1650 GCA_041398445.1 Hyphomonas sp. | reverse complement strand
GGGGTGCCGGCGATGTGCGATGGCGTCACGCAAGGCCAGCAGGGCATGGAGCTGTCTCTCTTTTCGCGTGACGTTATCGCCATGGCATCCGCGATTGGCCTCAGCCATGATGTGTTCGATGCAGCCTTGCATCTTGGTGTTTGTGACAAGATCGTTCCGGGGCTCGTCATCGCCGCGCTTCGTTTCGGGTGGATACCCTCCATATTTGTCCCGGCTGGGCCAATGCCGTCTGGCCTTCCGAATCCTGAGAAGGTCCGTATCCGGCAATTGTTTGCTGAGGGAAAAGTGGACCGGAGTGCGCTGCTGAAGGCTGAGGCGGAAAGCTATCACGCCCAGGGCACCTGCACCTTCTATGGCACGGCCAATTCAAATCAGATGCTGATGGAGGTCATGGGCTTCCACCTGCCGGGGGCTGCCTTCACGAATCCGGGCACACCTCTGCGCAAGGCCTTGACCAAGGCCGCCACACACCGGGCCGCCGAGATAACGGCACAGGGGGACCAGTATCTTCCTGCCGGGGAGCTCATTGACGAGCGTTCGATCGTGAACGGCATTGTCGGCCTGATGGCGACTGGCGGCTCCACAAATCATGCATTGCATATTCCGGCCATGGCTGCGGCGGCGGGCATTATCGTGACGCTGGAGGATTTCGCAGAGATCAGCCATATCACGCCGTTGCTGACCCGCATCTATCCGAACGGCCCAGCGGATGTGAACCACTTCCACGCCGCCGGTGGTATGGGCTTTGTTATTCGTGAGCTGCTTGGCGCGGGTCTGCTCAATGGCGAAGCGCAAGGTGTGGGTGGGCCGATCTCACGCTATTCGGAAGAGCCCTTCCTTGACGGTGACAAGGTGTCCTGGCGTCCGGCGCCTGAGGAGAGTGGCGACCCGGACATCATCCGTCCGGCCAGTGATCCGTTCTCGGCCGATGGCGGGCTGCGTCTGATGACGGGACCGCTCGGGCGAGGGGTCTCCAAAGTCTCTGCCGTCAAGCCGGAGAAGCGGGTGCTGGAAGCACCGGCCATCGTGTTCGAGTCTCAGGAGGCATTGAAGGAGGCATTTGAGGCGGGGCGCCTGGACCGGGACTTCGTTGCCGTGGTGCGCTTTCAGGGACCGGCAGCCAACGGCATGCCTGAACTGCACAGCCTGTCACCGCCACTCGGCGTGCTGCAGGACAGAGGCTTCAAGGTCGCGCTGGTCACGGACGGGCGGATGTCCGGTGCCAGCGGCAAGGTTCCTTCCGCCATCCATATAAGCCCGGAGGCCGCGCGTGGTGGTCCGCTTGCGCGCGTGCGTGATGGTGATTTGATCGTCTTCAATGCTGAGACAGGCACGCTCGATATCAAGGTCGATCCGTCTGAATTTGCGGCGCGGCAACCGGCAGAGTTCCGGCCAAACGCTTCCGCTTCCGGTCTCGGTCGTGAGATGTTTACCTATTTCCGCCAGATGAGCGGAACTGCGGACACTGGCGCCAGCCAGTTCACTTTTGTGACGAAAGAGGACTGACTCTTGGCTGAAGGAATATTGGTTGGTGACGTGGGCGGAACAAATGTCCGCTTTGCGATTGCCCGCCGTCGGGGTGGCAGGATTGTCATCGACCATTTCGCAAAATTCGCGGGCGATGATTTTTCCGGTTTTGCCGATGTGCTG
>JAWKUR010000060.1:0-1702 GCA_041398445.1 Hyphomonas sp. | reverse complement strand
CAATATCTACTGGATTGCCGGGGGCGTGCCGAAATCCGACGGTATCGGCCCGCTGACACCTTACTTCCCGCGCATCAACAAGGCCTACCTGATCGGCGAAGCGGAGGAGGCATTCGCCGCCACGCTGAAGGGTAAAGTGCCCACCCAAGGCTGCGGAACACTGGAAAATGCAGTCCAGGCCGCCTTCCGCGATGCCAGAAACGCCGGAATTGACCATCCGGTCATTCTTCTTTCACCAGCCTGTGCGAGCTTTGACCAGTTCCGCGATTTTGAGCACCGGGGCGATACGTTCCGGTCGATCGTGGAGGCGATGATGCCCACAGAGCTGAGGGAACTGGCTTGAGCTATACAGCCACAGCGCCATTTCTTGCCCGGTCAGATACGTCCTGGTTCACGGAATGGCGGCGAACAGTCGATTGGGGCCTCCTGGCGGGGGCGTTCTTCCTGATGGCGATCGGCCTTCTGATGTCGCTGGCGGCTGGCCCGAGCGCGGCGGCGCGCATCGGCTATGAGAACCCGTATTTCTTTCCCATGCGCCAGTCGATGTTTGCGGCGGCCGGGGTGATCCTACTGTTGGGCACGAGCATGCTGGACCGGGCATGGGCGCGGCGCTTCGCGGCGGTGCTGCTGTTCGGCTGTATCGGATTGATGGTCTACATCCTCGTCGGCGGCGGACACGAGGCGAAGGGCGCGCATCGCTGGATCCGGATTGCCGGTTTTTCGCTGCAGCCGTCTGAGGTCGCCAAGCCTGCGCTGATCGTTATCTCCGGCTGGCTGCTGGCGCAGCGCGAACTCTACCCGAACCGGATCTGGGAGATCGTGGCGTTCATCTTCTTCGCCGTGACAGTGGGCCTTTTCCTGCTGCAGCCGGATGTCGGCCAGTCCTTCCTGCTGACCGTTGCCTTTATCGTCACCTTCTTTGTCAGTGGCCTGCCTTGGCGCTGGGGCGCAGCCTTTGCTGGCGGCGGCGTCGCGCTGGGCGGCATGTTGTATGCCCTGCTGCCTCATGTGCGCGAGCGGATCCGCGGCTTTGCCAATGTCCAGCATGGTGACCATTCGCAGATTGATCGCGCGGCGGAGGCTATCGGCCGGGGCGGCCTGTTTGGCGTCGGGCCGGGGGAGGGTCTCGTGAAGGCGCGCCTTCCTGATGCGCATACAGACTTTATCTTCGCCGTTATGGCCGAGGAATTCGGCCTGGTGGCGGCTATTGTGCTGCTGGCGGCTTTCGCGCTGATCGTGCTGCGCGGCTTCCGGGCGTCCGCCCATTTAGAAGACGGCTACGCCCGTGCCGCAAGTGCCGGACTTTTCACGCTTTTCGGTCTTCAGGCTGCCATAAACCTGGCGGTAAATCTGGCCCTGATCCCGCCGAAAGGGATGACACTGCCATTTGTGTCCTATGGCGGCTCGTCCATGCTCGGCACGGCATTGACTCTGGGCCTTGCGCTGGCACTTGTGCGCGGACAAGGTACGCGCACAAGGGGCCGGTATGGCTGAAGATACGAACGGTAAACTGGTCATCATCGCAGCAGGCGGGACCGGCGGACACATGTTCCCGGCCCGGGCCTTTGCCGACGAAATGCGGGGGCGCGGCTGGCGCGTCGGCCTGATTTCCGACAGTCGCGGTCTTCACTATGCCAGCGATTTTCCGGCGGAGTGGAAGGAAGAGGTGTTTGCTGCCTCCCCGAACTTCCGCAAGCCATGG
>JAWKUR010000059.1:0-1721 GCA_041398445.1 Hyphomonas sp. | reverse complement strand
CGCAGCACGATGCGCTCGGCATCCGCGCCTGCATCACTGCCATAGCCAACTTCCACGTCCCGGTCGGCGCTCATCGCCTTGGTCGTCACGGCGAGCGCTTGCTTGAAGAGTTCCTGGGGGGTGGTTTCCTTGGCCATCTGTATCTTGTCTGGCGCGCCTTCAGCGCGGTCTAGAAGCCGGCGTCGGCTGCGGCCTGATTGAACAGGTCGAGCGTACGCTGGAATGCGAGGGCATCGGCTTCAGCATTGAAATCATCTGACCGGCGGCGGGCAAAGCCATGGCCGGCCTCATAAACATGGATCTGCACATCGTGCCGGGCTGCAGCAAAGGCCTCCACGCCCTCCATTGGGATATGCGCGTCATTGCGCCCGAAATGGACGATGGTCGGACAGTTCGGCGACTGGTCCTTGAAGGCCGGAACGAGGCTGCCATAATATCCGCTGGCGGCAGACAGGCCATCCAGCTGGCAGGCCGCGATATAGGCCATCGAACCGCCATAGCAGAAGCCCGTGATGAAGACCGGAGCCTCAAGCGCGGCGATGCAGGCAGAAATGTCCGCCATCGCATTTTCCAGGCCATTGGCGCGGGCATAACCGCCACCCTCTGCCAGATCCTCCGGCGTGTGGGTTTCGGTGACAAAGCCCTTCTTCTGCCGGTCGAACATGGAGGGCGCGATCACTTCATAGCCTTCGGCGGCAAAGCGTTCGCACGCCTCGACCATGTAGGAATTCACGCCGAAAATTTCCTGCACCAGCACCAGGCCGCCCTTGCGTGCGCCCTGTGCCGGCACATGCAGTGCACCGAACCGGAAGCCGTCACCGCTCGTCAGCTCGATGACCGTGCCGCTCATGTCAGGCCACCCGCACCATCAGGGCGCTTTCGGGCAGTTCCTCGGCGAAGCAGCGCTGGTACATCTCAGCCACCAGCGGACGTTCCAGCTCATCGCACTTGTTAAGGAAGGTCATGCGGAAGGCATGACCCAGATTGCCGAAGATGGCGAAGTTCTCTGCCCAGGTAATGACGGTCCGCGGGCTCATCACGGTGGAGAGGTCGCCCGCCATGAAGGCGTTCCGCGTCAGGTCTGCCAGCGTGACCATCTTGGCCAGCGTGTCGTCGTCCACGCCGGTGGCCTTGGACTTCACGATCTCCACTTCGGCATCATGCTCAAGATAGTTGAGCGTGGTGACGATGTTCCAGCGGTCCATCTGGCCCTGGTTCAGCTGTTGCGTGCCGTGATAGAGGCCCGTCGTATCGCCGAGGCCGACCGTGTTGGTGGTCGAGAACAGGCGGAAATACGGGTTCGGCGCGATCACGCGGTTCTGGTCCAGCAGGGTCAGCTTGCCGGAGCTTTCCAGAACGCGCTGGATCACGAACATCACGTCCGGACGGCCGGCATCGTATTCATCGAAAGTGATCGCCACCGGACGCTGCAGGGCCCAGGGCAGGATGCCTTCGCGGAATTCGGTGATCTGCTTGCCTTCCTTCAGGACGATGGCGTCCTTGCCGACCATATCGATCCGGCTGACATGGCTGTCCAGGTTGACACGGATCAGCGGCCAGTTGAGGCGGGCGGCCACCTGCTCGATATGGGTGGATTTGCCTGTGCCGTGATAGCCCTGCACCATGACGCGGCGATTGTGCTCAAACCCGGCGAGGATCGCCAGCGTCGTCTGCGGGTCGAACCGGTAGGCCGGGTCGATCTCCGGCACATATTCCGTGCG
>JAWKUR010000058.1:0-1817 GCA_041398445.1 Hyphomonas sp. | reverse complement strand
CCTGATGGATTCCCCCTTGCGCGCAGGCGTCGATACGGTGGCCAGTCTCCTGCGCCCGCGGCCCCGCCTTGTGCATGACGCAGCGCAGGACGGAACCGACTTGCCGAAATCGGCCTGACCTTCACACCGTTTCCTCGCCACGCAGCTTGCGCCAGAGGGAGGTCAGCCGCTTGCGGATGGTGCTTTCATCCGGCACTTCCCCCGACTTCGAATTCTGGACGAACCAGTCCTGCACCAGCGCAACCAGCGCGGTCTGGGTGTCGGGCACCCCCTTTTCGAACAGGAAAACGGTCAGCCACGCGTACATGGAATCCCAATCGTACCGCGGACTGGCGCCGATGGTGGAGGCCGGGCGGCGCAATAGGTCGCGTTCTTCCTCGAATTGCAGCAACGACCCCGACGCCACCAGCAGGTCTGACGAGCGGATCGGCAGACCATCCGAAGGTTCGGTCACGTGCGCCCAGGTCGCGCTGCCGGGTTTGAGAACGCGCCTCAATCGGCCGATATCGTCGCTCGGCCCGAACCGCCTGAACATGCACATCAGTTCCGCGATGGGCACCTCGACCAAGCCCCCCACGACTTCATCACCACATCTGACGGGCGGAATGCCTGCGACGACCTTCAGCTGGCCCTCTGCCGCCCAGCCCGCGACATCGGCCGGGGGACAGCCCCAGCGCACGGCAATTTCGTAGATGGAATAGAAGGCGACGGGCGGCAAAGGCATGAACGAACTCCTCTCAGAC
This sequence comes from Hyphomonas sp., assembly GCA_041398445.1. Taxonomy (GTDB): domain Bacteria; phylum Pseudomonadota; class Alphaproteobacteria; order Caulobacterales; family Hyphomonadaceae; genus Hyphomonas. The sequence goes on along the minus strand of JAWKUR010000058.1, from coordinate 1,074 downwards.
ATACGGCATCCTTCGGCCAGGGCCGTCGGACTGCGGGTTACAAAAACCCGCCGTGCCAAGCACGCGGGTGGACTGGCTGCAGCCCACGTCGTCGAGGAAAACTGCCTGTAATTGGGCACCCCACCCCAAGAGGGGCGGCACCTGGCTTCGGTTGCCTTGTCGATTCTTATGTTCTGCTCAACCACGAATCTACGCATCCTGAAGGCGAACGATCAACCAGAATCCTGCACTGGCGCACCGGAACAAAAAAAGAACTTGTGGATATCATCCAGAACCGTCGGAACCCGACCGGAATGGTCCATTCCGGCAATTCCGGTCCCTGCGAAACCGGCGAAACCGCCTCAGCGCCGCCCAATCAGCCCCAAGCTGACGAAGCGATGGCGACGAAGTGCAGATTGTCGCCAAGAACCGGCGCTTGGGATGCGCTGCGAGGGCTGCGGCAACGCCTGTCGCGTCGCGCGCTATCCGCTGAAAGTCCAATAAAACAAGGGGTGGAATTGGGAGGTAGCGGCCAGTTCCACCTTCCGCCTGTCTTCCGGTCCTCGCGCTCTGCTTCGCTGAAACCGCCCCCGGCAGAGGGGCGCGAGGCGAACGGAGCAGCCCATGAAGGACATGCAAAACGACCCGGTGGAGGAGGTCCCTGACCTCCTGGCCGACTGGATCAGCCGCGAGCAGCTGGCCCGCGCACTGGATTTGACCACAGACACTTTGTCGCGGTGGGAGGCCCGCCGTCAGGGTCCGCCCTGCACACGCATAGGTCGTAAGACCTTCTATCGCCGCGCCGCCATCCAGGAGTGGATCAGGGCGCAGGAACAGGCCCACCCGGTGCGCAAGACGCGGGGGCGGTCATGACGATCCACCCCCGCAGTTCCGCCTGGCCCGCCGACCGCGTGGCCGAGGCCCGCGCCGTCCTCGCCGATGTCGCACATCACAGCGATCTCCTGATTCGGCTCGCCTGCAACGTGCTTGCCCAACATGGCGAGACCCCGGACGAACGTGCTGATGCCCAGCGCCTGCTGGTCGTCGTCGATGCGCGGCGGCCGGTGCGGCGCGCCCAGCGCGAGGACCAGGGGA
>JAWKUR010000057.1:0-1836 GCA_041398445.1 Hyphomonas sp. | reverse complement strand
ACGTGCGTTAATTATGCATTTTTGCATGATTGATCTGACGGGGTGGTGGTTGTGCGCCTGCGAAAAGGGCCTATCTAGGCGTTATGCCAAGGGTCCCGGGCATTACCCAATCCTTCCTCCGATTGGGCGTTTCCTCCCCCTTCGGGACCCGATACTCACAAGCCCGGCGCGTCAATCGCAGCCGGGCTTTTTTTTCGATCTTCAATCAGGCCGCGGGATTCCAGCCCGCCAATCACGATATAGACCGCCAATGCGGTGAGAACGGCGAACAGGTAAGACCCCTCATACCCTTGGGTCCAGCCGGGCATGGAGTCCGCCGCTGCCTCATCGAAAAGGCTGATGAACCAGGCCGGCATGCCCTCTCCGAAGAAACTGGCCAGCGCACCGGCCACCATGGCGCCGAGGGCCGCCATCTCGCGTCCAAATTTGGAATGCAGTCCGATCAGCAGCGCCACAGCGATACCGGCTGAGCCGAAGGAGGAAGCGATTTCAACCAAGCCCTTTATGGTCTCGACGGAGGCTGCAATCGCATAGGCAAGGAGCCCTGCGAGCAGGGTGAGGGACCGGCCGAAGAGCAGTTTGCGCGGTTCCGGAAGGTTCCGCGCGACGCGCTCGATCAGGTTCCGGCTGGCAATGGCGGAGACGGCGAGGAGCGTCGTGTCCACCGTCGACAGGATGGCGGAGACCAGCGCCCCCATCAGCACGGTATACATGAGCGGGGAGAGGTATTGCCGCGCGAGTTCAGGCAGGTAGCTGTCGGTGCTGTCCGCTTCAAATCCCGCCGCATGGCCGAGCAGGCCGATGATCAGTGGGATGGCGCCCAGAACCAGGTAAAGCCCCGAGGCGAGGTAACAGCCCTTGCGGGCAATGCTGGCGGATTTTGCGCCGAGGAAGCGGGAGATCGCCTCCTGCGCCACGAGCGAGCCGACGATGGGGATCATCCAGGCATCAATCGTCGAGAGCCAGCTTTCCTTCGTGCCATCTTCCTCGGTCAGACGCCATTGCAGCTGTTCCGGCCCGATATGGGAGAAGGAGAAATCACCGGTCGCAAGCACCGTGACGAGCAGGATGACGAGGCCGGTCATCATCACGGCGCCCTGCACCATGTCGGTCATCGCATCGCCAAGCAGGCCACCAATGGTTGTGTAGGCGATGATGATCACGGCCCCGGCGAAAAGCGCGAAGCCAAGGTCTATGCCCGCTGTTTCGGACAGGATCTGGCCCATGGCGAGCAGCTGGGCGGAGGCCCAGATGATCGAGGTGGGAATGGTGAGCACGGCGGCGGTAACCTCCGCCCGCTGGCCGAAGCGCAGCTGCATATAGTCCGGGAAGGTCATCACGCCGGACGCGCGCAGCTTGTAGGCGAGGAAGAGCGCCATGCCGATCAGGCAGAGCGTGTAGCCGAACGGGTCTGCGCGTCCGCCCGCGAGGCCTTCCTCCGCGATGGCGCCCGAGGCCCCCATCACCGTCTCCGCCCCGAACCAGGTGGCGAAGACGGATACGCCGACCATCAGTACACCGAACCGGCGCCCGGCGACAAAGTAATCGGCTTCGGAATTGACGAACCGGCTGGCCCAGATCGCGATGGCAAATTGCAGCACGATATAAACCGCAAGCGCAGCGACCATTCGCCAGATCTCCCGTATCAGCCATCCATGATGGCGGAACGGTTATGACGTTTTAGCCGCCGCGCAAGCGGTTTGTTCAAGGAGGCCGGGCGTCAGATGCTGGCGCGCAGCATCCAGGCTGTTTTCTCGGCAATCTGGGCGCGCTGGGTGAAGAGGTCGGCGGTGACGGCGTCGCCGCTTTCCTCTGCCACTTTCAGGCCTTCCTTGG
>JAWKUR010000056.1:0-1911 GCA_041398445.1 Hyphomonas sp. | reverse complement strand
GGATTCTGATCGGGCTGGACACTTCCCACCACATGGTCTTTCTCCAGCAACTGAAGCACCGCTTGTGGATAGGCGTCGGGTTTGCCGTGATTCTTGCCGCATTGATCGGCTGGTTTGCAGCGCACAAGGGTCTGGCACCACTACGCGCCATGACCGCAACCGCGCAGAGCCTGTCCGCCGAACAGCTCGGCCAGCGCTTGGCCGAAGGCGACGCGCCCTCAGAGGTACTCGAGCTGGTACGCGCCTTCAATGGCATGCTCCATCGACTGGAGCTGGCATTTCAGCGACTGGCGGCGTTCTCGGCGGACATCGCGCATGAACTTCGCACACCGGTCTCGAACCTCATGACCCAGACCCAGGTCGCGCTCTCACGCAGCCGCAGCGCCGAAGACTACCGCGAAATTCTCGCCTCCAACCTCGAAGAGTACGAACGCATTGCGCGCATGGTCAGCGACATGCTTTTCCTTGCGCATGCCGAGAACGGGCGGCTTCCGCGGCCGGTCGAGGTGGTGGCACTCGAGGATGAGGTCCGTGCCCTGATGGATTTCTACGACGCCCTGGCGGACGAGAACGGCGTGCGGATCTCGCTGTCGGGCGCGGCTACGGTGACGGGCGATCGCTTGATGCTGCGCCGTGCGGTGTCGAACCTGCTGTCGAATGCACTGCGCCACACGCAGGCCGGCGGGGTGGTCGAACTATCGATCGATCGCTCCGAGTCGGGCGCGGTCAGCCTGTCGGTCGGTAATCCGGGGAATGAGATTCCGGCGGACCAGCTGACACGCATTTTCGAGCGCTTTCATCGCGGCAGCAGCGAGCGAAATCGCCACGGCGAAGGTTCCGGGCTGGGGCTTTCCATCACGCGCTCGATTGCCGAACTCCATGGTGGAAAGCTCTCGGTTCGGTCAGCCGACGGCTGGACCAGCTTCCGGATCGAATTTCCTCGCCCCGACAAGGGGCCCGACCACACTCCCGCGCAGGCGGGGACACCGGTCCGCACCATGACATGACCTGTCCAATCCTATCCGGATATCAGGGCAGTCATCGTCACCGTGGCGGATCCGGGCTTGAATCGAGGTTTCCATGACAAAGAACGGACTATCCAAAATCCTGCCGGTGGGCACGGCCCTGCTCCTTGCCACGCTTGCCGGCGGGTGCGATTTCGGACCGGGGCACATGATGGGTCAGGCGAGGCTCCCGGCCAGCTTTGCAAGCAACGGCGAGCGTATCTACTTCACCGGCACCAGTGCCTCCGGCGACCCCATCACATTCCAGGGCGGGGACGTGCACATGACCATGATGGGGGCCGGCTGCGCGAACTGCCACGGACCAGACCGTCAGGGCGGGCGGATGATGCCGCGGTTCTGGGAAACCGCTCCGCCGCTCACCCGTGACGCCTTGTTCGAAGGCCACACGGCCAGTCATGACAGCGACGGTGACGATCACGGAGATCACGACGTCTACTCCGACGACACGCTGCGCAGGGCCGTGTTCGAGGGCGTCGACCCGGCGGGAAAGCCGCTTGACGAGGCAATGCCGCACTGGTCGATGAGCGAGCGAGACTGGCACGACCTGCTTGCCTACCTTCACGGCTGACCGCCGCCGCTTCGACCCGGCGGGCCGCTGCCCGGGCATCACACTGCCAGCGCTTCCCTCACGCCGTGCGCCGGCATGTCCTTGCCTTCGCCGCGCATGATGATCTCTCCGCGCTCCATGAGCAGGTAGTGATCGGCCAGCGACTCGGCGAAGTCGTAGTACTGCTCGACCAGCAGGATGGCCATCTCGCCGGTCGCGGCAAGGGCGCGGATGGCACGCTCGATGTCCTTGATGATGGACGGCTGGATACCCTCGGTGGGCTCGTCGAGGATCAGCAGCTTGGGGCCCATGGCGAGCGCCCGGCCGATCGCGAGCTGC
>JAWKUR010000055.1:0-2153 GCA_041398445.1 Hyphomonas sp. | reverse complement strand
CTGCATGGTCAACGGTGCAGGCCTCGCCATGGCGACGATGGACATCATCAAGCTGTACGGCGAAGAGCCGGCCAACTTCTGTGACGTCGGCGGCGGCGCCGGTAAGGAGAAAGTGGCTGCTGCCTTCAAGATCATCATGAAGGACCCGAACGTGAAGGGTATCCTCGTGAACATCTTCGGCGGCATCATGAAGTGTGACGTGATCGCCGAAGGCGTGATCGCGGCCGTGAAAGAAACCAATCTGGCGGTTCCGCTGGTCGTTCGCCTCGAAGGTACGAACGTCGACCTCGGCAAGAAAATCATCGCAGACAGCGGCCTGAATGTCATTCCGGCCGATGACCTCGACGACGCCGCCCAGAAAATCGTGAATGCAGTTAAAGGCGCCTGAGACCAGATATGTCCATTCTCATCGACAAGAACACCAAGGTTCTCACCCAAGGCATGACCGGTAACACCGGTTCGTTCCACACCAACCAGGCTCTGGCCTATTTCGGCACCCAGATGGTGGGTGGTATCCACCCGAAGAAGGGCGGCGAAATGTGGAAGGCCGACAACGGCCAGGAACTGCCGATCTTCTCTTCCGTTGCCGAAGGCAAGGAGCGCACCGGCGCTGACGCCTCCGTGGTCTACGTCCCGCCGGCTGGCGCGGCGGCTGCCATCGAGGAAGCCATCGACGCTGAAATCCCGCTGATCGTCTGCATCACGGAAGGCGTTCCGGTGCTCGACATGGTTCGCGTGAAGGCGAAACTGGCGAAATCCAAGTCGCGCCTGATCGGTCCGAACTGCCCGGGCCTCATCACGGCCAATGAGTGCAAGATCGGCATCATGCCGGGCTCCATCTTCAAGAAGGGCTCTGTCGGCGTCGTTTCGCGCTCCGGCACGCTGACCTATGAAGCCGTGTTCCAGACCACCCAGGTGGGCCTTGGCCAGACATCTGCTGTCGGTATTGGCGGCGATCCGGTCAAAGGCACGGAATTCATCGACATCCTGGAAATGTTCCTTGCTGACGACGAAACCCAGTCCATCATCATGATCGGTGAGATCGGCGGCAGCGCGGAAGAAGAAGCCGCGCAGTTCCTGATCGACGAGGCCAAGAAAGGCCGCAAGAAACCGATGGTCGGCTTCATTGCCGGCCGTACCGCGCCTCCGGGCCGGACGATGGGCCATGCCGGTGCCATCGTGTCGGGCGGCAAAGGCGATGCGGAAAGCAAGATTGCTGCAATGGAAGCAGCAGGCATCCGCGTCTCGCCGTCGCCGGCACGCCTCGGTACGACCATGGTCGAGGTACTTAAGGGCTAGAAAGCCCTGATAAATTAGCCAGGACGGCCCTTGGCGGGGCCACTCTGGCGTGGCCAGGATCTGACCCCGCCCAGGCCGTCCTCATATATGCACCCGGTAGGTACCGGGAAACCATTGCGTTCCTAAATAGTGGGGAACGAGAAGGTCCTAGAGGACGAAACGGACATGGCAGACGACGGCAGCCCGATGAATGGTTCGCGCAGCAACGGCAATACGGCCTTGCTGGATACAGCATTCCTGTATGGTGGCTCGGCCCAGTGGATCGAGCAGATGCAGGCAGCCTATGCGAAGAATCCCGCCTCGGTTCCCGAGAGCTGGCGGGCATTCTTCGCGGAGCTGGGCGACGACACATCGAGCGCAGAGCGCAATGCCGAAGGCGCGACCTGGAAGCGCAGCGACTGGCCCCGGCCAGCGATGGACGAACAGGTTGCTGCCTTTGACGGCAACTGGGCGCTGCTGGAACCGAAGATCGAGAAGAAGATCAAGGGTGCAAAGCCCGGCGCTTCCGAGCAGGACGTTCACCTCGCGGTGAAGGACTCGATCCACGCGATCATGATGATCCGCGCCTATCGCATGCGTGGTCACCTAGCGGCCCAGCTGGACCCGCTGCGTCTCGACAATCCGGAATACCAGCCGGAGCTGGACCCGGCGACCTATGGCTTCTCGGCCGCCGACATGGACCGCCGCATCTTCATCGATGGCTATCTTGGCCTCGAAACGGCGACGATCCCGGAAATGCTGGAGATCCTGAAGCGGACTTACTGCTCCACGATGGGCATCGAGTTCATGCACATCTCCGATCCGGAAGAGAAATCCTGGCTGCAGGAGCGGATCGAGGGCCCGGACAAGGGCGT
>JAWKUR010000054.1:0-2561 GCA_041398445.1 Hyphomonas sp. | reverse complement strand
AAACAAAAACCCCGCCAGATCGCTCTGACGGGGTTTTGATTATCTTGCGATAAAAGCAGCGTCCTAAAGGATGCCTTCGCGCTGGGCGCGTTTGCGGGCCAGTTTGCGGGCGCGGCGGACGGCCTCTGCGCGCTGGCGTGCTTTTTTCTCGGACGGCTTTTCGAAATGCTGGCGAGCCTTCATTTCGCGGAACAGGCCTTCACGCTGCATCTTCTTCTTCAGAGCGCGCAGGGCTTGCTCGACATTGTTATCGCGGACGACGATCTGTACGATGGGAATCTCCATTGGGTTGGGGGCGTCGCCCCGATTGTGACTTTGTGTCGGCCAGACAGGCCGGAAAGCGGGCGCTATATCACGTCAAAAGGGATTTGGCCAAGCCCCCCTTTGCCATGGAGTTCAGTCATGACTGTCACACCTTCTCAGAAACTTCGCCGCCGCTGGCTGGATGCGCTCCTGCCGGAGGTGCCGTTTGACGGCTGGACAGAGGCCGCAGCCGCCCGAGCGGCCAGTCAGGCCGGGCTCAGCCATGGTGAACAGGCCCTTGCCGCCCCACGCGGCGTGATTGACCTGATCGACGGCTTTTTCGAGGAAGCGGGCGAGGCCGCAAAGGCAGATCTCGCGGCGCAGGACCTCTCCTCCATGCGCGTTCCGGACAAGGTGAAGGCCGGCGTGCTGGCCTGGCTGAAAGCGCTGGAACCCAACCGGGAGGCCGTCCGCCGGGCCGTTTCGCGCGGCATGGTGCCGTGGAACGCGGGGCCCGCGTTGCAGCGCGGCTGGGCCGTGGCCGATTTCGTCTGGGAAGCTGCCGGTGACACGGCTGAGGATTACAACCGCTATTCCAAGCGCGGCCTGCTCACCGCCATCCTGCCGCCGATCGTGATGTACTGGCTGGACAACCCGGCTGAGGAAGACCTCGACGAATATGTCTCCCGCCGCCTTGCCCAGGCTTCGGGCGTCGGGCGCACGGCGGGCAAGATCCTCCGCCCCTTGCTTGACGTCATCGGCGCAAAAGGGCCCAATAGCGAAAAAGCGCCTGGTGCGCGCCATTAAGCGGAGACGGCTTGCGGTCAGATTGTTGGAAAGCGTGTCGGACGGAAGTTGATCAAGCGCCCCAGGGGGCTGGGGGGGCTGATGGGTCCGGGGTGCGTGATGTTCACCTCCGTCCGACAAGCCAAAGATGGCTGTGTGCGAGGGCGCAAGCAAGACCGAAAGGTGGCAGGATTGCCCCATTTCGCAGTGTTTCAGTGGAAATCCGGATTAAATGTCGGTTAGGCGAGCCTGACCGGCCCCGATTCGCATTACAGGGGAGTCATAAATAGAGAAAATGAGCGAATTTCCGTCCCGTCAGGCCGCGTCAGAGCCCCGAATCGCTTTCCACAAAACCGAGATGCAACCGATTCTCGACGTCTACGGACGATTGGTCATGGCCGGTGAGGCCCGTGACTATGCCATCGGCATGCACAAGGACCACGCCATCTTCGCCATCTACCGCCGCCACGCGGAAAATCCGACCTGGCGGATCGAGAAACAGCCCCACCTCGCCAATATGCAGGGCCAGTATGTGGTGTACGGACAGGCCGGCCAGGTGCTGCGCCGGGGGCGCGAGCTGCAGCAGGTATTGAGGGTTTTCGACCGCAAGCGCTTCACCATCGTGAAGTAATTCCACAGGCGCGGCGTTAACCCTCTGTTTACTAAAAACTTCTTGCGAACAAGATGAGAACAAGATAGGAACATGCTCATCGGAACGGAGCATGAACATGAGCATTGCAGTCAGTTTTCGGGGACGCTCTGGCAAGGCATGGGACTTCCAGCGTGTTCCAAAGGACGCTCCCTGGGCGCGCAGCCCGGGTGCCGTCATCTTCGCCGCCCCAGACTCGTTCGGCTGGCGCATCATCCGCGTGATGGAGCTGTCCGGCCGCCCGCATGACCTGCAGCCCATCTGGGCGCTGGCAGAGGCGGAACGCTACGGTGCCACGGCCGTGTTCCTCGCCCTCGAATTCGACGCCCGGGAGCGCAAGCGCCTGGTCGCCGATATCGAGGAAGGGTTCAGCCCGGTCTGTCTGGGTCCGCGCGAGGCGCCGGAAACATCGCTTGCTGCCTGATTTCCGGGCCTGATTACGGGGCCTGATTGCGCGCCCTGATCCTTATTGCTCGGGCGCAGGCCGGTTCAGCGCCGCCTGCGCCTCAGCCGTTTCGGCCAGCCGGGTCAGCTCGATGAACTCGGCGCGATAGCCGAACTCATCCTCGCCTTTCGCCCCTGCGGCCAGCGTGCGGATCTCTTTCCAGCCGAAGCCGGGGGAGAGCGCCTCGCCGCCGCGCAGCATTTCCCCGAAGCCTGCCACGGCGGTGGCAAAACGGGCCCATTGCGGGGCGGCCTCCAGGCTGTCTGACTTGTCGGCATCGGTGACGGCATGGGTCAGCAGGATGGACTCGGCCTCGCCCGGCGGCTTGTAGCGCAGTTTGACAAAGGCGTATTCACCGGACGGGTCGTCAGCAGTGGCTGACTGGCTGCCATAGCGCAGTGGGTCGATCTGCGCGGCGCCTGAGCCTGTGGGCGTGAT
>JAWKUR010000053.1:0-2733 GCA_041398445.1 Hyphomonas sp. | reverse complement strand
GGACATTGTGGACCACCTCGCCGCGCAGGCCCCTTATGAAGAGTGGCTGTCTGCCGTGACGGAGCTGGAGCCGGAAATCGGCCCCGGCGACGAACCGGCCATGTTCGCCAAGGAAGAATTGCTGCGCCGCCAGACGGCTGCGGGCTATTCGCTGGAAACGCTGGAACTGATCCTGTCGCCCATGGTGGAGTCCGGCAAGGAAGCCATCGGCTCCATGGGCGATGACACGGCCCCCGCCGTGCTGTCCTTCAACTATCGCCCGATGAGCCATTTCTTCCGGCAGAATTTCAGCCAGGTGACGAACCCGCCAGTCGACCCGCTGCGCGAAGAGCGCGTGATGAGTCTCAAGACGCGGTTCAAGAACCTTGGCAACGTGCTGGATACGGACAAGTCGCAACAGGAAGTCTTCGTGCTGGAAAGCCCCGTGCTGACCAATGGCATGTATGAACGCCTGCTGACGCGTCTTGGCGTTTCCTATACCGAGATCGACTGTACCTTCCCGGCGGAAGACGTGAAGAATGACGGACTTGCCCTGAAAGAGGCGCTCGCGCGCATCCGCCAGGAAGCCGAAGATGCCGTGCGTGAAGGCCGTGAGCACATTGTTCTGACGGACCAGTATCAGTCTGCCAGCCGCACGGCGATCCCGATGATCCTTGCTACCGGCGCGGTGCATTCGCATCTCGTGGCGCAGGGCCTGCGGACTTTCTGTTCCATCACGGTGCGTTCGGCCGAATGTCTCGACACGCATTATTTCGCTGTTCTGGTCGGCGTGGGTGCGACCTGCGTCAACGCCTATCTGGCGCAAGATGCGATTGCCGACCGCCACGCCCGGGGCCTCTATGGTGACCTCACGCTCAACGAATGCGTGAAGAACTACAAGGAGGCCGTGGAAGCGGGCCTTCTGAAGATCATGTCCAAGATGGGTATCTCGGTCATCTCCTCCTATCGCGGCGGCTACAATTTCGAGGCACTCGGCCTCTCCCGCGCACTCGTGGCGGACTATTTCCCCGGCATGAGCAGCCGTATCTCGGGTCTTGGCCTTGCTGGCCTCGAAGAGAATGCGCTGGTGCGTCACGAAATGGCATTCGACGAGGATGTGATTTCCCTTCCCGTGGGCGGCTTCTACCGCCTGCGCGCGAATGATGAGCCACATGCTCTCGACGGGACGCTGATCCACACGCTTCAGAGCGCTTGCAATACGGGCGATTATTCGGTGTACCGCAAATTCGCCGATGCTCTCGAAGCGCGTGACCCGATCCAGTTGCGTGACCTTCTGGACTTCAAGCGTAACCTGCCGCAGGTGCCATTGACCCAGGTCCAGTCGATCAACGAGATCCGCAAACGCTTCGTCACGCCCGGCATGTCGCTCGGCGCGCTGAGCCCTGAGGCACACGGCACGCTGAACATCGCCATGAACCGGATCGGCGCCAAGTCCGTCTCGGGGGAGGGCGGTGAAGACCGCGCCCGTTACCGCCCGCTGCCGAATGGCGACAACATGAACTCTGCGGTGAAGCAGATCGCGTCCGGCCGTTTCGGTGTGACGGCGGAATACCTGAACCAGTGCCGCGAGATCGAGATCAAAGTGGCCCAGGGCGCCAAGCCCGGTGAGGGCGGCCAGCTGCCCGGCTTCAAGGTGACGGAATTCATCGCGCGCCTGCGTCATGCGACGCCGGGTGTGACGCTGATCTCGCCGCCGCCGCACCATGACATCTATTCCATCGAAGACCTTGCCCAGCTGATCTACGATCTGAAGCAGATCAACCCGGAAGCCCGGGTCTGCGTGAAGCTCGTCTCCCAGTCCGGCGTCGGCACGGTGGCCGCCGGTGTGGCCAAGGCCAAGGCGGACATCATACTTATTGCCGGCGGTGTCGGCGGCACGGGCGCCAGCCCGCAGACCAGCGTGAAGTTCGCTGGCCTGCCATGGGAAATGGGTCTTGCCGAAGCGCACCAGATCCTGTCGCTCAACAATCTGCGCGACAAGGTCACCTTGCGGACCGATGGCGGCCTGCGCACGGGGCGTGACATTGTCATCGCGGCCATGCTGGGCGCCGAGGAATACGGCATCGGCACGGCCTCGCTGGTCGCCATGGGCTGTATCATGGTGCGGCAGTGCCATTCGAACACATGCCCGGTCGGTGTCTGCGTGCAGGACGAGGCGCTGCGTGCGCACTTCACCGGCACGCCGGAAAAGGTCGTCAATCTGATGAGCTTCATCGCCGAAGACGTGCGCGAGATCCTCGCTTCACTCGGCCTGAAGTCTCTCGACGAAGCCATCGGCCGCACAGACCTGCTGGCCCAGGTCAGCCGCGGCGCAACGCATCTCGACGACCTCGACCTCAACCCGCTTCTGGTTCAGGTCGATACCGACAAACCGATCGTCTACCAGCCGACCCGCCGCGAAGAAGTGCCGGATACGCTGGACGCCCAGATCCTGCGCGACGCGGAGCCCTTCTTCGAGCGTAGCGAGAAGATGCAGCTCGAATATGATGTGCAGAACACGATGCGCGCCATCGGCACCCGGTCCAGCTCCGCCATCACGCGCAAGTTCGGCATGCACGCCCTGCCGGAAGGGCGGCTGCATATCCGCCTCGAAGGGTCGGCTGGCCAGTCGCTCGGTGCCTTCTCGGTGCAGGGCCTGCTGCTGGAAGTGATCGGCGATGCGAACGATTATGTCGGCAAGGGCCTCTCTGGTGCCACGATCGTCGTCGCCCCGCGTCCGAAAGACCGGCGCTC
>JAWKUR010000052.1:0-2769 GCA_041398445.1 Hyphomonas sp. | reverse complement strand
AGTCGGCTGGGGCAGGGTAGGGCTTTCGATCCGTCCCATGATTATCCTGATCGTCTTCGGCGGCATTCAGGACGTCATTTTCCACGCGCCAATGGGCAGTTTCGAGGTCGTCAATCTGATGACCTATGCGGCGAGCACCGCCATTGCGGCGCAGTTCGATATCACCAATGAGCCGCTGATTGCGATTGTAGCGACCGTGCTCCTGTTTACAGGCGCATTCCTGCTGCTCTGGATCATGGCCTCGACCCTCGAAGACCATCCGGTGCGGATCCTGCCGCTGTTTGCGGCGATGCTGACCACCGGGCTGCTCTATGCGCTGATCCACAAAGTGTTCGACCTGGGCCGCAGGCCAGGAGAGGCTGCGGGGCAGGCAGCATGAGCAAGACGTTCCATCCCGACCAGGAATTCTCCCGCCGCATGCTCATGGCGGGCGTTGGCGGCGGTGTCGTCTGGGCCGGTCTTGTGGCGCGCCTGTTCCAGCTGCAGATCCTGGAAGGCAAGAAGTATGACGAACTGGCGAACGAGAACCATATCAAGCTGGAACTCGCGCCGCCACAGCGGGGACGAATCCTCGACCGTTTCGGCAAACCGCTCGCATCGCACCGGCGCGCCGGACGCGTCACCGTCATTCCGGAACAACTGAAGGATCCAGCCGCCACCATCGCCAGCATTGGCCAGCTGATCGACCTGTCGGAAGGGCAAGTCGAGCGCGTCATGGAAGATATCCGCCGCGCGCGCCTGCGCCGGGCAGCGTTCCTTCCGGTGATCGTCGCAAACGAGCTGTCCTACGAAGACTTTGCCCGCATGAATGTGCATGCAGTGGAGCTTCCGGGCGTACAGGTCGAGATGGCGTTGACACGCTCCTATCCGCGAGGGCGGGACTTTGCGCACGTGCTTGGTTACGTCGCCCGGGCCAGCCAGGACGATCTGGAGCGGCTGACTGACGGCAAGACGTCTGACGAAGCCACAACGATCGAACGCATGTTCCGCCATCCGGATATGCGGACAGGCCGGCAAGGCATGGAGCGGTTCGCCGAGGAATGGCTGCGCGGCAAACCCGGGTTCAAGAAACTCGTCACCAATGCAGCGGGCCGCGTGATCGATCAGATCCCGGATGAACGCCTCGCGCCGGAAGCGGGCAAGGACCTGTTCATAACAATCGACATGGATCTGCAGCGCGTGGCGATCGAACGTTTCGAGGGCGAAAGCGGCGCGGCTGTCGTGGTCGAGATCGAAAGCGGCGACATTCTCGCAATGGTCTCGACGCCTGCCTTCGATCCCAATGATTTCGTGAACGGTATTTCGGGCAAGGACTACGCTGAACTTCGGGACGATTCCCGGGCGCCGCTCTATCCGCGGGCTCATGGCGGCGTGTATCCGCCGGGCTCCACCTTCAAGATGGTGGTCGCCACGGCAGCGCTGGAGACCGGCGCGATCAAGCCGACCGACAAGGTGTACTGCAACGGCTACTACCATTTCGGCAATCGGACCTGGCACTGCTGGAAGAAGGGCGGTCATGGCACCGTCGACCTGCACGGCGGTATCAAGGGGTCCTGCGACGTCTACTTTTATGAGGTAGCCCGCCGCGCTGGCGCGCAGGCGATTGCTGACACTGCCCGCAAGTTCGGTTTCGGCGAAGCCTGGACGCTGGGCATGACCGGCGCGCGCAGCGGGCTTGTCCCGGATCCGGAATGGAAACAGCGGGTCCGCAAAGAGCCTTGGTACGAGGGCGAAACGCTGAACTTCGGCATCGGGCAGGGTCAGCTGGGCGTGACGCCGCTTCAGCTTGCCCTGATGACCGCGCGCATCGCGACTGAGGGGCACTCTCTCAAACCGAACCTGATCGGCCTCGGGCCGAAGGATCCGGACGAACATGTGCTCGATGCGCATCTGGATGCCGAAATCATGAAGCTGATGAAATCCGGCATGTATGGCGTGACGTCCGAATGGGGCGGCACCGCGTACAGCTCAGGCGATCTGGGCCTCGGCGGCCCGCGTCTGGCAGGCAAGACCGGCACAGCGCAGGTGCGCCGGATCACGGCCGCTGAACGGGCGTCGGGCATTCGCAAGGGCGAGGATATCCAGCGCGAGCTGCGTGACCATGCGCTGTTCGTCGCCTACGCGCCTGCCGACAATCCGAAATATGCCATCTCTGTTATCGTGGAGCATGGCGAGGGTGGCTCGCGAACCGCCGGGCCGGTGGCGCGTGATATTCTGGCTCATGCCATTCGGACGAACAGCGGCCGCAAACCGGCATGGACTAAGAGCGCATCCATCAAGCCTACCGCTGACGAGGGCACGCCGACATGAGCCGTGACGGCAGCTTCAGCGGTTACAGCCGGGGGGAAGCGCGTACGCGTACCGCCCGCTCGCTCAATTTCGACGACACCTCGTCCGGCCTTCTCGGCAAACTTGCGCGTCTGCCCTGGGGTTTCATCCTGTTGATCGTTGCGATGGCGCTGATCGGCATCGCAATGCTGTATTCATCAACATATACGAACCCGGCAGAGCAGCACTTGTGGAAGCTGCAGCTGATCCGTTTCGTCATTTGTTTTGGCATCATGATCGCGCTGGCGATGCTGCCGCTATCCTGGTGGATGAACCTGTCCTGGTTTGCCTATGCGGGCACGATATTGCTGCTGCTGGCGGTGGAATTTTTCGGCTTTTCCGGTGGTGGTGCCCAGCGCTGGATCAGGATCGGGCCGATCGGCGTCCAGCCATCCGAGTTTGCCAAGCTTGCGGTGATACTCGCGCTCGCACGGTATTATC
>JAWKUR010000051.1:0-2848 GCA_041398445.1 Hyphomonas sp. | reverse complement strand
GCACACGACCCCGACGCGCAGCCTGACGGCGCACCGCCTTTCTGGTCGCCGCATTTCAATCCGCAGGCCATTATTCTGTCTCCGGTCGAGCAGAACGATCCGGATGGCGGGCGGCTTGTCGCTCTCGCACATCTCGATGGCCTGATCCTGCGCCGCGCACCGGATGGCTGGCACGCAATCTGGCGTGTCGGTGGGATGGAGCATCAATTCTGGCTGCCACAGGGCGCAATCGATGCAGCAGCTTTCTATGCTGCAATCCTGCCCATGGACGAGTTCATGGAATTACGCGCCCACGCGGCCCGCCGCCTCTGGAGGTGCCTGACAGGCCGCTCTCCGGGGCCGGATATTCGCGCCATGCCAGCGCAGCTTCGGCAATGGCACCTTCTGTCGCTGCGGGCGCTGGACGCACGGCTGCACGGCGAAAGCTATCGCGCCGTTGCCGAAGTCCTGCTCGGCTTCCGTGGCGACAAGGAAGATTTCGAGACTGATCCGCGCAAGAACAAGGCACGTCGTCTTGTTGCCCACGGCATCAGGATGATGCGCGGAGGCTATCGGCTGCTTTTGCATTATCCGGTCAAGCCGATTCCACGATCAAAAGGCGACTGAGGCAATCTCACCGATTCCTGTTTGCCGCAGCCTGTTCCAGTATTTGCCTGTAACCTTCCCGCGACAGCCATTGAGCGCGTTCCAGATGGCTCTGCCAGCATCGCCGGGTGCGCATCTCATCTGATGCCGGATCGCGGTGCAGAACAATTCGCGCCACTTCCTTCCAGTCGGCTTCCTCGGACTTGGCGTCCAGAAGGCGCAGATAGGTCACAAAGTGCTGCTCGTCATAGGCGGTGATGACATGGCCGGATGGAGCCAGATCATCCACATGGGGGTCAAGTTCGACGGGCGCTTTCACGGTCATTCCCCTTCTTTCAGAAGAGTTTCTGCGGTTCGCCCCCGCAATAAAACTCTCTGACTCCTGGTGATCGGGGAGTTAGTAACCGTGTTGAACGGCCCCATGGCCTTTAGCTGGAAAGCCTGTTGCATACGCCACAGGCTCCCCGACCATAGGGTCAAGGAGTGTGGTGCCGTCACGGCCGACACCAACCGTCAACAGGGGTTACTACGCCCCGGAGCAGTGCGTCTGCCCCATCTGCATTCATAGCCGAACTGCGCGCGGATGTCTTGAGCGAATCCGCATCGGCCTTCCTGAGTTGCTGAAATCTCACGTCTTTTCGCGCTGACATAGCCCCTTTCCGGGGTGCCGTCTGCGTATGTACGCAAATGCGGCACGCTACACGCCGCCGATCACTTCCCATGGTTCGCCATAGCGCGCCGCCGTCTCCGGCAGCCGCATCAACCTGACGAACCGGAGGTGATCTCATGGCCGAGCGCCGAAACGCGGACCTGCCACCGCGCATGCTGCGTACTCAGGAAGCTGCACGTTTCCTTGGCATTTCTCTTCGCACGCTGGAAAAACACCGGACCTACGGGACCGGTCCGACCTATCGCAAAATCGGTGGCCGGGTTCTCTACACGGTCGAGGATCTTCAGGCCTGGGCCGACATCGGCGCACGCAAATCCACCAGTGACAAGGACGTCGGCACGGTCTTTCCGGCTCGCCCCCTGACGCCTGAAGAGCGGAGCAAGCTCTGAATGCGGCGCGTCGATCACCCTGACGCCCTGCGACGAGAAGGCGGTAGCGAGCGCAGCCACCTCGATCCCTTCGTGGTCGCAACCGGCGATGCCAGTCCGCGCGACCAGCGCGATCTGATGGAGCGGCCTTTCTTCTCGCTGGCGAAGACGCCGCGCACGAAGCCCATCCTCTACAAGACCGCCGATGTCGAGGTGCAGGTGTTCGGGATGCCCGAACATGGCATGGCGACGATCTGGGATGCCGATGTGCTGATCTGGGCTGCAAGCCAAATCGTTGCCGCCGAAAACAACGGCATCAAGACATCCCGCTTCTTCCGCTTCACGCCCTATCATCTGCTGCGCGCCATCGGCCGCGACACCGGAAACCGCCAATATCTGCTGCTGAAGGCAGCGCTTGCCCGGCTGCAATCCACGGTCGTCGCCACGACGATCCGTAACGGCAAGCATTGGCGCCGCCGCCAGTTCTCCTGGATCAACGAATGGGAAGAGATGACCACGCGCGACGGTCGCGTTGAGGGCATGGAGTTTGTCCTGCCCGAGTGGTTCTACAACAGTGTCCTTGACCGTTCGCTGGTCCTGACCATCGACCCGGATTATTTCCGGCTGACCGGTGGTATCGAGCGCTGGCTCTACCGTGTTGCCCGCAAACACGCCGGACATCAGCCGCATGGCTGGCTGTTCGAGGTTGCGCACCTTTACCAGAAATCCGGCAGCATGGCCCGACCATCGGACTTTGCACTGGACTTGCGCCGCATTGCTGCCCGCCAGCCGCTGCCCGGCTACCAGCTTAAGATCCTGCGCGAGGATCGCCGCGAACTGCTGCGAATCCGCCCTGAAAATCTATCCACAGTGCCTGTGGATAACATTGTGGATGCCGTCGGTACATCAGGCGCAAAGGGTATCGGTACATCAGGCGCAGCACTATCGGCACATCAGGCGCACGAGCCCCAGTTAAGCCTCTGGAACGAAAAGAAGAATCCGACTGCTAACTTAGAATCTAACATAGAATCTAACTTTTCTTCTTTGACGCGCGCGCATGAAAGGCACGGTGCCAGTGCCACTTCCCGCCGACCTGGGCGGGGTACGCCATGATCGTCGCGCTCCTCAATCAGAAAGGCGGCGTGGGCAAGACCACGCTGGCGCTGCATCTTGCCGGAGCCTGGGCTGCGCAAGGCAAGCGGGTCATCCTGATCGACGCCGACCC
>JAWKUR010000050.1:0-2958 GCA_041398445.1 Hyphomonas sp. | reverse complement strand
CCAGCCAGCGATACGGCCGAACTTCGTAAAAGCGCCGATGGTTCCTGTGACAAGGCCCAGAGCAATTGCTGCCGCAATGATACCGGGGCCGTCCAGTTGGTAAGCGAACTTGCAGACCAGGAATACTGCCAGTCCTGATCCGCCACCCAAGATGAGAAACGCCAGGATGCCGGCGGCCATTTCGTCAGTGCCCTGGGGCTCCCTGCTTTCACTCATTCCAGCTCCCCCAGCCGCTTTTCCACCAGCAGCAGGTCGCGCCAGGCGCGGGACTTTTCCTGCGGGCGGCGCAGCAGGTAGGCCGGGTGCAGTAGCGGGATCAGCGGCACCGAATAGCCGCCCGCCGTGGTGAACATGTGCTCCGAGCCGCGCAGGCGCATGATGCCGTCCCCGGTGTCCAGCAGGGCCTTTGCGGGCACGCCACCGGCGGCAACGATCAGTTTCGGCTTCGCCAACTCGATCATCCGGTCGACAAAGGGGCGGCAGACGTCCAGCTCTTCCTGGTCCGGGTTCCGGTTGCCGGGCGGGCGCCAGTAATTGACATTGGTGATGAAGGCGTTGGTCTCGCGGCTGCGGTCGATGGCGGCCAGCATCCGGTCCAGCAGCTGGCCCGCTTTGCCGACGAAGGGCAGGCCGCGCTTGTCCTCTTCCGCGCCGGGGCCTTCGCCGATCACCATCAGGCTGGCCTCCGGCGTGCCGTCATACACCACGGTCGAGAGGGCGGCGTCCTTGAGCGGGCTGCCTTCAAATGATTCGATGGCGGCCTTGAGGGCGTCCAGAGTGTCGCACCCTGCGGCCTGTGTACGGGCTTCTTCGACCCAGTTCGTAGGCCTGCGGCGGCGCGGCTGGATGGCCGCAACTTGCTGCGGCGCAGCAGAAACTGCTGTTTCTGCGGCCTTCAGGAGCGCTTCGACCCGCGCATGGTCTACATCCACGCCCATCTCTTCCCACCAGTCGGTGAGGGCGTCGATGGCAGTGATTGACGTAGGGGCGGGCATTCAGAAGCTCTGGACCTTCGCGGCAGACATTGTAAGTGCTTAAGTAATTGCAGATATGGGCGGCAACTCTAAGGCCGAAGCGAGGAGAAACCAATGGCGGATGACGCTATGGAACGGGAATCGATGGAGTTCGACCTGGTGATCGTGGGCGGCGGCCCGTCCGGTCTGGCAGCAGCCATCAGGTTCAAACAACTGGCGAACGAGGCAGGCGAAGACCTGTCTGTGGTCGTTCTGGAAAAAGGCGGCGAGATCGGCGCACACATCCTGTCGGGTGTCGTGATGGATCCGGTCGGCCTCGACAAGCTGATCCCCGATTGGCGCACGCGCGACGACCGTCCGCTGAAGACGGAAGTTACGGCTGACAAGTTCCTGTTCCTGGGGCCGGAAGGCGTGGCGGATATTTCCCTCCTGCCGATGCCGGGCTTCATGAAGAACCACGGCAACTACACCGGCTCGCTGGCAAACGTGACCCGCTGGCTCGGCCAGGAAGCCGAGAATCTCGGCGTGGAAGTTTTCCCCGGCTTTGCCGCCTCTGAAGTCGTTTACGGCGAAGATGGCCGCGTGAAGGGTGTCGTCTCCGGCGTCATGGGCATTGCCGCCGATGGCAGCCACAAGGGCGACTACCAGCCGGGCATGGAACTGCTGGGCAAATACGTCCTCTTCGCAGAAGGCGCCCGCGGCTCCCTGACGAAGGAGCTGATCGCGAAGTTCAATCTGGATGAAGGCCGCGATCCGCAGAAATTCGGCATCGGCCTGAAAGAGCTGTGGTCTGTTCCGGAAGAGAATTTCAAGGAAGGCTATGTCCAGCACACGATGGGCTGGCCGCTCGACAATTCCACCGGCGGCGGCAGCTTCCTCTATCACTTCCGAGATAATGGCGAGCCGTTCATCTCGGTCGGCTTCGTGGTTCACCTGAACTACGCCAACCCGTACATTTCGCCGTACCAGGAATTCCAGCGCTTCAAGCATCACCCGGCTGTGCTGCCGCACCTGCAGGGCGGCAAGCGCGTGGCCTATGGCGCGCGGGCGATCACCGAGGGCGGCTTCCAGTCCGTTCCGAAGCTGGCCTTCCCGGGCGGTGCGCTGATCGGCTGTGGTGCGGGCTTCGTCAACGTGCCGCGCATCAAGGGCAGCCACAACGCCATCCTGACCGGCATGATGGGCGCCGAGGCTGCCTTCGCCGCCATCAAGGACGGCCGTCAGGGTGACACGCTGGAAAGCTATGAAGAGGCTTACACGCAGTCTTCGGTCTACAAGGAACTGAAGATCGTGCGGAACGTGAAGCCGCTCTGGTCGAAGCTCGGCACCGCCATCGGCATCCCGATGGGTGGTATCGAGATGTGGATCTCCAGCCTGCTGGGCGGCTTCTCCTTCTTCGGCACGCTGAAGCACGGTAAATCCGATGCGAAATCGCTGAAGCCGGCGAAGAACTTCAAGCCGATCGACTATCCGAAGCCGGATGGCGTGATCAGCTTCGACAAGCTCACCAACGTCTCCTTCACCAACACCTATCACGAAGAAGACCAGCCGGTGCACCTCAAGGTCGCCGACCTTGCCCTGCAGAAATCCTCCGAGCATGACGTCTTTGACGGCCCGTCGGCGCGTTACTGCCCGGCAGGCGTGTATGAGTGGATCGAGGAAGGTGGCGAGCTGAAGTTCCAGATCAACTCGCAGAACTGCATCCACTGCAAGACCTGCGATATCAAGGATCCGAACCAGAACATTACCTGGACCGTGCCCGAAGGCGGCGGCGGCCCGGCTTATCCCAACATGTAGGTTAACCTCACGCAGAGGTGATCTGACAGAAGCGCGGGCAGGGGTAACCCTTCCCGCGCTTTCAACATGTGGGTGCCTTGCTCTTGCCGCACGGGGCTGCTTCACTTGTTGCGACCCGCGAAGCTGGAGACCGGAGAGTCCATGCGCCTCAAGAATTCTGTCGCGGCAAGTGCGCTTGCCCTGTCGC
>JAWKUR010000049.1:0-3669 GCA_041398445.1 Hyphomonas sp. | reverse complement strand
GGAAGACGAGATCCTGGCCGAAACCGCCTCGGCGCCGTCGCTTTCCCGCTCGCTCCCCGCCCCGACCATGGACGAACCGATGTTCACCACGGAAGGCGCTGCTGAGGCCCGCGCGCTCGACAACGAGACCATGGCCGGCATCGAAGTCGCCCCGGATGTCATGGCGCCGGATGAAACCGACTCCTTCCTCAACAAGCTGCAGACCGTGCCGGTGGCCCACGAAACCCCGGCCACCGCCGAATACAAACGCCCCTTCGAGGCTGTTCTTGCCATCGACGCGACGGGCGATACGACCGCAGTCGACGCCCTGCCGGGCCATGGCAACATTTCGGAGGGGACCGCCCAGGTCTCCAGGACGGTCGAGGCCCGCCTTTCCGGCTCCGGCTTTGCCATCAAGGCGATGACACCGGAACAGCAGACCATCTCTCCGCTGACAGAGAACACATGGCGCTGGTCTGTCACGCCGCTGACCGCAGGCAATCAGGAACTGACCTTCGACATCTATGCCATTGATGACGGCCCGGCCGTACCGCTGCGTACGTTCCACAATACGGTGACGGTGCAGGTGAGCGGCCTTAACCGGGCGATCGCCTTTGCCGACCAGGCCAATCCGCTGGCCGTGTTCCTCGGTGGCGTCGGCTCAATCCTGGCGGGCCTGTTCGGCGCGATCAAATTCGTCCGCCGCCGCTAGGCCGATCCGGCCATCTGGCCATACACCCGGTCAGAAGTTTGGAATGTGCGAATCCCGGGCGTCGAGATTGACGCCGCGCATATAGCTGGCACTGCCCGGCAGGCTCAGGATGAGCTTGCCGCGGCGGCGGTCCATCTGCATCCGGAAAACTGACAGGAGATCGAGCCCCAGCACCATGGCGGGCTCATCATCCATGCCGAGGTATTCGAACAGCGGCGGGTCAGTCACCAGGATATCGACCCGGGTCAGGCGATAGTCGCCAATGGCAATCATCTTCGCGGTGGCGATGCTCAATGACTGGTCCGCCCCGGTGGCCCCCTGCAGGAGCTGCGTTTTCTCCTCATTCGGGATCGTATGGGAGTCCGCCGCGAACCGGCTGTTGACATAGGTGATGCTGGAGCCCGTATCGATCAGGGCACGGCCCTTGCGGCCATTGATCCTGACCTCCACGAAGGGCAGTCCGTTGATCGTTTCATACCGCATCGAGCTTGGCACCAGCCGAGCGCTCCGGTCCGGGCGTCCATCATAGACCATCACCCGTTGGTTCTCGAAATCGAAGTCAATGACATCGCCCTCAAAGGCGCTGGCCGGCAGGACATTCTGTGCCCCGGTGACATTGAGGTCCACATTGAGGGCGACCGGAACATCCGTCTTCATGACATTGCCGACGACCAGACGGTCCAGCTGGACGACTGGGAAAACCTCTGCCCCGGTCAGGCCCAGAACCTTCACCATGGCCGGGTTTTCGCCAAGCTCGGGAATATCGGCCAGACGCGCCGTGCGGCCATTGATCATGGGAAAGGTGGCTGCCGTATCAATGATGCCGGTCACGCGGTCGGTCTCGTTCACCTCCAGCCGGACCACCATATGATCATGCTGGTTGATCTCGAACGGGATCACCTGGCGCTCGCTGGCGAACGCCGGAAGACTACCCAGAAGGGCAAGCGTGATCAGAACGGCACCTTTGCGATGCCACCGGTTTGCCTTGCGCGGCACCCGGCGTTTCGGCTCCCTTGTCATCTATTCAGTATCCCACACCCGAAGAGATATTCAAAGCTATGTTCATTGACGTCACGTCCGGTGCCCCGGCGTCACGACTTCCACGCCCCCTTACGTTCGCGTAAACCCGCCTCATACAAACAGAGGAAACCGGAGACAGATCATGGCTGACGCCTTCATCATTGACGCCTGCCGCACACCGCGGGGCATCGGCAAAGTCGGCAAGGGCTCGCTGGCCCACCTTCACCCGCAGCACCTGGCGGCTACCGTGCTGGGCCAGATTGCCGAGCGCAACAAGCTGGACACCGCGACCGTTGACGACGTGATCTGGGGCACTTCCAGCCAGCGCGGCGCACAGGGCGCAGACATGGGCCGCATGGCGGCGCTGGATGCCGGTTATGACGTGAAAGCGTCCGGCATGACGCTCGACCGCTTCTGCGGCTCCGGCATCACCTCGGTCGCCCTTGGCACCGCTCAGATCATGTCCGGCATGGAAGACTGCATCGTCGCTGGCGGCTGCGA
The DNA here is from genome assembly GCA_041398445.1 of Hyphomonas sp. Lineage (GTDB taxonomy): Bacteria > Pseudomonadota > Alphaproteobacteria > Caulobacterales > Hyphomonadaceae > Hyphomonas. The sequence goes on along the minus strand of JAWKUR010000049.1, from coordinate 1,457 downwards.
GATGATGAGCTACACGGCATCCACGGCCGATCCGAAAAGCCCGATGATGATGGACGCCGGGAACCTCCACCTGCGTGACCTGCACCCGCAGTCGCAGCAGGGCTGCTGCGCCGACGCGATCGCCACGCTGGAAGGCATTGACCGCGAAGCTGTCGACCGTCTGGCCATGGTCAGCCAGGAACGCGCCGACATCGCCATCAAGGAAGGCCGTTTCAACAAGTCTGTCGTCCCGGTCTACAATCGCGACGGCACGCTGGCCCTCGACCATGATGAATTCCCGCGTCCCGGCACGACGATGGAGACCCTTGCGGGCCTCAAGACCGTGTTCAACATGTTCTGGGACATCCCGGTGGACGATCAGGGCATGACCTATGGCGGCCTGATCGAGAAGAGATACCCGCAGCTGAAAGGCAAGATCCAGCACGTCCACCATGCCGGTAACTCCTCCGGCGTCGTCGACGGCTCCGGCGCGGTCCTGCTGACCTCCGAAAACTACATGAAGAAGCACGGCCTGAAGCCGCGCGCCCGTGTCGTTGCAACCTGCAATATGGGCGACTGCCCGACGCTGATGCTGAACGCCCCGGTTCCGGCGGCCCGCAAAGTGCTGGCCAAGGCCGGCCTGACGACGAACGACATCGACGTCTGGGAAATCAACGAGGCCTTCTCGGTTGTCGCCGAGAAGTTCATCCGCGACCTCGACCTCAACCGCGACAAGGTCAACATCAATGGAGGCGCCATGGCCCTCGGCCACCCGATCGGCGCGACCGGCTCCATCCTGATCGGCACCGCCCTCGATGAACTCGAGCGTTCCGGCGGCAAGTACGGCCTCGTCACCATGTGTGCCGCTGGCGGCATGGCCCCGGCCATCATCATCGAGCGCCTCGACGCCTGATCGCCAGCCTGATCGCCTGAGCGGCGGCAATTTCAATTGCTCCAAACGCCCGGTCCCCTCAGGACCGGGCGTTTTCGTTTGAGTGATGGTAAAATCACAAATGAGAATGAATGTGATAATAATTCTCATTCTGTCTTGCGATTCATTCTCATTTTCAGTACGTCCCCCTTCAGACGGCCGCGCGGGGCGGCCCTCAGGGAGATCATAATGAGACAAGCCATTCGCAAACCGCGAAGCCTCCGCGCACAGGTCGGCATGTATGCCGCCGTCGCTGTGGCTGCCACGGCACCGGCCTTTGCAGACGATTCCGACGAACCGGAGCTGCGCAACGAGACCATCACGGTCACCGAGGTTACCGCCGATACAAACCCCTATGGCGACCCGGATGCGCCCTATCGCGCCATCCGTTCGGCCAGCGGCCTGTTCACCGAGGACCTGCTCGACACGCCGAAGACGATCACCATCATCACGGACGAGACGCTGCACGACCTTGGCGCCAAGTCCTTCCGCGACCTCTTCCGCTCTCAGCCGGGCATCACGCTCGGCACCGGCGAAGGCGGCAATG
>JAWKUR010000048.1:0-3733 GCA_041398445.1 Hyphomonas sp. | reverse complement strand
GAGATTTATGCTCGCGGCAGCGGCATGACCTATTCCATGGGGCAGACGGTGCGCGTGCGCCTGAAGGAAGTGACGCCGCTACAAGGCGGCCTCTTGCTGGAAATGCTTTCGGAGCCGCTCCCGGCACCGAAAGGCCGGGCAGCTGCACGCAAGGCGGCTGATGCGGGCGCACGTTCCCCTCGCGGCAGGGGTGGACCTCCACGCCGCGGTAAGCCCAAATTCAACAAAAAGACGCTTCCCAAGCATAAGCGGAGGAGCCGGAAGTGAGTCCTGACGGTGACAAGCCAAACCGCGATAGCGGCCAGCAGATAATTGCATCCGCCTTCGATAAGGAAGGCGATGATGATGTCATCCTGAAGAATCAGCGCTCTCCCCGGCCGAAGGATGCCGCGACACTCATTCTGGTACGCCGCGATGCATCGAAGCCCCGCGTCCTGATGGGCAAGCGGTCTGGCGGCCATGTTTTCATGCCGGACAAGTACGTTTTCCCCGGCGGCCGCGTGGATCCCGATGACGGGCGCGCTGTCTCATGGTGTGAACTGACGCCTGAAGTCGAAGCCAAGCTTCGAATCAATTCCCGGCGCCAGCCACGGGCGTTCGCCCTGACGGCGATTCGCGAAACCTTCGAGGAGACAGGCCTGCTGGTCGCCCGGCCGGCAGAAATGCCCGTGACGGCCCCCAAGGGCTGGGACCGCTTCCATGAGCTGGATGCCGCCCCGCATCTCTCACCGCTAACACTTATTGGCCGGGCTATCACGCCGCCCTATCGGCCACGCCGTTTTGATGCCCGTTTCTTCATGGCTGAAGCCGAAGAGGCCCTGATAGATGAGCGCCCGCCCGTGGATGGCGCTGAATTGTCCGATCTTCAATGGGTCACCCTGGACGATGCGCAAAGCCTCGACCTTCCCAGCGTCACGCGCTTCATGCTGGGCGAGATCGACGCCCGGCTGAAAACCAGGAACTACAAGGAAGGGCCGCCCTTCCTGCGCTGGACCCGGACCGGCCACAGCACCGAAAGGCTATAAGCAGCAACGGGTGCTTGACTTCGCCCGCGCACCCCGCCATTAAGCCGCTTTCCGATTTCAGACGCTAGCACAAGCGAGCCCGAGCCATGGCAAAACCCGCCACCATCAAGATCCGCCTCAACTCGACGGCAGACACCGGCTTCTTCTACGTGACCAAGAAGAACCCGCGCAACATGACCGAAAAAATGGTGAAGCGGAAATATGATCCGATCGCCAAGAAACACGTCGAGTTCAAAGAAGGAAAAATCAAGTAATCACTTGATCCTTATGGACTTTTGAAAAGCCCGCTCCTCACCGAGCGGGCTTTTTCATTGCACCTCATCCCGGTGCAGATAGCGCGTCTTGCGAATAGCCGGGAACAGGAAGGCCCACGCGGCCGCCACGCCGATAGCGGCAGCGCCGCCCGCCACGACCGTAAAGACGGCACCAAGGAAGTGCGCCATGAAGCCTGCCCGCGCTTCACCCAGCTCGTTTGAGGCACCCAGGAATACGGAATTAACGGCATTCACACGACCACGCACCTCATCCGGGGTCCACAATTGCAACAGGATTTCGCGGATATAGACCGAGACCATGTCGAACGCGCCGATCAGGGCCAGGGCGAAAATGGAGAGCCAGGCCAGCGTCGAAGCCCCGAAAACCATCGTGGCAAGCCCGAACAGGGCAACACACACGAACAGGATGATCCCGGCATGATCACGGATAGGAAACGCCGTGATGATCCCGATCATGATCACAGCACCGACACCGGGCGCTGCCCGCAGGAGCCCCAGGCCTGAAGGACCAAGCTCAAGGATGTCCCGCGCATAGATGGGCAGCAAGGCCACAGCCCCGCCCAGCAGGACTGCGAAGAGATCCAGCGAGATGGCGCCCAGCACCACCTTTTCCTTCCAGACATAGGAGAAGCCGCCGAGGAGCGTCCGAAGTGTTGTCGGCTCCTTACTGCTCTTCTGCGCCGGTTTGGGAATGGTCAGGATCATGGATCCGGAAACGAGGAACAGGCCTACGGCCGTCCCATAGGCGATTGGCGCCCCGACACCATAGAGCAGCCCGCCCAGCACCGGGCCCAGAATGGAGGCGAGCTGCCAGGAGGCCGTAATCCAGCCGACAGCATTCGCGAAGTCCTCCTTGGGCACCAGATTGACCGCCAAGCTTGACGAAGCGGGGGAATAAAAGGCCCGCGCAACGCCGAACACCGTCAGAGCCGTGAGCACCCAGAACGGGTTGAAATGCCCTGACAGCGCGAGGCCCAGAATGGCGATTGCGCACCCCATCTCGACGAAGACGGCCAGCCCCATCACATTCCGCCGGCCGAACCGATCAGCCGTCACGCCCGTCACCACCACAAGCACAAGTGCAGGCAGGAACTGGACGAGGCCGATCCAGCCCAACAGTGCCGCATTCTGCGTGAGGTCATAGATCTGCCAGCCGACCGAGACCGACACGACCTGCGCCCCGAGCGAGGTGCAGAAGCGCGAAAAGAAATAGCGGCTATAGGCCGAATACCGGAACGCCGAAAACCTGTCGGTCACGCCTTATCCCCAAAGCTGTGCGCCGTCTGTGGGCACAGCCGGACGCCAAGTCAATCAGGCGGCTGTGCTCTCGACCCGGTTCCGGCCAGTTGTCTTGGCCTGATAGAGGGCCTGGTCAGCCCGCTTGGTAAGGTCGGCAATCGTATCCTGCTCGCCGGCAATGGTTGAGACGCCCACGCTGACGGTTACGGGGATCTTGAGGCCAGCCCTGCCGACATCGAACGGCGCCGCAGCCACTGCCCGGCGGATGCGCTCAGCGGCCGCACAAGCGCGATCCCCTGGCGTTTCCGGCATGATGACCAGGAACTCTTCGCCACCAGGCCGGCAGACAATGTCCATGGGGCGAACATTCTCACGCAGCCGGTTGGCGATTTCCTGAAGCACCTCGTCACCGGCATCATGGCCATAGGTGTCGTTCACGGATTTGAAGTGATCGATATCGGCCATCATTACCGAGACAGGGCGCCCGCCCATGACCGCCCGCTGCATGTACTGGTGCAGCTGGCCCATCATGTAGCGCCGGTTGTACAAGCCGGTCAGCTGGTCGATCATCGACAGCTCCAGCCCCTTGTCCACACGGCGGCGAAGCATCTCGATATAACGGGCCCGGCGCGCCTGCGTGCGCACGCGGACCAGCAGCTCCTGTTTGTCGACCGGCGTCAGGATCACATCGCTTGCGCCAATCTCCAGCCCTTTGGCCGCACGTGCCCGGTCGTCTGCATCGCAGATCAGGAGGATCGAAATGGCCCGCGTTGCCTCAGTCACCTTGAAGTGCGCGCATAGCTTCAGGGCATCAAAGGATTTGCTGGTCAGAGAAAGGATCAGCAGGTCCACACCGAGACTGGACAGATCGCCCATCGTCCCGGCCTCGGCGAGCGTGACGACGGTGTGCCCCGCTTCACGTAGAACAGCCGCAAGGCGCGCCGAGGCGCGTGGGTTGTCATCGACGATGAAGATCCGGGCGGGCTGGTCGGATTCATCCTTGGTGGACTCGAAGTCGAGCCCTCCTCCAAGGCCATTCGCCTGACGCTGCCTCAGTTCAGACGCCACGGCGTTGTAACGCATCAGGGCGCCGACACGTGACATCAGCGCAAAATCATCGACAGGCTTGGTCAGGAAGTCTTCCGCGCCAGCCTCGAGGCCGCGCACCCGGTCTTCCGTATCGCTGAGCGCAGT
>JAWKUR010000047.1:0-4047 GCA_041398445.1 Hyphomonas sp. | reverse complement strand
CTTGTCCCAGGACAGCGTCTTGCCGCCTTTGGAGGCCATGGCGCAGTGGACGGTGATGCGCTCCTGCCCATGCGCGGCGCGGGCCTTTTCGAACCCGGCGACGCAGGACTCCTCGTCCATGATGTTCACATTGCAGAAGATGCCGCCGATTTCCTTCGCGGTGGCTTCGCCGGCCTCTGCATTGATGTCGAAAATGGCGACCTTGGCGCCCGCTTTGGCCAGCGCGCGGGCGGTAGCCTGGCCGAGGCCGGACGCGCCGCCAGTCACGACTGCGGCGGTATCATGGGTGATCTGCATGGTGTTTCCTCCTGATTATAATTGATTATGCCGGACTATGCCGGATCATGTTGGATCAGGCCGTGTCTTCGACGAAGCCCTTCCATGTCTTCATGTAGCTGACGAAGGCATCGCCCAGCCCTTCGGCGCGCAGGTGCGCTTCCGGCACCGGCAGGGCAATCGGCGTGAAGTCCGGATCGGCCTGAACCTTCTCCGGGAAATCATGATGCAGGATGCCGCCGCGACCGATGGCGACGAAGTCCAGCCCGGCCTCCATCGCCTTCCGGCAGGCGGCGCCCGTGGTCAGCTTGCCCGCCGCGCCGAGGCGGCAGTCGCCGCGCGGCAGATCGGTGAACCACTCGACCAGCGGCTTGCCCTTGAAGGCTTCGTCATTCGGTTCCTTGAACGTGTCCCAGAGGGACATATCGAGATAATCGACCTTGCCGCAGGTCATGACTTCACCGGCGAGGCGGCGGATCTCGCCAAGGTCCATGCCGAAGCGTTCCGGCGAGAGGCGCACGCCGAGGGAGAAGTCCTTGCCGCATTCGCTGCGCACGGCGTCGATCAGGTCCATCAGGAATTTCACGCGGTTCTCGTAAGCGCCGCCCCATTCGTCCTCGCGGAGGTTCACTTCGCCGCTGATGAACTGGCAGATCAGGTAGCCATGGGCGCCGTGCAGCTCGACGCCGTGGAACCCGGCTTTCTCTGCGCGCTTGGCGGCGGTGACGAAAGCGTCGAAGGCTTGCTTCACCTCATCGCCCGTCATGGCGCGGGCGCCGAATTCCTCATTGTCCGACGGGCAGACCGGCGCCTCGCCGATCAGCTCCTTCGGCGAGCGCATACCGGCATGGTGCAGCTGGACGACGGAATGCGTGCCGGTCCTGTTCAGCGCTTCGGCAAGGCGGGTGAGGCCGGGCAAATGCTTGTCGTCGAAAATGCCGAGCTGGCCGGGAAAGCCCTGTCCGATCGCCTGCACATGCGCCGCGCAGGTCATGGTGAGGCCGAAGCCGCCTTCGCCGCGCATGGTCAGCCAGCGGAACTCGTCATCGCTGAGCACGCCATCGGGGTGGCTCTGCAGGTTAGTCAGCGGCGCCAGCATGAAGCGGTTCTTCATGGCCGGGCCATGGGCGAGGGAGAGGGGGGAGCTGAGATCGGTCATGCCCGCACTTTGGCGCGGGCGGTGGCGGCGTCAATTTATGCCGTGGGGGCAGGGGGAGCGGACTGACGCGTCTGATCCTTTTCACATATTGGCTCAGAGTCCTGCCGGAAGGTATAGCAACGACCATAGCCAAAAGTAGGCAGGCAAAATGAACGACATCCATTTCTACAAGACGATCGATCCTTTCGGCTGCTTTTCGAATTTTTCGGCTCACCCGGTATTTGTTGAAGAGCAGAGCTGGAGAACCAGTGAGCATTACTTTCAAGCGCAAAAGTTTGTGAATGCAGAAATACGCCATCTTATTCGGATGGCGGAGACCCCGATGCGCGCTGCTCAGTTGGGAAGGAGCCGAGACTTCCCCCTTCGTGCAGATTGGGATGAGATCAAGGATGATGTGATGCGTTCTGTCGTTCGGTGGAAAGTCGAGCAGCACGCAGATGTTCGGGAGGCACTGATTTCTACTGGAACCTCAAACATCATCGAGCACACCAGCAATGACAGCTACTGGGCGGATGGCGGAGACGGATCAGGGCTAAATATGCTCGGCGTGATTCTCATGGAAGTCCGCTCTGCATTGACGGTGGGAGAGTTGGACGAAGTCGCAGCCTGCGTGCCCTCACCGCCGTGGGTGAAATATCTGGAATTTGGGAAAGGCGGGCCCGGCGATTTAGGCTTTAGGATGGGGGGCGGCCAAGACTACATGGACGAGTGGCACGCCTGGTTCGTGGGAATGAGCAATACGAACAGGCTCCGGTACCTGAAATTGTTTCAAGTTCCCTCGTATTGGTCCGATTGGCTTTCGTCCCAACAGTGAGAGAGGCAAGCAAGCGTAGAGTCGGTTGAGGCAGCGTCGATACCCGCCCTGCGGACCACCCCTCCGAAATATCCGCGCCGAGCAAGCGTAGGGTGGGTTGAGGCTATCCCGATACCCACCATCCGGGCTTTCGGAATGTGACGGAGGTGGTGGGTATCGCTTCGCTCAACCCAACCTACGGTTCTGCAGTGGCGGCGGGGGCTTAGCGGATGGCGTTGAGGGCAGCGCCGAGGGCCGCCCGGTTTTGCGGGTCGATCACGGCAAAGACGATGTCGGCCTCGCGGGCCAGCGGGTGGCGGGCGCAGATGGTGACGGCGATGTGGGCGGCCTGTGCGGGCGGGTAGCCATAGGCCCCGGTCGAGATGGCCGGGAAGACGATGCGGCGGAGGCTCCGCTGGCTGAGTTCAGTCAGGCAGTTGCGGTAGCAGTTCGCCAGAATGTCCGCTTCGCCATTCTGGCCGCCGCGCCAGATCGGCCCCACCGTGTGGAAGACGAGCCGCGGGGCGAGGCCGAAGCCCTCGGTCACGCGCACTTCTCCCGGCGGGCAGGGGGCAAGCGGCCGGCAGGCCTCTTTCAGCGCAGGCCCGGCAGCGCGGTGAATCACACCATCCACCCCACCGCCGCCCATCAGGGAAGAATTCGCGGCGTTGACGATCACGTCCGTTTCTATGTCGAGCAGGTCTCCGGCGTGAAGGATGAGGCGCGGCATGGTATTAAGCTATTGACTGTGCAGCCCTGCGTACATGCCAAAAGAGACGCTCACGAGAATGAACGTCCAGCGCCCTCTGACCTGTGAGCATTCCGGAGAAAAAAACAGGAACGGGGCGGTTCGAAACCGTGTGCAAGTGGCATCCCGAAGCGGCGTCAACCGTCCCCACCTGCCAACGGTCTTTCAAGATTTCACTGGCCTTGGCGTTGGCGACGACAATCAATTTTGGGGAAGCAATTTCGAGAACGCGTTCAAACATTTCCAATTGTTCAGACCGGAATTGGCCATTCCTAGCTAAAAGTTCCAAGCCATGCTCTTGGCTGGTTTCTCTGAATTGGAAAAGGTCAATGTGGTCCCAATTTGTGTAGCCTAGGTAACTCGCCAGTTCCCTGTGCTGAGCAAAAAACGCATACTCATTTCGAGAATGAGCGCTGAACTCGTCGTCAACTGCGCGCTGGAACTCGTCTCGGTTCGCCCACAAATAGTGTTCGCGAATGGAATTGAGTTCAAAGCCCTTGGTGCGGAAGAATTCCTTTGTTCGGTCTTCGACGAAGGAGGGGTTGAAGCCAACAAAGGCAATGGTGTTTTTGTTTAGCGGCTCGAAGTACTTGGGAACAAGAATGTTTGGTTCGTTGGGCGCGAGCTTAGACCAAACATAATCCAGTTCTTCGTTGATCTGGGTAATCATCCTCTACTCCTCCGAAATATCCGCCCCAAGCGTGGCCATGTGGGCGAGGAACTCTGGATAGCTGGTGGCGATCATGGAGATGTCGTCGACGCTTACCGGGTTCTGTGCCGCCGTGCCCATGACCAGCGCGCTCATGGCGATGCGGTGGTCGTGATGGGTTTCGACGAGGCCGCCGCCCGGTACCTTACCCGCGCAGCCCTGCACGATGAAGCCGTCCGGCGTGCCTTCCGCCTCGACGCCATTGGCGCGCAGCATGGCGACGGTGGCGTCGATCCGGTCCGATTCCTTCACCCGCAATTCTTCCGCGCCGGTGACCACGGTCTCGCCCTCGGCAAAGGCGGCGAGGACGGCGAGGATCGGGAATTCGTCGATCATGGAGGCGACATAGCGCTCCGGCACAT
>JAWKUR010000046.1:0-4423 GCA_041398445.1 Hyphomonas sp. | reverse complement strand
GATATTGGTGACCAGAAGGTCCGGGAAGGCGATATGGCTGTGCTGGCCGTCCGGCGTGATCGTGGTGATGCCGCCATTCAGGATGGTTGCCACGCAGACATTCCCGGCCGCCGTCATGCCGAGGCTGTCGAAATATTGCAGGCCCGGCATGGTGGCGACGACGCGGCCGCCATTCAGCGGGCTCGCCGGTTTGATGACGCCCGGGCTTTCCAGGTCGAAGGCCCACATGCGGCCGGTCATCGTGTCGGCCATGTAGACGGTCTGCTCGTCCGGCGAGAGGCCGACGCCGTTCGGGCTGGAATAGTGATAGTCGAGTTCCTTCGCCTCGCTGGCGCCATTGGCGAGGTAATAGAGCCCGCCGAACTCGCGGTGACGCGGGAACACTTTGCCGTGGTCGGTGAAATAGAGGTTGCCCGCCTTGTCGAAGACCAGGTCGTTCGGGCCTCTCAGCGGATTGCCGTCCACGGCGTCCAGCACGCGCTCGACCTTGCCGGTGGAGAGGTCCACCCGTTCGATGCGCCCGCCATCATAATTGTCCGGACAGTTGCCGGGGATCAGCATGCCGTCCATCTCGTGGTATTCGAAACCGCCATTGTTGCAGACCCAGAGCGCCCCGTCCGGGCCGATGGCGAGGCCGTTCGGGCCGCCGCCGGGCGTGCAGATCACTTCGGTCTTGCCGCCATCCCAGCAGCGCGTGATGCACTTCTTCTCGATCTCGACGACAATGATGGACCCGTCGGCCATGACCACGGGGCCTTCGGGAAAGCGCAGACCGCTGGCGACTGTTTCGAATTCCATGTTTTTCCTCCCATAGATGGAGGCCACCCTAGGCGCGACCGGATGAAACTGCAATCTGGCAGTCAGGGTGTCAAATGTTTTCGCTCAGGCGCGTCCGGGCCTGCCGTCAGAAACGGGGGGTGACGGCTACCTGCCGGTCCATGCGCACGATTGAAAAGGCGTGGTCGTTGCCGTCCCCGGCTGGGTGCGTGGCCAGCGTTTCGTTGGACCATTCATTCGCGCGGAGTTCCGGAAAATGGACGTCGCCTTCAGGGCTTGCATCGACTTCGGTCATGAAGATCCGGTCGACATAGGGCAGGGCCAGGTCATAGATCGTGGCGCCGCCGATGACGAAGACACAGCCTGCCCCCTGCCGCGTGGCGATGGCCCGGGCCGCATTGATGGCTGCCGGAAAGCTGGAATAGACCCGTGCGCCCGGCGCATTATAGGTCCAGTCGCGCGTCATCACGATGTTCTCGCGGCCTTTCAGCGGTCGGAAGGGCAGGCTCTCCCAGGTCTTGCGGCCCATCAGGATGGGGCAGCCCATGGTGACCTTCTTGAAAAAGGCGAGATCGTCCTTCAGCCGCCAGGGCAGGTCGCCCTCATTGCCGATGACATTATTCCGCCCTCGGGCGGCAATAAGGCAGACGTTCAGCTGATCCGGCATGGCGGCAACACCTTTGTTGCGGAAGTCCTGTCGTGGTGGATCGGGTTCCTACCCTGAACACAACTCAGTAATGGCCATTACACGCGTGTAATGACAAGGCTTGCAAGTCAGTCTCAATGGCTAATAATGCAGCTGTGCCGGGGAGTGCCGTGATTAACACCTTGATTTCAGTGCTTACGAATGGGCACGCGGGGCAGTTGCTGCCTGCGCTTCTGGCCCTGGCGTTGACCTTCAGTGCCATCTGGCTGCTGCAGGGGCGGTTCTGGGCGATTCTTTATGTCGCCCTGATTCCCTTCCTGAACTGGTCGTTCGGGGTCATCCCGGAATATCAGGTGATCGCGCCGCATGCGGGCACGCTGTTTGCCCACGGCATGTCGCTGCACCCGATGACCATGGTGACCGGCATGGTGTTCGTGGTGCGGGATTTCGTTCAGCGCGAGATGCATCATCGCGTGCTGATCGTCATGCTGCTGGCAGTGGGCTGGTCGTTCTACTACGCATGGCCGGTGATCGCGCTGGCCAGCGGCATTGCCTTCGCCGTGTCGGAAGGCGTGGACTGGCTGCTGTTCACCTTCACCAAATACCGCCTGTCGACGCGGATCCTGATGTCCAGCGCACTGGCGGCGCCGGTCGACACGACGGTGTTCCTGTACGGAGCTGACCTTGCCAAGCAGATCGAGTTCGGCGCCGAGCCCGGCAATTCGCTGCACATGTGGAACTGGATCGTCTTCGTGATCGGCAAGATGGTCGGGGCCGTGATCGTCTCCGCCATCATCCGGCGGCGAGAGGACCTCGGCCTGACCAATCCTGCCGAACTCTGAAGGCGCCTAGTCGTCGCTGACGGTGAGGTTCATCGTGGCGAGGAGGCCGGCGAGCCCTGCGCCGATCAGCGGGGCGACAATGAACAGCCAGAGCTGGGTGAGGGCCTGGCCCCCAACAAACACGGCCGGGCCGAAGCTGCGCGCCGGGTTCACCGACACACCGGTCACCTGGATGCCGGCAATGTGGATCATGGCCAGCGTCAGGCCGATGGAGATACCGGCAAAGCCTGCAGGCGCGTTCTTCGAGGTGGAGCCGAGGATAACCACCAGGAACAGGAAGGTCGCCACGACTTCGAAGATGAAGCCTGCCGCCAGGCTGTACCCGCCGGGCGAGCCTGCATCATAGCCGTTCTGGCCGAGGCCGTTCACAGCAAGGTCATAGCCCGGCTTGCCGCTGGCGATGAGGTAGAGCACGCCCGCCGCGATGAGGGCGCCGACGAACTGCGCGGCCCAGTAGAGCAGCATGTCCTTCATGGACAGGCGTCCGGCGATGAAGGCGCCGAAGCTGACGGCCGGATTGATGTGACAGCCGGAGATCGGCCCGATGCCATAGGCCATGGCCACGATGGACAGGCCGAAGGCCATGGCAATGCCCAGCTGGCCGACGAACTCGCCCGCCAGCACGGCCGCGCCGCACCCGAACAGGACCAGCGTGAACGTGCCGATAAGTTCCGCGATAAAGACTTTCATTGGGTACCCTCCCGTAGAAATCCATCAGGGGCTTTTCCCCGGTGGATCGGCTGAGACTGGTCGAATTCGCGTTTGGCGGCAAACGATTACACGTTCAGGGCGAAGCGGCTGGCCCGGCCGCCCCGTCAGGCCTCCTCGATCAGCTGGGGCCCCTGATTTCGCACATTGCCGACGGCTGCGCCGACCGGCCAGGCGTGCATCGCGTCGGTGGGGAAGGGCTCGAACAGGTCTTCGACATCGCGCGTGGACGCCTTCAGCCAGCGGGTATGGTCCTGCGCGTCCAGGATCACCGGCATGCGCGTGTGCAGCCCGGCCATCAGATCGTTCGGTTTCGTGGTGAGGATGGTGAAACTGTCGATCTCCGACCCGTCGATCATGGCCCTGTCCCAGAGGCCCGCAAAGCAGAACCAGCGCCGGTTACGCAGGCCGATGGCAAAGGGCGTGCGATGCCCCTTCGGCCCGGTCCATTCATAGAAGCCGCTGGCGGGGACGAGACAGCGCCGGTGGCGGAAGGCCCCGCGGAACGTGTTCGATTCCTGCAGCCCCTCGGCGCGGGCATTGAAGGTGGCGAACCTCTTCTCTTTCAGCGGCTGGTGCCACCAGCTGGGCACGAGGCCCCACATGGCGGGCGCCATCTGCAATGTGCCGGCGGTCTGGGCCTCTCCTTCGGGGGCAAGGCGGATGATGGGGGCATATTGCGTCGGCGCGATATTGTAGGCCGCTTCCGGCGGCGCGACGCCTGCCGGGGGAATGATCGACAGGGCGTCCTGATACTCCGCCCAGCTGATCTCATGCCTGAAAAACCGTCCGCACATGGCGGCAGGTTAGAGGCCGCCGCCTTCTCTGCCAATCGGAACTGGCAACCATCCTTGGTAATCGGAAACCGGAAGACGGCATCCATCCGGTTAAACCCTTATTGAAGGTGCCACTTTAAGTGACCAGCTAGGAAACAGTTTGAGCAACAGGCCCGAAAGAGGAGCGATCATGAGTGCTGGACCCAAGGATTATGCCGCCATTACCGGAGCCATCAGCCAGGGGATTGGCGGCCTGCGTGCCGGCGGCGCGAAGGAGACGATCAACCACTTCAACGCCATGGCCAAGGCAGCCCTGACCGACGGGGCGCTGGACATGAAGACGAAGGAACTGATCGCGCTGGCCATCGGTACGGCCAAACAGTGCGACGGCTGCATCGGTTTCCACACCAAGGCCCTGAAACGGCTTGGCGCCACGGATGGCGAAGTCGCCGAGGCGCTGGGCATGGTTGTCTATCTGGGCGGCGGCCCGGCGCTGATGTATGCGGGCGACGCCTGGACGGCCTGGGAAGCCCTCAAGGAAGACTAGGCCGCAAAGCTGGCAGGATCAGGCTGGCAGGATCAGACGGCCACCGGCGCCTTGATATGGGCGTGGGCCTGATAGTTCTCCAGTTTGAAGTCCTCATATTCCCAGCCGAACAGGTCCGTCTTGTCCG
>JAWKUR010000045.1:0-5583 GCA_041398445.1 Hyphomonas sp. | reverse complement strand
GCTTTGACCGGGCTGTCCTTGAGGTCATCGATGACGCACAGGGCGAGGTTCGACAGGGGGCAGTTGGTCAGCGGCGTCTGTGTATCGCGGAGAATCTCGATCAGGGCCGGGTCTTCCATGGAGCGATTGCCATGGTCAATCCGGTCTGCGCCGATATCCAGCAGGGCCTCGCGGACATATTCCGGAGGGCCTTCCTCGCCAGCATGCAGGCAGAGCTTGAATCCCAATTTGCGGCACTCGGCAAACAGGCGCTCGAACTTCAGCGGCGGATGGCCGACTTCCGAACTGTCGAGCCCGACGCCCACAAATTTGTCGTGCCAGGGTTTTGACTCTTCCAGCAGGGCGAAGCCATCTGCCTCGGAGAGGTGGCGCAGGAAGCTCATGATCAGTTTCGAGGTGATGCCAAGCTCTTTCTCGCCGCGTTCCAGCGCGGACAGAATGCCATCAGTCACAGTGCCAAAGGCGACGCCGCGCTCTGTATGGGCCTGCGGGTCGTAGAACATCTCCACATGGCGCACATTGTCGGCTTTGGCGCGGGTCAGATAAGCCCATGTCAGGTCATGGAAGTCCTCTTCAGTGCGCAGCACGTTCATGCCCTGATAGTAGAGATCCAGAAACTCCTGCAGGTTCGAGAAATCGTAAGCCGCCTTGGCCTGTTCCAGCGTCTTGAACGGGATGTCGATCTTGTTCCGCTCGGCAAGGGCCAGCATCATCTCCGGCTCGAAACTGCCCTCGATGTGCAAATGAAGTTCGGCCTTGGGCAGGCGGGCGATCAGGTCAGCGTGTTTCGCCATTGAGGATCTCCATAAGTGGGCCAAGATGTTTTTCGTAGTTCCGCCAGCGGCCGGACGAACGCGTATAAAGCGGCTCCCGTACCTGCCACACGCTCGCTGTCTTCACAGGCGCCGCCGACTTGTGAAAGTCAAGGCAAGCGGCCTCGAAGGGCAGCCCGATGAAGTCCAGCGCCCGGCGGATCTCCGCATCGGCATCGGTAACGAGCGCGTCATAGGAGATGTCCTGGATCCGGTCAGGGGCGATCGTCTTCCAATGCGCCATGAGTCGCTCATAAGCACGGTATTGTCGTCCTATGCTCATGAGATCGGTCGCATGTAGCTGCTGGTGATCAAGGTGTGTGAACCAGGTCGACAGGCAGACATCGCGGGCATCTCGCACGGTGTGCAGGATCTTCGCCTCTGGGAAGAGGCGCAGGATGAGGCCGATATGATAGAAATTGTCAGGCCGCTTATCGGTCACGAAACCGGTCAGCTCTGGCCTGCGTTGCGCGACACCTTCGATATAAGCAGCCCGGGCATCGGCAATTTGCTGATGCGATGCCGTCGCGAGCGCGGCCGGATAGGGAGAGAAGTGCTTGGCGCCAATGGCAGGCAGCAGCGGCAACTCACCCAGTGTCTCTACCTGTCTATGGGCTGACAACACTTGCTCAAGGAGGGTCGATCCGGAACGGAACTGGCCGAGGATGAAGACCGGCACGAAAGGGGCGGAAGATATTGTCTGGTCCGCCCCATCGGTGGGCAGGCCCATAAGGCTCTGGATTACGGCATCATGCCGCGCGGCATCGAAAGCGGGAAACCCCTGCGGCCGGGCGGCCTCACTCAATCTGTTTGCTCTCGCATAGGCGGAGAAGGCTTCGTCGTAAGCCCCGACACAGTCCATCAGGTGGCCAAGAGCAAACTCGAGCCCTGCGCGGGCAGCGGGTGTCAGGTCAGCTCTCTTCAGGGCGCCTTCCACCCTTTTGACGATGCTGTCTTCTCTGGCGCTGGGACGAGACAGATTGGCGATGCGGGCCAGAGGTTCAGTTTCTTGGGGCGCGAGCGCCAGGGCGCGCTCATACTGCGCAATGGCAGCCTCCCGGTCGCCAAGGTCTTCATAGGTGTTACCGAGATTGAAGAGCGCCGGAACATAGTCCGCGTTCAGTTTCAGGGCTTCTGTGTAGGCAGTGATCGCCGACTGGGAGTCAAGAAGGTCATCAGCGTGAATGACACCCTTGTTCAACCACACTTCTTCAGCCCCCTGGACGCCACGTGCGAGCGCCTGGTCATAGGCAGCAAGGGCCTGCAGCGGTTCCCGCGCCCGGCGCAGAAGCCAGGCAAGATTGTACCAGCTGTCAGGAAGATCGGGCTCTATCGACAGAACATCGCGGTAAGCCGCTATCGCTTCAGCGATGCGTCCGGAATTGCGCAGGGCGGACGCTTCCGCAAGACGGGCTGAATACCTGGCCGGATCGACACCTGAGGACATCAGAAAAGTCTAGCGGCCGCCGCTATGGCTGGCCAGCGCTTCAGGCTGCGCCGAGCAGGCTTTCGAACAGGGCCAGGCCGTCATTGCCGCCCTCATGCCCGCCAATGGCGCGCTCCGGGTGGGGCATCATTCCGAGCACGCGTCCGTTTGGGCTCAGAATGCCGGCAATGTCGCGCGCCGCACCATTCGGGTTCTGTCCGGGTGCATAACGGAAAGCGACATGTCCTTCACCTTCGATGCGGTCGAGCGTCTCGCTATCGGCAAAGTAGTTGCCATCATGGTGGGCAATCGGGATCACGATTTCCTTGTCACCCTGATAGGCACTGGTGAAGGCAGTGTTCGAGGTCTCAACCGTCAGAGCCTGCGGCTTACAGACAAAATGAAGCGAGGCGTTTCGCATGAGAGCGCCGGGCAGGAGGCCCGTTTCACAAAGGATCTGGAAGCCGTTACATACGCCCAGCACATAACCACCGCGCTCGGCATGGGCTTTCAGCTGCGAAATTACCGGCGAATTGCCAGCAATTGCCCCGCAACGCAGATAGTCGCCATAGGAAAAGCCGCCTGGCACCATGACCAGATCGGTGCCCTCAGGAATGGTTCCATCCTTGTGCCAGACCATGGCCGGCGCCTTGCCTGTCACCTTCAGGAGCGCGTCGTGAGCGTCACGATCACAGTTCGAACCGGGAAAGACGATGACAGCGGTTTTCATGGCGCAGCCTTTAGCAAGGAGTCGGGGCAAAAGGGAACGGGGTATTTCCGGAAGAACAGCAGAAAAGAAAACGCCACCTGTTTGAGGCAGGTGGCGTTTTCAGTGTCATATCAAATCGCCTTAGCGCTTTTCGATCGGAACATAGTCCCGCATTGCTGCGCCGGTGTAGATCTGGCGCGGACGGCCGATCCGTTGCGTCGGGTCGTCGATCATCTCGTTGAGTTGTGCAACCCAGCCCACGGTACGGGCGAGGGCGAACAGAACCGTGAACATCTGCTTCGGGAAGCCCATCGCATCCAGGATGATACCGGAATAGAAGTCGACGTTCGGATAGAGTTTCTTCTCGATGAAGTACTCATCTTCCAGGGCGATACGCTCCAGCTCCATAGCAACTTTCAGGATCGGCGTGTCCTTAAGACCCAGCAGGTCCAGTACTTCGTGTGCCGACTCGCGCATGACTTTCGCGCGGGGGTCGTAGTTCTTGTAGACGCGGTGACCAAAGCCCATCAGGCGGAACGGGTCATTCTTGTCCTTCGCCTTTTCAATGTATTCAGGGATGCGGTCCGCGCTGCCGATCTCATGCAGCATGTTGAGGCATGCTTCATTGGCGCCGCCGTGGCTCGGGCCCCAAAGACAGGCAACGCCTGCTGCGACAGCGGCAAACGGGTGAGCGCCCGAAGAGCCTGCGAGACGAACGGTAGACGTCGAAGCATTTTGCTCGTGATCGGCGTGCAGGATGAAGAAGCGGTCCATGGCCTTGGCAATGGCCGGATCCACCTTGTAGTCCTCAGCGCTGACCGAGAAGCACATGTTCAGGAAGTTCTCGGCGTAGGACAGTTCGTTGCGCGGATCGACGAACTTCTGTCCGAGATTGTACTTCAGGATGCGTGCGCAGAGCGTCGGCATCTTGGCGAGGAGGCGGATGGAGCTCAGACGGCGTTCTTCCGGGTCTTCGCTGTCCATGGCGCCCGGATAGAAAGAGGCAAGGCCTCCAACGGTCGCCGTAAGCATGGCCATCGGGTGGCTGTCACGGCGGAAGCCTTCAAAGAAGCGGTCCATCTGCGTGTGCAGCAGGGTGTGTTGCTTGATGGTGTCGTTGAACACTTCCAATTCGGAGGTCGTGGGCAGCTCACCGTACAGGATCAGGTGGCAGACTTCCGGGAAGGTCGATTGCTCAGCCAGCTGGCCAATCGGATAACCGCGGTGCAGCAGAACACCTTCGTCACCGTCGATGAACGTGATCTGGCTTTCGCAGCTTGCGGTCGATGTGAAGCCCGGGTCGAACGTGAAATGGTTCGTTTCGCCGTAAACACGGCGAATATCGATCACATCCGGTCCGTGCGTTCCTGAGAGAACCGGCAGTTCATAGGAATTGCCAGCCACTTCCAGTTTTGCTGTGCCGTGCGGTTTCGTCTTGTTTTCCATCAGCCTTACCCTTCAAACCTTCTTGCTCTTCAGGCGCCCGGAGCGGTTTCCGGCGCCAGTTGATCATCAATTCGTCCAAGCGCCTCGTCCCGGCCGAGCCACTCCAGTACCGGCGCAATATCCGGTGCGGGAAGGCCGCCTGTGAGCGCAGCGCGTAGTGGTTGACCTATCTGCCCCATAGATAGGTCTTGTGCAGTGCAATACGAAGTTATCGTCACAGAAATCTGATCTGCCGTCCATTCCGGCAGGCGCTGCAGTTCGTCGCGCAAGCCGCGCAATCGGTCAAGTGCCTCACCTGAGACGGCCTTGCGGGCCTTCTTGTTCAGCTCCAGTGGCCGTTTTGCCAGCAGGAATGCAAAAGACTGCGCCAGTTCCGGCAGCGTCGTGCCCCGGTCCTTCATGTGCGGCAGGGCGGCCCTCAGGCGTTGCTCCGCTTCGCCGATCGGACCTTCTGCTTCCCAATAGGGCTTAAGCAGATCAAACAGGCGGCCATCGTCTGCGAGGCGCATGAAATGCGCATTTACCTGACCGAGCTTGTCCAGGTCCAGCCGTCCCGGGGCACGGTTGATGCCGGAGATATCAAAGGCGGCAATCGCCTCTTCATCCGTGAAGATTTCCTGGTCCCCATGGCTCCAGCCAATACGGAGCAGGTAGGCGCGCATGGCCTCTGGCAGGTAGCCCATTTCACGATAGGCAAGGGTCGACAGCGCGCCATGCCGCTTGGAAAGCTTGGCGCCATCGGAACCGTGGATCATCGGAACGTGCGCCATCTGGGGAATATCCCAGCCCATGGCTTCATAGATGGGGATCTGGCGGAAGGCATTTCGCAGATGGTCATCGCCGCGGATGATATGGGTCACACCCATATCATGATCGTCCACCACAACGGCCAGCATATATGTCGGCGTCCCATCAGCGCGCAGAAGGATCAGGTCATCCAGCTCGCTTGCCTGAATGCGGACCGTGCCCTGAACGCCATCTTCCAGAACGCGCTCTCCATCATCCGGCGCGCGCAGGCGAACCGTATATGGCGCGTCTGGGGAAGGGGGCGGAGCACCGTCGCGCCAGGGCGAACGGTATGGCGCAAGAAGGGCATGCGCTTCTGCCAGGAGGGCGGCCTTCTCGTCTTCGGAAATCCCTTCCACCTTGGCAGCGGCGCGCTTTTCCTCACCAAGTTCGCGGCGCGCCTG
>JAWKUR010000044.1:0-5650 GCA_041398445.1 Hyphomonas sp. | reverse complement strand
TGCCGCGATCGGTCTTGAGGGGCCGTGGGGCGCTGGCAAATCGACCGTGATCCACCTTGCGTCCAAACGGCTCGGCGAAAAGGAAGGTGGGCCGCCATACTGTGTGTTTACCTTCGATCTCTGGCTGCACAATCCGAACCTGCTCAAGCTTGCCTTCATGGAGGAGTTTCTCGCCTGGGCGAAGGCGAAGGATTTCGTCGATGAAGACACACAGAAGGAGTTCCTCACTGTCCTGGCTGACAAGCGGATTACCTCCCGCGTCCACAATAACAGGATGTTTGGCCTGTCAGGCATATTCTACCTGCTGCTACTCCCCCTCCTGCCGCTGGCCTATGCATGGCTCAGTCCGCTCGCTTTCTCAGGCAAGGGGATTAGCTCCGTCATATTTCCAGCAATCGGGTGGAGCACAGACCCGGCATACATCGCATCGCTGATCGTCTTTGCGCTCTATATTGTATTTGCTGCAGCTCTCATTGGCTCGAAGCTCAAGAACCGGGGCCAGGGGTGGCGGCATGCAGTGTCTTCTGCTTCGCGCATGTTCACCCGGGACTCCGATTTTGATGAGGTCGATCAATCGGTCCGGGAGCGCAATCCGACCAATGAAGAATTCCAGACCCATTTCAGGGCGCTTGTGTCACGAGTCCAGAGCAAGAAAGGCCGGATGGTCTTCGTGTTCGATAATATCGACCGGCTGAGCGTGGACGCGGTGCCGCTGGTCTGGAGCGAGATGCGGTCAATCTATGCATTGAAAAGCCGGGGGGCGAGCCATGAAAATTCCAGCATCCTCGCGATTGTTCCGTTCGACCGCGAATACATCCAGGATGCATTCGGAGCAGGAGGCGAACTGGAATCCCCTAGGATGGACAGGCCGGAACAGCTGCTCAAGAAGACGTTTGATATAACGCTGAGGGTTGCCCCGCCTCTCAGCACGGACTGGCGGGAATTCCTTGACCGGATGATTGACCGGGCGTTCGAGGAACAGCTTGATGCGGCCGACAAGTATGAATTGTTCAAGCTGCTTGATATCAGCAAGCAGGCGACAGGATTGCCCCCGACGCCGCGCGAGATTGTCTCCTATGTGAACAATATTGGCATGCTGTGGAACCAGTGGGCCGGGGAAATTCCGGTGGCGCATATGGCAATTTATGTGCTCCAAAGCGGCCAGATAACGGCAAAGTCAATCCGGTCCGGCGGGCTGATGAGCGTACGGTTCGAACAGGTGATCCGCGACAAGGATTTCCCCCGCAGCCTTGCGGCGCTGCATTTCAATGTCGAGCCAAAGCATGCCTATCAGGTCCTGCTGGCTGCCGACATCGAACGGATCGCCGCGGGCGAGGATGGCAAGGCGTTCGTCGACTTTTCCACGAGCAATGGCTTTAAGGAAACTTTGCCGGAGGTCATCCAGCAAAGGGCCGAACAATGGGCCCAGGACGGAGGTATTCAGCTCGCAAACTTCGCCCGGAACCTCGCGCAGGAAGGGATCGAAGGCGATTACCTGCGCGAAGTGTGGGAGAGGATTGCGGATGCATTCGACCATCTGAATGAGTGCGTGAACAACAGGCCGGGCCATTATGAGAGCTTCTCGGCGGTCCTCTCCAATTTGCCGGCGGGCAGGGCGCGATCACGCGCTTCGCGCCTTGCGAGCTGGTATGCGGCCGGTTTGGCCAAAGAGGAAGAACGGACCCTTTTGGATGGGCGGAACTGGCTGCGCTTTTTCGGCTTTCTGTATAACGGCCTGGTGCGGGAGGGTGATGCTTCCGCCGCGCAGGAATTCCAGAAGAGTATCAGCGTCCCGAAAGGAGCGGCTTTCCAGCTGGGCGTGTGCGCCGCAGCTGCGTCCCTCGCAATGATCGACTCGTCCCTTTTCCGGCCGGTCCATACTGCTCCGGATCTCCAGAGTCCTGCCGTTGGTCTCGTCAAGACGGATCCCGGGGCCTTGAACGAGATATTCCGGGTACGGCCCTGGTTTGCCAGTGCGGAAATTTCAGAGGCATTGGTGGCTGCGATTTGCGACCGCCTGTCTTCTGACAAGCTGGAAAAAGCGGGCCGCCCGGAATTGGCGGAGCTCCTTTGCCGGCTGCGGAGCGAACACGATCCGCGCCGGAAGCTCGTGCCTGCGATCCTGGCGCGTGCCGATGACGGGAGCCTGGTCGCGCATGCTGCGATGGCCTTTGATGAGGGTGACCGGCTGACGGGGGCGCGCCTTGCCTGGCTCATTATGGACGCGGCTGATGGGCGGAGCGTTCCGGACCGGCCGTCAAATCATCCCCACCTTGGTGATCTCAATACGTTTTACCCCGCCTATGAAAAGCAGATCGCGGATCTTGATCCCGCAGGAAGCGAAACCGGGGAGATTGCGCGCCTGGCAGCGGTCTCCAAAGGGTTCACCCGCTGGATGGGTTACGCGATTGATGAGGGCAGGCCAGAAGTATTCCGGCAGGTCTTTGCGCGCATTGCTACAGATGAGGACTATGGGGAGCTGGAAGTCGTCCGTGTGGTCGGCGCGTTCGACGAGATCGATGCAATCCTAGATGAAGATGCGGTGCGGGTATTTCTCTCCAAACTTGGAGGATGGAGCCATACGTTCGACACGCATTTTGCTGGACGGAACTGCACCAAGATTCCGGTGCGGCTCATCTCACGCATTGCGGACGATAAAGTGGAGTCGCTCTCGAAGCTGACGGAACTTTCCGATGCCTGCCTTTCCTCGCTCGGCGAGGAGGACTGGGGCACCGTCCTGATTGGCGGGGTGGACCTGTCCCGGTTTGATTCCGGCCTTGATAGACGATTATCTACATTCAAGGAGACAGGATTATGGGACACAAGCATGGTGAGGATTTCAAGCGGGAGGCTGTTCGTCTGGCACTGAGCAGCGGACTTCCGCGCAAGCGGGTAGCGGAGGATCTGGGTGTTGGGCTTTCGACGCTCGGCAAGTGGATCGCGACATACCGGCCTGAGGCGCCTGCGGACTTGCCGTCTGGGGACCTGCTGAAGGAAGTTGAGCAACTTCGCCGCGAGAACCGCGTCCTGAAGGAGGAGCGGGAGATCCTAAAAAAAGCGACGGCCTTCTTCGCGAGCCAGAAGTGAAGCGATTTGCTTTCATTGATGCTTGGAAGAAGGTCTGGCCGATTGAGCAGATGTGCCGCGTGTTACAGGTCACATCACGTGGCTATCGGGCATGGCGATCCCGCCCGATGTGTCCACGTCAGCGCAAGGATCTTGTGGTTCTGGCGCATATTCGCGAGCAACATGATCTGGCGCTGGGCAGTTACGGCCGCCCCCGCATGACGGAAGAGCTAAAAGAGCTCGGTTTGGATGTCGGCCATCGCAGGGTTGGCCGACTGATGAAGGAGAATGCCATTTGTGTTGTGCGCACACGCAAATACAAGGCAACGACCGATAGCGATCACCGGTTCAACATAGCGCCCAATCTGCTGGAACGAGACTTCTCCGCAAGCGGGCCTAACCAGAAATGGGCTGGTGACATCTCCTACATATGGACCCGCGAGGGATGGCTCTATCTGGCCGTGATCATCGATCTGTATTCCAGGCGCGTCATCGGCTGGGCGGTCAGCAATCGCATGAAGAAGGACCTTGCGATCCGCGCCCTCGACATGGCGATCAACCTGCGTCAGCCCCCGCCGGGATGCATTCATCACACCGACAGAGGCAGTCAGTATTGCAGTCATGACTACCAGAAAATTCTGCGTAAGCAGGGCTTTCAGGTGTCGATGAGTGGCAAGGGAAACTGCTACGATAATGCCGCCGTTGAGACCTTTTTCAAATCCCTGAAAGCTGAACTAATCTGGCGGCAAACCTGGGGCACGCGGAGAGAAACAGAGGCCGCGCTGTTCCAGTATATCAACGGCTTCTACAACCCGCGCCGTCGGCACTCAGCCCTCGGATGGAAAAGCCCCTTGGCTTTCGAAAGAAAGGCCGCTTAAGTGAGACTTGAGGTCGGAACGAAAGCGTGACAGGTCCACACCAGGATGCCTGCCAGAACCGCATGCGGGATCTTCGAGGCGAGCGGGCCGAGGCTGAGCACGATGGCCAGCAGCACGACGGCATGCGTCATGCCGGAGATCTTCGTGCGGCCGCCGGAGCGGATGTTGATCACCGTCCGCATCGTGGCGCCTGCGCCGGGGATGGCGCCGAACATGCCGGCAATCGTGTTGCCGATGCCCTGGCCGATCAGTTCCCGGTCGGAGCCATGGCGCGTGCGGGTCATGTTGTCAGCGACGAGCGAGGTCAGCAGGCTGTCGATGGAGCCGAGCACCGCCAGGATGAAGGCGGCTTCCAGCACCACGAGCGCCGTATCCGTGCTGAAGCTCGGCAGGACGAATTGCGGCAGGCCGGTCGGGATGTCGCCCAGGACCGGAGCGCCCGGCAGGGCCAGGCTGACCAGTGTGCCAATCACGAGCGCGGCCAGCGGGCCGGGCACATAGGCAGCAAATTTCTTCGGCCAGGTGAAGACGATGAACAGGGTCAGCGCGGCAATGCCGACGGCGATCAGATTCGGGTCCATCACGGCGCCGGGGACGGCGGTGAAGGCCGGGATCGTACCGCCGCCATCCGGCTCATGTCCGAACAGGCGGGAGAGCTGCAGCGCGATGATGATCACGCCGATGCCGCTCATGAAGCCGGAGATCACCGGATAGGGGACGAGCTTCACATACTGGCCGAACTTCAGGACGCCGAGACCGATCTGCAGGAGGCCAGCGAGAACGACGGCGGCGAAGACGAGGGTCGGGTTGCCGCCAAGCGCGGCATAGAGGCCGGCAAAGACGACGACCATCGGGCCCGTGGGCCCCGAGACCTGAGAGCCTGTGCCGCCGAACAGGGCCGCGAAGAAGCCGACAAAGATGGCGCCCCAGAGGCCGGCAATCGGGCCGGCGCCGGAGGCTTCACCAAAGGCGAGCGCAAGCGGAAGGGCGACGATACCGGCGGTCAGGCCGCCGAACAGGTCGCCTCTCAGATTGGAAAAGTCGAGAAAGGCGCCGCGCCCGGAAGGCGCGGCAGTCTGGGAAGAAGACATGGGATCAGGTCCGTTTTGTCAGTGTCCCGATCAGGCCGCGCAGGTGTGTTCGCCCGCGAGTTCGCGGATCTGGGCGGCATAACGGGTGTCGATGGTGATGAATTTGCCTTCGGCCTCATCCCAGGCTTCGACTTCGCCGGTGCGAATGTCGTAAACCCAGCCGTTAAGCTCGGTCGTGCCTTTGGCGAGGGCGGCGGCAACGCTCGGATGGGTGCGCAGGTGCTGCAGCTGGAGCAGGACGTTCTGCTCGATGAGCATCTTCATGCGCTCTTCCGGAGGGGTGTTTTCTTCAGCGAGGCTGCCGACGACATCCACAGCGGCCTTGGAATAGGCGAGCCATTTCTTGACGTGCGGCAGGCTGTCGAGCCCTTCCGGGTTCATGGCGCCTTTCATGGCGCCGCATTCGGTATGGCCGCAGACGACGATGTGCGGCACTTTCAGGACCGCAACCGCATACTCGATCGAGGCGGTCATGCCGCCCGTATGCTCCGTGTACGGCGGGACGATGTTGCCGGCATTCCGGCAGATGAACAATTCGCCCGGTTCTGTCTGGGTGATCATGGCCGTTTCGACGCGGGAGTCGGAGCAGGCAATGAACAGAGCCTCAGGGGACTG
>JAWKUR010000043.1:0-6151 GCA_041398445.1 Hyphomonas sp. | reverse complement strand
ATGTGGATTGTTCCCGGCGATACGCTCATCAGCCAGCAACATGCTTGTTTCAGTCATCAGATCATGCGGCGGCAGCCAGACGCGCACACGGGCGCCGCGCAAACCATCGGGACGGTTCTGCAGAGAGATTGACCCGCCATGGTCCGCAATGATCCGGTTCACAATGGCCAGACCAAGCCCGGTGCCCTTTTCACGCGTCGTGACATACGGCTCCAGAAGGCGCTCGCGGACATCTTCCGGAAAACCGGGGCCATTGTCTTCGATGGTAATCTCAAGGCCGCGCTCGTCGCCATTCAGCTCCAGCCGGATCTGCCCCTGCACGTCCAGTTCTTCCGGCATGCCCTCGATGGCTTCGGCCGCGTTCTTCAACAGGTTCCCGATTGCCTGGCCGATCAGCCGTTCGTCGCCGACATAGGTCGTGGAGGATGCGCCACTCTCAAACTCGAAATCGATATCGGGATTGACCACGCTCCGCGAGAAGCTCGCCTCCTGCAGCAAGCCCCGCATGTCGAAAGGCGCAACGCTCGGCTTCGGCATCCGCGCGAAGCTGGAGAACTCCTCGACCATCCGGCCGATGTCCCCCACCTGACGCAGGATGGTGTCGATGCACTTCTCGAACACACCGTCATGATCGTCGATCTTGCTGGCATAACGGCGGCGCAGGCGCTCCGTCGACAGCATGATCGGTGTCAGCGGATTGCGGATTTCATGGGCGATACGCCGGGCAACATCCCGCCAGGCCATCTGGCGCTGCGCATTGATCAGGCGGGTCATGTCGTCAAAGGTCAGCACACAGCCGCCCGCCGGGTCCGGCGCCGCTTTCAGGCGGATATGGCGCGTGGCGCCACTGCGCATGATCTCGATCGAGGCATCCACCGGAGAGTTCCGCTCCAGCGTATCACGCACATACCGCTCGAATTCCGGCGCGATCACTTCCAGTGCCTCGCCAGACTTGATGTCTTCAACGTCCAGAAGGTCGCCCGCAGACCGGTTCGCCAGCGTCACGGTCATGTCCGCATCCATGCGGATCACGCCGGCACTGACTTCGGCCAACAGCGTTTCCACAAACCGGCGGCGGTCTTCTTCGTCTTCCCGCGCACGGATAAGGGCATTGCGCTGTTCGGAGAGCTGCTCCGTCATGGCGTTGAACGACTGGCTGAGGGCGTAGACTTCATCTTTCGGGCCGTTGACCGGCACACGCACGGTCAGGTCCCCATCGCGGACCGTATGCGCGGCGGATGCAAGGCGTCCGATCGGTCCTGTGATACGCCCTGCTGCCTCCAGGCCAAGCCGGCCGGCCAGCAGCAGGATCAGCGCGGTAATCTGGGCATAGCCAATGGCAAAGATTGTCTGCAGGCGCCCGCTGCGCTGTTTGGCATTCTGGTATTGGGCCAGCTGGTCCTTGGCATCGCCCAGCATCGTGAACAGGTTCCGGTCGAAGGGCTTTGCCACGTAGACAAACCCGTCCACAGGCTCGGAAATCCGGATCAGCGCCGTTGCAACCCCCTGCGCTTCGTAAAGCCGGGCCGCAACCTCACCCTTTTGCGCCTCAGCGAAGTCATCGGGCGATGGCCGCAGGCGCACAGGCGTCCCGGCATTCTCCTCGGCAATGATTTCCTGGCCGTCCGCGCTGACAATGGAGATTGTCACGAATTCCCGGTAGGCCAGTGTTTTGCGCAAGCCTTCGGAAAGCGCGGCAGAGGCCTTGGCCGCGGACTGCTCTCCGTCGACATCCTGACCACCATTCTCGATGGCCATCTGCGCCTTCACGTCCCGCGCGAAGTTCTCAACGTCCAGCGCGGCGAGACGCACATCCACATCGAATGAGGATGTGAAGTTGTCGACATAGTCCTGGAAGATCTGCTTGTTCTTTTCCATCACCGCTTCAGCGGTGTCGCCGAACCAGTTGTCGAGTCCGCGGGTAACCACTGCGCCCAGGAAGATCCCGACGACCATGGACGGCACCAGGGCCGAAAAGCCGAACAGCATGACGAAGCGCTGCGCCAGCCGCCCTTCGCCCGCCTCGCGGGAGCGGCCACGAATGGCCAGGAATTCCCGGACCACGATGATCGCGAGGACGATGATCAGAACCAGATTGAGCGCGAGCAGCCACGGCGTCGAGCCCGCCGTCGGGTTATCCGGGTTGACGCCAGCAATCGTGATAAAAGTCGCGAACACCGCAACAAGCGCCGCAATGATGAAGAGCCCTTCGAAAAGGGCCCAACTCGCTTTCGGTGCATGCTGACTTAACGGGTTCGACAATCTACCGACTCTGCACAGGCCCCCCGGCCCGTTGCTCCAAGATCACATATGCGTGCCCCTACAGCAACAGTGATGCACTAGAGCCACAGTTTTGGCAACCGTCAATCAGTCTTCTGCAATGCCGAGTGCGTTAATCTTCGCCCGCAGCGTGTTACGGTTCATGCCCAGCAGCTGCGCCGCTTTGACCTTGTTTCCGGCGGTAACCGAAAGGGCGAGACGGATCAGCGGACGCTCCACCTGGTCGATCACACGGGAATAGACCGTGCTTTCCTCGTCCTCGCGGCTCGAGATGAGATCGCCCATGATGTGACGGTGCAGGAGCGTCTCGATGTCTTTCTCGAAACCGCCGCTGGCGCCTTTCTGCTCGCTGGCACCTGCACGCAGCTCCCGCTCCACGTCCCGCAGGGTGATCGTGTCGTCAGGGCTGAGGACAGCCAGGCGCAGGACAAGGTTTTCCAGCTCCCGCACGTTGCCCGGCCAGTCATAGGCCATGATCAGGTCGATCGCCGACTTGTCGAAATTCTTGGCGGACAGCCCCTGACGCTGGGCGCGGATCAGGAAGGCCCGGGCAAGTTCCGGGATGTCTTCCTTGCGCAGGCGCAGCGGCGGCATGGCCAGGCGCACGACGTTCAGCCGGTAATACAGGTCTTCCCGGAAGGTGCCCTCTTCCACCATCCGGCCAAGGTTCCGGCGGGTAGAGGCGATCAGGCGCGCCCCATTGGCATCACGCAGGAACTTCACCAGTTGGGTCTGCGCTTCGGCCGGCAGGTCACCGATCTCGTCCAGGTAAAGCGTGCCGCCCTTCTGGTGGACGGCACCCGGCTCGCCATTCGCGCCGAACAGCTGGCGGTTGATCTCGGCGGCTGGCAGGGCTGCCAGATCCAGCGCAACGAACTTCCCGTCTTTTGCCGAACCGAGCTGGTGGATTGCCCGTGCTGCGAGTTCCTTGCCAGTACCGCTTTCGCCCTCGATCAGAACGGTCAGGTCCGTATTCATCACCTTGGCGATGATCCGGTAGACTTCCTGCATCGCGTCCGAGCGGCCAATGAGCGGCAGGCCTGCATCGCTGATGGCCTTCTGCGATTCCGGATTGATCGCCCGCACCGATGTTTTCGGCGGCGCCTTCAGGGCGCGCTGGACCAGGCTGGTCAGTGCATCAATGTCGAACGGTTTCGGCAGATAGTCGAACGCGCCATGCTGGGCCGCATTTGCCGCCGTCAGGATCGTGTTCTGGCCACTCATGACAATGAAGGGTAGCTCCGGGCGCGACAGGCGCATCGAAGGCAGCAGGTCGAAGATGGACGCATCCCCAAGATACACGTCCGTCACAACGACATCGCCCTCACCGTTACGCACCCAACGCTCCAGCGCCTCAGGAGAGCTGGTTGCGCGGACTTCATAGCCAGCGGCCACAAGCGTCTGGTTCACGATCAACCGGATGCTGGCGTCGTCCTCTGCAAGAAGAACGGTCTTATCAGCCATTAAGGCCTCCTGTACGAATTGGCAGAAGAACGGTGAAGCGGGTCGTGCCCGGCTCACTGTCCACCCGGATCTGGCCGCCATGGGCCGTGATGACTTCTTTCACGATGGAAAGCCCCAGGCCGCGCGCACCGGATTTGGAGCTCTGGAATACGTCGAAAATGCGCGACAGCTTTTCGCGCGGGATGCCGCGGCCATTGTCCTCGATCGTCACCAGCATCGCCCGCTGCAGGCCGACACCGAAGCGCGAGCGCTTGAAGGCCAGGCCGGTCGCATAGGCTGTGCGTATCGTGACCTGTCCGCGCCCGCCGCCTTCCTGCGCCGCCTCAGCAGCGTTGCGGATGATGTTCTGGAACGCCTGCTGGAGATGGTCCTCGTCCCCCAGCAGCTCAGGCAGCGATGGATCGAAATCCCGCTTGATCTCCACGGAAGTGCCAATGGCCACGCGCTCCGAAGCGATGACCCGGTCCAGCAGCGCATGAATGTTGAAATCCTTCATGCGCGGCGCGGAGAACAATTCGAAGGCGGACAGCCGGTTGACCAGCCGCTCGATCCGCCGGGCCTCTTCCCGGATAATCTCCAGCAGCTCTTCCTGGCCTTCGACCCCCTGCCGCTCAAGCAGCTGTGCCGCGCCGATGATGCCGCCCAGCGGGTTCTTGACTTCGTGGCCAAGAATGCGGCCGAAACCGGCGACCCCCGCCGAGGAGTCATTCCCCTCGCGGACAGATGTCTCCACCAGGGCGATGACAAAACCCTCATCGCCCGTCGTCCGGATCCAGACATCGCAGACAAGCCGGGACGTGATCGACGGACCGGTCACAGGCGTACCGGGCGAGGCAATATCGCCGACCTGCCTCTGGGCGCGGTCCAGCAGCTCCCAGATCAGGGAGTCATGATAAATCAGCTCACTGAGCGGCTTGTTCGTCAGGGAACGGCGCGAAAGTTGAAACAACGCTTCAGCAGCAGGGTTCCCATCCACGATGCGCCGCCGGTCATCGATGACCAGCAGGGCAACAGGAGAAAGATCCGCTAGGGAGCGTGCGTCTAGCAAAGTGTCCACCGGCATTTCAGACGGCCTCCACGAGGTCGGTGTTCAAATATACTTGCCGCAGGGCGGCGATGAGATCCTGCCAGTCCGAGATCTGGCAGAGTTTTGAGCGCAGGCTCCGGCGTTCAGCCGCAGCGATGCCAAGGTCGAGCGCATCGATGGCAGCAGACACATGTTTGCGTACCGTCAGCACACCCAGTTTCGGACCATAGAGAGAGACTGAATCCTCAATCTGCTCACACAGGGACGAAAGCTGCTCAGTGCGGCCGGGCCGGCGCCATTGGCGCCCCTCCAGGGCCGCAGCGATCTCTCCAACCAGCCAAGGCTGCCCCATGGCCGCACGCCCCACCATGACACCATGCGCCCCGGACTGCTCCAGAGCGCTCGCGGCATCATCCGCAGAGCAGATATCTCCATTGACGATCACCGGCAGGGACACCGCATCGACCGTCTCGCGAACGGCCGCCCAATCTGCCGAGCCCTTGTAGAACTGGCACCGGGTACGCCCATGCACGGTCAGCATCCGGATACCCTTTGCCTCCGCGATAGCGCCCAGCTCCGGCGCATTGAGCGCCGCATCGTCCCAGCCGAGCCGCATTTTCAGCGTCACAGGCCGGCCACCAGCGCCCTCCATGGCCGCATCTATGATGTCGCTTGCCAGCGGGATGTCCCGCATCAGCGCCGAACCGGACTGGCCACCCGTCACCTGGCGCGAAGGACAGCCCATATTGATGTCGATGACGTCGACGCCGCTCTCGGCCAGCAACTCCGCCCCGCGGCGCATGTCTTCCGGACGCCGGGCCGCGAGCTGTACAATCCAGTAACCCGCCCCTTCATGACGGCAGGCACGGCGCACAACATCCGGGCGGGCAGCGGCCAGCATTTCACCGGCAACCATTTCCGAAACCACCGCCGGTGCACCAAAATGCACAGCTTGGCGCCGCATGGGCGCATCTGTTGCGCCAGACATAGGCGCTAGCCAGACTTTCGGTGCCTCGAAACTAACCATTTCTTCATTCTTGCACCTTTTTGCCACCACGCAAGCGCACAAAACATAAGCAGCCATCCGAAACTGCATAAGCGCAAATGGCATGGCATAGATACAACAGGTGCCCTAGAAGGCGCTCATGACTGGATTCGCCGCAATCATCGTCGCCGGGGGCAAAGGCGCCCGCACCGGGCTCAACCGCCCAAAACAGTGGGAATACCTGCTGGGACAGAGGGTTATCGACTGGTCGGTCCACGCATTCCTCTCCCATCCGGACCTGCTGGACCTGGTCATCGTTGTGGACGATCCGGCCATAGCCAGCACCTTCCCGCCTACGACTAAAGTCGTACGTGGCGGCGAGACAAGAACAGCCT
>JAWKUR010000042.1:0-7665 GCA_041398445.1 Hyphomonas sp. | reverse complement strand
AGGGAGAGGGGATTCATGCGGAGATACTGAGGCGTAAATAGCCGGCCATCACACGCGGCGGCGAGGCGGTCGCTTGCTGGCTTCGGCTCAAACTTCTGGCCTGGCACATAGTCAATGGATGTGAGGAACACGCGGCCATTGGGCGAGACGCTCCAATGATACTGCACGCCTTTTCCATAGGCGGCCCTCACCGCTGCGCGGAGCAGCAGCACCTGGACCCAGATGAGGGGCCAGATCATGGCGAGATGCAGCGGGAAGCCTTTGGGTGGGTGCAGGAGTGACATGTGCTGCACTATACATCCGGGCACGGAAGTGTCGGATGGATTTGTTTTTGGCTCAGTGATTGTTGCAGGATGGGGTGTCTGAGGTGGTGGATAAGCCCCCTCCGTCAGTCGGCTTCGCCGTCTGCCACCTCCCCCGCTTCGCAGGGGAGGATTGCCTGCCGCACGTACCGGACTCATCCTCCACCGCTTGCGGGGGAGGTGGCCGCGAAGCGGTCGGAGGGGGGGGCGTGTGGGGCGTGTCAGGCATGACTGGCGTATGACCACACACAACTACGCCATGACCCTGCATGACTATCCATGACTATACCGGACTATGGCGGATCATGCCGGACTTGCCGTTGCCTGCCTTGGTTCTCCCCGGCGGGGGGCATATATGGGAAGACAGGTAACGACTCAGGCAGGAGACCGCATGCAGCCAGTCAGTTTCAAGGGATTTGCAGGCGTGGCGCTGAAGGGCGACGCGTTTGGCGCGCCGGATGACCCGGCTGTGCTGCTGATCCATGGCGGGGCGCAGACGCGTCAGGTGTGGGACGAGGTGGCCGATGCGCTGGTGAAGGCCGGGCGGCATGTCATCCGGATCGACCTGCGCGGGCATGGGGAAAGCGAGTGGCCGGCCGATGGCCGCTATGATTTCGATGCCTTTGTCGAGGATCTGCGCGCCGTGCTGGCGCAGATGGCCTCGCGCCCGGTGATCGTGGCGGCGTCGCTCGGCGGCTGGGCCGCGACGGCGGCGCTGGGCGAGGAGGGCGCGCATCTGGCCGCGGGGCTGGTGCTGATCGATTCCGTGCCGGACATGGATTTCACCGCCGCCTGCCGCCCGGATGACGAGACCGGCGCCCAGCCCTGTTTCGACCCGGTCTTCGCGAAGAGCTTCGACCCGGAGGCCGCCGTGGCGCGCGTTACTGGTGCGGCGGCGCATATCAGGATGCCCGTCCTGTTCGTGCGCGGGGCCGAGAGCGAGCTGTCCGGCGCGGATGCCGCGAAGGGCTTCCTCGGCAATTTTGAGAATGTCGAATATGCGGAGATCCGCGAGGCGGGCCAGATGGTGGCCGCTGAACGCGCCGACATGTTCAGCGCCACGCTGCTGGATTTCCTGGAGCGCAAGGTGCCGCGCTTTGCGCCGGAATATCGTCAGGGGTCTGACGCCCGCACGCTGCGCGATGCGCTCGGTTGTTTTGCGACCGGCGTGACCGTGGTGACGACGCTGGACGAGGAAGGCCAGCCCGTGGGCCTGACGGCGAACTCCTTCACCTCCGTCTCGCTGGACCCGCCGCTGCTGCTGGTCTGTATCGCGAAGACGGCGAGCAGCCTGGATGCGCTGGAAGCGGCGGAGAATTTCGCGGTGAACGTGCTGCATATCGGCCAGCAGCCGACCTCCAACCTGTTCGCAAGGGCGGGCGAGGACCGGTTTGCCGCCACGCCGTGGAGCCGGGGGCATAATGGAGCGCCGCTGCTGTCAGGCGCGCTCGCGAATTTCGAGTGCCGCCGCCATGCCCTGCATGAGGGCGGGGATCATGTGATCCTTGTGGGCGAAGTCGTCCGTGCCCGGTTCGAGCCGCGGCGTGACCCGCTGCTCTATTTCCGGGGCAAGTATCGCCGCCTGCACTTTGCCTGATGCCTAGCCGAAGGCGGCCTGCAGGCGGGAAATGTCGTAGGGCCGCTCGCTGAGGGTTTCCTCGTCCCACTCGCTGCGCGGTTCGGCGAAGAAGTCCCCGCCATAGACATGGATGGCGCCGGTCAGGCGGCTCAGCGGATTGGTGACGGAATGGATGATGTCCTTGCCGAGCGGTGTGACATCCCCGGCGAGGAGCGTGCGGGCGCCAGCCGCCTCGACACGGGCCGGGTCGTCCTTCAGGCGGCGCCAGAAGATATTGTCCTCCCGGCCGGTATAGATGCCGATGATGGCCCACATCTCGTGATTGTGCGGCATCAGCGTCTGACGCGGGCCCCATACGATGTTGAGGATGGTCAGGTCGTCGGACCTGTAGATCGCGTCGATGCCGGGGCCGGTGGGCTCTCCCATTGCGGCAAGGATGGCGGCAGGGTCGCGGAAGGCGGCCTCGACCACTTCAAGTGCGGCGCGGTGGGTCTTGTCTTCGGCGACGGCGGCGCGGCAATCGCTGACAAATGTATGTAAATCGAACATGACGTTCCTCCCTGCAGGAAGTGTCCTCCCGCCGGGCGGCGGCGTCAATCCTGCGGCAGGTCGATCCGGCGGGCGGCGTCGGCCAGCACTTTCGTCACGTCGATGGCATTGGTCTTGTGCGGCAGGGCGTTGGTGGTGACCACACGGGCTGCCCCGGCGGCGATCAGCTGCTCATAGGCGTCGTCCGCGAAAATGCCGTGCACGGCGCAGCAGATGGGGCGGGGCTGGCCGCTCTCGCACAGGGCGCGGACCAGCGTGGCCAACGTCGTGCCGGAGGAGATGATGTCGTCCACGATGACCGGCGTGTGGCTGCCCGCGTCAATGCCGGCGGGCACGTCGATCTGCACGTTCTTGTCGCCCAGTCGCGTCTTGCGGAAGACATCATAGGGCGCGCCGCAGGCCTCTGCGATGGTGCGCACCCATTGCTCGCTTTCCTCGTCCGGGCCGTAGATGATCGGGCTTTCGATATGGGCCTTGATCCAGCTGGCCATGGGCTGGGTGGCGTGGGCCAGTTCGCCGGGGATGGTGAACACATCATCCAGGCTGGCCAACCGGTGCAGGTGCGGGTCCAGCGTGGTGACCCAGGACAGATGCGCCGACAGAAGCGCACCGATATGCCGGGCACTGATCGACTCGCCGCGATTGAAGGCCACGTCCTGCCGGAAATAGGGCATGTAGGGCGCGATCAGGCCGACGGAGCTGGCGCCAAGGTCTTTCGCCGTCATCGCGGCGAAGAGCAGGGGCACGAGCTTCGGGTCCGGCCGGTCGAGACAGTCGACGAGGACGACATGGCGCCCGTCCGGCGGCGTCAGGAAGCGGAGATAGCTTTCCCCGTCCGGGAACTTGTGGAACTCCATCTCGCCGATGTCGGCGCCGAGTTCGTGGGCGAGCGGGGCAGCGAGGTGGCCAGTGCCGGGCAGGAAGTAGAGAAGGTAACGGGTCATCGGGTCAGCTCAATGATGTCAGTGTTGGATTTCACATAGTCGAGCACATAGGAGAGCTCGCCGATCGTTTCAGTGTGCAGCGTATACAGAGGGTCGCCCTGGCGGACAGTGTCGCCGATCCGCACATGCAGGTCGAGCCCGGCGGCCTTGTCGTCCGGCGCGCCGGCGAGCTTGGCGACACGGGCGAGGCGCTGGTTGTCGATCGCGGCGACGCGGCCGCTGCGTGTAGCGTTGACCGGGCGCTGGTAGGCGGCGACCGGCGGTTCGAACACGCCGCCCTGCGCCTTGCAGATGGCGATGAACTTGTCCCAGGCCCGGCCGCTGTCCAGCGTCTCGGCCGCGAGCGCGAGGCCTGCGCCTTCACGGGCCTTGCCGGTCAGCTCCAGCACGGCGGCGGCCAGGGTGAGGGATTTGTCCCGCAGGTCCTGCGGGGCGTCCGGCATGCGTTTCAGCACATCGCGCACGTCGCGGGCCTCCAGCGCCGGGCCGATGCCGCGCCCGATGGGCTGGGACCCGTCCGTCACCTCGATGCGGAGTTTCAGGTTGAACGTGCTGGCGACGGTGGTGAACAGGTCTGCCAGTTCCCGTGCCTGCGCGCGATTGCGTACCTTGGCCGTCGGCCCGACGGGAATGTCGATCACGACATGGGTGGCCCCGGCGGCGATCTTCTTGGAGAGGACCGAGGCGACCATGGAGCCTGCGGAGTCGAAATTCAGTGCCCGTTCCACCCGGATGATGGCCGTGTCGGCGGGGGAGAAATCCACCGCATCGCCCCAGATGAAGCAGCCGCCTTCCTTCTCGATCACCTGGCGCAGTTCGGTGCGGTTCAGCTCCACCCGCGTCAGGGTTTCCATCGTGTCCGCCGTGCCGGCGGGCGAGGTGATGGCGCGCGAGGATGTCTTGGGGATCAGCAGGCCGTTGGCCGCCACGATGGAGACGACGATGGGCGTTGTCCGGTTTGCGGGCAGGCCGCCGACGCAATGCTTGTCGGCCACTGGCGTGACGCCCCAGTCGATCTTGTCACCCGTGTCGATCATGGCGCGGGTCAGGGAGATGACCTCACGCGTGGCGAGGGGCTTGGCGGCTGTGGCAGTGACAAAGGCGGTGAGGTGGATGTCCGAATAGGCCCCTCTCACAATGTCGAAAATGATTGTACGCAGCTGCGCATCGGTGAGGCCGTCATCGAAAATGCGCTGGCGCACATAGGCGAGCGAGCTGAGCGGCGGGGTATGGGTGAGGTGCACCAGTGAACCGTCTTCCAGGTCCAGCTTTTCCCAGGCCGAGTCCGTCAGGCCGACTGCGCCGATGGGCAGCCAGTCTTCCGTCACCTGATAAAGTGTTGCGATCACCGATTTGTCGCCATGGGTCACCGTGACCTGGCTGTGCGCACTCATGCCTTCAGAGCGGCAGACCGGGCAATCTGCTCGCACCAGTGCGAGCGTTTCGTGCTGGGTCAGCACGCCAAGGCGCTGTGCGCGCATCATGTTGGGCGTGTCGTCTTTCATTTCAGCCGTACTGTCTCGCCTTGTTCCGGAACCTTGCAGGACCAGCCGAGTTCCTCGCCGATCCGGTGCCTTAATGTGTCTGAGGCCGTCGCTTCGCCGTGAACAATGAAGGTTTCCTTAGGCGGGGTGCTGAAATTGCCGAGCCAGCGCATCAGTTCATCTGCATCGGCATGGGCCGAGAGCATGTGCATGTTCTGGACTTCGGCATTCACATCGTAATAGCCGCCATGGATCTTGATCTTGCGGACCCCGGCCAGCATGGCCGCGCCGCGCGTGCCGCCAGCCTGGAAACCGGCAAACAGGATCGTGTTGCGCGCGTCCGGCGCATAGGTCTTCAGGTGGTGCAGAACGCGCCCGCCCGTGGCCATGCCGGAGGCCGAGATGATGATCTTCGGCATCAGGTCCGTGTCCAGCTTTCGCGAGTCCTCGCTCTGGCGGGTATAGGTTGCCACGTCGCAGGCGGTGCGGGCTTCTTCCTGTGTCAGCTTGTGGGCCGAGGCATGCCTAACGAACAGCTCGCTGACATTGATGGCCATCGGGCTGTCCAGATAGACCGGCATTTCCGGAATGCGCCGGGCCGCGCGCAGACGGCTGATGTGAAACAGCAGGGATTGTGCGCGCCCCACGGCAAAGGAAGGAATGATCACCGTGCCGCCACGCTGGAAGGTGCGGTTGATGATTGCCTCCAGCATGTCTTCGGGATCGGTCTTCGGGTGAACCGTGTCGCCATAGGTGGACTCCACCAGAACATAATCCGCCTCCGTGATCGGGGAGGGATCGTGCATGATCGGATTGTCGTAGCGGCCAAGGTCGCCCGAGAAGGCGATCTTCGTCTTGCCCGTGTCGAGCAGGATGGAGGAGGCGCCGAGAATGTGACCGGCTTCGACAAATGTGGCGGTGATACCCTGGCCGAGGTCTACCGTGTCGTTGAAGCCATGCGTGCGGAAATGCTTCAGGGAGGCTTCGGCATCGGCCTGCGTGTAGAGCGGCAGGGCCGGGTGATGGCGGGAGAAGCCTTCCCGGTTGGCGAGGTCCGCCTCGTGTTCCTGAAGGTAGCCGCTGTCGGGCAGGAGGATGTTGCACAGGTCCCGCGTGGGCGTGGTCGCGTGGATCTTGCCGCGGAACCCCTCCTTCACCAGCAGGGGCAGGTAGCCGGAATGGTCGATATGGGCATGCGTCAGCAGGACAAGGTCAATCTCTGACGCTTTCACCGGCAGCGGCTTCCAGTTGCGATCCCGCAATTGCTTGAAGCCCTGGAACAGGCCGCAATCGACCAGGATGTTCTGCCCGCCTGTCTGGACCAGGTATTTAGAGCCTGTCACCGTTCCGACGCCGCCGAGGAAGGTAATCTTGTCGGTCATGTTCGAGCCTTTCCGGTCGTCAGAAGTCAGCGCTATCAAAGGCTACATGATTGTGAATCACAAGCCGATCATGAGCGGGAAAGCATCGCGGTAAATACGGATTTTCCCTCAACCGCATTTGCCGCTACACTCCAATGCTTTGGAATTCGGAGAAAAATTTGGAGCCGTCCCAGCCTATCCTGTCGCTTGCCGCGGAACTTCTGGCCTCGCTTGCTATCGGCCTGATCATCGGGCTTGAGCGCGGCTGGAAGGAGCGTGGCGACCCGAATGGCAGCCGCGTTGCGGGTTTCCGGACATTCGGCCTGATCGGCCTGACCGGCGGGCTTGCCGCCGCGCTGGACAGCGGCAATGGCTTCATCATTGCGGCAGGGGCGATTGGCCTCGCGCTCCTGCTGCGACAGGGCTTTGAAGCGCATATCGACGAGACACGAAATGTCAGCGTCACGACCATGGTGGCGGCGCTGATCACGTTCAGCCTCGGCGGCATCGCGGTGAAGATTTCGCCGCTGCTGGCAGGTGGCGGCGCGGTGGTGACGGCCTTCATCCTGTGGCTGCGCGAGCCGATGCATCGCTTGCTGGACAAGATCGACGCGCACGAGATGAGTGCCTTCCTGCGCCTGCTGCTGATCACCATCGTCGTTCTGCCCGCCATGCCAGATGTCGGGCTGGGGCCGTATCAGGTGATCAATCCGCGCCATATCTGGTGGATGGTGGTGCTGATCAGCGGGCTTGGCTTTGTAGGCTATGTTGCGGTGAAGGCGCTGGGCGAACGGGCAGGCGTCGGCCTGCTGGCGCTGGCGGGCGGGCTGGCCTCATCGACCGCAGCGACGCTGTCGCTGTCGCAACTGTC
The DNA here is from genome assembly GCA_041398445.1 of Hyphomonas sp. Lineage (GTDB taxonomy): Bacteria > Pseudomonadota > Alphaproteobacteria > Caulobacterales > Hyphomonadaceae > Hyphomonas. Next base: position 575 of record JAWKUR010000042.1, on the reverse strand, counting down.
AAAGGCAGGCGGACGGGCTTCGGCCTATGCCGGCGGGGTGGCGGCGGCCTGGGCCGTGATGGTGGTGCGCACGGCGCTGATCGTCGGGGCGATCCGTCCGGCCTTGCTGCCGATGCTGTGGCTGCCGCTCAGTGCGATGTTTGCGATGATGGTGCTGGTCGCCGGGATCACGTTGAGGCGCCAGACGGAGAAAACGGAGGCGAAGCTCGCCCTGCCGAACCCGCTGGACCTGAAATCGGCGCTGGTGTTCGCCGCCGTTCTGACCGGCGCGCTGGTCCTGTCGCGCGTGGCGCAGGCCCTGTGGGGCGACAGCGGCGTGCTGGGCGTTGCAACCATTGCCGGGGCGGTGGACGCCGATGCGGTGACCCTTTCCATGGGACGGCTGAGCGCAGGGGACTTGTCGGATCAGGTGGCGGCGCAGGCCATCGTGATCGCGGTCGTGGTCAACACGCTGTTCAAGGTCGCGCTGGCGCTTGGCGCGGGCACGCGGCGGTTCAGCAACATGGTGCTGCTGTCGGGTGCGCTGGCCGTCTCTGCCGCCCTGCTGGGGACCGTCGCGGCCATGTCTCTCGGCT
>JAWKUR010000041.1:0-7725 GCA_041398445.1 Hyphomonas sp. | reverse complement strand
AGGCCGGCAATGGCCAGGCTCGGAATTGCAAATCTCCTTTTCCTCATAACCTGCCCCCTTTGACATAGTCGCTTAGATCAGCATGCCACTCAAAAAATCCACTGCAAGCAGATTTCGCCAAGCACCCATCGCAACCTTTCGGAAATACTTTCTTCCAATCTGAGATCGAATTGTGAAGAAACCCTCTCAGCCGAGGCGTGACCGTGCAGTGGGGCACATTATACAGCGCAACGTCGACGCCTCGGGATCTGGCGAAAGCCACCGCCTCAACGAGCGGCCTCTGGTCCGCCGAATGATCGACAAACTGGTCGCCCCACCGGGTTCTTGCGAAACCGGCACGCTCAAGCTGCATGATTGCCCAGACGGAAATGAATGGGAGCCGGGCCGACACCCATCTGGAAAGGTCTGGAAGCCGGTCGTAGTTCTGTCGAAGCATCACCGTCCGAAGTTCGATTGCGAGACCTGCCTCGCCCATAAACCCAAGGCTTCGGAGCAAGCGATCGTAGGCGCCCGCCTTGCCGACGATCAGGTCGTGGAGGTCCGCATTTGGTGCGTAAAGTGGCACGCCCCAGAGTACCCGCCTGAAGGCATTGCCACGGAGACGATCAATATCGGCCCGGTCGATATGCTGTGCATTGGTCAGGATGTGAAAACTCAGGTCAGGACGTTCAGCGATCACCTGTTCGACGAGATCAAATATCTGCGCCTTATGGAGAAGCGGCTCACCCCCGGAAAGGCCGACTACCATATTCTCAGGCGCCAGAAGGCAAGCGGCCAGGAAGTGCTCGAACAAATCCTTGTGGGTTTTCTTAGGTGGCTGGGAGCACATTATGCAGAGCTGATCGCACTGCTCGGTGATGAGAAGCGTGTTGTGGGGCGAACCATTCCTGATCCAGCGCGATACACGGCCAGCACTCGGATCGACAAATACAACATCGCCTACAATCGTATCGCCCGGTGGAAGCGACACCTGAATGGTCAGGTCTCCTTCCTGATACATCTCCTGCCCGAAGAACTCGCCAACGAGCACTGGACCATCATCGGCCTCGCGCGAAAATCGCGCGACGAATGGCTCGATGTCCGGATGGCTGAATACCGCAGGCAGATTAAGCGCAATCATAACGCTCTACCAATTGAACCGGCCCGGGAAGGTCCAGCCAGAGAGCCACTGATCGCTGAACTTCTTCGTCTGGTGACGAAAGCAGTTCGATGGCCAGATCAAAAATGTGCATGTGACGCTGACAGAAGGCCGTCAGCGGTCTCGGGACATCTGCCCGTCCCATGCGTGCCAGATCATCTATCGGGTCAGACCCGCAGGCTGCCTGGTAGACACACTGGCTGCACCAGGGATCGAGCGCGTTGAATGCCCTGCCCTGGAGTTCGCGGCGCTTACCAGTGTCGATACCAGCATTCACTGATCCGATCGAAAGGTCGATCTGTCCGGTCCTCGCCAGCATTCGGGCTTCATCCCGTCGGATAGAGCTGGCCGTCATAATCAATCACCAGATGATCGTATCCAGGCCAGTTTCGGCGACCTGAGATCGATGTGACCATCATAGCCTGGCTGAAGCAGCCGCCGCATTGCAAGTGTCAGGTAATACTCTTCGAAATAGTGCTCTGGACCGTCCACGTTCCGACGGATCATTTCCCCAATCACCCCGCATCGTAAAAATGTCGCCATGCCGGATCAAAAGACTGGGATTGAGGATGCTGTTTGCGACACGAACCCCTGGACGTACACAATCGGACGCCAGTAAATCGACCGCATGCCGAACCGGTCATATGTGTCCAGCAGAACCTTGGCGGAGGGAGATCGTTTGGATCGAGCGTGGGAAGTGCTGCAACCCGTCCGGGGGCGAGCTCCCCATGGCAGCCTCAAGGTTGGACGGAATCGATTTGTTGTTTCGACATCCTTTGTCCGAAGTTTATTATGCAGGTCGATCGAACCATCTGGCAGTGCTGACATGGACATCGGTTTGGCTGATGAGTTGACGCAACGGATCGGAAGTCTCTGACAGGTTTGTACAAAGAACAACTTTGAATTTCGGAACCGCGTCCGACAGAAATCTGCCATGACTGCTTCGATCAGGTCCAATCTCAGTGTTGGTTCTCCGCCCTGGAACTCAATCTGGATTTCTTCTCCGCCATGTTTGTCAGAAATTTGAGAACACCCGGAGAGAGTATCGGGCGACCAGTCAAATCCATCCAGCCTGCTTTGCCGCGCGTGATACCTGACAGTATGTGCAAAGCGAGGTCGCACCTCAGTGTTGGCACGAGGAGCACATAATTCAGAGGCTCCCAGGGCGAGCCGTTCGCCGAGCAAGCTGTTGGAGGAAACCGATTTCAGAGAGGCCGCCTTCTTCCCGTAGAACCATTCCTCTCTTGTCCCGAGATGTTCCCTCGTCGCGACTGGATAGTTGATTGGATGTCAGGCGCCGGAAACTGGTCATCGGATATGAAATAGCCACCAGCCTCGTGTGCAAATAAAAGTTCACCTCCACTGAGGCGATGAAACCGGAAGGCAGTACCGCAGTCATCCAAGGAGGCGTGCATAGAGCCGGTCGCGCAGCACGGAGGTGTCCTGGCATACTGTGACCTGATTAATTGGTCAGAGGCAGCCTGCAATTTCGGCGGAATGGTCTGGTGGGACATTGCTTAGCTCCAGCGCGTCGTTGCGGATGCTGATATTGACTGATGGAAATAGAACTCCGAAGCCGGCAAGCAGCATCTTCAGCTGCGCATTGCGGTTCGAGACGAACGAAATGAGAAGGGCATGGTCAAGGCTTTGGCACGCGCAAATACTGGTCCACCTATGCTTGCAACAAGCCTTCGCCAAAAACAACACATCAGGTAAGGCATCAGACCTGTTGGCAACGGGAAACGCTCCTTCCTTTCGTTTTCCCACCTCGGTCCCGTATCGGTTTTGGAGGTTCGATGGGCGCAACGCGACCAATTGCTGGCATAATCTTTGGGAGCATTAGCGGACACCCCAAATATCGCTTCGAGCTACCTCTGTTGGCCGGCTCCAACCGATGGGTCGTTCCACTGGGAACAACTGTTTGATGCGAAGTGTTTCCATCGGGGCGTCAGAAACAAGCTGCGGCGAAAATATGCATCTCGCCAGTTTTGATTATGAGAGCGGAAGCACCAATCGATGCGTTTGTTCGTTGGCCCCGCGGACGTCGGGTCAAGAACCGGCGTAGCAATGAAAATCTCTTCAACATCATGCACGCAATGCGCTTTTTCCCCGGTTGAGGTGGACGCAAATGACTATTCAAGGCGTGAGCTCCCCCCCTGCGCTGCCCCGAGTCTTGTCCTCTATTGCGCTGGCCCATCGAATCAGCCACAAAGGAAATGAAGGTGACACATAAGGTTTCCTAAAAATGGCCCCAAGTCGAAAGGCAAGCGCCGCCCTGGTGGCAGAAGTAATCGCGCGGCTGCTCGCCGAGACCGGCCAACCCCCAACCATTGAGGAACTGCGGGAAGAGCTGGGCGTCGGTTCGACCCGCACGGTGCTGCGCTATCTGCAAGAACTGGAAGAGGCCGGAGTCATCGAACGCTGGTCCGGCGCGCGCGGGTTGCGGCTGCTTCGACAGCCAAGCGTTAGCGATCAGACGATTGAAGTCCCGCTCGTCGGGGAAGCCCCCGCCGGGGCGCTCATGGACGCGGTCGAGAACCGATTGGGCTCTGTGCGCATTGCTCGACCCCGGCGGGATCGCGAACAGCTTTACCTCCTTCGGGTCCGGGGCGACTCCATGAACCAAGCGGATGTCGGCGGGCGCCTGATAGAGAGTGGCGATCTTGTGCTGGTGCGGCGCGCAAGCACTGCTGACTCCGGCGACATCGTCGTAGCGCCTTTTCGTGGATGGCCAGGCGACCATCAAGCGCCTGAAGCTTGGGCTTCGCACTACGTCGTCCTGCGCGCCCACAATCCTCAAACCCGCTCACACGCCGATCATCATCGAAGGCGAGGTAGCGGTTCAGGGCGTCGTCATCGATGTTATCAAGCAAGGCGAGGCGGCCTTATGGGAGGACTGAAGCCAGCGCAGGCATCGGCGACCGCGGGCGGCCTCTCGCCCGTCAAACAGATTTCGCGCGGGATCCGACGCCCGACGCAGCTGATCCTTTACGGGATCGCCGCGGGCCATTGTCAGTTCCAAGGGTGTCGTACCTGTCTCACTGCGCATCACGTCGATCAAGCCCCTGGGAACTATGGCGAGAAGGCGCACATCGTCGCGTTCCGCAAGAAGGGTCCACGCGGCGAGACGATCGACGACGTCGACGACATCAACGGCATCGAGAACCTGATGCTCCTCTGCGCGCCTTGCCACAAGAAAATTGACGATAATGCCGACGACTATCCGCGCGAGCTGCTGTTGACGATCAAGCGCGACGCCGAAGCATTCGTTCGCGCAGCTATGGCCCAGCGCGACGATCTCAGGACGCACGTCATCACCTTCGCGGCGCCCATTCACGGTAAGCCGGTCATCATCAGCGATCAGCGTGTGCGCGAGGCGCTGCGGCCGCGCTATGCTGCTTCGCAAGAATTTACACGCATCGACCTGAACGGCATTACGGTCGGCGACACCGAGGCATTCTACGCGGCGGCTCAGGAGCAGCTGGTGCGTTCGGTTTCGGACCTTCAGCGCCATGATGGGCCGTTCTTGCGGGCCGGACATGCGTCAGTATTCGCCCTTGGGCCTATGCCGCTTTTGATCAAGCTCGGCGCCTTGCTGACCGACAAGGTCGACACCGACTTCTTCCAGCGCCACCAGGAAGAAGACTGGACGTGGAAGCAGTCCGGCCCGCCTATCCGCTTTGAAGTGACGCTGCCGACCGCCCCGGATGCCGCCGCACCCGTTGTTGTCCTGCTATCCCTGAGCGGAACTATTGGCCGCGCCGATCTCCCAGCTGAGTTCGCTACTTCGCCCAACATCTTCGAGATGACCTTAGGCGAGTGCACGTCCGATCGCACATTCCTGCGCACGCGCGACGACCTCGCAGCCTTTCGTAGTTCCTGGATTGGATTGCAGGCCGAAGTCTCTCGTCTCGTTGGCGTCGGTGCGCCAATCAATCTTTTTCCGGCCATTCCAGCGCCCATCGCCGTGTTGTGCGGCCGCGCCCGTCATCCGAAGGCGCAGGGCAATCTCATTGTCTACGACCTCCGCCGAGATATCGGCGGGTTTCACAGGATTTTGGAGGTGTCTCATGACTAATATTGATCAGCGCCTGGGCTCGATCTTGGAGGCTGAGCGGCTAACCGAGCAATCGCCCGAGATGAAGCCCATCCGCACCGAGCGTGATCGCGTCAAATCGTTGCTCACTGACGCCTTCGGCGCGGGCGGCGTCTCAATGCGCGACGGCGGTTCCAAGGCCAAAAACACGATGTTGAAGCGGGAACATGATCTCGACTTGCTCTACTACGTGCATGCAGAAAACGACCGTGTCGGCGGCACGCTCAAGGACATCTATCACAACGTCCTCGGCGTCCTGGCGGACCACTACGACTTTACGCCCGGCACCACCGCAGTCCGCCTATTTGCCAAGGGGTGCACACGTAGCGGCCCGGGCCTGCGTATTGATGTCGTTGCTGGCCGCTTCGTAGAGGGGGCCAGCGGCGATGTATTTCTGCACCAAGCGGATGGCGAAAAATCCCGACTTCTGACCAACCCGGATGTCCACATCGCGCATGTGCGAGATTTCCACAGCCATGAGGCCGTCTGCGCCGCCAAACTCTGGCGCGTCGCGAACGGCGTGCTGGTCAAGCAATTCGCATTCGAACTTCTTTGCATCGACCTTTTGGAAGAGAGCCGCAGTCTGGGCTTGTCAGATCAGCTTGCTTCCTTGCTGAAGAAAATAGCCAGTTTGAAATCGGCGCCGGCAATAAAGGACCCGGCTAATGGCAACAACGATGTTTCGAAGTTGTTAACCGGAGCCGCATGGGCAGATCTGAAGGCCGCGGCAGATCATTCGGTCAGCATGTTTTCCAGCTGCAATTGGGAGGAGATCATTCCGCCTGCCGTCGACTCAGTGAAGGCGTCGGCTGTGGCGCGAGCATCTATCAGTGTCGGCTCGGGCACTAGGCCATGGGGCTTCTAGGCCCGAATGGCCGAACCGTGGTGGAAACTGAACCCGGAAACGAAAGCTGTTGTGGCTGAGGCGCTCCGGCGGCACGCGCCGCGCATGCGCCTTGTCGAGGAAACCGACGCGCTTGTTGCACGTGGACCGTTCGATGTCGGTCACGATGGACAGCTTCTCGGACGCTTTCTGATCGAGATTGCCTTCGACCCAGAAACTGCGGAAGCAGCGCATCGGGTCACTGAGACAGCTGGCCGTATCCCGCGCACCTTGGACAGGCACATCAACACCGACGGCACATGCTGCTTGGCTGTGTATGGCGAGTGGGAGCTAACAAGCCCTGACCTAAGTCTCGGTGCGTTCCTTTCCGGCCCGGTGCGGCATTTCTTCCTCAGTCAGCTCCACTTTGAAGGGCACGGCGTCCGGCCGTTCGATCAGCGCGCACATGGGCTCCCGGGAATGATCGAGAGTTACGCCGAGATGTTGGGCGTGGAGAACAATGAAGACGCCGTAGTCGACACGCTCGCCCTCCTACTGCGGTCGGAAATGAAAGGCCATTGGCGTTGTCCGTGTGGTTCGGGCGCGAGACTTCGCAATTGTTGTCGGGGACGGTTTGCAGTCCTGAAGGAAAAGTGGAGCCTCGCAGGCGTCCAGCGGCTAATGGGGAACTATCTCAAGGTCAAACGAAGCCTCGCCCCCAATACGATAGAACCTCAATTCTCCAAACATGGCTGACTGAATCTGTGCAGACCGCTCTCCCTATTTTGGAGGCGGTGCAGTGACATGTGACATCTTCATCTGACTCAAGTGGGCACTATCACTTGTCTACCAATCGCTGACTAAGCTCAGCAGTCAAGGTATCCCAATACCCCATTGATCCAGCCAATGATACGCTGCGGGAACGCCCCTATGAATCTCTGATTCATTGATCTTCGGCAAGCTTCGGATTCCCTAGCTATATACAACAATAGGACAGTCGCAAATTGGAACTCGAATCTGAAGCCTGCGAGCTATTGCGATTTATTATTCGCAACGCTTTAATCTGCGTCCGTGTGCTGACAGTCGTTCGGCAACCATTCTTGAGTGCTTTCAAGTGATGCTTTGGAATTGCGAAACGGCACCCGGCTGATTTACTGACACCATGCGCGGCACGGATCGTCTCAAACCCATGGCATTACAACGCTGTTTTGCGGGAGCTTTCAGACAGTCTCAGATGACTCCGGCGGTGTCGCAGGGGATAGTTTTATCTGCCAGTCTCTTGCCCAAGCAGTTGCCCTCAAGGCGTCCTCTTCCCCTGTATCACGAAGAGCTTCAAGCGCTTCGCGGATCCTGGACGCCACATCCTCTTTCGCTCCGGCGATCGCCTTTGCGACCAGCGATGAATTCCTGCCGAGGTATCCGGTACACGCCGCCGACGGTTTGCCGATCGCACGGAACACAACCTGGTCCAGCGCAATATCTGGAAAGTCTGCCAGCGGCATCAGATCGGCGACTCTCTCGCATGCCGCAAGATAGGTATCCACGCCGTCACCTGTCGTCGTCACATCTTTCAGTTTGACCAGCAGGTCGCGGGCAAATTTGCGCAGGGAGTCCGGCCGGATGCCCAGATAGACATCGTTCCAGGCGGCAGGTTCAACTGGCAAGCTG
>JAWKUR010000040.1:0-8518 GCA_041398445.1 Hyphomonas sp. | reverse complement strand
CGACCATGGCGCTGAACGCGGCCATCCTCGCATTGTACTCAGCCATTTCCCGGTTGTAGGTCTCCCATTCCGTGGCACGGAAGCAGGAGGTTTCATGGCCATACTCGCATGCGCGACGTAGATACATGGCACCGAGTTCGTATTCCTCGATATTGAGGTAGACGCCTGCAACATTCCGGCAGTCCCCGCCACTCTTCTGCTCGTCACAGCGGATCATGGAATAGGTGAGGCCTTTCTGCGCATCGAAAGTCGGCGCATCCGGATTGGCGTAGACGCGTGCAGCGACGTCGCATCCCATCACGTCGTGATACTTGTCGCAGACGCGCTCAGCGAACCATCCGGCGTTCGCCTGGTTGATCATAGCAGGATACTTGCCCTCGTTTCCGTCCCACGCCCAGTAGAGGCCCCAGAAACAGGGGTTTTTCACGCCGGCCTCGCAGCCAGCTTTCGCGGCCGCAACGGCCTTGTCAAAATCATGCGCAGGCGACTGCACGCTGAGGCGCTGACCGATCGCCTTGTCGCAGCCATCGACATGTCCCATGCCACAGGCGCGCTCCATGTATTGAACACCCTTCTCCACGTCCTTCGGCACGTTACCGTCGCCATTGACGTAGAAATAGCCGCTGGTCGTACAGCCGTCGGGAATGCCCATGGCACAGGATTTCAGGAACCAGGTAACGGCCGTCTGTTTATCTTCCGGCACCCCGGCGCCCTGTGCGTATTCTGCACCGGTGTAGAAGCAGGCTTCGGCGTCTCCACTACCGCAGGCAGCTTCGGACGGCGCCTCCCCTGCATAAGCAGCTGATGCAATCCAGAGCGATACGGCCAGAACAACCAGGCTTCTAAACATTCCATTCCCCTAATCATGAGTATGGATGTCATCATCACATGGATCATCAGGGTGACGCCTCCCCTGTTCGGGGGAGCCAGGCTGCCCTTACCCGGTTTCAATGGGGTTGTGACTAATGCCAGCTACGCCGCAATTACTCGCAGATGCTCAGCTTGGAAGCCTTACCCGCATTTGCACGGGAAGTGTTGCAGGTCCGCTATTCTTGACCCGCCTTATTTCAGGCGTTCACGCTCTGTCGACGTGAGCACACCATCTGAATTTTTATCCAATTTGTCGAATGCGCGAGGCGGGCTCTGCTCCCATTCAGTCTGGCTGATGACCCCATTTCCGTCCGTGTCCACCTTGGCAAATGCGCGGGAGCTGAAGCGCTTCATCCGCTGGGAAACCGCAAGCTCGAATTCGGCCTCTGTAAGAGAACCCGACCTGTCTGCGTCAAGATCCTGAAATGCTTCAGAACGGCGCTCGAGAAACTCAGCTTTCGAGACATTGCCGTCTCCGTTAGTATCGGCCTGACCAATAAGGCTCGCGGCATCCTGAGACGTGATGCCCTGTGCACAGGCTGGCAGGGCTACAAGCGCCAGGGCTGCGGTGAAGAGGTATGCGATTTTCATCAGACGTTTCCTTTTCCAGAAGGTGAAGCTTGGGAATGTGCTGGCGAACGCTTAGTGATCGCGTTGTAGGTCAGCTCATATTTTGGATGCATGGTTCCAAAGAGCCTGTCCCAGACCAGCGTGTAGAGGCCATAATTGTAGTTGTAGGTGCGGTGATGCTGATTGTGACTGGTCGCAGTGTTCAGAAGCCGTACGCCCCACGTAGCCTGCAATCCTGATGGGTAGATCTCGTAACCGAGGTGCCCAATCACATTGATGGAGATCATCACGGTCGAAACGATAAGGAAGGCCAGCGGGTGCATCGGCACGACGATCAGGATCAGGATGAACCCTAGTGCCTCGATAACCGCTTCGAACGGGTGGAATGCAAAGGCCGCAAGGGGCGATGGATTGGTCGAAAGATGATGAACCCGGTGCACGCGCTCGAACACGCCCGGCAAATGCATGAACCGGTGAGCCCAATAAAAGTAGAAATCATGCACAAGCAATGCGACGGGTATCGAGAGGCCAAACCACACCCAACCATACTGGTCGGGCGTTCTGTAAATCGCGAAAATACCGAACGCCTCATTTAGCCTGAAAGCCGCCAGCCCGACCAACGCAAAAACAAGAAAGGATGAGAGAGAATACAGAAATTCCCGACAAAGGATCAGTGGCTTGAAAGAAACAGGTTGAATTCTGCGAGAGCGAAGCCGGTTGCGGAACAATGAGGTGAGCGCAAGTGCACCGCCAGCAAATATCAGATAGCGGATCAATACCAGGATCGCAAAAGCACAGCCAATCACGAAGGGACCGGCACCCGGCGCACAGTCTTTCAGCAGGCTGGCAAGCATTGGAATTGTCCGTTTCGAAAACAAGAAAGTATGACCGGGCATCCGGGGAGGATGCAGACGCCCGGCCATAAGGGAACGGGCGATCAGTGTTCCACAACGACCCAGCGGGTCCGTGAGCTGGATTCGCCATCCGGACCTGTCGCCGTCGTGGTTTTCGTTCCCTGACCATCGCGCTCGACCGTGCGGCCGGCGGTTTCACCTTCCGGGCCATAGACGCCTGTGTCTTTGACATAATTGCCGTTCTCATCGACATAGCGCGAGACGTCACGCCCAGCCGTTTCACCATTCGGCCCTGTCACGGAGCCTGACCGATTACAGACACCATCGGCACAGCTGGCAGACGAGTTGCTCGAAACCGTATTGCCGGAATTAGTGGTCGTCGAACCGCTGCGGTAGCGCGTGCCGGTATCTGCGTCGTAACCCGACTGCCGGGAACGGGTTGCCCCATATCCCTGCCCGGTCTGAATGGAACCCTGACGGGTGACGACTCCATCTTCAGCACCAACCTGACGGGTTGCTGTCGCAGTACGACCATTCGAATTGGATACGGTCGTCTGGCGTGATCGCTCCGCCTGAGCCGCTGGCACCAGGACAAGTGTGCTGGCCAGTGTAACACCGGCAAGCAGGGCAGAGAATTTCGACATGCGTGTCATGATTGCTAATTCCTTCCGGATTTCAGTTCCGACGGGTCATCTTGCCCGACACGGATACATCTAGCCCCTTGCTGTAACGCCCGTTTTTCCCCTTGATTTCGCTATGTAACGATTTGTAACCAGCGCAATTCCGGAGTGGATTCTTCCAGTCAAAGCCGTATGTCTTCGCATATGGAACACCGCCCCCTCATCCTGATCGTCGAGGATGACGACGAAATCCGCGAACTCGTCTGCGATTATCTATCCGGCAACGGCTATGAGTGCGTCAGCGCCCGCAGCGGACCAGACGTAGACCTGGTACTGGCCGCCCAATCTCCTGATCTCATTGTTCTCGATATCATGCTGCCAGGTGGCGAAGACGGGCTGTCCATCTGCCGTCGCCTGCGAACAAGCTCCTCCACCCCCATCCTGATGTTGACTGCCAAAAGCGATGAGATCGACCGCATTCTGGGCATGGAACTCGGCGCGGACGATTACATGGCCAAACCCTTCAATCCACGTGAACTGCTAGTGCGGATTCGAGCCATTCTCCGGAGGAGTTCGAGCAACGTACCAGCGGCAGCAAATGAGGTTCATTGCGGGCATCTGATCATCAACTTTGACCGGCGCGAGGTGCGCACAGTCGAGGGCACGCCGATTATCCTGTCCAGCGGTGAGTATGCACTTCTGACGGTCTTCCTCAGTCGGCCGCAAAGAGTGCTGGATAGAGATCTTCTTCTGGACCTCGCCAGCGGCCGCAGCCTCGGCGGCGCCTTTGATCGCTCAATCGATGTACAGATCAGCCGCCTACGCCGAAAAATCGAACCAGACCCTGCGAACCCGACCCTGATCAAGACAGTACGAAATGGAGGGTATATCCTGGCAGGAAAAGTGAGCAGCTGATGCGAATACCTGTGTTCGGATCAGTCGTTGCAGTCAGAGTACTGGCCCTTATCGCCTTACTAATATTTGTGTCACAGCTTGCCGTCATCCTGGTTGTGTGGCGTCAGGCACAGACTCGTGCGGGCGCAGAATATCGTCTTCCCCTACCGGACCGCGTGGCCTCTATTGTCAGGCTTATGGAAAGTACGCCCCAGGAAGACCGCCTCATATTGTTACAGTCACTGAATAGCCGTGACCTGACAGTGCGGTTCGAAGACCACCTGACAGTCTCAGACAGGGAAGATACACGCCAGTTCCCAGCCTACCGCAATGCGATTGACAGATACTCCAGGGAACTCTCCGGGCGGGAGGTGATCGGCATGATCGGCATCGGTCCACAAAAGCTGAGCGGCTTACGCGAAGGGCGTGATGCACTGGAGGCGAGTTTTCCTATGCGGCTCATGATTGAGCTAAATGCTGGAGGTTGGCTCGTGATAGAGACACCGGATCTTCTGGCGTCACGTGTTCGTCGTCTGCCCTTTGGGTTTCTCGCTGTCTTGGCTGGAACGATTGTCGCGGCGATGGCCTTATGGTCCATCTGGCAGGAAGTCAGGCCCGTCCGGGACATGGCCAAAGCCGCCCGCGGCTTCGCCGATACGGGTAAACCTTCGCCCGTCATTCCGGCAGGGGGGCATGACGTACGAGAACTCGTGCTATCCTTCAACGAAATGCAGGAGCGGATAGCCGCCTTGCTCGCCAATCGTACTTTGGTCATGTCTGCCATGAGCCATGATGTACGCACCTATCTGACCCGCCTGCGCCTCCGGATCGAAGCGCTGGAACCCAAAAGCCGGGAGGCCGCTGAACGTACACTTGCAGACATCCAAGCCCTTCTTGATGATACGCTGGCTTTCGCGGAGGCGGGCATCGCGCCAGATCAGGTCACCTCCGTCGATCTTGCCCAGCTTTTGGAAACCTTACTTGAGACCGGCCAATTTCCACATGACAGGGTCAATCTGAAAATCGACGGTCACCCGATAGTATTGGGACACACAGGACGTCTGCAACGCGCGCTCGTGAACCTCATCTCCAACGCGATCAAATACGGCTCCTGTGCGGATATCCACCTATCCACTTCACGGGGCATGGCGCAGATTGAAATCGCAGACCGGGGCCCCGGTATTCCGGAAGAAGATCGCCAACGTGTGTTTGATCCGTTTTACCGCCGTGACAGCTCGCGAAACCGTAACATTGAGGGCGCTGGGCTGGGCCTGGCAATTGCCTCCAACATCTTACGCAATCATGGCGGCTTCATCACGCTGAAGGACAGACCAGGAGGAGGCCTCGCCGTCGTCATCGAACTGCCGTGCAAGACGTAATGCATCAGCCAGAGTATGGTGGCGAGGGTAGACAGCCAGCTTTCCGTGAACGCCCACACCGGAGCCCCAACAACAATTGTTCTTGATTTGTTCCGCGGCGCGCTTTAACATCACCGGCACCCGAGACTATCGAGGCCAGCATGCAGAACGTACTAAAGATAGGAGACCAATCCACCTACACTTACCCCAGACACAACCTGTTCTTTGCCATCATGCCGCCTCTTCCTGTAGCAAAGGAGGCATCAGACTTATTCGACAATCTTGGAATACCCCTTTCAGTTTGCGGGAAGAAGACATCTGTGAACAGATTGCATTTAACCCTGCTAAGCCTACACGCCGCACACTATCTGCCTGACCGGGTTACGCAGCGCGCCTTGTTGGCAGGAAATGCCATCCGCTTTGTAGAGTTTGACCTAGTTCTGGACAGGGTCCTGACCTTTAGAAACAGACAAGCAAAGCAGCCCTTGGTGCTTGCCGCGAACGCTGGTCTGCCTCCCGGAAAGTGGTCCATTATTTGAGTTAGTTCCGGCTTCAGATATGGAGCTGAGACATGGGCAAGAGATCTACGCCTGAAGAGATCATAGCAAAGCTGCGGGAGGTGGAGGTTCGCCTCGCGCGAGGCGAGACGACGGGTCAGGCCGTGCGTTCGATCGGGGTGACTGAACAGACCTACTACCGGTGGCGCAAGGAGTATGGCGGGCTGCAGGTTGGCCAGGCCAAACGGATGAAGGAGATCGAGAAGGAGAATGCGCGCCTTCGCAAGGCGATCTCCGATCTCACGCTGGACAACCAGATCCTTCAGGAAGTCATCAAGGGAAAGTTCTGAGCCCTTCACGCAAACGCGAAGCGGTCGATCATGTGGTGGAGACACTCGGCGCAACCGAGCGCCGGGCTTGCCGCGTGATCGGCCAGCACCGTTCCACCCAGCGCAAGCCGCGTGTGCCACGCCAGGACGAGGATGTGCTGACAGCGGCCATCATCGCCCTGGCTGAACGGTTCGGCCGATATGGTTATCGCCGGATCACGGCCCTGCTGAGAGGGGATGGCTGGCATGTGAACGAGAAGCGGGTGTATCGCATCTGGCGGCGTGAAGGGCTGAAAGTGCCGATGAAACAACCAAAACGCGGCCGGTTATGGCTGAATGACGGTTCGTGCGTGAGGCTCCGACCAGCACACAAGGGCCATGTCTGGTCTTACGATTTCGTCCAGGATCGCACCCATGACGGCAAGGTGTTCCGCATGCTGTGCGTCATAGATGAGTTCACCCGGGAATGCCTGGCGATCCGCGTCGAACGCAAGCTGAACTCCCGCGATGTCCTCGACACGCTGGGCGAGCTGTTCGTGCATCATGGCCCGCCGGAGCATATCCGTTCCGACAACGTCCTATGAAAGGAACGAAAGCCGGAATTGAGCCAACAGGTCAGTGATGCGCGACAGTGAATCAACTGCACGCTCTTTTTCAAATTCACCCAGGCGTCTTCTGTCGTCAAGGAATCAGTTCTTCCATAGCAAACACAGGGTACGCTGGATTGCGGCCCTCACCGTCCTCAAGACGAGATCCGAATACCCAGGCAGAAGACCCAAACATTATCTACGAGGTCATGACGATGCATGCCTCAACGGCACTTGCAGAGCGGGGTCCTTCCGCCTGGGACCGCGTCCTTCGAAGAAGGGGCGGTAATCGGTCTCGGTCTTGATGACCGAATGTGCGGTGCGTGCGATCTTTGCGGCTACGGCGGTGAGTGCCTTGCGCTTCAGGTGCGGATCGCTGTGATCTCTGGCAATGTATCTCTCATACTTGTCGCGGAAGCCGTTCTCGCGCTGCCGAATGGCGACCTGTCCCGCCATCCAGAATGTCCGTCTCAGCCTGGCGTTTCCAAACTTGGAGAGCTTGGTCTGTCCTCGGAACACGCCGGACTGTTGGGTCGAGAGATTGAACCCGCAATACTTGAGAAACTGCCGATGATGTCCGAAGCGGCGCAGGTCCCCGGCCTCGGCCAGGATGGTGAGCGCATTGATAGGCCCAATGCCTGGGATGGTCCTCAGTCGCACGAAATCCGGATGTGTTCCGAGCAGGTCGCTGGCCTGCTGTTCGATCTGATCACGCTTGGCAATCAGTTCCCTGCCTTGGTTGAGGACGAGGCGGAACATGCTGATGGCGGGCATTGTTGGGTCGACCGGAAGCCCAATGGAATCTGCAGCTGTGGCGTACATGTCTGCCAGCAGCCGGGCCTTGGCGACCTTGCGCCCGACAACATCCCATGCGGCCTCGATAAAGGCTTGTTCAGGCATGCAGGTGATCGATCCTGGTGTTGGAAACTGTTCGAGAAAAGCAAGGAACCAGTCGCTGCGGGAGTTGCCCATGAATCGCTCGATCTCTGGAAAATAGAGCGGCAGGTAATGCGTTCTCAGACGATGCCAGAACTCAGTCTTGGTTTGCGATATCACCGCATGGGTCTTGGACAGTTCCTGAATGTCGTTCACGCCATGAACGAGAGGATCGTGCCAGATCTGGGTCAGTCCGGTCTGCATCATATGCAACATCACCTGTGCATCCTTCGGGTCATTCTTGTCCCAGGAGTTGTGCATCGCCTCGCGCGTCCGGGCGAGCGATAGTGAGGAAATCAGCCGCAGTTCGAATCCTGCCTGGTGGAGTCGCCAAGCCAGCGGTCGATGATAGTCTCCGGTCGGTTCAAATCCGACCTGCACTGGCATCTCAAAGGCGGCGAGTGTCTCGACAAATCGGTCGATATCTTCCCTGACATTGCGAACCGTGAGGCGTCTGCGGCGTTGTCGGCCAGGCACTGCGATCAGAACTTCGTTGCGATGCTTTGCGATATCAATCGCTACCAGAACAGCTTGCTCTGTCTTATGATGTGTCTTGGTCATGGCCGGTCTCCTCTTCAGTTGTGGTCGGCAAAACCACTGTAAGAGACCTGAGAGCCCGGTCATGACCGCCCGCCTGAATGTATGAAACAAGCAGGCGGTCATGACCTCCGGAACGTCGGTTCCCAATGTGCTACGGCCCCGAGTTCATCGCCATCGCCCTGCGCGAGTGGCTCCAGCGCATCGGCGTGAAGACGCTCTATATCGAACCGGGAAGCCCATGGGAAAACGGATATTGCGAGAGCTTCAACTCCAAGCTTCGCGACGAGTTGTTGGCGAGGGAAATCTTCTTTGATTTGCGCGAGGCGAAAGTCCTGATCGAAACTTGGCGACGCCACTACAACACCGCGCGCCCACACTCTTCTCTGGGCTACCGGCCGCCTGCGCCACAAACCATCTTGCCCGCGGCGTTCATACCGCCTTACTGTGTGGATGTAGCGGCATG
>JAWKUR010000039.1:0-9023 GCA_041398445.1 Hyphomonas sp. | reverse complement strand
AAGAATTGATCCACCCTTACCGCATACTGTAACTAATGGTTTTGATGAGCAAAACCGGAGTTCACAAGGTCGTGGGTGTCAACTTCTTCACTGGTCGAACAAGTTATGTTCGACCAAAACAAGGCAGCTTGGAGCTTGCAACAGGTTCCGGAGCATTTGTTCGCCTTGCCGGTATTCCGGCATTCTTAACAGCTCGGCACAATCTAACTGGTCGACATTGGACGACCGGAGAAACTCTTCATAGCACAGGTCGTTGTCCTCATTCGATATCGATAAATGTTCCAATCGTTGAGGATATCGATCACGGAGCGCGTTTCGGCTTTAAAGAGACCATTGTCGAACTTGAGCGAGATTACCGTCCAATTTGGAACGAACTTACTGTCGAAAGCGGAATTTGTGACCTAGGTACAATCTTCCTTGATCGGGAATGGGAAGCTGGTTTCATCGATCGCTGGAAACACGAACATGACCAATCAGGGAATTTCAAGGTTGGTTGTATCAATGACTATGAACCGTGGCAAACCACCGTTGAGCGAGAACACAAGGTAGGTTCGAGTGCGTTTGTCTTGGGGTTTCCACTATCACTTACGGCTGGCGGTCCAAACCGTCCAATATGGAGAGGTGGCAGCATTGCGACTGAACCAAGAGCAGATTTCGAAGGCTGGCCAACCTTCTTAGTGGATGTTGCCGGCCGAAAAGGCTTATCCGGGGCGCCGGTCTTGGTTGTGGGCCAAGATGGTTCTACGACTTTTGCGGGTATTTATTCGGGCAGAGTTTTGTCTGAAGAGGACAATAGTGATCTGGGATATGTTTGGAAGTGTTCCGCCATCCACGATCTGTTTAGGACCGTTGTCGCCTAAGCGAAGAGCTTCCCTTGCCACCCCACCCCTCCCCTGCCATCTTCGACACTCAGCCAAGCGGAGGGGAGACCGATGGCGAAGATCCCGACGGATGAGCGCCTGCTGGCGGAGATCTACCAGCGTTACGAACGCGCCTTTGGCGAGTTCTCGGACGAGAACAAGACCCGCCCCACAAAGATCTGGGTGCAGATCGATATCGATATCTGGCTAAGCACACCAGCGTCACCCCCGACCGCGTAGCGGTCTGGGGGCCCAGCTCTGAACCGGGCGGCCGGGGGCGTCACGCGCGGTGGCGCTTGCGAACGCGGTGGAGTGCACAGTCGCGGCGTGACGTGCTTGTGGGGGCTTTCAGGGATGGGTCCCCGGATGGCCTGCGGCCATCGGGGATGACGCTTGAGGGGTGGCTCGGGAAGCAAACGCGCGATGATCAAGTGGGATAACGCTCGGGGGAAGGGTTGATCTGCACCGTACGCGCCGCTTCACTACAGAAGGGGCAAAAATGGGGGAACGCGCATGGCCAATGAGGATCGCATCATTGCCGTCTACATGATGGCCAACCGCAAGAATGGCGTGCTCTATACCGGCGTCACCTCAAACCTTGTCGGGCGTGTCTGGCAGCACAAGGAGGGTGTGTTCCGTGGCTTCTCGCAGAAGCATGGCTGCAAGACGCTGGTCTGGTATGAGGTGCACGAATGGATCGAGGCCGCGATCCACAGGGAGAAATCCCTCAAATCCTATCGGCGGCGGCGCGCGATCTACGCCGGAATGTGAGGGGCCGCAAGCGGGATTTTTGGGGCCAGGCGGGGAAAGGGCTGGGTGAATCCCCCTCTCCCGAGGGAGAGGGGTCAGGGGTGAGGGGTCGCGGAACACCTATTCAGAAATGAAGGTCGCGGCGACTGGATGACTTGTTGGCACTGCAGATCGCGGCGCATGAGGAGAATGCGGTGCCCCTCACCCCCAGCCCCTCTCCCAAGGGAGAGGGGGGCGCGTGCCGGACGCCTCTATCCTCCCCTGAAGCATCCACCCCCATCCTCCGGCCATGCATCCGCAGCTCCGCATCTATTTCGACTTTGTCTGGCCGCTCTTCTGGCCATGGCTGGTCTGGAACCTGCTCCGTGTCGCCCGCTGGCACACGGAGACGGGGCGTGATGCGCTGATGGCGGTCGACAAGTTTGGCAACATCCGCTTCGTCCGGATGTCAGACCCGCCGCCGCCCGATGATCTCTACACTTATGAAGCCCCGCGTATTCCGCGATGGGAGCGTCCTGCCCTGTGCAGCGACGCGCTGGACGCCGTGCGCGTGCAGTCAGGCATAGTCCGTCATGATCCGTCGAAGTCCGGCCTAGTCATCTATAGTCATGACATAGTCTGGATAAGTCCGGTTCAGAACGTGCGTGGTCCGCCCTAGCTCGCCCCCAGTCCAAACTCAGCTTCCTGCACCGGACGGCCCCCGCCGCGCCGGGCAAGCGTGCTGGCGGGAACCTATTTCTCGCCAAACAGGCCGCTCTGTTGCCCGCCGGGATTTGGCAGGCCCAGGCGTTCATAGGCGAGCGGGGCGGCAACGCGGCCGCGCGGCGTGCGGGCGACATAGCCCTTCTGCATCAGGTAAGGCTCGATCACGTCTTCCACCGCATCGCGCGCCTCGGACAGGGCGGCGGCCAGCGTCTCCACCCCCACGGGGCCGCCGGCATAAGTGTTCACCAGGGCGTGCAGGTAGCGCCGGTCCACGCGTCAAGGCCGTCGGCGTCGATCTCCAGCCGCTTCAGCGCACTGGCGGCGCTCTCCCGGTCGATCACCCCGCCACCGGCATGGGCAAAGTCCCGCACCCGGCGCAGAAGGCGCAGCGCAATCCGCGGCGTGCCCCGGGCGCGGCCGGCAATCTCCACCGCGCCTTCCTCCGTGATCTGCGCATTCAGCTTGCGCGCCGCAGCCATGACGATCCGGCCAAGTTCTTCCGGCTCGTAGAATTCCAGCCGCACCGGAATGCCGAACCGGTCCCTCAAAGGCGTCGCCAGAAGCCCTGCGCGCGTGGTAGCGCCAACCAGCGTGAACGGCGCAAGATCCAGCCGGACGGAACGGGCAGAAGGCCCCTCCCCAATCACGATGTCGAGGGCATAGTCCTCCATCGCGGGATAGAGGATTTCCTCGACAACCGGCGGCAGGCGGTGAATTTCGTCAATGAACAGAACATCGTTCGGCTCAAGATTGGTGAGGATCGCGGCAAGGTCCCCCGCCTTGGCAATCACAGGCCCGGAGGTCGCGCGGAAGCCGACGCCCATTTCACGGGCCAGGATCTGCGCCAACGTCGTCTTGCCAAGGCCGGGCGGGCCGAACAGAAGCACATGGTCCAGCGCCTCGGCCCGGCCGCGGGCGGCATCAACATAGACCTTGAGGTTCGCCTTCGCCTTGCGCTGGCCGACATAATCCTCAAACGTCTGAGGGCGGAGCGCCCTGTCCAGCGCATCCCCGCCCTGCGCGTTCGGATCGGAGAGAGACCCTTCGCGGCTCATTTCGCGAGTTCCTTCAGGGCCGCCTTGATCAGCGCGCCGACATCGTCACCGGTCTCCTTCGCGACACTCGCCACAGCACGCGCGGCATCGGACTGGGAGTAGCCGAGATTGACCAGCGCCGAGATCGCCTCGCCCCGCGCGCCCGTGGCAGCGGCGAGTGGCGCGCTCGCCATGCCTGCGGCGCTGGCGGCCTCGAAGCGGCCGAACCGGCCCATGGGCGGCGCCTTGCCGGACAGGTCGTGCACGATCCGCTCGGCCAGTTTCTTGCCGACGCCCTTGGCGCGTTCCAACACCTTCGCATCGCCAAGCGCGATCGCATCCATCAGCTCCGCCGGGGTAATCGCATCGAGGATCGCCATCGCGGCCTTGCCCGCCACGCCATGCACATCCTGCAGGCGGACGAACCAGGCGCGCTCCTCATCCGTGCCGAAGCCGAACAGCGTGATGGAATTCTCCGTCACCCGCGTTTCGACATGAACGGTGATCTTCTCCCCCGCATGCGTACGCGAAAGTAGCCGCGTGCCCGCCATGCAGACATAGCCGACGCCGTTCACATCGACGAGCAGATGATCCGTACCGAGGCCGGCAACCTCACCGACAAGCCGCCCGATAATCATGCCGCGCCCCGCTTCATCTCCGCCGGAAGGTGATGCGCCGCACAGATCGCGCAGGCCAGCGCATCGGCAGAGTCAGACTTCAGGTCTGTCACCTTGGGCAGGAGACGTTTGACCATGAACATCACCTGCTCCTTGTCCGCCGTGCCGGTGCCAACCACGGCGAGCTTGATCTTGCGGGGAGCAAATTCCGCGACCGGCACGCCGCCCATCGCGAGCGCCGCCATCGCCGCGCCGCGGGCCTGGCCAAGCTTCAGGGCAGAGCGCGGATTGGCGTTCACCAGCGTCTCCTCCACGCCTGCGGCCGTCGGCGCGTGATAGCGGGCAAGCTCGCCCACCGCCTCGAAGATACCGCCCAAACGCTCCGCCATGTCCAGCTTAGGATCGACCGAGATCACGCCATGGGCAATATGCGTCAGGCGCATGCCGGAAAGCTCGATCACGCCCCAGCCGGTATGGCGCAGGCCGGGGTCGATACCGAGGATTCGAATCGTGGTGCTCATCCGCACCAACCTATCAGGCCCGCTGGTTAATGACAGCTTGCATTTTCCCGATTTGTTCACATCCGCATGGCTGAAACATCAGCCGTTGCGGTGGATTACCCGTTGCGAATGCTTCTCATTTCGGGCAGGAGAGGCTTAGACCCATTCCCGGAACCGGAAGGACCCTGCAAGGCCATGGACATCAAGATCAAACGCTGGACGCATCTCGGCCTCGGCGCCGCGCTCATGACCACGACGGCCCTGGCCGGTTGTGGCGAGCCAGCTGCGAAAGTCGCGCCCGCCAGCGAACAGCCCGCCGCTGACACGGCAGAACCGGCAGCCGACACCGCCACAGCCGCGGAAGTCGAAGCGAAACTGGATGAAGTGAACGGCGCGGCTGCCTCCTCCGGCGAGGGCGAAGGCGGCGTGGCCATCGAAGCCGCCCTGACCGATCCTGTCGTCTACAATATCGCGCTTACCGTCGCCGAAGCGCACGTTCTGGCGGCCCGCGACGCCTATCGCGATGGCGAGGCCCAGGCCGCTGGCGAGATGTTCGCCCACCCGGTCTCCGAAGTCCTGTTCGACAT
This sequence comes from Hyphomonas sp., assembly GCA_041398445.1. Classification (GTDB taxonomy): domain Bacteria; phylum Pseudomonadota; class Alphaproteobacteria; order Caulobacterales; family Hyphomonadaceae; genus Hyphomonas. The sequence continues at coordinate 3,970 of JAWKUR010000039.1, read as the reverse complement.
GGAGCCCGTCTTCGAGGCCCGCGGCGTCTCTGATTTCACCGACCAGTTCCTGGAAGCCTCCGCCGCCGTGTTCGCTGGCGCAAGCGTCGAGGACATCAACGCCCGCACGGCTACGATCGTCGCCACCTTGCGCACGGTCGCCGGAAATGCCCCGGATGATGGCAGCAGCCCCGCAGCCGTCACGACTGGCGTCGTCGCCGACATGATCGACCGCGCAACCAAGATGTACCGTCTGGCCACGGAGTCCGAGTTCTATGAACCCTACCTGGACGGCTATGGCTTCTACACTGCTGCCAAGGACCAGTTCGAAGCCTCCCAGGAAGCCATCAAAGCGGAAAACCCGGATGCTGCCGAAGCCATTCGCAGCGCGCTCAGCCTGCTGGGCGAAGCCTATCCAACGGCTGCCCGCCCGGGGACGCTGGACGCCGACATTTCGGCCCTGACCGTGGCGACGTCGGAAGTCTTCCTGGTCACGGGTCAATAAAACGGGGCCAGTAAAACCATCGCCGAAAGACCGGGGCTGGTGGCGGCGCCGTCAGCCCCCCTCTTCCGTCGGCAGATCAATGGTATTCCGGCTGCGATTGCGATACGCGCCGGGCGGCACGCCGAGACGGCGGCGGAACATGTAGACAAAGCTCGACGGGCTGGCATAGCCGAGATCGTGCGCCACATCCGCCACCGTTTCTCCCTTCTCCAGCCTTTCCATCGACTGCAGCAGGGTGAGATTTGTCTTCCACTGCGTGAAGGTCATACCCGTTTCCGTGCGGAAAAGACGGGCCAGCGTCCGCTCGCTGGCCCCTGCCTCGCGGGCCAGGTCCCCGAAGCCCATGTCCAGCCCAGGCGTCTCGATCAGGCGCTGCATCACCCTGGCGAGGCGCGGCTCTTTCGAGACCGGCAGGAACAGGGAGGCAAACTCCATCTCTGCAAACTCATCCAGCGTCACCTGCGCAAGGCGCGCCGCCGGGCTGTCTGCGCCGTAGTCATTGCCATGGGTCATGATGCGCGCCAGCAGCGCCTCCAGGAAGGGCGTGACCTTCACGCTCCCCCCATTCGGAGGCAGCTGCCCGGCACAGGCCGGGTCCACGAACAGGATCCGCGCAGCAACCGAGCCATGGGAATAGATCTCGTGGAACACGCCGGGCGGCACCCATAGGGCGAGTCCCGCAGGAACCAGCCAGGTCCCCTCCGGGGTCACGATCCAATAAGCACCGGTCAGCGGGCAAATAATATGCCCGCGATCATGCTGGTGTGCCGCCACCCTGTGTGCGCCCTCTTTCTCAACGGCAAGCGAGAGGATCGGCCGGTTGGGGTCATGGATATCCCCAAGATCCTGTGGCGGGTTCAAATCTGGCAGGGATTCGACATTCATTGGCGCTGCCTGAATACCGCAGCGCCCTCAAGAAAGGCAAAAATCCTCACGCGAATGGTCATTTTACGCACTTTTTGACCAATACGCAGGCTGGGTGGAGGGGTGACGTGGCTCGTTGAGGCACATTCGCGCTGTTGTCACCCCTCGTTCCCCCGTCGCCGGTAGACCGGAACATCAGAACACAGGCCGGGCCACCATCAGCCAGAGGATGGCGAGCACGGCAAAGAAGGCCGGGAAGCCGCAGGCAAACCAGATGCGATAGAGGCGGAAATAACGCTCCGGCAGGGGCGAGTCTGTCTCTGCCGCCGCCCGCGCCAGATCGCGCAGCTTGTGCTGAATCCAGACGACCGGCAGCCAGAACGCTCCGGTAAGGACGTAAAGCGCCAGCGCCGCCACGATCCAGCCTTGCGTCAGCGGCCAGCCCATTTCCGTGGCCAGCAGTGCTCCGGTGATCGGCTGGGCCACCACCGCCGTTGCCGTAAACAGCCAGTCCGCGATCACCACGACAGAAGCCGTGTGCGCGATCAGACGGGCATCGCGCGTGCGATGGGCCATCACCATGAAGAAGGCGATCCCTGCCCCGGTGCCGAGCAGAACCGTCGCCCCGATAATGTGTGCCCAGCGCAGGAAATGCATCCACTCCATCAGCGCGCCTCCGTCAGGGTCCAGACGGTCAGCGACAGGGCGATGGCCGGAAATACTTTCACCATCGGCCCCAGCGGATCGACCCAGAGGTGCGACGCCAGCATGGCGCTGCCCGCAAGATAGGCGAGACTCACCAGCACCGCGGCCAATGCCGCAGGCCGGGTGAACGGCCGCACCAGCAAGGCTGCGCCGATGGCGATGTCTGCGACGGCACCACCAAGGACGAAACCTTTGGCCAAGGGCGCAGGAACCTCCGGCCCGAACACCGCCATGGCCGCTGCCTGCTGCCACCAGCCAATCAGGCCGGAGACCAGCCAGAAGCCGGACAGGACAATCAACAAAAAAGGATAGAGCAGCGCCATGCGCGCATAGGTTCGTTCCTGCACGGTGGATGGCAGGGCCGACAGCGTATTCGCGAGGTTTCGCACCGGCCATTGCTGCGCATTACCTGTCACGCCCTTGCCCAAAACGCGCAAGGAGGTCGTCCGCAAGGCCGGGCGCCAACCGAGCCAGCCAGCAAGATCTCCCAGCCGGGCCGTCATCGCCCCCAGGAAAAGCGGTGCACGGATAACGGCCTTCGGCTTCGCAAAGCCCAGCCATGAGCGGATCGCAAGGATCAGGTCCTCCAGCCGCGTCGGCTCTGATGAAAGCAGATCGGCATCCACCTGCGTCAGCCCCTCCTCCACCGCCCGCACCACGGCGGCGGCCACATCCTGCATATGCACGGTGCGGATGTCGGCGTCCGCCATCATGACCGGCTGGACCAGCGGCACGGCAGCCAGCTGGCGCAGCAGGCTGGTGCCGCCATAGGCCTGCGGCGAGAGAACGAGGCCGGGACGGAAGATGACCCAGGCCACGCCGCTTGCCTTCACGGCGTCGTCGCCCTCGGCCTTGGACCGGTAAAACACCGTATCCGAACTTTCCGAAACGCCGGGGGCGGAGACCTGCACGATCTGGCGCACGCCTGCGGGCGCGCAAGCGGCGGCAAGGGCCTGAACAGCATCGCGCTGCACCGCCATGACGCGGTCTTTCAGCCCGTCCTGCAAAACGCCGGCCGCATTGACGACCACATCCACGCCCGCCAGCACATCGGCCCAGTCTTCGGCATTCGTCATCCGGGAAAGATCGCGCGCGATCCAGTTTGCGGCGGGCACTGCGGCCCTGCCCTTAGCAGCCGACCGGCCAAGCCCCGTCACCTCATGCCCAGCCGCCATCAGCGCTTTGGTGATCGCAAGGCCAATCAGGCCATAGCCGCCGAGGACAAGGGTTTTCAAATGATGTCCCCCCCGGTGTGAGCAGCCTCAGCTCATCCAGCGGAGCGTGCGTGGTTCGATCGGGTTCACGAAGTCGCGCTCTTCGGTGCGGGCCTCGGTCCATTCGCGTTTCAGGCGCTGGTACCATTTGGCCTGCACGTCGATATCGTCGATCCAGAGCATCGCCTTCTGGTGCGCCATGCCTTCATTCTGCAGGTTCACCATCGTGCCGTCCTGATCGAGGAACTTCTTGCCCGCAGGCTTGGCAATCGGAATGGCGAGGTTCAGGAGCGGCGCACCGGTCCACCATGTGAACTGGGTGATGCGTGTTTTCTTCGGGGCCTCCGGTGTGAGGCAGGTCAGCGTCAGCAGGCGCGCAGTGTCGTTGGAGACGATTTCCCAGCGATAGCCCGGCAGCTGGAAGCGGATCTCGGTCTGCACATCGCCGCCAAAGATCCAGCGGTAGAGCTTGGAGTTCGAGCTGGGCGAATGCCGGTCGATGGCCCAGCCGCGATCCGTTGGAACGAAGGGCTTCTCTTTCAGCTTCAGCCCGGCCGACGGCGGACGCCACCACCATTGATTATGCACGAAGGGCACATGCGCCGGGTCCATCAGGCCGACGACCGCATCGTCCATATGCGCGTTGAACGTGTCGTGGATGATGAATTTGGGCTTCGCCGGCAGCGGCCCGAAATCCGGCGGC
>JAWKUR010000038.1:0-15134 GCA_041398445.1 Hyphomonas sp. | reverse complement strand
ACGCTTTCTCCGCCATGGGGACGGGCATGAAGGAAATCGGCGGCCCAATGGTCCAGCTCGGCCCTTGGGATGTCAGACCAGGCACGCCCTTCCCATGTGCCGAAATCCATTTCCCTGAGGCGGGCATCGGCCTGCACCGGAAGGGAAAGCGACATGCCGATATGTTCGGCAAGTCGCTGGCATCGTTGCAGGGGGCTGGTCACGATACGCTCGACCGTGGAAAGGCTTTCCAGAACGGCCTGCGCTTCTTCCGGAAAACTTTCGGCAAGGCCAAGGTCGCTCATGCCATAGCAAATTCCGTTGGCGACATCGGGCGTGGTGTGACGCAGCAGTGTTACAGGCATGCCAGCACGCCCAGGTAAAACCCGATCTCGCTGGCTTGCTGAACCGCGCCGAGCGTGTCGCCTGTGTATCCTTTCAGCTTCGGCTCGAAGAAGGCACGCATCAGCAGGTGTCCGGCGCACAGACCGACCAGCCCCCCCAGCAACGGCGCGAGTGGCATGAGGCCGATCCAGACCATCATGATGGCTGCGCCTGTGACGCAGGCAATGGCAAGGTTCGCGGGGGAGGCGCCCGTGGCAACCGGCTTGCTCTTGCCTTTTCCGCGCACATATCGGCTCGTCGCAATCGTCAGAACGCTCGACAGGCGGGAAAGTCCGTGTGCTGCGGTAAGTGTGATCAAAAGCACATAGGCGGGCAGTGCGATGAGAGTTGTGGCCTTCGTCGCCAGGGCAAGGCCAAGCACGGCGGCACCATATGTGCCTAGGCGGCTGTCTTTCATGATTTCAAGAGAGGCTTCCGGCGTCAGGCCGCCGCCGATGCCATCGAATGTGTCAGCCAGACCGTCCTCATGAAATGCGCCAGTGGCAAGTAGCCCGGCCGCGATGGCGAGGATGACGCTGACGGATTGGGGCAGCACAAGAAAGGCGAGCCAATAGATCGCCGCGCTGATGCAGCCGATCATGACCCCGACAAGCGGGTAATAGGCCGTGGAACCGGCCATGCGCGCTTCAGTATAGGTGAAGACGGCTGGCACAGGCAGGCGCGTCAGAAACTGGATGGCCAGCAGCAGCTTGGCGATTTCATCCCTCATGCGGGGCCGCTCACGCCAGCGCTCTCGAAGCTCGCCATTTCGCGCAACATGGCCCCTGCCGCCCGGACCAGCGGCACAGCCAGGAGTGCGCCCGTGCCCTCGCCAAGACGCATGTCCAGCTCCAGCAGGGGCTCTGCACTCAAGGCGTCCAGAATGCGATTGTGCCCGGCCTCGGCAGAGCGGTGCGCGAACACAAAATGATCGGCCGCAGCCGGTGCCAGTTCCTGCGCGCACAGGGCGGCAACGCTGGCAATATAGCCGTCGACAATGACGATCCTGCCGGCTTCAGCGGCGCCGCACATCGCGCCTGCCATCATCGCGATTTCAAAGCCGCCATATTCGGAAAGGGCTGTCTTCACATCCAGCCGGTCTGCCGTCCGGTCTGAAGCCTGGCGGAGCAGGGCGGCCTTGCGGGCGACGCCCTCATCGTCCAGCCCGGTGCCACGGCCCACCAGGGTCTCAACCGGCAAGCCAAGCAGCTTCGCCCCGACCAGGCTGGCGGACGATGTGTTGCCAATGCCCATTTCGCCAAAGCAGGCGATCTGATGCGTCCCTGCGGCCTCCAGTGCCGCGCCTTCGGAAAGAGCAATTTCCAGCTGCTCCGCCGTCATCGCGGGGCCTTCCAGCGCGTTCGCCGTGCCGGGCGCGATGCGCCGGGACACGAGCGCCGGATCGGGCACCGGCTCCCCCATCATGCCGCAATCGACGATCTGAAGATCCGCACCGACTGAGCGTGCGAAGACGTTCGCCGCCGCACCGCCGGACAGGAAGTTCAACACCATCTGGCGTGTGACATCCTGCGGGTAGAGGGAGACGCCCGTCCCGGCGATCCCATGGTCTGCAGCAAAGATCGTGAGACGGCAGGTGTCGGCCACCGGCGTCAGTGTCTGTTGAATGCGTGCGATCCGTGCCGCCAGCGTCTCGATGCGGCCAAGCGCGCCAACCGGCTTGGTCTTTGTGTCGATGGCCGTCCGCAGGGCGGTTTCGAAGGATGAGGAATGGTCGGTCATGTTGACTGCTAGGCGCCCCAGATCGTTTCTGCGTAGCGCAGGAAGTTGCGGCCCATGATCTTCTCGATACGTCCCTCCGGCCACCCTTTGGCGGCAAGCAGGGATTCGAGCTTGCGGAACTGGTCCGGCCCTCTCAGGTCAACAACGAAGGGGTAGGTGTCCGGCCGCTCTCCGGCTGCGCTGATCCCTGCGGCGCGGCGGTCGGCGATCTCTTTTGCCAGCACAGCCTGATAGGCCTGAAGGTCGTCGATCTGGCTCACCGTATTGTCCGTGCCGATACCAACATGATCCTCGCCGCAAATCTTCACGGCATGCTCGATGTGCGCAACCACATCGTCTGCCGTGGCGTGTCCGGTGGGGTTCAGGAAGGGCATGAAGTAGATGCCGACAAAGCCACCCTGGTCCGCGACCAGACGAAGCTCTTCATCCGTCTTGTTGCGGGGCAGGTCCGTCAGGGCCCGGCAGCCGGTATGATTGATCGAGATTGGCTGGGTCGAAGCGTGCGCCGCTTCCAGACACGTCTGCTGCCCGCTGTGGGACAGGTCCACCATGACGCGATTGGCATTACAGCGCGTGATCACCTCGCGGCCGAGCGCGGTGATTCCGCGGTTCTCCGGCGCCATGGATCCGTCGCCCAACAGGTTCGCCGGATTATAGGTCAGCTGGAATATCCGAACGCCCAGCGCAGCAAATGTGTCCACACGTGACGGGTCTTCTCCCATCATGGCGCCGTTCTGGAAACCGTAGATCAGGCCGATGCGGCCTTCATCCTTGGCGCGCTGGATGTCGTTGGCGGTGTAGACCTTCAGAATGTCGTCTGAATGCTTGCGGACCAGCGCATCCGTCGCTGCGATGTCTCGCACCGAATATTCGTAAGGGTCTTCCGGCCCGGCGACATAGCCGAGTGTGATGTTCACCGCCGTCAGGCCGGAGGCGTGTGCCTCCGCGATCACGCGGGGAGAGAATTCCGGAACCAGCCCATCGCCGGGATGGTTCGGATCTGACAGGCCGCCAAGCGTGTTGATGACCATCATGTTTTTTGCCTTCTGGCTGCCAGCCCCAGCCCCAGCCCCAGCCCCAGCCCCAGCCTGTGCATGTGCGCCTGCTGCGGCGGTTGCCGAGATGGCTGCCATGGCTGCCAGGAATTGCCTGCGGTCAGTTGCCATCGGTCTCTCCCATCTCTTCAGCCGTGACCGGACGATAATCTTCGCGGCGGTATTCACGGCCGCGCTTCACGGTCAGCTCTACGGTACGGATGTTCTCGATGTCTGCCAGCGGGTCTTCTGTGAGTACGACGAAATTGGCGAGCTTGCCTGAAACCAGCGTGCCCATTTCCGCTTCCTGTCCCATCGAGCGTGCCCCGACTTCCGTGGCAGAGTTGATGGCTTCCAGCGGCGGCATGCCGACATCGCGGGCGAGGTAGACAACCTCATCCAGAACATCCGGCCACAGGCTCTCCGACCCGGCGACCGTATCCGTTCCGGCGGAGATCGGAACACCAGCCTTCCATGCCTGCCGGGTCAGCCGGGTCGTTGCCGGGCCCGTGCAGCGCATCGGTCTCATCTCGGGGTGGGTTTCGCGCTCGACATCGCGCTTCACGAACAGGCTGCCTGTTGCGTCAATGATCATGCCGTGTTTGGCCATCTCGCTGAAGAGACCGGCCATCACCGGGTCTTCGGGCTGTTCCAGCAGCGTCTCATTCACAGGCGTATGGTCTTCATATGCCTCTAGCATCACCGGCTCGACCTGGTAGGCGAGATAACAGATGTGGCTGACCGTATCGACGCCGGCGCCGATCACGTCCGCTGGGCGGGTGGGGAACACCGCGCTGTGAGCCCAGACCTGCAAGCCCTGCGCGTGTGCCTCTGCGGTGATATCATCAATCAGGTCGGATGGCAGGTCAGCATAGATCTTCAGCGCCGTTGCGCCGGTTCCGCGGGCGAGGGTGACGGCTTCCTTCAGGTCGGTATTCTCGTCGATGGCCTGCATCCACGGCGCCGTGCCGGGGGCGTAGCCCATGCTGGCGGCGGCTACGCGCGGGTCTGCGAAGAAAGGCCGTCCGGCGAAGAGCGCGACATAATAGATGTCTGGCCCCGGGATCTCGGCAAAGCGCGCTTCGCGGGCCAATTCGCTGACGAGCCGCATGTCGTCTGCCATGTCCCGCACGGCTGTGACGCCGCCATAAAGGTTCCGGCGCAGCATGGCGCGCGCCATGTCCGGTTCCGGCGGCGTGGCCATATGCACATGGCTGTCGATCAGGCCGGGGATCACGTAGCGGCCGGCAAGGTCGATCACCGTTGTGGAGGCGTCATCGGTAGCTGCGGCTTCTGCGTGCGGCGCGATGCCGATGATGCGCTCGCCGGAGACGATGATGTCCTGATGCGGCAGCGCCGGGGCGCCAGTTCCGTCAATCAGCGTGACGTCCGAATAGATCGTCCTGGTTTCGGCCGGATCGGCAAAAGCGGCGCTGCTGTTGAGAAGAGGCGTTGCCAGGAGCAGCGCTGCGAAGGTCTGGGAGAGTCGGGTATGCATGGACCTTAAGTTCCATCCGCCGGAGAAGGCGTCAATGGAGCAGAAGCGGCCACCCAAGTGCCTCGGCGGCCGCCTGAGACGCGTGATCACCCAACTTGTCTACGAGCTGAAGTCAGGAGGGAGAGGCGGCCGTTACAATCCGAGGGGGGCTCCCTTGCCGTGGAAACATGCTCTCTTCATCTTTTGCGGGTGTCAAAAAACAACCCTTGGGAGGGTGCAACATTTTTTTATCTGGCGTCGCAAAGGTTTCACGCAACTGAGACGATTTTGACAATGAGGGAGCGTCTAAGGCCGATCGGGAATATGATCAGTCGGGGTCCCATAATGACTTACAGGAATTTAGTGCTTGCCTCTGCGGCGAGCGTGCTCATCGCATTGAATGCCACGGCCCAGGAGGCCGGGGACAACGAGACACGAGTCCTTGATACCGTGGTGGTGGATGGGTCGAAGCTGTCGCGCAAACTGGGCATTGATGAGAAACGGGACGCGCTGCAGACAATCGAGGCGCTGGGCGTGGACGAGCTCGGCCAGCTGCCGGACAAGAACGTGGGCGAGAGCCTCAACCGTCTTGCGGGCGTCAGCATGCTCGTCGAAAAGGGTGAAGGCCGTTATGTTCAGATCCGGGGGATCAATCCCTCACTGAACAATATCACCATCAACGGTGCGGACATGGGCTCTCCCGAAACGGAAGGCGGTGGCCGTAACGCGCCGCTCGACATCATCTCGGGCGGGGTTCTGAGTTCCGTTCAGGTGATCAAGACGCCGACCGCGGACATGGACGCGCAGGGCATCGGCGGCACGGTGAACGTCGACACGAAGTCACCCTTCGACAAGCCTGATGACTTCTATGGCTACGTCACGGGCCGCTATGGCGTTGAGGACATTCAGCCGAAATCCAATGCCTATGGCGGCTCTGACCCCTATGGCATGGATGGCACGCTTTCGGGCAAGCTGATGGATGGCAAGCTTGGCTGGCTGGCCGCTGCTTCATGGTCGGACCGTGAATATGTCGCCCCCGGTTACTATGCCGATGACTGGGTTTCCTACGAAGCCACAGACACCAGCGCCGGTGGAGCGGCTCCGCAAAACGTCAAGAACAATTACTATATCATCGGCCGTGAGCGTCTGAATCTCAACGGTGTTCTCGAACTGCGTCCTGACGACAATTCGAAATACTATGTTCGCGGGTTCTATGCGACCTGGGACGAGTTCCAGCACCGCAACCGCTACGAACAGAATTTCGATACGGACATTTCCTTTGACACGGCGACATCCGGCGCCTCCGGCGGGAACCGGATCGCGCCGAACATCCGTCTGGAAACCGCCGACAAGGAAATCTTCACGGTCAATCTGGGCGGCGAGAATATCGTGGATACGCTGACCTACGCGTATGACGTGCAGGCCGGACAGAACTCGATCGACGAGGATTATTCCTACTGGGAATGGCGCTCGGGTAAGACCTTCGGTCCGAATGCCTGGTCGATGTCCGGTGATGGCATCGTCAACATCGTCCCGGATGCCGGCACGCCGGATCGTCAGGACCCGTCGCTCATGCCGTTCCGCCGGGCACGTTTCCAGGACAGCCACATGGACGAGGACACGGTTTCCGGGAAGTTCGACGTCACCTGGCAGCGTGATGAAGACACCCGCCTCAAGGCCGGTGTGAAAGCACGGCGCGTGGAACGGAACTGGGATTATGAGCTGACTCGCTATGACCCGGGTTCGCAGGACCTCAATCTCGGAACGTCCGCGAGCTTCACCAGAGGCGCCTTCACCAACTGTTTCGAAGTCGGGTGCGCGCCGAACATCATGATGGATGTCGACGCGATGAACGCGTTCCTGCGTGATCCGGCGAATGCAGACTATTTCACGCTCAACGAGTCGGATGGCTTCGTGAACAGCTACGCCTCCGACTATGACATTACCGAAACCGTTCTGGCCGGTTACCTCATGGGTGTGAAGCAGGTGGGCCCGGTCGAGATGATCGGCGGCGTGCGGGTTGAGTCGACGAATGTCGACAGCTCCGGCTATCTGTTTGTCGATGGCGGGGCCGAGAAGGTCTCCGACGGTGGCGACTATATCAACTGGCTACCGTCCTTGCTGGCGAACTGGGATGTCACCGACTCGGTCAAGGTGCGCGGGGCCATCACCCGGGCGCTTGGGCGTCCCGATTACGATACGATCGCGCCGCGTTCTTCCTACTCCGAAGAACTCGGGATCGGTGCCCTGAGCATTGGCAACCCGGACCTGAAGGCGCGGGTGTCCTGGAACTATGATGCCAGCATCGAGTGGTACCCTGACGACCTGACGCTTCTGTCGGCGTCTGTATTCTACAAGGACATCTCGGATGACCTGGTCGGGCTGTCCCAGCAGTTCACCACCGCCTCAGCCATCGAGGCCTATCTCGCCTCGCGTGGCCTGAGCGGGGCCATCGATACGACGGACCTGACCCAGCTGGATGTCTCGACAACCGTGAACGCCGGTTCCTCCACCCTGAAAGGGCTTGAGCTGATCGCGCAGACGCAGTTCGACCGCTTCCTTCCGGAAGCGCTCGCCGGCATCGGCATCTCCGCGACGGCGACCTTCCTGGACGGCGAGACAGAGGTGGATGGTGAAACCCTGCCGCTGCTCAATCAGGCGGAACGGACATATGCTCTGTCGCTGTTCTATCAGAACTATGGTTTCGATGCGTCGCTCAGCTATGCCTACAACGACAACTTCCTGACGGACGTGAACCTGGATGAGCCCGAACTCAACCTCAACCAGGGTGAGTTCGGACGCTGGGATGCAAAAGTCACCTATTCAATCCGTGACAATCTGAAAGTGTTCTTTGAAGGGGTGAACCTCAACAACGAACCCACGACGGAATTCCAGGGCGGACGCGTCAATTGGAATACGGAACATGAATATGTTGGCAGCACCTTCTACTTCGGTGTGAGCTACGGCTTCTGATTGCCGGTCTAATCCTCATTTCCTGCGCCAGCCCGTTCCACGGGTTGGCGCAGGTCTTTTCATTATCGGGAGTCTGTCATGAAAAAGGCCTTGCGGGGTTTCGTCGGAAGTCTTGTGCTGTTCTGTGCCGCCTGTGCGCATTCGATGAGCGTAGCGCAGCCGCCGGGGCCGATTGTGAACCTGGAGGACGTGCCGGACTATGAGGCGCCTGAAATTGCGCAACTCAGCGCGCAGACCTTGAATGTCTGGCCAGCCGCGGAGGCCGATCAGGGCGTCGCTGTGGATGACGAGTATTTCTACGCGCTCGACAATACGATCATCGGAAAATACCGGCGGGAAGACGGCGTGCTGGTCGCCCGCTTTGCGGCACCTCACAAGGGCCTCATCCGCCATATGAATTCCTGCTCCGTGCGCACGGGGAAACTCTGGTGCGCCAATTCGAACTATTCCCTTGTTCCGCACGGGTCTTCTGTCGAAGTCTTCGACACGCAATCGATGACGCATGTCGAGACGCATTCCCTGGGGCTGACCGAGGAAGGCTCCCTGACATGGTTTGACGACTGGAACGGGGGCCGGATCGCCGGCTTTGCCCATTATTCCGGAAATGGCGGCGTTCCGTTCAAGGACAGCACCTTCTCCAGCATCGTGACATTCGACAAGGAATGGCGCCGCACGGGTGGCTGGCTGATCCCGGCAAGCGCGATAGAGCGCATGGCGCCATATGCAGCCTCCGGCGGCGCGCTCGGGCCTGACGGATTGCTATACCTGATGGGCCATGACCGTCCGGAAATGTATGTCATGGCGCGTCCGGTCATGGGGCCGACACTCATCCATGTAGCGACCATCCAGCTTGAAGCCGAGGGGCAGGCGTTCAGCTTCGTTCCGGGCGGTGCGCATGAGGTCTTCGTGATCGACCGCCACAAGGGGCTGATCCGGCAGATCGCCCTGCCTGAAATTCCTGACCTTCCGCCTGAGGCGCTGGCTTTCCGGTAATAATTGTTGCCTCCCGGCTCTCCTCTTGCCAGCGGAGCGACCGTCTCCGTTTTTGCGTGATTTCCGTAAGGAAAGACCTTTCATTTTCTCCGACCAAGGTCGGGGATGGTGATGGGGGGAAATCGCGTAAACTGGTGAAAAGAATACGGGAGGAAAAAGATGCTGAAATCGCATTTGATGATCGCTTTCGGCCTGCTGATGGCGGCCATCTATGCGGCGCGTCTGGTCTCGGGTTTCAGCCTGTCGGACGGGTTTGGCTTCGGTGAAGCCTACCTGATCGGCGGGCTGGGCCTTGCCGGCGCCCTGATCCATGGCGGCTGGAAAGAACGCCGCTACGCCAAGCGAAGCTAAGACCAAAGTGGGGCTGTTTTACATGGCCCCATTGCGCCAGCCTGCAATCTGCGGCTGCCGCACGCAATAAAAGAAGAACGGCCACAGAAGCCGGAAACGGCATGGCCATCGGCAAACGCCAGAAAGCCCATAAGGGGCCCCACAAAGGGGCATAAGGGAGGAAACAAGGAATGACACACAATCTCGCCGAGATAGATGCGAAGGGTTATTGGCGCGACGTCGTCAAGCTGACCCTCAGCCTGCTCGCCATCTGGTTCATCGTCTCCTATGGGGCAGGCATCCTGTTCCGGAGCTTTCTCGACCAGGTGTCGATCGGAGGTGCGCCACTCGGATTCTGGTTCGCACAGAACGGATCCATCTACGTCTTCGTGGGGCTTATTTTCTACTACTGCCGGGCGATGAACCGCTTGGAGAAGAAATACGGCGTGGAGGCCTGAGACGATGGGTGGAGAGGAATTCTGGACCTATTTCTGGGTCGTCCTGACTTTCGGGACCTATATCGGCATTGCGCTCTGGGCGCGGGCCGGATCGACCGACGACTTCTATGTCGCCGGACATGATGTTCATCCCATGGTCAACGGCATGGCCACGGCGGCCGACTGGATGTCGGCGGCCTCGTTCCTGTCGATGGCGGGCCTGATCGCCTTCATGGGCTATGGCGGCTCCGTCTACCTGATGGGCTGGACGGGCGGCTATGTTCTGCTGGCCTTGCTGCTGGCACCGTTCCTGCGCGAATTCGGCAAGTTCACCGTGCCGGACTTTGTGGGCGACCGTTACTATTCGACGACCGCCCGCCTGATCGCGGTGGTCTGTGCCCTGTTCGTGTCGTTCACCTATATCGCCGGCCAGATGAAGGGCGTGGGCGTGGCCTTTTCGGGCTTCCTCGGCGTTGACTTCAACACCGGCATCATGGTCGGCATGGCCATCGTGTTCGTCTATGCGGTGCTGGGCGGCATGAAGGGCGTCACCTATACCCAGGTGGCACAATACGTCGTGTTGATCTTTGCCTACACGGTTCCTGCGATTTTCATTTCGCTGATCGTTACGGGCAACCCGATCCCGCAGCTGGGCTTCATCTCCAATGTGAAGGGTGAAGACATCTCCATGCTGCAGAAGCTGAACACCGTCGTGACGGATCTCGGCTTCATGGAGTACACGCAGACCGACAAGTCGATGTTCGATGTCATCGCCATCACCGGCGCACTGATGTTCGGCACGGCTGGCCTGCCGCATGTGATCATCCGCTTCTTCACCGTGTCGAGCGCCGGGGCAGCCCGCGTGTCGGCCGGCTGGGCGCTGGTGTTCATCGCGCTGCTCTACACGACGGCTCCGGCAGTTGCCTCGCTCGCGCGCCTCAACTTCATCGATACGGTGAATGAGTCGACCTATATCGCGAACGATGCAGACTATGACGCCGAAGCTGCGGCCATCGTTGCCGATGGCGGCAAGCCGATCCCGAAATGGTTCAAGGACTGGGAAAAGATCGGCCTGCTTGAAATCACCGACAAGAATGGCGACGGCGTCGTCCAGTACCGTGCCGGTGCGGACAATGAAGTCACCAAGCTGGACCGCGACATCATCGTGACGGCCAACCCGTCCATTGCCGGCCTGCCGGGCTGGGTGATCGGACTGGTCGTGGCGGGCGGCCTTGCTGCGGCCCTGTCGACGGCAGCGGGTCTCCTGATGGTGATCTCGTCTTCTGTCAGCCACGACCTTTGCCGGCGGACCTTCTTCAAGGGCATGACCGACAAGCAGGAACTGCTGACGGCGCGCGGCGCGGCGGCAGGGGCTGTGATCCTGGCCGGGATCATGGGGATGAACACGGCGAAGCTCGGCTTCGTGGCGCAGGTGGTTGCCTTCGCCTTCGGCCTGGCTGCGGCCTCGCTCTTCCCCGTCATCGTGCTGGGCATCTTCTGGAAGCGGATGAACCGTGAAGGCGCCATCGCCTCCATGCTCACCGGCCTCGTCACCACCTTCTGGTACATCTACCACTTCAAGTTCGTGGATACGGATGCATCGCACTGGTGGCTGGGCGTCTCTCCGGAGGGGATCGGGTTCGTGTTCATGTTCCTGTCGCTGGCCGTGGGTGTTGTCGTCGCCCTGGTGACCGCACCGCCGCCGCAGGACATCCAGGATCTCGTGGAAGACATCCGCGTGCCTGGAACCCGCACCGCACACGGCATCGCCGATGCGGAAATGCTGCCCGAATAGAAGGCAGCAACCACTCTCCCTTCCAAACTGGGCGGTCCGGGGCAGCGGGCCGCCCTTTTTGGCGTTTGACCACAGACCCTAGTCGAACTTGCCAGAGGGGCCTCTGGCGGGTGAAACTCCGCGCCTGAGGAGATATGTCCATGCCGGTCTGGCTGATTGTTGGGGCAACGGGGCTGTATGTGTTCGGCCTTTTCGCCATTGCCTGGCGGGGGGACCGGCGCGCGCGGGCCCCGTCGGTCACGCACAGCCCGTACACCTATGCTCTGGCGCTGGCCGTCTATTGCACCTCGTGGACCTTCTTCGGCGCGGTCGGCACCTTTGCCACAAGCGGGTGGGACTATATCGCCATCTATCTCGGCCCGGCGCTGGTGTTCCTGTTCCTGCCGGACCTGATCCGCCGCATCGGCGATGTTGCCCGCCGGGAGAGCATTTCCTCGCTGTCCGACTTCCTGTCCGCCCGATACGGCAAGAGCCGGGGCGTCGGGGCCCTCGCTGCGCTGGCAGCTGTGGCGGGCAGCCTGCCTTACATCGCGCTGCAGCTGAAATCGGTGGGGATGAGCTTCCAGGCGCTGGCCTATGGCGCCGAGAATGCCGGCGCGCGCCCGGCCAGCCAGACCGTGCTGTTCACGGCGCTCGCCATGGGCGTGTTCGCCATCCTGTTCGGGGCGCGCCAGTCAGATGCCACGCGCCGCAATGCGGGCCTGATGCAGGTTCTGGCGCTGGAAGCGGTGATCAAGCTGGTCGCGCTGGTCGCGGTGGCGGTTCTCTCGCTGTCGCTCATCACATCGCCAGCGGTCGATATCCCGCCTGAAGCGACCGTCCCATTCACCACAGGGGGCCTTTCGCAGCGGATGATCACCACCACAATCCTCTCGATGTGTGCCATCATCTGCCTGCCGCGCCAGTTCCACGTTGCCATTATCGAGCGCCGCAACCGGGCCGAGGTGCAGACTGCCCGGGTCGTTTTCGTCGCCTATCTGGCGCTGACAAGCGCCGTGGTGATCCCGATTGCAATCGCGGGTCTCTCAACGTTGGATGCCGGTGTTCCGCCAGACCTCTTCGTGCTGGACCTGCCACTCGCGCATGGCAACGGCCTGTTGGCGCTGTTCGTTTTCCTCGGTGGGTTCTCGGCTGCAACGGGCATGGTGATCGTGGCCAGCGTTGCCCTGTCCACCATGGTGACGAATGACCTGATTGTGCCTGCGGTGATGCAGACCGGGCGCTTCTCCAGCCTTGGCGGCAACTCCGGCGCGCGCCTGACGACGATCCGCCGGGGCGTGATCATAGTCATCGTGCTCTGCGCCTATGGCTATTACCGCCTGGCCGGCACGGGCGAGGCGCTGGCGCAGATCGGCCTCTTGTCCTTCGCTGCGGCGTCGCATTTCGCTCCGGCCCTGATCGGGGCGGTCTACTGGCGCAGCGGCCGCCGCACGGGCGTCTTGTGGGGGCTGGCCCTCGGCATGGGCCTCTGGGCTTACACATTGTTCCTGCCGGCGATCCTGCAGCATGAGCGCATGGCGGCCAGTGTTCCGGGCTGGCTGGACCCTCACGCCCTGCTTGGCGTGCGCTTCGATGACAGCCTGATCCACGGCGTCGTATGGAGCCTCGGGGCGAACATTGCGGCCTATATCACCCTGTCCCTGCGCTCGCGTGAGCGCCTGCGCGACAAGGTCCAATCATCTGTCTTCGTGGGAGAGCCGGAGCGGCTGGGCCATGCCGAGGCAGGCGCGACAGATCCTGTGGCAACCGTGACACCGAACGGGCTGAAAACGCTGGCCTCACGCTTCCTGAACCCGGAAGCGGTGGACCATGCCTTTGCCGACCTGCACCGCGTCTCCGGTGTGACGGCGACCGGGGATGGCCCGGCGGACTGGCGGCTTGTTCAGCGGACGGAGCGGTTGCTGGCCTCGGCACTGGGCGCCTCGTCTGCCCGTGTGGTGCTGGCCTCTGCCATCGGGGGCAACAAGGTGGCCCTGCGCGATGTCCTGTCCATGCTGGACCACAAGACGCAGGCCGAACGCTTTGACCGGCACATGCTGCAATCCATGCTGGAGAATATCTCGCAAGGTATCTCGGTCGTGGATTCAGACCAGCGCCTTGTCGCCTGGAATACGGCCTATCTGGACCTGTTCCGCTATCCGAATGAGCTGATCTCTGTCGGTACGCCTGTGGCGAAGCTGATCGAGTACAATCTCGAATCCGGCTGGATCGACGGCGACCCGGCCGAGGAGGCCCGCCGCCGCGTGGCCCACATGAAAGCCGGGCGCCAGCACACCTATGAACGCCGCAATCCCGATGGCCGCTTCCTGCGCATTGTCGGGAACCCGACACCGGGCGGCGGTTATGTCACCACCTTTACAGACATTACCGAGGACAAGCTGCGCGAGCGGGCCCTGATCGAGGCGAACGAGACGCTGGAGACGCGGGTGCGCGAGCGGACGCAGGATCTGGAGGAAATGGCGCAGGACCTGGACCTTGCCCGCCGCGATGCGGAAGGGGCCAACGCCTCCAAGACGCGCTTCCTGGCCGCCGCCAGTCATGACCTGCTGCAGCCGCTGAATGCGGCCCGCCTGTTCCTCGGCTCCATCCGTGCAGACGAGAAAGGGCAGGGGCTGGTTTCCCGCGCCGACAAGGCCATTCAGTCTGCGGACGAACTGATCCGGGGCCTGCTGGACATTTCCCGGCTGGACCATGGCAGCATCGCACCCAAGCTGGCCCAGTTCCCGGTCGGGCCCTTGCTGGAAGACCTTGTGGAAGAAGCGATGCCAATGGCCGAACAGGCCGGGATCGGCATGCGCATCGCGCCTACCAGTCTTGTTGTCGAAGCGGACCCTGACTTCCTGAAAAGTATCCTCCGGAACTTCATTTCCAATGCCCGCCGCTATACGCGCGAAGGGGCGGTGCTGGTCGGCGCGCGGCGGCGCGGGAACATGGCGCGCATCGAAGTGTGGGATACCGGCCCCGGCATTCCGGCGGAGAGCCTGCCGCTGATCTTCGAGGAATTCCGCCGTTTCGAGGACACCGACAATACCGGCATCCGGGGCGCGGGGCTTGGCCTCCCGGTCTCCAAGCGCCTGGCTGACCTGATGGGCGTCCGGATCGACATCCGGTCCGTGCCCGGACGGGGCAGCGTCTTCTCCGTCACGGTGCCGCTGGCGGCCACTTCCGGCAAGCGCAAGCGGACGGCGGCGAAAACCACGCAGCGCCGCCCGGTCAGCCTGGCCAATCTGAGCGTTCTGGTCGTCGACGATGAAGCGGCGATTGTGGACGGGATGACGGCTCTGCTGACGGGCTGGGGCTGCAAGGTGCGCGGGGCCCGCTCGGTGGCCGGGGCGCAGGCCCTGTTGGAGGCTGAAGGCTTTGACGCCCTGATCGCAGACCTCAACCTGCAGGATGCCGTCGATGGCTTCGACCTGATCGCCATGAGCCGGCAGAAGCTGCCCTCGCCGGGCAATGTGCTGTTGCTGACCGCTGCGGCGAACGACGAGGTTCGCGCGCAGGCAGAGATCGACGGTATCTCCATGCTGCGCAAGCCGGCCGCTCCGGATGACATCCGCCGCTTCCTGGAGGACCTGCCGCAGAGCGTGATCGCCTGACCGGCAGGAGGGGCGGCAGGCTCAGATCGACGTGGCTTCCTTGTAGATCAGCAGCGCCTGTGTGCGGTTGTTGGCACCGAGCTTGCGGAAGATCGCCGTCATGTGCGCCTTCACCGTGGCGACGGAGATATCCATCTCATAGGCGATCTGCTTGTTCAGCAACCCGTCGTTCAGCCCGGCCAGCACCTTGCGCTGCGCAGGCGTGAGGTCAGCCACACGGGCGAGCAGTTCTTCCCGGCCGGTATCGGCAGCGGCATCGCTCGGCGGGAACCACTGGCCGCCATCCAGAGTGGTGGCGAGCGCGGCGGAGAGGTCTTCCATCGACATGCTCTTGGGCAGGTAGCCCGCCGCGCCGAGGGCCTTCGCCGTGCCGAATGCCTGCGGGGATTCCGTCGC
>JAWKUR010000037.1:0-15513 GCA_041398445.1 Hyphomonas sp. | reverse complement strand
CTGCACTTCCGTGGCATTGCGGGCCTGACGCCGGCGCTCGACCTCTTCGACATCTGCCTGAAAGGCACGGGCGGATTTCAGCGCATGGGGCAGCTGGGCCAAGCGTACATCGCGCGGCGCAGGATAAAGCCCCGCCTCCACATTGCGCCGGTCCTGAATGAAAAGGTCGAAATAGGCCTTGCGCAACAGGCCCATGTCCGGCTTGCCGCGCGTGGGGGTGAAGCCCGGATCGTCTGGCCGGTAAAACCCGGTCGTACGGGACTTCGCCGCCCGCATCTGCGCCCCGTACCAGGCCGAACGCAGGCCCTGCGCCGCAGCGTAGCGGGCACGTCCAGCAGCAAGAGAGGCGCGATCGAACAGTCCCATGCCGTAAATATGTGGCGTCTGCTGTCACGCGTCCAGCCTTCAGGTCCGGTTCAGGTTGGCTTTGCGACTGTGCTGGCCAGACTGGTTGCCTTGCGGCTGCCGGAAAAGGAGAAAACGAGATGGTGAAGTCTCTTCTGACAGGCGGCATCGCCCTTGCGGCCCTGGCCGCCGCCCCGCTGGCCGCTTCGGCTCAGGCCTATGGCACCCAGCCTTATGGAGCCCCGGCCTATGGCTATGGCACCTCTTACAATTCGGCGTGCGCACAGCAGAACAGCAAAGACAAGGCAACCGGCACGATTATCGGCGCCATTGTCGGGGCTGCCGCCGGTGGCGCAATTGGCAACAATGTCGGCGATAATGACAGCCGCTGGCACTACAACCGGTATGGCCGGCACGGCCGCTATGGCTACTGGGACAAGGGCAACAATGACGGCGAAGTCGTCGCCGGGGCCATCCTTGGCGCGATCGTTGGCGGCGTGGCGGGCAATGCTATGGCCTCCGGCAATTCGACGCCGTGCCAGACGGCAACGCCTTATGGCGGCAGCTTCCGCGCTGATTACGGGTCCTATCCCTATATCGCGACCGAATATTCCGGCTCGATCCCCAACTCGACCGAGGGGCTCTATGGCCGGCCGCAGGACCTGCGCAGCCATCCGCAAGCAGCTGCCCCGGCACCGGCCAGCTACCCTGCCTATCCGAGCTATCCGGCCACCCCTGCCCCGCGCGCATCCGCCCCGGCGCCTCAGCCGGAAGAGTGCCGCACAGTCTGGCGTGAAGTGACTCTGCCTGACGGTTCCGTGATGCGCGATCCAGTCACGGCCTGCCGCCAGGGCTATAATGGTGATTGGGAAGTCGTTGGAGAGAGTGACGAAGAACTCTACGGCGGCTACTAAGCTTTCACCGCATGGAACAAGCGTTCGGCATTGCCGTCGCCACCTGAAATCGGGCTGGCCGTCCAGGCATGGATGGGCCAGCCTTTTTCCATCATCCAGGCACTGAACCGTTCGGCAGCCGCATCGGAGGCGGCAAGATCGGTGACGATGCCGCCCTTGCCGACATGATCCCGGCCCACTTCAAACTGCGGCTTGAACAGGCCGACAAAGTCCGCCCCCGGCGCGGCGAGCGACAGCGGCACGGCCAGCAGCTTTTCCAGCGAGATGAAGCTCGCATCGCAGACGAGCAGCGAAGGCGCCTCCGGCAGCATGTCCACCGTCAGGCTGCGCGCGTCGGTCGCTTCATAATTCGTCACGCGCGCATCTCCGGCGATACGCGGATGCAATTGCCCCCGCCCGACATCGACAGCGACAACCTGCTTTGCACCGTTCAGCAGCAGCACTTCGGTAAACCCGCCCGTAGAAGCGCCGATATCAAGACAGACCCGGCCCGCCGGATCTATGCCAAACGCCTCCAGCCCGTGCGCCAGCTTCAACCCGCCACGCGAGACATAGGGATGCGCCGGATCAGCCTCGATGACAGACTCGGCTGAAATCTCCTGCGCTGGCTTGGAAACGGCCACACCATCCACCCGCACAAGGCCCGCTTCGATAGCCGCGCGCGCACTGGCGCGGCTTTCGAACAGGCCAAGCTTCACAAGTAGGCGATCTGCGCGATCTTTCATGGAACCGGACTTCCTGACAGGTATTGTAACCATGCTATAGCAAAGACCCGACAACAGGAGACTCCCCATGATCAGCCGCATAGCCCTTCTCGGTTCCGCCCTTGCCCTCGGTGCCTGCGCCAGCGTCGCCCAAGCCGCCCCTCAGGAAGCCGAAGCCCCGGCAGCGGCCCCGATGGAAGCACATGAAATGCCCGGCCCGGCAGAGGGCGTTTTCCCCACCATGGCGCATGGCAGTGCCGACATGATCGGCCTGGAAGGCCAGAGCATCGGTGAAGCAAACCTGCTGGATGGCCCGAACGGGCTGATGATCCGCCTTGAGCTTGCCCCCGGCAGCCTGACGCCCGGCTGGCACGGCATCCACCTCCACGCCACGGGCGACTGTTCGGATGTCGGCATGTACAAGATGTCCGGCGGACATGTCGGCAAGATGGATGGCGGCCATGGTCTGCTGAACCCGAAAGGCCCTGAGAATGGCGACCTGCCGAACATCTGGGCCGCTGCGGATGGTTCGGCGGGCTATGAAGCCTTCACCACGCTCGACACGCTGGGCGCCCTGCTCGACGAGGACGGCTCCGCCATCATCATCCATGAAAGCGAAGACGACCACATGACCCAGCCGATCGGCGGCGCCGGCGCCCGGGTCGCCTGCGGCGTGGTCAAGTAAGGTCTTCGCTCAGCCTGCGGAGCGTGTCGGCACCCATCCTCGCATGACGGGGATGGTCGTGCCGGCCCGTCTCCAGCAGGATAACCCCATAAAACACGGCCCAGCCGCGCGCACGAGCCAGCGTTGCCTCACTCATGCCATAGGCTTCGAGAGCGGTGCAGCGGGCCGCTGGATCGTCAAAAAGGGCCCAGACAGAGGCAATATCCGTTGCCGGGTCGCCCGCGCACATATCGCCCCAATCGATGAAGGCGGCAAACTTCCCGTTCCGCACAAGGACGTTCCGCGCGTGCACGTCGCCTGCGATCCAGCTTTCCGGCAGATCGATGGGCGCCTCAAGCCCCGCGGCCCAGGCCCGTTCAACAGCCGGAGTGATCGCCCCGGTCTGTGCGCGCAGCCACATCATGCGACGTTCGATATCAGCCTGTTTTCCGGTTAGCGGACAGTCGCGCACCGGATTGGTGGGCGCCTCCGGCGGCAGGGGCTGGCGGTGCAGCGCACGCAGGAAACCAGCCAGCACAGGTGCCTCCGAAGCATCCGGCGGGGCGAGGTCTGCCGCCTCGCCTCCGATCCACGGCAGCACGCTCCAGGCAAAAGGATAGCCCTGCCCCGGCGCACCGCTGCGCACCGGCGCGGATATCGGCAATGGCAGGTGCGGCGCCAGCACCGGCAGCCAGCGCTGCTCCTTGCGCAACAGGTCATCCGCAATCGCCCGGCGCGGCAGGCGCAGCGCCAACTCCGCCCCGAGGCGTACCATCACATTGTCCCAGCCCTCACCGACAAACTCCACCGGCAGGGCGGCAAGGTCCGGATGCTGGGCGCGTAGCAGAGCACGGACCAGCGTTTCAGTGATCTCCACTTCGGCCTGCGGCGTTCCAGCGGCATCGGCTGTCATCTGTCTATCCCCTTGCGCTACGGAGCGCTCCAATACACTTTGCGCGCGGAAAAACCAAAAATAGAATCGGAAGGAAACGATATGGCAAAGATGACGAGGCGCGGTGTCCTCCTGGGTGGGGCTGCGGTCAGCGCACTGGCTGCCTGTGGGCAAACTGGCACGCAGACAGCTCCAGAGGCCACAGCCGTCGCGGGCCCGGCACCGTCTGCTGCGCCTGCAACGGCTCAGGCCCCTGCCGGCTGGATTGACGGCACCGAAATGGCAGCCCGTATCGCCAGCGGTGAGACGACATCCCTGGCCGAAGTGAATGCAGCCATTGCGCGGACCAATGCCGTCAACGGCCAGATCAACGCCATCGTTTCCGAAATCTTCGATGAGGCCCGCGCCGAAGCCGGCCACACACCCTCAGGACCATTCCAGGGCGTTCCAACCTTCATCAAGGACCTGCACAACTGGAATGGCGCAGAGACATGGTATGGCAATCGCGCCTTCAAGGGCTATCAGCCCGGCAAGGACGACCCGCTGCCAGCCAAGTGGCGCGCCGAGGGCGTGGTTGTTCTGGGCAAGTCGACCTCTCCGGAAATGGGCCTGATGGCCTCAACCGAAGCGCTGGTGACCGGCGAGACCTGCAACCCATGGGATACGACGCGCATTGTCGGCGGTTCTTCCGGCGGCGCTGCTGCGCTGGTGGCCGCGCGTGTGGTGCCGTTCGCGCATGCCAGCGATGGTGGCGGCTCGATCCGGATCCCGGCAAGCACCTGCGGCGTGTTCGGCCTGAAGCCTTCACGCGGACAGCTGCCTGCGCACGGCCCGGCCGCCCCGCCGGTGGACATTTCCGTGCAGCACGCCGTGACGATCTCGGTGCGCGACTCCATCAACCTGTTCCGTGATACGCAGACCAATGACGGCACCTATGCCCCGCTTGCTGCAGACCTTAAGCCAGTGGGCCGCCGCCTGAAAATCGGTTTCACCACGGATGCCTATGCCGGCACCCCGGTCGCGGCAGAAACAAAAGCGGCCACTGAAAATGTCGCCAAGCTCTGCACCGAGCTCGGCCATGAGATCGTGCCCTATACCCCGTCTTATTCGGGTACGGAATTCCTCGACAAATTCCTGCTCTACTGGGCCGCAGGCGCGGCAGAATTCGCGCAACAGGCGAGCGCGTTCAGCGGCAAGCCGATCGGTCCGGACATTCTCGAACCGTGGACGCTAGGCCTGACGAACATGTTCATGTCCCGCAAGGATGAGATGGACGATACGGTCGCCTGGCTGAAAAACTTCGAGTCTGTCTACGATACCGGCTTCTCCGACATCGACGTGCTGCTGACGCCGGTGACGGCAAGCCCGGCCGTGAAACTCGGCGAGCAGGCCCCGACAGTTGCCTATGACACACTGTACGAACGCGTCGTCACCTTTGCCGCCTTTACTGCACCGATGAATGTTGCCGGTGCGGCGTCGATGAGCGTCCCACTGAGCTGGACGGAAGACGGTCTGCCGGTCGGCGCGATGTTCTCCGGCAAGCGCGGCGATGACCAGCTTCTGTTCGAATTGGCACTGGAACTTGAACAGGCCCGCCCATGGGTCGGCAAGGTTCCGCCGGTCTCGGCATTCTAGATGGGGATCTGATCAGTGGACACCCAGGCGGCGCCTCAAACATCGCACGAAAGCCACGAGCCCCTGCTGTTCGGCTTTGGCTTTGACGCGACAGGCGCCGCTCACTCCCTGACCTGGGACGATGTGCTGGAAGGCAAGCTGGGCGCCTATCAGCGCGCCTGGCTTCACCTTGACCGGCACTCTGCCCAGGCGCAGGGCTGGTTGTTCCGCAAGAGCGGCCTGGACCGTCTGACCGTACAGGCCCTGTTGCAGGAAGAAACGCGCCCGCGCGCCGCCCGCCACGGCAAGGGGTATCTGATCAATCTTCGCGGCCCGAACCTGAACGAGGGCGCCGATGTGGAAGACCTCGTCTCGCTGCGCATGTGGGCAGGCGAGCATATTCTCATCACCCTGAGGGCCCGGCCCGTCCGGTCCGTCAGCGATGTCCAGCAACTGGTTCTTTCCAGGGAAATCGAAACCTCCACAGGGGCTCTCGTGGCCGGCATTGCCGACCAGCTGACCGATCGTATGGAAACGGTCCTGGAAGACTTCGATGACGAAGCTGACCGGTATGAAGACGAACTGCTCGATCCAAAAGTCAGGCTCGACCGCTCTGTCCTGCCGGAGTTTCGCCGCCGCATCCTGCAGGTCCGCCGGCACATCACGCCGCAACGCGAGGCCCTGGCCACGCTCGTTCGCGACGGGGCACAGTCCGGCCTGTTCACAGACCATGACATGATGTTCCTACGGGAATCCGCTGATCGCGTGACGCGGCTCACAGAACTGCTGGAAAACATCCGGGAACGGTCCAGTGTTTTGTATGAAGAAGCCATCCAGGAAAGCACCGAAGAGACCAACCAGCGCCTGTTCGTCCTGGCCATCCTGTCTGCCGTCTTCCTTCCGATCAGCTTTGTAACAGGGCTTTTCGGCGTCAATCTGGGCGGAATCCCGGGGGCTGGCAGCCCTGCCGCCTTTGCCACACTCGTTTTTGCACTGGCAGTCTCGGTGATCAGCACTCTGCTACTTCTGCGCTGGCAACGCTGGATCTGATCCGGCGACGGAAACGTCTTTCCCTCACGTTAGATATTAACCGGGGCTTGCGGGTTGTTGGTAAACTGGGTCTGACTGTTTGCCGGATAGCAAGATCACCGGTGTTAAGGAAATTTGCGCGCGGAGGTTTCTCATGCGACCTGCCGCCCTATATCTGCTATTCGTCCCGGGGAAGGACAGCCCGAAGTGAACCGTTCGACTATCATCGCCGCAACGATTCTCGTTGTTATTGTGGGCTATTTCGGCCTGCGCAGCCTGATGCGCGGGAGCATCTCTTCGCACAAGGAAGAAGCCGCCATTGAGCGCAGCGACGATGTGCCATCCGCCGTCATCGAAACGCTGAGCGCCGAACCGCACATGCTGCGCCTGAGCGCCAAGGGCCGGACCGAGCCTGACAAGAGCGTCACGGTCAAGGCAGGCACAACGGGAACAGTCGTCTCCACACCGGCGCGCGAAGGCAGCTTCGTCAAGGCTGGCACCCTGCTTTGCGGCCTGGATGTCGAAGCCCGCTCTGCCCGCGTGAAGGAAGCCGAAGCCCAACGCGATTCCGCCCGCGTCAGCTATGAAGCCGCCGCCAGCCTCGCAGAAAAAGGTCTTGGTCCGGCCAATCAGGCGACCGCAGCCAAGGCGCAGCTGGATGCCGCCGAAGCCGCTGTGAACGCGGCAAAAGTGGAACTGGGAAAAACGCAGATCCGTGCGCCGTTTGACGGAATTTTCGAAACCCGCCTTGCCGAGGCAGGTGACTTCCTCTCAGCAGGTCAGGCCTGTGGCCTTCTGGTCGACATGGACCCGGTGATTGTGTCGGTCCAGGTCTCGGAGGCCCAGGCTGGCAAGCTGGAAGTCGGCATGACCGGTGAAGCCCTGCTGGCCGACGGCCGCCGCTTCCCCGCCACGCTGCGCTATGTGGCGCGCACAGCCTCGGGCAGCACGCGTACTTTCCTTGTCGAAGCCAAACTGGAAACGGGCGAGGCCGCCGTTGCGGCGGGTGTCACGTCACAGCTGATCATCCCGGTCGGCGACGTGCCCGCCACGAAGATTTCCGCTGGCCTGCTGACCCTTTCCGATGCCGGACAATTGGGCGTACGCTATGTCGACGAGACGAATACGGTTCGCTTTGCTCCGGTGGCCGTGATTGACGAAACCGCAGACGGAACCTGGGTCAGCGGTCTGCCGGAAACGGTCAACATCATTTCTCTTGGCCAGGACTATCTGTCTGAAGGCGCGGCAGTGAAGCCTGTGCCTGCCAGTGGGGCCCAGCCATGACGAGTATCGTCGACGGCGCCATCGGGCGGGCACGCATGGTGCTCGCCATTCTGCTGTGCGCGGTCATTGCTGGCACGATTACATATGTAAAGCTTCCCAAGGAAGCGGACCCGGATATTCCGATCCCCTTCGTGGTAATCACCGTGCCGCTGGCCGGGGTGACGCCCGAAGATGCCGAACGCCTGCTGGTACGTCCCATCGAACAGGAAATCCAGTCTATCGAAGGGCTAAAAACCTTCAACGGCTACGGCTCCGAAGGGGCCGGCACGCTGCTGCTCGAATTCGAAATCGACGTGGATGTCGACCAGGCCGTTCTGGACGTGAAAGACAAGGTGGACCTCGCCAAGCGCTTCTTCCCGCAGGATGCACGCGAGCCGGTGATCCAGGAATTCAACGCCTCGCAATTCCCGGTCATGGTGGTGAACCTTTATGGCGAAGCGCCTGTGCGTGGCCTGAACGATATTGCCGAAGACCTGCAGGACAAGCTGGAACGCAATGCTGGCATTCTGGAAGCCCGCATCCAGGGCCAGCGTGAAGACGTGCTGGAAATCCTGATCGATCCGGCCAAGCTCGAAACCTACAACATCTCCTATCAGGAGATTTACAACGTCGTCACGGCGAACAACCAGCTGGTGCCCGCCGGTGAAATCGACACCGGCGATGGCAGCTTCGCCGTCAAGGTTCCGGGCCTGATCCGCACGGCGGAAGACGCGCTGAACCTGCCGATCAAGCGTACGGAAAATGCCGTGGTCACCCTTCAGGACGTGGCAGAGATCCGCCGCACCTACAAGGATGCAACCGGCTATGCGACCTTCAACGGCAAGCCTGCCCTGCTGATCGAAGTCATCAAGCGCTCCGGCGCGAACATTCTGGATACAGCCAATTTCGTGCGCCAGACCATCGCCGAGGAACAGGAAAACTGGCCCGCCACGGTCAAGGCGACCGTCACCTCCGATACATCCGAGCAGATCGGCGACCAGCTGGGCCAGCTGCAAAGCTCCATCGTGACCGCTGTGCTGCTGGTGATGATCATTGTCGTCGCCGCACTCGGTTGGCGCTCTGCCCTTCTGGTCGGTATCTCGATCCCGGCCTCCTTCGTGATGGCTTTCCTGCTGCTCGGCAGTTTTGGTTACACGATCAACATGATGGTCATGTTCGGCATGGTCATCGCGGTGGGTATCCTCGTCGACGGCGCCATCGTCGTGACCGAATATGCCGACAGGAAAATGGCGGAAGGGCTGGAACGCAAGGAAGCCTATGCCATGGCCGGCAAGCGCATGTTCTGGCCTGTGGTCTCATCCACGCTGACGACATTGGCAGCCTTCGTGCCGTTCCTGTTCTGGAACTCCATGCCCGGCAAGTTCATGGCGTATTTGCCGATCACGCTGATTTTCGTTTTGACGGCTTCACTTGCCATGGCGCTGATCTTCCTGCCGGTGCTCGGCTCCGTCATCGGCGCACGCCCGGAAGGTACAGATGCAGACCTCGCGGCCCTCGCCGCAGATGCAGACCCGGAACAGGCGACCGGCTGGCTCGGTTCCTATGTCAGGCTCGTAAAATCCCTGATCGCCCGCCCATGGCTGGTTTCGGCCGGTGCCATCGGATCCGTGATCCTGATCTTTATCTGGTTCGGCTCCACCGGCCACCGCTCCGAATTCTTCCTGGACCTCGAACCGGAACAGGCCTTCGTCTTCATCCAGGCGCAGGGCGCCCTCTCGGCCGAAGAGGAAAAGCAACTCGTCAAGCGCGCCGAGGATGCGATTGCGGACATGGACGGCATTGAGTCCATCTCCTCCCGCTCAGGCTCTTCCGGTGGCAGCGGCGGGGTCAGTTTCGACGGTGCGAATGACAAGCCGCTCGACACGATCGGGCAGATGCTGCTGGATCTTTCGACTGCTGACGGCGTACATGACGGCCGCAAGACGCTGGAAGCCGTCCGCGCGCGACTGCGCGAAGTGCCGGGCCTCCGCTTCCAGATCCAGGCGCGTGAACAAGGCCCGCCTGCGGGCAAGGATGTTCAGGTTGTTCTGCTGTCCGAGAACCAGCCTGCACTCACCGATGCCGCCTCACGCCTGCGCGCTTATCTGGAAGCACGCAACGACGTACGGGAAATCGACGACACGCGCCCCCTGCCCGGTATTGAGTACCGGATCGAAGTCGACCGCGCCGAGGCTGGTAAATATGGCCTCGACGTCGCCCAGATTGGCGCGGCAGTGCAGCTGGTCACAAATGGCGTTCTGGTCGGCCGCTACCGACCTGACGATGCCGACGACGAAGTCGACATCCGCGTGCGTTTCCCGAAAGACGACCGCAGTGCCTCTGCAATCGACACGCTCCGTGTGGCAACCGTCAATGGCAATGTGCCGCTGAACCTGTTTGTCGACCGTGTACCCGCACCGCGCGTCAGCCAGATCGAACGCCTTGACGGCAAACGCGCCATCTATGTCCGCGCCAATGCCGTCGAGCAGGGCGCCGGAGCCGCGATTGTGCAGGACGTCCGCGACTGGATCGACCAGGCAGGCTTCAGCTCAGATGTCGAAGTGCGCTTCGAGGGGGCGGATGAAGACATGGCAGAGGCCAATGCCTTCTTCGGGGGCGCCGCCATGGCTGCCCTGTTCATGATGGCAGTGATCCTGCTGTGGGAGTTCAACAATTTCTGGCAGGTCCTGCTGACGCTGACCGCCGTGATCATTTCCACATCGGGCGTTCTAGTCGGCATTCAACTGGTCCTGCCCTACATGTCCATCCTGATGATCGGCACAGGGATCGTTGCGCTGGCGGGCATCGTTGTGAACAACAATATCGTTCTGATCGACACCTATAACCGGCTGCGCAAGGATGGCCGCACGCCGGAAGAAGCCGCCATTGCGACCGCTGCCCAGCGGATCCGCCCGATCCTGCTGACGACCGGCACCACGATCTGCGGCCTGCTGCCGATGGTGTTCGAGATGAGCGTGAATTTCGGTCAGGGCGCCATCAATTTCGGCGGGGCAGAAGCCGAATGGTGGGTACAGCTGGCCACGGCCGTCGTGTTCGGCCTCGCCTTCTCGACCATGATGATCCTTCTGGTCACACCGGTCTGGCTTCTGGTGCCGCACCGGACGGGCAACATGATCCGGCGGATTGGCGCGAGCGTCCGCGGACAGCGCCCGGCAGATGAGGTACGCCTACTGGCAAAGGGCGAAGCGGCCAATGACAAGGCCGACAGCGACAAGCCGGATTCAGCGCTGCCCGCAGCCGAATAGCCAGCTCCTCAACCTGACTGGAATATGAACGGACCATTCGGGGAGCGTTTGGACAGCGCGTGGGAAAAGGGTCCTGCAGCGCCGGGGCACATCACGCCGCCCTTACCCTTAGGCGCCCGGCCAGGCTTCGCCCCCCTGACAGGCCGGCCCCGGTGCTGCTCTCCCTACCCGAATCGGAAGCCTTAGAGAGTTCAGGAGTCGGATGCCTCGATTTCCTTCATCATCTGCTCGACCGGCGCCGTGCGGCCGGAAAAGAAAAATATTCGTACCATGAAAACCAATCCGGCAAATGTGGCTGCGAGCATCACGAAAACCCAGATTTCCGGATGCCCGGTACCATAGAGTATCTTGTCGCCTCTCGCCTCCTTGTGCTGAAGCGCCGCCCAGAGAGTTACGGCAAGCGATATTCCCAGGCCCGCCATGTTCATCAAGAGCCTCAGGGCTGAACGGGTCTGCTTCTTGCCCCAGAGCTGGACCAATTCTGCATATGCGTAAGGATATGGCCGTCCGTTCTGACGCTCCCAGCGCGCCTTTTCGGCTTCGAAATCCAACTGCATCTTCGCTGCCTTGCCCTTGAAGTTCAAGGCAATGAAAACGAGGAAGACAATTACGAAAAGAAGCCCCGGTCCAATTATAATCACGATACCCCCACGACATTTGGCATTGCAGAAAATGACGACACAACAAGGTGAAGGCTGACTATACTTGTGAGGGCCCCTCTGACAACCGCCTGAGAGTCAGGCCTGCTGGACGAAGGTCGCAATGACTTTCTTGCGGCCGGATTTCTCGAAATCCACTGTCAGCTTGTTGCCCTCGCTGAAAGCAACACGGCCATAGCCGAACTTGTCATGGAAGACGCGCTGGCCTTTGCGGAAGGTCTCCGGCCCTCCGCTAGTGGCGGTGAGGTTCGAGGCGTCACGCGGGGCGCCCGTGCTCTGGTACTTGCCTGAATTCTCTTTCAGCCGCTTCCAGCCGGGGCTTTGGTAATCGCTGCGTTCGCCGAGATCCTCCACCGTACCAGTGAAGCCCGTGTCGCCGCCCGGCATGCCGGAATAGCCGGTCTCCGACACCACCTCGACATTCTCATGCGGCAACTCATCCACGAAACGTGACGGCATCACGCTTTGCCAGCGGCCATAGATCTGCCGGTTGGCGACGAAGGAAATATAGGCGCGCTCACGCGCGCGCGTGATGCCGACATAGGCAAGGCGGCGTTCTTCTTCGAGGCCTTTCAGGCCGCTTTCATCGAGGCTGCGGCGGGAGGGAAACACTTCCTCTTCCCAGCCCGGCAGGAACACGACGGGCCATTCGAGGCCCTTGGCGGCGTGCAGTGTCAGGATCTGCACCTGGTCCTCATCCGCTCCGCCAGCGGAGGCATCCATGACCAGTTCCACATGCTCCAGGAAGCCCGCCAGCGAGTCGAACTCACCCATGGCGCGGACAAGTTCCTTCAGGTTGTCCAGGCGCGTCTGCGCCTGCGGACTGCGATCCTTCTGCAGCATGTCCGTATAACCGGATTCTTCGAGGATCACCTCAGCAAGCTCCGTGTGCAGCAGGCCATTGTTCAGGCGATCCCGCCACATATTGATCTGGTCGATGAACTGAGTAAGGCCGCGCTTGGCCGCGCCTTTCACCTCATCGGTCTGCAACACCATGGGCGTCAGCACGAACAGGCTGCGTCCGTCTGCCCGCGCGTAGGCCTGCAGCTTCGCCAGCGTCGTGTTACCCACGCCACGCTTCGGCTCATTCACCACGCGCTCGAAAGCAAGATCATCATCCGGTGAGCGGATGAGGCGCAGATAAGCCATCGCATCGCGGATCTCTGCCCGCTCGAAGAAACGCGGGCCGCCAATCACGCGGTACGGAATGCCCAGCAGGATGAACCGTTCTTCAAAGGCACGCATCTGCCAAGACGCGCGCACCAGAACGGCGCAATCCTCATGCTTGCCGCCACCCCGCACCCAGCTCTCAATGTCGTCTGCGATCAGGCGGCTTTCCGCCTCGCCATCCCACAGGCCGCGTACTTTCACCTTGGCAGCGTCGATATTCTCGATCGCATTGTCGTCGCCGACATAGAGCGTCTTGCCGAGGCGGCCACGATTGTGCGCGATCACCGAGGACGCCGCCGCGAGAATGTGTTTCGTGGAGCGGTAATTCCGCTCCAGCCGGATCACTTTCGCGCCGGGGAAATCCTTCTCGAAGCGCAGGATATTATCCACTTCCGCACCGCGCCAGCCATAGATGGACTGGTCATCATCCCCCACGCAGCAGATATTCTGCGAGCCCTGCGCCAGCAGGCGCAGCCAGAGATACTGTGCAACGTTCGTATCCTGATACTCGTCTACCAGGATGTAACGGAACTTCGACTGGAAGTCCTTCAGTAGGTCCGGGTTCTGCTGGAAGATCGTGATATTGTGGATCAGCAGGTCACCGAAATCGCAGGCGTTCAGTACTTTCAGGCGTGCCTGATAGATCTCATAACACTTGATGCCCTTGCCATCCGCGAACTGGAACGCCTCATCTGGCGGCACGCGGTCCGGCGTCAGGGCACGGTTCTTCCAGCCGTCGATCAGGCCCGCAAGAAAGCGAGGCGTCCAGCGCTTGGGGTCGATGTCCTCGGCCACGATGATCTGCTTGCACAGGCGAACCTGGTCATCCGTATCGAGAATGGTGAAGCTCGATTTCAGCCCGACAAGCTCGGCATGCTGGCGCAGGATCTGCGCGCTGATGGAGTGGAACGTGCCCAGCCAGCGCAGCCCCTCCCCCGCATCTCCGATCAGGCGCAGGGCCCGCTCGCGCATCTCGCGCGCGGCCTTGTTGGTGAAGGTCACGGTCAAGGTCTGCGACGGCCAGGCGAGGCGCGAGCCGATGATATGAGCCAGCCGCGCCGTCAGCACACGGGTCTTGCCCGTACCCGCCCCGGCCAGAACCAGCAGCGGGCCCTCGGTGGTCATCACGGCTTCGCGCTGTTCGGGGTTCAGGCCCTTCAGATATGACGCATCGCCCTGCGGCACGGGTGGGCGCGGGGCAGCCATCTGGCTGATCGAGGGGCGATTCGGATTGGAACTCATCAGGAACATATAGCAGGGATTGGCCATATGGGCAGGGCCGGAAACAGGCTAGAGAACAGCACCGCCGACCAGACCACAGGTTGCAGCGGGGGCGGCCTTATGGCTTACTCCCTTTGATTGAAACGGAGGCGCTTCAGGGTGAAGCTTGTCAGCTGTTCACTATTTCTTGGATTGTCGTCCCAGCTCATTCTTGGAGCGGCCTGGTGCGACACACCCCTGACTGCAGAGTTCCACCTCGGATATGGAGACACGGCGACCGTGTTTGCCAGCTCCCATGAAGGGCCCGCAGACAAGTTGCCCGTCTTCAGGATCTGCAACACGACATCCGCACAAGCGGAACAAGCAACGATTGGAGTGGTTCTCTCACCGCAGCAGTCGGTTGGCGCCACTCACCCGCAAGTCAAACACATCAAGCTGCAGCGCTTTGACTGTGTGTTCGCACAAGCCGGGCAAATCGATCTCCAAGCCGATCCTGTGTTTGCAGATGGCAGCCTCAGGGTCGAGATAGATGGCCCGCATGCTGCCTCACTCGCCGCCTCAGTCACATTGGTAAGTCCATGATGTCGCGCCACCTGCTGATCTCTGTATTCGCCATTGCCCTCATGCCGCAGCTTGCATGGGCGGCAGCCCCCAAAGATACGGATAAACAAGCCGGGCATCCGGCGGAAAATACGTGTGTGGTCATTGATGACGGCTCCGCCCTTGCTTGCGCAGGCGGAAATCCTGAAGTTGCGGACAAAGCTAGGGCCTGGATGGAAGAACGCGCCGCAAACCTCCGCACGAACCCCGACCCGAGTGCAGATGATGAAGCCCTTCTGCAGGATTACGAGGCCTACCTGTCCGGCCCGGACAAGATCGTCACGATCAATCCCCTGCCCCATTGATCTGCGGCCTCTCATGGAGGCATAGCAACAATATGACCGAAAAACTGAACCCCGTCGCACGGCTGGACGAGCTGCCGCTTGAGCCTTTCGAACAGGGCGAGCATTACCGCTCGCTCGATGCCGATATCTCAGACCGCGTGGGCCTCACTCAGCTGGGCGCGGCCCTCTGTATCGTGCCGCCGGGAAAGTCTGCCTGCCCGTTCCATGTCCACCATGCCGAAGACGAGATGTTCATCATCCTTGAAGGCGAAGGCACCTATCGTTTCGGGCCGGACAGCTATCCAGTAAAGGCTGGAGACGTTCTCGGCGCGCCGCGTGGCGGAGCCGCCTATGCGCACAAGCTGACCAATACAGGCAGTGTGCCCCTGAAATACGTGGCCATCTCAAGCAAATCCGACACCGAGATCTGCGAATATCCTGACAGCGGCAAGTTTCTCGCCACCACACGCCTGCCTGGCAAACGTGCACGCATGTTCCGCTTTGTCGGGCGCCAGGAAAGCGAAGTGGACTATTGGGACGGGGAAAACTCTGCCGACTAGCCCACAACAGCCCCTGCCAGATTTAACGACGCCAGATTTAACGACAAAATCAAAAAAGCCCCACCATCAGCGCGCGAGAGTGATAAGCGCGCCCGTGGTGGGGCTATGATCGGGACGCTGGTGTGACGGGCATCCCAAGGGAGGAGCCGGACACTCCCCTCAATCAGGTATCACCCCTCGCGACGTGGCCGGTCTGGCCAAGTTCGTTCAACGGCCATTGAACGCCCCACCCAGCCCTTGTCTGCCACGCACGGAGGAGGTGGCCAAATCGAAGGCCAGAGCATCCGGGCGCTGCGTATGGCGATCAAGCCACACTTTCCCTCCTAGG
>JAWKUR010000036.1:0-16794 GCA_041398445.1 Hyphomonas sp. | reverse complement strand
TGGCTCAGGAAATTGGCCAGGAAGCCCAGCCGGAAAATCCCCATCACCACCAGCATCAGGCCGGAAATGATGGCCAGCACGATGGCCGCCGTCAGGTATTCCGGCGTGCCCTGCTCGGCCACCTTGCCCGCAGCCACCGCCGTCATCAGCGACAGGATCGCCACCGGGCCAACGGCCATGGTGCGGCTGGTGCCGAAAATGGCATAGACCAC
Organism: Hyphomonas sp.; assembly: GCA_041398445.1. Lineage (GTDB taxonomy): Bacteria > Pseudomonadota > Alphaproteobacteria > Caulobacterales > Hyphomonadaceae > Hyphomonas. The sequence goes on along the minus strand of JAWKUR010000036.1, from coordinate 16,582 downwards.
CAGCGGCAGGATGGAGGCGTAAAGCCCCACCTGCGGCGGCAGGCCCGCCAGCATCGCATAGGCCAGCGATTGCGGGATCAGCATGACGGTCACGATCACCGCCGCGATCATGTCATTGGCGAAGGTCTCGCCATTATAAGTGCGGCCCCATTGCAGAATGGGCAGGTGATCTGACAGTTTCATGCCTTCAGCCCCCGGTCCTTCCCGGCCTTACAGCGTGTTCAGCGGAAGCTTGAGATAGCTGGTCCCATTCTCTTCCGGCTCAGGCATCTGGCCAGCGCGCATGTTGATCTGGATCGACGGCAGGATCAAGCGAGGCATGGACAGGGTCGCGTCCCGCGCCTCGCGCATGGCGACGAATTCGTCCTCGCTCACCCCGTCATGGACGTGAACATTGTGCGCGCGCTCCTCGGCGACCGTGGTTTCCCACTTGTACTCGTCGCGGCCGGGTGCCTTGTAGTCATGGCACATGAACAGGCGGGTTTCGGGCGGCAGGCTCAGCACTTTCTTGATCGAACGGAAGAGCGTGCGGGCGTCTCCGCCGGGAAAGTCCGCCCGGGCGGTGCCATAGTCCGGCATGAACATGGTATCGCCCACGAAGGCCGCGTCGCCGACAATGTAAGTCATGCAGGCCGGGGTGTGTCCGGGCGTGTGCATGGCACGGGCTTCCATGGTCCCGATACGGAACGTGTCGCCGTCCACCATCAGCTTGTCGAACTGGCTGCCGTCGCGCTGGAACCTGGTGCCTTCATTGAAGATCTTGCCGAACGTGTCCTGCACGGTGCGGATCTCGGAGCCGATGGCGATCTTCCCGCCCAGCTTCTCCTGGATGTACGGCGCGGCGGACAGATGGTCGGCATGGACATGGGTTTCCAGGATCCACGCCACCGTCAGCTCATTTTTCTGAATGAACTCAATGATCTCATCGGCAGACTCGGTATTGGTCCGCCCGGACGGCGGATCGAAATCGAGCACCGAATCCACCACGGCGCAGGTCTTCGTCGCCGGGTCGGTCACGACATAGCTCACCGTGTAGGTCGGTTCGTCGAAAAAGGCGGTCACGTCTGGTCTGGTCATGGCGGGCTCCTTAATTCTTTGCATTGGCGGTTTGTGGAACGCGCACAGCAGGATCGGCCTGCTTGCCCAGCATGACCGAGCAGATCGCATCGACCATGGCATGCGCGCGTGTATCTGAAAGCGTATAGAAAACCTGCCGCGCATCCCGGCGCGCCGTCAGCACGCCTTCCTCGCGCAGCTTGGCGAGTTCCCGCGACAGGCGCGGCTGCGGGATGCTGAGGTCCGCTTCCAGCTCCCCGACGGACATTTCACCGCCGCGCAGCTGGCAGCAGATCATCAGCCTGTCCGGATGTGCCAGCGATTTCAGAAGCCCCGTGGCTTCAGCCAGCAGCGGCCCCATTTTACGGCTGTCCCTGATCATTGCAGCAACTCCATACGCTCAATTTCTGTGGCCGTTCCGGCCTCAATTTACATTTTACGTAAGTGTAAATTACGGAATTCCAAGTGACGCTTCCGGTCGCAGGCCAGCATGATGCTCATGCAGTTTGCGCATGGAGCAAAGCCCGGCGAAGCAGACGTCGAAACGTCATCCAGATTTCAGGAACCAGGACTTCGGGCTGTTACCGGAAAGACGCACTCGCGGGGCAATCTTGGGTTTCGGGGCCGCTTTGCCCTGCTAAACCGGACGTGTCACAGAACGGTGACGAAACCGATACGGGCCCGTCAAGAAACTATGGGAAGGCCGCCTCGCTTCACAGAGGGGTCTGTCATGAGAAAATCGTATCGTTCACTGCTCGCGCTCGGGGTTGCCTCGGCCGGGCTGATTCAGGTGGCATCTGCCGATGTCATCACCGGCAAGGTTACCGACGCATCCGGCGAAGCGCCGCTGCAGGGCGCCATCGTCACCATCGAGGAACTGGGCCGCACCGCCGCGTCCGACCGCTTCGGCACCTATCGCTTCAACAACATTCCGGCCGGGGACTATACCCTGTCCGTGTCCTATATCGGCGCCGATGTCGTGACGTCGGACGTGTCGCTCGCCGGCACCGCGACGGTGGACTTCACGGTTGGTAGCGACGCGCGCTATCTCGACAACATCCTGGTCGTCGGCTCCACGGCTGCCCAGGCCGGTGCGATCAACCAGCAGCGCGCCTCCAACGCCCTGATCGCCGTTGTCGACTCCGACGGCCTCGGCAACTTCCCGGACACGACGGTGGCCGACTCGCTTGGCCGCGTGCCGGGCCTGTCGATCGAGAACGACCAGGGCGAAGGCCGCTACGTCTCGATCCGCGGTATCAACACAGACCTGATCGCCTCCTCCATCAACGGCGTGCGGACACCTTCCCCGGAAGACCGCCGCGGCGTCCTGCTGGACGGCGTGCCGTCCGACCTGCTGGACGGCATTGAAGTGCAGAAGTCGCTGACCCCGGACCTCGATGCCGACACGCTGGGCGGCGTGATCAACATGAAGACCATTTCGGCTTTTGACCGCGATGGCCAGTTCATCCGTGCCAAGGTCGAAGGCAGCTACAACGAGATCACTGAAGAGCTCTCGCCGAAAGCGACGTTCACCTACACCAATACCTTTGGCGACAAGCTGGGCGTGGCCTTCTCGGCTAACTACCAGGACCTGCGCATCCAGTCTCACAACAACGAGACCGGCGGCTGGGGCGTTGTCGACGGCGCCGATTTCGAGCAGCCGCAGGACGGCAGCTATATCGTGCCAAACGATGACTATGAGATGCGTTGGTATGACCTGACCCGTGAGCGGATCGGTGTTGTGCTGAACCTCGACTATCGTCTGAATGACTCCACGAACCTCTACCTGCGCACCCTGTACAACCAGTACACGGATGACGAAGTCCGCAACAAATTCGAATTCCGCGAGATGGATGAGGAAGTCGTCTCCGTCGGCGACCGCACGGTGTCCTACCGCCGCGGCGAAGTCGACGCCGAAGTCCGCCAGCGCGAAGAAGTCCGCAACATCCAGACCTATGCGCTGGGCGGCGAGACCTATACCGGCCCGTGGCAGTTCAACTACGAACTCTCCTACGCCTTCGCGGAAGAAGACGACTCGAACAATCACGACGTTGCCTTCCGTTCCAGCCCGGAACAGCGCGACAGCGATGTCGGTTCGATCACCTTCGACTATAGCGACCCGCAGAAACCGGTCATTTCCGGCAATGCCCTGGCCTTCCTCTACGATCCGGCCAACTACACGATGGACGCGTTCGAGCGTGAATTCACCGACAACCAGGACACCGAATGGACCGGCAAAATCGACGTCGCCCGCGACTCGATGATCGGCGACTTCCCGGTCACCTGGAAAGGCGGCCTGAAACTGCGTGACCGTGAAAAGGTCCGCGACCAGAACCTGAAAGTCTACGAAGCGGACGATATCTTCCTGACGGACTATATCACCTCCAACGCGCAGATCTCCGGCTGGCGCATGGCCAACCCGATGTACCGCTGGCCGGATGCAAACCTGACCCGGGCACTGCGCACCACGCTGACCGATGCGGACCTGAACGAGGATGACACGAACCTCGAAAGCATCTCCGGCGACTACACGATCGACGAGCAGATCATCGCCGGTTACGGCATGGGTACGTTCGAGCTCGGCATGGTCACGGCCGTCATCGGTGCCCGTCTGGAGCGCACGAAAGTGGACTCCTACGGCTACATCTACGCCGAGGGCGACACGCCGGCAGACGCCGCGCGCCGCAACTTCTCGGACGAGTACATGAACATCCTGCCGAGCGTGAACCTGAAGTACGCGCTCTCTGAAAAGCTGTTCGCCCGTGCGGCCTATTACGCCGCTGTCGTGCGCCCCGGCTTCGGCGAGATGGCCCCGCGCGTCCTGTTCAATGACGACCGCGACGAAATCGAACTGGGTAACCCGGACCTCAAGCCGTACGAGGCCGACAACTACGATCTCTCGATCGAGTACTACCCGACCCAGCTCTCCGTGATCTCGGCCGGTATCTTCTACAAGTCGATCGACAATGCGATCTTCCCGGCAACCTTCGACATCGAAGACCTGCCGTCGAACATCGACCTGTCCTTCCTGGATGCCGGTACGGTGGCCGGGCTGGCAGAAGTGTCGACCTATGTGAACGCGGGCAAGTCCAAGGTGCGCGGGATCGAGTTCAACTATGTTCAGGAACTGGGCTTCCTGGGTGACGCCTTCGACGGCTTCCTCGCTTCGGCCAACCTGACGCTGGTCGATTCCGAATCCCGCCTGCCGGATGGCCGCGAAGTGCCGCTGCTGAAGCAGAACGACACGGTGTGGAACGTGGCGCTTGGCTACGACAAGGGCCCGTGGGACCTGCGCGTCTCGGCCAACTATCGCGGCGACTATCTCGACGAGCTGTTCGGCGAGAACATCGACCGTTACACCGACGGCCACCTCTCGGTCGAAGCGTCTGCCAAGTATGACGTCAATGACCACATCCAGGTCTATGTCGAAGGCAAGAACCTGACCGACGAGCCGGAATACTACTATCACGGCAATAAAAGCCGCCTGTCCCAGTATGACGAGTTCGGCTGGTCCGGCGTGTTCGGCGTGCGGCTGACATACTAATCAGCCTCGGCTAGAATTCACTTCAAGGGGGCCGGGATTCGCTCAGCGGATTCCGGCCCTGCCACACAAGATCAGGACCTTATGTGATGAAACGCTCTTATTGGCTCGCCGCCATCCTGCCGCTTGCCGCCTGCGCCACTGGCCCGGCCCCCTATACCGGCGTGGTCGCAACCGTTGTGCCCATGAACGAAACCGCGCCGATGAACGGCGAGGGCGACCTCGCAGACGACCCGGCCATCTGGGTCAACACGGCCGACACGGCCAGCTCGCTCATCCTCGGCACCAACAAGGATGAAGGCGTTTACGTCTACGCCCTCGACGGCGGCGAACTTCAGGAACTGCCTGTTGGCCAGGTCAACAACGTAGACCTGCGCGGCAATATCGCGGTCGCCTCCAACGACTCGCACAATGTGATTTCGTGGTTCGACATCAATCCGGAAACCCTGACCGTGTCGCATGTCGGCAACTCGCCGACCGGCAAGGAAGAGCCCTACGGCATATGCGCCGGCATGTCGGGCGAGACCTACAAGGCGGCGGTCACCTACAAGGACGGCACGATCCAGATCTGGTCGGCCACCTGGGAAACCGTGGATACGCTGACCCCCTCGCTGGACCGCGTGGTGAAGCTGCCCTCCAAACTGGAAGGCTGTGTGTTCGACGACGCCAATGAGCGCCTGTTCGTGGGCGAGGAAGCCTTCGGCGTGTGGGCCGTGGACCTGAAGGACGAAGCCGCCGAGCCGGTTGTCGTGGACACGATCGCTGCCGCGAACGGCCTCGTCGAAGACGTTGAGGGCATGAGCCTCTGGCTCGGTGACGACAGCACGTCCGGCTATCTCGTCGTATCGGCGCAGGCGGCTGACCGCTATGTCGTCTATGACCGCGCCCCGCCTTTCGCTCCGCGCGGTGTGTTCTCTATTGTCGACAATGAAGCCACCGGCATCGGCGGCGTATCCCATACGGACGGCCTCGACATCACGTCTGCGCCGCTTCCAGGCCTGCCCGGCGGCCTGCTGGTGGTGCAGGACGATGCCAACCCGGTCTCCGAACTGGATCAGAACTTCAAGATGGTGGACTGGACCGCCATCGCCGAGGCGCTTGGCCTCAACTGATCAGGCCTCAACTTATCTGGCCTCAACCGGTCAGACGTGAACAAGGACCCAGACGCTGGCGCTGTAAATCAGGGCCAGCGTCCCGATCCTGATTGCCGCTGAAATGATGTGGGGGCGGATATCGTCCCAGGATGTCTCGCGGGCGATGTCGGCCACCGCCTTGGCCACGTCATGATGCATCCGGCTGCGGTCTTCGCCAGCCAGCATCAGCATGATGGCGCCTGTGCGTGTCTGCTTCTGGTTTCCCGCCTCTGCCAGCACTTCCTCGAACACGCGGGCGGCGATGGTTTCCGTCAGCGCCCGCTTGGGGTGCCAGCCGTGGCGGTGCAGCTCGGTCAGCGTCAGCTTCACGGCCGGATAATTCACCCACATGTCGCGCATCATGAAGATCGCCAGCGTGATCACCATCAGCGTGGCAAAGACCGGCCGGGGCATGCCAGCGAAATGATGCAGGCCCCACAGCCAGCACAGGATCGCCAGCTTGATCCCGGTCGCGATCGCGAAGGTGCGGAAACTGCGTGCCACGAACATCATCGTGTCGGCGCGGATACGGTGGCGCGCTTCCTGGACCGCCGACTCGATCGCCTTGTTCTTGCGGCCGGTGATCTCCTTGCCCAACAGCTTGCGCCCGGCAACGAGGCCGGCACCGAGAGCGGACAGGATCATGAGCGGTACGCGCATGCCCTTTATGTAGGGTGAGCCGCGCCGGTTGTCTCGCCCACCCTTCACGTCTTCATCATCCTGCAACGGTCACGACAGGTTCCCGCCGCACCTCCCTAGAGGAGAGACATGATGAAACGCTCCGCCTGGCGCTGTGCGGCCTGCGGGTGGCGCACGATGGCATAGCCGAAGGCCAGGGCCAGCGCCGTCGTCGTCAGGGGCCTGCGCTCGACAAAGGTGCGGAGCGTGTTGAAGGGCAGGTCCGCAAGCGCCTCTGCCGTGACCTCCTCGACTTCATCCACTTCCTCCTCGATGGAGCGGAAAGGCTGGATGAAGATGAACAGGCACACGCCCCCCAGAACAAGGGCGACGCCCGCCACCGTGAAGGCGGCCGCCGTCAGGCTCATGATCTCGGCCAGGGCCAGCGTGACCGCCACGAACAGCGTGAAGGTTCCGCCCAGCCCCAGAAGGATGCCGAAGGCCGCGGCCATCACGCGGAGCTTTGTGTGATCCACGGCTTACTTCCGGCCAAGCAGCGCGATCAGCAGACCGGCGCCGAAGGCAAGGCCCACGGCCGTCATCGGTTTCTCGCGGATGCGTGCCTGCAGGTCTTCCTTGGCAGCCTCGAGATGCTCGCCCGCATCGTCAGCCATTTCCTTGCCCTTGGCGACGCCTTCGCTGGCGCGCGTGGCGGCCAGTCCCTTGAGGCTGCCGAAGACGGACTGCAGGTCCTTGCGCAGGGCGGCCATGTCTTCCTTCAGCAGGTCCAGATCGTCCTGCAGGCTGGCTTCGCTCGTCTTGTCGGATTTGCCTTCAACCGTCGTGCCCATGGAATAAGTCCTTTCCGTTAAACTCTGTCCGATCAACGGATTTGCCGGCGGCCAGTTCCACAGCCAGCCCGGAATTCATCGCTCGGGATGCAGACACTTTACCCGCCGCGCCGCCCCGGTGGAACGGTCCGGCAGGTCCTGCGTTGGTATCCTGAAAGGAGAAGACCATGCAACCGCAACATCCTGCAGACCTGACGCCCGAAAAAGCCCGGCAGGGCGAGCGTGTGGGCCTCATCTGGGTCCTGACTGCCGGCACGCTTCTGGCCATCATAGGCATCGGTGCCGTCATGCTGCTTCAGGCCATCTGACCTGATGCCATGACCTGACGCAAAAACGCCCTCCCGGCCGGGAGGGCGTTTTGCCTTGCGGGAAACCTGCCTGCTGCCTCAGGCGGTCTCGCGCGCCGGGTGGAAGAACAGCGCCTGGCCGATGGCGGCCTTCACGGTATTCTCCTGGAACGGCTTGGGGATCAGGAAGGTCGGCTCCGGCCGCTCGCCGGTCAGCAGGCGTTCCGGGAAGGCCGTGATGAAGATGATCGGCACGTCGATCTCCTTCAGGATATCGTTCGCCGCGTCGATACCGGACGATCCATCCGCAAGCTGAATGTCACAAAGGACCAGCCCCGGCGGCTCCGAGCGCACCATCGCCATTGCCTCGGTATAGGTCGTGGCATTGCCGGTCACCGTATGGCCCAGTTCCTCGACCAGGCTCTCAAGGTCTGCGGCGATGATCGGTTCATCCTCGATGACGAGCACGCGGGTGGACAGTTCCGCCTCGATTTCGGCGATGGCGGCGCGCTCCAGCTCTGCCTGCTCTGCTTCGGTGATGCCGAGGATGGTGGCCGCGTCGCTGCGGGAGAACCCTTCAAGCGCCGTCAGCAGGAAAGCCTGCCGCTGGATCGGTGCCAGCTTCATCAGGCGCTCGGAGGCAATATCACCAGCCTCCGTGCCGTCGCTGAGTTGTGCGCCGGTCGTGCCCCACACGACGTGGAAAAAGCGGTAGAGCCCGACCCTTGGGTCGCCTTCGGTATCCATCTTGTCGGGCGAGGCCACCAGAGCCTCCAGCGCGGCGCGGATATAGGCGTCACCGCTTTCCTGACTGCCCGTAAGTGCCCGGGCGTAGCGTCGCAGATAAGGCAGGTGCGGCGCCAGATTCTGTACAAGATTCATGGGGGAAACTCCATCAAGACTGAACTACCAACCCGCTCGGACGGAAAAGGTTGCACCCGAAATGCACTTTTTTGCACGCGGTGCGGAACCTTTGGTGAATTCAGGCTTTATACTGGCAAGTGACAACGCGCCCGCTATGCGCGCAGACAAACGGATTTCGGTAGGACTATTCTGATTATGGACGACAAGAAGACCGACGGCCGCAAGGTGGCCGATACGGAACGAAAGCGTCGCGGTGACCGTCTGGGAGAGCAACTCCGTCGTTTGTACGATGATGTGACCCATGAAAACGTTCCCGACGATTTCCTGCGCCTGCTGGAAGAAGCAGACCGCAGTCATTCCGCAGATTCACACAACAAGTCCTCTTAAGGTGCGTGCATGAGCGAACCCAACGAACGGCTTGATGACACCACATTCAAACAGGAACTGGCCGGGCTGATCCCGCACCTGCGCGCCTTCGCCCGCAGCCTGTGCGGCGATGCTACCCTCGCCGACGACCTCGCCCAGGATGCCATGCTGAAAGCCTGGCATGCACGCGAGAGTTTCCAGGCCGGCACCAACATGAAGGCCTGGGCCTTCACCATCCTGCGCAACATCTTCTATTCGGAGAAGCGCCGCTCCTGGCGCCGGTCCTCGCTGGACCCCGAAGTGGCGGAAGCCACCCTCGTCTCGCCAGCCAATCCCGGCGACGGGCTGGACCTGCTGGCCCTGCGCAATGCGCTGAACCTGCTGCCGGACGACCAGCGCGAGGCGCTGATCCTGGTCGGGGCGGGCGGCCTTGCCTATGAAGAAGCGGCGGAGGTTTGCGGCTGTGCCGTCGGCACGATCAAGAGCCGCGTCTCCCGCGCGCGCAAGGCCGTGATGGAGCTGCTCGACAATAACGAAATTGGCTTCAGCGGCGATTCAGGGATCCGCGCCAGCGAGGCATTCGACGACATCATGGGTCAGGCGGCGGCCATTTCGTCCGCACATGAGAGCTGACGCTGCGTGCCTGACCGGGCGGCCTCTTCCAGCCTGCGGCGGCGCCTGGTCGCGACGCTGGCGATTGCGCTGACGCCAGTGCTGATCCTGGGCGCGGCCAGCGCCTATATGGATGCCCGCGAAGCCATGCGGACCCGCAGCAACGAACTGCTGCTGGTCGCCGGTGCATCGGTCGACGGGGTCGACCAGACCATCGACGAAGCCGAATTGCTGCTGGACCTGTTCAAGTCCGAAGTCGGCACCCGCAATTGCGCCCGCGTCTATGAGCGGCTGCGCCCCAGCGTGCCAGCCCTGTCCAGCGTGATTCGTTTCGATGCGGACGGTGTCGCCCTTTGCACATCCACCGGGGCATCCGGCTTTGAAATGTCCAATCCGGACTGGAACCAGCGGCTGAGGCATGAAGTGCCGTCACTGCGCACGGATGCATTTTACGGTAAAACCAGCGAAGACTGGATCTTCGCCATATTCTCCCGGGTGGACAAACCGGACGGCAGCTATGACGGCTCGGTCGCCATTGGCCTGAAGTCGAGTTCCCTGGCCAGCTTTGCCCGGGCGAGCATCCTGCCGGAAGGTGTGGAAGTTGCCATTGCCGATGTGGACGGGCGCGTCTTCGGTTCGGAGCACTTCTCAAGCATCGCGCCGGAATGGATTGCCGCAGCAGCCGAAACACATACGGCGAAGATGTTCGTGCTGAAGCGCAAGGACATGCCGCCCATGGATGTGGTCATCCGCCCTGTGGGGCCAGCCAATGTGTTTGCCGTAATCTCCCGGGAATCACCCGGACTGTGGAGCGCGTTTACCCTCCAGCCGGTGTCTTCCTTCGGCCTGCCCCTCCTGGCCTTCTCCATCGCGCTGCTGGCCGTCTGGCTCGCCATCGACAGCCTGGTCCTGCGCTGGGTCTCGCGCCTGATACGGATCGCGAGGGTGTACGGAGCAGGCCGGTATGCCTTCCGTGCGGGCGGCGCCATGGCCTCAGCCCCGGCCGAGATCGCCGAACTGGCCGACGCCATGGAAGACATGGCCGCCGATATCGACCAACGCGACAAGGACCTGAAAACGGCTATTGAGGTGCGCGATGCCGCCGTCAAGGAAATCCACCATCGCGTGAAGAACAACCTTCAGATCGTGACCAGCTTCCTGAACCTTCAGGGCCGCCAGCTGCAGGACGAGGAGGCACGACAGGCGATTGCCGCCGCCCGCCACCGGATCGACGCACTCGCCATCGTCCACCAGACACTTTACCAGCATGAGCGGCTGGAACTTGTCAGCATGCAGCCCTTCCTCAAAGGGCTGATCGACCATCTGGCCGAAGCGCTGGGCATGGAAGCGCTGAACATCCGGATTTCCCAATCCTATGACGAAATGGAACGGCCTGCCGATGATGCCATCCCGATTGCCCTGTTCCTGGTCGAAGCGGTGACCAACGCCACCAAATATGCCTTCCGGCGCGAGGAAGGCGGAGAGATCTCGATTTCTCTGACGGCCGGTGAGGATGATAGCGTGAAGCTGAAAGTGGCCGACAATGGCCTCGGCTTCGATCCGTCCAGTAACGCGCCGAAAGGGCTCGGCTCGAAACTGATGACGGCTTTTGCCCGCCAGCTGAAGGGCCGGCTGGACATTCAGTCCAAGCCCGGCGGGGGCACAGCCATCACGCTCTACATGCCCGGCAAAGACAAGGCCCCGGCCTGAGGGGCGCGGGGCCTGTTGCCTCTCGGGGCAATGCTCCGGTCAGCCTTCGGCCGACAGGGATTTCAGCATCCAGACGGCCTGCTCGTGCCAAGACATGCGGGCTGTCAGCATGTCTGCCGTCACATAATCGTTCTTTTCTTCGCACCACTCGGTCGCGGCACGCATGTTGAGCACGGCGGTCTCATGGTCTGCGATCAGCATTTTCAGCATCTGCGCGACAGACTGTTCCTCGTCACGATCGTTGATGGAGGAAAGCTCGCCATATTTGGTGTAGCTGGCCGGTGCCTTGTGGCCGAGCGCGCGGATACGTTCTGCCAGCGCGTCGATGGCCTCATACATGTTCTCATACTGCTCTTCGGTCAGCTTGTGCACACCCATGAAGACCGGGCCGGTCACGTTCCAGTGCACACCCTGCGTCTTGATGAACAGCATGTAGGTGTCGGCCAGGACAATGCCGAGCGCTTCGGCAATCTTCTTGCGGTCTGCTGCGGCAATACCGTTTGCAGTCCTGAATTCGGGCTGGGTAATCTCAAGGGCCTCGGTGGCCATGATGATCTCTTTTCTATTTAGGTTGTGAGCTGACGGCCCTCGCATCGGAGGGTTATTTCGGAGGATCGGCCGCTTCCTCCATGGCCTCGCCAGCCTCGTTGACGGCGCCATCAATATCGTCGGCGACATCTTCGATGGCATCGGCCGTTTCGTCAGCTGCTTCCTCGACCGACTCGCCCAGCGTGTCCGGCTGGTTCAGTTCGTCGACGGCTTCATCAATCGACTCGCCCGCTTTCTCCATCGGGCCTTTGTTCGTATCGCACGCGGCAAGCACACCTGTTGCGACAAGCGCGGCAGCAATGATCTTCATTTGCATCTTACGGGTCTCCTTTGGTTTCGTGCCCCCTGGGAGTCACGTTGAAACAATGCCCGAAGGGGAGATCAGTTCCACTCAACAGACACTCCGCACACCTCTGGAAGTTTCAGGCAGCACCACTGCGTACTGACCGGGAACCCGTGAGCATGACCGTGCGTTCTTCCCGCATGCCCAAGACATCCCCCATCCGCCTGTCGCCAATCTGCCACCTGCCCGTCCGCTCAGCCTGGCGGGCAACGCTTGGCTCTGTCCAGCGGATACGCGGGCCTCGCGCGTTCGGTGCCGTTACGGCCCTGTTTCTGGCGGGCGCGCTATCCCTGTGGACCTGCCTTCGCGCAGGAAATGCCCAGAGCGGCGAACGGGACTCCGGCACGCAGATCCTTCTCCTGACCCACACCCAATCCTGAGTTCCGCGTATTAGTCAGCACAATGAAAAGGCGCGCCACCCGGGACGCACCTTCAGCCATTGGATTGTGGAAGCCTAGTTGGACATATCGTCCCTCACTTCATCTGCGGCATCTTCAATTGCATTGCCGCCAGCCTGAATGTCTTCACCGGCACCGGCAATCGTGTTGCAAGCCGCGGCCATCAGGGTGAGCAGGCCAAGACCGGCATATTTCAGGGCGTTCTGTGCGGTTCTCATTTTCGTTTCCTTTCTGGCTTTACCTTGCCTGATCAACGCCATCCAAAGAGGAATGTTCCGGAATCTTTTTCCGGAACACATCAACGCCCTGTCCGTTATCTGAGCATCGGTGTGAACGCCGAAAAGAACCAGAAAAGGAGACCACCATGCTTGGCTGGGCCATTGCATTTTTCATTCTCGCTATCGTTGCCGCCGCACTCGGCTTTGGGGGTATTGCCGGCGCTTCGGCCGGGATCGCGCAAATCCTCTTCTTCATCTTCCTCGCCCTTCTGGTGCTGACCTTCGTTGCCCGCGCCGTGAACGGACGAAGCGTGACCTGAACACGTTCCATCACGCACGAAATCAGGGGGCGCCGCACAGGCGCCCCTTTTGCTTTTCCGGAGGAGGCAACAGACAGCCGGGCCAGGGCCACAGCTGGACATGCCAGCGGGCCGGTTGGGGAAATTATCGGGAATTTGCGAGGAGCGCGAACCGGCCAGGCCCGGGCAGGTAAGGCGGGTCAGCCGGGCGTTGGAGCGGGTAGGATGGAGCGGGTAGACGGAATCGAACCGACATACTCAGCTTGGAAGGCTGCTGCACTACCATTGTGCTATACCCGCGCCGCAAGCATGCAGCCGCCTGAGGTGGTGGAGGGAGCTGGATTCGAACCAGCGTACCTTGCGGACCAGATTTACAGTCTGGCGGTTTTAACCACTCACCCATCCCTCCACGGGACCTCACGGGCTGCACGGCGTTGACGCCGTCCGACCGGCGTTTCACAAGGGCGCCAGATGCGCCGCTGATCCACTCCGGAAGCGGCCTTATAAGGAAACCGCAAATGCCGCGCAACCACGGAAAACGGCGAAATGCACACAGTCGCAGTGGACACCCCCAGGAGGGAGGCTCGCCAGCAGAGCACCGGCAGAAGCACCATTCCGGCCCCCGCCACCCCAACAAGGGCCATGGAACCGAAGGACAAGGCGTCTGGCTATGGGGAATTCACCCCGTGGAAGCGGCCCTAGCCAACCCCGAACGCAAGCTGATCGAGCTGCTGGCAACGGAAAATGCCGCGTCCCGCCTGCCCGCCGGGTCGCCCAGGCCGCACATTGTCAGCCCGAAGGAAATCGACACCCGCCTGCCGCCCGGCTCTGTGCATCAGGGCCTTGCCCTGCGGGCTGAGCCGCTGGACCCGCTGGCTCTGGAAGACCTGATCGAGGATGGCGTGGAGCGAATCGTCGTGCTGGACCAGGTGTCGGACCCCCACAATCTGGGCGCGATCTACCGTTCCGCCGCCGCGTTTGGCTTTGGCGGCCTCGTCCTGCAGACGCGGAATGCCCCGCCGATCACCGGAATCGTGGCCAAAAGCGCCGTCGGCGCCATCGAGACGGTGGCCGAAGCCCGCGTCGTCAACATTTCCCGCGCCCTCGAACAGCTGGGCGAGGCCGGTTATCACACGGTGGGCCTGGCCGGTGAGGGCGAGGCAGACATCGCACAGGCGGTCAAAGGCGCCGGGAAACTGGCCATCGTGCTGGGCGCTGAAGGCCCGGGCCTGCGCCCCGGCGTCGCCAAGGCCTGCGCCGAACTTGCCCGCATCCCGATCAGCAGCGCGATGGAAAGCCTGAACGTGTCCAACGCCGCCGCCATTGCCTTCTATGAGGCTGCGCGGAGTCGATATATTCACTTATCGGCGTAACTATTTCTACCGAAAGTATCGGTATTTGCTCCATGCAATAGTTGGAGCGCAATTTGAAACTCGCACTCAAGCTCTCTGCCACATTGCTGATCGCATGCCTGTGCTTTGCAGCCGGGATGACGATCCTGGCATTGCAGCTCAAATTCACCGCCTTCACCCAGGGATATGGCGGATGGGTGCTGTATATGCCCTTGCGCTGGATTCCGATCGTCCTGGTCACCTTTGTCGGGCTTGCCTTGCGGCAATGGTGGCTGGCGGCGACCCTCCCTGTTTACCTGCTGATTTCCTATGCCCCGGCGACGGTCATGAGCATGGTGATTGCCGGCGAGATCCGGAAAGAAACAGCTGCGCTGCAATACTCAACCGACGGGCTGCCCGGCGTCACCGAGTACGTTCGTATCCGTCCCGGTGGAGCCGGTCTCGATGACTATGACCGGAGTACACTATTGTCCGGAGCCGTGGCACGGATGGTTGCAGTCAGCCCATACTCCTGGGATCCGAGGTTCGACCCACTTGACGAAATCGATCTTGGCACGTCGGAGATCCACGAATTCCGAAGGGTGGGCATCGATGAATGTCCGTCTGAGGAGTACCTGCGCCTTCCCGTAGAGACCGATCGGGCTTCGGTGCACTGCGTACTCGAAGTTCCCTTTACCGGGACCCTTCCCCGCCATGCCCTGCTTCACACGGAGCGGGACACGCCCAATGCCCGCGAATACGTCTTCGCGTTGGCAAGCCTCAGCCCCTCCGCGCCTGCCGCCGAAGGCGAAGGCGAAGGCGGGAACAAATTCTCCATCCAGCACGACCTGGAAATCATCCAGCGGGCAAAGAAGGTTCACGGGGCATCCTACCTGCCGCAAAACTGGCTGCTGCGTTCCTTCTTTGCCGACAAGGACAGCGGCCGTAAAAAGCCGAAGCGCAAAGCCGAATACATCACCGCCCGGTATCCGGAGCGGGACTATAATGAAATCTATTCGGACCTGTTCCCGGCCCCGCCCGGCTTCCCTGCAGCGCCGGAGGGGCGCCCCGGTATCGATCTCTATGTCGCCGACCTCAACGCAGCGAAGTATGGCCGCATTCTACAGGACGTCACGGCGACAAAGCCCCCGGAAGACTGGCTGGAAGGCCTCCAGTCGTACTACGACGCTTACATGCAGAACGTTCCGGATGCATCGCAAAGCGACATCTACCGACGGCTGCGAACGCCGGCGCTCATTTTCTGCAAGGGCGGTCACGTCAATGAACTGACGGTATCGGTGCTGGCAGGATACAGCGTCGACAAGGCCCCTTGCCTTGAGGACCTGCCCGCCGATCTCCTGCCTGCTGTCGAAGACCAGCGCGCTAGGCTGGCCCTGCGTACAGAACTCGAAGACCGGCTGGAAGACCTGAAACAGCAGCGCCTGCTCGCCCTCGGCGAAGCGTTTCCCGTCAAGCCCTCGCACGGGTCCATCCGAGCGAAGGGCGAAACCCTGTTCCAGGACGGCAAGCGCGTCGCCTATAATGATTTCCTCGGGAATGAATTGCGGCTGGCTGCGGTCCTGTATCCCGATGAAGCGGAGTATGAAGCGGAAATAACCGCCTACTTCGTCGTGCCGGAGGAATCTCGACAAGCCGAAAACGTCAGCCTGGCCTGTCCCGGCATGCCCCCCCTGCAGCTCGCGGAGACTGCCGAGCTCCGCTATTCCCACCGGGACAAGCGGGCGACCGGCAAGGCGACGCTGCGCCTGACCGAGACAACGCGCGACCAGCTGGCGACAGGGCTCAATTCCGGAAGCTGCGAACTCAACTTCCCATCCAACCGGACCGAATATTTTTCCAGACTGCCAGCCGGGCGGGAATTCTACATACTGCAAGGCCTGTATGCGCTCGAAGCCGCGAACAGGAGCCGGGACAAGATCGGCCAGCTCAGACAGGAACTGGCGTCCCTGGATTGATCCCAAATCGGCAGGCCTGAACGATTGCTGCCGCAATTGCCTTCTACGAAGCAGCCCGGAACAGTTTTCCCGCGGCCTGAACCTCTGCTAGGGTCGGACGCGGATTTGAAGCACGGAGCGCTGGAACGCCATGATGAGATTCTTCTCCATTCTTCTCCTGCTGGCCGGTCTTCTGGTGGCAGGGTATGGCGGCTCGCGCCTGCTGGAGATCTACAGCCCCACATCCGACATGGCTGCCATCTCTGCGCCAGCTGCTGAAAGCGTCGAAGCCCCGGCTGAAAGCGCCATGATGGAAGACGATGTCATGGTCGAGGCCCTGCCGGAGGCCGCCCCGCTGCCATCCACCCCGGAAGACGAGATCCTGGCCGAAACCGCCTCGGCGCCGTCGCTTTCCCGTTCGCTCCCCGCCCCGGCCATGGACGAACCGATG
>JAWKUR010000035.1:0-18778 GCA_041398445.1 Hyphomonas sp. | reverse complement strand
TGGCGTGATTGTGCCGGAAGAACCGGGCGGGGAACACTTTGGCCTTGTCGGCCTTGGCCAGATCCTCGAAGCGCAGGGCCGCACGTTGGCCGCAACGCCGCTGCTGCAGACGGCGCTGATCGGCGCCAGCGCGATCCAGCTGGGCGGCAGCCCGGCGCAACAGGCCGAATGGCTGCCGAAGATTGCCGGCGGCGAAACCACTTTCGCCCTGGCACTGGATGAAAGCGCACACTTCAATCCGCTGAACGTTGCCACCGAAGCAGAGCGCAACGGCCAAGGCTACACGATCAATGGCGAGAAGCGTTATGTGCCGGATGGCCATCATGCCGATATGCTGATCGTTGTGGCGCGTACGTTTGGAGAGCCGGGTGACCGTCATGGCCTTTCGCTGTTCCTTGTGCCGGCAAATGCCAAAGGCGTTTCGATCCAGGAACTGAAGACGGCAGACAGCCATGGTGCAGCGAACATCACCTTCACGGATGTGATGGTGGGGGAAGACGCGCTGATCGGTGCTGCCGATGAAGGCGCAGACGTTCTGGAGCCGGTGCTGGACCGGGCCGCGATCGGTCAGGCGGCAGAGATGCTGGGCTCGGCGCAGTCCGCGTTTGAAATGACACTGGAATACCTGCAGAGCCGCAAGCAGTTCGGCCAGCTGATCGGATCCTTCCAGTCGCTGCAACACCGCGCCGCGAAGATGTTCACGGATCTCGAAATGACGCGTTCCTGCGTGGCGGCGGCGCTTTCGGCTGTCGATGAAGGCCGCAGCGACGTGTCGGAACTGGCCAGCCTTGCCAAGGCGAAAGCGAGCGAGCTGGTGCATCTTGTCTCGAACGAGTGCGTTCAGATGCATGGCGGCATCGGCATGACCGATGTGGCAGACCCGGGCCTCTACATGAAACGTGCCCGTGCGCAGGAAGCCATGTACGGCTCGGCCAGCTGGCACCGTGATCGCTATGCGAAGCTGAACGGCTACTAGGCTGAAGCGCCCTTCGGGGTGAAAGCCTTAGGGATAAAAGAAAGCCGGGCGCAGCGAGAGCTGGCCCGGCTTTTTCCGTTTCCGGAATATGTTGTCGCTTACTTCAGCGCGGCGCCTTTGCGCAGGGCTTTGGCGACGAGATAGTAGACAACCGGACGGTGCTTGGCGCGAACCGAGCGGCCGTATTTCTCGATTGCTTCGGCAAGAGCCGCATCAGCCTTGGCTTCGTCAGTGACGCCAAGTTTCTTCGCAATGAAGGTTTTCTTGATGCGGGCCATTTCGTCTTTCGACGAAGCAGCAACCGTTGCAGAGTCGGATTTGTAGATCGCCGGTCCGCAAGCTTTCACGGCGCCTTCGAGAAGCGCCATGTCCGGACGAGCTTCTCCAACCTTCTCTTTCAGGTCGGCGACATACTTTTCCATCAGGACTTCTTTTTTCGACGGCTCTTTTGCCGGCTTGGTCACTGCCGGGGCAGCAGCCTTTTTCGGCGCAGCGGCTTTCTTCGTAGCTTTTGCCATGGGAGTGTCTCCTCTATGGGCCCGTCAAACGGGCGTGATTTCAGATTACGCAGCACTTGTTCACGAATCAAAACGAAACGTAAAAAGACCCAAGCCACGATTTCCACAAGGAAACAACCCTTCGCGACCATGAATCGCGAAGGGGTGCACGTTTTTATTTAATCCGTATTCGGATTTCTTGTCAATTTCCTACTGAATAGATCATGCAGACGCTGGAAGAGATGGATTGCTTGCGCTCATCGGATGGCAGATCGAGCGCATCAATGTCTGCCTGCGTAATGGTCACCTGTTTGCGGCCGATCATGCCTTCTGCAACAGGCGCCGGAGGTGGCGGAGCCATGGCATAGGCTTCCGGTGCGTTGTAGCGGTCATAATAGGAATTGTCCGTGCCGGACGATGTGGACCAGCGCCCGAGGCACGGGCCGCCGCCTTCCTGCACGACCAGCAGCTTGCCGAGTTTCGAGCCGGATGCGGATGCTGTTGCCTTTGCCCGCGCAGCCCCATCTGCAACAGCCGCCTCATAGGCGGCGCGGTTCATTTCCGTTGTGGCTTCAAGATAGGTGCGCAGAGGTGTGGAGGTTTCAGGCCCAAGGGCGAGGGCGCCTGCGCGAGCCTTGCCCGCCATAGGTACATCTTCCACCTGCACATTCAGGGAGACACGCGCTTCATAGCCCTCGATCTTGTCGGCACGATCATTCTCGACCTTATCGCCATCCTTGTTGCGGTATTGCTGGTAATAAGGTTCGACAGATACGGATGACTGCACGATGGCCTTGTCGCCTGCGATCTTCTTTATGGCGTCATAGGCGACCTTGCCGCGCTGCACGGCCAGTTTCATCGCATCGTCTGAATTCTTGTCGGTTTCGAGATAGACAACGGAAAAGGAAGCGCGGTTCGGGGCGACCTGCATTTCCGCGCGGCCGATGGACTCAATCACCGGCATGCGCGTCCAGTAGGGCGTTACATAGACGTCTTCCTGGTAATCGCGTCCGCCTGTGGGTGAGCTGGATTGCGCCATTGCGGCAGGCGCGGCGACCAGCAGGGCAGCGGCGAGAGACAGAGCATGTTTCATGGATGATCCTTTCGTGCGGACAGGGAACATCGCTTCCCCCCGATTGCAGGTCTTTCACACTTCATTAGGGGCCGCTAGGCTTGTCATATCGGGAATCGGTCGGGAGGCACCGGACACCCATGTCACGTTACGCAGTTCTGATTATTGTCGCGCTGGTTTTCCTGGCCGGGGCGTTTTTCTGGCAGACAGGCCCGCTCGCGCAAATCGCGGCCATCCTTGGCGGCCTTGTCACGCTGCTTGGCATCTTTGATCTGATCCAGAAGCGTCACACGCTGTGGCGCAACTATCCGCTTCTTTCGCGCGTTCGCTGGCTGGCGGAAGAGATGCGGCCCTTCCTGCGCTCCTACATCGTGGAGAGCGAGACAGAGGGCAAACCCTTCAATCATGAAGACCGCGCGATGATGTATCGCCGCGCCAAGGACGTCACATCCGTGGAGCCGTTCGGCAGCCATCTGGATCTCGACCGTCCGCCTTATGAATGGCTGGCGCATTCCATGGCGGCGGTACATTGCGAGGATACCGATCCGCGCGTGATGGTCGGTGCACCCGGCACGGCACAGCCTTATTCGGCGAGCGTGTTCAATATCTCCGCGATGAGTTTCGGTTCGCTCGGCGCGCATGCCATTGAGGCGCTGTCCACCGGCGCGAAGGCGGGCGGCTTCTATCACGATACGGGCGAAGGCTCTGTCTCGCGCTATCACCGCAAGGGCGGGGCAGATCTCGTCTGGGAACTTGGCTCCGGCTATTTCGGTTGCCGCGCGTCAGACGGCAGCTTCGATCCGGCGCGCTTCAAGGATGTCGCTTCCGATCCGCAGATCAAGATGATCGAGATCAAGCTCAGCCAGGGGGCAAAGCCCGGCCATGGCGGCGTGCTGCCTGGGGAGAAGGTGACGGAAGCCATTGCGGAGGCGCGCGGCATCAAGGTGGGGGAGACCTGCGTGTCGCCGCCAGCGCATTCGGCCTTCTCCACGCCGATCGAAATGATGGAGTTCGTCGCGAAGCTGCGGGAACTGTCCGGCGGCAAGCCGGTCGGGGTGAAGTTCGCAGTCGGCAACCGCTGGGAAGTGCTGGCGCTGTGCAAGGCGATGCTGAAGACCGGCATCCTGCTCGACTTCATGGTCGTCGATGGCGGGGAGGGCGGCACGGGTGCTGCGCCGGCCGAATTCCTGGACCATGTCGGCGCGCCCTTGCGCCAGGGCCTGGTCCTGACACGGAACGCGCTGGTCGGCACGGGCCTCAAGGATGAAGTGCGCCTTGCCTGTTCGGGCAAGCAGATCAGCGCCTTTGCGATTGCTTCCTCCATGGCGCTTGGGGCGGACTGGGTGAACACGGCGCGCGGCTTCATGTTCGCGCTCGGCTGTATCCAGTCGCTGAACTGCCACAACAATCGCTGTCCGACCGGCATCGCGACGCAAGATCCTTCACGCCAGCACGGGCTGGACGTTGCGGACAAGGCAGTGCGGGTGACGAACTTCCACCGCAACACGGTGAAGGCGCTGATGGAAGTGGTCGGCGCGGCTGGCTGCAAGCATCCGGGCGAGCTGACGCCGCGCCACATCATGCACCGCGTGACGGAAGACATCGTGCGCCCGGCAGATGAAGCCTATGACCTGTTGCACCGCGGCCAGCTGCTCTCCGATGCGGCAGGCACGCATCTCGCCAGCGAATGGGCGATGGCGCAGGCCGACAGCTTCAAACCGGCGCGCTAGGCGGTGCGCTGGATCGCTCCGGTCCTGTACGCTGCGCTGGCGGCCTTTGGCATCTTCCTCATGGCGGTTGGCGTAAAGCAGCCGCGCCATGACCGCATCTGGTATCCGCACCTCTCGCGCCTGCCGCATGTCGAGCTGCAGGAGGACACCTTCTCCATAACGCCCTATGGAGACTGGACGTATACGGATGAGGCGCCGCAGGACATGGTGTGGAGCGCGGTGCCTCCGCACCGGATTTCAGATGTCCGCCGTGTCTGGTTCGTGATGGAGCCGCACCCCGGCCTGCCGGTGATGGCGCATACATTCGTGATGTTCGAATTCGGGGAAGGGGATCTTGTCGGCCTCACCATCGAGGCACGCAAGGAAACGCGGGAAACCTATTCGGCGTTTGCCGGGGCGTTCAACAAGTTCGAGCTGCTTTACTACTGGGCGAGCCCGCGGGACCTGATGACACGCCGCGCGGTGATGATGGACCGGGAACTCTACATGTACCCGCTACAGCTCAGCCAGGCGGAGGCGGAGGTCTATCTGACCTCGCTTCTGGAGAACACGATCTCCATCGAGCGCCGCCCGCGCTTCTACAATACGTTCGTCTCCAACTGCACGAACGAACTCGCCAAGGCTGCGGCCCTGCCATGGCATCCGGCTTTCATCCTGACAGGCGGTGCCGACAAGGCGCTCTACGCGCAAGGCCGTATCGCGGGCGAGGGCGGTTTCGAGGCGGTGCATGAACGCGCGCGGGTCGATACCTGCGTGAGGGAAAATGCTTCCCTGCCTGAGGCTGCGTTCAACGCTGCACTGGTTGCCTGCACAGAATGATAAAGGCGCCCCGGAGGGCGCCTTTATATGGTCCATACATGGTCTTTACATGGTGTTTTACATGGTCCCGGTAGCGGCTATCCGGTTCCTAGTCGGCCGGCGACGCGTTCGCCTCGGACTGGAGCATGGTGTAGCGCTCGATCCCGATACGTTCGATCAGGCCGAACTGGGTCTCGATATAGTCGACATGCTCTTCCTCATTGTGGAGGATTTTCCCGAACAGGTCGCGGCTGACATAGTCCTGAACGGACTCGCAATACGCCATGGCTTCGCGCAGCAGCGGGATCGCCATGTTCTCGAGTTTCAGGTCGCATTCGAGGATTTCCTGCACGTTCTCGCCGATGTGCAGCTTGCCGAGGTCCTGCAAATTCGGCAGGCCGCCGAGGAACAGGACGCGCTGGATCAGCCAGTCGGCATGCTCCATTTCCTCAATCGATTCCTTGTATTCCTTGTCGCCCAGCTTCGAGACGCCCCAGTCGTGCAGCATGCGCGAGTGGAGGAAATACTGGTTGATGGCGGTGAGCTCGTTCTTCAGCGCCTTGTTCAGGTATTCGATGACCTTCTTGTCGCCTTTCATGGGGAGCTCCTTCGGTGTTCTGGCAATGCTTACGTGAATATACGTAGCAAATAGGCTGATTGCGCCTGTGCTGCAAGAAAAATCCAATTAAATCAATTGCATATGAAAGTGCGACACAGTCTCAGGCCTCGTCAAAAAGTGAGGGATGACAAGGGGTTGCGGCGCCGCTGCCCTTAAGCGGGCGGTCGGTCGAATGTCAGGCCCTGCATTTTCTCCATTGCTGGAGCGTGATCTTGCCCGGTGTGGCGGGGTTGGCCCGCATCCTCCGTTGAAGACTTGAGGCCTTTAGGATTGCAGGAGGAATTCGATGGCGCACTGGAAGCACCTGTTGGTGGCAACTGCGGCGATGATGGTTTTTGCGCCGATGGCGCATGCGCAGGGCGACGAAAACGCGATCACCGTCACGGCATCCGCCGATGCCACTGCTGACCGTGAATACGAAGCCGCAGTCCGGGTCGGCCTGACCTATTTACGCGCAAATCCGAAGGTGGCTGGCGATTATATTTCGGCGAAGGAACTCGATGCTATCGAGTCCGTCCTGCGCTCAGGTGGCCTTGAGAGCTATATCGCACGGCAGGATGCCGACCGGTTTGCGGGCGCGGCATATGACGTACGCCTGAACTCGCCCGCCGACCTGCTTGCGGACCTCGGCTCCACCATCCAGATGGCACAGAGCAGCGCGGCCTATCGCGAAACGCTTGCCGGTAGTGCCGTCGACCTGCCGGAGCCGTTCCGCAGCCGTGCGCTGACCCTGGTCCGCAATACACGGTTGACCATTCCCCAGCTCGTGCCAGCGCTTACGGAAGTCTATGAGGAGGCTGCGGAGAGCGAGGGCATGTATGGCGAGCCGGCAACCTCGCCGATGGCGGCACTTGCCTGCGGCGTGGAACGTGGCACGCCGCGTACAATTACAGACGGTTCGTCCGGTTGCGAACCGAATGCCAATGGCCTGCTTGCAAAATGGGACTTCCCCATGAAGCGATACCTCGGCTGTGTCCGCGACCAGGGGAAGCGTGGCAGCTGTGTCGCGTTTGCCCTGACGGCCGATATCGAAATGCGTGCAGCGATGAAACGGAACCAGAAATACAACCTGTCCGAACAGTTTACCTACATGCGCGCCGAACTCCTGACAGGTTCAGGCAAGTATCGTCATGGCTTGCCCACGTTTCTGACGATCAAAAGGTTCGACAATCTTGGGACCAGCTTCGGGCGCGAAACCTCCTGGCCTTACAATCCGTCCAGGGACCGTACCGGCGTAGACACGCGGGGCACCAGTGTTCTCTATGATGATGTCTATCCGAAGTCCTGTGACAATTATTCCGGCTACTGTACCGAGGTGAATTTCCAGGGCGTTCAGGACAAGCCTTACATTACATCGGCAGGGCAAATCGATTTCCAGTACCATCATCCGCCGATGAATTTCGGGGCGGACAATATCCGTGCATATGGCCGATCCTCGATCATCTGGTCGGACTCATTGTCGAAGATGTTTGCGGTCCAGCAGCAATTGCCGGCTAAGCTGAGAGTAGCGCCGGTTGTGGCATCCATTTCAGTTTCTGCCAATTACATGGCCAAATTGCCCGATGGCTATCTCCGGTACAGCTCGACCGATGCCAGCAAGCCAGGCGGGCATGCTGTCCTGATCGTGGGTTTTGTCCCGAAGCAGTCCCTGCCGGAGGGCGCGCCAGCCCCGGCGGGCAGCGGCTATTTCATTGTCCGCAATTCTTGGGGCACGGGGCGTGGCGATTGCGGGTACGAGTATATCGACGAAGCCTGGTTGCGTCGGCATGTAACCAGTCTGACAACGCTCGGCATAAAATAGAAGGCGGCTTATTCGGCCGCTACGAGTGACGGCGAGGCGCCGCGATCATTTGCAGTATCGGCGATCATCTCGCCGATCGAAGGCCGGCATTTGCCGCACTGGAAGCGGCAGCCATGATGCGCCTGCACAGCCTTCGGGCTGTCCGCACCGGCTTCCACGGCCGCGCGCACGCTTTTGCAGTTAATGGCGTTGCAGACACAAATGATCATGAGAACCATTTGCGTATAGTGAGAATGATTGTCAATACGCTATTTGCGTCATCTCAATCCCTGCCGCGCCAGACCGATAGCGACACGCCGCTGCCGATGCCCAGAAGGGTCGTTTCGTAGCCGTTCGCAGCATCCGAAACGTAGTCGACGAAAGGCTTCAGCGTCTTCCGGAAGGAGCGGATATTGTCCGCAAAGACCACGGCGCCGGGGGCGAGTTTCGGCTCCATCAGCTTCAGCACCGGAATGTAGAGATCCTTCCAGCCGTCCAGGAACAGGAAGTCGACCGGGCCCTCCAGCGGGGCGAGGCTTTCCAGCGCATCGCCCTCGCGGATGTCCGACCAGCGCGAAAGGCCTGCCTCCTGCAGGTTGGCGAGCGCGATCTGCGCCTTGGCGCTGTCTTTCTCGCTGCCGGTGAAGAAACCACCAGCCTCGCGTGCGGCGGCCGCAAGATAGATGGAGGAAATGCCATAGGAGGAGCCGAACTCCACGATGTTCCGGGCCCCACGCGATAGCGCCGTCAGGTACATGAACCGGCCGAATTCCTCGGAAACCGGGATGAAGGCCTGGGAGAGATAAGGCTCTACCGCCTCGAAGGTGGAACGGCCGGTAAACTTGCCTGCAATGATGGCCGGCAGTGCGCGGGCGAAGACGCGGGCATCCTGGCCGGATGCCTGGCGGTGCAGGCGTTTCAGCGTGTGCGCAACATCCGGATGGGTGAGGCCGCGGCTTGCATGGGTGGAGTCCTCACAATCGAAAGGCATGGGCTTTTCTTTCCTGTTTCCAGCACCTACCTTTCATAAATATGAGTGATAGCTCATATTGAAACTCGCATTTGACCATGACCCCGAACCTGCCGCCAAAGCCCCGAAAGACGCCAGTCCAGGCCCGCTCCACCGCGACGGTGGAAGCGATCCTTGAGGCGGCGGCTCGCATTCTCGAAACCGAGGGGCTTGAGGGCTACACGACCAATGCCGTCGCCAAACGGGCAGGCGTTTCGATTGGATCGCTCTACCAGTACTTCCCAAACAAGGATGCCGTGACGGCCGCGCTGGTGCAGACGGATTCCGAAACCATGGCGGCCCGGATGGAAGAGGTGAGCCGCGCCTATGAAGGCAAGCCGATCCGGGACTGTATCGATGCGCTGATCGAGGTGGCCGTCTGCCATCAGTTCGACCGTCCCATGCTGGCGCGTCTGATTGATCTGGAGGAACACAGGCTGGGGCAGGATTTCGGCCTGTCCGAAGCCAAGCAGAGGATCGTTCAGGTCGTGCGCAGCCTGCTGGCGCAAAGCGGCCTCGACCTGCCATTCGATCTTGATACCGTCACCCAGGACGTATTTGCGCTGGCGCACGGCATTACCGATGCCGCAGGCCTGAATGGCGAAACGGACCGGACGCGTCTAAACGCCCGGATCCGTCATGCCGTACTCAGCTATCTTGGGGTTCCTGCCAGCTGAACACATCTTCCACGCCGACGTCGAAGACGCGCGAGATACGGAAGGCGCTTTCCAGGGAAGGAGAATAGCGGCCCTGTTCCATGGCGATCACGGTTTGCCGTGTCACGCCGATAGCTTCGGCCAGGGCCGCCTGGCTCATGTTTCCGTGCTGCTCGCGTAAATCCTTGATGCGGTTCCCGATCGGGGGGCGTTTGGCCATGACTTACACGCCCCGGCGCAGATACCAGACCAGCGAGCCAAGCCGGACAATCTCTGCCCCGACAATGATGCCGATCATTGCGTGGGCAAAGCTCATCGCGCTCAGTCCGTCAAAGGCGTGCAGGAAGACGAAGGCGACGCCGCCCGCATAGGCGTAGCAGGTGTTGCGCATGGCATAGAGGCCGACCAGGGCTTCGCGTTCATCACTCTGCGGGGCTTTGCGGTTTGCGATGCCGAGGAGGATGCCAACGCCGATCATGGTGATCACGATCAGCGCGGTAGCTACACCCACACGCCAGTATAAGGCCATGCCTGAAGATGGAGGCGCCCACCACAGGCCGAGATAGGCGCCCAGGATAATGACCCCGGCGGTAATGGAAACCAGCGAGGCGATGAAGTCGGATCGGAAGTAGGTAGTCATGTCGTGTGTCTCTTGTGTCAAAAATCTCTTACACATCATGTAGTCAAAGATTTTTGACATGTCAAAAACTTTTTACAAGTAATTGCGGCCCTCGCTTGACGCTGCAGGGCAGGGCCTTTACGCCCGGCCAGCCGGGAAAACCGGCAGAAACCTTATAATCACAGATAAAGACAGACACTTCAGATGACCGACTTCTCCGTTCTCGCTGAGACCGCCAAGGCATGGCCCTTCGAGCTGGCTCGCGCGCTGAAAAAGCGCGTCGAGCAGCAGAAGCAGGCTGGCCAGCGAAAGGACGAGGACCCGGTCATCTTCGAAACGGGCTATGGCCCCTCCGGCCTGCCGCATATCGGTACGTTCGGCGAGGTCGTGCGCACGACGATGGTGCGTCATGCCTTTGAAGTGCTGACGCGCGGCGAGGTGCCGACGAAACTGATCTGTGTCTCCGACGACATGGACGGCATGCGCAAGGTGCCGCCGACCGTGCCGAACCCGGAGAAACTGGAACCCTATCTCCAGATGCCGCTCACAGCGGTGCCGGATCCGTTCGGCACGCATGAGAGCTATGGCAAGCACATGAATGCGCGGCTTCGCGCCTTCCTCGACCAGTTCGGCTTCCAGTACGAATTCCTGTCGGCCACGGATTGCTACAAGTCTGGCCGGTTCGACGATATGCTGCTGCGCGCGGCCGAGAAGTATCAGGACATCATGGATGTCATGCTGCCGACGCTGGGCGAGGAACGCCGCGCAACCTACAGCCCTTTCCTGCCGATCCATCCGGAAACCGGACATGTCCTTTATGTGCCGATGAAATCCGTCGACGGTGCGAAAGGCACGATCACGTTCGACGACGAGCAGGGCAAGGAGTTCACGCTGCCGGTCACCGGCGGACATGTGAAGATGCAGTGGAAGCCGGACTTCGGCATGCGCTGGGCAGCACTTGGCGTGGACTTCGAAATGTTCGGCAAGGACCACCAGGCCAATGCGCCGATCTATTCGAAGATCACCAAGATCCTCGGCAAGCGCCCGCCGGAACAATACGTCTATGAGATGTTCCTCGACGAAAAAGGCGAGAAGATTTCCAAGACCAAAGGCAACGGCATTTCGGTCGAGGACTGGTTGACCTACGCGCCGGACGAGAGCCTCAGCCTGTTCCAGTTCCAGAAGCCGCGTGTCGCCAAGAAGCTCTATTTCGATGTGATCCCGAAGACGGTCGACGAATACCTGACCTTCCTGGAGAAGTATCCTTCGGAGGAACCGGCCCGGCAGATCGAGAACCCAGTCTGGCACATCCACAATGGCAACCCGCCGAAAGTGGATATGCCGGTCAGCTTCGCGCTGCTGCTGAACCTCGTCGCCGTGGCGAACCCGGAAGACAAGAGCCAGCTCTGGGGCTTCATCACGCAGTACGCGCCAGAGGCATCGCCGGAAACGCACCCGCTTCTTGATGAGCTCGCAGGCTATGCGATGCGCTATTATACGGACTTCATCCTGCCTGCGAAAACCTATCGCGCGCCGACGGATCAGGAACGTGCGGCCATGGCAGACCTGTCCGCTCAGCTCAAGACCTTCGCAGACGAGCCAACCTCGGAAAACCTGCAGACGCTGACTTTCAGCATCGGCAAGGAACATAATTTCGAGAACCTGCGCGAATGGTTCAAGGCGCTCTATGAGGTGCTGCTGGGACAGGAGCAGGGGCCGCGCTTCGGCAGCTTCGCTGCGCTCTACGGCAAGGACAACACCGCCCGCCTGATCGACGAGTCGCTGGCGCGCGGCTGAGAATTGCTGCGCCGTAAGGCGCCCTCAACACTTCGCTGATCTAGTCTCCCCGGTAAAACGGGGAGACTAGACATGCGCATTATCCGGGCCATCCTGCTTGCGGCCGTCTTCACCATCGCCCCGGGCTGTGTTGCATCCAAGGTCGTGACTGTCCCGGTCGGTCTGGCCGTCGATGCTGTCGGCGTTGCAGGCAAGGGCGTCGTCTGGGTCGGCGGAACGGCCGTCCGCGTGACCGGCGATGCGCTGGACGGGCCGGACGAAATGATCCGGCTCGACGTCACCTACAAGAACGGCAAGCACACAAGGAAGACGATCAAGAAAAAGTATCTTGAGCGCGAACTGAAGAAGCTCGGTAAGAAGGGCAAGATTGTCGACGTCGAGGTTTCGCCCGCCGACTAGAGCTTGCCCGGCCGTTGCCTGGGCCTTCGCCTAGTCTTCCTCTGCCGGCGTAGGCGCTTCCACCCGTCCCATGAACATGACGGTGCCGGTCGGCTTGTGCCGCAGCGCGATCAGGAAGGGATGATCGGCACGGAACTCCACCGGCTCCTCATCTGGAATGAAGATCGCCGTGCGCTCCATGATGATGGCTGTCGCGGCGGCCGCTTCGGTGCCCTTTTCGTCGATGTCGAGGAAGGTCTTGTGCAGCACCTTGCTGATCACCAGATCGCCCGGCCCGGCGCCTTCGATCAGGCCGGAGAAGTTTGCCGCGCCGTCAAAAGCATCGCCGAGGCCGAGGGCGATCAGCGGGTCATTCAGTTCATAGTCTGCTTCGATCGTGACCTTCGGCAGAACGACGTGCACGCGGCGCTCGCTGGCGCTGTCCATGTCGGTGAGCAGGGTGGTAAAGCTTTCGGCGGTCATGGCCGAGGCCACGTCTGTTAGGCCATCCTGCGCGTCCGGCAGGATCACGGTGAGGGCATAGTCACCTCCGGCATAGTCGAGATCCAGCGCGGCATAGCTGTCGCGGGAGAGGTAGCGCGCCTTCTTCAGTGTCTGGCTCATCAGCTTTGCGGTGATCTCGCCGGTCGGGGCGTAGAAGGTACCGTCCTGTGTGGCTTCGGCCTTGAAGGGGCTTTGCCAGTCGGCCTTGAACCAGACGGCATTGGTGAGGATCAGCTCAGTCAGGCCGGGACGGATCGCGCTGGGCGGGATCAGGTCATGGATCTTGTCATTGGTATGATCCTCGACCCAGGTGTTGATGAGTTTTGCGGCGGCGGCCGGCTGATTGAAATCGACTAGGGCGACCTTGGCCTTCATGATGCCTTCCACAGCGTCCCGGTAAGGCGCCTGCAGGCTGGAGCCTTCGCGTAGCCAGACGGCATTGGCGACGGTCAGCTTGGTCTTTTCCGTATCGGCGGTGACGGCCCGGTTCAGCGTGTTTTGTGTGCCTGCAAAGGCTTCCGCAGGCACGCTGTCGAAACCGAAGACTTGTCCCATCTGTGATGCGGTCTCTCCCGCAGCGCCCGGATAGAGCAGGGCGAAGGCTTCGCTGACCGAGGCTGGCGAAACGAAGATGTTCCCCGGTTTGCCATCCAGCGCGTCATAGAGCGACCAGGCGAACAGGTTGTTGCCATGGGCGAGCGGCTTGCTGGCTTCCAGTTCGTAAACGGCGATCGGCACGGGTTGCACCTCCTCTTGCGGAATGACCTGAACGGGGTCGATCAGATTTTCTTTGTCCGAAGGTGTGGACTGGGCTGGCGTGGTGGCGGCGTCCGGCGCAGCAGGCGCTTCCGGATCTGTTACGGCAGCAGGCTGCTGGCATGCGCCAAGCGCGGCAAGGGCGGTAAGCGCGGGAATGAACGAACGGCGCATGGGTGTCCTCCGTATGGTTTTCTTACCATACCACCCATGAGCGGATTTCGTGACTATTCTGCGGCGATCAGCGTTGTTTTCGTTGTGGGCAACTTGCCCTCCGGCCAACCGGCCCAGAGATCTGCTTCTTTCAGCCTTGCAACCTGAAGCGCTGTATCCTTCACATGCCCGAACCCGCGAATTTCGTCCGGCAGCGTTGCGATCATCACGGCCAGCTCATGGTTCTTGCCGGTCAGTTCCGAAGCCATGCGTTCCAGTCCGGCGAGATAATCATCCCGCAGCTTGCGTTCGTGCTGGCGCTCCTCGGTGTAGCCGAAGACATCGAATTTCGTACCGCGCAGGCCCTTGAACTTTGCGAGCAGTTTGAAGCCGAGCATCATCCACTGGCCGAAATGCTTTTTCTCATAGTGGCCGTGCGCGTCTTTCTTCGCGATCATGGGTGCGGCGAGCCAGAAGCGCAGTTTTCCGCCCTTGAACTGGCTGGCGAGTTGCTCGGCGAACTTCCCATCCGTGTAAAGACGGGCGACTTCATACTCGTCCTTGTAGGCCATCACCTTGAAGGCATGGAATGCCGCGGCGCGGGTGAGCTTGTCGCCAGCGCCAATGGCTTGCTCAGCCTTTTGTACCTTTGCGACGATGTCACGGAAGCGGTCTGCATAGGCGGCGTTCTGATAAGCCGTCAGGCGTGCGGCGCGGTCTTCGATCAGTTCATCGATCGTCTGTTCCGGCACATCGCCGCGCGGGTCTTCCTGGCGGATCAGGCGGCCGGGGTCAGCCGCGGCGATGCGGCCGATATTGAAGGCGGCCATGTTGTCGTCCACCTTCGTCCCATTCAGGCGGATGGCACGGTAAAGTGCGCGCAGCGAGACCGGCAGGCGCCCTTTCTGCCAGGCAAAGCCAGCCATGATCATGTTCGTGTAGATCGCATCGTGCAGGTAGCCGACGGCGAGGGCTTCGGCGTCGAAAGCATCGAACTCGGACGCCTGCCGCTTCACCCGCGCTGAGAGGAGATCGCTTTCGAAGCGCTTGGAGCGGTTGCGGATGAACTCGCTGGTCGGCGTCACATCGCTGTTGGCGTAGGCGGCCGTGCGGTCTGCATCCATCAGGTTCAGCGCATCACCGCCGGCGGCCACGACAAGGTCACACGCGATGACGACGTCGGCGCTGGCGGGCGGCACGCGGCCGGTGGAAATCTGGTCCGGCTCCCGCGCGAAACGGATGTGGGAGAGGACCGGGCCGCCCTTCTGGGCAAGGCCGGTCATGTCGAGGCTGGAGGCGGCATGACCATCCACATGGGCTGCCATGGCCAGCACCGCTGCAACCGTCGTGACACCCGTTCCGCCAACGCCTGTGAACAGGACGTTGTAAGGCTGCGCCAGGCTTGGCGTCTCGGGAAGGGGCAGGCCATCGGCGCTGAATTCCGGGCGCGGCTGGTCTTCCCAGGCAGGCTCACCGTCGGTGATGGTCACAAAGCTCGGACAGAAGCCCTTGAGACAGGAAAGGTCCGTGTTGCACGTAGACTGATTGATCCGGCGCTTGCGGCCAAGATCGGTTTCCACCGGCTCCACCGAGAGGCAGTTGGATTTTATCGAGCAATCGCCGCAGCCTTCACAGACCTCGGTATTGATGATGACGCGTGTGCGGTCGGGAGCGCGCAGGCCACGCTTGGAGCGGCGGCGCTTTTCGGTCGCGCAGATCTGGTCATAGATGATGACGGAAACGCCGGGCGTGGCACGCAGGCTGAGCTGTACGTCTTCCAGGTCATCGCGATCATAGATCTTCACGCCGCCGGGCAGGCCCTTCACGTTCGCGTAGCGGGTCGTGTCCTCGGTGACGATGACGATGGTGCGCACGCCCTCTGCGCGGACCTGCTGGGCGATCTGTGCCGGTGTCTGGCCGGACTCCACATGCTGGCCGCCGGTCATGGCGACGGCGTCATTGTAGAGGATCTTGTAAGTCATGTTCGCGCCGGACGTGACCGCCGCGCGGATGGCGAGGCTGCCGGAGTGCGAATAGGTGCCATCGCCGAGATTGACGAAGACGTGGCCTTCATCGGTCGCCCAGTGCTGGCCGACCCAGGCGATGCCTTCGCCGCCCATCTGGCTGGTCATGTCGGTTTTCCGGTCCGGCATGAAGTTCGCCATATAGTGGCAGCCGATACCCGCCAGCGCGCGCGAGCCTTCCGGCACGACGGTCGATGTGTTGTGCGGGCAGCCGGAGCAGAAGTGAGGTGTACGGACAGTCGGGGAGGCGTTGGTGCGTGCGGCTTCACCTGCGCGGCCGACGCGGTCGAAATAGGCGTTCGCGCGCGATGTGTCCCAGCCTTCCGGGATCACCTGCATCAGGGCGGCGGCCATTTCCGGAATGGTGATGGAGGCGATGTCCGACAGGAGGCGCTTGCCGTCCCGGTCATGCTTCCCTTCGATAATGGGGCGCTGGCCATCGGGCAGAGTATAGAGGGCGGAGCGGAGCTGGTCTTCGATCAGCGGGCGTTTGTGTTCGATGACGAGCACACGTTCCAGCCCTGCGCAGAATTCGCGGACACCTTCCGGTTCCAGCGGCCAGGGCATGGCGACCTTGTAAACGGTCAGGCCAAGGCGTCCGGCCTCTTGCGGGTCAATGCCCAGGGCAGCGAGGGCTTCGAACACGTCGCGGGCGGCCTGCCCGGTCACGATCACGCCGATACGGGGTTTTGGCGATGGCAGGATCACCCGGTCCAGTCGGTTGGCGCGAACATAGGCTTGCGCGGCAGGCAGCTTTACCTGACGTAGGCGCTGTTCCTTCAGCAAGGGCGCATCGCCGCGGCGCATGTGCACGCCTTCTTCCGGCAGGGCGAAATCCGGGTGAACAATATTCAGACGGTCGAAACCGACATTGACGACAGATCCGGAATCCATCGTGTCGGCCAGGGCTACAAGCCCGGCCCACGCGCCAGAAAAGCGGCTCATCTCCCATCCATGGATGCCGTAATCCAGCACGTCCTGGATCGAGGCCGGGTTCAGCACCGGAATCTCGGCATCTGCCATCGCATATTCGGATTGGGAGGGTAGGGTAGATGACTTGCAGTTATGATCGTCGCCAACGATCGCGAGAACGCCGCCAAGGGCTGAGGTGCCCGCGGCATTTGCGTGCTTGAATACGTCACCCGTACGGTCGACACCGGGGGCCTTGCCGTACCAGATGCCGAACAAACCATCATATTTTGCACCGGGGAACAGGCCGAGCTGCTGGCTGCCCCAGACGGCGGTGGCGCCAAGGTCTTCGTTCAGGCCTTCCCAGAATTTGATGTCATGGGCGTCCAGCCATTTCTGCGCCGCCCGCAACTGCTGGTCATATCCACCCAGCGGAGAGCCGCGATAGCCGGAGATGAACCCCGCCGTATTGGCGCCATTGCGCAGATCGAGGCGTTTGCGGTCAAGAGGCAGGCGGACGAGCGCTTGAATGCCCGTCATGTACGCCTTGCCCTCGACAAGATCGTATTTGTCGTTCAGCGTAACTTCACGATGATGCATGGGTAATCTGTCCGCTCCAAGGAACTGGAAGATTATTCGACAAAATGCACGAAAAAGCTTGCCTATCTTGCGCCATTTTTGCTAAATGGAGGCATAATATGCCTTTAAATGCGGGGAGCATGGAAAATTGGCCCAAGAAATTGACTCAGTTGATGCCAAGATTCTTGACATCATCCAGCGGGATGCGGGGCTTTCCGTCGCTGAAATCGCCGACCGGGTGGGACTTTCTTCCTCCCCTTGCTGGCGCCGGATCAAGCGTATGGAAGAAGCCGGGTTCATCCGGGGCAGGGTGACGATTCTCGACAATTTTGCCCTCGGGCTGAATTTCGAGGTGATCGCCAGTGTGAAGCTTGCCCTGCCGAACCGGGAAAACCTGCAGGCCTTTGAGGACATGGTCCTAGCCTGGCCGGAAGTGACTGAAGTCATGACGGTCACGGGGCAGGTGGACTACATGATCCATGTCGTCACCACTGACATGCATGCCTATGACAACTTCCTGCGTGACAAGCTGCTCGGTTCCGCACTCGTTTCCGATGTGCAGTCGCGCATCGTGATCCGCGTGGCAAAGCGCACGACGGCCCTGCCGCTCGACCTGGTCGAGAACGTGAAATAGCTCAGCCCCGGTAGGGACGCAGGTACCTGCCCTCGAAGACGCGTTTGGCCCAGTGGAACAGGCGCGAGGAGGGCAGGACAAAGCTGCGGTCTTCGCTGCGATACACCAGCATGCCCTTGTCGAGGGTATCGACGATACAGGCGAGTTCCGGCTTGAAGCGGGCAGTCGCCTGCTTGCCTGCGAGTTCCGCTAGTAGATTGTGTGCGGCGGCTTCTGCCTGAAGGTCGGCCATGTGGGCCTGCTTGGGAAGCCAGTCCGGGCCTGGATAGCTGCCGGCATCCCCAGCCACGTAGACATGGTCTGCGCCGGTTACCTTGCCGCCGCCATCAGCCTGGAAGAAACCGCCGGGCGACAGGGGCAGGCCGCTTGCGGCGGCCCAGTCCGGTCCGGTCAGCCCCGGCATGAAGAGAGTGAAGTCTGCCTGGATGGTGTCGCCCTCCGTTTCGACGCCTGTCTCGCTGAAGCCTTTCAGCTTGTGGCCGAGATGCATGTCGATCTTCCGGCGCTTCATCTCTGCCAACAGACCATCGACAGCCTTGGCGCCAAGGCGTTGGCCGGGACGGGGAGAGGGGTTGAAGAAGGTCAGTGCGACGCGGTCACGGCGGCCCTGCTTGCGTAGCCAAGTGTCGATGCCGAACAGCATTTCGAACATCGGTCCGCCGCGCATCGCGCCTTGCTCTTGTGGATTGGTCGCAAAGCCGAGGGCTATGCGGCCTGATTGTAGCGCTTCAAGTCGGTTACGTATGGCTTCGGCAGCTCCGATGCCTTCGCAGATCGTCAGGACGTGTTCGATGCCGGGCAGTTTCTTCAGGAAGCGCCCACCTGTGGCGATGATCAGGCCATCATTGGCGACCTCGCCGGTATGCGTCAGTACGGTGCGCCCAACATCCTTGAGGCCGGTCACGCGTCCGGCATGATACGTCACGCGCTGGCGGGCAAAGAAACCGTCGAGCCTGTGCACCAGTTCCTCGGGCTTTCGCAGACCTGTCGGCACCCAGATCAGGCTGGGCAGGTAATGGAATTCCGGTTTTGGTGCGACGAGGGTAATGCGGACATCCTGGTCGGCCTTCCGCAGCGTGCGCACAGCGGTCAGCGCGGCAAAGCCGGCGCCAAGGACAACGATATGACGAGACACGGCTGACATGGGGCGGACCTCCTTTGGGTGGTCTTCAGCAAAGATGTTTTACGTCATTAAAAGTGGTGTAAAAAATGCCCCTTATAATGAGGCAATTGGTCCCGGTTCGAAATGCGCAGCTGCGGGTGTTCAGGAGAGGTCCAGATGGAAGAA
>JAWKUR010000034.1:0-22712 GCA_041398445.1 Hyphomonas sp. | reverse complement strand
ACTTGATATCAGGAACATTCATAAGTGCAGGCAAAGCGAGGCCGTAGAATGCAAAAGGAAGTTTACGCACTTTCCACAAGGAGAGCGGCAATTGATGTGCAGAAATTTTTAGACGACTTCCTTCCTCATCGACGCGAGCTGGCGGGCGAGTATCCTGTGCCGCAGTATTCTGAAAAGCCGAATTATGTCTTTTCATATGTTGGTGATCTACTCTCTTTTCTGGAATCTCATCAAACTGACAGCTACAGTGTGTATTGGGAAGCAACCGACTCGGTCAGCCCGATAGAACAGGCGATGGCATTCTTTACTACCGATGGCTATTTGATTTACGGCGTGGTGGTAGATGAGGCGTTGGCTGCCGAGTATTCAAGAACACTAAAAGTTTACCTTGGTGCTGCGGTGGGGGTGATCGACGAGGAACATGTCCCGCCGGATACGGGAGCTGAGTTTATTCAATATGTGGAACTAATTGAATCGGACCGCAGCGGATGACTGACCTGAGCCCCATTTGGTCCCTCATTTGTATAGAGAGTCTGTCGTAAGGAGACAGACGATGCGGGAGAAACTGGGATTCGAAATCCAAGTACCCTAGCCGAAATACGTTATCCGCCTTTGCGAATTGAATGGCTATAATGGGCCAAAGAGCGACATTCGACGGCTTATGCCTCAATCCATCCCAACCCACCGATCCTCCAAAGCAAGTAGGGTGGGTTGAGGTAGCGCCGATACCCGCCATCCAGACGCGAGGCAATTGCGGTAGGCGGGTATCGCTGTGCTCAACCCGCCCTACGCTTGCGACGCTCTCTGAGTGATCAGAGGCCTTTGGCCTTGACCCGGTCCCGGCCTGAATTTTTTGCTTCGTAGAGATAGGTATCGGCAGTCCGGATGATATCGCTCTGGGTCATGCCGGGCTCGTGCCGGGCGATCCCGAATGAGGCGGTGACGCCGCTGATGGCTTCCCCATTCTCGCCGACGGGCATTGTGGTGCTCTTGAGGTGGTGCTTGATCTTCACGAGCAAATTGTACGCCGCGACAACATCCGTCTGCGGAAGGATGACGGCAAACTCCTCGCCACCGACACGGGCCACCATGTCCTGGCCCTTGATGTTCTGCGACACCATGTGCGCGAACGTCTTCAGCACCGTGTCACCGGCCTGGTGGCCGTGTTCGTCATTGATCTTCTTGAACTGGTCGATATCGGCCATCGCCAGGCAGAAGCCCTGTCCGCCGCGGTTTGCCTGCTCGACCTGTTGGCCAAGGCGCTTGTCGAAGGCGCGCCGGTTGGCGACCGATGTGAGGGGGTCCCGCATGTACTGGTTCTGGATTTCCTCCAGTTCCGTGTTCAGCGTGGTGATTTGCCTCTGCGATTCCGTCAGGCCCTTTCTGAGCTCAAGGGTCTTGGCTGCCATGCGGCGGTTTTCGGAGACGAGCTGGCCCATCACGCGGTTCAGTTCTTCCCCCGATATCGCATGTGGCAGGCTGCTGCCGATGGCATTCAGCGATGCGTGGAAATCATCGCTTGTCTGGACGCTCTGCTGGACGATCTGGAGAACATCGTTGATCTCCTTCTCCATGGCCTCGCCAATATTGTGCTGGGCCATCTCGCTGGGGGCCGCGACAATCATTTCCTCACAGATGGCTTCGATATCCTCTGCGGCGAGGGTGCCCTTTGCCGAGAGGATATGGTCGACCCGGTCCACGAGCGCAGCGTCTGTGCCTGCTGCATAGGTGTACCAGACGGAATAGGTCTTCGGATCGGGGGGCGTGCGGTATTTCTGAATGTACTCGAATGCCTTGGTGGCATTCTGGAATACAGTGCGCAAAGTCTGCCCCTGCGGAGGCGGCGTGCCTGGTTCTGTAGGTCGTGCGGACACGGCTTGCATGGCATTCTGCCTCTTGCCTGAATTTGAGGAATAGACATGAGGCATAGCCTGACCATTTTGCTCAGCAGTTAACTCATTCGGTTCATTTTTTTCCTCTTTCCGGAAATCGGGGCCGAGTGGGCGGCCTCAGCTTGCTCCACCCGCTTGCCGCGAGGTGAGCATTGGCGGTCCGTTGCCTGCTGTCCTGAAGCCGCGCAGAGTGTGCTTCAGCAAACAGGAGCAAGAGAGGAAACGGACCATGACCGAGCTGAATACCGAACTGTTCGACCTGACCATGTCGGAGAAGGCGAAGCCGCTTTTCGAGCGGGTGAAGAAGCACCTGGAGGAGAATGTCGCGCCCTGGCAGGAAGAGTTCGAGGCGCTGAACAAGGAGAAGACGGACCGCTGGACCTGGCATCCGCGCCAGCTGGAGCTGCTGGAAGGCGCCAAGGCCAAGGCGCGCGAGGCGGGGCTTTGGAACTTCTTCCTGCCGGATGCCGAGACGGGCGAGGGGCTCAGCAATCTCGACTATGCCTATATCGCGGCGGAGCTCGGCAAGTATCCGCAGGGCTCTGAAACGCTGAACTGTTCGGCGCCGGACACGGGCAATATGGAAGTGCTGGAACGGGTCGGCACGCCGGCGCAGAAGGAGACGTGGCTGGAGCCGCTGCTGAGGGGCGAGATCCGCTCCGCCTATGCGATGACCGAGCCGAATGTCGCTTCGTCCGACGCGAAGAACATCTCCACGACGGCTGTGCTGGATGGCGATGAATGGGTCATCAATGGAGAGAAATTCTACATCTCCGGCGCGGGCGATCCGCGCTGCAAGATCATGATCGTGATGGTCAAGACGGACCCGAACGCAGAGGCCTCGAAACAGCAATCGCAGATCCTTGTGCCCATGGACACGCCCGGTGTGGAAATCCTGGGGGGCATGGAAGTGATGGGCGAGGACCATGCCCCGCGCGGCCACATGCACCTGCGGTTCAATAATGTCCGTGTGCCGAAGGAGAATGTCCTGCTGGGCGTCGGGCGCGGCTTCGAGATTTCTCAGGTGCGCCTGGGGCCGGGGCGGATCCACCACTGCATGCGCTCCATCGGCAAGGCCGAGATCGCGCTGGAACTGATGATCAAGCGCGCCGCGACGCGTGAGGCGTTTGGCAAGCCAATCGCGAAGCTCGGCAAGAACCTCGAAGTGATCTCCCGCGCGCGGATCGAGATCAACGCCATGCGCCTTGCCGTGCTTCAGGCGGCGAAGGCGATGGACGTGCTTGGCAACAAGGAAGCCCGCGTCTATGTCAGCGCGGTGAAGGCAATGGTGCCGGAGAAAGTCTGCGTGATCATCGACCAGGCGATGCAGATGCATGGCGCCGCCGGCATGTCGCAATGGTTCCCGCTGGCCGGCATGTATGCCGACATGCGCCACCTGCGCTATGCCGACGGGCCGGACGAAGTGCACCATATGGTGGTCGGCCGCGCCGAAGTGCAGAAGCACGGTCTCTGGTAGGGACTGAGATTTCCGGCGTCGGAGGTGGGCGGTGCCTTAGTGGAACCGTTCATCCTTCGATGCTGGCTCTGCCCCGGTACGGATGCCTTCGCCTTCCGGGCCGATTTGCCAGCCGGGGTAGACTTCCGCGAAGGTCCTGAAAATGTCCGCCAGCGGAAGGTCCAGATAGCTGCCGCGTTCGCGGACATATTCCATATGCCGCCGGCCGGACTGGTCGAAGGGGTGCATCAGCGCACCTTCCACGGGATCGAATTCCAGCGCCTTGACGCCGAACCGGTCGCACAACTCCTTGTTGAACGCAGTCGACAGCTTCACCCAGCGGCCGTCCAGCCAGAGCTCGCCGTAACCGTGCCAGGCGAAGAGGTCTGATCCCATCGTCTCGGAGAGTTTTTCGCTGGTCAGGTGATTGCGGACATCGGCAAAGCCAAGCCGCGCCGGGATGCCGGACGCCCGCGCGAGCGCAGTCAGCACAATCGACTTGGGCACGCACCAGGTCGCGATTTCGCCGAGGATGTTGCTCGCCTTGAACGCTTCGCGCGCTGTGGCGACATTGTACGGGTCATAGCGGAAGCCGTCGCGGACGGCGTAGAACAGGCGCTCGGCGGTTTGCACGTCGTCCTTGCTGTCGCCTGCAATCTCGCGGGCCTTCGCGCGGATGGCCTCATGATCGCTGTCGACGAAGAATGTTGCCTGAAGTGCGTCTTCCTGTTCCGACATTCCCTCGCTCCGATCCCATTATGGCTGGTTCCGGAGCGGATGGTAGCGAAGCTGGAGGCCGCGTAAATTCTTCCCCGGCGTCACCCTTTGGGCAGGGCGAAGCCTAGTAAGCGCGGCTGACGCAGAAGTCGGCGAGGTCCATCAGGGCGTCGCGGTAGGGCGATTCCGGCAGCGGACGCAGGGCGCCCTTGGCGAGAGCAGCATAGGCTTCGGCTTCCTGGACGGTCGCTTCGGCGGCGCCGGTGGCGCGGATCAGGTGCACGGCATGGGCGAGATCTGCATCGACCTGCGTGTCGACATTCATGGCGCGATCCCAGAAGGCGCGGTCCTCGTCAGAGCCGCGGCGCTTGGCAATGATCACCGGCAGGGTGATCTTGCACTCGCGGAAGTCGTCGCCGACCGACTTGCCGATGACAGAGGTCGTGCCGCCGTAATCCAGCACATCGTCGATGATCTGGAAGGCGAGGCCGAGATTCTTGCCATAGGTGGCGAAGGCGTGGGCGAACTTGTCGCCGCCGGCAGACATGGCGCCGGATTCGGCGGCTGCCTCGAACAGGGCGCCGGTCTTCGCCTCGACAATGGCGAGGTATTCTTCTGTCGGCAGGTCCCGCGCGTTCATGGCGGCCAGCTGGCGCACTTCGCCTTCGGCAATCGTGGTGGAGGCGGTAGCCAGCTTGTCCAGGATGTCCAGGCTGCGGGTTTCGACCAGAAGGTTGAAGGCGCGGGCGAACAGGAAGTCACCCACCAGGATCGAGGCGCTGTTGCCCCAGATCGCCTTGGCGGCGGGCTTGCCGCGGCGCAGGTCGCTCTCGTCCACCACATCGTCATGCAGCAGGGTGGCGGTGTGAATGAATTCCACAGCCGCGGCCAGCACATGCGTGGCATTGTTCGGTTTGCCGACCGCGTGGGCGGCCATCAGGGTCAGCATCGGGCGCAGGCGCTTGCCACCGGCCGAAACGATGTAACCCGAAAGATCCGGAATGACGGCGACAGGGCTGGCGGCGCGGGCGGCGAGGATTTTCTCGACCTCGGCCATATCGTCGGCCACCAGCGTTTGCATACGATCCACCACCGAGCCGGAGGCAGATTTGCCTTTCGGTTTGGGGGACAGGGTCAAACGGAGCACTCCGATATAGTCGCAGACAGGTGCAATTAGGCTTAAGCGAGGTGCGAGGCAAGAACGACGTGGCACCGGGCCGCAGCATCACCTGCACAAAAACGCGTGATTACAGAAAAGCTGGCGGGCAGGGCAGCTTGCGGGTTAGATTGGCGGCATGAAGCGTCTTCTGTTCTGTTCCGCGATCCTGCTGGTGGCAGCCTGCGCCAGCACTTCGCCTTACGGGCCCGCCGCGAAATCCGGCGCCATGGGCTATGATTCCCTCCAGATCG
The DNA here is from genome assembly GCA_041398445.1 of Hyphomonas sp. GTDB lineage: Bacteria > Pseudomonadota > Alphaproteobacteria > Caulobacterales > Hyphomonadaceae > Hyphomonas. The sequence continues at coordinate 17,237 of JAWKUR010000034.1, read as the reverse complement.
AATCGAACCGGTTCCGGGTCTCCTACACAGACACGGACGCGGCCAAGGCGCGTGACCGGGCGCTGCTGCGGGCGGCGGAGATCACGCTGGAGCAGGGCAAGGACTGGTTCGAGGTCACGAACTCCTACGCCTCTGATGACACGGTCAACCCGTCGGGAAGCCGTACATCGATCAGCATTGGCGGATCGACCGGCTCTTATGGCCGTTCCAGTGTCGGCGTGGGCGTCGGTTTCGGCATCCCGCTGGGCAGCAGCAGTTCCGGCAAGGCAACGGAAGTGCTGGAAATCATGATCGGCGCAGGGGAAAAACCGGACAGGCCGAATGTCTATGACGCGCGCTCCGTCGACATCAACCTGCGGGGCGCGGCGACGTCCTGATGGAAGAAGTCTTCCGGACCAATGACCTGATCAAGCTCAGCTATATCGAGCATCTGCTGCAGGAAGCCGGCATCGATTATTTCGTGGCCGACCGGCATATCGCTGCCGTGGAGGGCAGTATCGGGGCGTTTCCGCGCCGTGTGATGGTCAGTGAGGCGGTGAAGGAGCATGCCCTGGCGGTGCTGGCCGGGGTCGAGAAGGGATGACCACCGAAGATACGGTCTATCAGGGCCGGGTCCATCTGGTTCAGCCGGAGCAGGGCTTCCGGGCGGGGACCGATTCCCTGCTTCTGGCGGCGGCGCTGGCCTGCCGGCCGGGCGGTGAGGCGCTGGAACTGGGCTGCGGCTGCGGCGGGGCGCTGCTGCCTGCGGCGTATCGTATGGATGACGTACGCCTGACCGGGCTGGACCTCGACATGACTATGGCGGACCTCGCCCGGACTGGGGCGGACCGTAACGGATTTGCAGGCCGGGTAACGGTCGAGACAGGCGAAGCCTCCGCCTGGGTTCGCGATCATGAGAACCGGTTCGACCTCGTTTTCGCCAATCCGCCCTATTTCGAGCCGGGCCGTATCTCGGCACCGGGCGAGGGCAAGACGGCAGCCTATATCGAGACGCTGGACCTTGCGGGCTGGATCAAGGCGATGGCGTTTGCGGCAAAGCCCCGCGCGCCCATCGTGATGATCCACCGCGCGGCGGAACTGGCCCGTATTCTTGCCTATTTCGACCGGCAGACCGGCGAGATCACCGTGCTGCCGATCGCCTCCAAGCCGGGGGAAGAGGCGCGCCGGGTGCTGGTGCGCGGGCGGAAGGGCCTGAAGCGCGGGCCGGTACGGCTGCTGGCCCCGCTGGTGACGCACCAGCCGGACGGATCGGCCAGCCCGGCGCTGGAAGCCGTCCGCCGGGGCGAGGCAATCGACTGGTAAGCCTCGTGATCGGCGCGAGACTGGCCCATCTTAATCGCGAGGCAAAAGGGGCAGGAAGGAGCACAAAGTGTTCAGCGCCTTGTTCTGGATTTTCCTGGTTGTGGGGCTGGCCATCGCGGTTCTGGGCTTCACCGGCGTCTATGGGCGCGCGGATGACAAGAACAATCAGAATGGGCGCGACTGAGCGCCCGCAGGAGGAAACCCATGTTCGCTGCCCTGTTCTGGCTGTTCCTGCTGGCCGGCGTGTGGATCGCGGCGATGGGGCATTCCGGCTTTTACCGCCTGGTCACCGGTCGCGATGGCGGACCGATGGACCATCCTGATTCCCTGAATGAGCGGCTGTTCTGAGCACACGCCCATGCTTGCGCCGCCGCGCCAGCGGGGCTAGTCCGGCAGGGAAATTTTCCACCGGAAGACCGACATGTCCGCATCCAAGGCCCCAAAAGCTGAAGCCAAGCCGAAATCCTTTCAGGATCTGATCCTGACGCTCCAGAATTACTGGGGTGCGCAGGGCTGTGCCATCCTGCAGCCTTACGACATGGAAGTCGGCGCCGGGACGCTGCATCCGGCCACCGTGCTGCGGGCGCTGGGGCCGAAGAAATGGCGGGCGGCTTACGTCCAGCCGTCGCGCCGCCCGAAGGATGCGCGCTATGGCGAGAACCCGAACCGCCTTGGCCATTATTACCAGTATCAGGTGATCCTGAAGCCCAATCCGGACAATCTGCAGGACCTCTATCTGGAAAGCCTCTACAAGATCGGCATCGACCCGACCGTGCACGACATCCGCTTTGTCGAGGACGACTGGGAGAACCCGACCGTCGGCGCGTGGGGGCTCGGCTGGGAAGTCTGGTGCGACGGGATGGAAGTCAGCCAGTACACTTATTTCCAGCAGGTCGGCGGCCTCGATGTGCGCCCGGTTTCGGGTGAGCTGACCTATGGCCTCGAACGCCTCGCCATGTATGTGTTCGGCGTCGATAATGTCTACGACCTGCCGTACAATGATCCGGACTCTGAAGTTCCGCTGACCTATGGCGACGTGTTCCTTGAGAACGAGCGCCAGCAGTCTGCCTTCAACTTTGAATTCTCCGATGTCGAGATGCTGAAGCGCTGGTTTGCCGATTGCGAGAACCAGTCGAACGCCCTGCGCGCGGCGGGCAAGCCGCTGCCGGCCTATGACTATGCGCTGAAAGCCTCGCACACTTTCAACCTGATCGACGCCCGCGGCGCCATCAGCCCGACCGAGCGTCAGGCCTATATCGCCCGCGTCCGCGACCTTGCGCGCGGCGCAGCCGAGCAATGGGCCGAACAGGAAGACGAACGGGCGAAAGCCTGATCCACACGCCCGAATACATGATCCGAACACCGAATTCTCTGGCTGGAAACCAAAATGGCTGAGCTGCTTCTTGAACTCTTTTCCGAGGAAATCCCCGCACGCATGCAGGCGAAGGCGGAAGCTGACCTGATGGGGGCCATGGAGAAGGCGCTCGGCGAGGCGGGGCTGAAATGGAAGCTGCTGGCGGCCTGTTCCGGCCCGCGCCGCCTGACCGTGTCGATCACCGGCCTCAGCGAGCGGTCGGCGGACGTGAAGGAAGAGCGCAAGGGGCCGAAGATCGGCGCGCCGGAAAAGGCCCTCGAAGGCTTCCTGCGCGGTGCTGGCCTCAGCGACATTTCGCAGGCCGAAGTGCGCAGCGATCCGAAGAAGGGCGACTTCTACGTCGCCGTGATCGAAACGCCGGGACGCGATGCGAAGGACATTATCGCCGAGGCCGTGCCCGCGATCATTCGTGGCTTCCATTGGCCGAAGTCCATGCGCTGGGGCGAGGGTGACCTGCGCTGGGTGCGCCCGCTGCAGCGGATTACCTGCGTGCTGGACGGCGAAGTTGTGCCGTTCGACGTGGACGGCATCGCCAGCGGCAACGAAGTCGAAGGCCACCGCGTGCATGGCCGCGGGCCGTACACCGTCACCGGTTGGGAAGACTACAGGCAGAGCCTGGAACAGGCTGGCCATGTGAAGCTGACGCGCGCGGACCGCCGCGAAGTGATCCTGGAAGGCATCAAAAAAGTCTGTGCTGGCGCCGGGCTGGAATGGATCGAGGATATGGGCCTGCTGGAAGAAGTGACGGGCCTTGCCGAATGGCCGGTCGTGGTTCTGGGCGACATGGACCCGGATTTCCTGAGCCTGCCGCCGGAAGTGATCCAGCTGTCCATGCGGACGCACCAGAAATACTTCGCCGTGAACGACGCCAAGACCGGCAAGCTCGCGCCACACTTTATCGTGGTGGCGAATATCGACGCGGCCGATGGCGGCAAGAAGCTGGCCGAGGGCAATTCCCGCGTCCTCTCCGCCCGTCTCGACGATGCGCGCTTCTTCTGGGAACTCGACAAGGCGAAGCCGCTGGACGAGATGGCGAAGAAGCTGGCGACGATTGCGTTCAAGGCAGAGCTTGGCTCACTGGGCGACAAGGTGGAGCGCGTCGCTGCGCTGGCCAAGGAACTGGCCCGGAAAGTGGGTGCAGATCCGGTGCTGGCAGAACGCGCCGCGCGTCTGGCGAAGGCGGACCTCGTGTCAGAAATGGTCGGCGAGTTCCCGGAACTGCAGGGCGTGATGGGCCGCTACTACGCGCTGGAAGCGGGTGAGCCCGCCGCCGTCGCTGACGCGATCCGCGACCATTACAAGCCGCAGGGGCCGAGCGATTCCGTGCCGACCGACCCGGTAGGTATCGCCGTGGCACTGGCCGACAAGCTCGACACGCTAGTCGGCTTCTGGGCGATTGATGAGAAACCGACCGGCTCGAAAGACCCGTTCGCGCTGCGCCGGGCTGCACTGGGTGTGGTTCGGATTGTGCTGGAGAATGGGGCTCGCATCGAGCTAGGCGAAATTTTCATTGATGCACTGTTCCACTTGGAAAAAGTTTTGAGAAACCGGCCGCGAGCAGAAATCAAAGGCCAGTTGACCTTTAATCAGCTGAAAAAGCTGACTCATGTGATTGAGACTGAGTTGGAGCCAGACCCAACTGCGATAATTGAAGACCATCGTGGCAAACGAACAGTGCCGATCAATGTGATGGTCGCGCATATGAATCTCTTCGCGACAGAAAATAGCCTCCTCTCCTTCTTCGCGGATCGCCTGAAGCAATATTTGCGTGACCAGGGCCAGCGGCATGACCTCATCGATGCCGTCTTCGCGCTCGGCGAAGACGATCTTGTGCTGATCACCAAGCGCGTTGAGGCGCTGGGCGATTTCCTCGGAACGGAAGACGGGGCGAACCTGCTCGCGGGCTACAAGCGGGCCGCGAATATCCTGCGGGCCGAGGAGAAGAAGGGCGCGCTGCCGGAGAACCTCGAAGTCGATGGCGCGCTGATTGATGCCGGGGCCGCGCAGGAAATCGCGCTGCACCAGACGCTCGGCCAGGTGCGCCACGATATCGAGGAGCCTCTCAAGAATGAGGACTTCGCCGCCGTTATGACCGAACTCGCCAAGCTGCGCGGGCCGGTCGATGCCTTCTTCGAGCATGTCATGGTCAATGACGAGGACGAGAAGGTGCGGGCGAATCGCCTGGCACTGCTGGCCGACATCCGCGAGACGCTGCACCGCGTGGCGGATTTCTCCCAGATCGAGGGCTGATCCCCGGCGTCACGCGTCCCGGATCGGAACAGATTTTCCATGCCTGGAGTATGCTGGCGGTATTTGATACAGCTATGTGACGGATTACAACGTTGTCAGGGCATAAGCGACCTTTCGGCAGCTGGCAATTGGCGTTGCGATGCAGCATAGGGTTTGCAATCCCCTCGCGCGCGAGCGGGCATGCATTGGCGCGCGCAGATACAGGAAGAGGACACCATGGGTGAAGCAGCACTGAAGCACGCGGACGAGACCTGGGTTTACGCATTCGGCGGTGGAACCGCTGATGGCGATGCCTCCATGAAGAACCTGCTGGGCGGCAAGGGCGCGAACCTCGCCGAAATGGCCAAGCTGGGCCTGCCGGTGCCGCCGGGCTTTACGATCTCCACCGCTGTCTGCACCGCTTATTACGAACTGGAGCGGGAATATCCCGCCACGCTGTCCCCGCAGGTGGATGCCGCGCTGGCCGATCTTGAGCAGAAGTCCGGCAAGGGCTTTGGCGATCCGGAAAACCCGCTGCTCGTGTCCGTGCGTTCCGGCGCCCGCGCCTCGATGCCGGGCATGATGGACACGGTGCTCAACCTCGGCCTGAACGAGGCGGCTGCTGCCGGCCTCGCCAAGAAGGCCGGTGAGCGCTTCGCCTATGATTCCTATCGCCGCTTCATCCAGATGTATTCCAACGTCGTGCTCGGCATGGGCCATGACGAGTTCGAGCACATCCTGGACGACTACAAGGACCGTCAGGGCATCGACCTCGACACCGACATGAGCGCCGATGACTGGAAGAAGATCATCGTGCTCTACAAGGAAGCCGTCGAGAAAGAGTTGGGCAAGCCTTTCCCGGAAGATCCGAAGGAGCAGCTCTGGGGCGCCATCTCGGCCGTGTTCGGCTCGTGGATGAACGACCGCGCGATCACCTACCGCAAGCTGAACGACATCCCGGCCGAATGGGGCACGGCGGTGAACGTGCAGGCCATGGTGTTCGGCAACCTCGGTGAAACCTCCGCCACGGGCGTCGCCTTCACGCGCGACCCGTCGAACGGCGATCCGATCTTCTATGGCGAATACCTGATCAACGCGCAGGGCGAGGACGTGGTGGCGGGTATCCGCACGCCGGCCCCGATCTCGCGCGAGCGCGCCGACACGCTGGGCTCCGACGACGCCCCGCTGGAAGAGGCCATGCCGGAAGTCTACGCCCAGCTGCGCGATGTCGCGAACACGCTGGAGCGTCACTACAAGGACATGCAGGACCTCGAATTCACTGTCGAGGACGGCCATCTCTACATGCTGCAGACCCGGAACGGGAAACGCACGGCCGCTGCGGCTCTCAAGATCGCTGTGGACATGGCCCGCGAAGGCCTGATCACCGAGAACGAAGCCGTGCTGCGCCTCGAGCCGAGCCAGCTGGACCAGCTGCTGCACCCGACCATCGCTGAAGACGCCAAGCGTGATGTGCTGGTCGTTGGCCTTCCGGCCAGCCCCGGCGCTGCCGTCGGCAAGGTCGTGTTCGATTCCGAGGAAGCCTGGGCGCTTGCCGAAAAGGGCGAAGACGTTGTGCTCGTCCGTGTCGAGACGAGCCCGGAAGACATCAAGGGCATGCACGCAGCCCGCGCCATCGTGACGGCGCGCGGCGGCATGACCAGCCACGCCGCTGTTGTGGCGCGTGGCATGGGCCGGCCCTGCGTCTGCGGTGCCGGTGGCCTGCAGATCGACGGCAAGGCGGGCGTGTTCCGCATCATGGGCCGTGAAGTGAAAAAGGGCGACGTGATCACCGTGGACGGCGCAACCGGCCAGGTGATGCTGGGCGCCGTGGACATGGTCCAGCCGGACCTTTCGGGCGACTTCGGCACGCTGATGAGCTGGGCCGATGCTGCTCGCCGCCTGAAAGTGCGCGCCAATGCGGAGACCCCGCTCGACACGCGCACGGCGGTTGAGTTCGGCGCGGAAGGCGTCGGCCTCTGCCGGACGGAGCACATGTTCTTCGAAGAAGAGCGTATTCCTGAAGTGCGCGCCATGATCCTGTCGAACGACCTGGCTGGCCGCCGCGCCGCGCTTGAAAAGCTGCTGCCGATGCAGCGCGGTGACTTTGAAGAAATCTTCCGGATCCTGGAAGACCGTCCGGCCACGATCCGCCTGCTGGATCCGCCGCTGCACGAGTTCCTTCCTCATACGGATGAGGACATGGAGGAGGTCGCCAAGGCTTCCGGCGTCGATGTGGAAGAGCTGAAGCGCCGCGCGGCTGACCTGCACGAAAGCAACCCGATGCTGGGTCACCGCGGTTGCCGCCTGGGTATTACGTACCCGGAAATCTATGAAATGCAGGCCCGCGCTATCTTTGAGGCAGCCGTGCATGTCGCCAACGAGACCGGCCGCAAGCCGGTGCCGGAAGTGATGATCCCGCTGGTGGCAACCCACCGTGAGCTGCAGATCCTGAAAGCGGTTGTCGACGAGCAGGCGAAGGCCGTCTTCGCCGAGACCGGCGTGACGCTGGACTATATGGTTGGCACCATGATCGAGCTGCCGCGTGCGGCCCTGCGGGCGGGCGACATTGCCCAGTCTGCAGCGTTCTTCTCCTTCGGGACGAACGATCTGACGCAGACGACGCTGGGCATTTCACGCGACGATGCCGGCCGTTTCCTCAAGATCTACGAGGACAAGGGCATCTACGAAAAGGACCCCTTCGTCACGCTGGACCAGGAAGGCGTTGGCGAACTGGTCAAAACGGCCGCAGAACGGGGCCGCAAGACCCGTCCGGGCATCAAGCTGGGCATCTGTGGTGAGCATGGCGGCGACCCCGCTTCGGTGGCCTTCTGCCACCGCGCAGGGCTCGATTACGTGTCCTGTTCGCCTTACCGGGTGCCGATTGCGCGTCTCGCCGCGGCACACGCTGCGCTGAAGGAATCGAACAAGTAACGGTTTCGGTCCCGAATCGAATGTGGGCGGCTGTGGCAATCCTGCCACAGCCGTTTTTTTGCGCCGCAACAAGACCCCTACCGAAAAGGTAGAAATTTTACGAAAAATCAACAAGTTGGAACCGGGGGTGTAAATTACACCGAATTTACTCGCCTATCAGGGGAATCCGACCTGACGGATTTGTCACTCCAAACTCTGGCGAGCTTCTTGCTAGGTAGCGGTTTGGCTGCATATCTCGCTCGAAACAGGGCGGTGTATGCCGCCTGAACAAGTCAAACCAAGCAGTCCCGGAATTGCACAACAGGGCGGAGTTATACCGCCCACCGGGACCTGGGGAGAGCGGTGATGTTAAGTGTTCTTAAACCACGAACGGCGACGCTGTCGTCAATGCGTGGGCTCCATGGGAAGCTCAAGCGTTGGTGGATGGCTATGACGAACGAGGAACAGCGCGATATTGTGGTTCGCGGCGCGACCGTAGCGGTCTGTGCTGTGGCCGCGACGGTGACCTTGCCGATGATCGGTGCGGTCCAGTCCGATATCCGTGCCCAGGCTGACTTCAGCGAACAGGCCCAGCGGTTTGCGCAGATCGAGGATGGCGGCGCCAGCGTCCGCCTTGCGGATCATGCGCCGTCGCTGCTGGACACGCCGTGGATCCGGACAGTCGAATACACGCTGGAGCGCGATACTGCTTCCTCGATGAGCCGTTACGCCAAGCGCGACCGGGATGGCGCGGCAATCGCTTCGCTGGTCTCGTTCAAGCCGGAGCACCTCAAGCGCGCCGAAGCGCTGGACTCCGAAGCGCACTGTATGGCTCAGGCCATCTATTACGAATCGCGGAACGAGCCGCTGGCTGGCCAGCTGGCCGTTGCCGAGGTGATTTCCAACCGGATGCGCGATCACCGCTATCCGGACACCGCTTGCGGTGTGGTCTTCCAGGGCGCGACCCGCACGACCGGGTGCCAGTTCACCTTCACCTGTGACGGCGCGCTGAACCGCAAGCCGAAAGGCACGGCCTGGGAGCAGGCGAAAGAGATCGCAGCGCATGTCCTGATGAACCTCGCAGAGGATCGTACGGGCGGCGCGACCCACTATCACGCGACCTATGTCGATCCGGTGTGGAGCGCTGGCCTGATCAAGACCGACAAGATCGGCCTGCACGTCTTCTATCGCTTCCCGCGCGGTTCCGAATGGGCCCAGGTGCGCAGCGCCAGCGCGTCACGGTCTGCGCCAGCTCCGGTTCTGACCGCCGCGGCCGAGACGACCGATCCGAATGCAGCCGCGCTGTCTGTCCTGCGTCCGGCCAAGGCTGAGAAAGTGGTCGTTGCCGATGCCGGCAAGATCGAAGCTTCTGCTGCCCCGGCCACGGTGACCACGTCGACCCGCACGATCACCAATGGCGCCCCGCGCATGACGACAGTTCGCGAAGCCTCTTATGAGGTTGCTTCGAACGACTCCGCCATGGATGCCGTCGCAGCCTACACCGCTGCACAGGCCGCCAAGGCCATGTCGGCAAGCAGCGGCGCTGGCGTGATGCGCTAAGCGGACTCAAATGAACAACAAGAAAGCCGCCGGAAGATCTCCGGCGGCTTTTTCTTTTGGATAAGATGCCCGGCGCGTCAGTCGCGCGGCGGGACGGCCTTCATCACCTGTTTGCGGATCAGGCCGGGGGCCCAGCGGCTGAAGAACTTTGCCCGTTCCGCCGCCTTGCCCGCCATGTAGTGAATGTCGTTTCCGTGGGCCGCGTCCCAGGCGCGTTGGGCGGCAAGTGAGACGGGGTACACTTCCTGACCATTGTCGCGCAGCTCGTCGGCCATCTTGGCGTTCGCGCCTTCTGCCGTGCCCATGTCGAGAATGGGTGTGTCGATGAACCAGGGCATGAGGCTGGTCACGCGGATACCGAGGTCGCGGAACTCCGCATCGAGCGCTTCGGTCAGCCCACGGACGGCGAACTTGGTCGCGGAATAGACGGCGAGGCGGGGGGAGCCGACAATGCCGGCGGTGGAGGCCGTGTTGACGATGCGGGCGCCTTCGGTCTGCTTCAGCAGGGGCAGGCAGGCCTGCACGCCATTGATGACGCCTTTGACGTTCACATCCACGACGAGGTCATTGTCTTCGCCGGAGATTTCCTCGAACCAGCCATGGCGGCCGATCCCGGCATTGTTGAACAGAACATGCATCTTGTCGCCGGTGGCTTCGGCAAAGCCTTTGACCGCGAGGGCCCAGTCATTGCGGTCGCGCACATCCAGTTTTGCGTAGACGGAATTGCCCGTGCCCAGTTCGCTGGCGACATCGGCAAGGCCGGCGGTGTTCACATCATAGAGGCCGCAGAACCAGCCCTTGCCGGAGAACAGGCGTGCGGTTTCCGCGCCAATGCCGGAGGCGGCGCCTGTAATGAAAATGCTCTTGCGGCCGTTGGCTGTGCCCATGTCTGAAATCCTCCTGCGCGCGGGGACGGTGCCCCAATGCGTGCAGTGTCAGACCACATCCATTCCCAGGTCAAGGTTTGGTGCCGAATGCGTCAGGGCCCCGACCGAGATAAAGTTCACGCCCGTCTCGGCAATGGCGGCAACCGTGTCGAGGTTCACGCCGCCGGACGCTTCCAGCACGACCTTGCCGCCCGCAATCGCTACGGCCTCGCGCAGCGTGTCCGGGTTCATATTGTCCAGCAGGACGGCATGCGGTCCATGCGGCAGGGCTTCTTTCAGCTGGTCGAGCGAGTCGACCTCGATCTCGATCATGCGGAGATGGCCGGCATAGGCCTTCGCACGCTCAAGCGCCGTGGAAACGGAGCCGCCACAGGCTGCGATGTGATTGTCCTTGATCAGGACGGCATCGTCGAGGCCATAACGGTGCGCTGTGCCGCCGCCGCAGCGTACGGCACGTTTTTCGAGGGCGCGGTGGCCCGGCGTCGTTTTCCGTGTGCAGACAATGGTGGCATTGGTGTGCGCGATCTTGTCGGCAAAGGTGCGCGTCATGGTTGCCACGGCCGAGAGGCGGCCGAGGAAGTTCAGCATCGTGCGCTCTGCAATCAGGATCGAGCGGGCAGAGCCTTCGAGACGGGCGACCACATCGCCCGCGTGCAGGATGGAGCCATCCGGCTTTTCGATCGTCAGCTTCACGCTCGGGTCGATCAGCTTCAGGGCATAGGCCGCTGCGTCGAGACCGGCGATAACGCCTGGCTTGCGCGCGGCGATGACGACTTTCAGCTGTGTCTCCGGCGCGATGGTTGCGTCGGTTGTCAGGTCACCGGCGCGGCCAAGGTCTTCGGCGAGCGCCAGGCGCACGATCGGATCAAGGATGATGTCGGGAAGGGGCGGGGGGATCGGGGTCATGACAGGACGCTCTCTGTGAAGGGGCGCTGGAGGAACTGGCGGTGCGGTTCGCCGGTCTCCGGGAAATCGGAACGGTAATGGCCGCCGCGGCTTTCGTGCCGGGCCTGCGCGCTCTTGACGATCAGACCGGCGGAGGTGACCGCGCGGCTCGGGCCATGCTGGTCCCGCAGCTGCTCGATCAGGGCGGCCACTTCGGCAAGGCCGGTGGCATTCCGTACCACACCGCAGTGTGCGGACATGGCGGAACGCAGGGTCTGCAGGGCGTCATGCGGCAGGGCGTCGGGCACCTGGCCACGGCTTGCGCGGATCTCTGGCAGCTTCGCTTCGCGCAGGCGGTCGGCGATGCGGTGGGCGAAGACGACGGCTTCCAGAAGGGAGTTCGAGGCAAGGCGGTTGGCGCCGTGTACGCCGGTGGAGGTACATTCTCCGCAGACGGAGAGCCCGTCGAGGGACGACTTGCCCCAGAAGTCCGGCACGATGCCGCCCATATGATAGTGCGCGGCCGGGGCCACGGGGATCATGTCCGTGCGCGGGTCGATGCCAGCCGATTTGCAGGCGGCGAAGACCGTGGGGAAGTGTTCCGGGAAATGTTCGCCGACAGCTTCGCGGCAGTCGAGGAAAGCACCGCGGCCAGAGAGGCGTTCTGTATGGACGGCGCGGGCCACTTCATCGCGCGGGGCGAGTTCGGCCAGCTCATGATATTTCGTCATGAAGCGCGTACCGTCGCGATTGCGCAGGACGGATCCTTCGCCGCGCAGGGCTTCAGTGGCGAGCGGGGCCGGGTCGCGGCCAATGTCTATGGCTGTCGGGTGGAACTGGACGAATTCGAGATCGGCGACGAGCGCGCCGGCCTCCCAGGCCATGGCGATTGCATCGCCCCGTGAGGCGGGCGGGTTGGTCGTCACCTGGAAGAGGCCGCCGGAGCCGCCGGTGCAGAGCACGGTCTCGCGGGCCGTCCGGGTCGACAGCCGCCCGGCGGCGTCGCGCAGGATGACGCCGGTAATGTTCAACTGGTCGTCCTGCAGCAGGCCGACGGCGCGCATGCCTTCGATAACCTGGATATGGCTGGAGGCATGAACGGCGGCGACGAGCGCATCCATGATCGCTTTCCCGGCCAGGTCTCCGGCCACGCGGGCGACGCGGGGGCGGGAGTGTGCGGCTTCCAGCGACAGGGCGAGGGCGCCATCGGGCGTGCGGTCGAACGGTACGCCAAGGGCGATCAGGTCGCGCACGCGGGCGGGGCCTTCCTCCGCGATGAGGCGGGCGATGATCGGGTCCACCAGGCCCGCACCGGCCGCGATCGTGTCGGCTGCGTGCTGTTCCGGGCTGTCTGCCGGGTCAAGCGCTGCAGCGAGGCCGCCCTGGGCCCAGGCCGAAGAGGCCGCCTGGCCAAGCGGCGCAGGCGAAATCACGACACAGGGACGCGGGGCAAGGTTCAGGGCGAGGAACAGGCCAGCGAGGCCCGCCCCAACGATCAGGACATCACTGCCGGCGTTTGCGTCTGCCGTCAGGGTCTGGACATGTTTGTCGTTTGCCAAGTCAGGAAATACCGTCACTTGCGCGCCGGAATTCCGCCGGTGCGGTCACCGCAGAGACGAGCGCACCGAACATGCGGTCTGTCGACTCAATGGTGAGGGTGAAATTGTCGGGCACATAGATCAGGCCCTCGACCTTGGCTTCCAGCATTTCCTCGATCTCCGACCGGATGGACAGCTGGTCGCCGAAGCGGCGGGCCTTGCAGGATTGACGCACGACCGAACGGCCCCAGAGCGTGCAGACTTCGACGGCTGTCAGCTCACAGGTGTACTGGCCCTCGTCCGGGTGGGGCGTGAGAGTCATGGTGCCGGTCATCAGGCATTCGCCGCCGCGATAGGGCTTGGTGCGGAAGCTCCACGTGCCGAGCACATCTGTCGGGTCGTCCTCGGTACCAGCGTGGACCGGGCCGGTCGCCAGCAGGGTGCCCGCCAGTGCGAGCGCGGCCATACGTGCCAGGCGGGAGGTCATGCTGCCACTCCTATTCGTCCTCACACGCATAGCCTAGACCCGGTGGCGGCCTACGCCAACGCTTCAGCCGCTTATACCACCATCTCAATTTCGAGGGGCTCAAGCCCGGTGACGAAATCGAGCGGCTTTTCCATGCGCGGCAGGGCCATCATCGCATCGAGCGCTTCCTTGGCGCGCAGGCGCACGTCTTCCGGAATGGTCACCTCATGCTCGCCTGTGACCAGGCAGTCATAGATGTTTTCCAGCGTGATGCGCTTCATGTGCGGGCACAGGTTGCACGGGCGGATGAAATTGGTGCCGGGGTTCTCGGCGGCGACATTGTCGCTCATCGAGCATTCGGTCAGCAGGACCACTTTCGGCGGGTGCTTCTCGGCCACATAGTTGGCAAGCGCCGCGGTGGAGCCGGCATAATCAGCCGCTTCCAGCACGTCCGGCGGGCATTCCGGGTGGGCCAGGATGACGACACCCGGATGGGCATCGCGCAGCTGGTGCACGTCTTCGGCGCTGAACATCTCGTGCACTTCACAGGCGCCCGGCCAGGTCATGACGCGGATATTGGTCTGCGCGGCAACGTTACGGGCGAGGTATTGGTCCGGCACCAGAATGACGGTGTCAGTGTTCCATTCCTTGGCGACGGCCTCGACGACCTGTGCGGCGTTGGAGCTGGTGCAGGTGATGTGGCACTCGGCCTTCACGTCCGCCGTTGTGTTCACATAGGTGACGACCGGATAGTTCGGGAACTTCTCCTTGATCAGGCGCACATCGGCACCGGTGATCGAGGCGGCGAGCGAACAGCCTGCGCGGGTATCCGGAATCAGGACGGTCTTTTCGGGCGCGAGGATCTTGGAGGTCTCGGCCATGAAGTGCACGCCGGCCTGGACGATAATGTCCGCATCCACCTTGGAGGCTTCGCGGGCGAGCTGAAGGCTGTCACCGCGGAAATCGCCGACGAGGCGGAAAATGTCCGGCGTCATGTAGTTGTGCGCCAGGATGACGGCATTCTTCTGCGTCTTGAGGCGGTTGATCGCGGCCACAAGCGGGGCGATCGCAGGCCACTCCATTGGCGTCACGAAATCCTGCACGAGGGGGTAAAGGTGGTCTGTCTCGGCGCGCACGGCGTCATCATAGGTGAGGCCACGGGCTTCAGCCGCGTTCGGACCACGCAGCGGGGTGGGGGTGGGGCAGCCAGGACCAGAATCAATCAGACGAGCCATGTCACGTCCTCCTTTGACCAACCGAGCAACTTTTGCTCGATTTGAGTATAATATGGCCCCGAGGAAGTACGTTTCAAGGGAAAGCCTTCAAACGTCCGGGATCAGGGCACTCGTGCGACAGGCTTTAAAAGCTTTTGCGCACTCTGAGCAAAAGGGTGTCTAGCGCAGCCGGTGCGAAAACGCAATCCGTCATGGTTGTTCATATCGTTTTGCAGGCCCAAGACCCGCCAGGAGGAAGTCAGGCCTTCAATTGGCTCGTATTTGCTGTGCGGTTTGGTGTCCGCAGCAACAGGTTGCGCAGAAAGAGGTTTGAAGGTTTCTCAAACAGGCGGAACAGGAGCCATGATCCAACCACGGTCATCACGAAGGCAGTAACCGACATGGTGACGATTGATAGCCAGGTCAGTCCCATAAGCGGCAGGGCCACCTTCACCACAACCTGAAGAAAATAGGGGTGAACCAGGTACAGGGAATAGGAGGCATCGCCCATCGCCTGGAAAAAGCGGCTGAAAATGCCATCTCCAGGCTGGATGGTCAGGACGGAAGCGAGCAGGAAGGCGGCTGGTACACCGTATGTGAAAGCACGCGGCAGGCCTGTGTCAGTGAAATTCTGCACGATCAAGAGGGCGGCAAAGACCGGCCAGAATTTCTTCAGCGACACGATCCATTCGGGGCGGTGTTGCCAGACAAGGTAAACCAGGCAACCCCAGACAAAACTGAGCATGATCCCGGACGTGTAGAATGCTGCGACAGTCCCTTCGGGTTTGAAGACGTACCCGGCAATAACCAGGAGGACGATCATGCCTGAAGCGACCAGGGGAGCTTTTCTGCCTGCGGCTAGCGATAGTGCGAATACGGCATAGAAGAACATCTCGTAATTGAGGGTCCATCCGAGGAACAGGAGCGGCTGCACCAATCCATTCTCCTTCACGTAAGGCACGAACAGGAGGGACTTCAGCAGATTTACGGGGTTTGCTTCCGTGGAATTCAGCATCCCCGGGGCGACCAGGGCGACCATGAAAAGAGCGAGCGTCAAGCCGTAGTACAAAGGCAAGATGCGGCAGAGGCGCTTGATGAAGAATCTGATGGGGGATGTTTCGCTGCCGGCGGCATAGCAAATGATAAAACCGCTGATGGCGAAAAAGATGTCTACGCCATACTTGCCAAGCTCGAACACGTTCCGTCCGAACAATCCGAAATCATCGTTGAGCGATCCAAAATAATGGAAAAAATAGACTGAAAGAGCAGCGGCAGCGCGAAGAATCTGAACGCTCACAAAGCTGGTATGGCCGGCTGAACTCTTCGAGACTTCAGTCATTTCAGTGCCCTTCGCGAAGTTTACAGTGCGGGAATCTTCCTTCAGGGGTGCACGATCTGTGCCAGTATCCGGTCTGCCATCGCTTGCTGCATCCTTGCACTTGGATGCCATTGGCAGCCAATCCCGGCATTGGTCTCATCTTTGGGGTCAAACAAAATAAAATCAACGCGTTGCTTGCTGTTTTCGGGCACCGCAACCAGGGCGGATTGGATGCGTGCGGCGGCCAGGTTTCGATCGTGATCGTCTAGCATAGGGCCAATCAGCGCCACGATATGCGCCTTCGGGTAGGTGGTCAGAAGGTGTTGGACGAGGGCTGTGTAGGCGCGTTCAAATTCCAGCCCGGGGTCATTGTGATGAAAATCGTTGGTGCCGACATGTATCAGCACGAGGTCGGGAGCTGAATCTGGGGCTGGTAGTCTTCGGTAAGCTGGCGGGCCCAGCCACTCCTGTATCGTATCGCCGGGCATGTCATTGTAATTGCGTACAAGTCCGCGCCCGCCTTGTGCGAGCACGATCAGGTCGGCATCTGTCTCTTTTGCCAGAAGGGCGGGATAAGCGAGATCTTCCCGATTGGTTTCATCCGACAGGGGGCAATCAGGCCCTTTCCCGCCAGCCCCCTGACCGAGCGATATCGAGTCGCCGATAACCAGAATGCTCGTAATGCCTGCTATATCCGCATCTGCTGATACCTCACGCGTGTCCTCGGCTTTGCAGCCGGATATGCCAAGGGTTGCGGTCAGTAGGGAAACCGCCGTTGCCCTAACAATCACAGAGGCAAAAGAGGAGCGGAGCATAGGCTTCAATCTTTGAACAGTTCCAGCGCAGCGGCCGTCATGGCGTCGGTGCCGGTCTGGATGGTGCGGGCATAGTCCGGGGCAAACAGCGAGGAGTGCAGGGACGGCAAAGGCATGCCGTCGGCCTTGAACTTGGCATACTTGGCCGGGTCTACGGCGCCCACCCAGAACAGTACGCTCGGGATCTTGTCGTCCGTCCGGCCGTATTGGGAGAAATCTTCCCCGCCCATGACCGGCTTTACCTCTTTGACGTATTCCGCGCCCAGCTTCTTGCCGATGGCTTTCATGGCCCGGCCGGTGGTGGCCGGATCATTGTAGGTTGATGGCGTGTAATCCGGTTCGATGGTGATTTCCGGTTCCGGCGCATCGAAAGCGGCGGCCTCGGCCTTGGCGATGCGTTCGATGCCGTCGAGCAGCATCTGGCGGGTGTCGTCATCATAGGAGCGTACGGTCAGCAGCAGGGTCGCTTCGTCCGGGATGATGTTGTGCTTGGCGCCGGCCTTGAACGAGCCGACCGTGACGACTGCGCTGTCCAGCGGGTCGACATTGCGTGAGACGAGGCTTTGCAGTGCCGTCACGATATGGGCACCGATCAGGATCGGGTCGCGCGTTGCCTGCGGGTAGGCGCCGTGGCCGCCCTTGCCTTTGACGTGGATGTCGACGCTGTCGACGTTCGCCATGGCAAAGCCGGTCGAGTAGACGTCCGTGCCGGATGGTGCGTCGGCGGAGACGTGCAGA
>JAWKUR010000033.1:0-22759 GCA_041398445.1 Hyphomonas sp. | reverse complement strand
AGCCACCAAGAAGGCGAATGTCGAGAACGTGCAGGACGTTCCGGTCGCCGTGACGGCGTTCAACTCCGATACGCTGGACGCGCTGAATGTGCGCGACCTCGGGTCGCTGAGCTACTCCACTCCGAACGTCAACCTGACCGATGTCGGCACGTCGCGCGGCGTTGCAAACTTCTCTATCCGCGGCCTTGGCATCAACTCGTCCATCCCGTCGATCGACCCGACTGTCGGCGTCTTCGTGGATGGCGTTTACCTCGGCACCAACAGCGGCGTCGTGCTCGACCTGTTCGACCTGGACAGCGTTGAAATCCTGCGCGGTCCGCAAGGCATCCTGTTCGGCCGTAACACGACTGGCGGCGCCGTTCTGATCAACACGGGCAACCCGACGGACGAATTCCACTGGAAAGCCCGTGCCACTGTCGAAACGCCGATCGATGATGATCGCGGCGGTCCGAACTCCACGGTTCAGGCAACGGTCTCCGGCCCGCTGGTCGAAGGCAAGCTGAACGGCAAGCTGGGCGTCTACTACAATTTCGACGACGGCTACTTCAAGAACCTCTACAATGGCGACAATCAGGGTGAAGCGCAGACGACCATCGTTCGCGGCGCCTTGGAATGGACGCCGACTGAGGACATCACTTTCCTCGGCAAGGTCGAGCGTTTCGAAACCCGCGGTGACGGCCCTGCCGCACAGAACCGGGGTCTTTTCGACCGCGACTCATTTGATCTGTCGATCAACAATCCGGGCCTGCAGGACAGCGAAGCCACTTTCGCCACGCTGCGAACGGACATCGACGTCAACTTCGGCAATGGCCGCATCACCAACATCATCGGTTACCGTGATGTCACAGGTGCGACCTCGGGCGACATCGATTCGACCCCTCTGACTCTGTTCCACTCCTGGACCGAATCCTCGCAGGAACAGTTCTCCGAAGAACTGCGCTATGCAGGCACCTTCGGCAAGGCTGATGTCACGGTGGGTGGTTTCTACTTCACCCAGGACGTCCGCTACACGGAGATCCGTAGCCTGCCGACCGTTTCTGCGGCGACCTTCTACGGTGGCGGTGGTCAGGACCACAATGTGTACGGCCTGTTCGGCCAGGTGGACTATGCTCTTACCGAGAAGCTGACCCTCCTCTTCGGCCTGCGTTATGGTTACGAAGAGAAAGATGCGGACATCACCTATATCCGTCCGCGTCCGGCCTGTTCTGTTGTTGACGGCACTTGCCCGACGACCGGCACTAACCCCTACATCCCGGGTGAGTCGAACGGCTTCTCCAACAAGGATGACTGGAGCAACTGGTCGCCCAAGATTGGCTTCCAGTACCAGCTGGACGACACGTCGCAAGTCTACGCTCACTACACGAACGGCGTTCGTTCGGGCGGTTACAACTTCCGGATCACCGACCCGGCACTGTTCCTGTCTGTCTTCCCGGACCCGACCAAGGACGCAGCGACCGACGAAGAGAATGTCGACAGCTATGAAATCGGCTTCAAGCACCAGACCGAAGATGGCCGTGGCCAGTTCAACGCGGCTGTGTTCTACAACGCCATTTCGGACATGCAGCGCGAGCTGAACCTGCCGTCGCCGTCTTCCGGTGTGTCCCAGGTTATCCTGAACACGGCAGATGCCGAGATCCTCGGCTTCGAGGCTGAAGGCCGCTATGCGGTGCTCGATAACCTGCTGCTGACGGCCAATATCGGTGTGATCGACGCAGATTACACCGATGTCTGGTATGACATCTCCAGCGATGGCATGGTCAATGGTCGCGACCTCAACCTCGACCTGCCGCGTGTGCCGGAAACCACCTATGGCGTGGGCGTCATCTACGATCACGATCTGGGTGACCGCGGCTCCCTCGTCGCACGTGCAAACTACCAGCACCGCGACAAGAACGCCTTCACGGACAACAACTGGGGCTGGATGAATGCGGCCGACATGATCGACGCAAACCTGACCTGGAACACCCCGTATGAGGGCCTGTCCGTGGCGATCTTCGGCAAGAACCTGCTCGACGAAGTCACTGCCGGTAACGACACGCAGCTGCCGTTTGGCGGCAACGTCTCCGCACTGGTTCCGGGCAGCGAAAACCTGTCGACGGGCGTGAACACGCCGTATGCTTACTATCCGGGTGCCGGTACGCTGTCGCCGCTGATCCCGGGCCGTCGCATCGGCTTCGAAATCACCATGAAGCGCTAGGCTGACTGGATAATCATTCCGAGAGGGGCGGGCGGCAACGTCCGCCCCTTTTTTGTCTGCGGTCCGTATCATTGCGCTTATGGCCTTGCGGGCCGGTCAGGCAGGTGGTGATTGGGGAGCATGACCGTTTCACCTCCGATTCTTGCGCTTGCCGATTTCCTTGCCGACCCCGTCGAGCCGGCGGACTTTCCAAAACATCATGTGCGCTTCTGGAATGCGCGCTGGGCAGGGGAGGTCGGCCTGAGTGCACTGGATACGTCTGGGCAAGTGGCGCATTTCGGCCGGTTCGAGCCCTTGCCGGACAACCTGCCTCGGCCGCTGGCCTTGAGATACCACGGCCACCAGTTCGGTGTTTACAATCCGCAGCTGGGGGATGGACGCGGTTTCCTGTTTGCACAGTTGCGCGATAGCGCGGGACGTCTGTTGGATCTTGGCACCAAGGGTTCCGGCCAGACACCGTGGAGCCGGCAGGGGGATGGGCGCCTCACACTGAAGGGTGGCGTGCGGGAGGTGCTGGCGTCCTCCTATCTGGAAGCGCTGGGTGTCAACACATCGAAATCCTTCGCCCTGATCGAAACGGGCGAGCAACTGGCCCGGAATGACGAGCCCTCACCGACACGGTCCTCTGTGCTGACACGCCTGTCGCACAGCCATATCCGTTTTGGGACCTTCCAGCGTCTCGCCTATCTGGAAGATCACGAGTCCATGGCGAGGCTGGTCGATTATTGCGTCACGCAATTCCACCCGCAGGCGGAGGACGCGGACATGGGCCGCAAGGCGTGCGGCTTTTTGGCAGCGGTCACAGAGGCGACGGCCCGGATGATCGGGCAGTGGATGCCAGCTGGCTTCGTGCATGGCGTGATGAATACGGACAATTTCAACATCACAGGCGAAACGTTCGATTTCGGGCCGTGGCGTTTCCTGCCGAAATCCGATCCGAATTTTGTTGCCGCCTATTTCGACCAGCAGGGGCTCTACCGCTTCGGGCGCCAGCCCGTGCAGGGCGCCTGGGCGTTGCAGCAGCTGGCTTCCGCGCTCCTGCTGCTGGTGGATGCAGATGATCTCGCAAAGGCGCTGGCGCCCTACCAGGAATCCTATCGCGACAGTTTCGTTGCACACACCCATGCACTGCTCGGCATTGCACCAGCCGGGAATGTGGAGGACGACACGGGCTTCCTGCAGGACCTCTATGCCTGGATGACCGAAAGCGACGCCTCCTGGCCGCAGGTCTTCCATGACTGGTTCGGCGGGGCGGCGAGTGAGGCGCGGGCGAAGGCATCGCCACAGGCGGCGCTGTATGAGGCGGCGGCCTTCGCGCCCGTCAGGGCGCATCTGCTTGCGCGGGAGCCTGTCCGGCCGGAACGGCTGGAACAAGCGGCCTTTCAGCGCCAGACGCCGCCCTCGCTCTTGATCGAGGAAGTCGAGGCACTCTGGACACCGATTGCGGAGGCGGACGACTGGACGGCCTTCGAGGCAAAGCTCGCTGATATCGAGGCCCTGCGTCTTGCCCGCTGGGGCTGACTTATTCTGCCGGCAGTTCCGTTTTGCCTGCGTCGCTGTACGCGGAATAGTTCCGGGCGAAGGGGTAGGCGGATTTCCAGACTTCCCGGCCGTCCTCATGTTCCACGAAGTGGCACCCGATCAGGGTACGCACAAAATCAGACAACACGAACCGGTTGGACTTGATGTACCAGTCGCCGAGGACCGGGCGCACCGCGTCGGTCGCCTCCTGCAGGCGGTAGTGCGGGATGGTCGGGAAGATGTGGTGGATGACGTGGAGGTTGCCGATATTGTGGGTCAGCCAGTTGAAGGGGCCATAGTTCCGGTCGACCGTCGCCAGCGCGCCTTTCAGGCCGGACCAGTCACTGGAATCATAGACCGGAACTTCCGGCGCGACATGCTGCATATAGGTCACGAAGGTCAGCCAGGCGGCATAGATGAAATAGGGGGCGACGATGTATTTCAGCGCGAAGACCCAGCCAAACTTCACGCCCAAGAAGATGTAGAGTGCAAGGAAGGTGAGGTTCATGCCAAGGCTCGCAAACCAGGACCATTTGACGTGAGAGGCGTAAAGGTCGCTGACGGGCAGGTAGTGGCTGCCATGCAGGGGGTCATAGGTCGTGATGTTGCGGAAGCCGAGCTTGTACATCGGCCAGCCGATCAGAACGAAAATGCCTGAGCGGAAAAGGACTTTACGGCTGAACCAGTCCTGCTCTGCGCGGCAGGCGCGAAAGACTTCCTCTTCCTGCAAATGGCCGGTCTTCATGTGGTGCATGGCGTGGCTGCGCTGCCAGCCGCGATAGGGCACCAGGATCGGGCCATGGGTGGCCAGGCCAACCAGCGTGTTGACCAGGCGCGAGCGGGAAAAGGCGCCGTGCCCGGCTTCGTGCCCGATCACGAAGAGAGACCAGAACAATGTACCGATCAGGAAGATCAGCGGCGCTTCGAGATACCAGGCAGATGTGTGCGCCAGCGCCCAATAGCCAAGGGCAATCAGGGCAACATCAAAGAAGAGATAGGCAAACGACCGGGCGGTATCCGGGCGGAAACAGCGATCCGGAATCGCGTTCTTCAGGTCCTGGCGGGTGAAGGTCGGTTCCATGGAGACTCCTCCGTCAATCTCCGCAGGAAAGCGTCAGTTTGCTTGACAGGAAGTGAAAGGAGCTTCCATCCGGAACATCTGTGATGACTGTGACTGACTGAGGCAAAGGTGAAACATGAGCGCTGACAAGACATCCGGCCCGCTGGCTGGCCTGAAGGTCGTGGATATGAGTTCGGTCGTGCTTGGCCCCTTTGCGACCCTGATCTTTGGGGATCTTGGCGCAGAGGTCATCAAGGTGGAAAGCGGGCAGGCTGGCAAGGGCGGCGATGTGATGCGCTATGCCGGCAAATCCCCCACGGGAGATCTTGGTCCGATCTACATGGCGCTGAACCGGAACAAGGCCTCGGTCCAGCTGGATGCGAAGACGGAAGAGGGCAAGGCCGCCCTGACGGCGCTGCTGAAGGATGCCGACGTGTTCTTCCACAATGTCCGCATGGCGGGCATGGCGCGTCTCGGCTTCGGTTATGAGGATCTGAAGGCCATCAATCCCGATATAGTCTATGTGCATTGCGCCGGGTTCGGGGAGGGCGGGCCATATGAGAAGCGCCAAGCCTATGATGACCTGATCCAGGGCGCATCGGGCTTTGCGGCGCTGAATGCGATGCGCTCGGGCGGCGCGCCGGAATATGCGCCTTCACTCGTGGCCGACAAGACGGTCGGCCTGTTTGCGACCTATGCGACGCTGGCGGCGCTGTATCACCGGGAGAAGACAGGAGAAGGCCAGTTCGTGCAGGTGCCGATGCTGGAGGCGTTCACCTTCTTCAACATGGTCGAAAACCTCTATGGCGAGACCTATGTGCCGCCGCTCTACGGCATGGCCTATACGCGCTCCATCAATCCCAACCGCAAACCTTACCCGACCAAGGACGGCTATATCGGACTAGTGCCGTACTCCGATGTGCAATGGGCGGAGTTCTTCGAGATTGGCGGCATGCCTGGTGTGTTCGAGGACCCGCGCTTTGCCACCTACACCGCACGAACGGAAAATATTACCGAGCTTTACGCCCTGATCGAACAGGTGGCGGCCACGAAGACGACAGGGGAGTGGCTGGACCTGCTGGATGCGGCCAACATTCCGGCCATGCGCTACAATAGCGTGCAGGATGTGCTGGAAGACCCGCACCTGAAAGCGGTCGATTTCTTCATGCAGCGCGCGCATCCGGACGCCGGAACCTATCGCAGCATGCGCCATCCGGTGCATTTCTCGGCGACGCCTGCCTCGGTGCGCTGTGAGCCGCCAAGGCTTGGCCAGGATACCGAGACAGTTCTGGAGAGCCTCGGCCTCTAGCTGGTCTTGTCACCGCCGCCATGCCGAGCCAGCCAGACGCCGGAGAGGATCAGGGCGAAGGCGATCATGGCGTGCCAGGTCTGTGTCTCCCGGAACAGCAAGAAACCGAGCACGGCGGCCATCACCGGAATGGAATAGCCGGTCAGGGACAGGAAGGTCGCCGAAGTGCGGGCGATCAGCAGCATGTAGAGCGCCTGCGCGATGGCTGACGGGATGATCCCAAGCCCGATGACACCAGCCCAATGCGTCCAGTTGGCGTGGACCGTGGCCGGGTCCACCGTGAAGGCCAGCGGCCAGGTCACGATGGCGGCCACGCTCACAAAGCCCGTGGCGAAGACGATCGAAGGCATGGGCGGGGCGCCGCGGGCCAGCAGACTGGATAGGGCATAGAATATCGTGGCGGCGATCAGCATCAGCTGGGCGATCGTGCTGGCCGAATCGAGCCCGCTGAGGGCGTCCGGCCCGAACAGGATGGCCACCCCGGCAAAGCCCATGAGCACGCCGAGGGCAGACCCGGCTGTCATCCGCTCGTCCCGGAACAGGAAGTGCGCGCCCACGGCAACGAACAGGGGCACAGCGGCCGTATAGAGGGCGGCGAGGCTGGAATTGACAGTCTTCTGTGCCGTTGTGATCAGGAAAAACGGGAAGGTGGAGCTGGTCAGGCCCATCAGGACGATGGTGCGCCAGCGTTTCCCGTCTTTAAAGGACGGCAGGCGCTGTTTCATGGCAATCATGATGACCCACAGTACGGCCGCGCCGATGGTCAGCCGTCCGGCGAGGACCCATGCGGCCGGCAGGCCGGCATCCGGATTGCCTTTGTCTACAGCGATACGCGTCAGCTGGTAGGCGCCGGCCCACATCAGGCTGAGCAGCGCGAACAAGGCCCAGTCGCCGGGCGTTCGCTTGCCGCTTTGTGCCGTCTGTTCCGTCATCTCCGGCCTGTCCTCCCACCGGAGATGGGGCCCCGGGCAGCCGGGATAGGCGGGCAGGCAGGGTAAGTCCATGCAAATATTGCACGGATCTTGCAAACACCGGGGCCATTGTCCTTGCCTGTCGAGGGCCCCGTTCCCTGAAGCCTTGGCGGCGCCCTGCCGCATCGTCTTCGGGTGGACGACCGGCCCCCGGCGTCGTAAAGGGCGCCCAAAGTTTTCCGGTTTTCATCCCCCAAGAGGAGAATCTCTATGACCGTTCGCGTCGCAATCAATGGTTTTGGCCGCATCGGCCGCCTGGTCCTGCGCTCCATCATCGAAAACGACCGCAAGGACATCGAAGTTGCCGCGATCAACGACCTTGGCCCGGTCGCTACCAACGCCCACCTGCTGCGTTTCGACTCCGTTCATGGCCGTTTCCCGGCTGATGTCCAGGTGGATGGCGACAAGATCGTCATCAATGGCAAGCCGATCCTGGTGACCGCCATCCGCGACCCGAAAGACCTGCCGCACCGCGAACTCGACATCGATATCGCGATGGAATGTACCGGCATCTTCGCCGACAAGGAAAAGGCTTCCGCCCACCTTGCTGCTGGCGCCAAGCGCGTGCTGGTTTCGGCCCCGGCCACCAATGCCGACAAGACCATCGTGTTCGGCGTGAACCATGACACGCTGACCAAGGACGACCTGGTCGTCTCCAACGCATCGTGCACCACGAACTGCCTCTCGCCGGTCGCCAAGGTCCTGAACGACCTCATCGGCATCGAGAAGGGCATGATGACCACGATCCACTCCTACACGAACGACCAGCCGTCGCTCGATCAGATGCACAAGGACCTTTACCGCGCCCGCGCTGCATCGGTCTCGATGATCCCGACCTCGACCGGCGCAGCCAAGGCTGTCGGCCTGGTCCTGCCGGAACTGAACGGCAAGCTGGACGGCATCTCGGTCCGCGTGCCGACGCCGAACGTTTCCGTTGTCGACCTGAAATTCGTTTCCAAGAAGAAGACGACTCCGGAAGAGATCAACGCGGCGATCATCGCTGCCGCTGACGGCCCGATGAAGGGCGTCCTCGGCTACACCGACCAGCCGAACGTCTCGATCGACTTCGTGCACGATCCGCACTCCTCGATCTTCCACCTCGACCAGACCAAAGTCATGGACGGCAATTTCTGCTCGATCCTGACCTGGTACGATAACGAGTGGGGCTTCTCGACCCGCATGGCGGACACCGCGCTCGCTATGGCGAAGCTGATCTAACACAACACGAAGGAGCCCTGTTCGTGACGACGCCGGGTATTCCGAAGGATTTCTGGAACGCCCGCTTCGGTGAACAGGGCTTTGCTTATGGGGAGCGGGCGAGCCGGCTGTTGCTGGCCTTCCGCGACCTGCTCCGGCCAGGCCAGCGCGCGCTCGTCCCTGCTTGCGGGGAAGGGCGCGACGCCGTGTTTCTGGCCGAATGCGGGCTGGATGTGACGGCAGTGGACATGTCCGCTGCCGGTCTTGCCAAGACCGCAGACCTGGCTGCCGCACGTGGCGTCTCTGTTACCTGTGTCGAGGCCGATCTCAGCGAGTGGAGCTGGCCGAAGGCGGAATATGACGTGATCGCGTCCATGTTCCTGCATGTGCCGTCACCATTCCGGCCGACGCTGCACGCATTGATGCTGGAATCGCTGAAGCCCGGTGGTCACGTCTTCCTGGAAGGCTTCCTGCCGGAACAACTCGATTACCAGAAATCCCACAATTCCGGCGGTCCTCCCGTGCTCGACATGCTGTTTGCCCCTGTCGACATCAAAATGGATTTCAAGGACGCCGAGGCCGTATCGTTCATGACCGGCATCGAAACCCTTTCTGAAGGCACCTACCATTCCGGACCGGCGGCGCTGTTGCGCGCCGTGTTCCGCAAACCGGAGTAATACCCATGTCCGACTTCCGCCGTATCGAAGATGCCGGAGACCTCACCGGCAAGACTGCCCTTGTCCGCGTCGATTTCAACGTTCCGATGGCGGACGGAAAGGTGAGCGACGATACACGCCTGCGGTCTGCCTTGCCGACGGTTGAGGCGCTGCGCGCAAAAGGGGCAAAAGTTGTCCTGCTGGCGCACTTCGGTCGTCCGAAAGGCCAGATCGTGCCGGAAATGAGTCTGAAGCCGATTGCCACCGCTTTCGCAGATGTGTTGGGCGCGCCGGTGCACTTCGCGGAGAATTGCGGCTTCGGCCCGAAGGCGAAAGCTTTCGTCACCAGCCGTGCACCGGGCGATGTGATCCTGATGGAGAACACGCGCTTCGAAGCAGGCGAGGAAAAGAACGATCCGGCGCTCGCCGAGTCCATGGCTGCTCTGGGCGACCTGTTCGTGAATGATGCCTTCTCAGCCGCGCACCGTGCCCATGCGTCCACGGAAGGGCTGACGCACTTCATCCCGGCCTATGCCGGCAAGGCGATGGAAACCGAACTCGACGCGCTGGAGAAAGCGCTCGGCACGCCGCAGCGTCCGGTCGTGGCTGTCGTGGGCGGGGCGAAAGTTTCTACCAAGATTGACCTTCTGAAGAACCTTGTCTCCAAGGTGGACATGCTGGCCATTGGTGGCGGCATGGCGAACACTTTCCTTGCGGCGCAGGGCGTGGATGTTGGCAAGTCGCTTTGTGAGCATGACCTCGCCGATACGGCGCTCACCATCATGAAGAATGCGGAAGAAGCCGGGTGTGAGATCCTGCTGCCGCTGGACGTGGCCGTGGCGACGGAATTCAAGGCCCACGCACCGGATCACCGCATCTGCCATGCGAACGAAGTCGCCGCGAACGAGATGATTCTCGACGCAGGTCCGCACACGGTCACCAAGCTGACAGAGGCGATGGACAAGGCGAAGACGCTGGTCTGGAATGGCCCGCTAGGCGCGTTCGAGCTTGAGCCCTTCGATACGGCAACAGTTGTAGCCGCCCGCGCTGCAGCCGAGCGCACGAAGGCAGGCAAGCTGATTGCGGTTGCCGGCGG
The DNA here is from genome assembly GCA_041398445.1 of Hyphomonas sp. Classification (GTDB taxonomy): domain Bacteria; phylum Pseudomonadota; class Alphaproteobacteria; order Caulobacterales; family Hyphomonadaceae; genus Hyphomonas. The sequence continues at coordinate 12,752 of JAWKUR010000033.1, read as the reverse complement.
CGGGGATACGGTTGCCGCCCTGAACCATGCAGGCGTTGCGGCAGACTTCACCTTCGTCTCGACCGCTGGCGGGGCCTTCCTCGAATGGATGGAAGGCAAGCCGCTGCCTGGCGTGGAAGCCCTGAAGGCCTGATCCTTTCCGGCACAGATTCGGCACGGACCTCCTGTGACAGCGCGGGACAGCCTGCGGCAAATCGCGCAGGTTCTGCGCCTGTTCGCGCCGAAATGAACGCAGCCGGGTGCGCTCCGCAGAGATTGCAAGGCGCCCTGGTGGCTCTTCCAGCCCCGTCCCAGCACCAGCATCGGCCGGTTTTTCCGCATGATTCCGTCTATGGCCCGGAAATACTGGGCGTCCGGTCATGAGGCGAGAGAGCGCTGCCAGCTGTTGACGCGCGCAAACGGCACGGTACTTGAACGCAAACTTTGCATGACAAGCACTGTTCACAGGATTCATTCAGAAATGACGGTAGTTGAGATGGCAAACGAAACCATGGCGAAACAGGCGGCTGGGAAGGACGGCTTCATTGCGGCGCTCGATCAGTCGGGCGGTTCCACCCCGAAGGCGCTGCGCCTCTACGGCATCAAAGAAGACGCTTACTCGAACGATGAGGAGATGTTTGGCCTTATTCACGAGATGCGTGCACGCATCATCAAGTCGCCAGCCTTCAATGGCGACAAGGTGATGGGCGCCATCCTGTTCGAGCGCACCATGGACGGCGACATCGACGGCGTGCCGACAGCGGAATACCTCTGGAAAGAGCGCAGCGTTGTGCCTTTCCTGAAAGTCGACAAAGGCCTTGCCGACGAAGAGAACGGCGCACAGATGATGAAGGCAATGCCGGACCTCGACGTGCTGCTTGAGCGCGCTGTCGCCAAGGGCATTTTCGGCACCAAGATGCGCTCGGTCATCAATGCGGCGAACGAGGAAGGCATCGCTGCCGTCGTCGCCCAGCAATTTGATGTGGGCCGCCAGATTTTGGGCCATGGTCTGGTTCCGATCATTGAGCCGGAAGTCACGATCTCGATCGCCGACAAGGCCGAAGCAGAAGACATCCTGCTGGCCGAGATCCTGAAACAGCTCGACGCGCTTGGCCACGACAAGCAGGTCATGCTGAAGCTGACGCTGCCGGAGAAGGCAAACCTCTACAAGCCGCTGGTCGACCATCCGCGCGTGATGCGCGTCGTGGCCCTGTCGGGTGGTTATTCGCGCGATGACGCCAATGCGAAACTTGCCACCAACACCGGCATGATTGCATCCTTCTCGCGCGCCCTGACCGAAGGCCTCTCGGCCCAGCAGAGCGATGCGGAATTCGATGCTGCCCTGGCTACGGCAATCGACAGCATCTATCAGGCCTCCAAGGCTGGCTGAGCCCTATACCGGCCAGATCGGGAAAGTGAGGCCCCAGGGCCTCTGGACTTCCCCTTAAACGCAACGTCATAGTGCCCGCCATACCCATGGCGGGCATTTTCGTTCGCGTATTCCATATCTGAAGGGGAGAACATGCCGTTCAAATCTCATCTCTTTGCCGCTGCTTCGGTTGCTGCGATCGCAATCCTGTCCGGCTGTGGCGAGGCCGTAGCGCCAGTTGCCAATCCGGACCGCAGCGCCTTGTCGGATGAGGGCATGAAAATGCTGGACACGCTGGTCCTGGCGCCGGCTTCGGCGGATGCGTTCACGGCGCGCTGCGACAACGCGCTGACGCAGGTCGAGAAAATGCTGACCGATCTGGAAACACGTGAGGGCCCGGCCGGGGCAGGGGACCTCAAGGATTACGACTCCATGCTGAACCTTGCCTTCTCCGTAGGCTATGGCGAGGCGGCGATCATCGCTGAAACCAATCCGGATGAGGCCCTTCGGGCAACGGGCGATACCTGCCAGCAGAGGACCTCTGACATGACGACCCGGATTTCGCTTTCGCGGCCGGTGTATGACCGCCTGTCCACGATTGACGCGACCAAACTGGACGACCGGTCTGCCTACCTGCTGAAGCGGACCCTGTCGGAATATCGCCGCGCCGGGATCGACAAGGATGAGACCGTCCGCGAAAAGGTCCGCAGCCTGAATGCAGATCTTGCAGAGCTGTCCACGGAGTTCGGCAAGAACCTTCGCGAAATTCAGGGCCATGTGAAAGTGGCGCCGGAAGACCTGATCGGCCTGCCGCAGGACTATATCACGGCACACCCGCCGGGTGAGGATGGTATGGTGACTATCACCACGGACTATCCGGATATTTTCCCAGTCTACACCTATTCCCCGAACGAGGCGCTGCGCAAGGAACTGGCTTCCGAGGCGATGAACCGGGCGTATCCGGAGAATGTCTCCGCGCTGCGCGGCATTCTCGAGAAGCGCTACGAGCTTGCCCAGACGCTTGGTTATGACAATTGGGCCTCATACGTGACGGAAGACAAGATGACCGGGTCTCCGGAAGTCGTCAGCGATTTCCTTGATGCGGTCGAAGGGGCCGCCCGCAATGCGGCGGAGCTGGAATATGACCGCCTGCTGTCCAAGCAGCAGGAACTGGCACCCGACGCCACCACGGTCAGTGATTGGAGCCGCAGCTATCTGGCGGAGCTGATCCGCAAGTCTGACTATGAGCTCGACTCCCAGGAAGTCCGCAAATACTTCGCCTACAATGATGTGCGTGACGGCATCTTCGCGCTGGTGGAGGACCTCTTCGGCGTTGAGATCAAGCCATGGGAGGGCGCGCCGGTCTGGCAGGAAAGCGTCAGCGCGCACGAAATGTACAGGGATGGGAAGTTGGTTGGCCGGTTCTTCCTCGACATGCATCCGCGTGACGGCAAGTACAAGCACGCTGCGGCGTTCCCTATCCGCTTTGGTCCGACTTCAGATGGTGTGCCGGTTGCGTCGCTGATCTGCAACTTCCCTGCAGGCGATCATACGACCGGCCTGATGGAGCATGGTCAGGTCGAAACCTTCCTGCACGAGTTCGGCCACCTCATCCACATGCTGTTCTCCGGCCAGCCGGACTATGCGAATCTGAACATGGGCAACCTCGAATGGGACTTCATCGAAGCGCCTTCGCAGATGCTGGAAAACTGGGTCTGGGATTATGACACACTGGCCAAGTTCGCGAAGGATGCTGATGGCAATGTGATCCCGCCGGAACTGGTGGAGAAAATGGTGGCGGCCCGTGACTTCGGCATCGGGGTCGGCACGCTTCGCCAGCTGCTCTACGCCAATGTCTCGCTCGATTATTACAATCGTCCGCCTTCGGAAGTCGATTTCGACGAGATCTGGAATGAGAACCAGTCGAAGCTGAGCCCGTTCGTGACGCTGCCGGACGTGCACCCGTATGCCAGCTTCGGCCATCTCGATGGCTATTCCGCCATTTATTACACCTATCAGTGGTCTCTGGCGATTTCGACGGACCTGTTCTCGGAGTTCGAGGCAAACGGCCTGCGGGATGCGACAACAGCCGCGCGCTATCGGGACCTGGTCCTTGCGCCGGGGGCGTCAAAGCCGGCTGCAGAACTGGTTCATGACTTCCTCGGCCGCGACTGGTCCCCGGAAGCCTATGAAGCCTACCTGCTGCACGCGGCCGAAGGCGAAGCGGAAGAATAGGATGTCGGCCGGACCTCGCGGCCCGGCCCGTTATCTGCCCCTCAGGTGTGCACAGTCTTGAGGCCTGCTTCAGGATAGCGTGCGCCCTGTACGGTGCCTGCGGCAAAGGCTTTGTCCAGGCGGAGCAAATCGTCCGGGGTGAGTGTAATTTCACCGGCGGCGCAGTTGGCTTCAAGATAGCGGATTTGTCTTGTGCCAGGGATCGCGCAGACATTGTCGCCCTGGTGCAGAACCCAGGCGAGCGCGATCTGCGCGGGGGTGGCTCCGTGGCGGGCGGCGATGTCTTTCAGTGTATCCAGATGGATAAGGTTCTGCTGCATCGCGTCTTCCTCGAACCGGGGTGACAGGCGGCGGAAGTCATTTTCCGCCAGGCTGTCACGCGACGTAATCGCGCCGGACAGCATGCCGCGGCCCAGCGGGCTGTAGGCGACAAAGGTGACACCGAGTGTTTTGCAGGCAGGAAGTATCTCTGCTTCCACATCGCGTGTCTGCAGGGAGTATTCCGTCTGTAGAGCGGAAATCGGGTGGATCGCGTGCGCGCGGCGCAATGTTGCCGCAGAAACTTCAGACAGGCCGATCGACCGGACTTTCCCTTCCTCCACCAGACGCGACAACATGCCTATGGCGTCTTCCAGCGGATAGTCGGGCGAATATCGATGCATGTAATAGAGATCGATTGTTTCCAGCCCCAGCCGTTTCAGCGATGCTTCGCAGGCTGCCCGGATATATTCGGGTGAGTTGTCGATAATGCGCTGATAGGCGCTGGTTCCATCTTCCTTGTCACGTCGAATGCCGAACTTTGTTGCGATGAAGGGGCGGCTGGCCGTTTCCTTCAGGAAGCGCGCGATCAGCATCTCATTGTGCCCGTTGCCATACATGTCGGCCGTGTCGAGCATGTCGACGCCCAGTTCCATGGCCCTGTGCAGGACTGTCAGGGAATTGGCGTCGTCACTTTCGCCGTAGAATTCGGACATGCCCATGCAGCCAAGTCCGATAACGGAGATTTCGTGGCCCTGCGGGCCGATCTGTGTTGTGCGGGTCATATGATTAGGCTCCTAACTATATAGGTAATGTAGAGCGGAAGGGTGAGAGGGGGGGGCGATCAGGTAGGGGTGGCCAGTTGGCCAGAGCGCTCGCCAAGTGTGCGGATGACGTCCAGGGCTTTCAGAAGGGCCTTTGTGTTCATGTCATCCATGAGCAGGCTGACGCGCCGGTAGTATTCCGGCATCACGCTTTCCAGCAGGGTGCGCCCCTTGTCCGTCAGTGTGATTGTTATGCTGCGCCCGTCATCGCCATGCGGCAGACGGCGGATCAGGGCGTCCGCTTCAAGGCGCTGCAACAGGCCGGTCATCGTGGCGCGTGTGACCCCCTGCTTTGTAGCCAGGTCTGCCGGGCGGGCACTGCTGTCTGCTTCACGCATCAACAGGATCAGCGTGATCCAGCGCCCGTGCGTCAGCCCATAGCCGGAAAGAAATTTGTCCAAGGCATCAGGAGGTCTGAGCCCGTACGCAGGACATTCAGGAACAGCAGGACGCGTTCATGTGGAATCGGACCGTAGGCTTCGCCAAAGCGGTCGACCGTTGCGGCATCAGGCAGGTCTTGCAGCAGGAACATGGCATATAGTTAGGCGCCTAATGAGTTGAGTCAAGACTGCCCGGCTGTCCTTGGGTCTTTGTTCCCGGAACAGGTGCCAGCGGGGATTCGGCCAGCAGGCCTGTCAGCCGTCTTACGATCGGGGCGACAATCAGGATGACGGGCAGGGCGATCGAGAAGGCATAGCCCCAAGCGTGCATCCAGATACCGAAAAAGCCGGAGGGTATGCCGACATTGATCGCCGTGATCGCGCCGGACATGAGGAAGCTCATGAACAGGGCCATCAGAGCGCTGAACACGGTTTGATAGGCGCGAGCGGGCAGTTTTCGTGACATCGGGCATTTCCTCTCAGGCCTGTGTTGCGGTGACCCGCGATTGACTTCCCGGCCGCCGCGCCGCACATGCCGCGGCGATGACCGACAATATTCCGCCCCGGCCCCGCACACGGCTCTACCTGATCACACCGCCTCAGATCGCGGATGTGGACGATTTCGCCGCGATCCTCGAAACCGCGTTTGCGGCAGGCGATGTGGCGTGCCTCCAGCTCCGTCTCAAGGGGGCGGATGGAATGATAGATATGCAAGCGACACGGGAAGTGAGCGCGGCCGTGACGGAGATGGCGCAAGCCTATGGCGCCGCCGTCCTGATCAATGACAGCCCGGAACTCGCCGTCGAACTTGGCGCGGACGGCGTGCATGTCGGCTGGGACGATGTGACGGTGAAAGAAGCCCGCGCGATTGTCGGCAAGGACATGATTATCGGGGCGACGGCGAAGAACTCCCGTCATATCGCCATGCAGGCGGGGGAGGCAGGGGCTGACTATGTCGCCTTCGGGGCCTTCTATCCGACGGTGACGAAGAGCGGCACTGTGCAGGCCACCACCGAACTGCTCGAGATCTGGCAGGAAAGCATGGAAATCCCCTGCGTCGCGATTGGCGGTATCACCGTGGACAATGCGGCGCCGCTGGTTACGGCCGGGGCAGATTTCATCGCCGTTTCGTCCGGCGTGTGGGACCATCCGGATGGCGCCCCGGCGGCCGTTGCGGCCTTCAATGCCCTGTTCGATTCCTTGGCAGCCGATTAACACTCCGGCGCCTTGACCCTTCGGCAACAAAGGCTTACGCCGCCCGCTCTCCCGCAAGATTTGCGTCCGGACGCTGTTTCACATGTCAAAACCCTCTCCCGTTGGATCCGTAATGATCGCTGCCGCCCGCGCTGCCGGGCGTTCGCTGGCGCGTGATTTCGGCGAAGTCGAAAACCTGCAGGTCTCCAAGAAGGGGCCGGCTGACTTTGTGTCGAATGCCGACCACCGGGCCGAGGAGATCATCTTCACGCATCTCAGCAAGGCGCGTCCGGGCTATGGCTTCGTGATGGAAGAGCGCGGTGTCGTTGAGGGTACGGACAAGTCCAACCGTTTCATCGTCGACCCGCTGGATGGTACGCTGAACTTCCTGCACGGCCAGCCGCACTTCGCGGTCTCCATCGCGCTTGAGCGCGACGGGGAACTGCTGACCGGGGTGATCTTCGATGTGGCCAAGAACGAGATTTTCTGGGCCGAAACCGGCCGCGGCGCCTGGCTTGAGAACCGCAAGCTGCGCGTGGCGGCTCGCCGTGACCTGCATGAATCCGTGATCGCGACGGGCACGCCCTGGCATGGCAAGTCCGAAGATAGCCACATCACCTTCGCCCGCGAAGTGGCCGCCATGACGCCGACCACGGCCGGCATCCGCCGCAACGGCTCTGCTGCACTGGATCTGGCCTGGGTGGCCGCTGGCCGGTTCGACGGCTTCTGGGAGCGCAACCTCCAGCCCTGGGACATCGCAGCCGGCATCGTCCTCGTGCGTGAGGCAGGCGGCGTGATCAGCGAGATCGATGGCGGCGACGTGCTGCAGACGGGCTCGATCCTGGCGTCGAACAGTGAACTGCATCCGAAACTGGAAAAGCAGATCCGTCACGCAGCCTCTTTCGGCAAGGCAGCTTCGGTCTAACCTGATCTCAGGCCTGACGCCGACAAATTGACACCGAAGGTGCCAAAAATATAGGTGACACCTGCGTCACCTATTTCCTTCCTCGTAAAAATACGTAATCTGGCTTGCATGACAAAGCCAGACACAGACGTTCTCATCATCGGCGCGGGCCTTTCGGGCATCGGCGCTGCCGTACACCTCGGCAAGCAGTGCCCCGGCAAGACCTATCGCATCTTCGAACAGCGAAGCGCGGTTGGCGGGACGTGGGACCTGTTCCGGTATCCGGGCATCCGTTCGGATTCGGACATGCACACGCTGGGTTTCAATTTCAAACCCTGGACGGAGGCGAAAGCCATTGCCGATGGCCCGTCCATCCGCAAATACATCCGTGAGACGGCGGACGATTACGGCATCACGCCGCATATCCAGTTCGACACGAAGATCATCGCGGCTGACTGGTCGACGCCCGAGCAGGTCTGGCACATCACATCCGAGAACACGAAGACGGGTGCGCGTTCGGAAATGACCGCACGGTTCCTGTTCATGTGCGGCGGGTATTACAATTACGATCAGGGCTACCGCCCCGATTTCCCGGGCGAGGAGGCTTACAAAGGCCAGTTCGTGCACCCGCAGCACTGGCCGGAAGATCTCGATTATACAGGCAAGAAGGTCGTCATCATCGGCTCCGGCGCGACCGCGATGACGCTGGTGCCGGCCATGGCGGAGAAGGCAGGCCATGTCACCATGCTGCAGCGTTCGCCGACCTATGTCGTCTCGCGCCCGGCGGTGGACAAATTCGCCAACTTCCTGCGGTCAGTCCTTCCGGACAGCTGGGCCTATGCCCTGATCCGCTGGCGGAACGTCACCCTCCAGCAATTCTTCTTCCGCAAGACGCGCGACAATCCGCAGGCCGCGAAAGAGCGCCTGCTGAAAATGGTGCGCGAAGAACTCGGCCCCGATTACGATGTCGAGAAGCACTTCACCCCGCACTACAATCCGTGGGAACAGCGCCTCTGCCTGGTGCCGGATTCGGACCTGTTCAATGTCCTGAAGTCGGGCAAGGCCAGTGTCGAGACCGATCATATCGAGACCTTCACGGAGAAGGGGATCCGGCTGAAATCCGGCAAGGAGCTGGAGGCCGACATCGTGGTGACAGCAACCGGTCTGAACCTGGTCTTCATGAACGGCGTCGACGTCACGCTGGACAGCAAGAAGGTCGATCCCGGCAAGCTGCTCAACTACAAGGGCGTGATGCTGTCGAACGTGCCGAACCTGGCCGTCACTTTCGGCTACACCAATGCCTCCTGGACGTTGAAGGCGGACCTGACGAGCGAATATGTCTGCCGTCTGATCAACCTGATGGACCAGAAGGGCGCGACATCTGCCATGCCCTACCTGTCGGCCTATCCGAACGAGACCGAGCCTTTCGTGGATTTCTCCTCCGGCTATTTCCAGCGTGTGATGGATCAGTTCCCCCGCCAGCACACGGAAGCGCCGTGGAAACTGCATCAGAGCTATTTCACAGACCGGAAGAATTTGCGTGAGCTGCCCATTGAAGATGGGGTCATGCAATTTACCACTCCGGCTGAGGCCACCGCGAAGAAGCCAGCCCTCCAGGCGGCAGAATAGGCGCCCCTAAACAAAGCCTGGCAGGCACCCTATCTGTAGTCCGTAAGGGGCGTACAGAAAAAGGAGTGTCTGTATGTGGTTGTGGCTATTGTGGTGGTGTGTCGATGATCACATCGCCGAAGCGGTTGGCGCACCGGGGCTCGGCGAGCTGCCGATCTGGGTGCCGCTGATCCTGTCTCTGGCTTTTGCCTTCACGATCGACGGCAAGATGAAGAAGCTCAAACGCTGGGGCTAGGTCAGCCCTCGGCGAATTGAAGCTCCGCCAGCCGCGCATAGAGGCCGCCTTTGGCGACCAGTTCCTCGTGCGTGCCTTCTTCCACGATCTGCCCGTGCTCCATGACGACGATCCGGTCGGCGCGGCGTACGGTGGACAGGCGGTGGGCGATCACCAGCGTGGTGCGCCCTTCGGAAGCATTTTCGATGGCCCGGCGGACGGCGGCCTCGCTCTCTGAATCGAGGGCGGAGGTCGCCTCGTCCAGCAGGAGGACAGGCGCGTCGCGAACAAGCGCGCGGGCCAGTGCAATCCGTTGGCGCTGGCCGCCGGACAGGTTGCGTCCTTTCTGGCCCAGCGGTGTGGCAAGGCCTTCCTTTTCGGCCAGGAAATCCATCGCCTCTGCCATGCGGGCGGCATGTTCCAGTAGCTTCTCATCCGGATTGTCCGTGCCGAAACCGATATTCTCGGCAGCCGTGCCTGTGAACAGGGCCGATTCCTGCGGGGCGTAGGCGAAGTTGCGGCGCCAGTCGCCCGGATTGGCTTCAGGGGAGGCGATCCCGTCCAGCGTGACCTTTCCGGCCTGCGGATCGAACAGGCGCAGGGCGAGGCGGAACACGGTCGTCTTGCCTGCGCCGCTCGGGCCGACAAGGGCAACGAACTCGCCGGGTTTTACCGACAGGGTGAAGTCCGTCAGGGCCGAAACGGGCTTGCCGTCATTTGTCGCTTCGTCATAGGCGAAGGTCACATGGTCAAAGGTGAGCGCGCCGGTGACTTTCTCAGGCATCGGGCGGGGCAGGGCGGGTGGGGCAATTTCCGGCTCGGCTGTGAGCACTTCGGCCGCGCGGTCGGCGGCGCCGGCTGCGCGCATCACTTCGCCATAGACTTCCGCCAGCATGCCGAAGCCGGAACCGGCATAAAGGGCATAGAGCACCATGGCGGAGAGATCACCGAAGCTCATCTCGCCCTTGGCCACCGCGCGGGCGCCTAGCCACAGGACACAGACAAAGCCGCCGAACAGCAGCACGGACACCATGACAATCATCAGGGCGCGCGCCGTGATGCGGCGCATGGCTGCCGCGAAAGTTGCTTCGACGGCCTCGGTGAATGTGGCGAGGCGGCTCTCTTCGCGGCTGTAGGCCTGAACCAGCTCGATGGCGTCCAGCGCTTCGGCGGCCTCGGCGCCTGCGTCGGCCAGACGCGACTGGGCCCGGTTCGACATGGTGCGGATTACCCGGCCGACCCCGACGACCGGCAGCATGGCCACGGGCAGCATGGCCAGCAGGGTCAGGCCCAGCTTCCAGTTCACCACCATCATCATGGTGAGGGCGCCAAACGTGGTGATCAGCGTGCGCGTCGCCATGGAGGCGGACGTGCCGAGGAATTGCTCGATCAGGGTGATGTCGGCCGTCAGGCGCGACACGGCTTCGCCGGAGCGCATCTTCGCATGATAGCGCGGCCCCAGTTTGAGAAGGTGGGCATAGAGGTCACGGCGCAGGTCAGCCGCAATCCGTTCGCCGAAGCGGGAGACGAAATAGAAGCGCACTGCGCCCAGCACGCCGGAGGCGATGGCGGCGGCGGCCACCCAGAAGAAGGACTTGTCCACCAGGGCCAGCAGCTTTTGCGGGTCTCCGCCCGCCTGGCGCCCGCTGTCGGCGGCCTTGCCCAGCAGGATCGGCAGGGTCAGGCTGAGCGCTGCTGCGCCGATCAGGAAAACCAGGGCAATCGCCACGGTGCGCCAGTGCCGTCCGGCATAGGGCAGGAGCAGTTTCAGGGGCTTCAGGCTACGTCCCTTGGGCCGGTTGATGGCCTGTCCGCCACCCGGTTCGGAGGCGCGGCGGTCGATTGTTTGCTGGGATTCGGTATCGGCCATACTGGGTGCCTCTGCAGCACTGTGGAAATCGGGTGCTAGGCCCCCTTGCGAAAGGGGCTTTCTTCAGTTACACGCGCCACTTCTGAAAACGGGCAGCAGCCACGCCCGCGCACCCCTACTGGCGAAGCGCGGCGGCCACAAGGCCCGTAGGCAACGGATCACAGAAGGGCGCGAGCCATGAAAAAAGAAGGTCATCCCGACTATCACTTCATCACCGTGGTGATGACGGACGGTACGGAATATCAAACGCGCTCCACCTACGGCGCTGAAGGCGATCGTCTGGTGCTGGACATCGACTCCAAGTCGCACCCGGCATGGACCGGCGGCGACGGCAAGATGCTTGACCGCGGCGGCCGCGTGTCGCGCTTCAAGGACAAGTTCAAAGGCTTCGTCTAGGGCCTGCCGCACCGTTTCACGGTTGCGATCCAAACAGCCCCGGCCCGCAAGGCCGGGGTTTTGTTTTGCCTGCTGCCTGCCAGGCTTAACCCTCCCTTAATCGCTCACGCAGAGCCTCCCGCAAACCAGCAGGGAGAGGCAGATGCCACGCGGCGGGCGACTGAAGGAATGGCTGATCACATTCATGGTGCTGGCAGGCATTGCCTTTGGCATCGCCGTGGCCGCCCGCGAGCCCGCCAGCCTGCAGGACAAGGCCGGGTTGGACACGTCTTCCGTATATTGGTCCGACGGGGATTCCGGCCAGCTGGCCGATGGTACCAAATTCCGCCTGCATGGTGTGGACGCCCCGGAAACCGGGGCGGTCGATTGGTATACCGGCGCAAAATGCGAAGGCGAGCGTGAGCTGGGCTATGAGGCGAAGGCCTATGTGCGAACCCTCACGCGCGACAAGGTTCTTACCGTTTCGCACAGCTACGGGGCTGACCGTTACGGCCGCCAGGTGGTTGATCTCAGCGTCGATGGGCAGGACCTGGCTGCGCTTCTGGTGGCTGCTGGCACGCACAAGGTCTGGGACTATGATGGCGGCGCGGCAAAGCCGAATTGGTGTACGGGCCGTACGCAGCAGCCGGTCACGGGATCCTGATCCTGACGGGAACATTCCAGCTTCAATCTGCTTGCCCGACAGGGCCGGGGGCCCCTAGGTTGCGGGCCGGTATCGATGACAGGGAGCGGTCCTGATGAACTACACGCCGAAACGCTGGATCCGGCTTGGCCTGGGCGCTGCCCTGATCGGGACGGCGGGCCTTGCCGCCTGTGGCGGAGAAGGGGGCGAGGCCGGGGAAACCGGTACGGCCGCGCTATCTGCGCCGGGAGGCGCAGCCGCTGCCGGTGAAGGCGGCGAGATGGGGGAAGGTGAGGGCGGCGAAGGCGTTGCCGCGCTCGACCCGGCCCTGTTGCTGCCCATAGATGAGCGCGCGGCGCTGATCTCCAGCCAGGTGGCGGTTGCCGGTGCGCTGGCCCGGATGGGGCAGACCTCAGATGCCGCAGAGCACCTGCGTTTTGCGGTCAGCGAGATCAAGCCGGGCGGTTTGAGCCGCCTTGTCGAGAACGGGTTCGATCCGGACCTGTTCGAAACTTCCGCTGACAAACTGGCGAGCGGCGCCCCTCCGGAAGAGGCCGAAGCCGGGCTTTTTGCGGTGGAGGCGAATGCCGCCGCGCTGGAGGAGACGGCCGCCGGAGAGCCCGTCCCGCTGATCGCCCTGCTTATCAAGCGCTGCCAGAATGCCTATCAGGCGGGGGTCTCGCTCAACAATCAGATCGAGGACCCGATCGCCTATCAGGATGCCTATGGCTATGCCATCACCGCACAGCGCCTGGCCGGGGGACTGGAGGGCGAAGAGGCCAGCGGATTGCAGCTGGAGCTGAGAATGCTGGTGCTGATGTGGCCAGCCGAGGGGCCGGTATCCGGTGATCTTCCGGCCCCGCCGATGACCTTCCTGT
>JAWKUR010000032.1:0-23414 GCA_041398445.1 Hyphomonas sp. | reverse complement strand
AGAGGACGAGGCGCTGGCCGCCGGCGTCACCGCCATCGACACGAATGGCGACGACCCGCTCTATTTCGGCATCATCGGGCACAACACGATCGACGACCAGCGCGTGATTCCCTTCCTCGCGCCGGAGCGGGAAGTGTCTCTCGAATATGACCTGACGCGCATGGTGGCCCGGCTGGACGATCCGGACCCGCCGCGTGTCGGCATCCTGACCACCCTGCCCGGCATGTCCGCCCCCGGCGGCGAAGGCGGCTATACACTGTTGCAGGATATTGCCCGCTCTTTCGAGATCGTTCCGGTCTCTGAGCAGTTCCAGTCGCTGCCTGCCGATCTGGATGTGCTTCTGGTGGTCCACCCCCCGCCCCTGTCGAGCCGTCAGGAATGGCTGATCGACCAGTTCGTGCTGCGCAAGGGCCGGGCCGTGTTCCTGGTGGATCCGGCGGCCAAGACGGCTGTGGGACAGGGCCTGTTCGACATGTCGACCGCCGAGGCGCAATCCGATCTCGGAATGCTGGGCAAGGCCTGGGGGATTACCCTCTCACATGATGCGGTGGCCGATGCGGCCGGTGCCCTGCCCGTGCCGGTGGATATGGGCGATGGCCGTGTGGAGGAACAGGCGCATCCGCTGTTCATTGCCTCCCCGGCCGGAGACATGAACCAGGACGACCTGATCACGGCAGACCTGACCCGCGCCGTGAATTTCGGTGCTCCCGGCGCACTGATCGTGTCGGACCTGCCGAACGGCCTGACCTTCTCTCCCCTGATCGAGACCGGGCCGAGCCCGTCCTACATAGACGCGGACCGGGCGGTGCGGGACCTGAAACCTTCCGACACGCTGAAAGCCTATCAGACGCAGCCGGGCCCGCTGGTTCTGGCTGCGCGCCTCTCCGGCCCGCTGGCGACGGCCTTCCCGGCAGGTGCCCCGGCGCTGGAAGAACCGTCAGACCCCGTCATGGCGGAACTCGCCCGCGCGGATGCCGCCAACGCCCCGCCGCACATCTCCACCAGCGAGACAGATGCCGAACTGGTCTTCATCGCCGATGTCGATTTCATCGCGGACGATTTCTACATCATCCCGGGGCGTGACATCGTGGTGGCGGACAATGGGGCGCTGGTGCTGAACGCGCTGGATGCGCTGGCCGGTGGCGGGGAACTCTCGCGGCTTCGCTCGCGTGCACCCAGCCTTCGCCCGATGACGCGGATCGACAAGATGCGCTCCGAGGCCGAAGCGAAGTATTTCCGCCAGCAGGCAGCCCTCGAAGCGAGCCTCAGCGAAGCGCAGGGGCGGCTGGAGGAATTGCAGGCCATCGGCTCCACCGACGGCTTCTTCGAAGGCGACGACAAGGCGGACCTGACCGATGACGAGCGAACGGAACTGGCCCAGTTGCGCGAGCGGATCGTGTCCCTGCGCGGAGAGCTGCGCACCATCGAACGCGACTACCGGCACGATATCGACCGGATGGAAGCGACGCTGAAAGCGATCAATATCTGGGGCGGCCCCATCCTGATCGCGCTGGCCGGCCTTCTCGTCTGGCGGCGCCAGCAGGCGCGTGCACGGAGGGAGTCATGACCGAACTCCGCCAGCGCCAGCGCCGCAAGCGCCTGCAGATCCTTGGCGCGGCCGCTGCCGTGCTGACCCTCTTGGCCATCCTGACGCATCTGGACTTCCGGGACGGCCCGGCCCAGACCGGGCGCACCGGACAGCCTGTGCTGCCGGACTTTGCCGCCACCCGCGCCGAAGCCGCCGAGATCCGCGTGACGCTGGCCGACGAATCCTACCGCCTGCTGAACGGCGCCGATGGCTGGACGCTGGAAGGCACGCATGGCTATCCCGTCCGCGCCGACAGGCTGGCGAGCCTTGCAACGGGCCTGACCGAACTGACCTGGGGCGAAGCGCGGACGCGCGACCCGGACAAGCTGAACCGCGTGGGCCTCGGCGATCCGCGCGAGGGCGGCACAGGCGCGCTCATTGAGATCGCCAATGACACCGGTAACGTGACCGCCGCCATCATCACCGGCCGCAAGGGCGAGCATCTCTATGCCCGCCGCCCGGACGAAACGCAGGCCTATCAGGTCAGCGGAGACCTGCCGCCGCTCTACAATCGCGATGCGTGGCTGGATCTCGACATTATCGACATCAATCCGGATGCCGTATCTGCCGTGCGGATCTTCGACCGCTATGGCGAAAGCCTCTACCTGCAACGCGCCGTCGGCACGAGCGAACGCAACTTCCGCCCCGGCCCACCCTATCAGGATTTCCGCCTGATCAGCCGCATTGCGGCCTCCACACCGGCCCTGGCCCTGACACGGTTCCAGCCGATCGGCGTGAAGCCCTCCGCAGACCTCACCACAAAGCCAGCCGGGCGCCACATCACCGAGACGCATGACGGGCTGGAAGTGGAAGCACAGGCCTATCGTGAACCGGACGGCTATTTCATCACGCTGCGCGCCATCGAGGCGGGTGAAGGCGCCCATCGCGGCAGCACGATCAATGAGAAGGCCACGGGCTGGGCGTTTGAAATTTCAGAATATGACTGGAACGATTTCACACCGGCGGTGAGCTCGATCGTCCGCCCGCCGGAAATCGCGGTGCCCGAAACACCATCGGAAACACCATAAGCCTCAATGGCCGGGCGGCGGATCCAGAGGCAGGGTCGCCAGTACCGGGCCGAACCCGGCTTCCTGAACAATCACGGCACATTGTGACATGCATGGCGGCAGCGCGATCTGTGTGCGCCCGCCGAGCCAGGGGCCGAGTGCCGTCACACGGGTCACAGGGTTCACCAT
Source organism: Hyphomonas sp. (assembly GCA_041398445.1). Taxonomy (GTDB): domain Bacteria; phylum Pseudomonadota; class Alphaproteobacteria; order Caulobacterales; family Hyphomonadaceae; genus Hyphomonas. The sequence continues at coordinate 20,630 of JAWKUR010000032.1, read as the reverse complement.
GTCAGTCGTGTTGTCTTCGCCGCCAAGATAATCGACATACCAGATGTCCGTAAGGCCTTCGGCCTTGCCGCTCAGCTCCACTTCATCCCCCTTGCGCACAAGACGCACGCCTTCAGGAGATTCCTTGCGGGCACGGGAAATCGCACTGTCGACCTTGGTGGACTTGTTGCCGGGGCATTGTTCCACGCCATTGTAGACCGTCTGCGGTGTGTAAGGCCCACGCAGATGAAAACGGTCGACATAGCCGCGCTGGCGCTCCTTGGATTCCTCCATGGCCATCGGGTCCTTGCCGCCAAGATAGTCCCAGTAATCGACAGACCAGGTCAGGATCAGCAGGTCATCGCGCTCTTCCGCGAAGGTTTTCAGCGTCGCATGGGCCTTCGGGCAGGTCCGGCAATTCTGGGAGGCAAACAGCTCGATCAGCATCGTCGGCTCCGCCGTTGCGGCGGGCGCAAGGGCCGGAAAAAGAACGAAAAGGGCTGCAAGCAGGCGTTTCATGGCAGTTTCTGTATAGATCACCCTTGTATGCACAAGACAATCACACCGGTGTGAGGGCTGCAAAAAACCCCCGCAGCGCCTGCTGCGGGGGTTTTGATTGTCATGTTCCGGTCAGCCGCCTCAGGCAGCGCCGCGCGCCAGGTTGCGCAGCACATAGTGCAGGATGCCGCCATTGCGGTAGTAGTCCAGCTCGTTCTCGGTATCGATACGGACCACGGTGTTGGCGGTGAAGGTCGTGCCGTCTTCACGGGTGATCTTCACTTCCAGCGACTGGCGCGGCTTGATGTCGTTGATGCCTTCGATGGACACCTGCTCCTTGCCGGTCAGGCCGAGGGCTGCAGCGCTCTCGCCTTCCGCGAACTCCAGCGGCAGGACGCCCATGCCGATCAGGTTGGAACGGTGGATCCGCTCGAAGCTGCCTGCGATCACGGCGCGAACGCCGAGCAGGACGGTGCCTTTGGCGGCCCAGTCACGCGAGGAGCCGTTGCCGTAGAGGTCGCCTGCGAAGATGACCAGCGGCGTGCCTTCGGCTTCGTACTTCATGGCGGCATCGTAGATCGCCATCTGCTCGCCGTCCGGATAGTGAACCGTCACGCCGCCTTCGACGCCCGGCACCATCAGGTTCTTGATACGGATGTTGGCGAAGGTGCCGCGCATCATGACTTCGTGGTTCCCGCGGCGCGAGCCGTAGGAGTTGAAGTCGAGAACCGGAACCTGATGCTCCTGCAGGTAAATGCCTGCCGGGCTGGACGCCTTGATCGAACCGGCCGGAGAGATGTGGTCGGTGGTGATGGAGTCGCCGAAGACGGCCAGGACGCGGGCATCCTTCACATCCGTCGGCGCGTCCACGTCGAGGCTCATGTCCTTGAAGTAAGGCGGGTTCTGAACGTAGGTCGACGCAGGCGGCCAGCTATAGGTCTGCCCGCCGGACACTTCGATGCCCTGCCAGTGCTCGTCGCCCTTGAAGACGTCGGAATAACGCTCGGCGAACATTTCCGGGGTCACGGCCTTGGCCATGATCTCGGCAATCTCGTGCGAGGTCGGCCAGATGTCTTTCAGGTAGACGTCGTTGCCGTTCTTGTCCTGGCCGATCGGGTCCTTGGTCAGGTTCTTGCGCAGCGTGCCGGCGATGGCATAGGCGACGACCAGCGGCGGCGAAGCGAGATAGTTCGCCTTGATGTCCGGACCGATACGGCCTTCGAAGTTCCGGTTACCGGACAGAACCGAGCAGGACACGAGGTCACCATCGGCGATCGCCTTGGCGAGGTGCGGATCCAGCGGGCCGGAGTTACCGATACAGGTGGTGCAGCCATAGCCGACCAGGTTGAAGCCGAGGGCGTCGAGGTCGTCCTGCAGGCCAGCCTTTTCGAGATAGTCGGTGACGACCTGCGATCCGGGCGCGAGCGAGGTTTTCACCCACGGCTTGCGGGTGAGGCCCAGTTCGTTCGCTTTCTTGGCCACGAGACCGGCAGCGATCAGCACCGACGGGTTCGACGTGTTGGTACAGGACGTGATGGCGGCGATGAACACGTCGCCATGGGTGACGGTGTAATCTTCGCCTTCCACGGCCACCGGCTCAGCCGCATCGGCTGCCTTGCCGAACTCCTTCGCCATGGCTTCAGCGAAGGCCGTGTCGCCTTCGGACAGGAGCACGCGGTCCTGCGGGCGTTTCGGGCCGGAGATGGACGGCACGACGGCGCCGAGGTCCAGTTCCAGCGTGTCGGTGAAGACCGGCTCTGCCTGTTCCGGACGCCAGTAGCCCTGGGCTTTCGCATAGGCTTCGACGAGCGCCACGCGGTCTGCATCGCGGCCGGTATTCGTGAGGTATTTGATCGTGTCATGGTCGACCGGGAAGAAGCCGCAGGTCGCGCCATATTCCGGGGCCATGTTGGAGATCGTGGCCTGGTCTTCCAGGGTCAGGTTTGCGAGGCCCGGGCCATAGAATTCGACGAACTTGCCGACAACGCCCTTCTTGCGCAGCATCTGAACGACGGTCAGCACGAGGTCGGTTGCGGTGGCGCCTTCGGCCATCTTGCCGTCGAGGCGGAAACCGATGACTTCCGGGATCAGCATGGAAACCGGCTGGCCGAGCATGGCGGCCTCAGCCTCGATGCCGCCAACACCCCAGCCAAGGACCGACAGGCCGTTGATCATGGTGGTGTGGGAGTCGGTGCCGACGCAGGTATCCGGATAGGCGAAGGTTTCGCCGCCCTCTTCCTTCGTCCAGACGGTCTGGCCGAGATATTCGAGGTTCACCTGGTGGCAGATGCCGGTGCCGGGCGGCACGACGCGGAAGTTCTTGAACGCGGTCGAACCCCAGCGGAGGAACTCATAACGCTCCTGGTTGCGCTGGTATTCGATTTCGACGTTTTTCTTGAAGCTGTCCGGGCCGGCGAAGCTGTCGACCATGACCGAGTGGTCGATGACGAGGTCAACCGGGACCTGCGGGTTGATGGCTTCAGCCGAAGCGCCAAGCTTCTGGGCGGCGTCGCGCATGGCGGCGAGGTCAACCACGGCCGGAACGCCGGTGAAGTCCTGCATCAGGACGCGGGCCGGACGGTAGGCGATCTCGTGATCGTCCTTGCCCTTGTTGTCGAGCCACTTCTTGAACGCGATAATGTCGTCCTTGGTGACGGTCTTGCCGTCCTCGAAGCGCAGCATGTTTTCCAGAAGCACCTTCAGCGAAGCCGGAAGGCGGGAAACATCGCCAAGTCCGTTCTCGGCGGCGGCCTCGATGGAATAGTAGGAATAGGTCTTGCCACCTACGGTGAGTGTGCGTTTGGAATTGAAGCTGTCGAGGGACGGCATGGGAGGGCAACCTCGCGTCTAAGATGTGAATCCGGGGCCGCCTGGCGGAAAGGGGCGGCGCGTGCCCGTCTCATATAAGGCCGGAGGCGCTGACGCAATTGGGACAAAGGGACTATCCTGCAGCGCCTGAGCCGATAAAACGTGCCTGCAAACAGGCAGGTAGGAGATCCTGATGTCCCCACACGCGCCATTTTCCCCTCTTTTGCGCCAGTCCGGGCGTGGAAACGGGTGCGGCGCGGCGTGACGATTCCCCTCCTCTCTGCCACCGACCTCGGCATGATTCGGGGCGAAAGGGTGCTGTTCACGGGCGTCAGCCTGACGCTGGAGGCGGGGCAAAGCCTCGTCCTGCGCGGCTCGAACGGCGCAGGAAAGACGACTTTGCTGCGCATCCTTGCGGGCCTGACCCGGCCTGAAGCCGGAGAGGTCAGCCGTAACGCCACGCATCACTGGTTCGCCCACCGCGAAGGCCTGAAGCCGCACGAGACTCCGCGTACACATCTTGGACTCTGGGCCAAGGCTTGGGGTTCGGACGCCGATCTTGAAGCCGTGCTCGCCCGCGTCGGCCTGAAACGCCCGGCCGATGTGCCGGCGCGTTACCTCTCCGCAGGACAGCGCCGCCGCACCGCGCTCGGCCGCCTCCTGTTGGAACAACGACAGATCTGGATGCTGGACGAACCATACACGGCGCTCGATTCCGAAGGCCGGGAACTGGTTCTGGAACTGATCGAAGCGCACCTGAAGACCGGAGGCGGCCTGATCGCTGCCATCCATGGCGAGTCCGGTTTCGTGCCCTCGGGCGAGGTGGTGCTGTGAGCCCCGCCCCGATCTTCTCTGCCTTCCGGCAGGCATTGGGGGAGGCTTGGGCCGGCGGCGCAGGCGCGCTGCTGCCGCTTGGCGTCTTCGCTGGCGCCGCCGTGCTGGTCCCGCTGGGCATCGGGACGGACCCGCAAACGCTGCGCGCGGTTGGGCCCGGAATCCTCTGGGTGGCGCTTGCCCTGTCCAGCCTCGTCACGCTGGAACGGATCTTCCAGGCAGACACGGAAGACGGCACGCTGGACCTGTGGCTGCAGACCGGCGCCCCTGCCTCAGCCATCGCCGCCGCCAAGACCTTCGCGCACTGGCTGGCCGCGGGCCTGCCGCTTGCCCTGCTCTCCCCCCTCCTTGCGCTGATGTTCCAGGCGGAGGCCTCCACTGACCTGCTGCGCAATGCCGCACTCTATGGCCTCGGTGGCCTCGCCTTCTATTTCTGGGGCGGTGTCGGCGCGGCCCTGTCAGCGACGGTGCGGCGTGGCGGCCTGTTGATCAGCCTGATCGCCCTGCCACTCTATGTGCCGACAGCCATCTTCGGAGCACTCTCCATGACCCACGGCCCCGGCAGCGAAAGCGCGCCCTTATTTCTGGCGGCCTCCACCCTGTTCGCCCTTGCGGCGGCTCCTTTTGCCATGGCTGCAGCGCTGCGCTTGGCGGCTGACTGACGGAAAGGTATCGCTGACACCCATGTTTTCCTGGTTCGCCAATCCCCTCCGCTTCATGCGCCTGTCCAACTGGCTGGCGCCGCTTTGCTATGCGCTGGCCGCGCTGCTGATCGGCTGGGGCCTGTGGCAGGGGCTCTGGGTCGTTCCGAAGGACGAATATCAGGGCGGGGACATCATGCGCGTGATGTTCATCCACGTACCTGCCGCCTGGCTCGCCATGGCCAGCTATATGGCGATGGCGGTGATGAGCTTCATCTGGTTCATCTGGCGCCATGAAGTGGCCGACATCGCCGCCAAATCCATTGCGCCGCTGGGCGCGGTCTGGACGGCGATCTGCCTGGCCACCGGCTCGATCTGGGGCAAGCCGACCTGGGGCACCTGGTGGCAATGGGATGACGCCCGGATGATGTCGGTGCTGTTCATGTTCTTCCTGTTCCTCGGCTACATGGCGCTGCGCGCCTCGATGGATACGCGGCAGAAGGCGGCCCGTGCCGGGGCGATCCTCGCCATGGTCGGCGCGATCAATGTGCCGCTGATCAAATTCTCCGTGGACCTCTTCACCTCGCTCCATCAGGATTCCAGCGTCATCACGGCAGATGGGCCGAAAATGGCTGCCGTCTATCTCTGGCCCCTGCTGGCCAGCGGCCTTGGCCATACGCTGCTGTTCGCCGGCCTGACGCAGACGCTGATGCGCGCGGAAATCTGGGACCGGCGCACCGCGCAGGCCAATGCGAAACTGATGGCGGAGGGCTGATCAATCATGCTGCCGGATTTCGACAAGAATGCCGTCTTCATCTGGGCCTGTTACGGCATCGGCGCCGCAGGCCTGTTGCTGACGATCCTGCTGGTAACGCTGCGGGCGAAAGCCTCTCAGGCAAAGATGCAGCGCGCCGAGGCCCGTCTGCGCGGAGATGACGCAGCATGAAACGCTGGCTTGCCGCAATTCCGGTCACCGCGCTTGTCCTTTTTGCCGCTCTGGCGGGCTGGGAACTCAGCCATCCGGAGAAAGGCGACTTCGAACGGGTCTCCCGCTCAGCCCCGACACGCAGCTTCGAACGGCTGGAAGGCGGCACGCTGAGCTTCGTGCCCGCGCCGAACGGCCAGACCATTGCGGTGAACCTGTTTGCCAGCTGGTGCGCGCCCTGCGAGGCGGAGCACCCGCGCCTGGTGGAACTGGCCGCAGCCCATCCCGGGCAGGTTTATGGGGTTTTGTACAAGGATACACCGGCCAATGGGCGCACGTTCCTGGCAGAACTTGGCAATCCGTATGCCGATATCGTGATGGATCCGGAAGGTCAGGGCGGGCTGGATTTCGGCCTCACCGGTGTCCCGGAAACCTTTGTGATCTCAGCCGATGGCGAGATTCTGGAGCATATTTCCGGGCCTCTGGACGATGCCTCGGTAAAACGGGTGGGCGAGGCACTTAGCGCGCCCCGCCCATGACCCCTTAAGCCAGATTACTTCTTCTTGGCTTTTTTGACGGCCGGCTTCTTCGCCGGTGCTTTTTTCACGGCCGGTGCCTTCACAGCAGCGACAGCTTTCTTCGGTGCAGCAGCCTTTTTCGGAGCGGCTTTCTTAGGAGCGGCCTTTTTGGCGGCTGGCTTCGGTGCAGCGGCCTTTTTCGGCGCAGCGGCTTTCTTTGCAGCCGGCTTCTTGGCCGGGGCTTTCGCAGCAGCCGGAGCTTTCTTGGCCGGAGCCTTCTTCGGTGCAGCAGCTTTCGGCGCAGCGGCCTTCGGTGCCGGAGCAGCCTTTTCTTCTTCTTCCGTGAGGCCAACGAGGCCGGACATCAGGGCGTCCTGCTTCACTTTGGCGAGGCCAGCGAAGAGGGCAGCGTCAGCGGCTTCAACAGCCGGAAGGGCCTTGTCGAGGGCTTTTTTGCCTTTAGCGGTCAGCGAGACAGCCTTGGCGCGTGCGTCGGTTTTCGAAGCGGCGCGCTTGATCAGGCCGCTGGTTTCCATACGGGCGACCATGTCAGCCAGCGTGGAGCGGTCGATGCCGGTGGCGTTGACCAGGTCAGACTGGCTGGCGCCGTCATTGCCGTCGAGCGCGGCGAGCAGCGAGAACTGGCGCAGCGTGATGCCGGCAGAGCGGAGCGCCTTGGCGCTGTGGTTTGCAGCAGCCTGCTGAGCACGGTGCAGCAGGTGGCTGGGCGAAGCGTTGAGATTGAATGCCATTTTGGTTTACCTTTCGAGGGATGATCTAACTAGTTCGGCGGCCGACCCACCCACAAGCCCCCTAAAGCAGACGCCCGTGTGCGGATCAATACCCCTCTCTTAGAACGCGATTGGATAACAACAGATGACGGATCAATTATCGAATCCTTTCATTTCGCCCCTTTTTCACCCCGAAATACCCGAAGGAGACGATAAATTGCGCCGGGTTTGCGCCCATTGCCGGTTTATCGACTATGTGAACCCGAAAATCGTCGCTGGCGCCGTTGTGACCAAAAATGACCGGATTTTGCTCTGCCGACGCGCAATCGAGCCCCGAAAAGGTTACTGGACGCTCCCGGCGGGTTTCATGGAGGAAGGCGAAACGGTGGAGGATGCCGCCCGGAGGGAGGCGCAGGAGGAAGCGTGTGCCGATATCCGGATCGGACAGTTACTGGCCGTTTACTCTGTCCCCCGCATCTCGCAGGTGCAGGTCATGTTCCGGGCCGAGCTGATGTCTGACATTTTCGCAGGGCCGGAAAGCGAGGAAGTCGGATTGTTCGCCTGGCAGGAGATTCCCTGGTCAGAACTCGCCTTCCCGACCGTGGTCTGGGCGCTGACACATTATGCCGGGATCCGGCACTTGCCCGCCTTCCCCCCGTTCACCAACCCTCCGGGAACAGAAAGGCTGACCCACCCGGCGCCGGTTACGGCTTCTCGGGGTGATGCATATGCTTCATCATGAAGGGCGCATTGGCCAGCGCGAAGACAAAGCCGATGACAATATTGCCGAGCTTCCAGTTCGCCCAGGCAACTTCCCCGAAGGCCTGCCACACGACAATGTTCCAGACTGCCATGGTGACGAAGAACAGGCCCCAGCGGATAGCGATCACGCGCCAGGCATGATCTGACATGTCGAACAGTTCGTTGAACAGCATCTTCCAGATGTTCCGTCCCACGGCGAGCCCGCCGAAGATCGCACCGGCGAACATCAGGTTGATGATCGTGGGCTTCAGGAAAAGCAGCAGCTTTGAATGAAACACGATGCCCAGAGTGCCGAAAACACCAATCAAACCGGACGAAACGAGCAGGAAGGGCGGTATTCTCTGCTTACGGAACAATTTCATTCCGATCACCGCCAGCGTTGCGATAATCAGAACGCCCGTGGCCCAGTAGAGCGCGTTTTCCTTTGAGAGCAGCCCCTGCTCCGGAAAGCGCAGCATCACATTATAGATAACGATGAAGGCGAGCGTGGGGCCAAGCTCTGTCCAGAGTCCCCCTGCACGGGCAGCCGGGCTTTTCTGACTCGCGTCCTGGGAGGTGTCTTCCGGGCGGGTGGATTGGGGCTCGATCTCGGTCATGTACTTTCTACGCACCATCCGTGCTTGCGGTTTTGTTAAGGCCGCTGTCGCACGAAATGTCGCACACGGCGAGTCTCATGCTGCGCCGGCCTGCATCAGCACCAGACCGGTAGCCAGGACAGCGGCAGCCACGATCCGCCGTGCGCCGAAACTCTCTTTCAGGAAAACGGCCGCCATCACCGCCGCGAACACGACGGACGTTTCGCGCAGCGCCGTCACCATGGCCGCATCGGTCATCGTGTAGGCAAAGATCGCCATGCCATAGGAAAGACAGCCGACAATGCCGCCGATCACACCGGAGCGCAGCTGCGGACGGATGGTTGCCATGTAGCGGCCCCGGCGCTGCCAGAGGAAGACAAGCGTCACCCCGATCCAGTCCATCAGGAACAGGATGATGACGAACGTCATCGGATGGGGCATCGCCCGGGTCGCGCGCGTATCGTTCACGGCATAAAGCCCGATCCCGACCGCCGTCAGCATGGCCCAGAACAGGGCCCGCCGGTCCAGGCTGCGGCCTTCCTGTGTCACCGCCGTCGGAAGCGCAAAGAAAAGAATGGCGAACGACGCGCAGAACAGACCGATCTGCTGCATTGGAGCGAGATGCTCTCGCAGCAGGAACGTCGCGAAGACCGCCGTCGCAAGTGGGCCAAGCCCGCGCATCACAGGATAGACCAACGACAGGTCCCCCCGGTGCATCGCCCGGATCAGGCAGGCCTGGTAAAACCAGTGAGACACCATCGACACGCCAAGCAGCGGCAGCGTGCTCAAGGGCGGCATCGGGAAGAATGGCACCAGCGGCAGGACGATCAGGGCAGCCGTTGCCTGAACAATCATCCGGCCGGTCAGGATGTCCCCTCCCCCCTTCACCAGCACATTGGTCGTCGCCAATGAAACGGCCGACAGGAGACAGAGCGTGACAGGGAGAAATTCAGAGGCAGTCATGGGGTTCCCGGGAGGCGTCAGGACGGCCCGTCTCATGCCTGAGTTTCCGAACCCTTTAAACTGCTGACGCGCGGTCAGGCTTTTACCGCCTCCGCCTGTCTGGCATCCTTGGCAAAAGTATAAAGGAGGAAACCATGGCAACCAGCGACCTGATTATCCGCGGCGGGACAATCGTCGACGGCACCGGAGCGGAGCCATTCGAGGGCGACGTGGCCGTCTCCGGCGGCCAGATCACGGCCGTTGGCAAAGTTTCCGGCAAAGGCATCGAGGAAATCGACGCACGCGGCCAGATCGTGACGCCCGGTTTCGTCGACATTCATACCCATTATGACGGACAGGCGACCTGGGGCGGCGCCATCAGCCCGTCTTCCCTGCATGGCTGCACCACGGTGATCATGGGCAATTGCGGCGTCGGCTTCGCCCCTTGCCGGCCGGAAGATCATGACCGGCTGATCCGCCTGATGGAGGGCGTGGAGGATATTCCCTTCCCTGTCCTTTCAGAGGGCCTGCCGTGGAGCTGGGAGAGTTTCCCGGATTACCTGGATTTCCTGTCGGGCCGAGCGTTCGACACCGACATTGGCGCGCAGCTGCCCCACGCAGCCCTGCGCGTCTATGTCATGGGAGAGCGCGGCGCCAATCGGGAGGACGCGACCGCCGAAGACATCGCCGCCATGAAACAGATGGCGAAAGAAGCCGTGCTGGCCGGCGCCCTCGGCTTCTCAACGTCCCGCACATTGAACCACCGCACATCGGACGGTCAGCCCACCCCGACCCTGACGGCCAGCGAAGCCGAACTGATCGGCATCGCAGAGGGCCTCAAGGAAGCGGGCCGCGGCGTGCTGCAATTCGTGTCGGACTTCAACGATCCGCAAAAGGAAGCGGCCATGCTGCGCCGGATCGTCGAGGCATCCGGCCGGCCGCTGTCGGTCTCGCTGGCGCAGGCAGATGTCGCGCCCGAAGGCTGGCGCGCCCTTCTTGGGGCGATCGAAACGGCGATGAATGACGGCCTGCCGATGCGGGCACAGGTCGCGCCCCGCCCTGTCGGCGTACTGCTGGGGCTGGAGCTAACGATGAATCCGTTCAGCGCCCATCCATCCTATGCCGCGATTGCCAGCCTTCCGCTGGCCGAACGGGTTACGACCCTGCGCGATCCGGCCTTCCAGGCCAAGCTGCTTTCGGAGGAACCGGCAACGGACAATCCATTCCTGAAGGTGATGCTGCGCAGCTTCGGCAAGATGTTCCAGCTGACCGACCCGGTGAATTACGAACCCGGCCCGGAAAGCACGCTGGAACACATGGCCGAGGCACGGGGCGTCAGCCCTGAAAAGCTTGCCCTAGACCTGATGCTGGAGCGCGACGGACATGGCGTGCTCTACCTGCCGTTCCTCAATTATGCGCAAGGCTCCCTCGAACCGATCCGCGCCATGATGGAAAGCCCGGCCACCCTGCCCGGCCTGTCGGATGGCGGGGCGCATGTCGGCATGATCTGCGACGGGTCCTTCACCACAACCATGCTGACCCATTGGGTGCGGGACCGGACGCGCGGCCCGAAACTGCCGCTGGAATATCTTGTCCGCCGCCAGACGCATGATACGGCCGCATGGATGGGCCTGCACGATCGCGGCGTGGTCGCACCCGGCTACTGCGCGGACCTCAACGTCATCGACCTTCTGAACCTGAAGCTGCACCTGCCGGAAGTGCAATATGACCTGCCCGCAGGCGGACGGCGCCTGATGCAGCGCGCCTCCGGCTATACGGCGACAATCCTGAAGGGCGAGATCACCCATCGCGACGGAGAACCGACCGGCGCAAAACCCGGCCGGATGGTGCGGGGAGCACAGCACCTGCAAACTGCAGCAATTGCTGCAGAATAGAGCAAATTGTCAAGCGAGCTTGACAAAGTAAAGTTTGCTTGTCATCTTGTCATGGTAACTTGACAGGAGCAGGCATCATGGCCCAGACACGCGGCTTTCGCACAGCAGAGCGCCGGTACAAATTTCTCTTCTGGCCGATGATGGCCATCTATGTGGCGGTCATTCTTGGCGCAAAATTCTTCATCGACGAAAACACAGCCCGGTCTGGCTGAATGCCGCTTGCGCTATTGCCGCGACCCTGCCGCTCCTAATCGTTCTTTATGCGATCCGCCGGCAGACTGATGAAACGGACGAATACACGCGCATGCGGTATCTGCAGGCCCTCCGGGATGCCGGGCTCATCACATCCGGGATCACCTTTCTGTTCGGCTTCCTGCAGATCTTCGACGTTCTGGGCAGCATTGACGTATTCTGGTTCGGACCACTCTTCTTCTTTGCCTTTGGCCTGGCCCGCCTGACGAATTGCTTTGGCCGTACGGTCTGAACCATCATGAAGAATATTCTCCGCATCCTGCGTACGGAAAAGGGATGGAGTCAGGCCGAACTGGCCGACCGGCTGGATGTTTCACGCCAATCTGTGAACGCCATCGAGACCGGGAAATACGACCCGTCCCTGCCGCTCGCTTTCGCCATTGCCCGCCTGTTCGGGCGCAGCATCGAGGAAGTCTTCGATGACGGAATGGAACCGCCGAAGCGGCCGAATAGGTTGCGAACAGGCCTCAGGCGCTGACGCCCACAAGGGCTTTCGAGAAGGCCTCCACTGAATGGGCGGAGGTCTTCTGCCTTTCACCGATGCCGATGAAATGGATCGGCAGGTCATACGCCTCGGCAATCGCCACCAGCACGCCGCCTTTGGCCGTTCCGTCAGCTTCGTCATGACGAGCCCTGTCACACCCGCCGTATTGCGGAAGGCTTCGACCTGGCTGAGCGCGTTCTGGCCGACTGTCGCATCCAGCACGAGGATCACATCGTGCGGCGCCGTCGGGTCCAGCTTCTTGATAACGCGGACGACTTTCTCAAGCTCCGCCATCAGCTCCGATTTGTTCTGCAGGCGGCCGGCCGTATCGATCAGGACAAGGTCCAGATCTTCCGCCTTCGCCCTTTCGATGGCCTCATAAACAAGGCCAGCCGCATCGGCGCCGGTCGGCTTCGACATGACCGGGATTCCGGCCCGTTCGCCCCACACGGTCAGCTGCTCGATAGCGGCAGCGCGGAACGTATCGCCCGCCACGAGAGGGCCTTGGCCCCTGCTCCTTCAGTTTCGAGGCAATCTTGCCAATCGTCGTTGTCTTGCCGGACCCGTTGACGCCCACAAAGAGAACGATGCGCGGACTCGCACCTTCCGAGAAATCCACGATCTTCTCGCGCGGTTTCAGACGTCCGAGATTTCGCTGGCGAGGGCCAGTTTGATCTCTTCGGGGCTGATTTCCTTGTCGAAACGCTCTTTCGACAGATTGCCGGCCACACGCGCGGCAACCTTTGCGCCAAGGTCCGACGCAATCAGCAGATCTTCCAGCTCTTCCAGCGTGTCATCGTCCAGCTTTCGGCGGCCGAGCGCGGCAAGACCTTCGGTCAGGCGGGAGGAAGACCGCGACAGGCCCTGCCCCAGCTTGGCGACAAAACCCGGATTGTTGGCTTCCGCCTCCAACGCGGCGCGGGCGGCAGCCTCGGCTTCAACGCGCAGGCGCTCTGCCTCGCGCCGGTCTGCCAGCAATTTCAGTTCGGCTTCGGCTTTGGCCTGCTGGGCGGCGCGTTCTTCGCGGGCCTTGCGGGCCTTTTCAGCCTCTTCGGCAAGACGGGCCGCTTCTTCGGCGCTGGCCGCAGCCGCCGCCTCTTCCGCGCGGCGAGCCTCTTCTTCCAGACGTTGGGCCTCTGCGGCAGCCTCTGCGGCTTCGCGGGCCTGACGCTCTTCCCAGGCCTTATTGGCCTCGGCAACGATCCGCTCGATCTCTTCCTTTTCGGCAGCCGCCTTTGCCGCTTCGGCCTCAGCGGCTTCTTTCGCGGCGAGTTCCTCCGCCGACAGCTCAGGCGCGGCCATCTCCGCGCCGGCAGCCTTCAGTTCGTCTTTTTTCTTTTTCTTCCCGAACCAGAGGATCATTCTTCTATTTCTCCGATCAGCTGCCTGCCGTCATGCCCGGTTATATGGGCACGCACCGGGCGTCCAGCTTGGCCGGGGTCGTGTGACAGTTTCACCGGGGTGAAATCCGGCAGGCGCGCAGATGTCCCCGCTCGACCAGAGCCTCCCGGATTTCGCCAATATGGCGCGAAAAGTGGGTTTTGAGGGCGTTTTCGCCCGTTTCACGCAAGCGTGCCGCCCGTTCCTTCACGACGGCCTTGTCCAGTTGCGGCATCCGCGCCGCCGGTGTTCCGGGACGGGGGCTGTAGGGAAAGACATGCAGGAAGGCGAGGCCACAGTCTTCCACGAGGCGGACCGAATTCTCGAAATGGGCCTCAGTCTCCGTTGGAAATCCAGCGATGATGTCGGCGCCAAGTGCAATATCCGGACGCAGAGTGCGCAACTTCTCTGCCAGCGCAATCGCGTCGTCACGGGAATGGCGGCGCCTCATCCGCTTCAGGATCAGATTGTCCCCATGCTGCAGCGAAAGGTGCATGAAGGGCGCAAGGCGCGGCTCAGCCATCACCTCGAACAAGGCATCGTCGATCTCGATGGCATCAATGGAGGAAATGCGCAGCTGTTTCAGCTCCGGCACCAGTTTCAGAATACGCTGGACCAGATTGCCAAGCTGTGGCGTGCCCGGAAGGTCTGCGCCCCAGCTCGTCAGGTCCACGCCCGTCAGCACGACTTCATAATGGCCCGTCTCCACGAGACGTCGCACCTGCTCCACCACCTCGCCCGCAGGCACGGAGCGGGAATTTCCGCGGCCATAGGGGATAATGCAGAAGGTGCAGCGGTGGTCGCAGCCGTTCTGGACCTGCACATAAGCCCGTGCGCGCCCGTCCATGCCGTCGATCAGATGGGCGGCCGTCTCCTTCACCGACATGATGTCGTTGACGCGGACTTTCTCATGCCCGCCCAGCAGGTCGACCGGTTTCCAGGTCTCGGCCTTCATCTTCTCATGATTGCCGATGACGCGGGTGACTTCGGGCATCTTCGCGAACATGTCGGGGTCGATCTGGGCGGCGCAGCCCGTCACCAGAATGGGCGCGCCCGGATGTTCCTTCGCCGCACGGCGGATGGCCTGACGCGCGGAGCGCACCGCCTCCCCGTCACCGCGCGTGTTCACGATCACCGCATCCTGCAGCCCTGCCTCCACCGCATGGCCGCGCATCACCTCGGACTCATAGGAGTTGAGGCGGCATCCGAGCGTAATCAGCGTCGGGCTGGAAGGCGGTTTCGGGTCTGTCATGGCGAACTCGTTCAGCGCACATCGCGCCAGATGGAACGGAATCGATATTCGACCAGTTCGTGGGTCGAGGAAGCACACAAGAGGCTACAATATTGCCAGATCAGCGAGGCAAATTCCTTGGTGTTGAGGAAGCGTCCATTTCAGATGCGCCAGCCATTGCAGCAGCTTCACAGGGCCTCAGTGAAGCCGCCTGGCTGCCTCATCCACTCCCGGAAGAAGTTCTCGAATTCTTCCGCGACGGTGCCAGCCAGACCGTAATCGTTGCCGACAAGTTGGGCCAGATGGCTGGGTTCACCTATAAAGATGGGTGGCTCCATCTTTATTGGCCACGCGTGGCGTGGCCGTGTCGGCTCTGGTGCATCAGGTCAAGCGGCTTCCAACAGCCTTCAACTCTGGGCGTTCCAACGCAATACCGCACGCATTCATGCCCGGTTCCATTTCGATGAAGTCGATACGGATGGAGGGCGAAACAGGAAAAACGCCTGATGTGCGGATGATTGGCGCCGGACTGACGGCCTCGATCTCGGTTTCGAATTCCAGCTCGCCGGGCCGGTCATGTAGACGCGGTCGTCGCTTTCGCGCCATTCGATCAGCAATTCGCCGCCATCGAGGATCAGTTTTGCCGTTCGTTCGGTGAGCTTTGCGCGGGCCGCACAGACGAGCGCCGCGCAGGCACCCGTGCCGCAGGCCTTGGTCCAGCCCTGCCCCGCGTTCCCACGCGCAGGCGGATCGTGTGCCGATCGATCACCTGCGCAAAGCCGACATTGGTGCCTTCCGGGAACAGCGGATGCCACTCCACCAGCGGGCCGAGCGCCGGAATGTCATAGGCATCGACATCGGAGACAAAGAACACGGCGTGCGGATTGCCCATGGAAACCACCGCCGGGCGGGACAGGATCGGGTTGTCCATCGGGCCGATTTTCACGTCGACACCGCGCACATCCATCTTCTCCGCCAGCGGAATGTCTTCCCAGCCCATCAGGGGCGAGCCCATGTCAACGGTGATCAGGCCATCTTCGGCGCGGAAGGCGCGCAGCATGTCTGCTTCAGTCTGGATGGTGATCCGGTCCTTGCCGGTCTCGTCCAGCAGGAGGCGGCCGACACAGCGGCTGGCATTGCCACAGGCGGAAACCTCGGTGCCATCCATGTTCCAGATGCGCATGAACACATCACGCGTGGCATCCCGTTCCAGCGCGATCACCTGATCGGCCTTCATTTCTTCAGCCAGCTGGCGCGCCTGGTCCGCCGTCGGAGAGAACGGCACCAGAGCGGGCATCGAAAATGGCAAACGCGTTGCCAGCCCGTTCATCTTCCAGATTTTCATGCGCGATGTCCTGTCCGGTTTCGGGTTTCGGCGTAGCGGGCTCTATTGCCCTATCGCGGGAGCCGCGTCGAGACGATCCAGCCTGCCACCTGAATGCCGAGCGCCACCAGCAGGAAACCCGGCATCAGCCTGAACGGAACCAGCAGCGCCAGAACCGCCGCGGCGATACAGGCATAGTCCACCAGGTCCGATGACATCAGCCAGCCTTCCGGCGTCCGCGCGCGGCGTACGTCCAGCAGCGTCACGCTGCGCCACACGGCCCATGTCCGGCGGACCGAAGACTTCCTGAAGGCGTTTCGGATCACGAATGCCGGTCATTTCGGCAGATCGCCCACCTGCGCCTCGCCCAGCGCGATGTTCCGCTTGCGCGACGATGTGCCGATCAGGCTGACAAGACTGGACAGGACCACCGCAAGCGCGATGGCCACCATCGTAAATCCGTCAAAGGGCCATACCCGCTCATGGCGTGCATATAGGCACGGTCTGGCCCCGCAGGAAGATCAGCGCCCGATCCGCCTGGGGATGGCGGCCCAGTAGTCGAAGTCCAGCAGCACGCCGTCGGCATATTTGCCATCAGCCGTCTTGTAGGCGAAGGCCGCCGGGTCCTGGTCTTTCACCGCGACGAGGCGAAGGCGCAGGGCCCCTGCCTTGTCGGACAGCTCAGCCTTGTCCAGCACTTCGCTCCACGCATAGATCGTGTCGCCAGCAAACAACGGGCTTGCATGCGTACCGGCATTTATGGCCAGCACCTGGCCGGCATTGGCGAGGCCGTTGAAGGCCAGCGAACGGGCAATAGAGATCACCACGCCGCCATAGATGAGGCGCTTGCCGAAGCGGCTGGTCTTCTGGCCATGCGCGTCGAAGTGCACTTTCGCAGTGTTCTGGTAGAGGCGCGTCGCAATCTGGTGCTCTGCCTCTTCCACGGTCATGCCGTCGACATGATTGATCTTCTCGCCGATCTCGTAATCTTCATAGCCATAGGGGGACCCGGCGAGCGTGAAGTCCCAGTCCTCCATGGGGGCGAAGCCTTCCAGCTCGCTGCCCGGCACGGCGGATGGCAGGTCCGGCACATGGGCGGGCGGCACGGCGGCGTCCTCTTCCCACTTGTTCACCATCACCCAGCGCACGAAGGACATGACCTCGATGCCGTTCTGGTTGAAGCCGCGCGTACGGACCCAGACAACGCCTGTGCGCTTGTTGGAATTCTCCTTCATGCCGATGACTTCGGACACGGTGTTCAGCGTGTCACCCGGCATGATCGGGCGGCGGATGCGGCCATCGGCATAGCCGAGGTTTGCAACCGCGTTCAGGGAGATATCCGGCACCGATTTGCCGAACACGACGTGGAAAGCATGGATCGGGTCGAGGGCGAGGCCCGGCAGGCCGGCGGCCTTTGCAAACTCGGCCGAGGAATACTGGGCGTAACGATTCCCGGTCAGCGCGCGATAGAGCGCGATATCGCCCTCGGTTACCGTTTGCGGCGTGGCATGGACCAGTTCCATGCCGATCGAGAAATCCTCGAAATAATTGCCGGGATTGGATTTTGTCTGTGCGGTCATGGCAGCCTCGTTTCCGGGGCTGCCGCCTGTATGCCGGTCTACCCTAGACCTGCCAGCTGCTGCCCGTCATCTGATCGGCGACTACCTGCACGTCCGTCCCATGGGAAATCAAGGCCGGTGACGCCTGAAGGACCCAAACGAGCGAAATCGCCGCAGCCACAAGACCGCCCAGTGCCACCTTGTCGGTCGCGCGCTCACGCAGCTGGTCCAGCATGCGCGTGCCCGCAATCATGTAAGGCAGGCCGAAAAAGCAGAAGCCGGCGAAAGCCAGGCACAGCGCAGCAGTGGCGAGAAGAACAGTCATCATCATGACGCCAGTCTCGCGTCAGATGGCTGACATCCGGCAACGAAAATCGGTGAAATTTGAACGAATCGGCCCGTTTCGGGCCGAATTCGCAGTGATTTCGATTCGATCAGACGAGTTTCAGCAGGTCTTCCGGCGGGCGGCCGAGAACAGCCTTCTTGCCCTTGATGCCGATCGGGCGCTGGATCAGCTTCGGATTCTCCGCCATGGCCTCGAAAATGGCCTCATCGCTGGAGTCCGCATCGATCCCGGCAGCCGGAGCATCCTTGGCCCGCAGGAAGACGCGCGGAGAAACCCCTCCCATCTTTTTCGCGATCTCCTTCAGCTCCTCCACCGATAGGCGCTCGGTCGCGTTCATGTACTTGCGCACTTCCGGCTCGACACCGGCTTCCTTCAACAGGTCCAGCCCCTTGCGGGAAGTCGAGCAGTTCGGATTGTGCAGGATCGTGTAAGTCATGACGGCTCCTGCGCTCAGGCGGTTTCGAAGGCGCGGATGGCCTCATCCATGGCCACGGTGCGGCGTGCCTCGTCGAGGTGCAGCAGCTCGGTCATCTTGCCATTCACCTTCAGCACGCCCTTGCCGGCATTGGCCGGGTCCGCAAAAGCCTCGATCACGGCTTTCGCCTGTTCCACATCGTGATGGCTGGGCGCGAAGACACGGTTCGCCGTTTCCAGCTGCGAAGGGTGGATCAGCGTCTTGCCGTCAAAGCCGAGATCGCGGCCCTGCTCGCACTCATTGATCAGGCCCTCCTCGTCCTTGATGTCGTTGAACACGCCGTCGATGGCGGTCAGGCCATAGGCACGGGCCGCGGCGACCGAAAGCTGCAGCGCCACCTGGAAGGCGATCCGGTCCGGCGTCATCCGGGCGCGGTATTCCTTGGCCAGATCGTTCGTGCCCATCACGAACGTAGTCAGACGGGTCGTCTGTGCAGCGGCGGCGATTTCCTCGATGTGGAGGATCGCCTTCGGCATTTCGATCATGACCCAGAGGCCGAACCCGGCCGGTGCGCCCGCCTCGGTCAGCGCCTTGTCGAGCGCTTCGATATCAGCGGCGGATTCCACTTTCGGCGCCAGAACCGCCTGCGCCCCGCTGGCGACAGCCATTTTCAGGTCGTCTGCCCCCCAATCGGTGGCGAGCCCGTTCATACGCACCACAATCTCGCGATGGCCATAACCGCCCTGTTTCACAGCGCTGAGGATGGCTTCACGCGCGGCAAGCTTCGCGTCCGGCGCCACAGCGTCCTCCAGATCCAGCAGCAGCGTGTCAGCCGGCAGGCCGCGGGCCTTTTCGAGGGCGCGTTCGTTGGCACCCGGCATATAGAGACAGGAGCGGCGCGGGCGGTGCGTCTGTGAAGCCATGGTCGTTCATCCCTTTTAAAGCGCGCGGACTATCGCCTTGCACTGCAACAGGTGCAACTGCGGCAATTGCTTCCCGGCCACAAAAGCGCTTTCCTCCCTTACCTGTTCAAATATTCCGGTAAGTTTAAATGTTCTGGCGCGCTACGCCCACCCTGCTCCTTTTGGTTGCGGCACTTCCCTTCATGTCCGCAGCGGAGCCAATCACCGTCACCCAATTACGCGATGAATTTGCCAAACGCGGCACCGAAGCGCTGGATGTCGCCTATTTCGACGGACACCCCGTCATGACCGGTGAGATGCTGGGGCAGACCTTCGATGCGGTCCTGCGTGAATGCGAAGGCCCGCAGAAAGCCTGCCAGGCGGTGCGATACGTCTCCTGCCGTGAAATGCCGGATTTCTCCCGCATCGAGACCCTCGAAATCGCGAACACGCACAATACCGGCTACGGCAAGGCGACTGCCTATGCCGAAGAGAAATGGTTCGGCCAGGTGATCTGCATCCGGCTGCAGCAGGAATTTCCGGGCGAGGAAAAATTCGGCCTGAACCAGATTTTCGAATGGCAGATCGAACTGGAGGACTTCCTTCAGGAAATGGACGACGCCGAGACAGACAAACTGGCAGCAAACGTCCTCGACAACAGCGCGGATTAGGCCGTATGGCCGGAATATGACGAATACTCCGATTTCCGGCTTCACAGCCGCCGGTCTTGAAAGCGTGCGTGACGTCTTCGAGGCGAATTTCAACGAGATGGACGAACTCGGCGCCGGGTTTGCCGTGTATCACCGGGGCGAGCTTGTCGCGTCCCTGCTGGGCGGCTGGGCCGATCGCCAGAAGACGACCCCCTGGAGCGCAGACACGCTGGTCCCGGTCTATTCGACCACCAAAGGCATCGCTGCCTTCGTGCTGGCCTCGCTCGTCGATACGCTGCCGGATGGGTATGAAACCCCGGTCGCGGACGTGTGGCCAGAATTTGCCGCCAACGGGAAAGAGGCCGTCACTATCGGCCAGGCGGTAAGCCACCAGGCCGGCCTGCCGGGCTTTGCAACGGAAATTGATCCAGAGCTGTGGCTGGACCCGCCTGCCTGCGCCGCGGCGATTGCAGGGCTCGCCCCGATGTGGCCGCCCGGCACGGCACATGGCTACCACCCCCTCACCTGGGGCTATATCGCTGGTGAAATCGCACGCCGGATCAGCGGCGAAACGCTGGGCACAACGCTGAAAAGCCTGTTCGGCGGGATCGACTTCCATATCGGCCTGCCAGCCAGCGAACATGCGCGCTGCGCTGACATCAAACGCCCCAATGCGCTGGCGGATCTGGGAGAGCTGAACGACTATCGCAAGGCCGCCTTCGTCTACAAATGGTCAGCCCCCAATCGTGGCGGCGCGATCTGGCGGGAGATCGAAATCCCC
The DNA here is from genome assembly GCA_041398445.1 of Hyphomonas sp. Classification (GTDB taxonomy): domain Bacteria; phylum Pseudomonadota; class Alphaproteobacteria; order Caulobacterales; family Hyphomonadaceae; genus Hyphomonas. The sequence goes on along the minus strand of JAWKUR010000032.1, from coordinate 198 downwards.
TCCGCCAATGGCCATGGCACCGCCGAAAGCGTCGGCGCGATTTACCATCACTATGCGCGCAGCGGCGGCGGCAAGCTGCGCCCCGGCATCTTCGAGGAACTGATCCGCCCACGCACCCATGGGCCAGACCTCGTCCTGCCGATGGAGACGAGCTTCGGTGCCGGCATCATGCTGAACACGCACGGCCTGTTCGGGCCG
>JAWKUR010000031.1:0-24526 GCA_041398445.1 Hyphomonas sp. | reverse complement strand
CGGCGGTGATCGTGACCGTCATGCTGATCCCGCAATCGCTGGCTTATGCGATGCTGGCGGGCCTGCCGCCGCAGGTGGGGCTTTACGCCTCCATCCTGCCGCTGGTGGTCTATGCCATTTTCGGCACCAGCCGCACCATGGCCGTCGGCCCGGTGGCGATCCTGTCGCTGATGACGGCGGTGGCCGCGGGCAAGGTGGCCGAGCAGGGCACGCCGGAATACATGACGGCGGCCATCGTGCTGGCCATCATTTCCGGCCTGATGCTGGTGGTGATGGGGATCTTCCGGCTGGGCTTCCTCGCCAATTTCCTGAGCCATCCGGTCGTTTCCGGCTTCGTCACCGCGACCGGCATCCTGATCGCCGTCAGCCAGCTGAAATACCTGCTGGGCGTTCCGGCGAGCGGGCACAACATCATCGAGACCCTGGCCAGCATCATCAGCCATATCGGCGATGTGAACTGGTACACTGTGGCCATCGGCGCCCCGGCCGTGGCCTTCCTGTTCTGGGCGCGCAAAGGGCTGAAACCGCTGCTGCGGGGCATGGGCCTGAAGGAAAACGTGGCCAGCATGCTGTCGCGCTCCGGCCCGGTTCTGGCCGTGGCGCTGGGCGGCGTGGCCGTTGCGGCCTTCGGGCTGGAAGGCAAGGGCGTGCACATTGTCGGCGACATTCCGAAGGGCCTGCCGGGCCTGACCGTGCCGGATTTCGACCCCGGCCTGTGGCGCTCCCTGCTGGGTTCCTCCGCCCTGATCGCGATGATCAGCTTTATCGAATCCGTCTCCATGGCGCAGACGCTGGCCGCCAAGCGCCGCCAGCGGATCGACCCGGATCAGGAACTCGTCGCGCTCGGCGCCTCCAGCCTCGCGGCGGGCTTCTCCGGCGGCTATCCGGTGACGGGCGGCTTTGCGCGCTCTGCCGTGAATTACGATGCAGGGGCAGAGACCCCGGCGGCGGGCGCCTTCACGGCGGTCGGCATCGCGCTGGCGGCCCTGTTCCTGACGCCGCTGCTCTACAACCTGCCGCAAGCCGTTCTGGCCGCGACTGTCATCGTGGCCGTGCTGGGCCTCGTGGACCTGAAGACGCTGACGCAGACCTGGAACTATTCAAAGCGCGATTTCGCCGCCATGGCAGGCACGATCCTCGTGACGCTTCTGGCGGGCGTGGAACTGGGCGTGACGACTGGCATCATCCTGTCGATCGGCCTGCATCTCTACATCACATCCAAGCCGCACTTCGCAATTGTGGGGCAGGTGCCGGGCACGCACCATTTCCGGAACGTGAACCGCCACGCCGTGGTGACGCCGGAACACATTGTGACGATACGGATCGACGAGAGCCTCTATTTCGCCAATGCGCGCTTCCTGGAAGACACGGTGTATTGCGTGCTGGGCAACCGGCCGGACGTGCAGCACATCATCCTGATGTGCCCGGCGGTGAACCATATCGACGCCAGCGGCCTGGAAAGCCTGGAAGCCATCAATGCGCGCCTGAAGGATGCCGGGGTGACCCTGCACATGAGCGAGGTGAAAGGCCCGGTGATGGACCGGCTGAAGCGCACGCACTTCCTGGAGGAGCTGACCGGAAAGGTTTACCTCAACCAGTTCGATGCGATTGCCGACCTCGATTATGACTGCGCGAAATCCGCCATCGAGAAGACCGGCAAGGTGACAGACCCGACCTCCGTGCCATGCCCCTCGCAATGCATCGCGGGCATAAGGGAAATGAGCTGACTTCGGGCAGCCTGCGCCCCATGCTTCGATGCCCTGCGCTTGCGCTTGGGCCTTCTCGGGGAAATCGATCCACTGGATCGATTTCTGATCCCTCGAAGCCCTCACCTCCCACCGCCTTCGGCGGCGGGTCCCTCCTCTCCCTCTGGGAGAGGAGGGGCCCGCGCCCAAAGGGCGTGGGAGGTGAGGGCCAGGCTGGAGGATACGGGACGCAGCTTCCACCCTGTCATCCCGGAATTTGCGGCGCAAATATCCGGGACCCGGCTTGCGGCATCGCCTGTAGTAACTGGGTCCCGGATAAACGCTGCGCGTTTTCCGGGATGACATGCCACCGGAGTGAATTCACCCTGTCTCGCCCTGCGCCACACTCCGCGCATGGCTGGACGAACACCAAGACGAGACATCACAGACCGGGACGGTCGGGCGATGCGGCTGCTGTATCTCAGCGGGCGCAGCGTGGCGGAGATTGCGCGCCGGCTGGGCCGCGATGCCGCTGTCGTGTCGCGCTACATGTTGCGGCACGACCTGAAGCGGCCGGAGGCGCCGCTGGAGCGCCAGACGCTGGCGCTGGAATATGCTTCCGACCTGCAGATCGACGCGCTGGTGACCGCTCAGGGAACGGAGGACATCAACGCCGCAGCGGCGATGATCGTACGCATGGCCGGAGAAGTGCGCCGGATGCATGAAGCCCAGAAGCAAGGGGAACGGGGGGAGAAGGCGGATGAATGGGCAGCAGCCCTTGCGGCAGAGGATGCCGCACTACACAGAGTCGTTGCGGGTCTGGGGCCACTGGAGACAAAAAGTGCAGGCGTGGAAGGCGAAGGATCAATACCCACTGCCCGACCCCGAGGCCATGCGGGTGCTGCGGCGGTATCCGTTCCTGTGGAGTGCGCGCGATGCGCAGCTGAACCCTCCGGGAACGGCATGGCGGACATGGCTGTTCCAGGGCGGACGGGGCGCAGGCAAGACGCGGGCCGGTGCCGAATGGGTGCGCTGGTCTGCGAAGGCGCGCGGCGGGCGCATGGCACTGGTCGGGCCGACCCTGCACGATGTGCGGGAGGTGATGATCCACGGCGAGAGCGGGTTGATGTCGGTCGAGACGAACCCCCTGCGGAGGCCGGTCTACCACCCGTCGCGGCGGCTGGTAGAGTTCCACAATGGCGCCATAGCACAGGTTTTCTCCGCCGAGGACCCGGACAGTCTGCGCGGGCCGCAATTCGATGCCGCCTGGTGCGACGAGGCGGCGGCGTGGACCTATGCCGAGGCGGTGTGGGACATGCTGCAGATGACGTTGCGGCTCGGGCCCCATCCCGCTGCGCTGGTGACGACGACGCCGCGGCCAACCGCGCTGATGCGGCGGCTGCATGCCGCGCCGGATACGGTGGTGACGCAGAGCACGACGCGGGAGAATGCGGACCATCTCGCCCCCGGCTTCCTGACAGCCATGGAGGCGGCCTATGGCGGCACGCGGCTGGGGCGGCAGGAACTGGACGGCCAGATGGTGGAGGATCCGGAAGGCGCGCTGTTCCTCCGTTCACGCATTGATGCGGCGCGGGCGGGCTTTGTGCCGGCGCTGTGGGATGTGGTCGTCGCGGTTGATCCGCCGGCCACCAGCGGCGCCAGCGCGGATGCCTGCGGGATCGTCGCGGCGGGCCGTGTGGGGCAGGAGGCTTATGTGCTGGGCGATGCGTCCGCGCAGGGCCTGCGCCCGCTGGACTGGGCCGGGCGGGCCGTGGCGCTGGTGCGCCGGGTGGGGGCGCGGGAAGTGATCGCGGAGGCGAACCAGGGCGGAGAAATGGTGCGCCAGGTGCTGGAGACGGCAGGGTGCCCGGTGCCGGTGCGGCTGGTGCAGGCGCGGCTGTCGAAACGGGCGCGGGCCCTGCCGGTGGCGACGCTGTACGAGCAGGGCCGCGTGCACCATGCCGGGCAGTTCGGCGCGCTGGAGGACGAGATGTGCGCCTTCGGGGCAGAGGGCTTCAGCGGCTCGCCCGACCGCGTGGACGCGCTGGTCTGGGCCGTGTGGGCGCTGATGCTGGACGAAGCCGTACTGGGCGTGCGGCAGCTGTGAGGTGCTAGTTCCCGGTGCGGAAGCTGCGGCGGCCGAAATAGGCGCCGGAGGCCGGTTTCTTCGGCGCTTCGGGCTCGGCCGGTGTCTCGGGTTGAGTTTCGGCTTCGACAGCCTCGGCAGTTTCTGCGGGGGCTTCAGCCGGGGCCGGTTCTTCGGCGGGGGCTTCTGGCGCAGGCGCCGCAGCGGGGCCCTTGCCGTCCATCAGGTCGCGGATCCAGGCGCAGGAGGCACCGGCGGTGGAGACTTCAAGGTCCGGCACGGTCTTGTCGAGGCGGCGGGCCAGCAATCTTGCCTGATGTGTGGTCAGCGATTTCAGCTGGGCCTCGAAAATGTCCTTGCCGACGGCATCGCGCAGGGCGCGCATGACCTCGACCGTCTGCCCGGCGGAGATCATCAGCTTCTTGGTCAGCAGGCCTGCGGCGGCGGCATATTCCTTCTCGCCCAGCGCGCTGAAGGCGTGGTTCAGGAGGGCTTTCAGCGCCTCGGCGCCGGCCTTGTGCGCGTCGTTCGTCATGCCAGGGCCGCCTTCACTTCAGCCAGAAGGTCGCGGATCACCGGCAGCGCGCCGCCGGACCATTTCGCCTCGATCGTCGGGTCCGGGCCCAGCTCGATCGGGTTGGTGGCAAAGCCCGATTTCATCGGGATGACGGTCTTGAACATGGTGAACTCGGCTTCCTGCGCGGCGGCCGCTTCACGCATCGCGTTCAGCACGACCTGCTGGTGTGGAGAATTATCATACCGAGTCGCCAGAACCATGGGGAGTTTTTTCACGTCGCGTTCGCGCAGATTGGTCATCACGTCGCCGGTGAAGAGGTCGAGGCCGAGTGTGGACATGAAGTCCGGAATGGTCGGCACGATCACGAGATGGCTGGCGGCAAGAACGGATTCGGTCATCGTGGAGATGCCGGGCGGGCAGTCGCACAGGATCACGTCATACTTCGCCTTCAGCAGGTTGAAGTCATCCCGCAGGCGCCGGCCGACCTGGTTCTCCAGGGCTTCCATGGAATAGCCCTGCTCGGTGAGGTGATAGATCAGCTCTTTCTCGGTCTTGCGCAGGCGCGGGCTGGACGGGATCAGGTCCAGCGGCAGCGGCTTGCCGTTCGCGATCACGTCGGAGGCATCGGTGACGATGAACTCTTCCAGGCGCTTCTGCTCGCCGGCCTCGAAATTCTCCAGCAGCCAGTCGGAGATGGTGGCGTAGTCATTGATCGCCTGGAACAGGTGTTCGTCGCCCTCATTGCCGAAGACCAGCAGGGACGCGTTCGCCTGCGTGTCGAGGTCCACCACCAGCACGCGGCGGCCTTCGGCGGCAAAGGCTTCCGCCAGGCTGACGGTCGTCGTCGTCTTGCCGACGCCACCCTTGGAGTTGGCAATGGAAATCACGCGTGCCGACATGTGTGCAGCTCCTGAACCCCTCGAAACAGAAGCTAGGGACAAAGCAGATTTGAACCCATGTGGCTACGCCTGTGGCGCGTAATTCTGTAGGAAAAAGCAGCGTCTATCCTGCCATATTAAGCAAGTTTAACATTGAAAAGGCTTGCCTTTTTCTAATCCAATCCTCCGGGGGAGGCCTGCGGCTTAACTTCACGCCATCAGATGACGGGAGGCGGCGCGAAGGACATGGCATGGAACTGGTTGCGGGCAAAAGGCAGGCAGGAGGCGAAATCGGCTCCACCCATGGTGGCGCTGACCGATCCGGGCGGCCCGAACTGGGGCGGCCGCGATGGCGGCGCGCTGACCCGCGACGGATACCTGCGCAATGCCGTGGCCTATCGCTGTGTGCGCATGGTGGCCGAAGCGGCGGCCTCTGTCCCGCTGGTGACGGCGCATGAGGCTGCCGCGCGGCTGATCCGCAAACCGGCGCCGGATGTGGCCGGGGCGGCCTTCCTGGAAGGCGTCTACACACAGCTTCAGCTGCACGGGAATGCCTTCATCGAAGCGGTGAGTCTGCCGGGTGAGGAAGGTGGCGAGGAAGCGGGCATCGCCGCGCTCTATGCGCTGCAGCCGGGCCGGGTGCGCCCTGTCACCGACGGGCGCGGCTGGGCCGAGGGCTGGGCGGTGCGCGAACGGCGGGGCGAGCGGATGCTGCCGCGCGAGGCGGTGCTGCACCTGAAACTGTTCCATCCGCAGGATGACATTCTGGGCCTGCCGGCGCTGGCCCCGGCCCGCCGCGCGCTGGACCTGCACAATGCCAGCGCCGACTGGGCGAAATCCCTGATCGACAATTCGGCCAAGCCTTCCGGCGCGCTGATCTATGGCGGCCATGGCCGTATGCCGCCCGAACAGTTCGACCGGCTGAAGGCAGACCTCGACGCGCTCTATTCCGGCGCGGCGAATGCGGGGCGTCCGCTGCTGCTGGAAGGCGGCCTCGACTGGCGGCCAATGTCGCTGTCGCCTGCGGACATGGACTTCCTGGAGGCCCGCAACAGTGCCGCGCGGGAGATCGCGCTGGCGCTGGGTGTGCCGCCGCAGCTGCTCGGCATTCCGGGTGACAATACGTATGCGAACTACAAGGAAGCCAATCTCGCCTTCTGGCGCATGACCGTGCTGCCGCTGGCGCAGAAGATGGCGGGCGCCTTGTCCGTCTGGCTGGACGAGCCGCTGGGCGGCGATGTGGAAGTGCGCTGCGATCTCGACCGCGTGCCGGCGCTCTCGGCGGAGCGCGAGGCGCTGTGGGCACGGCTGGAAGCGGCCACTTTCGCGACGCCGGAAGAGAAACGCGAACTGGCGGGGCTCAGCTGATGGAAATCGAAAAGAAAGTCACGATCAGCCTGGTCATTGCGATCCTCGTGCAGACGGGCGGGGCGCTGGTCTGGGCAGGGTCAGCCGCCGAGCGCATCCGCACGGTGGAAGCCGAGCTGAACGACCGCAAGACGGTCTCCGAGCGGCTGGTGCGCGTCGAGGCGCAGCTGGAAGCGGTGAGCGGCCAGCTGAACCGGATCGAGCGCCGCATGGAGGTGCGCGATGAGTGAGGCGAAATTCAGCACATCGCGCTCGTGCTTCGACTTCGCTCAGCATGAGCGCTCCGGGAGGGCGGCACAAACCGGGACTCATCCTGAGCGAAGTCGAAGGATGAACTGGCGCGAGACAAAAGCCAGCCGAGCGCTTGAGCAAATGAAAGGGGAAGACAGAAGCATGCTGATCGAAGGCTATGCCGCCCTGTTTGGGATACCGGACCAGTCGGGGGACGTGGTGCGCGCGGGGGCGTTCGCGCACACGCTGCGGTCCGGGGCCGCCCTGCCGATGTTGTTGCAGCATCGGCAGGGCGCGCTGGCTGGGCGCTGGACAAGGGTGAGTGAAGACGGGCGCGGCCTGTTCGTGCGTGGGCTGATCGAGAAGCCAACCGTCGAACGGCTGGTGCGGGAGGGGCTGAATGGCCTGTCCATCGGGTTCCGCCCGCGCCTGTGGAAACCGCTGCCCGGTGGCGGACGGGAACTGATCGAGGTGGACCTTGTGGAAGTGTCGCTGGTGCAGACGCCGATGCAGGCGCGGGCGCGGTTCGGTGTGGTGGGAGCGATGGCGGCGTGAGGTTTTGCCGTGTCATCCCGGACGCTGCGCAGCAGCGATCCGGGACCCAGCGCGGCGGGACAGACTGGGTCCCGGATAAGCGCTGCGCGCTTTCCGGGATGACAAGACTGAGATGATTTTAAAGGAGGGTAATTTGACCAAGGAAACCAAAATGGCAGGTGGCAACAAGGCGGCGGAGGCCGACCTGATGGCCGCGTTCGAAGCCTTTCGTGAGGCGAACGATGCGCGCCTTGCCGAGATTGAAGGCAAAGGCGCAAGCGATCCGCTGACGGATGAGCGGCTTGCGCGGATCGACCGGCGGTTGGAGGCGCTGAGCCTGAAAATGGCGCGGCCGGAGGCAGGCGCGGCGCCAGCGGCGGAGCCGGATGCCCGCGCCGAAGCCTGGGGTCGCTACCTACGTCAGGGCGACGACAGCGGCCTCGCAAAGCTGGACGTGAAGGCGCTGAACACCGGCACCGATGCGCAGGGCGGCTATGTCGCCCCGCCGGAACTGGACCGCCTGATCGAGGCGCGCCTGCTGGCGGCGAGCCCGATGCGGCAGATTGCGACCGTGCGGCAGACCTCCGCTGGCACCTATCGCAAGCCGGTCAGCCTCGGCGCGGCGGCGAGCTGGGTGGCCGAAGAAGGCGCGCGAACAGAGACGGCGCATTCCGGCCTCTCCCTGCTCGAATTCCCGGCGGGCGAGCTTTACGCCATGCCCGCGGCGACGCAGGCCCTGCTGGAGGATTCCTGGTCCGACATCGACGCCTGGCTGGCGGACGAAGTGGAGAATGCCTTTGCCGCGCAGGAGTCGGCGGCCTTCGTCACCGGTAACGGCACGAACAAGCCGAAAGGCTTCCTCGACTATGACATCGTCGCCGAGGCGAGCCATGTCTGGGGTAAGGTGGGCTCGGTTGCCGGGGACTTCACGGCCTCCAATGCGGCAGACCAGCTGATCGACCTGATCTATACGCCGAAATCGCAGTTCCGCGCCAATGGCCGCTTCGTGATGAACCGGCGCACGGTGGCAGCCGTCCGCAAGCTGAAGGATGGTGACGGGCGTTACCTCTGGCAGCCGGGCACGGGCGGGGACCCGGCGACGATCCTCGGCTATCCGGTGACGGAAGCCGAAGACATGCCGGACATCGGCACGGGCAATGCGGCCATCGCCTTTGGCGACTTCCGCCGCTTCTACCTGATCGCCGACCGGCAGGGCGCACGCGTGCTGCGCGACCCGTTCAGCGCCAAGCCCTACGTCCTGTTCTACACGACCAAACGCGTCGGCGGCGGCGTGCAGAACTTCGACGCGGCGAAGGTGATGGTGTTCTAACCGCACTTATCCTCCCCCGCTTGCGGGGAGGAAAACCCTGAAGCGGACGGAGGGGAGCCCCCCTTCGACCCGGCCGCCTTCGGCGTCCGGCCCACTTCCCCCGCAAGCGGGGGAAGACAACGCCACCAGAAAATTCTCTCTCAAAAAAAGGAAACCCAAATGTTTGAATCTGTCATCGTCTCCATCATCCGCCAGGCCGCGCTGCTGACCAAGGCGCAGCAGGACGAGTTCACCACGAAAGTGGCCGAAGCCGTCGCCACCCTGATCAATTCCACCGAAACCGAAATCGACGACGAACTGGTGCGCTCCATCGGCTTGCCGATTGGTTCGGCCGTGGTCGAGAAACTGGGGGCACTGGTTTAGGCCCCATTGCCGGAGATGCCTGCGAAGGCAGGCATCCATGGACTGAAATCTGCCGCATGCACCTGAGGTGACTGTGGTCCGCAGACCCCTGCCTGCGCAGGGGGCTGCGGAAACTTCAAGGAATTCGAAATGAGCAATCTGACGGTGATCACACCGCCAGCGGGGGCGGCTTTGTCTCTGGCTGCGGCGAAGGAGTATCTCCGCATCGGGCATGATGGGGAGGATGGGCTGGTCGCGGCGCTGATCCCGGCGGCGGAGGCGCGGCTGGAGACGGCGGGCGGGCTCGCGCTGGTGACGCGAACGCTGAAGCGCAGCTGGGACGGTTGGCCCGCGGGGATGACGCGGAACGGCGCGCGCCTGCTGCCCGCGCCTGCAGCGGCGCTGGTGGCCGTGGAGATCGTGAACGCGGAAGGCGGGACGGAGACGGTCACCACGCGCTTCGTGCTGGAGGGCGGACGGCTGAAGCTGAAGCCGTTCACGGCGCTGCCGTCGATCCCGCTCGGCGGGCGCGCGGAGGTGACGTTCGTGGCGGGCTATGGCGACGCGGCGGATGTGCCGGCGGATCTGGTGCAGGCGCTGAAGCGGCTGGTGCTGGTCGCTTACCAGCGCGGCGAGGATGCGGACCTGCCGGAAGATGTCGCGGCGGTGCTGGCCGTGCGCACAGAGGTGCGGCTGTGAGCGGGCGGGCGGAGGAGGCCGTGCAGGCGGCGCTGATGGCGCTGCTGCGCGCCGATGCGGGCGTCAAGTCCGTGTTCGGAACGCCCGCCCGCGTGCTGGACGCGGAGAGCGAGGAGCCGCTCTACCCCTACGCGCTGATCGACCGGCACGAGACGAGCCCTGCCGGGGCGAGTCTTGTGAACGGGCTGGAGCATCGGATCACGCTGGCCTGCTATTCCCGCGACTATGGCGTGCGCGGCGCGAAGGAGTGCCTCTCTGCCCTGCGCGCGGCGGTCGAGAGCGCGGTCTGGGCCGTGGAGGGCCAGCATATCGTGCTGTCGCAGGTCATTTTCGCCGACGCCATGCGCACGCCGGATAAGCGCGCCTTCCGTGGCGTGGTGCGGATACGGATCATTTCAGAGGAGGCCGCCTAATGGCAGGGCAGAAAGGCAGGGACATCCTGCTGAAGATTTCAGACGGGGTGGGTGGCTACGTCACGCTGGCGGGCATCCGCGCGAGCCGGATCCAGCTCTCTGCAGCGCTCGTCGATGCGACCAGCGCCGACAGCCCGGAGGCATGGCGCGAGCTGCTGGCCGGAGCAGGCGCGAAGGCGGCCAAGGTTACCGGCCGGGGCGTCTTCAAGGACGCGGCCAGCGATGCGCGGATGCGGGCGGTGTTCTTTGCGGGCGAGGCGCCGGACTGGCAGTTCATCCTGCCGGACTTCGGCACATTGTCGGGCGCGTTCCAGGTCAGCGAACTCAGCTGGAGTGGTGAACACGACGGCGAGGCGGAATTCTCGGTCACGCTGGAAAGCGCTGGCCTGGTCAGCTTCGAGGCGATGCCATGAACGCGGCACGTGGAGAGACGAGCCTGATCATCGGCGGAGTGGCGCGGCGCCTCTGCCTGACGCTCGGCGCGCTGGCGGAGATCGAAGCGGCGTTCGGCTGCAAGCGGATGGCGGAACTGGACGCGCGGCTGCGCAGCCTGTCTGCGGCGGACCTGACGCTGGTGCTGGCGGCCTTGTTGCGAGGCGGCGGTGAGGAAGACGCGGCTGCGCGCCTTGGCAGTGCGGACGTCTCCCCCGGTGCGGCGGCACGGGCGGTGGCGGAAGCGTTCCGGCTGGGGCTGGCGCCGTGATGCTTCCGTGGGCGGTGATGTTGCGCGCGGCGCTGTCCGCCGGGATCACGCCGGACGCGTTCTGGCGCCTGTCCCTGCGGGAGTGGCGCTGGCTGGCGGGTGAGGGCGGCGAAGCAATGAGCCGGGGGCGGCTCGCGGCGCTTATGGGCGCATTTCCGGATGGAGGAGACGAATGAACAATTTCGAGAGTGATCTCGCCTCTGCCGCCGATGCGCTGCAGGCGCTGGCGGAGGGGCCGGGCGTTGAGGCGGCGAACGCGCTGGAGACGGCTTTCGGCAAGGCGGGCGAGCGGATTGAGGCGACACTGGCGCAGGCGGCCCGCAGCGGCGAACTGGATTTCCAGCGCATGGCCGACGCCATCCTGCGCGACATTGCCCGCGTAGCGGCGGAAGCCGTGTTCAATGGCGGGCAATCATCCTCTGCCCTGAACGTGAACATGAACTTTGCGCAGGGAACGGAACAATCCGCCGTCGCCGGGCGAAATGCCATCGGCGCCATACTGGCGCGCCTCGTCAGCCAGGGAGGGCGATTCCTGTGAGCCTCAGCAATTTTCATGAAGTGAGCTTCCCCGTGCCACTGGCGCTGGCGGCAAGTGGCGGGCCGGAGCGGAAAACCGAAGTCGTCACGCTGGCAAGCGGCGCGGAGGCGCGCAATGCGCTGTGGGCTGGCAGCCGCCGCCGCTGGGATGTCGGCAGTGCCGTGACGCGGCTGGACACGCTGCAGTCGGTCGTCGCCTTCTTTGAGGCGCGTGGCGGACGGCTGAGCGGCTTCCGTTTCCGCGATGCACTGGACGATCGTAGCAGCGCGCCGGGCACGGCGGTCAGCGCCACCGATCAGGTGATCGGCACGGGCGATGGCGAAACCACGGCGTTCCAGCTGGTGAAAGCCTACGACACCTATGCGCGGCGCATCCTGAAGCCTGTGGCGGGCAGCGTGCTGGTGGCGGTCGATGGCGTGGCCACCCCGGCGGCGGTGGATGAGACCACGGGTATCGTCACGCTGGGAGCGGCGCCCGTGGCGGGGGCTGTGGTGACGGCGGGTTATCGCTTCGATTGCCCTGTGCGGTTCGATACCGACCGGCTGGACGTGAACCTCGAAGCCTTTGGTGCGGGCCGTGTGCTGAGCATTCCACTCATTGAGCTGGTGGGCTGAACCATGCGGCTGATGACAAGTGAATTTGCCGCCCGGCTGGCGAGCGGGGCGACGACGACGTGCCTCTGCTGGCGCCTGACACGGGGCGATGGTTTCGTTCTGGCGACGACAGAGCATGACCGCGCCCTTGTGGTGGATGGCGTGACTTATCGGCCCGGCGGCGCGCTGGAGGCAGGCAGCTTCACGCAGAGCGCCGGGTTCGCGCCGGGGCAGGCAGCGGCGGGCGGCGTGCTGGCCGATGAGGCCATCACGGAGGCGGACCTTGCAGCGGGCCTGTGGGACGGTGCGCGCGTCGACGTGCTGCGTGTGGATTGGGAACGGCCGGACCTGTTCGTGCAGGTCTGGAGCGGGCGCCTCAGCGAAGTGACGCGCGGGCCGGGGGGCTTTTCGGCGGAGCTTGTTTCGCTGAAGGCAGATCTGGAACGGCCGGTGGGGCGTGTCTATGCGCGGGCCTGCGATGCTGTGCTGGGGGATGCGCGCTGCGGTGTCGACACGGGCGCGTTTCCGGGCCTTGCCTGTGACCAGCGGTTTGAGACCTGCCGGGATATGTTCGGCAATCAGGAGAACTTCCGTGGCTTCCCGCATCTTCCGGGGGCGGAGTTCGTGCTGGAAGGCCCGGCGGCGAGCGGCAACAATGGGGGCAAGCGATGAAACGGGCAGACATTGTGGCCGCCGCGCGCGGCTGGATCGGCACGCCTTACAGGCATCAGGCGAGTTTGAAGGGCGCGGGCTGTGACTGCCTTGGCCTCGTGCGCGGTGTGTGGCGGGAACTGGTGGGGCCAGAGCCTGAGGCGGCGCCCGCCTATTCGCCCGACTGGGCCGAGGCGCTGGGCGAGGAGACGCTGCTGGAGGCGGCGCGGCGGCACCTGGTTGAAATCCCGGCGGGGGCGGCAGGGGCAGGCGATGTGCTGCTGTTCCGCATGGCGATGGGCGTGCCGGCGAAACATTGCGGCATCGCGACGGGCGAAGGCACGCTGGTGCATGCCTATTGGGGGCGGACGGCGGTGGAGACACGGCTGGTGCCGTGGTGGCAGCGGCGCGTGGTGGCGGCGTTCCGCTTTCCGGGACTGGAGGATTAGGCATGGCGCAGATCGTATTGTCTCAGGCCGGGGCGGCGCTGGGGCGCCATTTGCTGCCGCAGGGGCTGAAACTGCTGGGCACGCAGGTGGCGGGGGCGGCTATCGGGCGGGCGGTCGGCTCTGTCGTGGGCGGGCTGATTGATGCACGGCTGGCGCCGCCGGTGGAAGGGCCGCGCGTGAAGACGCTGCCGGTGATGGAGTCCCGCGAGGGCGTGGGCATTCCATCGGTCTACGGACGCATGCGGGTGGCGGGACAGGTGATCTGGGCCTCGCGCTTCCGGGAGCACAAGACAAGGCAGTCCAGCGGCAGCAAGGGCGGCCCCCGCGTGACGACCTATGACTATACGGTGAGCTTTGCCGTCGCGCTGGGGGAAGGCCCGGTTCTGGCCGTGCAGCGTGCCTGGGCGAATGGCGAGGCGTTCGACCTGTCGCAGGTGACGCATCGTCTGTATCGCGGAGACGAGACGCAGGAGGCCGATCCGCTGATCGAAATGATCGAGGGCGCGGCGCCCGCCTATCGCGGCACGGCCTATATCGTGTTTGAGGATCTGCCGCTGGACGATTTCGGCAATCGTATCCCGCAGCTGAGCTTCGAGATCGTGAGGGTGCCGCCGGGCAGCGACACGCCGGGGTTGGATGCTTCCGTGACGGGGGTGAACATCATCCCGGCGTCTGGCGAGTTCGTCTATGCGACGGAGATTGTGCGCGAGCGCCTGCGCCGGGGGCAGGAACGGGCGCTGAACGCGAATTCAGGCGAGGCGCGGGCGGACTTTCTCGTCTCGCTGGACCAGCTGGAAGCAGACCTGCCACGCGTGAACCGGGCGGCGCTGACGGTCGGCTGGTTTGGGACGAGCGTGGCGGCGGGCAGCTGCGAGATCCATCCGGGGGCGGAGACGCGGGAGCGGGCGACCGTGCCGCAGGGCTGGAGCGTGGCGGGCAGCGGACGGGCGGAGGCTTATCTCGTCTCGCGCGATGAGGGCGGGAGGCCGAACTATGGTGGCACGCCGTCGGATGAATGCGTGGTGCAGGCCATTCAGGAGATGAACGCGCGGGGCATTGCGGTGACCTTTTCGCCCTTCCTGTTCATGGACAGCGAGGGTTTCCCCTGGCGCGGGCGGATCGGCGTCAGCGCGGATGGCACGGCAGCGGCGCGCAGCGAGATTGACGCGTTCGTCAACGGGGCGGCGGGCTTCCGGCGGTTCATCCTGCACTATGCAAATCTTTGCGCGGCGGCGGGCGGCGTGGAAGCGTTCCTGATCGGCAGCGAGATGGTGGGGCTGACCCGCGTGCGGGATGAGGCGGGGGCGTTTCCCTTCGTGGAGGCACTGGTGTCTCTGGCGGCGGAGGTGAAGGCGATCCTGCCGGGGGCGAAGGTCTCCTATGCGGCGGACTGGACGGAGTATGGCGCCTACGTGCCGGGCGATGGCAGCGGCGACGTGCTGTTCCCGCTGGATGCCTTGTGGGCGAGCGCGGACGTGGATTTCGTCGGCGTGGACTGGTATCCGCCCATGGGCGACTGGCGCGAGGGCACGGCGCATCTGGACGCGCTGGCGGGCTATGAGGGACCGGATGAGCCGGCCTATCTCACCGACCAGATCAGCGGCGGGGAGGCGTATGACTGGTACTATGCCAGCCAGGCCGACCGGGACGCACAGGTGCGTACACAGATCAATGATACGGCCCATGGCGAGCATTGGATCTTCCGTGCGAAGGATCTGGCGGGCTGGGCCGGGAATGCGCACCATCCCCGCCCCGGCGGGGTGAGGGCGGCAGCGCCTACGGGCTGGGTGCCGGGGGCGAAGCCTGTGCGTCTCAGCGAGATCGGCTTCGGTGCGGTGGACAAGGGCGGTAATGCGCCGAACCTTTTCTATGATCCCAAGAGCACTGAGAGCGCCCTGCCGCCATACTCCAGCGGGACCCGGGATGACCTGTTCCAGCGTCAGGCGCTGGCGGTCACGCTGGCGCACTGGGAGGCAAGCCCGCTGGTGGAGGCGGCAATGGTCTGGGCGTGGGACGGGCGGCCGTTCCCGGCCTGGCCGCTCAGGGATGACATCTGGGGCGATGGGGACAACTGGCCGCGCGGGCACTGGCTGAACGGACGGGCGGGGCTGGCCACGCTGGGCGATGTGGTGCGGGACATCTGCGTGCGCGGCGGTGTGGAGACTGTGAACACAGAGGCGCTGGATGGCGTGGTGCAGGGCTTTGCGCTGGACGGCGTCTACAGTGTGCGCGGCGCGCTGGAGCCGCTGAAGCTGGCCTATGGTTTCGAGGCGGTGGAGCGGGATGGCGGCATCGTCTTCCGCATGGAGGGCGACGGGCCCGTACACGACCTTGACAGTGCACGGATCGGAGAGGCGGGCCTCTCAGCCACGCGGCACCTGCTGGACAAGACGGCCCAGCGCCTGCGCCTGCAATATATCGACGGGGGCGAGGATTTCGGGCCTGCGCTGGCCGAGGCGAGACTTGCGGGCGGCGATGTCCGCCTCGTGGCGGATGCGAGCGTTCCGCTTGTGCTCTCCTCCCTTGAGGCGGGCAGCCTTGCCGCGCGGCTGCTGGCCCGTTCGGTGAGCGCGGAGACGGCGGAGATCACGCTGCCGCTGTCCGGTCTCGCGGTTGAGCCGGGCGATGCGGTGCGGCTGGACAGCGGGCCGGTCTGGCGCGTGGAGGATGTGGTGGACCGGGGCGCAGAACGGGTCCTCTCGCTGAAGGAAGACCTGCCCGCGGCGAGCCGTATCCGATCCGTGGCGAGCGGCGGCGTGCCTGCGGCTGCGGCTGTTTTCGGCGGGGTGGACCTGATCCTGATCGACGGGCCGCGCCTGGCGGGGGAGGCTGGCGGCATGCGGGTCGCGGCCTGGGCCGATCCCTGGCCGGGAGAGGTTCAGGTTCTGGCAGGCCTGGACGATGGCGCGATGCAGGCGCGGGCGGTCCTGCCGCGTCCGGCCGTGACGGGCTTCCTTGCCGCGAGTGTGCAGGCCGGGCCCACAGGGCGGTGGGACCGGGCCAATACGCTCCTTATGGAAACAATCAGCGCCTTTGCCAGCCTGCCGCAATCGCAGGTTCTGTCTGGTGGGAATGCCCTGTTGCTGGAAACGGCGGAGGGCTGGGAACTCGTCCAGTTCGAGACGGCAGAACTGGTCGGCGCGGAACTCTGGGAACTGTCGGGCCTGCTTCGTGGGCATCGGGGCAGCGTCAGCGCCGCGGCGGAGGTGGGCGCGCGTGTGCTGTTGCTGGATGGATCGGATGCGCTGGTCACGGTCTCGCCGGAGGAGATCGGGGCGGAGCTTGCCTGGCGGACATCTGGGACGGAGGAAAGCGAGGCACTCACCTTTGCCGATGAAGGCGGGCGGCCCTGGCCGGTGTGTCATCTGAGGGCATCCGGGGCACAGCTCAGCTGGGTTCGGCGCGGGGCAGACCTGCCGGAGAGCTGGGCGCTGCCGGAGGGCGAAAATGCCGGCCGTTTCGCGGTTCAGTTCGATACAGGGGCGGGCTTTGGCGAGACGATCAGCGCCGCAGGGGCGTCAGCGGCCATTCCCGCAGGGGCCGTTGCGGCGCGTGTCGCTGAAATCGGTGCAGATGGCCGCATGGGCAGATGGGTTTCAATCGGCCTCGGGACACCTTAACTGTATGCCAGCAAATGACTTACCAGAAGGATACGACTCACTTGGCGATCGACCCCTACATAGTGCTCGGCGTCCAGCGCTCGGCCACGGAGGCCGAGATCAAGAAGGCGTATCGGGCCAAGGCGAAAGCCCTGCATCCTGACACGCACAAGGACGACCCGCAGAAAGAAGAAGAGTTCAAGCGCGTTTCCGCCGCCTATGAAATCCTGGGCGACAAGGAAAAGCGTGCAAAGTTTGACCGTGGTGAAATCGACGGCGACGGCAACCCGACCGGCTTTGCCGGCGGGGGCGGCTATCCGGGCGGTGGCGGCGGCGGTTTCCGCTGGCAGAGCAGCTCCGGGCAGAGCCCGTTCGAAGGCGCGCAGGGCGACCCGTTCGAAGACATCCTGTCCGGCATGTTCGGTGGCGGACGGTCTCGCCGTGGCGGCCCCGGCCCGCAGAAGGGACGCGATGTGCGCTACCGCGTGCAGGTGGATTTCGAGGATGCCGTGCTGGGCGCCCGCCGCCGCATGACCATGGCCGATGGCCGGGCGCTGGACGTGAACATTCCTGCCGGGATCGATACCGGGCAGACGCTGCGCCTGAAAAGCCAGGGCCAGCAATCGCCCTATGGCGGCCCGCCCGGCGATGCGCTGCTGGAAATCGAGGTGCGCTCCTCGAAAATCTGGGAGCGCGACGGGAAAGACCTGCGCATGAAACTGCCCATCGGCCTGAAAGAGGCTGTGCTGGGCGGCAGTGTGGAGGTGAAGACCCCTTCGGGCCACGTCACGCTGAAAGTGCCGGCCGGTTCGAATACCGGCGCGCAGCTGCGCCTGAAAGGCAAGGGCGTGAAGACCGAGCCGCCGGGAGACCTTTACGTCCGGCTGGAAATCGTCCTCGAAAATCCGAAGGATGAAGGCCTGCGCAAATGGGCCGAGAAGTCCTGACAGGCCGATAGGCATTCTGCCCATGCCTCCCTTGTTCAGGGGAGGCGCGGGCAGGACGGCTGCCCCTAGACAGGTCAGTTCCGGAAACTGAACCTGAAGGGGGCGCCAGTCATGCGCATCGCAATCATCGGCCCGATTATCAGCCTGTCCGTTTTTACGCTGTCCGCATGTGGGGCGGGCGAGGCCGGGCCTGCCAAAGTGGCCGGGCCATGCGGCAATGTTCAGCCCATTCTCGACGCACGCGCGGAGGCCGAACCGTTCAAAAGCCTGCGGGGCAAGAACAAGATGCTGGGCGACAGGCCCCTGCCGGATTCTTTCGAGGGTAGGCATGACGCGTTCGGAAAGGCCTGCACCACGAATGTGATGGACGGCTTTGGCGGCGGCGCGACGATCTATACGTACAGCTGCCCGCTGTTTGAAGGCAATTCCATGGGCCGCGATGCCCAACGCGCAGACGCGGAAGCGGCGTTCAAAAAGGCTGCGGACGAGATGAAGGCGTGTCTCGGTGAGGGCTGGGAAACCGCCGAAGATACCGAGCACATGGAGTATGAGGTTTACCACAAGTACACCTACAAACCGGCGGACATGCAGGGCAGCGCAAGCGGCTTCACAGCCGATCCGGCCTTCCTGGAAATGAGCTACACGCCTTTCATGCGCGGGCGGGGCGGGCCATCCGGCTGGCGGGTCGTGCTGCAATTCCAGGCGCAGGTCGATGCAGCGGAGGGGGAGTAGGAACATGCGGAAACGGGCAGGTCTTCTGAAAGCTGCGTTCATGCTTGCGGCGGCGGTTGCGCCGGTGGGCGTGGCAGCGGCGGACTGTACGGAGCTGAAGCAGGTGGTCGCGAAGCTGGAAGCGCCCCGGCCGCTGACGGCAGAGTTTCCGCTGGCCACCGGCTGGCTGCACCGCGACCTGGCGCTGACGGGCGCGTGGGTGCTGGACGGCTTCGACGATTGCCGGCTGGTCGACGGGCCAATCGGGAGGGCGAACCCGAAATACGTCAACACGGCCTATGAGTGCCATCTTCGGGAGATGCCGGGCACAGAGGACGGCGCCGAGATGACGGTGGCGGACCGGGCAGAGTTCGAGACGCGTCTCAGGTCGGCGATCGGCTGGCTGCAGCCTTGCCTGGAAAGCGGCGAAGCGGGCTTTGAGCGAGACACGACCAGCAGCGGGACGACCGAGAGATTCGTGAAGATCCAACAGGAAGGTGAGAGGCTTGGCCTCTATCAAAGGACGCGGATCGCGCTGTCCATGGGCAGCTGGAGCAATGGGCGGCCGTATAACGACCCGCGGGCCGGATTCACCATGACCATGACGCCGCGGGATATCGTGCTGGTGATTTCCAGCCCCTCCTGGACGCTCGGGGCGCCCTGAGGACGGGCATCGGGGCCTGTTTTGCCGGTCTCACGCCGCCTTGGGCACTGAATGAAGCTGAACGGTATCGTTCACTTCACATTCAGAGCTGTGGCCCTATACGGCAGTTTATGAAACGGATTGCCGCCTTCTTTCTGGCTCTTGGCCTTATCGCTGCGCCTGCCGCGTCTGCGCAGGGCTGGGCGAACCAGTTCTCGCCCGGACAGGCGCGCGATTCGCGTGCCCAGGGGCATACCGTGCCGCTCAGCCAGATTTTCGGCAAACTGAAGCAGCAATATGGCGGCTACCAGTTGAGCGCGGACCTTTATGACAAGGGCAACGGCAAATCGGTCTATGAGATCGACTGGATGACCAAGGACGGCCGGAAAATGCACTTCGTGGTCGATGCGCAATCGGGTGCCATCCTTGACCGCCGCGGCGCCTGAGCCGACATTAGCCTTTTCAGGGAGTTCCTGACCCATGCGTATTCTCGTTGTTGAAGATGATGCTGACCTGCGCCGCCAGCTGGCCGACGTGCTTGGCCAGTCCGGCTATGCCGTCGACCTGGCTGCCGATGGCGAAGACGGCCACTTTCTGGGCGATACCGAGCCTTATGACGCCGTGATCCTGGACCTTGGCCTGCCCAAGATGGACGGGGTGAGCGTGCTGAAGAAGTGGCGGGCGGATGGCAAGTCCTTCCCGGTGCTTATCCTGACCGCCCGCGATTCGTGGAGCGAGAAGGTGGCCGGGTTCGATGCAGGCGCCGACGATTACCTGACCAAGCCCTTCATCACCGAAGAGCTGCTGGCGCGCCTGCGGGCATTGCTGCGCCGGGCGGCGGGCCATTCGGCGGCGACCATCGAGGCCGGCAAGCTGATGGTCGACACCCGCGCCGCACGCGCCATGATCAATGGCGAGCCGATCAAGCTGACCGCGCACGAGTATCGCGTCCTGTCCTACCTGATGCACCATCAGGGCCGCGTCGTTCCGCGTACGGAGCTGGTGGAGCATATCTACGACCAGGACTTCGACCGCGACTCCAACACGATCGAGGTGTTCATCGGGCGCCTGCGCCGCAAGATCGGCCAGGACCGGATCCAGACCGAGCGTGGCCTGGGCTACCGTCTTGTCGTGCCGGAAAACGAAGCGCGCGTTGCCGGCTGATGCCGGCCCGTGCTGAATGCCGGGCATGAGCGAGGCCGCAGACAAACCTGTCACCTTCCTTGACCGCTGGACGCGCCTGTCGCTGGCCCGGCGGATCATGCTGGCCGCTGCCATCTGGGGGCTGATCGTTCTGGTGGGCGGGGCGTTTGCCCTGTCGGCGCTTTACCGGGCGCAGACGCTGTCCCTGCTGGAAGAGGACCTGGACCAGACGCTGATCACGCTGACGCGGGACATGACGCGGGAAGGGGCTTTCCTGGAAGATGGCCGCGTCACCGATGACGATCACGTCTTCATGTCGACGGATTCACGATACCAAACGCAGTATTCCGGCCGCTACTGGGCGATCGTTGCGGTCAACGACAAGGGCGAGGCGATAGGCGATTTGCGATCGCGCAGCCTGTGGGACGAGCCGGTGCCGCTGACAGAGGGCATCCTTGCCCGTGCTCTCAAGGCGCCGGGCGTGACGCAATTCGGCGGTGCGCCGGGGCCTGCCGGGCAGAGGGTGCATGCGGCGGCGAAGGCGATCCGCGTGGAGAACCGGGCAACGCCGCTGGTCCTCGTCGCAGCGGCGGACCGGGCGCAGAACGATGCGGCGGCGACGCGGTTCCGCAACATGCTGCTGGGCACGATGATCTTCCTGTTTGGCGGCGTGTTCGCGGCGATGGTGGCGGGCATACGTTATTCGCTGCGTCCGCTGGTGAAGCTCGGCCATGACATTGCCGAGATCCGCGAGGGCACGCGGCTGAAGCTGGCCGATGACTATCCCTCCGAAGTGCAGCCGCTGACCGAGGAGCTGAACAAGCTGGTCGATCACAACCAGCAGGTTGTCGAGCGCGCCCGCACGCATGTCGGTAACCTTGCCCATGCCCTGAAAACGCCGATTGCGGTGCTGCGCAACGAGGCCAAGGGCGACACCCAGCTCGATGATGTGGTGCGCCGCCAGGTCGATTCCATGCAGACCAATGTGGAGCATTACCTGAAGCGCGCCCGCATGGCTGCCCGTGCCGAAGCGCTGGGTGCGCGCACGGATGTGCGGCCGGTGCTGGATGGCCTCGCGCGGCTGCTGAACCGGCTCTACGACGCGAAAGGCATCGACGTGTCGGTGACCGGGGCGGGCGCTGCCATCTTCCGCGGTGAGCAGCAGGACCTTGAGGAAATGGTGGGCAATCTCATGGAGAATGCCTGCAAGTGGGCGCAGGCCGATGTGGTCGTGACGGTCACGGACACAGCGGATGAAATGTGCATCCTGGTTGATGATGACGGACCCGGCCTGACAGAGGATGAACGCGCCGGGGCGATGAAGCGCGGGGTGCGACTTGATGAAACAACCCCCGGCACCGGGCTGGGTCTGTCGATTGTCACAGAGCTGGCGGAGCTGCATAAGGGCGTGCTGGAACTGGATGAAGCCCCGTCCGGGGGGCTTCGCGCACGCCTGAGGTTTCCGAAACGATGAACCGCCTCAATATCGCGATCGTTGGTGTCTGCCTCGCTGTTGGCGCGGCGGGCTATCTGATGGTCGGCAAACCCGGCATGCCGGATGACCCGATGGCGAAACGGCAGGCAGGGCTGGCTGAAAAGATCGCCAACGCCCCGCAAACGCTGACCCCGGCAGAAACGCTGTCCCGCCTCGAACTGGCGACGCAGCAAAACCAAGGATCCGCAGCCGCATTTCTTCATTGGCGAAATGCTGCGCGCCGAGGGCGCCCGGAAGATGCCGCGCGGGCTTACCGGTCACCCTGCGCCGGACGAGAATTTCGTGCCCGCGCTGACGGCGCTGGCGATACGATTGTGGCCCTGTCCGGCGGCGGGGTCAGCCCGCAGGCGACCCGGCTCCTTGCCACGCGCCTATGAACTGGACGAACAACAGGGCGCGCCGGCATGTGGGCCGCCATGGGCGCGCGCAGGCAGGCGACCAGGAAAAGAGGCCGAACAGGCCATGCGCTATATCTACAATCACCTTGCCGAAGACGATCCGCGCCGCGACCGCTTCCGCGCGATCGGCCTGATCGGGCGAGGAGATGAGGCTGCGCCTGCGCCGCAAGCCGCGCCGGAAGAGGCTCCGGCTGAGTACAAAACCTTTCCGGATCGAAACTCACGCACTTACTTCTGGCCGATGATTTCCCTGACCTTCAGCGGCAGGGCCTCCACGCGGCAGGGGACTGGGTCGAGACGTGAACCCGTCGACCGTTTCCGCCATGAAAGAGGAGTGTAGATCGCTTCTTCCGTCGCCTCGATCGTGGCCTGGAAAAGCGGTGACATCTCGTCATTGCCGGTTCTGGCCGCGGCCGGATCTGTCTGTGGGGACGTTGAAGGCGACGGCTGGTCGCCCGAGCCGTTGGTCATGGAGGCACCTGTTCTGGCAAGCCGGCGATGGCGCGTTTCGACAGGCGCTCAAGGTTGCGGGAGGAGAGCGGCGCGTCTGTTGCCACGACAATCATGATCGACCCGTCTGCCTTGTCGGAGGCGACCTCGTCCTGCAGGTAATACTGTCCCAGCCGCTCGCCGACCGGTGCGCCGTCCACCTGCAGGATGCCACCGAAATTGCTCTGCACAAGCACGCCGATCGTGTAGCCGCCGAGCTTTTCCGGGAGTTTCCTTGAACTGGAGCCGATGCCGCCCTTCCAGCCGAAGGCAATGGTGCCGGTTCCTGCTCCGACAGCGCCTTCCTGGACCGGGCCAGTGGTGGCGGTGTTGATGGCTTCCTGGATCATCTTCGGCGTCAGCACGCGCTTGCGGATATTGTTCAGCCCGCTGTCATTGGTTTCCCCGGCAATGGCATTCACGGAGCGGACGCGCTCATTGCCCGGCTGGGCCAGCGTCCAGTCGATGATCGCGGACATGGCCCGGTCGACGGACAGGGTATTCGTCAGGACGATGGGAGTCTCGATCTCCCCCAGCTCGGCAATCTGCGAAATGCCTGCCAGCTTGCCATATCCGTTGCCGACAAAGACGGCAGCCGGGACGGGGTCCTGATAGAGATTGCCGTCATGCGGCAGGATCGCGGTCGCGCCGGTGCGGATGTCGTCGCCCTCAATGAGTGTGTAGTGACCCACGTGCACGCCTGCGACATCGGTGATGTCGTTCTTCTCGCCGGTCGCCAGCACGCCGGGCGCAATGCCAAGTTCCCGGGCGCGAACACGTTCGGATGATGTCTGTGCCTGCATCGGTAGCACTGCCCCCTGGACAAGAAGAAACATGAAAAGCGCCGATAGCGGCCGGGGCCCGGTCAAAAAGCTCACTGAAGTCTCCATCCGCTCACAGGCGCGGGCAGGCCGGGCCGGTTGATCTGTGCGTTCAGAGGAACAGGTGGCGGATTCTTTGACAAGAGCGAGCCCCGCCGGAGGGCGCGTCTCAGGCCTCCATGCGCATATCTTCCGCGTGCCAGCGCTGGGCGAGTTCATTGAGACCCAGCAGCACGTCTTTCAGTTCCTCGCCCCGAGGGGTGAGGGAATAGGTGACCGCAGGCGGCACCGTGGGCTTGTAGTCCCGGTGGACCAGGCCCGCGCCTTCCAGCATGCGCAGGCGCTCGGTCAGAACCTTGGAGGAGATGCCGGGCATGCTGGCCTTCAACTCGCCGAAGCGCTGCGGCCCTTGCGAGCGCAGCAGCCACAGGATGTAGGTCGTCCATGGTCCCATCAGCAGCTTCAGCAGGGAATCCATCGGGCAGGCCGAATGCCCGTGCGAGGTCGCGTCTTTCTTTCCGGTCATTTGGCACCTGTCGGCTGCAAAAACTTTGTCTCGGCCCTTTAGTTACTATTTGGAACCTACTTTTTCAAGGGAAGTAAGTGCCCATATGAGCGTCACCGGGCACGATGAGGCGCCCGAACGAGACACTTAGCGGAGTAGGAAACATGACGAAGATCGCAATCGTGTACTTCAGCGGCTACGGCCACACCCAGAAACAGGCGGAAGCCGTGTTCGCCGGGGCAGATTCTGTCGACGGCGCCGAAGCGAAACTCTTCCGGATCAATGAAGACGGTGACCTTGGCGAGGGCGAATTCGAAGCGCTGGCCGGTTATGACGCCATCATCTATGGCAGCCCGACCTATATGGGCGGCCCAGCCTGGCAGTTCAAAAAGTTCGCCGATGCCACCTCCAAGCCCTGGTTCACGCAGGCATGGAAAGACAAGATCGCCGGTGGCTTCACCAACTCTGCCTCGGTGAACGGCGACAAGAAATCGACGCTCGACTATTTCCTCACCCTGTCGCAACAGCACGGCCAGATCTGGGTCGGCACGGGCCTCCTGCCATCCAATACCAAGGCGCACGGCCCCGATGATGTGAACTGGACGGCAGGTTTCAGCGGTGCGCTGGCGATTTCCCCGGCCGACGCCTCGCCGGAAGAAGCCCCGCGCAAAGGCGATCTCGAGACGGCCCGCCTCTATGGCGTGCGGGTGGCTGAAGCAGCCAAACGCTGGGCGCAATAACCGATCGGAGCGGGCGGC
>JAWKUR010000030.1:0-24765 GCA_041398445.1 Hyphomonas sp. | reverse complement strand
CGCTCTGCTTCGGTGGCAACGTTCAGCGGATTGAAGTGTGCGCTTTCATCCAGTGCCAGGGCGAAAGTGGTTTCGCCGCCGGCAATCTTCGGCAGCCATTCGGCCTGTTGCGCCGGGCTACCGCCCAGCTGGATCGCGCTGGCGCCGATCAGCGCCGTCTGCAGCAGCGGCGTTGCGGCCAGCGTGCGGCCCTGCGCTTCGAGGATCTGGCCAAGGCCAACAAGACCAAAGTGTTCCCCGCCCGGTTCTTCCGGCACAATCACGCCAAAGAAGCCAAGCTCAGCCAGTTTCTGGCGCGTGGCCGGGTCCTTGCCGTTGGCACCGCTGTCGCGCAGTTCGCGCAGGTGCGTGATCGGCAGCTCATCGCGCGCGAACGCCATGGCGGTATCGCGCAGCATTTCCTGATCTTCGGTCAGAAGGAAGCTCATGATGTTTATCTCCGTATTTCTTCTGCCGTCGGCTTACTGATGGTCTTTCAGGCCAAGCACGCGCTTGGAGATGACGTTGAGGTTGATCTCGCTGGTGCCGCCTTCGATGGAGTTGCCCTTCGAGCGCAGCCACTGGCGAGTGACCTTCATGGCGTTCGGGTCGAAGCCCTCCCCTTCCCAGCCGAGTCCTTCGGAGCCGAGTGCTTCGATCAGAAGCTCATGGCGATCCTGGTTCATCTTGGCCGCGCCATATTTCAGGATGGATGCCGTGTGGCTCACCGCCTGTCCGGCCTTGGCCTGTTCGGTCTGGCGGGCGACGGTCAGATTGAACGCCTTGGCATACATCTTGTGATCGGTGATGCGGCCACGCAGGTCGCCATCGAGGAGACGGCCATCGCTGTCGGTGCCGATATGTATCTTCGCATATTCCTCCGGCCCAAGGATGCCGGAGCCGCCCGTGCCGCCGAAGCCGCCAGCCGAGATGGAGGAGCGTTCGAACTGCAGCAGGCGTTTGGCGATCTGCCAGCCGCCATTCACTTCGCCGACCAGCTGGTCCTTCGGAACCTTCACATCGGTGAAGAAGGTTTCGCAGAATGGGCTCTCGCCGGAGATCAGCAGGATCGGACGCGCTTCCACGCCGGGGCTTTCCATGTCGAACAGGATGAAGCTGATGCCTTCATGCTTCACGCTTGTATCGGTACGCACGAGGCAGAAGATCCAGTCGGCCTTGTCGGCGTAGGACGTCCACACCTTCTGGCCGTTGATCAGATAGTGGTCGCCCTTGTCTTCGCAGCGGGTCTGCAGGTCAGCGAGGTCAGAGCCTGCGCCCGGCTCGGAATAGCCCTGGCACCAGCGGGTGCGGCCATGCACGATGTCCGGGATGAAGCGCATCTTCTGTTCTTCATTGCCGAACTCCAGAAGGGCCGGGCCGAACATCCAGAGGCCGAAGGAGAACAGCGGCTGGCGCGCCTTGATGCGGCTCATCTCCTGCTGCAGCACGCGGGCTTCCTGCGGGGAGAGACCGCCGCCGCCATATTTCTTCGGCCATTGCGGCGCCGTCCAGCCTTTGGAAGCCATGCGTTCAAGCCAAATTTTCGATTCCGGATTTTTGAACTTCTCGCGCTTGCCACCCCAGACGATCTCGTCGTCTTTCATGGGCGTGCGCATGGATGGGGGGCAATTCTCCTCGAGCCAAGCGCGCGTTTCGGCGCGGAAGGTCTCGAGTTCGTCGACGGCGGTGTCAGCCATGGCGATCTCCTCGTTTTAATTTAGTCCGGAGAAGACACTATTCTCCCGCCTTGCCCGCGCCAAGCGTTGCCGCTGGGTCAGACATGCGGTGTCTTTACCCAGTAGTGCGGCGTGTGAATCAGGCTCCAGAGAGCGCGAACCATCGCCAGGGTCTGCAAGGGCCAGTAAAACGGCAGGGTGAGAATGTCGGTCAGTCGCTGGCGGTTCCATGCGCCGGGCGCCAGGCTGGCAGACAAGGCCCCCGTCGCCAGGGACAGGATCAGGGCCGAAAGGCCAAATGGCCCGAGCGACAGGTCCGGGCTGAACAGACAGGCCACACACCAGAGCGCCCATGGCCCGTGCACCATGGCTGACAGGATGGCCGCGCCCAGTGTCAGCTGAACCGACAGAAAGCCCAGCGGCTTGAGGCCAGGGGCTTCGTTGCGCCCCCGCATCAGCACACACCAGGTCTGCATGTACCCTTTCAGCCAGCGTGACCGCTGGCCCCGCCAGACCCTGCCCTCTTCCGGCGGCGCTTCCAGTGTCGGCGACTGGATGGCCCCGACGCGATAGCCCAGCCGCGCCAGGCGCAGGCCAAGGTCTGCATCTTCGGTGACATTCCAGGCATCCCAGCCGCCCGCCCTCACTAGGGCGGTGCGCCGGAAATGATTGCTTGTCCCGCCGAGTGCGACCGGCAAGCCCAGCCGGGCCAGCGCCGGCACAATCAGGCCGAACTGGATCGCGTATTCCAGCGACCATTGCCGGGCGAGCCAGCTGCCAACCGCCGGCACACCGACAAGCGGCGCCTGCAGGCAGGCCGTTTCCGGCCCGTCGGAATTGAACACGTCGACAGCTGCTTTCAGCTGTTCCGGATGCGGGCGGTCTTCGGCGTCGTAAACCACGACATAGGTGCCCCTGGCCCGCGCGAGGCCATAGTTCAGCGCCCGCGGTTTTGTCTGCGGCTGACCCGCCGGAACGACCAGAAGCTCCGTGCCGGCCGGCCAGGTCTGGGCCTTAATGGCCGCCTGTGTGCGCAGGTCGGCTTCTTCCACCAGCAGTTTCAGGTCGATCCGGTCTTGCGGATAGTCGAGCGAATTCATCGCCCACGCCAGCTGGGGCATGACGGCCGCTTCGTCCTTCAGCGCCACAAGGATCGTGTAGACCGGCAGCAAGGGGATCGCGCCGGAATGCGCCGAAGAATCCGACCGCTTACGGGCAGCCACAGCAAGCAGGAGCAGCCGGAAAAGGATGATCGCAACAAAGGCGGGCGGCACGACCAGCATGGCCAGAATGCCCGGGAGTTCGGGCATCATCAGGGTTAACAGGGTCAGCACCAGCAGGCTGCGCGCAGCGATCCGGCGCTGCTTCGGGCTGAGGGTCTGCCGGGCGGAGAGGCCGGGCGCCTGACGGTCCAGCCCATGCGCAGCTTCAAGCGCCATAGCCATGTCAGGCTGCGGACACAGCAACGGTCCACGCAATCGTGCGCGCCACGCCTCGTCGTTGAACCCTTCGCCACCCATCGTTGCATGAATGACCATTGGTTAACCTTCACACCACAAATCACAGGTTGAATTTGTTACGGATGCGTAACGATTCTCCCCCGGAGCGAGAGCAAACACCTGAAAAGGGAGGTGCGCCACCGCTCCAGGCATCCCCGGATCTTATCCACAGGCCTGTCAATCAAGGCCGGAGAACGGATATGGAAGAGCACCAGAAAACACTCACGGAAAACAATGCTCTTGTCAGTATTCCTCAAATGTTCTATTTTTGTTCCATGCAAGACGTCCATCTCATCTGGTACCGGAGAGACCTGAGGGTGCATGACCACGCCGCGCTTGCCGCGGCTGTGGCGAGCGGCGCTCCCGTCCTGCCCCTCTATATCTTCGAGCCGGACCTCTGGGCCTTGCCCGAGCATTCCCGCCGCCAGTTCGATTTCCTCATGGAGTCCCTGACGGAACTGGATGAGGCGCTGACTGAACGGGGCGCCCGGCTGATCGTGCGCAAGGGCAATGCGCTGGACATTCTGGCAGACCTGCACCGCCGGCACGGAATTGCTGCCATTCATATGTATGAGGAAACCGGCCTGCCCTGGTCGCGCGCCCGGGATCGCGCCGTCCGCCGCTGGGCCCTGCAGGCTGGTATTTCCCTGCGCGAACAGCCCCAGCCGGAGATCCTCCGCAGCACCGGGGACAGCAAGAGTAACGCCTCATGGGCCGGACATGTCGAACAGCCCCGCCTCAAAGCGCCGGAGACGATCCGGGCCGCCACACTGGCGGCTGGCCCCTGGCCGATAGCTGAAGATTTCGGCCTCGGCGCGGACGACTGCACCGGCCGTCAGAAGGGCGGGCGAACAGCCGGGGTGGAATTGCTGCGCGGCTTCCTGGCCGGACGCGGCCGGCGCTACCGACAGGATGCCGAACACCCCGCCGCCGCGGAGAAGACCGCCTCGCGCCTCTCCCCTCATCTTGCCTTTGGCACGATTTCCGTGCGCGAAGCCTGGCAAGCCGCCCATCGGGCCCGCGCCGCCTATATGCAGGATGGCGATACGACTTTCGCCGCCTCGCTCACCGGCTTCCTTGAACGTCTGGAATGGCGGGCCCGGTCCATCCAGTCCCTCGAGGACCACCCCCTGCCCCAGACCGGCAGCGGCGAAGACATCCGCCCCGTGCCTGCCATGGACGATCCGCGTCTTGCCACCTGGATCGAAGGGCGAACCGGGTTCCCGCTGATCGACGCCTGCATCCGGTCACTGCGCGAAACTGGTTGGCTGAATTTCCGTATGCGCGCCATGCTGGTTGGTTTTGCAACGCATCATCTCTGGATGGACTGGCGCCGCCCGGCGGAGCGGCTGGCTGCCCTGTTCACCGATTTCGAGCCGGGCATTCATTATCCGCAGGTCCTCGCACAATCCGCCATCAGGGGGCAAAAGGCACCCGTCGTTTACAATCCGGTCCGCCTGTCGCTGCAGCTCGATCCGGACGGTACCTTCATCCGGCGCTGGATCCCGGAACTCGCGGCCCTGCCGGATTCCTATCTTCATGCGCCTTGGGAGGCACCGAAGGCGGAGCTTGCCCGTGCAGGCGTCATCCTTGGCCAGACCTATCCGATGCGGATGGTCGATCATGTCGCCGCAGCGAAGGAAGCGCGGGAGCGGATTGCACGTCTCACCCGGACGAGCCGCCCGGCTACGGCTCAGCCGCCCCACCGGCCAGCGCCCATGCAGGCCGACCTGCCTTTCCGCGGCATGCAGGCCAGACGCCTTCGCAAGCCGAAACACGGCCCGGCACAGCTGAGCTTTGATCTCGGCACGCCACCGCCGGCCCCACACCTGCGCCAGATCTAGGGAAATTCCCCTCCGGACCGGCCCCTTCCCGGCATATCCGTCTCGGTCAGGCAGTGATTCCGGCGAAAAAACTCCATGACGCCCATTTAATTGGTCTTGTAAGCCGGGCTTGGCGTACCATATCGAAATTCAACAAATCAGAGTGCCTTGTTATTCTTTGATTTTATTGTTTTTCGATAATTTATCATTGAAAAACGATAATCGATGTCCTATCTTGATTGTGTCGGCGGCGGGATGGTCCCGCCGGGACAAGAACCAAGAAGGACTTTTGAAAATGCCCCCCCGCGCCCGTCAATATGACCACGAGATCGCCGCGACCGCTGCGCCGATGGCAGGTGCCATCCTCACCGGCAGCCAGACGCTGCTGTCCCGCCCGGCAAATGATGTGGCCGACCGGGGCCGCCCGAACCTCCTGGTCCGCCGCCGCCGCCGCTTCCTCCGCCGGGAAGCGCACTAAGCCGCCCGGACGGCGCTGCACCCTCAAAGGCCTTGCCACCCCTCCTGGCCTGCAGCGCCGTCCACCGGCCTCCCCCCAAAAAAAGAACGAAGCTCAAAGGAAGGAAATTCTCGCCATGATCCGCCCAATTCTCGCCGCTGCCGCCCTGTCCGTCGCCGCCCTGCCCGCCTTTGCCGGCATGACCGAACCATTCGAAATGAAGGTCAACATCGACCGCGCGGCCCTCAAAACTTCGGAAGGTGCCCAGCAGGTTCTCGCGACACTCAAGCAGGATGTTCACGAACGCTGCACGGTGGAAGCCGACGACTGGACCTTCGCCTCACGCTACGCTGTCTCGTTCTGTGAAACCCGCACCCTGCAAAGCGCTGTGAAGACCATCGGCGACGCAAACCTGACAGCCACCTATGAGGCGTCTCTCACGAAATAAACGATCCCATTTTGCGGGTGTCCCTGCCTCTCCAAACCCTGATATCCCGCAGCCTCCAGCCCTGCCCGTCTCTCCCGGGCGGGGCTTTTTTCGGGACGTCCGCTCAGGCTGGCGCGGTGCGGTAATCCTTGGCCCGCAGCACATTCGACAGGCGGAACAGGGCCGGCACAAAGCTGCCGTCATCCTCACGCTCGAACATGGCGACACAGCTGGTGGGGAATTTCTCCGCCAGGCGCTGGGACGCATAATGGTCGAGGCTTCCGCCATCGCGCAGGATATCCAGCGCGAAATCGTGCATGCCGGGATTGTGGCCAATCACCATCAACGTGCCCGCACCTTCATTCTGTTTCACCGCATCGACGAGGCCCCGTACGCCGCACAGGTAGAGCGCTTCCATCGGGCGGACTTTCTCGCCCTCGAAAACGCGGGCCGCTTCCGAACAGGTCTCTCTGGCACGCCGGGCCGTCGACACGAGAATTCGTTCCGGGCTCCAGCCCAGCGCGACGATCTCCTCGGCGATCCGCTTCGCATCGCTATGGCCCTGATCGGTCAAGGCACGGCCAAAATCATCGACCCCTTCGCCGAAGGGTTCGGTCTTGGCGTGACGCATCAGGATCAGGCGCTTCATGGGCAGGTCCGGAGATTAGAAATTCTGATCGACACCTTCAGGCACCGATCATTGGCTCAGTCTCTCTTAGGCACCATTTTCGCCCTCGAAATCAAGAGACAGGAGACGGTTTAGATGAGCTTGCTGATCGGCGACGTGGCGCCCGACTTTGAAGCGGATACGACAGAAGGCCCGATCCGGTTCCATGAATGGGCCGGTGACGACTGGGTCGTGTTTTTCTCGCACCCGGCCGACTTCACACCCGTCTGCACAACCGAGCTGGGTTATACAGCTCGCCTGAAAGACGAATTCGCCCGGCGCGGTGCCAAGGCACTGGTTATCTCTGTCGACAGTGTCGAGGATCACAAACGCTGGATCCAGGACATCGAAGAGACGCAAGGCGCCCAGGTCGAGTTCCCGATCATCGCCGATCCGGCCCGCAAGGTGGCGACGCTCTACAACATGATCCACCCGAACGCCGACCCGAAGGTGACCGTGCGCGCCGTCTATGTAATCGACCCGAACAAGAAGATCCGCGCCTCGATCATCTACCCGCCGAGCGCCGGACGGAACTTCGACGAAGTGCTGCGCCTGATCGACAGCCTGCAGCTGACCGATGGCCACAAGGTGGCAACGCCTGTGAACTGGACCGATGGGGAGGATGTGATCATCGTGCCCTCCCTTACCGATCCGGAGGAAATCGCCCGCCTGTTCCCGAAGGGGCACAAGGTTGTGAAACCTTACCTGCGCTACACGCCACAGCCGAACAAATAACAAAAAAGGCGGCTCCAGGGCCGCCTTTTCATTTACTCTGAG
Source organism: Hyphomonas sp. (assembly GCA_041398445.1). Classification (GTDB taxonomy): domain Bacteria; phylum Pseudomonadota; class Alphaproteobacteria; order Caulobacterales; family Hyphomonadaceae; genus Hyphomonas. The sequence goes on along the minus strand of JAWKUR010000030.1, from coordinate 17,460 downwards.
TACAGATAGTTCCTAGAGTGCAACTTCCAGCTTGCCGTTCACCAGCGCCGAATAATCGTTCACCAGTGCTTCAGAGATCTGGGCCGGCTTGAAGGTGTGCGCGCCGATCTCGGCAACCGGCGTGATCTCTGCGGCAGACCCCGTGATGAAGCATTCCGAGAAGGTCGCCAGTTCGTCCGGCATGATGGCCCGCTCAACCACTTCGATCTTCCGCTGCTTGGCCAGCTGGATCGTCGTCTGGCGGGTCAGGCCATTGAGGAAGCAATCCGGCGTCGGCGTGTGCAGCACACCGTCACGCACGAAGAAGATATTCGCGCCGGTCGCTTCAGCCACCTGCCCGCGATAGTCCAGCATCAGCGCATCGGCATAACCGTCCCGCTCGGCCGCATGCTTGGAGAGCGTGCAGATCATGTAGAGGCCAGCCGCCTTGGCATGGCACGGGGCCGTGTCGGGTGCCGGACGGCGCCATTCGGCATGCGTCATCCGGATGCCCTTCATCTTGTCGGCAAAATAGTCGCCCCAATGCCAGACCGCGACCGCCAGGTGGATCGTATTGTTCTGGGCCGAAACGCCCATCATTTCCGACCCGCGCCAGGCGATGGCCCGGACATAGGCGCTGTCGAGACCGGACTTGGCCAGCGCCTCGCGCTTCACTTCCTCGATCTGCTCGACGCTGAACGGGATGTCGAAACCCATGATCCGGGCGGAATTGTGCAGGCGTTTGGAATGGTCCAGCGAGCGGAAAATCTTGCCATTATAGGCCCGCTCGCCCTCGAATACCGCGGAAGCATAGTGCAGCGCGTGCGTCAGGACGTGGACCTTTGTGTCACGCCACGGCACGAATTCACCGTCCATCCAGATGTAGCCATCGCGGTCGTCATATGGGGTTGCAGCCATTGTCTGTCAGCGCTCCTCGCTTGCACTTCTCTGCTTTTCGCGTTCATTTCACCGGATGGCCCCTGACGTCAACCTGAACCGCCCATTCGATCCGCGCCTGTTCCTCATGGATCAGGAGCTGGACCGCGGCGTCGGCCTCCTGCTGGCCGGTGCCTCCGAATTGACCAGAGCTGCCGAGAACGCCCGGCGCAAGGCAGGCCTCAGCAAGCCTGAGATGCAGATTCTCATGACCATCCGCTACGCGCCCGGCCAGACTGTTTCGGAACTGCGGGATTCCCTCGGCATGACCGTGCCGACCTTTGCCCGCACCCTCGGCCAGCTGGATCAGAGAAACCTGATCGAAAAGGAAGTCGGCACCAATGACGCGCGCCAGCGCAAGCTGACCCTGTCGGATGCCGGCATCACCCTCACCACGCAACTGGCCATCGTGCTGCGCGAGCGCCTGCGCCTCGCCTATCGCAGCGCCGGGCCGGATGCGGTGGAAGGCAGCCGCCGCGTGCTCGATGCCCTGGTGCGCTGATGCCGGACGCCGCCCACATCCTTGTCGTCGATGACGATGACCGTATCCGCGACCTTCTGAAGCGCTTCCTGGCGCGGGAGGGGTACCGGGTCACGACCGCCCCGAATGCCGAAGCGGCCCGGCGCCTGATGGGTACGATGGCGTTTGATCTTGCGATTCTGGATGTCATGATGCCCGGCGAGGATGGCCTCTCCCTGCTTTCCGGCATCCGGCAGGGCGCCTCGCGGGAAACGCCGGTCCTGTTGCTGACAGCGCGCGGTGAGGCCAGCGACCGGATCGACGGGCTGAAACGCGGGGCTGATGATTACCTGCCCAAGCCATTCGAACCGGAGGAACTGGCCCTGCGCTGCGCCGCCATCCTGCGCCGCTCACACAAGGAAGAACCGCCGGAAGAAGTGGAAATGTCCGGTCTCGTGTTCAACGCAGCGCGCGGGGAACTGAAATCCGGCGATGAACGCATCCGCCTGACCGATGCGGAACTGCAGCTGCTGACGGCCCTCGCCGCCCGCGCGGGCGAAGCCATCAGCCGCGAGGAACTCGCCCGTATCACCTCGGCTGGCATGGAGCGGTCTGTCGATGTGCAGGTCACGCGCCTGCGCCGCAAGATCGAGCCGAACCCGAAAGAACCGATCCACATCCAGACCGTGCGCGGTATCGGCTACCGCCTGATGCCGGACTGACACGCATGTTCCGCCTGCGCGACATCACCCCTCACGGCCTTTACGCCCGCAGCCTGCTGATGGTGGTGCTGCCGGTTTTCCTGATCCTGACACTGACGACCTGGTATTATTACGACAGCCACATCGCAGAGGTGAACCGCAAGCTCGGCCAATCCATTGCACGCGATGTCAGCGTGGTGCAGGATTTTTGCGAGCGCCGCTCCGGAGCGCATATATCACGGGACATCATCGCAACACGGCTGGATCTGACATTCAGTTGCGACGCCCCAGCCGCTGCTCCGGAAGAGGAAAGCTTCCTGGAAGCCTTCTCCTATCGCAACGTATTGCGCGAGGAATTGCGAACACGCCTCGGCGTGCCGGTCGTCGTGGGCCTCAGCCCCAATGACTCGATGATCCATATCCGCTTCCCGGCAGCCGGGCGAACAACCGAAGTGTTGATCGAACGCAAGCGGGCCGTGACGATCACCTCCCACTTCTTCATTGTCTGGGTCATCATCTTCAGCCTCCTGATGGTTGCGCTGGCCGTTGCCTTCCTGAACCAGCAGGTGCGCTCCATCCTGCGCCTGTCCGAAGCGGCACGCGCCTTCGGCCGGGGCCGCGACGTGCCGGACTTCCGCCCCTCCGGCGCCAATGAAGTGCGCGAGGCTGCCCGCGCCGTGATCGACATGAAGAACCGGCTGACCGCCTTCACAGACCAGCGCACCGCCATGCTGGCCGGGGTCAGCCACGACCTGCGCACACCGCTCACCCGCCTGAAACTCTCCCTCGCCATGATGGAAGAGACAGACGAAATCCGCGCCATGAAGGCCGATCTCGACGATATGGCCATGATGCTGGACGGCTATCTCGCCTTCGCAAAGGGCGAGGAAAGCGACGAGCCGGCCGAGTTCGATTTTGCGGCCCTGGTCCGCGACGTCGTGGCCGGGTTCGGCAAGGACATTCCGGTGACCGGGCCGGACGCGATCACCATCAAGGGCCGTCGCCTCGCCCTCAAGCGGGCGGTGACAAACCTTCTCTCCAACGCGGTGAAGTTCGGCGACACAGTGCAAGTGACGCTGATCGACGGACCACGCGCTGTCGAGATGCATGTCGATGATAACGGGCCCGGTATCCCCAAAGACCGGCGCGAAGAAGCCTTCCGTCCCTTCTCCCGCCTGGATGAGGCCCGCTCGCAGAATACGTCCGGCACTGGCCTTGGCCTGACGCTCGCCCGCGATACGGCCCGGGCGCATGGCGGTGACCTGCGCCTTTCCGAAAGTGCACTGGGTGGCTTGCGCGCCAGCCTTCGCCTGCCGCATTGATACTCTCTCAATCCGCACATGCCATAAAATGCGGAAAGACCGAACAGGTAGGCCTCCATGTCCGACAAACCCGCCAAGCTCATCGTCCGAAATGCTGAAGTCCGCGACATTCCCGGCATCATGGCCGTTTCAGAACGTGTCTATGGCACCGGCATGGGCTATGCCCAGAGTGAGCTGTTCGGCCAGATCAACCGCTTCCCGGATGGCCAGTTCGTTGCCGAATATGAAGGCGTGATCGTCGGCTATTGCGCCACATTCATGATCTCCAGCGATGTCGCGCTTAAGCCCCACACCTGGACCGAGATCACCGGTGCGGGCTTCGCCGCCCGTCATGATCCCGACGGCGACATGCTGTACGGCATGGACGTGATGGTACACCCGGACTACCGCCGCCTGCGCATCGGCGAGCGTTTCTACCGGGTACGGAGAGACCTTTGCCAGTGGCTGGAGCTGAAGGGCATCGTGTTCGGCGGACGGATGCCGGGTTATGCCCGCCATGTGAAGGAATATCCGAACCCGCAGGATTATGTGAACGCGGTCGTCGACCAGAAGCTCAAGGACCCGGTGATCAATTTCCAGCTGCGCCAGGGCTTCAAGCCTATCGGCGTGATGCGGAACTACCTTCTGGGCGATGCACAGTCGAAGGACTGCGCCACGCACATGCTGTGGGAAAACCCGCTTGAGCAGGACAAGATCAAGGCGAAACCCAGTCTGGGCGATACCGCCCTGCCCGAACGCGTGCGTATCGCAACGGTGCAGTTCCAGATGCGCAAGATCAACTCAATCGACGAGTTCGAACAGCAGATCGAATATTTCACCGACATCGCCTCCGACTACAAATCGGACTTTGTTGTCTTCCCCGAACTTTTCACGCTGCAGCTGCTCTCGCTGGAGCACAAGCCGCTTGGCCCGGTCGAGGCCATCGAGAAGGTGACTGAATACACGCCGCGCTTCGTCGCCTTCATGGAAAAGCTGGCCGTCTCCTACAACATCAACATCATCGCCGGCACGCATCCCAGCATGGTGGAGAACGGAGACATCCTGAACATCTGCTATGTCTTCCTGCGCGATGGCTCTGTCCACACGCAGCAGAAGCTGCACCCGACCCCGTCGGAGCGGATGTGGTGGAACATCAAGGGCGGCGAAGGCGCGCTCGCCATCCAGACCGATTGCGGCCCTATCGGCGTGATGATCTGTTACGATTCCGAATTCCCGGAACTGGCCCGCCACCTGGTGGACCAGGGCGCGCTGATCCTGTTCGTCCCCTTCTGCACGGATGAACGGCGCGGCTATCTCCGTGTGCGCTATTGCTGCCAGGCCCGCGCGGTGGAGAACCAGTGCTATGTCGCCCTCTCCGGCGTGGTGGGAAACCTGCCGAATGTGGAGAACATGGACATCCACTATGCGGAGAGCTGCATCCTGACGCCGTCGGACTTCCCCTTCGCCCGCGACGGCGTGGCCGCCGATACAGCGCCCAATACGGAAACCATCGCGCTCGCCGATCTCTCCCTGTCCGACCTGCTGACCGCCCGCCAGTCCGGCGCGGTACAGAACCTGAAGGACCGCCGGTTTGACCTCTATTCGGTGAACTGGAAAAAAGGGCCTTTGACGCGCGGCTGATCAATCGCCGCGGTTGCAGGGGCTGCGGACGCTTTTTAATATCCGGCTGATCCCGAGGAGGACGCCGCATGATCCGCATCCGCGCTGTTGTCATGGCCACGCTGCTGGCCGTTCTTGCGGCCTGTGCCACCCCGCCCCGTGAGCCCGCGGCCCCGGCCGCCGCCCCGTCGCGCGACCTGCTGGTGGAATTAGGTGATGCGGAGACCGCTGGCGACCGCGACGCGATGCTGTCCCTCGCTTCAGAGCTATGGGCAGACCCGTCCACTGACACGGAACTGCGCCAGGATCTCGCAGAGCTGATGGCGCGTGAAGGTGACACAGATGGTGCCCTGGCCGCCTATCAGGACCTCGCCGATGCCGAGGCCGCCGCGCCGGAAACCGACTGGGCAAGACTGATCGACCTTGAAGCCCGGATGGCCGAGATCGCTGCGGCGGCTGGCGACACGGCCACCGCAACGGCTCATGCCGGGCGCGCCGTCGCCCTCGTTGCGGACCATCTCGGTGTGGATCATCCGCGCATGGCGCCCCTGCTCGCCTTTGCAAAGGCAAACGGGCTCGACCTCACCCGGATCGCCATGGCCGGGGGCTTTGCCACGATAGAGGAGATGGAGCTCGCCCTTTCCGACAGTATCGAGCGCGCGCGTGACACCGGCGCGGCCATGCCCGCGGGCCGCCGCCTGTCTCCCCGCGTCTTCGGAGAGGAACCGGACTTCGACCTCGTGAAAGTCTTCTACGGCACGGATCGCGCCCCGGCCCCCGGCGAAAAACTGATCGTGGACGGTCAGCCCGTACTCGATGCGCGCACCTATTACAGCGCAGACCGCGGCAAGCTGGAAACCGGCACAGTGGTCGTCTCCGTCCCGCGCAACCGGGCGCTTGGCGAAATTCCGAAGCCCAGCGTGTTGCGCTTCGATGTGCGGCCTGACCCGGCCCGCCATGTCATCGTGGGCGACATGAAGATCCATCCGGACATGGAAGCTTTCGTACGCGAGCTGAAACTGGAACTCGCCAAATCACAGCGGCGGGAAATCTTCGTCCTGATCCACGGCTACAACACGAAGTTCGATTCCGGGATCGAGCGCACGGCGCAATTGTCGACCGATCTCGAAATCGACGGCGCCGCCGTGTTTTATTCCTGGCCTTCGGCGGGCAGCCTGTTCGGTTACAAGGCAGACCGTTCCCAGATCACTCCGCAGGCCGTGAAGGACCTTGAGACATTCCTCCTGATCCTGGCCGACCGGACAGGCGCGGAGCGGATCAGCGTCGTCGCCCACTCCATGGGGAACGAGTTCCTGACCCTTGCGCTGGACCAGATGGCGAAGGACCGGCCCGGCGAAAAACTGTTCGATGAGGTGGTCTTCGCCTCCCCCGATGTGGATGCGGAGGAGTTCATCGACCGGGTCTCGCTGATCAGTGGCCTGGCAGACGACTTCACCCTCTATGCCAGTTCGAAGGACCGGGCGCTTCAGGCGTCCCGCCGCTTCAATGGCACGGGCCGCCGCGCCGGGGATTCAGGCGAGCCGGTTCTGCTGCCTGCGCTGAACACGATCGACACGTCTGCCGTCTCCGATGGCGGGCTTGGCCATTCGGATATTTTCGGCGGCGCCTTCACGGACTTCCAGGCCATTCTCTGGCTCAGCCTTGAACCGGACCAGCGCTGCCTGCTCGGCCGTCGCGAGGAAGGCAATGCCGTGGCCTGGGTACTCGGAAGCCCACGCACGGAATTCTGCGATCCAAAAGCCTTCTCCACCGCCATGACCACGATGCGGCGGGTCGGTGTGGAACAGTCCGCGAATGTCCTGTCCGAACAGATAGCTGAGGCTGAATCCCTCGGCTCACCCGACGCCTCGCTGTGGCAGGCCGCCCTGCGCATCGTTCAGTGGCTGGGCACGGCGGGCCTCTTCATGCCGGAGACGACGCCGGCGCCTCAGTAATTGTCCGGTGCGGGTCGGAATGGCTCCACTCCGCCAGCAAGGTCCGCAAGGCCGCGATGAAGGCAATCGGCTGATCCAACATGACATGATGGTCTGCATGCGGAATGGAAATGAACGGCACCTGGTAGCCGAGCAGCTTGCGCATGTATTCGCGCACATAATCCGGCATCAGTGAACTGTCCTCGCCGCGAATGATCGCAACACGGCAGCGTGCGGCCTGAAGCATTTCACCCGGGTCACGGCCGGGGTCGAAATGCGTCCAGATCATCGGATCGAACTTCCAGGTCCAACCGCCTTCGTCTGCCTTCTTGAGGCTCCACCGCGCGATATAATCCACGGCATAAAGGTTCTCGCAAAGCTGAGGCGGCGCGAGGCGGAAACGGCTGAGCGCGGCAGCAAGGTCCGGATAGACCCGGTTCGGGCGGCCCTTCCGGTCCGGCCCCCGGTGCGGGCGTTCCGGCGGATTGACCGGACTGTCCACGATCACCATCCCGTCGAACCGGTCGCCATACTCTGCCCCGGTCACGAGGGTGACGAAGCCGCCAAAGGAGTGCGCCACGATGATCGGCTTGGTCGGTCCCTCAAACAGGCCCGCGGCCTCGGCCACGGCGACTTCCTCCTCCGCAAAGGTCGCCATGTCGTAGCTTGCACGATAGTCGCTGTCGCCCATCCCGGCGAAGGTGATCGCGGCGACATTGTAGTCTTCGGCGAAATACGGCGCGATGAAATCCCACCAATGGGCATGGGCACCGTTGCCATGCACCAGCAACAGGCCGGGCGCGCCGCGCCTGCCCCAGCGCTGGTAAGTGACATTGGCGCCCTTCACCATCACCGAGCCTGTCTCATAAGGGGTGGCAACAGCCTTGCGGAACCATTCCGGCGCCGGAGGCACCGCGCCCTTGAACTCGGCCAATGGCCCGCCTTCGGAGGGGATCTCCTGCGGCTGGTCCCTGACGATGCCTTTATTCTCCCCGCTCATGCCGTTTCTTCCTCTTTTCCCGGAAGTCTGGGATGCGGCCCCCGATCTGACAAGACCGGCCCCTAGGGAAGCCCCTCTCCGGCCTGAAACCGGAAAGCGCTAACGGGCTTTTTGCGACCGGCGGCGTTTCGTCATTCTGAGGCCATCGCGAATGTTCAACCCCATCAATGTCAGGTTCACGAGACCGGCCGCGAGTTCCGCCGCTTGCACCGCGTAGAAGACCGCGCCGAAATCACCCGCCACGGCGAGCCGCTGCAGGAACACAGCGCATGGCACCAGCACGAGCAGGCCGTTCGCCGCGATGAAAGGCATACGCCGCTGCTTTGTGCCAGCGAGCCCTTTCGCCCCCGGCCCGGCCAGGCGGAAACCCGTCCCACCAGCAAGCGCGATAGAGGGGATCAGAAGAATCACTCCCCACAGCACGCCGGTCTTCACCGCAACAATGACAGCCGTCTGTCCGGAGAGTTCGGACAGGACCGTGGACGTCCAGAATGTCAGGATCACCAGAAAGCCGGTCAGGCCTGCGATGGGATGAATGCGCTTCAGCATGTCCGGTCTCAGCTCCCCTTGTCTTCCGCGCCATTTTCGAGATGCCGGATCAGCTGGGTGACAACTCGCCGTGCGGTCACGATCTCTTCTGCCGAAAGGCCTTCAGCCAGGGCGTTTGCCCACGGCGCTTCCCGCGCAGTGGCGGCGGCATAGGCTTCCTGTCCTTTCACCGTCAGCACGACGAGATGGGCGCGCTTGTGGTGAGGATTAGGTTCGAACGCGACGAAACCTTCTGCTTCAAGATCGTTGACGACGCGCTGTACGGCCTGCCGGCTGAGGCCCATGACGCGGGCAAGATGCGCAACGGGCAGCGCAGAGTCAGACAGAGCAATCGACCCCAGCACCTGCCAACGCGCACTGGTCAGCCCCAGCGGAGCGACGAGCCGGTCGCCGGACGCCAGCAGCGCGCCGTTCGCACGGAAAATATCCAGCATCAGGTCCGTCAGGGCCGCGCCGGCATCTGTATGATCAGGAGAGTGAGCTTGTTTCATGAGCAATATGTTGCCCATTTGACAATACGTTGTCAATTTGAATTCAGTTATCCTGACCTGGGCTTAAGCTCAGGGCCGGAAAATGGCACCAGGATCCTCCAGCAACTCATAGGCGACATGCGCCTTCAGCTTCTCGGTCAGATCGTTCGTGTCGCCCTGCAGCATCTCGGGGTCGATCATTTGGCCGAATGTCATCCGGATCTTCGAGCCTTGCTTGTTCAACAACTCATGGAACAGGGTGATGTCGCGCAGCTCGCCACTGAGATTGCAGAACAGGTAATAGAGCCGCGAATTCCAGGCATCGAGGTTGAGCGGCAGGATTGGCGCCTTCTGCTTCCTTGCGAGCCCGATGACGGTGGAGAACCATTCCTTCTCGATCAGGCGGTCGCCTTCCTTCCGCGCCAGACGCCCGGAGGGGAAGATGACAATGCATTTCTCTTCCGCGAACGCCTCCCCTGCCCGTTTCAGCGTTTCCCGCGTCTTGGCCGGGGAGCGTTTCTCCATCACCCATTCGACCGGAATAATCACATCCTCGAACTTCGGATTGACGCGGATCGCATCGGCATTGGCAAAAAAGATGATGTCGTTCCGCACCCGCTTCAGCAGATCCCACACCGCCACCCCGTCGGCGAGGCCGGTCGGGTGGTTGGCAGCAATAATCAGCCGCCCCTCACGGGGCATCCGCTCGATCCCTTCAACGGACAGGTCGAAGGCAAGCTGGCGGGACAGGCGGTCAAAGGATTCACGGCCGTTCAGCTGGACGATCTCGTCGGCCATGCGCCGGGCCTTGTTATAGCCAAGCATGGAATAGAGCACCGGGCGCACCACCGGCCAGGCAGGGCTCGCCCGCAGTTTCGGACACCGCTCCTCGATCAGCACATCCACGATATGCAGGTCATCCGGCGTTTCCACATCCAGGAAGGCCGATTTGCGCGGCACTTCGGATTCTTTCGGCAGGGCTTCATCACTCATTTGCGGGCGTTTCTCCAGATGCCAGCATATGCCAAGGCCCTGAGGGGCGGAAGCTCTGCTGTTACAGCCAAAAATGCCTGAATCGGGCAGGACGGCGCCAATCGCAATTCGTTGAGTTTTCAACACTTCTGAAAGGAACGCTTTACTAAGCCGTAAGGCCCACGTGGCAAAGTGAATGCACATCGGGGGCAGGTTAAGGACCCGCCAAACAGGAAAGTCATCGGGGTAGATTTATGAAAGTTCTCTGGGTTGAAGATCATGCGCCAGTGCGCGACATGCTGGCCATCGCTGCAGACAAGGCCGCCCGGTCTCGCGTGCAGGTAGATCTCGTCATGGCCCCGACGCTGATGGCGGCGGAATCACGCCTGCGCCTTGAGCGTTTTGACCTTGTCGTCCTTGATCTCGGCCTGCCGGATTCCCTCGATCCGGACATGACCATCGCCCGCATCGCCAATATGGGCAAATACCGGATCGCCGTCGTTTCCTCGATGGATTCGCGGGACGAAGTTGTCGAAGCAGCCCTGCGCTGCGGCGCCAATATCCACCCGCAAGCGGTCTTCAAGGCCGGCCTGCCCTTTAACCGCTTCATCCAGCGCCCGGATTCCTTCGAGGACTTCCTGATGGACCTGATGCCGCACGCCGCCGACACCCCGTCCCTGACTGTCCGCGCGGCCTGACCGGTCACCTGATCCCTTATGCTTGCCCTTCGGGGCCGGAGCTTGCTAAGCCGCTCGGAACCTGTTCCGGGCGGTTTTCTTTCGCCTGCCACTGATGGAAACTGCCTCGGTATGGAATTTTTCACGTCATCGCCGATCACGTCCAGCCTGCTGCTGGCCAATATCGTTGCCAGCATGGTCGGCTTCGCCGCGCCGGACTTCGTCAATCAGAACTCGCTCTGGATCCGCCCGATCCGGGAACAGGGCCAGTGGCACCGGGTCCTGACCTCCGGCTTCCTGCACGTGAACGGCATGCACCTCTTCGTGAACATGCTGACGCTCTATTATTTCGGCCCGCCGCTGGAACATGTGTTCGGCAGTACCGGCTTCCTGATCCTCTATTTCGGATCGCTGCTGGGCGGCTCGTTCTGGGAAATCGTCGACAAGAGCCGCCAGCCGGATTACCGCGCCATCGGGGCCTCCGGCGCGATTTCGGGCCTGATGTCGGCGGTCGGCATCCTGTTCCCTTTCGCGACCATCTATCTGATGTTTGCCCTGCCGATCTGGGCGGGCCTCTACGCCCTTCTCTTCATCATCATCAGTTTCATCTATTCCCAGCGTGAAAACACGATGATCGCCCATGGCGCCCACCTTGGCGGCGCGGTCGCCGGCCTTGTTCTGACGCTGGTACTGAGACCCGAATCGTTCAGCGAACTGCTGGACCAGATTGCGCAACAGTTCGGCTGATCCCCGCATGGCAAATGTCCTCAGCCAGTACCGGGAACGCGTGGAGGCAGGCCTCCTCAGCAACGACCCAATTCAGGCGGAAGCCGCCGCTCTGCTGGACGATCTCGCCCGGCGCCTGGCCGAGCCGCAGAAAAATGGCTGGTTTTCGAAATCCGAGCCTGCCCGCGGGCTCTACCTCTGGGGCGGCGTGGGGCGCGGCAAGTCCATGCTGATGGACCTGTTCTTCGAGAATGCCGCGCCGAAGGCCAAGCGCCGCGTGCATTTCCACGAATTCATGGCCGAGATCCAGGACCGGCTCGACACCTGGCGCAAGATGCCGGAAGGCGAGCGCAGGCGCTCCCCCTGGCGGGTGAAGGGCGCGGGCGACGACCCGATCCCGCCCGTGGCGAAACAGGTCGCCGCCGAGGCGCAGCTTCTCTGTTTCGACGAATTCCAGGTGACCCAGATCGCAGATGCGATGATCCTCGCCCGGCTGTTCGACCAGTTGTTCTCGCGCGGCATCACCATGGTGGCGACCTCCAACCGGGAACCGGACGATCTCTACAAAGATGGTATCAACCGGCCGCTCTTCCTGCCCTTCATCAAGCACCTGAAAGACCGTTGCGACGTCTTCCACCTTGCATCTGATCGCGATTACCGGCTGGACCGGCTGATCGCCGCGCCGGTCTGGTACGCCCCGCTCGGCCCCCAGGCGGATGCATCGCTCGAAGATGTCTGGACCCGCCTCACCTCCGGCGCCCACGCCCAGCATGTGACGCTCACCGTGAAGGGCCGCAAGCTGGAAGTCAGCCGCGAGGCGGCCGGGGTCGCCTGGTTCAGCTTCGATGAACTCTGCGCCCGCCCGCTCTATTCGCGCGACTATCTGACCATTGCGGCGAACTTCCACACGATCATCCTGCGCGGCATTCCCCAGCTCGGCCCCGACAAGCGCAATGAGGCCGCCCGTTTCGTCGCCCTGATCGACGCACTCTATGAAGCAAAGATCAAGCTGATCGCCAGCGCGGCGGCAGAGCCGGAAATCCTCTACCCCGAGGGCGATGGCGCATTCGAATTCGAGCGCACGGTCAGCCGCCTGCACGAAATGCGCTCTACGGACTATCTTGCCGAGGAAAAGGTAGAGGTTAGCGTCGACTGACCCGCCGCCGCGGCTTGCCGGCATCGTCGCTCAGCAGGTCTGCGGCAACGCTGCGCAGCACGTTCCCCATTTCCATGATCGGCTCCGCCAATGGGGAGCCTTCACGCCAGATCAGGCCGATCTTGCGGCGGGCGAGCTTGTGCCGGATCGGCCGGACAACCTGGCCAGGGTCACGCTGGGCTTCCACCACGGCATAGAGATTGGGCAGGATTGCCACCCCCTCCCCCATGCTGGCAGTCTGGCGCACGGCATCCAGCGACGTGCCCTCATATTCGGTACTGACATGCGCGCCTGCCGCCGTGGCGAGCTGCTGGATGATCAGGCTGAGCCGGTGCCCCGGCCCGAGGCTGAGCAATTCGCGCCCCTTCAGGGCTTCAAGATCGACCGGACCGCTTTTGGCGGAGAGTTCGTCCTCCTGCGCCGCACAGACGAACAGCGTCTCCTCGAACAGCTCCATGAAAGCGCCATTTACATGGTCTTCCGGGGTCGAGATGATCATGTCGAGCCGGCCATCCATGAGGCGCTCGTCAAGGTCGGCCGTGCGGGCCTCACGCACGCTCATCCTCAACTCAGGGTACAGACGGTGAAGCTCCTTGATGGCGCCCGGCAGAAGATAGGGTCCGATGGTCGGCACTGTGCCAAGCCTGTAACGCCCGGCCACCTCCCCTGACGGGCGAAGTGTGAAAGCCTTCAGATCCTCGACCTGGATCAGGATCAGCCGGGCCCGGCGTACAACCTCTTCCCCCAGCGGGGTCATGATGGCCCCATGACGCCCACGCTCCACCAGCACGGCGCCCAGCTGCTGCTCTGCCTCGGCGATCTGCGCCGACAGGCTGGGCTGCGACACGTTCAGCATACGGGCCGCCTCGTGAAACTTTCCGGTGTCGGCCACCGCAACCAGGTATTGGAGCTGTCGGAGGGTGGGGCGCATTCAAGCAGATCCTGCCTAATTTTTCATCACTTTCGATAGGTTTTTCCTACCGTAATGTGAGCGTTTTTATATTGGAACTATCTATTGCGCCATACCAAATTGCATTGTGCAGACCCAAGGAGCCACCCTCTGTGCACATACAGATAGCGCCTAACCGCAGTGCGTGCCGTCGCTACAGCGAGGTGTCGCGGTCTGTCGTGGACCCGCCGTCTGAAGCATAAGCGCTCACCACGCCCCTTTATACAATCCAGTGTTTCCTCCCAGCACGAAAGGAGTTTCGCATGCCGCGCTTTGCTGCAGGCGTTGTTCGCTTCAAAAACGACGTTTACCCTGAAAAACAAGACCTTTTCGAAGAACTCAGCAAGGGCCAGTCCCCTGAGGCCCTGTTCATTGCCTGCTCCGACTCCCGCGTCGAAACGGCCATGATCACCCAGACAGAACCGGGCGAATTGTTCATCTGCCGGAATGCCGGCAACATCGTCCCGCCGCACACGGAACATACGGGCGGCATGACCGCCTCGATCGAGTATGCGGTTGCGGTCCTGAAAGTGCCGCACATCGTCGTCTGCGGCCATACCGAGTGCGGTGCCATGAAAGGCGCCATGAACCCGGAAGGGCTCGACAGCCTGCCGCACGTCAAGAAATGGCTCGCCTATTCCAAGGCCGCCGTGGATGTCGTCGGCAGCCTCGCTGAAGAGGACACCCCTCCGGAAGAGCGCATGAAGATGCTGATCGAGCAGAACGTCCTGCTCCAGCTGCAGCACCTGCGCACCCACCCGAGCGTTGCCGCCGCCCTCGCCAAAGGCACGACCGAGCTTCACGGCTGGGTCTACGACATTCGCACCGGCGAAGTCGAAGCCTGGGATGAGGCCGAAGGCAAATTCATCACCATCGACACCCGTTATGCCGCCCAGATCCGCGAACTCGCGGGCGAACACACCTGCGCGGCCTGATCGGGACACTGACAAAACGGACCTGATCCCATGTCTTCTTCCCAGACTGCCGCGCCTTCCGGGCGCGGCGCCTTTCTCGACTTTTCCAATCTGAGAGGCGACCTGTTCGGCGGCCTGACCGCCGGTATCGTCGCCCTTCCGCTTGCGCTCGCCTTTGGTGAAGCCTCCGGCGCCGGCCCGATTGCCGGCCTCTGGGGCGCCATCTTTGTCGGCTTCTTCGCGGCCCTGTTCGGCGGCACAGGCTCTCAGGTCTCGGGGCCCACGGGCCCGATGGTCGTCGTCTTTGCCGGCCTCTATGCCGCGCTTGGCGGCAACCCGACCCTCGTCTTCGCCGCCGTCGTTCTCGCTGGCCTCCTGCAGATCGGTCTCGGCGTCCTGAAGTTCGGCCAGTATGTGAAGCTCGTCCCCTATCCGGTGATCTCCGGCTTCATGAGCGGCATCGGCGTGATCATCATCGCGCTGCAGCTCTCCCGCCTGTTCGGACATGAGCCGGATGGCGGCGGTACGATCCCGGCCTTCACCGCCGTCCCCGGCGCCGTGATGGACCCGAATCTGATCGCCGTCGGCATTGCCGCGCTGACCCTGTTCATCGTCTTCACCTGGCCGAAGAAATTTGCTGCCTATGTGCCCGGCCCGCTGGCCGCGCTCGTGATTGGCACACTGGTCAGCCTGGCCCTGCCGGGCGCTCCGGTCCTGGGCGACATCCCGACCGGCCTGCCGCAATTCGTCCTGCCGAGCTTCAGCACGGATACGGCGCTCGTGGTGCTGGAAGCCGCCTTCATCCTGGCGGTGCTCGGCTCCATCGACAGCCTGCTGACCTCGCTCGTCGCTGACAACATGACCCGCACGCGCCATGGCTCCGACCGGGAACTGATCGGCCAGGGCATCGGCAACACGATTGCCGGCATGTTCGGCGCCATCCCCGGCGCAGGCGCCACGATGCGGACGGTGATCAACATCCGCTCCGGCGGCCGCACGAAGATCTCCGGCATGACGCATGCCGTCGTGCTGCTGGCCATCGTGCTCAGCCTCGGCCCGCTCGCCTCGAAGATCCCGCATGCGGTTCTGGCAGGCATCCTGGTGAAAGTCGGCTTCGACACGATCGACATGTCCTATCTCAAGCGTGCCCACAAAGGCCCGCGCTGGGATCTGGCGCTGATGGTGCTCGTCCTTGGCCTGACGGTCTTCGTTGACCTGATCACTGCCGTTGCCGTGGGTGTTGTCCTCGCCGCCCTCGCCTTCATCAAGAAGCTGGCCGACGACCAGATCGCCTCGGTGCAGCGTGAAGCTCCGCGCCAGTCCACCGAGGAGGAGGTCAACCTGCTCTCGCGCTGTGGCGGCCGTGTGATGCTGTTCGACTTCGGCGGCCCGCTCAGCTTCGGCGCAGCGGCAGACCTTGGCCACCACGTCCGCAGCAAGGCTGGCGACAAGGTCGAGGTGATCGTGCTGGACTTTGCCCGCGTGCCCTTCATCGACGTCTCCGCCGTCCGTGCGGTCGAGACGATCATCGAGGACGCACATGATGCCGGCAAGGATGTCTACTTCACCGGCATGAGCGCGGATGTCGAAAACCTGCTGCAGAAGTTCGCCACCGACCAGGTGCCGGGCAGCCAGGACAAGCGTTTCGGCAACCGGCTTGAGGCCCTCAACGCGGCCCTTTCCCGCCTTAACGAGAAGCCGTCCCCCGTACCGGCCGAATAACAGGAGATACCCCCCGTTCCTGATCCTGCCCCGCTCCCCCTCTCTCCGGGAGCGGGGATTTTTTTGCCCTGTGAAACAGTAAATCAGACCTACGCCATCCCCCTTCCCTAAGGATGCCGCAATTCCTATCTATACTCGAGCGCGATGATAATCATGCGCAATCCGGTAGAAGACGCCGCCGCCAGACGGGGCTAAAAGACCGGACATTCCATATTGGAACCGTCGCCGGTTTCACGGGACAGGTTCCGGAAGGAGGATTTGAAGATATGGCAAACAAGATTTCTGCCAGTACGAGCATGACGCTCAGCCCCGAACAGGGCCTCAGCCGTTATCTCACTGAAATTCGCAAATTCCCGATGCTCGAAAAGAACGAGGAGTTCATGCTGGCCCGGCGCTGGCGCGAGCAGGAGGACACCGAAGCCGCCGAAAAGATGGTGACATCCCACCTGCGCCTCGTGGCCAAGATCGCCATGGGCTATCGCGGCTATGGCCTGCCGATGGCCGAGGTCATCTCGGAGGGCAATGTCGGCCTGATGCAGGCCGTGAAGAAGTTCGACCCGGACAAGGGCTTCCGCCTGGCCACCTATGCCATGTGGTGGATCCGCGCCGCGATCCAGGAATACATCCTGCGCTCGTGGAGCCTGGTGAAGCTCGGCACGACGGCTGCCCAGAAGAAGCTGTTCTTCAACCTGCGCCGCCTGAAAGGCGAGATGGCCGCCCTTGAAGAAGGTGACCTGAAGCCCGAACAGGCCCGCCTGATCGCCGAGAAGCTGAACGTCACCGAAGACGAGGTCTATTCCATGAACGGACGCATGTCCGGCTCGGATGCCTCGCTGAACGTGCCGATGGGCACCGATGGCGACATGGAATGGCAGGACTGGCTGGCCGATGACGAGCCGAACCAGGCCACTGAATTCGCCGACAAGCAGGAATTCAACGCCCGTATGGAACTGCTGAGCGCGGCGATGGAAGACCTGAACGAGCGCGAGCGCCACATCCTGACCGAACGGCGCCTGACCGACGAACCGAAGACGCTGGAAGAGCTTTCCGAGGAGTACAATGTCTCCCGCGAGCGCATCCGCCAGATCGAGGTTCGCGCCTTCGAGAAACTGCAAAAGGCCATGAAACGCATGGCCAAGGAACAGGGCCTGCCGGCGGGGAACTAAGGAAAAGGCCCCGGCTACCTCTGCCGGGGCCTTCCTTTACTTCTTCTTGTTGCCCCTAGTCTCGTCCTGAGAAAGAACCGATGCAGCAAGGGACTTTTGCTCACTCTTGGTAATCGGTTTCCCCCTCAGGGCTTTCGACGCAATAGAAGATACCTTGGAAGAACTTTGCTTCTTCGGCATAATGAATACCTCTTCGTTTTCGTTATTGAAAAATCAAACGGGTCGCAG
>JAWKUR010000029.1:0-32060 GCA_041398445.1 Hyphomonas sp. | reverse complement strand
CGGGTCTCTCCGTGCTGGAAGAGATCGCCAAGGAGCTGTCGGATGACATCTGGATCGCCGCGCCGGAGGAGGAACAGTCCGGCAAGGGCCGCGCGATTTCGCTGACGCATCCGGTGCGCACCCGCAAGGTCGGCGCGCGCGCCTTTGCGATCACGGGCACGCCGTCGGACTGCGTGCTGCTGGCAACGCACGACCTGATGCCGGACAAGCCGGACCTTGTCCTGTCCGGCGTCAATCGCGGCCAGAACATCGCCGAGGACACGAGCTTTTCCGGCACGATCGCGGCGGCCATGTTCGGCATGCAGCTGGGCATTCCGTCCATCGCGCTCAGCCAGTCGCAGAACTTCCGCGAGCGCGGCTCCCTGCCATGGGACACGGCGCGGGCCTGGGGCGCGAAGACGCTACGCCCGCTGATCGACCATGGCTGGCCGGACGATGTGGTGATGAACGTGAACTTCCCGGACGTCGAGCCGGAGGATGTGCGCGGTATCCAGATCACCCGTCAGGGCTTCCGCGACGAGTCGATCGTGCATACCGACCGGCGCGAGGACCTGCGCGGGAACGATTATTACTGGATCGGCTACAAGGGCAAATTGTCCAAACCGGCCGAAGGAACTGACCTGAGAGCGATCTATGAGGGTTATGTTTCGGTGTCTCCGCTACATGTGGACTTGACGCACGAGGCGTTCCTCCAAAAGCTCAAAGGATCATGGTAGGCCTGATCGCCGATCCTTTTCGTTCCGCCCGTCTCGTCCTCCACCTCCGGCAGGAAGGCGTGACCGATGACGGCGTGCTGCGTGCCATGGAGACAATCGACCGGGCGGCCTTTGTGGACGATCCGGCCCTGTCCCAACTGGCTTTCGAGAACGCCATCTTGCCCATTCCCTGCGGCCAGATCATTCCGCGCCCGGTCACCACGGGCCAGCTGATCCAGGCGCTGCAGCTGGCGCGGGGGAATGAGTCGCGTGTCCTGCTGGTGGGGGCGGGCTCAGGCTATACCGCCGCGCTTCTGGCCCAGCTGGCGGCGGATGTGTTCGCGGTGGAGCGGTTCCACACGCTGACGGAGGCGATCCGGCGGCGTATCCTGGAGCTGGAACTGTCGAATCTGGCGGTCCGCTGCGAGGATGGCCTGCTCGGCTGGCCGGAACGGGGCCCCTATGACCGGATCCTGCTGGCCGGGGCCGTGGAAGAGATCCCCGACACGCTGCTGTCCCAGCTGGGCAAGGGCGGCATGCTGGTCGCGCCCGTTGTGACCGGTGCGGGGCAGGTGCTGATGCGCCTTCACGAGAATGGCGAGCGGGAACGGCTGGGCTTCCGGCATGCGCTGCCAATGCTCCGCGAGGGGCGTTCTCAGGCGCTCTGACTGCGATTTGGCGCCTGCAGCCCTTGTTTGCCAAGCCCGGCAGCCACAGCTATAGGGGCGTATCTTTTTTGGGGCCTGAAGAGAGGAAAATCATGGCGAACAAGCACGTTGCGCTGCTTATCGGGGCTGCCCTTTCGGCGCTTCCGGCGGTGGCTCAGGAACAGGCAGCCCGTCCGGGCGGTGGCATGTTCGAACTGCTGATCATGCCGATCGGTCTGGTCGCGATTTTCTACTTCCTGCTGATCCGTCCCCAGCAACAGCGCGCCAAGAAGCACTCCACCATGGTGTCTGCTCTCAAGCGCGGTGACACGGTGGTCACGTCCGGCGGTCTGGTCGGCAAGGTGAACAAGGTGTTCGACGACGAGATTTCCCTCGACCTGGGTGAGAACGTGAAGGTTCGCGTGATCAAGAGCATGGTTATCGAGGTGCGTGGCAAGTCAGAGCCGGTCGCCGCGAACGACTAGGCGATAGGCGCGGCCGGGTCATCCGGCGCGGTCATTCAAGGATTCCCACATGCTTCAGTTTCCACCCTGGAAGATTGGCCTTGTGTTTCTGGTCCTCCTCTGGGGCGTCGTCATGGCGCTTCCGAACGTGGTCAACATGTCCGGTGCGCCGGGCTGGATGCCGAAGAAGGGCGTCAATCTGGGCCTGGACCTTCAGGGCGGCGTCTATCTGATGATGGAAATCGAAGCGGATGAGGTCGTTGCCAACCGGCTCGACGTGCTCTCCCGCGATGTGTCCTCCGCACTGACCACGCCGCAATCCGACCGCATCTTCAACCTGCCGGAAGTGAAGGGCCGCGAGCTGGTCGTGAAACTGACCCGCTCGGATGCGGACGGCAACTATCGCACAGAAGACGCGCTGAAGCGGATCCAGAAGCTGAACGGTCCTGTCGGCGGTGTGATCGGCGGCGCGCAGATGTACGAGATGCGCATCACCGGCAAGGACACGCTGACCATCACCGTGCCGCCGGCCGCAGAGGAATCGCTGCTGAAGGATGCCCTCAGCAAGACGATGACCATCGTGCGCCGCCGTGTGGACCCGGAAGGCGTGTCGGAAATCGCCATCACGCCGCAGGGCACCAATCGCATCATTCTGGAAGCACCGGGGGAGCCGGATCCGCAGCGCCTGAAGGACCTGCTGAACCGCGATGGCCGGATGACCTTCAACCTGGTCGATTCCAGCCCCGCCGCGATCCAGGCCGCTGAGGCAGGCACCGTGAAGCCGGGCTTCCGCCTGCTGTCCGGCCCGTCCACCGGTCCGCTCCTGGTCAACAATATTCCGGAAATTACCGGCTCCGACATCGCCAATGCGGCGCAGAGCTTTGACGAACAGAACCGTCCGCAGATCACCTTCCGCCTCAACGGCAACGGGGCGCGGAAGTTCTACGAAACGACCAGCAAGAACACCGGCAAGCGCTTTGCCATCGTGCTGGACGACGAGATCATGTCGGCGCCGAACATCAACGAGCCGATTCCCGGCGGCAACGTCCGCATCACGGGTGACTTCACCCAGCAGGAAGCCATCGACCTGGCTGCCATCATCGAGGCAGGCGAGATGCCGGCCAAGCTGCAATTCCTCGACCAGCGGACCGTCAGCCCCACGCTTGGCCAGGACTCGATCAATGCCGGTTACACCGCTGCGCTGATCGGCCTCGCGGCGGTCGCCGTGTTCATGGTGCTGGTCTATGGCGTGCTCGGCTTCTTCGCCGTGCTGTCGCTGGCGACGAACATCATCCTGATCTTTGCTGGTCTGTCCGGCGTCGGGGCCACGCTGACCCTGCCGGGTATCGCGGGTATCATCCTGACCATCGGTATGGCCGTGGACGCCAATGTGCTGGTGTTTGAACGGATCCGTGAGGAGCAGGGAGAAGGGCGCTCGCCCTGGACGGCGACGCAGGCCGGTTATGAGCGCGCCCTGTCGACCATCATGGATGCGAACGTCACTACGCTGATCGCTGCGATGATCCTCTACCTGCTTGGCTCCGGTCCTGTGAAAGGCTTCGCCGTGACCCTGTCCATCGGCGTCGTGACCTCGGTGTTCACCGCCTATGTCGTGACCCGGATGATCACGGTCGGCTACATGAAAGCGCTGAAACCCAAGCGGTTCGGAATCTAGGGGCAGGAGAGACACGATGTTGATCAAATACTGGCCCGAGAAGACCAATATCCCGTTCATGAACCTGCGCATTGCAGGGGCATTGTTCTCGATGATCATGATCGCCGCCTCGGCATACCTGCTGGGAACGCGCGGTCTGAACTTCGGTGTCGACTTTGCGGGCGGCACCGTGATGGAACTGGCAAAGACCGACACGGTTACCGTTCCGGCTGTGCGCGCCGCGATGCCGATCAATGCCGAGGTCAACAGTGCCAGCGGCACGGACGGACGCGAGATCGTCGTGGTGAAATTCGGCGAGGCTTCGCCGGATCTCCTGGGCGATGAGTTTCAGTCCCTTACGGCTGAACAGCAGGCGGAGCGCGCCTCCGGCGCGACCAACGAGCTGATCGTCAAGACGCTGTCTGAGAAGTTTGGCCTGAGCGTCGAGAATGGCGATTTCCTGCGCAACGACTCGGTCGGCCCGAAAGTTTCGAAAGAGCTGTTCACGGACGGGATTACGGCGCTTGTTGTCGCCCTCGCGATGATGCTCGTTTACATCTGGTTCCGGTTCCAGTGGCAGTTCTCGGTCGGCGCCATCGCTGCGCTGGCGCACGACGTGATCATCACGCTGGGC
This sequence comes from Hyphomonas sp., assembly GCA_041398445.1. Taxonomy (GTDB): domain Bacteria; phylum Pseudomonadota; class Alphaproteobacteria; order Caulobacterales; family Hyphomonadaceae; genus Hyphomonas. The sequence goes on along the minus strand of JAWKUR010000029.1, from coordinate 27,966 downwards.
ATGTTTGCGCTGCTGCGGGTTGAGTTCAACCTGACCTCCATCGCCGCCTTGCTGACGATCATCGGTTACTCGATGAACGACACGGTCGTCGTGTTCGACCGGATCCGTGAGGATCGCCGTAAATACAAGAAGATGCCGGACCGGCAGGTCATCGACCTGGCGCTGAACACCACGCTGTCGCGAACCTTGCTGACTTCCGGCACGACGCTGATCTCGCTGTTCGCGATCTATTTCCTCGGTGGCCCCGTGCTGCAGGGCATGAGCTTCGCGCTGATCTTCGGTATCTTTATCGGTACCTATTCGTCGATCTTCATCGCGTCGGCGCTGGTGCTTTCGCTCGGCATGGACTTCACGAAGAAGGCGGTCGAGGAAGTTGAGGGCTTTACCGGCGTCTGAGCCGGGAAGGCCCTTACTGGCCCAGCATCACGATCCGCTCGCACAGGGCGTCGATGGCCGTTTCCGGCGTATCGCAGTGCACCAGGGCTGAGCGGAAGCTCTCCGGCGTGAACTTGCCGTCGATGATGTGGTTCATCAGTTCGAAGAAGGGCGCCCAGAAGCCATCCTCATCCAGGAAGGCCATCGGCTTGGCGTGCAGGCCGAGCCGGGCCCAGGACAGGATCTCCACGGCTTCTTCCAGCGTGCCGATGCCGCCCGGCAGCACGATGAAGGCGTCCGACTCCTCGAACATCATCTGCTTGCGGGTGTGCATGTCCTCGACGATGCGGTGTTCCACATCCTCGTAGATCATTTCCTTGGTCAGCAGGAAGCGGGGCATGATGCCGAGGACGTCGCCCGCCGACTCATGCGCAGCACGCGCACAGGCCCCCATCAGGCCCACGCCGCCTCCACCATAGACGAGGCGGATGTCGCGCTTTGCGAGTTCACGGCCCAGCTGTTCTGCCAGCGCGATATAGTCCGGGCGCACTTCACCCGAGGCACCGCAATACACGCAGACCGACCGTAAATTCGACATCCCCTGAGCCCTCATCATCTGTTTTTCTCCTACCCTCATATGGGGCGCCTCATGCCCTTGCCAGCGCGAAATTCAGGCCATTTCCGGGCTGAAGGCGCGCTTGCGGGTTTCCTGCAGGCGCGAACGGCCCCATATGCGAGGAAATGAGCCCACCACACGCCCCCCAGGATCATGACAGGATTGAAAGCGCGGATGGCGGCCTCGGCCAGTCCATCGTGCGGATCCTGAAGCTGCTCTGGCGGCCGGAACTGGCGAAGTGGCGGCCGGTCGTTGCGATTGCTGTCCTGCTGACGCTGGGCGCTTCCGTGCTGGAGGTTGTCTCACCGCTGGTCGTCGGCCATGCGATCAACCAGGTGGCGCCATCGGGCGGGGCGAAAGCGGCGTTCGGTACGGCGGCCATCTGGCTCGCCTTCGGCATCGGCGTGCGCTTTGCCGCCGGCGCCATGCCCCAGCTGCGCGACTGGTTGTTCTCGCCGGTCAGCCAGGATGCCCAGCGCCTCGCCAGCGTGGATGCTTTCGGCCATGCGCAGATGCTGTCGCTGAACTTCCACCAGACCCGGCGCACAGGCGCGCTCAACCGCGTCATCGAGCGCGGAGCCAGCGCCATCGACTATCTGATCCGCTTCTTGGCCTTCAATATCGGGCCGACTTTCGTGCGCCTGATCCTCGCGTCCATCGCGCTGGGCGTGGCCTATGACTACAAACTGTCCCTGATCGCGGTGGTGACCATCGCGGTCTATGTTGTTGCCACGGTGATCATCACGGAATGGCGCGTGCGCCAGCGCCGCAAGATGAACGAGGCGGACACGCATTTTCGCGCGACTTCGGTCGACATCCTCACCAATTTCGAGACGGTGAAATCCTTCGCTGCCGAGCGCCGCGAGACGGCCCGCTTCGGCAAGGCGATGGAGACCTACAACGAGCATTACGTCCAGACCGTGCGGTCGATGTACATCCTCAACGCCACGCAGGCTTTCGTGATGAATGCCGGCCTCGCTGCGGTGCTGGTCCTGTCGGCCTGGAATGTCATCCAGGGCAAGATGGAGATCGGCGACCTGACGGCCGTGATGCTGATGATGCTGTCGCTCTATGCGCCGCTGAACATCCTCGGCTGGGCCTGGCGGGAGATCAAGCAGGGCGCCGTGGACCTTGAAAAACTCTACGGCCTGCTGGACATGAAGCCCGAGATCACCGACGCGCCGGATGCGATCGAACTCGCCCATCCGGTTGGCAGCGTCGCCTTCGAGCATGTCTCCTTCAGCCATGAAGGCCGCGCCGTCGGCGTGGAGGATGTCAGCTTTGACCTACAGCCCGGCAAGAAGATCGCCTTCGTCGGCACGTCCGGCGCCGGCAAGTCGACCCTGCTGAAGCTCCTGTTCCGCTTCTATGATGTGAAGTCCGGCCGCGTGCTGGTGGATGGCCACGACGTGCGTGATCTCACACAGGAATCGCTCCGCCGCGCGCTCGGCCTCGTGCCGCAGGATGTGGTCCTCTTCAACGACACGATCCGCCGCAACATTGCCTATGCACGGCCAGACGCCAGTGATGAGGACGTCCGCGACGCCGCCCGCCGGGCCCAGCTGCTGGACTTCATCGAAAGCCTTCCCGAAGGCTGGAACACCCGCGTCGGCGAGCGCGGCCTGAAGCTCTCCGGCGGGGAGAAGCAGCGCGTCGGCATCGCCCGCGTCATCCTCTCCAACCCGGCCATCCTCGTGCTGGACGAGGCGACGTCCGCCCTCGACAGCGCCACGGAACAGGCCGTTCAGGAAGCCCTCGACGAAGCCTCTCAGGGCCGCACCACGCTGATGGTGGCCCACCGCCTCTCCACGGTGAAGTCCGCCGACGAGATCCTGGTCCTGGAGGCCGGGAAGGTGATCGAACGCGGTGATCATGCCACCCTGCTGTCAAAGCACGGGAAATATGCTGATATGTGGGAAAGACAGGCCCGCAGTGCGAATCTCGGACTCGCGGCCGAATAAGGGCCCTCACAAGTTGAGATGGGAAAAGAAAGCGTTCTGAATCATGGATGACCTGGACCACAAGTCCACGCCCTGGCTGAATGGCGGCTTCGATATCGAAGGCGTTGTGGCTGCGTTTGCGGTGTTTCTCGGCGCGCTGCTGCTGGGCTGGCTGTGGGCGCCGCTGTTCTGGCTGGGCTTTATCGCCTTTGTCGCGGTGTTGCTGGCCACCCGCTGGGCCGGGCGTACTCCGCCGGACATGGCCAGCGGCATTGTTGCGCCCTGCGACGGTATCGTCGTCTCGGTCAAACAGGTCGAGACGCCGCCCGAACTGCGCTTTCACAGCCCTGTGGTCACGCGCGTGCGCATCTCCTCTGCGCCGGTTTCCACCAACAAGGTCTATGTGCCGATCTCGGGCAGCCTGGAGCATGTGACACTCGAAGCGGGGGACTCTTCTCTCCTGATCGCGATGCGGCCGGATGATGAGGGGCTGTCCCGCGCCTGGCTCTGTTTTGAAAGCCAGGGCCAGCAGGTCGGCATCCGCCTTGCCTCCGGCGGCTTCGGCCCGCGGATCGAGATCGACATGACCGCCGGGGACATTGCCCGCCTCGGCAAGCCCTGCGGGACACGCCGCCTCGGCGGCTGGTGCGATCTCTACATCCCCGCCAGCTCCGGCCAGCTGATCTGGCCCGGCCAGACACTGATCGGCGGGGAGACCGTGATCGGCCGTCTGCGTTCCGAGGCAGGTGAGGAGGCGGAAGACATCGAAGACGTCTTCGAGCTCCAGCGCGAGGCTGCCGCCGGTGTCGCCGAAGAAGACCCGTTCGAGCCGGTGATCGAGGAAGACGAGGAAGGCGACGAGCAATACGTCTCTCCGGAAGAGGCAGACGTGTCGGAAGAAGACCCGGCCATCCTCTTCGCCCGCCTCCGCGAAGCCGCCCGCCGCTCCGAAGAAGGCGATTGATCCGCTATAGTCCACTATAGTCCGGTATAGTCATGACTGGTCATGCATGGTCATGACACAGTCAGGTTTGGTGCACCCATTGTCATGGCCACGAAAGGGTCGTGGACAGACCGGGGCCAATCCCTCACCTCCAACGCCCTTGCGGGCGCGGGTCCCGCCTCTCCCAGAGGGAGAGGGGGTGTTCTTTCCGGACAGCAAACCTGTAGCGGCGGCGCCGGTTTAACCCCTCTCCCGCTCGCGGGAGAGGAGGGGCCCGCCGCGGCAGGCGGTGGGAGGTGAGGGCCAATCTCTATCCACCCCCTGAGCCCGCCATGCCAGTCTCCCGCCATGACAGACCGCACCGACTTCCTCTCTCAGGCCTTCAACACACTCGCCCGCGCGATTGCGGAAGCCGGCGTGAATGTCGACCTCTACAAGACGCCCGAAACAATCTCGAAATCACTGAACCGGAAGGTGCGGGCGGAGCTGAAGCGGCTGGCCGTGCTGCTCCGCCGTCTGATCTTCCTGATGGCGCTGCAGATGGAGCTTGCGCCTCTGAGGCCGCGCATCGGCAGCAATTATTACGAGCCGAAACAGGAAGATGCAGAATACCGCTACGTCTTTACCATGGTGCCCGCGCCATCGCGGCCATGCCCGCATTTCCTAAAGGGGCCGGTCGCTGTGCCCATGCGTGGCCCGGTGCCCGCCGCGCCGCTGATTGCCCGCTGGCAGGCCATGCTGGACACGCTGAAGCACCACAAGCGCCGGGCGCGGCGGCTCGCCCGCACCATCCAGCGCTGGCAGGCCGCCGGCGAAGCCCGGCCCCATGTACCGCCCATCCCGAACACGCACCGCCTGCCGGCGGCGATCGCCCTCGTTTCCGGCGGCCTGACCGTGCAGCTGATCGAGGCGCTGAAGACCTGGCCGGATTCCAGCTGACGCCTCCCGACAATCAGGCCCATTTGCCGGAGCGCCAGAGGCGTTTCCGGGCGAAACTGCTGGGCCTGATCAATTATTCCGTGGCTGGGCCGCCTGTCAGGGCCAGAAGGGTCAGTGCATCGCTCTCCAGCTGCGCGCGCTGTGTCGCGACAGTCCGCTCAGCCGAGATCAGGGCACGCCGGCCGGTCAGATAGTCGGTGATGGTGATCTCTCCGAACTCGTAACCCTTCTGGATGGTCTCCAGAATGCTGCGGGAAGAACGGGCCGTTTCGAGCGATTTCTCATACAGCGACATGGAAGCGCCGACGGACTGGCGTGCGGCCTGAACCGCCTGGAAGGCTTCCTTCTGAACCGTCACCCGGTCGAGTTCGGCAACCGTCGCGCTGGCAGACATTTCCTGCGCATAGGCGCGGCGGACCGATCCGCCGATCGGAATGCTGACCCGCGCCATGACGCTGGTTTCATTGCCGCCGAACTCATTGCTGAAGTCCAGCCCAAAGGTCGGGTCCGGACGTTTTTCCAGCCGGGCACGGCGGGCACGCAGGCGGGCCTGTTCGGCCAGCAGGCCAGAGCGGCGGTAGGCCGGTGTTTCCTCAATGGCCATCTCGAACAGGGGCGCCAGCATCTCGTTAGATACATCGAGCGGGAGCGAATGCTCTGAAAACACGATGTCAGGATAACGGGCCACAAGAGCGGCTCTCGCCACCTGGGCAGCAGCCCGGTCCTGCTCGGCCTGAAGCTGAAGGAGACCGGCTTCGGCAGCCAGCTGGTCGGCACGGATCTGGCGTTCGGCGCCCTTGTCCACAGCGACCTGCTGCAGCTCCGCAATACGCTGGGCTTCGGCGGCCTGCGCGGAGGAGGTCTCCGTCAGCAGGTCGGCCCGGCGCCACTGGCTCCACAGCACGGCAAATCTCTGCCGCTCTGTATAAAGCGACTGATCGAGACCTGTATCGGCAAGGTTCAGCTCGATCCGTGCGAGATCGGAATCGACCTGTCTCTTGCCCGGCAGGCGGACTGTGCGGGCGATCCCGGCCGACCATTCCGTGTACCGGTTTTCCGAAGCAAGCGGGTCGTCGATCTTGCGCTGGCCACCACTCGCGGTCACTTCAAGCTCGTAGGGCCCGGCAGCGATCCGGTCTGCGGAGGCGCTGGCCCGGTCCATGTCGGCCTGGGCACTGCGATAGGATGGGCTGGTGCGGATGGCCTGTTCCATCATCTCCACAACGGGATCGGTCTGAGCGAACGCAGACGGGGCGAGGGCGATGGCACCGAGAAGCGCGGCGGCAAGAATGGGAAGTTTCATTTCAGGCGTCCAAAATCGAGTACGGGTTCGATCCAGTATGAGATCTGGCGGCGGGGGCAGGCGACGCGAACGGCTTCCAGCACAAGCGGGATCACGTTCTCCGGAAGGATCATCAGAACCGTGATGATCTTCATCGCACCTTTCACCTTTTCTGCGGTCGAGGCGAGTTCCATGGAGCTGCCGCGGCCGAGACCATCCTGGCTGGTATAGCCGGGAAGCGGCGGGTCCAGCCCTTCCAGCGTGTCCAGCAGGGTTGCCTCGATGCTTTTCGGGCAGACGATTGTCAGTTTGCGTAGGGGCGTATCCATTGGACCTCTCCTTGCGGCACACCGGCCGGCATGCGGTCGACACCGAAGCGGCGGTAAAGCACCGGCAGCAGGAACAGTGTCAGAATGGTGGATGAGATGAGGCCGCCGACGACCACAATGGCGAGCGGACGTTGCAGTTCCGAGCCGGGGCCATGAGCGAAGAGGAGTGGCACAAGGCCGAGCGCTGCTGTTGCGGCAGTCATCAGGACCGGGCGCAGGCGGCGTTCGGATCCCTGGCGGACAGCCTGTTCCGTGTCGAACCCAAGGGCGCGCAGGTCGTTGAAACAGGTGACCAGCACGAGGCCGTTGAGAACGGCGATCCCGAGCAGGGCGATGAAGCCGACCGACGCAGGCACCGACAAGTACTCCCCGGAAAGGCTGAGGGCGATGATCCCGCCAACCAGTGCGAAGGGAATGTTCAGCAGGATCAGGGCCGCCTGCCGCAGAGACCGCAGCGTGGCGAACAGGACGATGAAAATCAGGCCGAGCGACAGCGGAACCATCAGGGAGAGACGGGCCGAAGCACGGCGCTGGTTTTCGAACTCACCGCCGAATTCCAGCGTGTAGCCAGGAGGCAGCGCTCCCATCGCGTCGACAGCGGCCTGTGCATCCGTAACGAAGCTGACGAGGTCACGGCCGGACACGAAGGCCTGCACGACGGCGTAGCGGGAGCCATTCTCGCGGGCGACCGAAGCGAGCCCGGCCACGCGCGTTACATTGGCCACATCCGCGAGACGGACCATCTCACCGGCAGAGTTCACGATCAGGAGGTTCCCGAAATCATAGGCAGCGCTGCCTTCAGGCTGGTCTGCACGGATGACGATCGGCGTCCGGCGGCCCGGCTCGATGACTTCACCGGCCGTCACACCTTCAAGCCGCGAGCGCAGCTCGTCCTGAATGGTGATGACGTCCAGCCCAAGCCGTCCGGCCCGCACGGGGTCAATCTCAACCTGAAGATATTCGGAAACATCGTTGGAGGCGGTGAAGACATCGGAAGCGCCAGGAACGGTCGAGATGGCCTGTTCCACTCGGCCTGCGAGGCCTGCCAGCTCATTGGAGTCCGGTCCGAAGATTTTGACGGCCAGGTCACCCCGCGAACCGGTCAGCATTTCAGAGACGCGCATTTCGATGGGCTGGGTGAAGGAAGACTCGATGCCGACAAAGTCGTCCATGACCTTGCGGACTTCGCCGACAAGCCATTCCGTATCCGGACCGCGCCATTCCTCACGCGGGGCAAGTTCGAGGAACATGTCCGCTTCGTTCAGTCCCATCGGGTCGAGGCCGAGTTCGTCGGATCCGAGACGACCGACAATGTGCTCGACTTCCGGCACGTTTTCCAGAATGGCAGCCTGAGCGCGCATGGCATCGGCTTCACTCTGGTTCAGGTTGATAGAGGGCAGAGCTGCCAGCTGCATCACCACAGAGCCTTCATTCATTGTGGGCATGAAGGTCTTGCCGGTTGCTGAATAGGCGAGGACGGCAAACACGACGCTGATGGCTGCAACAGCGTAGATCATGATGGGCATGTTCAAGACGCGGTTCAGCAGGCTGCGATAAGCCGGTGTGAGCACGCGCATCAGCAGAGTTTCATGACCGCTCGTTGATTTGAGCAGGTAGGATGCGAGAACAGGGATCAGGGTGCAGGTAAGAAGCAGGGCGGATCCAAGGGCAAACACGATTGCCAGAGCCACAGGGGCGAAGAGTTTCCCTTCCAGTCCCTGCAGGGTCAGCAGTGGTACGAAGACCAGACAGATGATGAAAATACCGGAGGCTGTCGGCAGGGCGACTTCGGAAGCAGCACGATAGATGACGTGCAGCTTGCTGGCCTTGGGATTCTCATGAAGGCGTTCCACGGCATTCTCGGTCACCACGATGGCGCCGTCGACGATCATGCCGATGGCGATGGCGAGACCCCCAAGGCTCATCAGGTTTGCCGAGAGGCCGAACATTTTCATCAACAGGAAGGTCGCAAGAGCGGAGGCTGGAAGGATCAATGTCACGACGAACGCCGCACGCAGGTCACCCAGGAAGACGACCAGTAGGACGATCACGAGGGCGACGGCGATAAGCAGGGCCTCGGTAACGGTCCAGACGGCTTTCTCGATCAGGTCAGAGCGATTGTAGAAAACCTCGATCTTCACGCCTTCAGGAAGGCTGGTCTGCAGATCTGCCAGCTTGGCTTCCACGCCGCGGACGACGGTCCGGGCGTCGGCGCCTCTCAGGGCAACGACGATGCCTTCAACGGCCTCTCCTTTGCCGTCGCGCGTGACGGAGCCGTAGCGCGTCAGGCTGCCCAGCTGCACCTTCGCAATATCGCGGATGCGGAGCACCTGATTGTCTGTTTCGCGGACAACCAGAGAGCCGATATCAGCCTCATTCTCTGTCGCGCCGATGGAGCGGACGACGAGTGCTTCCTCGCCTTCCGACATCCGGCCAGCGCCGTCATTGCGGTTGTTTCTTTCCAAGGCCATGCGGACATCGTCGAGGCTCACGCCTGCTATCGCCATGGCAGCTTCGTCCGGAGCGATGTTGAATGTCCGTACCCGGCCGCCCAGTGCGTTGACGTCTGCGACACCCGGGAGGGTGCGCAAGGCCGGGCGGATCACCCAGTCGAGCAGGGAGCGGCGCTCTTCAAGGGAAAGGTCCCCGCCTTCAATCGTGAACATGAAGACTTCCGAAAGAGCAGTCGAGATCGGAGCGAGGCCGCCGGTCACTGTTTCCGGGAAGTCTCCGCTCACGGTTGTGAGGCGTTCGGACACCTGCTGGCGGGCCCAGTAGATGTCTGTGCCTTCCTTGAAGTCGATTGTGATGTCAGCGATGGCGTATTTGGCCTTGGCACGCATGATGGTCTGATCGGGGATGCCGAGCAGTTCCATTTCAAGCGGACGGACCACGCGGGATTCCACCTCTTCCGGCGTCATGCCGGGGGCTTTCAGGATGATCTTGACCTGGGTCGGAGCGATCTCAGGGAAAGCGTCAATCGGGAGTCTCGATGAGGCATAGAGGCCAGACAAGGCCAGCAGAAGCGCTGCGCCCAGGATGAAAATCCGTTGGGTCAGAGAAAAAGAGACAAGGCGTTCCAGCACGATCCTCAGGCTCCTTCAGCAAGGTTTTTGAGAGCGGCCAGACCAGAGATCGCGACCTGATCGCCGGGGGACAGATCGCCCTGAACGACGACTTCTTCGCGGCTGCGCGTCTGCACAGTCACTGGCACGCGGCGGAAGCTGTCGCCTGCATCGACAAACACATAGTCATCTCCGCTGATCCGGACGAGCGCCCGGGCGGGAACGACCAGGGCAGATCCTGCCTCCTGTGTTTCAAAGGACAGGTCGACGAGTTCACCGAGGCGCCAGCTATAAGATGTGGGGAGTTCGACCTTTAGCCGGATTGATTGCAGGCGGGCGTCAACGGTCGGATCTATGGCAACCACAACGCCTTTTTCCGACACACCGGCCAGGGAAACCGAAGAGCCGATCATAAATGTTTTCGCGACCCGCTCAGGCAGGGCAACGTCCAGCCAGTAACGTTTGCCATCGAAGATGTAGAGAAAAGGATCCGACATCGCGACAGGCTCGCCCGCTTCGACAGAAATGTCTGAAATCGTTCCTGCATCCGAGGCCACCAGCTCAAAGCGACCTGCGCCCTTGGCGGACCGGACTGCACTGAGGCGCCGCTGTGTCGCTGCCAGGTTCAGGTGAGCGGTCTTGGCATCGTGCTCGGCTTCATCTGCCTCCTGAGCAGATCGCAAGCCCATTTCACGAAGTTCGATCACGCGTTCGTGGAGGTGATCCATGTGCTCGGCCATGATGCGCTGGGAATCCAGCTCTGCCTGCGCCGTTTCGTAATCGGGACTATATAGAAGTGCGACCGGCTCACCGGCTTTCACTTGCATGCCGGGGATTACGAGCGGTTCAAGCAGCACGGCATCGAACGGGCTTGTGACGGGATGGGAATTGCCGGGTGGGGCAATCACCGTGCCGAAAGCACCGGTCCCATCAATGGCGCCCTCCTGGCTAACCGGTGCCGTTGAAATGCCAAGTGCCTTGCGGCTTGCCGGTGAAACATCCACTGCCTGGGAAAAGGCAGGTTCACCGAATATTGCCACAGATGTCATCGCCAGCGCCGCGCGCAGTACCCAGTTCACCATCGTCTTCTCACCGTGTCGTGGTTTCTATCCGTGACCCGGTTTTCGCAATGTTGACTGACACAAGCCTGACAGCTGCGTGCGTTTTCGCATGTGTGACATGCGATGAAACAGATGTCAGGACGGGCGGGCTTCTGGAAAGCGTAGGGAGAGGCCTGCAAAATCCGGGAGACAGGTAACAAGCTCGCCGCCATGCGCTTCGGCGATCCGGTCCGCAATGGCGAGGCCAAGTCCGGCGACGCCGCCGGGCGCGCGGTCTGCACGAATGCCGCGGGCTTTCAGCCTGTCCAGTTCACCTGACGCGAGTCCTTTGCCGCCATCGATAACAGTCAGGCTGGAGCCGGGACCAGCCCGGACAATCACTTCGGTCCCTTCCGGTGCTGCGCGAAGTGCATTCGATATCAGTGTACGAAGTGAGGCCGCGACGGCTTCTTCAAGACCGTTGAAGGGCTTGGGAGAGTCCGTTTCGACAGACAGCTGCCTGCCTGCCTGGATAGCTGTCGGCGCAAGTTCGGCGACGACCCGCCGCGCAAGGGCGTCCGGCTGGATCAGCGCGCGGCGCTGAGTCGGATCGGGCGCATTGCTTCGCGCGAGCAGGAGCAGCTGGTCAACCATGTCCGAAAGAGCATGCACCTGTGTCCGTAAGGGCGCGGCATCTTCAGCGGGCAGCTTGTCGAGGGAAACCGCCAGAATGGCGAGGGGTGTTTTCAGCTCATGTGCGGCGTCTGCGGCAAAGGCCTCCTGCCGCCGGGCGTGCGCAGCGAGCCGGCTGGTCAACTCGTTGACGGCATCGGTGAAAGGCGTGAGTTCTGTCGGCAATGCATCCCGCGGCGTCTGGTAGCTGCGCAAGTCCTGCGCGGCATCCCGGACATCACCGGCGATTTCCTTCAACTCGTTCTCAAGGCGGCGGACGACTAGAAGGGCACCTGCCCCGAAGAGAAGCAGGAAAACGCCAAACGGCGTGAGGACGTGCTCTATGATTTCGCGTACTGTTTTCCAGAGGGGCGGTGGATTGGGGCTCAGCAGCTCATATTCATAGGTCACCATGACGGCCAGCACCACGCCGCCGATCAGACCGGAAACAACCAAGCCACGAAGCAATCTTCCTGCAATGGATCTCATAGGGCTGACCTGCTCCCGAAAAAGTAACCTACGCCGCGGACGGTGTGGAGGATGTTGTCTTCACCGGCTTCTGCAAACCGTCGCCGCAGGCGGGAGGCGACGGCCTCCAGCGCGTTTGGCGTGACCGGGTCTGCCGCACTGTAGAGGGTCCCTTCCAGGCGTTCACGCGGCACCACCTTGCCGGCATTGCGCAAGAGGAGTTCGAGGAAATCCGCTTCCTTGCGCCCGATGGCAAGCAATTGTCCGTCGACTTCCGCCTGCCGGCTGGTCGTATCGAAGGTGACATTTCCGACCTTGAGGACGACTGGGTCGCGCCGGCCGGGGCGGCGGACCAGCGCGCGCAGGCGTGCGGCGATTTCCTCCACTTCGGCCGGTTTGACCAGATAATCGTCCGCGCCGGTGTCCAGCCCGGTTACGCGGTCATCCAGCGTGCTGCGCGCCGACAGAATGAGAACCGGCGGCCTGTCAGTGGGCAGGCTGCGCAGCCAGTCGATGCCATCCCCGTCCGGCAGGCCGAGGTCCAGCATGATGGCATCGAACTGTCCGACGGCCATGTGGTCATCCGCCTCGACGATGCCGCCGGCGATGTCACTTTCAATGCCTCGCGCAGCCAGACGTTCTGCCAGCAGGTTGGCAAGTTCTGTATTGTCTTCAATGATCAGCGTTCGCATACGTTTCCGATACCCGGGATTTTTGCCAAGCTTATCCCGAAAAGCTGACATAGTCCTGACTTTCCAGCCAGACCGGATCGCAGGGGCAGTCGGCAGGGAACGCCGTACCCTAAATGCCCTGAGGGTTCAGGGAGTGGTTTTTGTCTCGTAAAGCGGCGTACCGCCATTCAGGTGGGCATCGATAAAATTATAGGTGATCTGCCGCAGCGACGTTCCATCGACAGTCAGGCTGTCAATGGGTATGGCATCGAAGCCGTGGCCGCCGCCGGCAACGGTGTAAAAGCTGTAGGAAATACTGTTCGATGCGGCTTCTGCCTGGATGGATTGCGCAAAGCTGTAGTCGACAACATCATCCTGGTCACCATGAAGGATGAGAAGCGGTGCATCGCCGGATTCCATGAGGCCATCGAAAATGAAACGTCCCCAATAGTCGATCAGGACGTCCGGTTGCGGCGTATAAATGGAGTATTCGTCCAGTCCGTAAGTGACATGCAGCCCGATCACGGCCCCGGCAGATTCTCCCCATATGGAAATACGTGAAATATCCACACACAGATTATCGTCATTGTCCTCGACCCATCTGAGCGCCGACACGGCGTCCTCGATGGCGCTGGCGATAATGTCCGCCTGTTCCTGCAGGTCATTTGAAATGATCGCCCCGACGCCCGAATTCAGGATGCCGTCGCGAACGGGGTAGAACTCGGCAGACGGAACCGGATTGTCGCCGGCGAGTCTGTAATCGATCGAAATCGCTACATACCCCTGATCCGCCAGGTCAGATCCGATCGAAGGCCATTGCCCGGACTGTTTCGTGCCGGCGTCGAAGCCGCCGCCATGGACCAGCAGGACAAGCGGGCGGGCTGCCGTACAGGTCTCTCCGGACTGATAGACGTCCAGAAGTAGCGATTTTGCCCCGCTGGTAAGCAGACCGCTTCCATAAACGACGTCCGTCTGGCTGGCAGGAACCGCAGGGGGTGGAGGCGGCGGAGGCGGAGGAGGAGGAGGAGGTGGTGGTGGTGGTGGTGGCGAGACCGGTGCGGAGGGAGATGATGACCCACCGCCGCCGGAGCACCCTGCCAGAAGGGCGAGCGTGGACACTGAAATCAGGAGAGGTTTCAGGATTTTCATTCCGGTCGCCCTTGCACATTTAAGGTCAATGCCGGGTATCCGGTCGCCTTGTCTGCGCGTTTAAAGCAATCGCGGGTCTGAGTGTCTATCCTGGATCGCTGTGTGGCAGGAGCGCGGTTTAGCGGGCCCGGTTGGCTGCTGCCCCCTGAGCAGGCTGGTTCGCACTGGCCTTGTTCCGCGCGCGCCGTTCTTTGAGGCGCTTGTTGATCGCTGCGCGAACAGGCTCATCGTACCACTGCCAGGCGGCATAGGAGAAGATCATGGATGCGGCGAGGACGACAAAGCTGCCCAGCATGGGGATGTCGAGAAGGATCTCCGGATATCTCCAGGCAAGACGTTTCACGATTTCATAGATCGGGAAGTGCAGGATGTAGAGCGCGTAGGACATGCCCCCCAGTGCAGCAAAGGTTGTTGCAAGCCAGCGCGGTGGCTGAACGATCAGGTAAAGCCAGAGCAGGAACGGGCCGACAATCGTCACAAGGATGATGCTGCGGGCGAGGAACCAGTTCTCGGGCCCGTTGAAGCCATAAAGCAGGATCAGGAAGATCAGCGGAACGGAAATAAGGCTACGGCGGGAGGCTGTCTCGCGCGGCTTGCCCATCAGCCGATAAATCAGGACACCGGCAAAAAAGGTGCAGGAAACGCGTCCGAACCCGCCCCAGAATTCTGTCCAGCGTGAGCCGAGATCAGTCGTGTCATAGTGAATGGCCATGGCGATGAACATGGCGAGGCTGATGGCCAACGCGACAAGCAGGCCAGATGTGCGCCGGATGTATGGATAGATCAGAATATATACCAGGTTGATCACCATTTCGAAAAACAGCGTCCAGGCCGGCACATTTGGCGCGTAAATATATTCTGAATTCGGATCCATCCACGGGATCATGAGGAATGCCGGAGCCGAGTTCAGCAGCTGATCGGTCAGCGACATTCCAGAAGCGTTGTCAGAATTGGCATAGAGATGGACCAGGGTGCCCATCAGGATACCGAGAATATACAGCGGGTAGAGGCGGACCACCCTGGCCAGCATGAACTGGCGGGTCGTCATGCCCCTATCGAAACGGGGCTCATAAGCAAAGGCCAGAACGAAGCCGCTGAGAACAAAGAAGATATCGACCAGCGGCACCAGGGGCAGGGTTGGAAAGCCGGGCCAGAACATGGCGCTGTGCCCCAAGACAACGAGCATGGCACCGATTCCGCGTGCGCCATCCAGTGTCAGAAAGTTTTCGCTTTCGAGCCTGGTTTTCATTTCGTCTCCCCCGCAAGAATTCTGCTTGCTTTAGTTGCAAGATACAGGCCGCAGGGGGTGAGGGACAGGTCTTTCTCGATCAGGTGAAATGATAAGTGACGGCCTGCCGTAGCTTTTGCGGGCTCGCTGGGTCAGTCCCTGCTGGTCTGTGGGCTGGTTGTTGCGGATTGCAGCATCCACAGGCCGCTCAAGGCACCGACCAACAGGCAGGCCAGCATCAGGCGCGGCTGCGACCAAAGGCCGTCCATCCTGTAGTCGCGCAGCAGGTCAGTCGTCGTCAGCCCGGCGAGCAGTACGCCGGCCGCAAGGAGACCATAAGCCCCGGGTGGAGGTGAGGTTTTCCTGCTCTCTGACGTTGTGGTGTCAGCTATGGCAGCAAGGAACACGAGGAAAATATAGGCGAAGAAGCGGCCCCAGTCGTGAGCGATCAGCATCATGGGGGTTACGGCCAGCATGACCATCGCGAAGGCCAGGGCTGTCCGGATTTGGGAGCCTTCTGACGACCGGGGCGCTCCGAAGCGGACTACGATTACCAGAGCAGCCAGGAAGATGGGAATGAAAACCGCTCCGCCGATGCGTGCTGCCGTTTCCACCAGGCCCTTTAGCCCGCTTCCGAACATGCGTGTCAGTTCTTCACCCAGCAGGTTGGCGAAACTGTCGAATTTACCTTCATAGATGAATTGCGCCGTTCCCAGGTGCAGGACAGGGTTGGATGTCGGGGGTTCTGCAATATTTGTGAGGAACAGCACCCCGACGACGATCGTACTGGTGGCCAGGCACGCTCCCAGCGCGGCCCATGTGCTGAAATTCCGGCGCAGGATCAGGGTCTGGACGCCCAGAGCTGGCAGGACAAAGAAGACGCTGGCTTCATGCGTCAGGGACATGAACAGGCCCAGCAGCGCAAATATGGGGATGATGATGAAGAGATTTCGGACCGGCAGAACGAGCCGCGCAGCAAGAATATAGACCAGCAGGATCAGCTGCAGCGGATCTCCCAGCGTTTCTAACAGGATGCCCAGTGTTGCAGGCGAGAGCAGCACGGCCGCAGTCAGCACCATGGCTTCCAGACGGCCGAGCGGCCTTGTCAGGCGCCACAGGGCGTCCATAGCAACAATGACCAGCCCAAGCGCGACAATCCAGCTGCCAATCGTGATCAGCGCATAGCCTGTATTGTCGCCCCCGAGCGTTTGGATCAGTTCGCCCAGCAGGCCTCGGCGGATGAAGCCATCAGAATAATCGCGCGCCCAGTGCGTCGCCCAGTATTCGTGTGGACCATACCATTGGAAAAGGTGGCGCTCGCCGCGCACGAGGAATGCCAGGCAGAAAGCGAGCCCGCCAGAAAGCCAGAATGTCTGCCGTTCGCTCAGCCGTGGCATGGATCAGGCTTTCATTTTCTTGAAGATCGGTTCCGGAAGGTGACGGATGATGAACATGATGAGGAGCCAGACCGGACGAGTATAGACCGTGTTTTGTGTCTTGCGGACGGCCTTCAGGGTTGCCTCGGCCACTTCTTCGGGGGCTGCCGTAAGAGGGGCAGGCAGCTTCATGCCTTCTGTCATTTGTGTACGGACGAAACCTGGTTTGATGGTGACGACATGTACACCCTTGCCGGCAAGCCGGTTACGAAGGCCGGAGAGGAACGCCGTAAAGCCAGCCTTTGCTGAACCATAGACATAGTTGGCGGCACGCCCCCGGTCTCCAGCAACAGAGCTGACACCGACCAGCGTGCCGGAGCCGCGCTGGTCGAACAGGTTGGCGAAGATGCCAAGCAGAAGGGCCGGGCCTTCATAATTGCTGCGCATTACGCGGGTGGCTTTTTCTAGGTCCGTTTCGTTTTCGGCCTGATCGCCAAGCAGGCCAACAACACTGACGACCACATCCGGCAGCATGCCCAGCTCGTCCACGAACTGGGGCATCTTTGCGGTATCAAGCACATCCAGCTCATGCAGGCTGACTGGCACATTGTAGCGCAGGGCAATGTCTGCCTTGTCGGTTTCGAGGCTGTCGGCATTCCGGGCGGCGAGGGCGACAGCATAGCCATCAGCCGCGAACCGGTGCGCTATGGCGCGCCCGATGTCAGAGCGGCCGCCCAGAATGAGTGCGGTTTTTTGTTTGGAAGTATCAGTCATCACAAGGCAAGCCTATCAGATTGGGCTGAGGAAAAGGTTTCTGCGGCCTGGGTAGATTTCCGCATTTCCCTGAACTGGCTGACCCGCGTATCGGACTGTGCAAGAGTGTCGGCTTTCAGGCGCGCGTCCTTGGCCAGATAGAAGCGGCCGCCATGGGCGAGCGTGATCTGGTCGAGCTTGTCCATCAGGTCGAGACTGCGCCGGTTGACGGGGAAGTCGAGGGCCAGTGTGTAGCCTTCCATCGGGAAGGAAAAGCGGCTGTCCTGCGGGCCGAAGCGTTTCAGCACAGACAGGAAAGATCCCTGGCGGGTTGCGCTGATTGCCTCCAGCAGGGCCTGCATGCCGGCTTTCGATTGCGCGAGCGGGATGACACACTGGAATTGTGCGAATCCTTTGCGGCCGTAGATACGGTTCCAGTTCAGAATTGCGTCGAGCGGATAGAAATACGTGTCCCAGTCCACGAGTTGCGTGCCGCTCTTTGAATGACCGGCCTTGTAGTAGACGGCATTGAACGCTTTCACGGTCCAGTGGTTAAGGGCGAAACCGGGGGCATCCAGCGGCACATTCAGTTTGCGCTTTCGCGGCGTTTCGAAGGGGGCCTTCAGCTTTTCGCGCGGCAGGTCGGTGAGCGCCGCATGCTCTCCGAGGTATACCAGTGACCGCCCGAGCGATGGGCCGCTGCTCAGGCAGTCGATCCACGCAACGGAATATGTCGAGCTGCCAGACGCTTCGAAGATGTCGATTGCCTCTGCCAGGTTGGCGGCGGGCACCGTGGTCTGTCGAATCCAGCCGGACTCGACAGGACGAAGACGGAATGCCGCCTTCAGGATCACTCCTGTCAGTCCCATGCCACCAAGTGTCCATTCAAACAGGTCAGCATTCTGGTCGCGGGAGCATCGATGCACCTCACCATCGGCGGTGAGGAGCTCGACCCAGTCCAGGAAAGAGCCGAAGGAACCGTCCTTGTGGTGGTTCTTGCCGTGAACGTCAGAGGCAATCATGCCGCCGACAGTCACGAACTTTGTGCCGGGGGTAACCGCTGGGAACCACCCGCGCGGCAGGAACGTGTCGATGATGTCAGACAGAAGCACGCCGGCTTCTGCCGTCAGTTGTCCTGTTTCACTCTCGAATACCAGCATGTGGTTCATGCGGCGCATGTCGAGGGTCAACTGGCTGTTGAGGGAGCTGTCGCCATAGGAGCGGCCATTGCCCCGGGCGATCAGCGGCCGGGATTGAGCGAGCCTGAGCAGGTCTTCCTGGTTTCTCGGAGCGGCAATATGGCATTCGGCTACCGGGAAGCGTCCCCATCCGGAGAGTTTCATGCGTCTTCCCCATTCGGGGCGAGCCGTGCCGGGGTGAACACAAAGCGCCGGTCGAGCTGGTATTTGACGAAGTATCCAATTGCCAGCCCGATGATCGCACCGGTTTCGCGCATCAGCTCTGTCTTCCATGCCAGCCAGAACAGGGTCTCCGATGTCCAGAAAATGGCTGTCGTGAAAACACCCATGATCGTGTACAGAGTGAATTTCTGACTGTGCGCCTTGAGGCCGGTTTGCAGGTCTCCGAAGATCCAGCGCTTGTCGAGAATGTATTTTACTACCAGGCCAGTCAGGGTACCAGCGGCCACTGCTGCGGCATACCAGAGGCCATTCGTGCCAAACGACAGCACGAGCCGTTGGGTTCCGAGGTTGATCAGCGTGGCAAAGGCGGCAAAGGCCGAATAGCGCAGGATGAGTTCGCGAAGAGTCAAAGCAGAACCCCTGCAGCCGCGCAGCCAACCCCCAGGATCCCACACATCTGGCTGACCCTGTCTTTGACAGCGAAAACGATTGGATCGTCATGCATTCCGCCGCGATGGGCAACCATCACCATGCGGTTGATCCAGAACAAGAGGATCAGGCAGAGGCCCCACAGGGCCATGGGCTGGCTGTAAAGGGCACTGACAGCAGGCGAATTCAGATAGAGCGCAAGGACGAGAACTGAAACAAAGCCCGAGCTGGTGGCCATCTGAGAGACAACGGGCAAGTCATCAATCTGGTATCCGCGGCCGGATGGCTTGAGCACGTCGCGCTGGGCGCTGTCGACCAGCTCTGCCTGCCGTTTTACCGCGGCAAGGGCAAAGAACAGGAAAACCGAAAATGCCAGTAGCCAGAAGGACAACGTAATGCCGGTGGCGGCTGCACCGGCCAGCATCCTGACCGTATAGAGGGCAGCGAGCGTCACGACATCAATAAGTACACGGCGTTTCAATGCCAGGGAGTACGCCATCGTGATAACGTAGTAGCATGCCATAACGCCAAGGAACGTGTAGCCCAGCGTTGCGCCGAGTGCGATGCCGACGATGAGCAGGAAGGGCGCCATCAGTGTACCATGAAGCAAGGGGAGGGCGCCGGAGGCCAGTGGGCGGTTCCGCTTTCTGGGGTGGGCGCGATCCGCTGCAAGGTCGAGCATGTCGTTCAGCAGGTAGACGCTGGAGGCGATGAGGCTGAAACAGACAAAGGCGACGGCGCTTTGGACGAAGGTGACCGCGTCGATCTTGTGTGCGGCAAACATCGGTATGAAGACCAGCAGGTTCTTCAGCCATTGGTGCGGGCGAATGGCTTTCAGATACGGTCCCAGGGAGGATGCGCGCGTTGAGAGATGTTCGGCCTGTTCGCAGGTCTTGTCTGCGCGCGTCCGCAGGGATGTGTTAGCATCGACTGTAACGGCCTTTGAGGCGTTTTCCCAAACGGGCAGGTCTGCTGGGCTGTCGCCCATATAGGCATATCCGCGCTCACCGAACCGTTCAGTCAGGAAGCCTGCCTTGTGGGGGCCTTTCAGGTTGCGGGTTCCATCAGATCCATGGACCTCGTCGAAAATCCCGAGATGTGCGCCGATGGCGTGGACGATGTTTTCATCAGATGCCGAGACAAGCGCTGTGCGTCCGCCATTCTTCCGCCAGTCCTGAATATAGTCGATGACGTCCTGGTTGTAGGGGAGTGACGCGGGGAGGATGGTTGTTTTCTCGCTGAGATGACGCTTGATCGCGGCCCGGCCCTTCGGGACAACAAGGAGAGTCTGTACCGGGGTCAGGGCATTCGCCGAGCAGGAAGCCCAGAAGGTTTCAAACAGCATGTCCGTTCGGATCAGGGTGCCGTCCAGGTCCACAACCAGCACCGGCAAGGTGTCGTTATATGCGGCTTCATAATCGGACGTTTCCGGTTGTGCGGGCTCGTGCGGCGTCTGCGAACCTATGCGGTCTGACTGTGCCATCGTGTTTTCCATCTGCCCGTGCAACTTGGCGCTTCGGCAAAGACCGTCCCGCCATTCACCTTATCTGCTGGTTCAATAGCTGGAAAGTTGCAAGACTTATGCCGGTCATGGAAAGGTAAATGCCTGCTGGCGGCCTACCGGCTCCTGCCATACAGGTAGTCACCACGGTTAATTTCGTGCTGGTACCAAGGGGCTGAGGAGACGAGTTTCCCGGAATGTGGCCAGGAACTGGACAAGTATTTGTGCCGGGGTATTGCATCACCTTATGAGCCAGTATCACGACCTTCTCATTGCGCTTCGGAAAATTACGCGCGCGATCGACCTGCACTCCAAACAGCTGGCGAAGGAGACTGGCCTGACGGCGCCGCAATTGCTGGTGCTGCAGAGCGTGGCCAATACCCGGCGGGCGAAGCCGAGTGATGTCGCGCGGCAGGTTCATCTGTCCCAGGCGACGATTACGTCAATTGTGGACAGGTTGGTTCGGGCTGGTCTGGTCACGCGCGAGCGTAGCGAGCATGACCGGCGCAGTCTGGAAATCGTGATCACCGCTGAGGGCCTGAAGCGCCTGGTTGATGCGCCTGAATTGCTTCAGGCCGATTTCCTGACCGCGTTTGACGGGCTCGCCGATTGGGAAAAATCCCTGCTTGTCTCCAGCATGCAGAAGATCGCCTTCATGATGGATGCGGAGAACCTGGATGCCGCGCCGATCCTGGAAGTCGGTGATCTGGATGCTGGCGGGGACTAGCTTTCCTGAATCTGCTCCAGCTCGCTTTCTGGCGGCGTGTCCCATTGAATGTGGCGTCCATCCAGCACGACGATATTGTCGCGGCTGACGATCGTCGCATTGGTCTGAAATCCCAGAAGCTGCTTTGCGGGGATGTCCTTGTTCCTGGCCAGGATCAGCGTTTCCTCGGCGGTGAAGTTGGCAAGCCCGCGTGCGCGTTCGTTGCCATCCTCGTCATAGATGTGCAGCACGTCGCCCCTGACAAAGCTGCCCTGGATAGACTGAATGTCCTCGCGCAGCAGGCCGCGTTCCCGGCGGCAAAGCGCATCGGCTGCTGCGCCCGGGATGACAAGGCTGCCCGCCATCTGAAGGCGGTCTGTCAGCCATGCGGTCCAATCGGTGGCGGGTTTGGCGTTGGCGACACATCTTGTATGCTTGCGTGTGCCGTCTAGCAGGGATGTCACAGGGCGGTCTGCTTCCCCGTTTCCGATAAGGGTGGCGCAGCCAGAGTTCTGCGCCATGTTGGCGGCCTGCATCTTGGTCAGCATGCCACCGCTTCCGAGGCTGCTGACGCCTTTTGTAACCTCAAGAAATTCGTTCACATCGCTGACCGTTTCCACAAGTGCGGCTCCCGGTTCAGATGGGTCGCGATCATAGAGGCCGTCCACGCAGGTTAGGATTACCAGGATTTCGGCCTGCACCATCTGTGCAACTTTCGCAGCCAGCCGGTCGTTGTCTCCCACCCGGATCTCTTCGGTTGTGATGGAGTCGTTCTCATTGACGATGGGGGTGATGCCCGCTCTGAGTAGTCTGTGTACAGTGTTCTTTGTGTTCAGGAACCGGCGCCGGTCTTCAAGATCTTTCAGCGTGACCAGAACCTGCGCAATGTCGAAACTGTATTCGTGGGCGACCTGTTTATAGGCATTCAAGAGGATGGGCATGCCGCATGCCGCCGCTGCCTGCTTGTCGCGCAGGCCGGCTGTTTCCGGAGACTCGCCAATTGTGCTCAGTCCCAGTGCAACGGCGCCGGATGAGCAGACAATAACCTCATAGCCGTCATCCCGCAGGGTCTTCACATCGCTCAGGAGCTGTTGGATGAAGGCCCAGCGCGGCGTAAGCAGTTCGGGGTTGGCCAGAAGGCTGGATCCGATCTTGATGACGATACGTTTTGACTGCGGCACACAGCGCTCCCTTGTTGTCTGGCCTAGGACCTAGGCCGCGTTGAGTGCGTTCGCAACACGATTAGAGCACAAAGTAATGTGCGCTTTAGCAGTCATGCGTTCTGGGATCTGGAAAAAATCGAATAAATTGATGCGTGTATGTTGCTTTCAATTCCCTGAGGTCTGTCCGGGGAGCTGGAAATCTCAGTAAAAAATTTGAATTCAAAGTAAGATCGGCATATGTGCGGGGCCACGAAACGAGGAGGACCTATGCGCGTATTGATGGTTGGTTGCGGGAATATGGGGGCGGCTTTGCTGGGCCGCTGGGTGGATGTGCCGGGCATGTCCTTTTGTACGGCTGACCCTGCGAACACAATCTCCGATACGCGTGTGCAAAGCTTCCAGTCTGCGAGCGACGTGAAAGGTGGTCCCTTTGATTTGCTAGTCATTGCGGTCAAACCGCAGATGATCGCAGATGTCATTCCTGATTACCTGCCGCATCTGCGGGCTGATGCTGCGGTGCTATCGATCGCGGCGGGAGTCTCGTGCGCGAGGCTTGAGACGGTTGTGGGGCAACGGCCCATTATAAGGGTGATGCCAAATCTGCCTGCGAAAATCGGGAAGGGGGTCAGCGGCCTCTACTTTAATGAAGCTGTGCCTGAAGTGGTGAAGGCCGTTATAAGACAAATGATGCTGGCTGCTGGTTCAATCGTCGAGGTCGATCAGGAAGACAATCTCGACAAGGTCACGGCGGTTGCGGGCAGTGGGCCGGGCTACGTTTTCGAAATCGCCCGCGCCTATGTGGGCGCCGCCATGGCGCTTGGGTTCGATGCGGATCAGGCCAGAACGCTCGTCCTCGATACGATTGCCGGGGCCGTGGAGATGGCAGCCGGTACGCATGATGACCTTGCAGACATGCGAAATGCCGTCACCAGCAAGGCGGGCACGACCGAGGCGGGTTTGAACGCCTTGAATGGAAACGGTGACTTGTCGCAGCTCATGCTGGCTGCGACACAGGCAGCCTACAAGCGCGCTGTGGAACTGCGCTGACGTTGCGACATGGCAGATGCCGAGGGGGAGATTCGGATGATGTGTTCCGGCATCACGAAAGGTTGCCTGGTTTCAGGGCTTACCATCATTCATGCCCGCCCGGCTCACGTTTTAAAATAATGGATGCGCGGTGCATCGGCCTCTAATAAACATGCCAGGACCACCCGCGCGAACGACATACGATCACTGAACAAGCGAGCCCAATGAATTACGAAGCTCTCATCTCTCTCGCCATATATTTCATTCTGATGCTGGCAATCGGCCTGTACGCTTACAGGAAGTCTACCAGCGACGTTTCCGAATACATGCTGGGTGGCCGCCAGCTGCACCCGGCAGTGGGGGCATTGTCCGCCGGTGCATCCGACATGAGCGGGTGGATGCTCATGGGGCTACCTGGCGCCGTTTTTGTCTCAGGCGTCAGCGCCGCCTGGATCGCGGTCGGTCTTATCATCGGGGCCTATCTGAACTATCTGCTCGTTGCGCCGCGGCTGCGTGTTTACACGGAGATGGCAGATGATGCGATCACCATTCCGGACTTTTTCGAAAAGCGCTTCCACGACAAAACCCGCGCGCTCCGGGTTCTTTCATCCGTCGTGATTGTGATCTTCTTCACACTGTATACCTCTGCGGGGATCGTTGCTGGTGGCAAGCTGTTCGAGGCATCGTTCGGGCTGGACTACCGTATCGGTTTGTTTCTGACCGCGGGTGTTGTGGTGGCCTATACGCTTTTCGGCGGCTTCCTAGCTGTCAGCCTCACGGATTTCGTTCAGGGCTGTATCATGTTTGTGGCATTGGTGCTTGTGCCGATCGTCACGTATTTCGTCCTTCGGAACGAAGGGGCGTGGGCAAGCGCTGCGGCCTCCGTTCCGTCTGGCTATTTCGGCTGGTGGCCTGAGGGGATGACCGTGCTTGGAGTCATCTCCTTGCTGGCCTGGGGGCTCGGCTATTTCGGCCAACCCCATATCATTGTCCGCTTCATGGCAATTCGCTCCCTCAAGGATATCGCGACGGCTCGCTATATCGGGATGAGCTGGATGATCGTGACGGTGATCGGCGCAGTGCTGACCGGTATTGTCGGTTATGCTTACACTTATGCCAATGACGTGCCGGTGGATGACCCGGAAACGATCTTCATTATTCTCTCTCAGGTCCTGTTCCATCCGCTCGTGGCCGGGTTCCTGCTGGCGGCGATTCTTGCGGCGATCATGAGCACGATCTCTTCCCAGCTGCTGGTTTCCTCAAGCTCCCTGACGGAAGACTTCTACCGGACCTTCCTGCGCAAGGAGGCAAGCCAGGGAGAACTGGTTGCTGTCGGGCGTGTTTCTGTTCTGATCGTTTCGCTCGTCGCTATTGCACTGGCATTTGACCGGTCGAGCAATATCCTGTCGCTTGTTGGCAACGCCTGGGCAGGCTTCGGTGCCGCTTTTGGCCCGATCATCCTGCTCAGCCTGTATTGGCGGGGGCTAACCCGGGACGGCGCCCTGTCTGGCATGATTGTCGGGGCCGGTACGGTTCTGTTCTGGCTCTATGCGCCGATCGAGATAGACGGGAAGTCACTCTCCAGCATCATCTATGAAATTGTGCCAGGCTTTGTGCTGGGCGGTGCGACGGCGATTCTTGTCAGTATCATCGGCCGGAATGTGAAGCCGCATGTCGTGCACCGCTTCAACGAGATGGAAAAAGTCATGAACCAGGATGCGGGCTAGCCGGGCTTGCCACCTTGAGGTTTGTTCGGCGCAACCTTTTGAGGATTCCGTCTCGATCAGGTGATTTCTGAACGTGCGGCATGCCTATGGCTTAGTCGTCCCTTCAGAAAATGAAGCTCATAAGACAGAAAGCTGTAGGGGCACCTGATGTTTAAGGGCTAGGCGTCAGTGCATATGAGTGACTGAAGTCAATTTCCGATGAGAATGGAGCCGTGATGAGGTTTGTGAGTTCGTGCCTGTTTTCTGTCTGCGTGGTTGGTGCCGCGTATGCTCAGGACATGGCAATTACAGACGTAACAGTGTTCGATGGCACTGGGGCCGAGCCGTATAAAGCGACGGTCATGTTCGATGACGGGCTGATTTCGGCCATCGACAAGACGGCAGGTGATGCACCAGCCGGTGTGCCGGAAATTGACGGTAGCGGTCTTTCGCTGTTGCCGGGTTTCTTTGATCTGCACGTTCACTACACACCAATTGGCGAGCCGGCGACGACACCTCAGATTTCGGAAGCCTATGCAGAGGCTGGCGTTACGTCTGTTTACGATTTCGCGCAGCCACCAGAGGCATTTTCTCCACGCCGTGACTGGCTGACAACGCTGCCGGGCCCGCGCGTCAATTTCGCGGCACGGATGAGCACGACCAATGGTCATGGCGCAGACTGGTCAGATACCAGCACGACCAAATGGGTGAACACGCCTTATGCTGCGAAGGAAGCGGTCAAGGAGTTGCTGCCGTACAAGCCTGATGTCATCAAGGTCTTTACTGATGGCTGGCGCTATGGGTCCGGCGTTGACAATACCAGCATGAACGAGCCGACCCTGACGGCACTCGTCGAAGAGGCGCACGCGCATGGCCTTAAAATCCTGACTCACACCGTGACCAAGGACAGGGTTGAGATTGCTGGCCGTTCAGGTGTTGATGTGGTCGCGCACTCAGTCCTAGATGAGCATATTGATCAGGGTACGATTGATGCATTGAAGACATCTGGCACCGCCTATGCGGGTACGCTTGCCGTTTACAATCCCGATAAATTCGATACGCCGGACTTCGACCGGCAGCATCCGTCTTTCAAGGCGCGTCAGGCGCGCTTCCAGGTTGGCTTGGACAATATGAAGGCGCTGTATGAAGGCGGTGTGCTTATCGCGCTCGGTACCGATGCGGGCATGCCTCGTACACCTCACGGAACCTCCACTTTGAACGAAATGGAGCTGATGGTGCGGGCGGGACTGCCGGCAAAGGCCGCCCTGATGGCGGGCACGTCGAACAGTGCGCGTGCCATTGGTGTCTATGACCAGCGCGGTTCGATCGAAGTTGGCAAGGATGCCGATGTGGTTCTGATCGCGGGTAAGCCGTGGGATGAGATTTCGGATCTGCACAAGACGAAATACACTTTCGTTGGCGGCAAGATGGTGTTCGGGGAAGGGGCGCCGGCACCTGTTGCTGACACACATATGGTGTCATCCGAAGTGAGGGGCGCAAAGATTGACGATTTCGATCGTGAAGATGGCCGCTCTTCACGTGATACGCTGGTTGTAGGGGATCCGGATGGCGGGCTTGAGCGCAGCTGGCAGGTCTTCGAGATTCGGGAAGATGACCAGCGCGGCGGTGTGCTTCACCTCTCGGCGGACCTGGCGCTGCGTGAAGATGCGCGGGCCGGCATTGTCATTCCGATGAATGTTGGATCTGTTCAGCCAGCGGATGGTTCTGCTTACAAGGGTGTTTCCTTTGATATGCGCGGCGACAGCGAGCCCTATACGCTGGTTGTTTCAACTACCGACGGCCGGTGGACTCTGCCCATCCAGGCTGGTGAGGACTGGAAGACAATGAAAGTCCCCTTCAAAAGCCTGACGCCTCCGGCTGCCGGGGCTCAATGGACTGGCGGCGATATTGTCGATGTGCGATTCCTTGTCATGCGCCCGGGTGGCGAGAAGGCGTGGTTCGAACTGGATAATGTCAGCTTCTATTAGGTGACGCTTGAGGGTGGCTGCCTGTTAAGGCAAGCAGTCTACCAGCAAAATTAAATGTCAGGATTAGCGGCCATCTACTAAAGGTGGTCGCTTTTCTTTTTTTGCTTCCGCACACAAGTAAACATGAAAATTTTGTGATGAGTTTGTCTGCGCAAGTGCAACATTTGTGGGCACGAGACAGGAAATGGCGGTTAATTTCATAATTTTGCATGTGCGAACAAAATCGTGTCGATAGCTTGAAGTTACCCAATGGCGGGTAAAGAGTGGGATCAACGATGGTCCTTCTGGGAAGTAAATCCGAACACAGAACAAACTAGTTTCCGGTTACACATTTTAGTGTTCCGGGGTTGCAAGAGATGCGTGAATGTTGGCGAAGGGGACGCCGGCAATGCGGGACTTGCGGGAAAGATCCAAGCTCAGGAGTTTAGCAAGAAATGAGATCTATGGAAGAAGAGGGGGTTGTTGTCGCAAAAGGTGGCGCGCTGTGCGCGAAGCCGAGCCGCTTCATGCGGCGTTGCGCAATGACGGTATCTACGGGCGCTTTGCTGCTCGGCGTTCTGTCTCAAGGGGCTCTGGCCCAGGAGGCTGAGGAAGATGACACGGCACAAATGGAAAAAGTGCTCGTCGTCGGTTCGCAGATCGCCGGTGCCAAAGTATCCGGCGCATTGCCGGTGGCGGTTGTCTCGCCTGACGAAATTCAGGCAACTGGCGCCGTTTCAGCCGAAGAACTTTTCCGGACGATTCCGTCGGCCGGGGATATTTCGTTCAACGGTACGTATCTCGGTGGTGGCAACTCGAACGCTGCACGCGGTGACGTTTCCACGGTTAGTCTGCGCGGTCTGGCACAAGGTAACACGCTGGTTCTGATCAACGGGCGCCGTTCGGTGGTTCACCCGACTTCTCAGACCGACAACCAGACGCCGGTCTTTGGCTACAACGTCAACGCGATCCCTGTTCAGGGGCTTTCGCGGGTTGAAGTGCTGAAGGATGGTGCTGCTGCTCTCTATGGTTCGGATGCTGTTGCCGGTGTGGTCAACAATGTCCTGCAATCGGACTTCGAAGGCTTCAATGTCAGCATGCAGTACGGGCTTGCTGAAGGAACGAACCTTAAGGAATTCACCGCAGACATGCTCTATGGGACCGACTTTGCTAACGGCAAGGGGAACATCTCCCTCTATGTCGGTGGCACGACTCGGGACTCTTTGCTGCGTTCCGACCAGGAGTACACAAATCTCTCGGA
>JAWKUR010000028.1:0-32161 GCA_041398445.1 Hyphomonas sp. | reverse complement strand
ACGGTGAGGCGGTCACCTATGTCGACATGTCGAAAATGGGTGGCCATGGCGGTGAGCACGGCGAAGGCTTCCTGAAGATCAATCCCGGCCAGTACTACAATCCGTACATGGCTGGCGACACGACGCCGAACTATGAAGGCGACCCGCGCCACGCACCGAAAGGTGGCTTTCTGGCCATGCCGCCGCAGCTGCTCGAAGGCCGCGTCGAATATACCGACGGCACGGAAGCGACGGTTGAGCAGATGGCTTACGATGTTGCGCAGTTCCTGGCTTGGGCAGGTGAGCCGAAGCAGGAACACCGCAAGTCGCTCGGTATTGCCGTGATGGGTTACCTTCTGATCCTGGCCGTTCTGCTGTGGTTCTCCTACAAGCAGATCTGGCGGAAGATCGAGCACTAGGCGATCTCACGCAAAGTGAATGACCAGATAGCCATCCGCAGGGCGAGCCCGGCGGATGGCTTTCTCGTTGAGGGGCTGACGCGCCGGATCTGGACGGGGCGGGTCTCGCCGGAATCCACGGTTTTCAGTGAAACGCCGGAGACAGTCGCGGCTCAGCTGGCAAAGGGCGGCGGGGCCGTCTTGATGGATGGTCAGACAGCGATCGGAACTGGCCGCTGGGTGCCCGTTCCCGGCCCGGGAGGGCAGGGCCTCTGGATGGAGGTCAAGCGGATCGGCGTGCTGGAGTCTTATCGCAAGCGCGGCTACGGCGAGCTGATCCTGAAGGCCCTGGAAGAACAAGGCCGGAAGGCTGGGGCAGAGGGCGCCCAGCTCGCGGTACGTCACGACCAGGTGAGGCTGGTCGACTTCTATGCCGGGCTTGGCTACGTGCTGGCAGATGATGTGGAACTGACCACGCCCAACCCGCGCTCGCCGCCGCCTATCGGCATGCGCAAAAGATTCGGGATGAACGCATGAGCAAATGGACCCTCGGAATCATCGGCGGCTCCGGCCTCTACGAAATCGACGGTCTGGAAGACCGGCGTGAGGAACAGGTCGAGACGCCCTGGGGCGCGCCGTCCGATGCGCTGGTGCATGGCCGTATCGGCGATGTGAAGCTGGTGTTCCTACCACGCCATGGACGGGGCCACCGTCTGACCCCCAGCGAAGTGCCTTACCGGGCCAATATCGCGGCGCTGAAAATGGCGGGCGTGACGGATGTGCTGGCGATTTCAGCTTGCGGCAGCCTGCAGGAAGCCTATGCGCCGGGTGATTTCATAGCGGCCGACCAGTTCATCGACCGGACATTCGCACGGGCCAAAACCTTTTTCGGGGAAGGGGTGGTGGCGCATGTCTCCATGGCACGTCCGGTCTGTTCACGGCTCACCCTGATGGCCGCAGATGCGGCAGAGGCAGCAGGCGCGAAGGTACACCGCAGCGGCACCTATATCGCGATGGAAGGTCCGCAATTCTCCTCCCTCGCCGAATCGAAACTCTATCGCCAGTGGGGCTGTGACGTCATCGGCATGACGGCCATGCCGGAAGCCAAGCTCGCCCGTGAGGCGGAGCTGCCATATGCCGTGCTCGGCATGGTGACGGATTATGACTGCTGGCGGGA
Source organism: Hyphomonas sp. (assembly GCA_041398445.1). Classification (GTDB taxonomy): domain Bacteria; phylum Pseudomonadota; class Alphaproteobacteria; order Caulobacterales; family Hyphomonadaceae; genus Hyphomonas. The sequence goes on along the minus strand of JAWKUR010000028.1, from coordinate 30,607 downwards.
AGAAGAAGAGGCCGTCACGGTGACCAATGTGCTGGAAGTCATGGCCCGCAACAGCGCGCTGGGCCGTAAAGCCGTTGTAGAAATGGCAGAAACCTTGTCCGGAACGGAGCGTACACCCAGCCCGGACGGGATCGACACCTGTCTGGACTACGCGCTGATCACGGCACCGGCGGCCCGGAAGCCGGAAACGATCCACAAGTTGCAAGCGATTGCGGGACGCGCGCTCAGCGGCTAAGGTTTCCGCTCCATTAACCCGAACGGGCGCGGGGCTTGCGCGTGCGGGCTGATTGGAGGGGAGCTCAGAATGAGTGAGTCGCAATTCTATACGTTCATTACCGGCGGGGTCTCTCTGATGATCGCTGCCGGGCTGCTGGTTGCCTGGCATCTCTGGCGCATGCGCGAAGAGCATCAGGCCGGCATTGTCTCTGCGCTGGATGGCGTCAGCCATGAGCTGAGGATCAACCTTCAGCGCTTTGTGTCGGAGCTGGTCCAGGTTCATGCCGTGCAGGAAGCCGGTCCGGACGTGTTGTTGCCGGTGCGCCACCCGCAGCTGGACGGCGTCAATGCCTCGATGATCCGCGCAAACCGCAATGCGCTGGCCGTGATCGTCAATACTTACCAGGAGCTTGAAGCCCGCAAGATGGCGCTGCGTGCTGCGCTGGCGCAGGGGCGGGATCCTGTGGACTCGCTGGATGATGCGATGGACGCAACGATCAATGGCATCGCAACGCTCTACATGTGGGAAGTGCATGGCGGGGCCCGCCCTTCGGAAGTCGGTCGCGTCCGTTCATGGGATGTACGCGACTGGATGAAGGGGCACAATTTCAGCCAGAATTCGCTCCCGGGTATGTACTTGCGCGATGAGGTCGTTGAGCGCCTGCGCGCCTACGGCCTGCATCTGACGCCGCGTCCACTGACCCATTCTGCGGCTGAATATTACGCCATGCAGTATGACCGGAAGGCTGACATCCACGCGCCGTTCGGACGCCGCAAGACGGCAGAGCAACTGGAAGAAGAGGCTCGCCGGGCCGAGGAAAAGGCTGCGAAGAAGGCTGCCAAGCAAGCCGAAAAAGAAGCCCGCAAGGCTGCCAGGGAAGCGGAAAAAGAGGCCGCAGCAGAGGCATCTGCTGAGGAGAAAAAGGGGCTCGCCTCATTCAATCCCTTTGGCCGCTCCAGCGAAGCAGAGACCGCCGCAGACGAGTATGCGGACGAGGCATATGAGGAAGGCCAGGTCTTCCACTCATCCCATGACGATCCGCACGACATGGCGGAGGATGAAGATGAAATGTCCATGCTGGAAGACGCGGCGCCAAACACCCGTCCGAACTAGGCTTCAGGTCAGGCCGATCAGCGCTTCATGCTGCCGAGAATGCCGCGCAGGATATAGCGCGTGAATTCCCGCGAAGCTGTGCGGGCAGCCTGATTGCCGGCCTTTTCCAGAGGTGACATGCGGCGGGAGCTGCGCTTTGTCGTCGTTTTTGCGCGCGCTTTCTTCTTCTCCAGCTCTTTCTTGGCTTTCTCTTCCTCGGCGGCGAGGCGTTCGGCCTCCTTGGTGGCTTTTGCCTCCTTGGCTTCGAGGATTTCGTAGGCGGACTCCCGGTCAATCACGCCTTCATATTTCCCGGCAATCGGGCTTTCGTTCATGATTTTCTTGCGCTCGGGCTCCTCCGCCGGGCCGAGCCGCGAGGAGGGTGGACGAACGACTGTTCGCTGAACGATACTGGGGGCCCCTTTGGCGTCGAGTGTCGAGACCAGCGCCTCGCCAACGCCCAGCGTTGTAATGACTTCTTCGGTGTCGAAGGTCGGGTTCGGACGAAAGGATTCCGAAGCTGCACGAACACCCTTGCGCTCAGCTGGGGTATAGGCACGCAAGGCATGCTGGAAGCGGTTGCCCAGCTGTGCCAGCACGCTTTCCGGCAGGTCGCGCGGGTTCTGCGTAACAAAGAAAACGCCGACGCCCTTGGAGCGGATGAGACGCACGACCTGTTCAATCTTCTGCAGAAGGGCAGGTGGCGTATCGTTGAAAAGGAGGTGCGCTTCGTCAAAGAAGAAGACGAGCTTCGGCTTGTCCGGATCGCCGACTTCCGGGAGCTGCTCGAACAGTTCCGAGAGCAGCCACAGCAGGAAGGTGGAATAGAGCTTCGGGCTGTTGATGAGGCGTGTCGAGTCCAGCACGCTGACAATGCCGCGCCCGTCTGTTGTGGTGCGCATCATGTCTGCCAGTTCCAGTGCGGGCTCTCCGAAGAAGTGCTCGGCTCCCTCACGTTCCATGACCAGCAGGTTGCGCTGCAGGGCACCCAGCGAGGCAGAGGCGATGTTGCCGTATTCCTTGCTGAGCTCGTCGCGGACTTCCTTGTCGCTCATATAGGCCAACAGCTTGCGAAGGTCCTTCAGGTCCAGGAGGGGCAAGCCGTTATCGTCGGCATATTCGAAGGCAATGGTCAGCACGCCTTCTTGTGCATCGGTCAGCCCCATCAGGCGTGACAGGAGCAGGGGCCCCATTTCGGAAATCGTCGTGCGGACCGGGTGGCCCTTTTCACCGAACAGGTCCCAGAAGATCGTTGGCGCGCCGGCATATTCATAGTCGGCGAGACCAATTTTCTCGGCCCGCGAGACAAGCTTGGGATGGAGCGGGTTCTTTTCGCTGCCGGGAACGCAGATGCCGGACAGGTCGCCCTTCACATCGGCGCAGAAGACAGGAACGCCGGCATCGGAGAAGCCCTGGGCGAGGATTTGCAGTGTGACGGTCTTGCCGGTACCAGTCGCCCCGGCGACCAGGCCATGCCGGTTTGAGATCTTCAGAAGCAATTCCTGCGCGACATCCGGATTGCCGGTGCCGTCTGCGTCTGCGCCGCCGATGAAAATGGACTCGGTCATGGGTGCCCCACCTCTTCAGTTCCTGCCGGAACGCTAGAGAATTCACCGGATTCGGCAAGGGCCGGGGTGCAATGCCGCCTGCCGCCGGATGGCGCCTGCCACCGCTTGACGCGGGGCAGGGCTGGCGCCACGCTGGCCGTCAGGCTGAAGGGGGAACCGGAAATGAGCCGTGCCGCCACGACTGGAATCTGGATCATCGCGACCGGTGTGATCATCGCGTTCCTGTACTGGATGCGCGCCATCCTGGCGCCGTTTGCCCTGGCCGTGTTCCTGTTCCTGACCATCGAGGGCTTTGCCACGATGATCGACAACTGGTCTCGCGTCCTGAAGATCGGCCATGCGCGTATCATCGCGATCCTGCTGGTGCTTGGAGGCTTCATCGGCTTCATCGGGCTGATGGCCAACGGCATCGCCGAGTTCGGCCGGGACGCCGGGGAGTATGAGACCAAGATTAACGGCCTGATCCGCGATGGTTATGCCCTGGCGCATATGACAGGCGCACCGACACTGCAGGAGCTGCTCTTCAACGAGACCGGTCAGCGTTTCTTCGCCACGATCGCCAATGCGACAGGGGACCTGTCAGGTGATGTCATGCTGATCCTGATTTATGTGGCGTTCCTGTTTATCGCCCAGTCCGGCTGGACCCGGAAGCTGGACAACATCTTCCCGGAATTCGAGGCGCGCGCGAAAGTGAGGGAAGTGGGGGATGAAGCGCGCCGCGGGATCGAGAGCTATCTCTGGACCCAGACGGTGATTTCCGCCCTGATCACGGTGCTCACCTATGGCTCCCTGCTGGCGCTGGGCGTGAAGAACGCATTGTTCCTGTCGGCGCTTATTTTCGTGCTCAACTATATTCCGACGGTCGGATCGATCGTGGCGGCGCTGGTTCCGCCCCTGTTTGCGCTGGTGCAGCCGAGCATGCCGGCCTGGGTGCCGGGCATGCCGCCGCAGGATACCTATATCTATGCGGGCATTGTCTTTGCGACGGTCAGTTTCTGGCAGTTTTCGATCGGAAATTTCATTCAGCCGCGAATGATGGGCGAATCACTCAACCTCTCATCGCTGGTTGTTCTCATCTCACTGGCGATCTGGGGGGTGATCTGGGGCATTCCTGGCATGTTCCTGTCTGCGCCGCTGACGGTTTTGATGATGGTCATGTTTGCCCAGTCCGATGCGACGCGCTGGATTGCCATTCTTTTGTCCGCAGATGGTAATCCGCAGGGCAAGGCCGGGCCCCAGGAGGAGCGAGTTACAGCTGCCGCTGCACAAGAAGGTGGAGCGTAAGCCCAATTCATGGCAGTCCACAGCCATACCGCGATTTGAATGACTTAGGCCGTCAGCATTTCAGGAAATTTATACGTGAACTGAAACGCCGATCTTGCGAATTTTTTATTCGACACGAAATATGAAATCAGGCCTCCGCGTGCGTCCCCCCACCCAGCCTGCGGATCAAGGCCTGTAGGGCCCGCCGGACACGTCCCCGTCTGGCGGGCCCGTTTATTTCGGGAAGAGTGTTCTTTTTTCGCCAGCGCAACACGCAGGTTTCATTTGAAACGGCCTTGTTGAAGGAATAGGTGACGCGCGTTAGACCGGAAAAACACCAAATCCTTCCTCCGCGTGAGTCTCTCCCATGAACAATCAGACTTTTGCCGCCGATCCGCTCGATCAGGTGCTGACCCAGGTTCAACTGGAATCCGGCAATGAAGACCTGAGTGGCCTTGAACCGGCCGATGTCGAAGCGCTTGCCCGTGAATTGTGGGAATGGGCGTCGGAATTGCCTGCGGGCGAGCAGGATGTACGCGTGCTGGTGGATGCCGAGGGGGCCTCAGGCCGCCTGAGCCGTAGTGTGCTGGAGGCCGCCGGGCCGGACATGCCGTTCCTTGTCGACTCCCTGCTGGGGGAGTGCGCGGATCAGGGCTTCGAGGTCCGCACGCTGTTCCACCCGGTCGTGCGCATGGTGGATGGACGCATGATCTCCGTGATCCAGATTCATCTGCCGCGCTTGACAGAGCGGGAGGCAGAGCGCCTGCTGGCCGGCGCACGCCAGACACTGCAGGACACAGCGCAGGTCGTCACCGACTTCAAACCCATGAAGGAGCGCATGCGTGAGGAGATTCGTGGCCTCTCGCTTCTGGAAGAGCCAAGGCATGCCGATACGCACGAAGCGGTCGCCTTCCTGGAATGGCTGACCAAGAATCACTTCGTCTTCCTCGGCTGCCGGGAATACCGGTTCGAGACCGATGCCGAAGGCCGTGTGCTGCCGGAAGAGCCGATCATGATCGAAGGCAGCAATCTCGGCCTGCTGCGCGACGAAGACCTGAACGTCCTGTCGCGCGATGCCGAGCCGCTGGTGCTGACGCCAGAGATCGGGGAGCTCCTGGAAGAGCCGTTCCCGCTGATCGTCGCGAAGTCGACATTGATCAGCCGTGTCCACCGCCGCGTAGCCTGCGATTATATTGGTGTGAAGAAGTATGACGCGCAGGGCCGCGTGAATGGCGAGGTGCGCTTCCTCGGGCTGTTCACGGCCGAGGCCTATGATGAGACAGCGCGCTCCATTCCGTTTATCCGCCGCCGTGTTCTGAAGGTGATTGCGTCTTCCGGTGCGACCCCTGGTGGGCACACGGAAAAGGCGATTTCCAACCTGCTGGAAACCTGGCCGCGTGATGAGCTGTTCCAGACCAGTTCGAAAACGCTCAGCCCTATGATCATGGGGGCGTTGCACCTGATCGGGCGCCCGCGCACGCGCCTGTTCCTGCGCCGCGACCAGTTTGACCGGTTCGTTTCCGCCATCGTGTATGTGCTGCGTGAAGCGTATGACACGACCCTTCGTGAACGGATCACGGAAGCCTTGCTGCAGGCCTATAATGGCAAGCTCATCCGTTTCCAGCCTTACTTCGATACCGGTCCGTTGGCGCGCGTTCACTTCCAGATCGCGATCGACCGGAACCATCCTGAACCGGATGTCGCTGCGCTGGAGGCCGAGATCACCCGGCTTGCTCGCACCTGGGACCAGGCGCTGCGTGACGCGATGATGCAGGCGGATTTCAACGCCATGGACGGGGAAGGGGCGCGCACCTTCATCGGTGCTTTCAATGCGGCATACCGTGAAGCTTTCTCGCCTGAGGAAGCCATGCGCGATGTGGAGATGATGGCAAGGCTTGCTGCGGATACGCCTGTCGTGGCCCGTGCCTATCGCGGCGTTGACGAAGATGCCGACAAGATCCGGGTCAAGATCTATTCCCGAAACGGGTCGATCCCGCTGTCACGCTGCGTGCCTGTGTTCGAGAAAATGGGCCTCTTCGCGGCCTTCGAAACCGGATATCCTATCCGCCCCACAGAAAAGCCCGTGCCGGACGCGCCGGATGTCTATTGGGTGCATGACTTGTCGATGCGCTCCGAGAATGGCGCGCCGATTGATCTGACGCTGGTTGCCCACCGTCTGGAAGAGACATTCGTTGCCGTTTGGGGCGGCATTGCGGAGAATGACGGGTTCAACCGTCTTGTCCTTGAGGCTGGGGCAACCTGGCGCGAGGCGGCATTGGTGCGCACACTGTGCGCCTATCGCCGCCAGACGGGCATGGACCAGCCGCAGGATGTTCAGGAAGCGGCCCTGGCGCGCTATCCAGCAATGACGCGGCTGCTGATTGACCTGTTCGCCAGCCGCTTCGACCCATCAAAGGACCTGTCGCTGCGCCAGCGCGAAGCAGCCGGGCGGGAGATCTGCGACGCTTTCGAGGCAGGCCTGCGCGATGTGTCAGCCCTTGCGGATGATCAGGTGCTGCGCCGCTTGTCAGACCTTATCCTTGGTGTGCAGCGGACGAACTTCTATCAATCGGCGGCAGATGGCCGTTCGCACAGTTTCATCAGCCTGAAGATTGCCAGCCGGGTCCTGCGCGACCTGCCGGAACCGAAGCCGTTCCGGGAAATCTTCATGTCCAGCCCGAAAGTGGAAGGGGTTCACCTTCGCTTCGGCCCGGTCGCGCGGGGCGGCCTGCGCTGGTCTGACCGGGCAGCGGACTACCGCACCGAAGTGCTGGGCCTTGTGAAGGCGCAACAAGTGAAGAATGCGGTGATCGTGCCGGTCGGTTCGAAAGGCGGTTTCTATCCGAAACAGCTGCCGGACCGTTCAGACCGGAACGCATGGTTTGAAGGCGGACGGGATGCCTACAAGGAATTCATCACGGCGCTGTTGGACCTGACCGATAATCTTGCCGACGGGAAGGTTATAGCCCCCTCTGATGTGGTTATCTGGGATGGGGAAGACCCCTATCTCGTCGTCGCCGCCGACAAAGGCACGGCGACATTCTCCGACACCGCGAACGCCATCAGCCTCGCCAAGGGGCACTGGCTGGGCGATGCCTTCGCTTCCGGTGGCTCGGCGGGTTACGACCACAAGAAAATGGGCATCACGGCGCGCGGTGCGTGGGAAGCGGTCAAGCGCCACTTCCGCGAAATGGGCCGGGATATCCAGACGGAGCCATTCACCGTGATTGGCGTTGGAGACATGAGCGGCGACGTGTTCGGAAACGGCATGCTGCTCTCGCCGGAGATTCGTCTCGTGGTTGCATTCAACCACATGCATGTCTTTGTCGACCCGAACCCCGGCGACTCGCAGAAAAATCTGGCGGAGCGCCAGCGCCTGTTCGACCTGCCGCAATCGACCTGGGCAGACTATGATACCAGCCTGATATCAAAGGGCGGCGGTGTGTTCGCGCGCTCAGCCAAATCGATTGAGCTGAGCGATGAAATCAAGGCGCTCACGGGCCTGAACGCCGAAGCCGTCACGCCGGATCAGCTGATCCATGCCCTGCTCAAAGCACAGGCAGACCTTCTGTGGTTTGGCGGTATCGGCACCTATGTGAAGGCGGACGGGGAAACCAATGCCGAAGTGGGTGACCGTGCAAACGATGCCATTCGCGTTGGTGCGCACCAGCTGCGTGTGAAAGTGGTCGGCGAAGGGGCAAACCTTGGTGTGACGCAAGCGGCACGGGTTGAGTTCGCGCTGTCCGGCGGCCGCATCAACACCGACGCCATCGACAACTCTGCCGGCGTCGACTCCTCCGACCACGAAGTGAACATCAAGATCCTCGCGGCCGATGCCATCCGTCTCGGTAATCTGAAGGCAGCGGACCGGAATGCCCTTCTGGCCGAGATGACAGATGATGTCGCGGCCCATGTGCTGCGCCACAATTACGACCAGACGGCCGCGCTGACGCTGGCGGAAGCCACGGCGAAACAGGATCATGAGGCACTTGAGCGCCTGATGGTGCACCTGGAAGACCGGGGTGTCCTGAACCGTGCGCTGGAAGGCCTGCCGGATGCTGGACACATGAAGGTGCGGGAAGACCAGGGGCAGGGGCTCACCCGTCCGGAACTTGCCGTGCTGCTGGCCTGGTCCAAGATCACCCTGTTTGATGACCTTGTGGCGTCAGACCTGCCGGATGACCCATATTTCGAACGTGTGCTGAAAGATTACTTCCCCAGCCCGATCGACACTTATGACGAGGCGATGGATGCTCACCGCCTGAAGCGGGAGATCATTGCAACGGTTCTGGCCAACCGGTCACTCGACATGGGCGGGGTGACGCCAGTCTTCCGCCTGCGCGAAATGACCGACACGACGGATGCTGCTGCGCTCGTACGCGGTCTCGAGGTGGCGCGCGTGGTGCTGGACTTTGACGGCTTCCAGCGTGAAGTCGACGCCCTCGACAATGTCGTGCATGCCGATGTGCAGACCGACCTGCGGCTTCTGGCTGCGCAGGCGATGAGCGGGGCAGCCGCCTGGTTCGTCACCGCCATGCCAAAGGGCACACTGACGGAGCTGATCGAGGCGACGCAGGGACCGCTCAATGAATTCAAGGCTGCACTGGCCGGTATCCACACGCACTTCCCGGCCTCGCAGATCGAGCGCTCGACCCGGTCACTGATCCGCCGCGGTGCGCCGGAGGAACTGGCACGCTGGGCTTCGGCGATGGGCCTGTTTGCACAAGGGTTGGTGGTCGTCGATCTGGCGCGCAGCACTGGTCAGAATGTGACGGTCGCAGGGGAGTGCTTCTTCCAGATCGGAGAGGCCTTGCGGCTGGATCGCCTGCGCGTGTCCGCCATGGACGGTCTTGCGAAAGCCGGTTTCTGGGACCGTGTCGCTGGGCGCCGCCTGATCGTGGAACTGGTTCAGACCCAGGCCGATGCCGCAAGAGATGCGTTGGCAGTCGGCGGGGCTGGCCCGTGGCTTGCGCGGCACCAGGATGGACGCCGCGATTTGCTGGCGACCCTCTCGGAGCTCGGCAAGGAAAAGGCGTGGAGCTTTGCGAAATTCGCGCTGGCCGCCGACGCCGTGCGCCACTTCATGAAGCGCTAGAAACAGGCAGTGTCAAAAAGAAATGCCCCGCACCGGCGATCTCCGGTGCGGGGCTTTTTCATCAGTCTTCGGAGAAGAGAGCTTTCACATCGTCGGCCGTGCTTGCCTTGAGGGCGCTGCACAGCTCGCCGCGTTCGACGCCCTGCGCGAGGGAGCGCTCATAGCCGGGGATCAGGTCGGCCTGGCTTTCGAAGAAGGCTTTCGCATCGGCCACGCCCTCGGCGGTGCAGAAATTGCCCGCGACACCGGCGGTCTGAGGTTTCCGGATCGACGGGATCTTCGCAACGATGTTCGAGAAATTGTCTTTCACCATCGGCCAGATGACCGGCTGTGCCTTGGAATTGGCAAGCGCGTTACGGTAGATCGTGTAAAGCTCGTTTCCGGAGACATCGTCGCTGAACGAAAGCTTGAACAGGTCCGTCAGGATCTCCTCAGAGCCGTTGCCGGAAATCGCTGACAGGATGGTTGCCCGTTCTGTCTGGTTCTCGGACGTGCGGACATAGGCGATGGCGCCGTCATAGAAGTCCCGTCCACTGTCCTCGATGCCCACTGCGACGGCGGTATAGAGGTCCTCTGCCGGCAGGGCTGCCGGATCTGCTTCCTGCCCGATGCCGAGATAGGCTTTGGCGCGCGAGGCAATGTCCTTGCGGTCTTCTGCGCGGTTGCCATTCTCCAGAAGCAGGTTCCAGAGCCTCGGGGCGAGCAATTGCTCGGATGTGGACAAAGCTGTGGCCGGACGTTCGGAGATGTATTCCCCGACCGGGCCGTAATTCGCCTCGACCCAGTCGGCCAGCTTCGCCTTGCCGTCATCATCCAGCATGCTTTTCAGGGTACCGATCATGTCCATGGAGCTGTAGACCGCCGCGGCAGAGCCACCGGTTGCGGCTTCCAGACCATCCAGCACGTCAGCGGCGCTGACTTTCCCGGCGCTGAAACCGGCATTGACGGAGTCGGTCAGCATCATCTGTTCGGCCGGGCTCAGCGAGGCATAGTTCGTCCGCAGGGCTGCGGCATTGCCCGCATCGGTGACGAAACGCCAGTAACCGGCGCCGCCGGCATTCGGCATCACCCAGTCCGGGCAATGGTTCAGTGTAATCGTGCTGGTCTTGTCGGTTAGCATCTGGCGCACGACATGGTCGCCGGACGCATCATGCACGCGCGCCGCGAACGGCACTTCCCATGTCTGGGCTTCGGTGTCGATAGTGGAGCCGAGCGGTGCATAGCGGCTCTGGGTAACTGTCAGTTCACCGCCGGTCTCTGCCGTGCAGCTGACCTGAACATCCAGGAAGGGGATGCCGGGCTGGGCAATGAAGGAGGTGAAGGAGGAGACGACATCCGGCTGGCCGGATCCGTCGGCCAGGCTTTGCATGAAGTCTTCAGCCGTGGCCACACCATCTTCGAAGCGGCGCATGTGTAGTCGCATGCCATCCCGGAAAGCGTCTTCGCCGAGATAGGTCTCGAACATGTTCAGCACACTGCCGCCCTTGCGGTAGGTGATGGAGTCGAACGCGTCGTTGATGTCGCCATTGGTCAGGATCGGGTTGCGGATCTGACGGGTCGAGGCAAGGCTGTCGGTCGGCATTGCGGTGAGGCTCGACATGATCGGGGCGAGGTTCCACTCGCCTTCCGGGTCGATGCCGTTCATCGTCTTGGAGCTGATCCAGGTGGCGAAGGCCTCGTTCAGCCAGATATCGTTCCACCAGGCCGGGGTGACGAGGTTGCCGAACCATTGGTGGCCCAGTTCGTGCGCATGGGTGTTGAAGATGGCGCGGCGCCGCTCCAGCGAAGTGCGCTCATCGATCAGCAGGGCCGCTTCACGATAGACGATGGCGCCGGCATTCTCCATGGCGCCATAGGCGAAGTCCGCTGCGGCGATCAGGTCGAGTTTTCCATAGGGGTACGGATAGTCGAAATAGGCTTCCTGCCATTCCACCATCTCGTCGGTGACGTCGAGCGCGGTGGCCAGTTTCTCGCCCTTGCCGGCGGTTGCAAAGCCGCGCAGCGGAACCGGCTCGGCGCGTACAGCCGTTGCCGGGATGGGATCGGCTTCCACCTTGTCATACGGGCCGACCATGAGCGCGACCAGGTAGGACTGGATCGGCCGGGTCGTCGCGAAATGGTGGCGCACCATGCCATTGTCCAGCGCTTCGGCATTGGTCTCGGCGCCGTTGGCGGCAACTTCCATGCCCTCAGGCGCTGTCACCGTCAGTGTGTAAGGTGTCTTGAAGCGCGGTTCGTCGAAGGAAGGGAACATGCGCCGGGCGTCGATCGCTTCCATCTGCGTGACGAGATAGGGGCGCTCTGCCTGCTCGACCTTATAGAGGCCGGCCAGATTGAGGTCGTAGGGCGCCTCATACTCAAGCACGAGCGTGGCCTTGCCGGCCGGGACGGGCGCGGCGAAATCGATGCGTGAAACCCCATCGGCGGCTTCGTCGCCCGTGAAGGTCGCGGCGATCTCCATGCCGTCCGGCAGAACGGCTTTCACCGAGGAGACGACCGGGCCAAGCGCGTGCAGCCAGATGCGGGCGTGGGGATTTTCCAGTTCCAGGTCGATTTCTTCATATCCGGTGAAGCTCGCCGCGTTCGGGTCCGTCACCAGGTCCAGCCGGTAGGCCGTCGGGCGGACACCGGTCGGCAGCTGGCCGGTCGGCGCTTCAGCCTGCAGTACGGGTGCCTGTGTAGCTGTTGCAGCAGTTTCAACAGAAGTTGCCGCGGACTCAGCGGGCGTGCTGCATGCGGACAGAAGAACAAAGGAGGCAACGCCCGAGAGAAGGGCGGTAGCAAATCTGGAAGTCATGGGAGCTCTCTTTGGTGAATATTCTGGCCCTTTTTGAACCATAGCTTTGTCCGTTCGGATAGACGTTCTTTACTCCTGTGGATTAAGTCTGGTCCGCAGACTTCCCAGGGCTCGCCTGCCGATGATCCGACTTTACAACTGGTGCCTTGATCCGGCCGGACGGCTGGTACGTCTCTGCCTCGCCGAGAAGGGGCTGGGCTTTGAGTCCGTGAACTCTTCGCCCTGGGCGCCGCATCCGGATCTCAGGCTTCTGGGCCCTGGGGCCGTGGCGCCGGCCCTCCTGCAGGAGGGAGCAGCCGGGCGGATCGTGGCCATCGGAACGCGCGCGATCTGCGAATATCTTGAAGAATCGGTCGAAGGCCAGCACCTCTTGCCCCTGCATCCCAGCCAGCGCGCCGAGGCGCGGCGTCTCTGGGCTTGGGTGGAGGAGGGCTTTGAGGAAGTCACCGACACGCTGCTGACGGAGCGGGTGATGCAGTGGGTGCGGCGCGACCGTCAGCCGGATTCCGAAAAGCTCCGCCGGGGCGCGCATACGCTGCGCGGGCGGCTCACCTTCCTGAATGCGCTGGTCGAGACCCATGGCTTCATTGCCGGACGGGACATGACCCTGGCAGACCTCGCCGCTGCCGCGCACCTGTCGGCCTGCGATTATTTCGGCGACATCGAATGGGAAGCCGTGCCGGACCTTCGCACCTGGTATGCCCGCATAAAATCCCGGCCAAGCTTTCGCCCTCTGCTTGCAGACCGGCTGGACGCCGTGCGACCTTCGCCGCACTATGCCGATCTGGATTTTTAAGGGGAGTTCCACTTTGCTGATTTTGTTCCGCCGGTTGGCCGTCGCGGCCTGCCTGGCTTTTTCTGCGCCCGCCCTTGTGACCGCGTCTGCGCAGTCCAGTGACAAAGCATCTGCCGAACTCGACAAGGTCGGCCAGTGGATGGAGTATATTAAACCCATCTCGAATGCCCTGTTCGATGTCATGGCGCCCATTCAGGACGCAGATGGGATTCTGCTGGAATATGTGAATGGGACCATGGACTATGAAGAGGCGCGGACCGGGATTGCAAACGCCAAGGAACGCGTCCTTCTGATTGGCGACGATCTTCGCAAGCAGGTCGAGGCCATCCCGCCGTTCCCGGATCTGGAGCTGGTGGACAATCCCCGCATCGCAGGCAGTACGGATAGCCTCCTGGTCATGATCGATACGCTTGAAGATACCACCATCAGCCAGATCGATGTCTATGCGTCGGCCCTGGAAGGGGATGAGGATGCCGTCGAGATGCTTCAGGTGCTGGGCTATGATCAGGCGATTGCCAGCATTCAGATTTCCAATCAGATCATTACGGCAGATATCGAGTCGATTGCGGAACTCAGGCACCCGCAACGTGCCGTTCTGAGCGCGGCGCGTGCGAGCAATGAGACCGTGATCCATATTCTGAGGTTCGAGAAAGGTCGCCAGGTCGGTGCATCGGAAAAGGAGCAGGCCGCCGTACTTTCCGCCGCACGGGGCAAGGTCCGCGAGATCCGTGAGATCGTGCAGAGCGGCAAAAGCGATCAGGAATATATGCGTGGCCGGATGAACACGGCGCGGCTGGTTTCTTCCGGGGCAGACCGGGTGTTCATGGGACGCATCGGTGCGATGATGGGCGAGTACAAGAAAGCCTGGCCGGTCGAACTGGAGATCGCCGGTCTCTGGGACGGACTTCTGGATTATTATTCCAGCATCGGCCCGGAGGAAGATACGTCCATCGCCTATGAAAATACGTTTGAACAGGTCGCCGCGCTTGAAGACCAGCGCCAGGCCCTTCTGTTCGAGCGTGTGGCCATGCTGAAACAGTAATGACCAGCGCGTCCGACCTTGTCAGGCAGCAGGCCCGTGCGCTTGGGTTTGACGCGGTCGGCATTGCGCGGGCGGATGAGGCGTGGGCGGCGTCGGAGCGGCTGGAGGCTTTCGTCGCGGCCGGCCGGCACGGCACGATGGAGTGGATGGAGACCACGCTGGAGCGGCGGCGCACGCCGGTCTCCATGTGGGCGGGCGCGAAGTCTGCCGTCACGGTCGCGCTGAATTATGGGCCGGACCATGACCCGATGGAGACGCTGAAGCAGCGCGAGGCGGGCAATATTTCCGTCTATGCGCGGGGCAGGGACTATCACGACACGCTGAAGTCCCGCCTGAAACAGCTGGCGCGGGAGTTCGTGGCGAAGACCGGCGCGGAGGTGAAAGTCTTCGTCGATACCGCGCCGCTGATGGAAAAGCCGCTGGCGGCGAAGGCCGGGCTTGGCTGGCAGGGCAAGCACACGAACCTTGTCAGCCGGGAGCTGGGCTCCTGGTTCTTCCTTGGCGTGATGCTGACCGATGCGGAGCTGGTGCCGGATATTCCCGAGACAGACCATTGCGGCAGTTGCCGGAACTGTCTCGATGCCTGCCCGACCGGGGCGTTCCCGGCGCCATACCAGATCGATGCGCGCCGGTGCATTTCCTATCTCACCATCGAGAACAAGGGCCCGATCCCGGAAGAGTTCCGCGCCGCGATGGGCAACCGGATCTATGGCTGCGACGATTGCCTGGCCGTGTGCCCGTGGAACAAGTTCGCGCGCGCGGCCAGCGAGGCGGCTTTCCACGCGCGGGCCGAACTGAAGCTGCCGGGGCTGGACGAACTGGCGGCGCTGGATGATGCGGCCTTCCGGGAAGTCTTCTCCGGTTCGCCCATCAAGCGGATCGGGCGGGACCGCTTTGTCCGCAATGTCTGCATCGCGATAGGGAACTCTGGTGGGAACTCTGGCGCGGCCCGGTTCGTTCCGCTGCTTGAGGGTCTTGTGCAGGATGCCTCGGCGCTGGTGCGCGGGGCGGCTGTCTGGGCCCTCTTGCAACTTGATCCGGAGCGGTTCTCTCTGTCGCGCGCGCAGAATGCGCCGGGGGAAACGGACCCTGATGTGCTGAGGGAATGGAACAGAGGCGGATGAAGAAGATCCCGCGGACAAGGTCGCAAGACCGCAGCCTGATGACCTATGTGGGCTGGGTGTTCAAATTCCTGCTTGGCCTGTTTGTGGGCGTGCATGTCTATGGGCTGGTGCTGAAGGCGGCGCCGGTCCCGGGGACGGTGCTGATGGCCCAGCGCGCGCTGGAGGGGGAAACCATCCGGCGGCAGATGGTGTCGATCGACGATATTTCCCCCAATCTGGTTCTGGCCGTGATCGCGGCGGAGGATACGCGCTTTTGCCAGCATAGCGGCGTGGACCGGGACGCGATCGAACAGGCGATCAGCGACTACAAGCAGGGCAAGGGCCTGCGCGGCGCCTCCACGATTACCCAGCAGACGGCGAAGAATGTCTTCCTGTGGAATGGCGGCGGCTTTGCCCGCAAGGCGGTGGAGGCCTGGTTCGCAACCTTCATTGACGGCATGTGGGGCAAGCGCCGGGTGATGGAAGCCTATCTGAACGTGGCCGAATGGGGCGACGGGATTTTCGGGGCAGAGGCCGCCGCGCAGGCGCGCTTTGGAAAGTCCGCAGCGGACCTGACGGAACGCGAAGCCGCCTTGCTGGCGGCGGTGCTGCCCAGTCCGAACAAGTGGCGGCTCGATCCGCCGGGGCCTTATGTCTCGCAGCGCGCCGGAACGCTGCAGGCGCGGATGCGGGTTGTCCGCTCCGAAGGGCTGGCGGCCTGTGTGCTGGACGAACAGGCCGTGCGCCGCAAGCCGGCCGGGCCGAAACCGTCTGCTCCCAAACCATCCGCGCCGGAAGGCGTGCGCCCGGAAACACCTGCCGCCCGGCCGGAACTGCCAGAGCTGCCGCCGGTTCCGGAGGAGGGGCCTGAAGCCCTTCCTGAAGCCCTTCCTGAAGTTCTGCCGGAAGATGAGGCCAAGACCGAGGCACCGGATGATTTCGACAGTTTTCTTCAGGACGCGCAGGACCGGTTCCAGGAAGGGGGGGGCGCGCCCGAATCCGATACCCCTGAGACGGATGCGCCGCCTGCGGACGAGGCGGGTCCGACCGACCTGCGCCCCCGCACGCTGGACCCCGGCGACAGCCCGGAATAACCGCCAGCACATGCGGCGCCCGTGAAGGCGCTTGGTGGGGGCTGGTTTTCGGGGGCAGGTTCGGGGTTACGAGTCCGGCAGGGGTAGGCGTAAGCCCCTCTCCCTTGGGAGAGGGGGTGGGGTGAGGGGACGCAGAGTCGCCGCACGGATTGCACTCGTGGAAATGCCATTACCCCTCATCCCCAACCCCTTCTCCCCAAGGAGAAGGGGCTGCAGGCGGAGATACTGAGGCGTGAACGCCCGCCCATCACACGCGGCGGCGAGGCGGTCGTTTGCGGGTTTTGGGAACGAGCGCTCTTTCTTCTGACCAGGCATCCAGTCGATGGATGTGAGGAAGACGCGGCCATTGGGTGTCACGCTCCAGTGGTATTGTACGCCTTTTCCATAGGATGCCCGCACCGCTGCGCGGAGCAGCAGGAGCTGGACCCAGATGAGGGGCCAGATCACGGCGAGATGTGGCGCGAAGCCTTTGGGTGGGTGCAGGAGTGACATGTGCCGCACTATACATCCGGACACGGAGGTGTCGGATGAATTTGTTTTTACGGCAATGACTGCTGCAGGATGGGGCGTCCGGGGTGGTGGATAAACTCCCCACTGGCGTCATCCCCGGCCGCGCAGCGGTCTGGGGACCCATCTCTGAACGGCGCTTCATGAGCGTCATGTTGCGTGACGTACCTGCTGTGACTTTCAGAGATAGGCGCCCAGATGGCCTGCGGCCATCGGGCGTGACGCGGGTGGGGGCAACGCATGACTGCTGTGAGGCTACACACGGCTACGCCATGACCATGCATGACTAACCATGACTATACCGGACTATAGCGGACTATCATGGACCACATGTGCAAACGCCCCGGAACCCAAGTCCGGGGCGCGCAGGAAAGATCGGATCGGGATGCCGGATCAGATCGGGTCGTAGGGGAAGACGCTGGCCGTGGCGCCGAGATCGGTGAAGTCGGCTTTCATGGCCGGCATGCACTGGTCGAGCAGGGTTTCCGGGTTCCAGCCTTCGAGGCGGGCGACGGATTTCACCGGGCGCGGCTGGTCGAACAGGACGACTTCATTGCCGCGCACGCCGAAGATCTGGCCGGAGACATCTTTGGCCTTGTCGGCGCAGAGGGCGACGGCGAGCTGGGCGACCTGGTCGGCGCGCATGCCGTTCTTCATCCGCTCGACACGCTGGGCGCCGGCTTCGTCCTTCACCGGGATGGAGGCAATCATCCGTGTCCATGCAAACGGCGCGATGACGTTGGAGCGGACATTCTTGCGCTCGCCTTCCATGGCGACGATGCGGCTGAGGCCGACAATGCCCATCTTGGCGGCGGCATAGTTAGCCTGGCCGATATTGCCGATCAGGCCCGAGGTGGACGTGAAGAGGACGAAGGCGCCCTTTTCCTGTTCGCGGAAGAGTTCCACCGCGGCGCGGGTGACGTTGAAGCTGCCGCGCAGGTGCACTTCGATCACGGCGTCCCAGTCGCTTTCGCTCATCTTGTGGAACATCGTGTCACGCAGGATGCCGGCCGGGTTGATGATCGCGTCGAGGCCGCCGAAGGTGTCCTTCGCCTGTTCGATCATGCCTTCGACGGCTTTCATGTCGGTGACGCTTTCGGAGTTGGAGACGGCTTCGCCGCCTGCCGCGCGGATTTCTGCCGCCACTTTTTCGGCCGGGCCCGCATCGCCTTCATCGCCGCCGGAGAGACCGCCGCCGAGGTCGTTGACCACGACTTTCGCGCCTTCCCTTGCGGCAAGAAGTGCCGTTTCCTTGCCAATCCCGTTACCGCCGCCGGTCACCAGGACCACTTTGCCTTCAAGCACGCCCATCTGTCGTTTCTCCTTCGATTGTCGTGTCTGTTTGTTGTTCTGGCGCCACCCTAAGAGCGGCCAGCCAATCTTCAAGGTTTGAAAGTTGCTTCAGGCGCGGCTAGACGTCTCGCATGACAAAGACTTTCAAGGCCGTGATCTGGGATTTCGGGGGCGTTTTTACCTCCTCGCCCTTCGATGCTTTCGCCCGTTATGAAGCCGAGCAGGGGCTGCCCCGGAACTTCATCCGCACCGTCAATGCCACCAATCCGCTGGACAATGCCTGGGCGAAGCTGGAGCAAAGCAAGGTCAGCGGTGAGGAGTTCGACGGGCTGTTCCGGGCAGAGTCGAAGGCCCTCGGCCATGAAGTGCCGGGCGGGGATGTGCTGAAGCTGCTGTCGGGCAGCCTGCGTCCGCGCGTCGTGGAGGCGCTGAAGGTCTGCAAGAGCCACGGCAAGGTGGGCTGCATCACCAACAATGCGCCCATCGGCAAGGGCGCCTCGATGACCAATGACGCGGGCAAGGCGGCCGAACTCGCCAAGGTGTTCGAACTGTTCGACCATCTGATCGAAAGCTCGAAACTCGGCATCCGCAAGCCCGATCCGCGCATCTATGCGCTGATGTGCGAGGCACTGGAGGTCGACCCGGCCGAGTGCGTCTATCTCGACGATCTCGGCATCAATCTGAAGCCGGCCCGTGAGATGGGCATGACCACGATCAAGGTGCTAGGGGAAGACCAGCTTCTCGAAGACCTCAAATCGGCGACGGGATATGCAGTGGTCTAGCGCGCGCAACGCGCTTCTGGCGGCGGGCCTGGCCGTGGGGGGGAGCGTGGGGGTAGCGGCGTGTTCGCCCGCCCCGGCAGAGCCGGTCTATCCGCCGGAATCGCTGTCGCAGGACCCGCAGGCGCCGGAACCGGTCGTCATTCCAGACGCCGTGGCGGCGACGCGGGACGAGATGCTGACCTATGCCCAGCGCGGCTCGCTGTCGGGCCTCTCCCGGCTGGCGCGCGAGAATGAGGGCTTTGTCTCCAATCTCGGCGGCGAGGATCACCGGGAATACTGGGACCTGATGCGCCGGATCGGCGTGGATCCGAACCGCAAGCTGAGGGCGCTGATGGAGCTGCCGGTCGGCGTGCGCGAGGTCGACGGGGTGAAATGGTATGTCTGGCCGGACCTTGCCGCGAAGAATGCCGAGGACCTGATCCCCGAGAAGCTGTCCTTCCGCGACCGCAAGCGGCTGCAGGACCTGGTCGGCGAGGACGGGATTGCGAAGATCCGCGACGGCAAGGGCTATCCCGGCATGCGCACGGCGATTACCGAGGACGGGCACTGGGTCTATTTCGTGCTGGGCCAGGATGGAGAAGAAGAATGACGCCGGACAGAATTGGCGCCGATGCCGCCGTGAAGGCCCTGGCGGGCTGGTCGAAAGGGCAGGGCGAACGTGACGAGATCACGCGCACTTTCCGCTTCGACGACTTCAAGCAGGCCTTCGCCTTCATGACGGCGGTGGCGATGAAGGCCGAGCAGATGGATCACCATCCCGAATGGTTCAATGTCTACAACCGGGTGGACGTGGTGCTGACCACGCATGACGCCGATGGGGTGACGACGCTGGACCTGGAACTGGCCGGGTTCATGGACGCGCTGGCCAGGAAACTGGGCTAGGCCGGTCTTTTCGGCAGTTCTGGGCGCCGCTTTCCGCAAGGGCGTGCCTTGGCGGGTGACGCTGCGTCCTGTTAGCTGCGCGCAACGCATAACAGGAGGATACCGGCATGGGACGGGTTTCAGGAAAAATGGCGCTGATCACCGGCGGGGCGCAGGGCCTTGGCGAGGCAACGGCGCACATGCTGGCGCGCGAAGGCGCCAAGGTCACCGTGACGGACATCAATGGCGCGGGCGCCGAAGCTGTCGCTGCCGCGATCAATGAAGCCCATGGCGCCGGTACGGCCTTCGCCTTCCAGCACGACGTGACCGATGCGGCCCGCTGGCAGGAGGTGCTGCAGCAGGCGCATGACGCGATGGGCGGGCTGAACGTGCTGGTCAACAATGCCGGTATCGGCTCGCTCGGCTCGGTCGAGGACGAGAATTACGAGACCTTCCGCCTGGTGCAGAATGTCGATGTCGACTCGATCTTCCATGGCTGCAAATACGCCATCCCGCTGATGCGTCCGCACGGCCTCGGCTCGATCATCAACATCTCGTCCATCGCCGGCATCATCGCGAGCGGGAACTATATTTCCTACAACACGGCCAAGGCCGCCGTGCGCCACATGTCGAAGTCGATCGCGCTGCATTGCGCGAAGGCCACCGGCGGGATGATCCGCTGCAACTCGGTGCACCCGGTCTTCATCAACACGCCGATCCTGGACCGCACCAAGGAAATGTTCGGTGAGGAAGAAGCGCTCGCCAAGCTTGGCCGCCAGATCCCGCTCGGCAAGGTGGGAGAGCCGGACGACATCGCTTATGCCGTGCTCTATCTTGCATCGGACGAGTCGAAACTGGTGACGGGTATCGAACTGAAGGTGGATGGCGGCATCTCCGCCATGTAGGCTGGACCCCAAACAAACGGGAGACAGTCGTATGAGACTTCAGACGATTTGCGCGGGCCTGCTGCTTGCTGTGGCAGGATGCCAGGTGGCCAGTGAGGCAGACGGCGGGGAACCGGAAGATGCCCTGCAGGCCACGCTCTCGGGCGAAGCCTGTCCCGATATGGGCGAGAAGGCCTATTTCTTCTGGATGGAGCCGCGCTCTGCCGAGCCGGGTGACCAGATCGCGCTGTTCCCCTACTGGACCGACATGCCGGGTGCCTACAATGACCTGCCGGCAGGATGCCTGGACGATCTCGGCGTTTTTCCGGAAGGGGCGGCGCGCTTCACCCGGCAGGAAGATGGCCTCCCCATCGCGACCATCGCGCCGGACGTGGAGGCTGGCACGCGGATCCGTCTGGATGCGACCTATAACGGGCACAGCCTGACCGGGCCGGTGGAGGTTTTCCATGCCGCGGAAAATCCGCTGGTCGGCATGTGGCGGCAGGACGGCGGTGGCTGCCCTGCCGAAAGCGCCATTCAGGAACTGGTCTTCACCGGCGGCGGGGAATTCTCCGTCACCTGGACCCCGTTCGAGGTCTACAAGGATTATTGGGGCACCTACACTTACGACCCGGAGACCGGCGCGATCCGGTTGGAGGTCGAGGGCGGCAATCAGGTGCCCGGTGACATCGTGCCGGAAGGCATCGTGACGGCGGGCGAGGACGGGCTGCACTTCGAGACGCTGAGTTTCGGAACGCCGGGGCAGGCGAGCGGCGTCTGCAATGGCGGGTTTCCGAAATAACGCCTCAAAAGAGCGAGGCGCGCGCATTTAGCGCTTGTCCGAAAATAATGTTCACTTTATGTTCTGGCCTCAAGCAAGGAGGCTGAGACATGATTGGTTATGTGACCCTGGGGACGACGGACCTGGAACGCGGGGCGAAATTCTACGATGTGATCGCGGGCGAACTGGGCGTCGGCCGGATGATGGAAAACGAGGAATTCATCGCATGGGGTGCGGAAGGCGGCGCCGCAGGCATCGGCCTGACCTATCCGTGGGACAAGAAGGCGGCGAGCGTCGGCAATGGCACGATGGTCGCGCTGGAAGCCCGGAGCAGGGAACAGGTCGACCGGATTTATGAACTCGCCCTGGCGCATGGCGGCACGGATGAAGGCGCGCCCGGCCAGCGTTTCGAGAATTTCTATGCTGCGTATTTCCGCGATCCGGACGGCAACAAGCTGAACGCGTTCTATTCGGGCTGAGCAGGCAGCTGGGCAGGTGGCGCCCCAGCCGGTCAGTGGGAGCTGAGCGGCCGCTTGCTGGTCACCAGCAGGGCGTAGGCACTCAGTATGCCGAAGACACTGGCCGAGGCCAGAAAGGGCAGGCTGGGGTTCATCGTATACAGGAGTGATCCGAGCAGGGGCCCGACGACAAACCCGGCTGGCGGAGCAGAGGCGAGCAGAGCCGCTGCCCCGGCCTGCTCATGTCTTTGTACGGATAGGCTGCCAAGGGCATTGGCGGAGGGGACGGCGAGCGCCGCCCCGACACCGACCAGCATGAAAGCGGCCATCACTGTCCAGAACGGATGGAACAGGTCAGCGGAGACATAGCCCACCGTCAGCAGGGCAAGGCCCACCGGCAGAATGCGCCGCGGGTCCGGCTGGTGCCGGGAGACATAGCCGAACTGGACCGCCAGAATGGCCAGTGAGGCACAGGCCATCGCCACCCCTGTGTGCAGGACAACGGCCTGTTTGGCGGTGCGGGCGGCGGTGTCGGCGAACTGGTAACGGTCTGCGATGAACCAGCCCATCGTCTGCTGGATCATGCCGACGGCTGCGAAATAGACGAACAGGAAAGCGAGGTGCGGGAAGACCCGCGGGTCACGCATCGACAGGGGCGGCGGGCGCTTGTGTTCATGCGGCAGGGGCCGGGTTGCAGGCAGGGCAACGGCAATGAGACCGGCCACGGCGAGGTTGAACACGATCGTTCCCCAGAGCGGGGCAAGCGCCCCGATGCGGGCGAGCACGGCGGCGCCCGCCGGGCCGAGGATGGAGCCGAGGCTCATCGCTGCGCCGAGCATGCCAAGACCGCCTGCGCGCGTGGCGGGCGTGGTGGCATCCGTCATCGCCGCCATGGCGGCGGGCTGCATGCCTGGGGCAAGAAATCCGAACAAGGTGCGGACGAAGGCCAGAAGAAGGAAGGCCGACAGCCCTGTGACAAGGCCCGCCAGGGCCGCATTCAGGGCGAACAGGAAGGCCATGTTGGCGAGGCCCATCGCCGTCAGCGAAAAGACCATGACGCGCTCGCGGCCCACCCGGTCGGCAATCCGGCCCCAGACCGGGGTGAAGATCGTGTAGAGGACAGACGAGAATGTCAGGATGCCGGCAATCTCGATTTCGGTCAGGCCCGCTTCGCGGGCGAGCGGGGCAACGACCACGAAATTGATCGTCATGCCCGCGCCCATGGACACGGTGCCGAGGGCGATCATCAGCTTCTGGAAGCGGCTCAGCGGCAGGAGCGGCGTGTCGGAGGCTGAAATGTCCGTCACCCGTATCTTGCCTCCCCCCTCAGTTATCGTCCCGAAAGGGATGCTAGGACGTGACACACGGATTGCCAATTACTTTTCCGGCCATGGGCGCTGTCTGTGGCCGCGGTCTGTGGACGCTGTGAAAGAACCTGCGACAGGGGGCTGGCTTGCCGGGGTGGGGCACACCAGTTTAAGGACGACCCAGACCCGGCAGAAACCACGGAACCCCGCGCATGTATGAGCTCCTTAAGGCGATCTATTTCTATTTCCTGAGCCCGATGCTGACGCTGCTCCTGTTCATCATCTTCGCCTATGTGGTGATGAGCTGGCTGCTCATGGCCGGGGTCGTGTCGATGCGGAACCCGACCGTGCGCCAGATCCAGTCCGTCCTGGACAGCGTGATGCAGCCCATGCTGCGCCCGATCCAGCGTTATGTGCCGCCGCTTGGCCAGCTGGACCTGTCGGTCTTCCTGCTGGCGCTGGGCATCATGTTCACCAAGGACTGGCTGCTGCCGGTGATCATCGGCTTTACCCGTCCGACGATCGGTTACTGAGGCCGGACTTGCTGCATCGCCTGACAGTCCGCGTCCAGCCCAAGGCCTCGGCCGACCGGGTGGAGGACTGGGCGGAGGATGATGCAGGCCGCCGCTACCTGAAAGTGCGCGTGCGCGCTGTGCCCGAGGATGGCAAGGCGAATACGGCTGTCCAGAATCTGGTCGCCAAGTGGCTTGGCGTGCCCAAGTCTGCGGTCAGGGTCGTGACAGGCGGCAAGACTCGGCTAAAAGGCCTCGAAATCGAAGGGCCGCCGGACCTCGCGGCCCGCCTCAGCGGGGACGAGACATGACCGCAATCCGGATCAGTGGAACAGAGGTGGCAGCCGATGTGCGGGCCAAGGTGGCCGCTGCGGTGGCGGACCTGCCTGCAAAACCCTGCCTGGCCGTGATCCTGGTGGGGGAAGACCCGGCCAGCCAGGTCTATGTCCGCAACAAGATCCGCGACACCGAACAGGCCGGCATGGTCTCGGTGCACCGCCGCCTGCCGGCGACCGCGACGCAGGCAGAGGTCGAGACCGTGATTGCCGAGCTGAACGGCGATGACAGCGTGGACGGCATCCTGCTGCAGCTGCCGCTGCCGGCCGGGCTGGACCCGGATGCCGCGATCGAACGGATCGACCCGTCCAAGGATGTCGACGGCCTGACGGAAGTGTCCGCCGGGCGCCTGTCGCTGGGCAAGCCGGGCCTGCGCTCGTGCACGCCGGAAGGCTGCGTGATCCTCGCCAAACGCGCGCTGGGGCAGGACCTGTCGGGCAAGCATGTCGTCGTGATCGGCCGCTCCATCCTGGTCGGCAAGCCGGCCGCGCTCCTGTTCCTGGCCGAGAACTGCACCGTCACCATCGCGCATTCGCGCACGAAGGATCTGGCTGCTGTCTGCCGCGAGGCGGACATTCTGGTGCCCGCTGTCGGCCGTCCGCAAATGGTGAAAGGCGACTGGGTGAAGCCCGGCGCCATGGTCATCGATGTCGGCATCAACCGCATTCCCGCCCCGGAAAAGGGGGAGGGCAAGACGCGCCTCGTCGGCGATGCGGACTATGGCAGTTGCGCCGAAGTTGCCGGCCATATCACGCCGGTTCCGGGCGGGGTGGGGCCGATGACCATCGCCTGCCTGCTGCGCAACACGCTCTATGCGGCCTGCGCCCGCCGCGGCTGGCAGGCACCGGAAATCGGATGAGCCAACCCTACGCCCCGGCAGAGACCCCGCTGTTCAAGGCCTTGTGGGAAGCCCAGGAAGGGCGCTGCGCGCTGTGCGGGCAATCCATGCCGTCCAACCGGTTCGACCTCGCGCACTCGACGTTGTGGAAACACCAGCGCCCGACCTATGACCACATTATCGCGGTGGCGCGCGGCGGGCCGGACACGGCGGACAACCTCCAGCTGGCGCATGCGCGCTGCAACAAGGTGAAGGGGATGGGCAATGTGCGCCGTCCCGCGCCGAAAGCCTAGGCGAGCCCGGCTTTCCTGACATCCTGCTGGTAGGTACGCGAGACCGGCGCCTCCGCCCCGCTTTTCAGCACAAGCATCAGCTTGCCATTCTCGCGCCGTACCTCCTGAACGCCATCCTTTGCGACCCACCAGGACCGGTGCGTCTGCACGCCCCCGGCGCCATCCAGTTCGCGCAGGGCATCGGCCAGCCGCATCAGGATCATCTCCTCGCCCCGGCTGGTATGCACACGCAGGTAATGGTCTTCCGAGGAGACGGCCCACAGGTCCGCGCCGCGATACTTCAGCGGCAAACGTTCGAGGAAGCGGCGCGCAGCATCGGCCGGGGCAGGGGCCTCAGCGGCGGTGGGACGCCGGGCGCGTGAGATCAGGATGGCGGCCAGCGTCAGCACGAGCGAAATGGCGAAGACATAGACGAACTGCAACGGCAGCAGGTGCATCGGCAGCCAGAAGCCGAACAGGCCCATGAACAGGTACAGCGAGAGCAGTACCGGCACGGAGATGATCGCGGCTGCCGTGATGGCCTGTACCGGCAGGACATCACCCGCCACCTTGCGCTGGAAAATCAGCGGGATCACGAAATCCGACGTGGTGACGCCGACCGTGCAGGTCACGACCCACATCAGGAAGCGGACCCAGACGGCCGAGTTCTGGTCGTAGACGCCGAAAAAGGTCAGCATCGCCGAGATACCGAGGATCACCGCCGCATCGCGCAGCCGGTTCTTCAGGTATTGCGGCATGAGTCCTCCCGTGCATTTCGCGCTTCGTGAAGCGTTCTGGCCGTATTTCGCGAAGGATTCCAGCCTCTCCACGTAGTTCGCGTGGCAGAGGCCGGGGCGGCTGGCCAATCTCTCCTCATCGAACGCCGGACAGGCCCAAACGGGCCGCTTTCCCCCGGCGACAGTCTGAGGAGATGAAACATGAAACGCATTCTGAATTCCATGGTCGCAGCTGCTCTTGCTGCCGGGATTGGCACCGGTCTGGCCACTGGCCTGGCAGGGCAGGCTGCCGCTGCCGACCTGACCATCCGTATCGAGGGTGTGGAGCAGGCAGCCGGCACCTTCCACATCGCAGTCTTCGAGGCCGATGGCTGGGAAGAGAACCAGACCGTGGCCAGCGGCAGGCTTGCGGCGGAAGAGGGGGCGGAGCTGACGCTGACCGGCCTCGTGCCCGGCGCCTATGGCATCAAGATTTTCCAGGATGTCGACGACAATGGCCAGCTGAACCTGGGCATGTGGGGCATCCCGAGCGAGCCCTACGGCTTTTCCAATGATGCCCCGGCCCGCGGCGGCCCGCCCAGCTTCCGGCAGGCGAGCTTCAAACTAGCCGAGCCGGGCACCGTCCAGACCATCAGGCTCCATCAAGGCCCGTCCCACTGAGCCAGCCAGACATGAACGCCAAACCGGGAAAACCTGCCATGACCGACCTTGCCCAGACCCATCGCCGCATCCACCTGCCGAAATTGCCGGGCCGTGCCATGATCGTGCTGACGATCGCGCCCATCGCCTATGGCATCATCAGCTGGATGCTCCTCAAATCGGTTGGCAGCCCGCCCATCCGGTTCCGCATCAATGTCACGCCGCTGCTGGAAGCCAGCTTCATGGTGCAGCTTCATGTTCTGGGGGCCGTGACGGCCTTCGTGATCGGCGTGATCCTTCTTCGCGGGGTGAAAGGCACGGGCTTGCATCGCAAGCTCGGCTACGCCTGGGTGGCGGCGATGGCGCTGGCGGCGGTCAGCTCCTTTTTCATCATCGGGCTCAACGGCAACCATTTCAGCTTCATCCACGGCATTTCCGCCTGGACGGTCATTGCGCTTCCCATGGCGGTTGCAGCCGCCCGCCGGCGGGACATCCGCAGTCATGCCAGGGGCATGACGAACATGTTCGTTGGCGGTCTTTTGGTGGCCGGCCTGTTCACTTTCCTGCCCGGAAGGATGCTCTGGTCGATTTTCTTTGCCGTGTGACGGCTGGGCCTCTTACCGCCCTCCTGAAAGGCCGCTACAGGTGTGTGTGACCAGAGAGAGGGCGGGAGATGAAACGGGCAATCCTATTGGCATCATTCATCGGTCTTGCGGCCTGTCAGGCCCCGGGGCCGATTTCCATTCCGGGGATTACCAAGCCCCCGCAGAGTGCCGAAGAAGCCCTTGAAGCCTATTATCGCGGCCTGCCGGATGACTATTACCCGAAGGCCCCTGATGGCTTGCCGCTGCCTTCCTCCGATACGGCGCTGACGCGCATCCTGGTCGGCTCCTGCCTGAACGAGGAGAAAGAGGACAGCGAGGCCATGCGCTCCGTCGCGGCGACGCCCGCAGACCTGTTCCTGATGATCGGCGACAATGTCTATGGCGACCAGGACGGCAATGCCTATCGCACCGGCGATGCCGACCTGACGGAACTGCGCGAGAGCTTTGCCGATCTTGCCGCCCGTCCGGATTTTCAGGCCGTACGCAAGGCCCATCCGATGATGGTGGCGTGGGACGATCATGATTATGCCCTCAATGATGGCGGCAAGCATTTCGCTTTCCGCCGCCAGTCGGAACGTATCCATGAGCGTTTCTGGGGCCTTGCCAACAAGGATGTCGGCGCCTGGCCCGGCACCTATTATTCCCGCACGTTCGGCCCGGAAGGCCAGCGCACGCAGGTCATCATGCTGGACACGCGCTACTTCCGCTCGGACCTGACCGATACGGACAGTCCCGGAACGCCCGGCAAGGAACGCTACATGCCGTCCGCCGATCCCAATCAGGACATGCTGGGCAACGACCAGTGGACCTGGCTGGAGAACGAGCTGCAGAAGCCTGCGGACCTGCGCCTGATCGTCTCCTCCATTCAGGTCATCCCGACCGTGCATGGCTGGGAGGCCTGGTCGCTGCTGCCGGAGGAACAGGCGCGGCTTTACAAGCTGGTCGGTGATACCGGGGCCAATGGCGTCGTCTTCGTCTCGGGTGACCGCCACACCGGCTTCCTCTACAAGAAAGACGGTATCCTGCCGTACCCGGCCTATGAGCTGACGGCATCGTCCTTCAACGTGTCCTATCGCGACACGAGCGACGAGATGGACGCCGCCCAGATCGGCGCCGGATATGCGAAACCCAATTACGGCTCACTGGATATTAACTGGGATGAAGGTACTGTGACGCTCGCAATCCACGCCAGTGACGGCGCTACTGTCGAGGAAACAACCGACAAATTCAGGTAGGCAGAATGCCTCTCAGTCCCTCGATGTCCGACACGCGTAACGTTTTCGTTCTGATCGTCGCGGTCATGATCCTGCAGATCGCTGGCGGCCTGATCGGCGTGCTGACGCCGCTTGGCCTGGAGTCGATGGACACCCCGCCACAGGCGATCGGCCTGATCGCGGCGCTCTATGCGGCCGGCTTCATGCTGGGGGCCTGGCTGGCCCCGCGGGCCCTGGCGACTTTCGGACATATCCGCCTGTTCGCGGCGGCCTCGGCAATGAACGCGGTCAGCGTGCTCTCTCTCTCGCTGGTGCACGATGCGATCTTCTGGGCGCCTGTGCGTGTGGTCATGGGCGTCGCCTTCGCTTTCAGCTTTACCAGTATCGAAAGCTGGCTCGGCAGCGCCGTGCCGGAGAAGTCTCGCGGAAACGTGATGGGGATCTATCATACGGGCGCGAAGCTCTCGCTGATGATCGGCCCGTTCTTTGTGGCGGGCCTGTCGCCGCTGGATACGCGCGCCTACACCTGGGCGGCGCTGTTCCTGTCGCTGGCCCTCGTGCCGGTCTGCCTGACGCGCAAGGAACAGCCGCCCCTGCCGGAGCGCAAATCCATGCCGCTGCGGGCGCTCTACCAGGTCGCACCGGCGGCCGTGCTGGGCGCGCTGATCGCAGGCGTGGTCAATACCGGCACCCAGTCCCTGCTGCCGATCTATTTCGAGAGCTTCAAGCTCGGGGGAGGGGGCACGGCGGCAGCGGCCATCGCCAGCGCTGCGGCCTGGATGGGCGGGCTGATCCTGCAATGGCCGGCCGGGCGCCTGTCTGACCGGATCGAGCGCCGCCTGGTCATCGCGATTCTGGGGGCCGTGTCGGCGCTGGCCGCGCTGACGATTGCGATTTTTGGCACAGGGCTGGGCGAGGTCGGCGTGGTTGTCATGCTCGGCCTCTGGGGGGCAGGGGCACTGTCTTTCTACAGCCTGTGCGTGGCGCACGCGATCGACCGGACGCCAAAGGTGCTGATCCCGCAGGTCATGTCCGGCCTCTTGTTTGTCTGGGCGGTCGGCTCGATCATCGGGCCGCTGATGTCGGGTTTCGCGATGCGGGCGGCGGGCCGGTCGGGCCTGTTTGGACTGGCGGGATTGCTGCTGATCGTGCTGGCGGTGATCATGGTGTGGCGTGTGCGCAGCAAGCCGGTGGCCGACGAAGACAAAATGGCAGAATGGAGCCCCGTCCTTCCGACGCCCCTAGCCAGCGTGAAGCTCGACCCGCGCATGTCGGAATCATCAGAGAAAACAGGGCCGGAGGCCGCACCTGAACCGGCTCCGGAAGAGTCGCCGGAACCCGAGGTGGAAGTTGAGGGCGGGACTGAGTCCAAAGTTTAGTACCCAGCCTGTTGCCGCATCACCCAAGCCTGATATATAGCCCCCCACCACGCTGGGGCAGTGACCCTGCCGGGGCGGACCAGGCAAACAAGGCAAGAGCAGAATGAACATCCACGAATACCAGGCCAAAGCCGTGCTGAAATCCTTCGGCGCGCCGGTCGCGGACGGTGTGCCCGTCCTTTCCCTGGACGATGTCCAGAAAGCTGTCGATTCCCTCCCGGGGCCTCTCTGGGTCGTGAAGTCGCAGATTCACGCAGGCGGCCGCGGCAAGGGTAAATTCGTGGAGCCGGAAGCTGGCGAAAAGGGCGGTGTCCGCCTCGCGTTCAGCAAGGAAGACGTGCTCGCCTATGCCAAGCAGATGCTCGGCCATCACCTCGTCACCGCCCAGACCGGCCCGGCCGGCAAGCAGGTGAACCGCCTCTACATCGAAGACGGCGCCGACATCGACAAGGAACTCTACCTGTCGATCCTGGTGGACCGCTCCACCTCGCTCGTTTCCTTCGTCGTCTCGACCGAAGGCGGCATGGACATCGAGCAGGTTGCTCATGACACGCCGGAAAAAATCGTCACCGTCGGCATCGACCCGTTCGCCGGTGTCACCGAAGCCGACGCTTCGAAGCTGTGTGACGCGCTTCAGCTGGAAGGCACGGCCCGCGAAGACGGCATGAAGCTGTTCCCGATCCTCTACACCGCGTTCACCGAGAAGGACATGAGCCTGCTCGAAGTGAACCCGCTGATCGTGATGGAAAACGGCCACCTGCGCGTTCTTGACGCAAAGGTCTCCTTCGACGGCAACGCGCTGTTCCGCCACCCGGACATCGTGGCCCTGCGTGACAAGACCGAGGAAGACGAGAAGGAAATCGAGGCCTCCGAGTGGGACCTCGCCTACATCGCCCTCGACGGCACCATCGGCTGCATGGTCAACGGCGCAGGCCTCGCCATGGCGACGATGGACATCATCAAGCTGTACGGCGAAGAGCCGGCCAACTTCTGTGACGTCGGCGGCGGCGCCGGCAAGGAGAAGGTGGCAGCAGCCTTCAAGATCATCATGAAGGACCCGAACGTGAAGGGCATCCTCGTGAACATCTTCGGCGGCATCATGAAGTGCGACGTGATCGCCGAAGGCGTGATCGCA
>JAWKUR010000027.1:0-35091 GCA_041398445.1 Hyphomonas sp. | reverse complement strand
CCGACATTGGCGTTCATCGCGCTGGCGGCAATCTCGGCCAGCAGGTTCGCCGGCGTGCCAGAGCCGTGCACCCAGCCGAAGAAGCGCGGATTGGTGTTGCCCGCGCCATAGGGCAGCAGCGTCTCCATCCGCTCCATCACGTCCGGCACGCCCCAGCCCTCGCGGGGCAGCGGCGCCTTCAGCGTGTCCTTGATCTCACCCGGCAGCTCGGTCCAGACGCGACCCTGCCGTGCATCCTGCAGCCGGTTGATGGCAGCATCCAGCATGTGGTGGGCCTGCGCACGGAATTCGTCCCAGTTTTCCGGGTCGAGCGATTCCTGCGGTGTCGGCTCTTCGATGGGCTTGTCAGTCATGCGCGCGTAATCACCCGCTTTTGAGGGTTTTGCAAAGCACCGGATGTCACAAGGGTGTCAACAATTTCTATTGGCTGGCCCACAAAATCCGCGCGATCCAGGCGATTTCAGCCGGTTTGAACTCACGGGTCGGATAGTCCGGATTCAGCGAAGCGAGGGCGATTGTACGGCTGTTTTTGCGCGCCAGCACCTTGGCCATCACCTCCCCTTCCACGGTTTTCGCCACGACACGGTCGCCCGGTTTCACCTCTGCCCCCGGGGCAACGATGATCCGGTCACCCGCGCGATAGGCCGGCTCCATGGAATCGCCGCTGATCTGAAGCGCATAGACGGTTTCCGTGCCGAGACCCGGGAAGCGCACCTCTTCCCAGCCCTGCCCCACGGGAAAGCCGGCATCGTCGAAATAGCCATCGCGGCCCGCCTGCGCGAAGCCGATCAGCGGCGCGGTCGCGCCCCGGCGGCCATCAATCAGCGCGGCGAAATCGTCAAAGCCGCAGCCCACCGCGTCCAGCACGCGGGCGAGGCTCTCCGTGCTCGGCCAGCGCGGGCGGCCATCGGCGCCTTCCCGTTTCGACGGATTGAACGCCGTCGGGTCCAGCCCCGCCCGCCGCGCAAGGCCCGACGGCGTCAGCCCGTAATGAGCCGCCAACTGGTCAATCCCCCGCCAGATATCCCGATGCTGCATGAGGCAAGGCTCCGCTATTTTTGCGGAGCCCAGCGCTATAGGATTATTTGCCTACGGTCAAGCGAGGGAGGAATATTGTCCTAGACTCGGAGCGTCATCTTTGCGGCTCTGTGTTCACGGCAAGCCGGAATACGTCCGGGCGACTGTAATGGCCGCTGATATCCAGGTCGAACTTGGCGCGCTTGATGTCATCGAGGTCGATCTCGGCCGTGACGATGGCCTCGCGACCAAACACAGGCGCCGCCAAAACTTCCCCCATGGGCGAAATGATGCAGCTACCACCCTTTATCAGCACGGTCCCCGGCGCCGTCCCCTGTACCGGCTCGAACCAGTCGGCCCGCACATCGTCCACCGTCATGTACTGGCAGGCGCTGACCACGAAGCACCGCCCCTCCAGCGCTATCGTCTGCATTGTCGGCAGCCAGACATCCCGGTCATCGACCGTAGACACACAATGCACCTGCGTCCCCTGATCGTAGAGGTGCGACCGGAACAGCGGCATGTAGTTTTCCCAGCAGATCGCGAGCGACAGCACGCCGACATCGGACCGCGCCACCTTCATCGTCGATCCGTCGCCCTGTCCCCAGATGACTTTTTCCATGGCCGTTGGCATCAGCTTCCGGTGCCAGGACAGGATTTCCCCGTCCCGTCCGATGGCCGCGCTGGAACAATAGAGTGTTCCGCCCTCCCGCTCGATCAGCCCGAGTACGACATTGATCTGTGCGTCTTTGACCAGCGCCTGTATCTCCGCCATTTGGGGTGAGGTTCGCTCAATGGCGCCATCGAGATACTGGCGGAACTGATCTCGCCCCTCAGGCAGGCGCATACCGACACGCACGCCGAAATCGATCCCCTTGGGATAGCCGCCGATGAACGCTTCCGGGAAAACGGCAAGATCCGCGCCAATCTTCCCCGCCTCTTTCAGCTTCTCTGCGAAGAGGGCAATCGTTGCATTCGTATCGAATAGCTTTGATCCGGCCTGCACGGCGGCAACGGTAAATTTCGGCATTGGGCATGTCCTTCGCGGCGGAAAATACGGGAAACCGGTTACGACAATCCGCCGCCCGCGTCACGCGCCATCCGCCGCGCCTTGCCTGACAGCAGCAGCCCGTGATGCTCGGCCAACTGGTCAATCCCCCGCCAGATATCCCGATGCTGCATGAGGCAAGGCTCCGCTATTGTCGCGGGCTTCAGCGCTATAGGATTATTTGCCTACGGTCAAGCGAGAGAGGAATATTGTCCTACGAGGATTGCGCCAATCCAAAGTTGCTTCATACTTCGCAAAAACTATGGAGCGTCAAAATGACTCTGCTCACGCCACAGGCTTTTATCGCACTAGGTCTCACACTCAATGAGTTCTCAAATGTACTCGCTACCGTTGAAGGCTCTGGTCCTCTGACCCCTGAAGAAAAGAACGAATTTGAATTTCACCTCACTAGAGGATCAATGCTTCTTTCGAGGGTTGGCGCCGAGGTTTCAGCTAAGATGTTCGCAGATGCTGCAAGCGATCTACCCGAGACTTACCGGGAAGCAAATTTGTTATACCGCACAGCAACGAAAGAATTGGAGAACCGACGACTATTTTTTTTGAGACAAGGCACAGAAAAATATTGGGATGCAACGAAGCTGATCGGAGCAGCAACTAGAACTGCATTCCCATCATCATCATCAGAAATAGCCGAAGCTGGAAAAGCTTATTGTTTTGAAATGGCCGACGCAGCGGTATTTCACTGCAGTCGCGCGTACGAAGGTGGTGCAAGGGCGATGGCCGTCGAGCTCAAATGCGAATTCGGAATCCCATTCAATCAAGTCGACCTGCATCCATTGTTAAACAACTGCGAAGCTAAAATTCAGAAAATGAAAGACCTTCCGAAGAGCGACACAAAAGCTGCGGACATCGAATTCTATTCCTTGGCCGCAGCAAACTTCAGGTACTTTAAAGACGGCTGGAGAATTCGAGCCGTCCATGGACGAGCATCGTTTTCCTTGACGGAAGCGGAGCGACTAATCGACAGAACCGTCGATTTTTTTGAGGTTCTATCCCGACGCTTACATGAATAGTTGTCTATTGAATCTCACAACTTCCACTGCGCCCCGCGCGGTACGTCGCCAAGCAAACTCCCGCCTGACAGCACGAACACTTTCCCTTCGCCGAGGGCGAAGGCTGTCAGCCCCTCCGGGAAGACTTTGCTGAAGGCGTCGTCGAGCACGTTGAGGCCGCCGGTGAAGGCGCCCATGGCGGGCATGACGAGGCGGGCGCCATCGCTGGCGAAGCAGCGGCGGCGGACATTCCGTCCACGGCCTTTCACCTTCGCCACCGGATGCAGGTGTCCGGCGACCTCGCCTGCCTCCCCTTCCGGCTCGTGGCGGAAGACGAGCGGGCCGAGGCGCACGGTCTTCTCCGCCCGGCCGCCCAGATGGGCCGGCGGGTCCGGGTCGTGGTTGCCTTCCACCCAGATCCAGTCATGGGCAGAGGTCAGCGCGCGGATCCGTTCGGCATATGCTTCCGGCAGGCGCAGCTCCGCCGCGCGATCATGAAAACTGTCACCGAGGGAGATGATCGTCTGCGGCATCAGCTGCGCGCACAGCCGCTCGACCACAGAGAGCGTTGCGCCCGTGTCATAGGGCGGCAGCATCTGGCCGCGCGCGGCATAGGAACTGCCCTTCTCAAGGTGCAGGTCCGAGACGACCAGCAGGCGCTGGCCCGGCCACCAGAGGCCGCCCTCCGGCAACGGCACGAGCATCTCGCCCGCAAGATGCAGGAAAGTCTCTTCACGCCGGTTTGCGAGGGCTGCGGTCATGCGGGCGACTCTGGCCTGCCCCGGCGGGGCGGTCAAATGACGAATGCCGCGCGCGGCGCGCCTGCCCCGGCAAGAATTCTGGTTTGAATTCATGCGGATTTAAGCATGAACCGGCAAAATGGCCGGAATTGCAGCAACGGATAAGGCAAGGGAGGCCGGTCCGATCCGGAATTGTGACCTGAATTCTGAGCTGACTTCTGGCCAAAACAGTGGCCCGGACAGAGGCCGCGCCCGCCCCGGCGCGCCTGCGGAATTGTCCCGCGGGTTTTCGCTCTACCTGGATGCCATCCGTTTCCTTGCCGCCATCGTGGTGGTTGCGTCACATGCCGGGAATGAGCGTTTCAGCCACGGCATTTTCTTTCACCTGCGCCAGCTGAACATCTCCAGCGATGCGGTGATCGTCTTCTTCGTGCTGTCCGGCTTTGTCATCGCCTACACGACGCTGGCCAGACAGCGCGGCGCGCAGGCCTTTGCCGAGGCGCGGCTGGCGCGGCTCTACTCCGTGGTCATTCCCGCGCTGGTCCTGACTTTCGTGCTGGATACGGCAGGCATGGCGCTGTTTCCGGAAACCTATCATGCCTGGTGGTACAATGAGGCCGGGCGCGCCGGACAATATGTGCGGGCATTGTTCTTCAGCACCCAGATCATGCCGGACAACATGCTCCTCGGCACGAATGTGCCGTTCTGGTCGGTCTCCTATGAGGCGTGGTATTATCTGGCGTTCGGGATTGCCGTTTTCACGAGGGGGCGGATGCGCGCCCTTCTGCTGGCAGCCGCCGCCCTTGCCGCCGGGCCGCGGATCCTGCTGCTGGCACCTGCCTGGATGCTCGGCGTGGGCCTGTTCCTCCATCTCCGCTCCGGCGGCGCAGAGCGCGTGTCACGCACACTGGCAATGATTTTCGCGCTGGCGCCGCTTGGGCTCTATGCGCTCTTCATGGCGGCCAATGTCCCGCTGCGGCTGACCCTTCTGACGGTCAATGCCGGCCTGCCGATCAGCGCCCTCGGCTTCTCTGACCGGTTCATCTGGGAGAACCTTCTGGGCCTGC
Source organism: Hyphomonas sp. (assembly GCA_041398445.1). Lineage (GTDB taxonomy): Bacteria > Pseudomonadota > Alphaproteobacteria > Caulobacterales > Hyphomonadaceae > Hyphomonas. The sequence continues at coordinate 30,206 of JAWKUR010000027.1, read as the reverse complement.
TGATCACGCTCCACTTCCTCGGCATCTATTGCCTGTCAGGGCAGGCGCACTGGATTTCTGCGCGGGCCGCGAATGCCATCCGCTGGTGCGCGGGCGCGACCTTCTCGATCTACCTGTTCCACTTCCCCATTCTCAGCTTCCTGCACGCGCTGCCGGGTTATGACGCCGCCAATCCGCTTCACGTCCAGATACTGCTCGTGGCGACGCTGGCCGCCTGTTTTGCGCTGGCAGAAATTTCGGAGCGGCGGCTGGATGTCTGGAAACGGATGGTCCGCGCGCTGTTCCGGCGGCTTGCCTCCCGCCCGGTCGCAGAGGTGCGCGGGGCCTGAGACCTTACGGGCCGGGCGCCCGGATTCACGGTGTTTACATGGTGTTTATACGGTCTTTACACGGTGTTTGCATGGTCCCGGGGGCCGATCTATCCAACACCTAATCGATACGCATCGCGTCGCGCACCAGCGTGTCTTCCGCCTCGCTGAGGATCGCGTCCTGCACGCTCGCGCCGAAGACGGGCTCCTTCCCGATCTCCAGCATCACAGGCACGGCAAAGGGGCTGATCCGGGTCAACGGCACATGGTCGATCTTGTTTTTGATACGCACCAGCATCTCGCCCAGGCGCCGGACATCGAGCAGGCCCGTCGCCGCATCCTGTCGTGCCGCCTGCAGGAGGACGTGATCGGGCTCATGGCTGCGCAGCACGTCATAGATGAGGTCTGTGGAGAAGCTCACCTGCCGTGAGTTCTTCTCCTTGCCGGGCAGGTTGCGGTGGATGAGGCCCGAAATCTGCGCGCACTGGCCGAAGGTCCGCTTCATCAGGGCGCTCTCGTCCAGCCAGGCTTCAAGATCGTCGCCAAGCATGTCCGGATGAAACAATTCTTCCATGTTTACAGAGCTCAGGTCTTCCATACCCCAGACGGCCAGCGCGTATTCGCTGGCCACAAATCCGGTCGGTTTGGCCCCGATCCGCTCCAGCCGCCGGGTCAGCAGCATGCCCAGCGTCTGGTGCGCAAGCCGCCCCTCGAAGGGGTAGGTCACAAGGTAGTGCCGGTCCCCACGCGGGAAGGTCTCGACCAGCAGGTGATCGGGCGGCGGGATCTCTGATCTCAGGCGCTGGATCTCGAACCATTCCTGTACGGGCTGCGGCAGGTGACGCCATTCGTCCGGATTGTGGATCATGTGCCGCACGCGGTCGGCCAGGAAGGTCGTCAGCGGGAACTTGCCGCCATTGTAACTGGGGATCGCCGGCCTGTCGCCGGTCGCGCGGATGCACAGGGCGTCCAATCCTTCAATGGTTACAAGGCTCAGCACCTCACCGCCGAACAGGAACGTGTCGCCGGGCGTCAGCTGAGAGAGGAAGTATTCCTCCATCTCACCCAGCTTGTGGCCTGCGCGGATGACCCGCTTCTCTCCCGCCTGCGGCTTCCCGGCAAAGCTCGCAAGCCGCACCGACAGCATAGCCGCCTCGACGATCGCGCCGACATTCATCCGGTGCGCCTGCGCGTCCTGCGGCGTGCGCGCCACCCAGCGCCCGTCGGGCCGGCGCACGATACGGTGGTAACGGTCATAGGTCTTCAGCGCATAGCCGCCGGTGGCAACGAAATCGACAATCCTTTCAAAGTCTTCCCAGTCCAGATCCTGGTACGGCCCGGCACGGACGATCTCTTCGTACAGCTCCGCAAGGTCGAACCCATCGCCGCAGGCGCGGCCCATGACATGCTGTGCCAGCACGTCCAGCGCGCCCTGCCTCAGGCCCTCCCCGTCGATTTCGCCTGCCTCCACGGCGGCCTCGGCGGCCCGGCATTCCAGAACTTCGAACCTATTGGTCGGCACCAACACGGCGCGGCTCGCCTCGTCCATTCTGTGATTGGCCCGGCCGATCCGCTGGATCAGGCGCGCGGCCCCCTTGGGCGCGCCCATCTGGATGACGAGGTCCACCTCCCCCCAGTCGATGCCAAGGTCCAGCGTGGAGGTACAAACGACGGCCTTCAGCTTGCCCGCCGCCATGGCCGCCTCGACCTTCGAGCGCTGCTCCCGCGACAGGGAGCCGTGGTGCAGCGCGATCGGCAGGCCGTCCTCGTTGACGTTCCACAGCTCCTGGAACATCAGCTCCGCCTGGCTGCGCGTGTTGACGAAGACCAGCGTCATGGTCGCCCGCTTGATCGCCTCATAGACCTCCGGCACGGCGAACCGCCCGGAATGGCCGCTCCACGGAATGCGCTGATTTGAAATGAGAATATCGACATCCGCCGAGACACCACCTTCGGCCTGCAGGATGCGCACGCCCTTGCCGTCACCGCGCACATCCAGCCAGTCCGCCAGGCCCTGCGGGTCCCGCACCGTTGCAGAAAGGCCGAGGAAGCGGCACTGCGGCGCCCAGCTCGCCAGCGTCGCGAGGCCAAGCGAGAGAAGGTCCCCGCGCTTCGAGGCGGCGATGGCGTGGATCTCGTCCACGATCACGCATTTCAGGTCCGCGAAGAATTCCTTCGCATGGTCGGAAGCGATGAACAGGGCGAGCTGTTCCGGCGTCGTCAGCAGCACGTCCGGCGGCGTCTTCCGCTGGCGCTGGCGCACATGAGCGGGCGTGTCGCCGGTGCGTGTCTCGATACGCAGGCCCAGCCCCATCTCGTCGACAGGCATCATCAGGTTGCGCTGCACATCCGTCGCCAGCGCCTTCAGGGGCGAGATGTAGAGCGTGTGCAGCGCAGGAATGCCGGAGTTCTTTTTCCCCTTGTCACGGCTGAGTTCGATCAGGCTACCAAGGAAGCCGGCCAGCGTCTTGCCGCCACCTGTCGGCGCGATCAGCAGCGCGCTCTGCCCGGCTAGTGACGTCTCCGCCAGGGCCAGCTGATGCGGCCGGGCCGACCAACCGCGCGCACCGAACCAGCCTGCAAAGGGCTCGGGCAAGGTAAATGCGGGGGGATGGGGGCTGTCTGGCATGGGATCAGATTAAACTACCGCAAGACACGATGTTTGCAGGTTTTTTTCCAGTCACTTTCCGGCGAAGGTACGCTCTTCGCTCCAAGCTGAGGGAAAACCCATGCGCCTTGCCTGCCTGTCCCGCCTGCCTCTGGCCGCCCTTCCCCTGCTCGCATGCCCGGCCTTTGCCGAGACACCGCTGGAGAAAGCCCTCGCCGCACCGACGGATGGCCCCGCCTACAGGTTTGACATGAAGATCGACGACGATGTGCTGAAGGGCGAAGCGCAGGTCGACCCGTCCCGCCCCGAAGGCGAACGCCTGACGCTGATCACGCCTGATGCCGGCACGCTGGAGGGCGAGGCCGCCGCGAAATATGAAAAGCTGAAACAGACGACATCCGGCGACAAGATCTGGTGCAGCAGCTTCAATGGGAACATCCCCGCCGATGCGAAGATGATTTCGGAATCCGGCGAAGCTGCCGTCTACAGCTTCACGCCCCTGCCCGGCGACGACCAGCAAACCGCCAAGGTCTACAAACACCTCACAGGCCGCGTGACCGTTTCCAAGGAAACACCCGCCATCCTCTCTTTTGAGATGTTCTCGGACAAGCCGTTCAAGCCCGCCATGGTGGCGCGGGTCGACAGTTTCCGCATGAAGGTGGACTGCGCCGCTGCCCCGGACGGGCGCACCTATGTCCGCGACTTCACGCTGGACCTCAGCGGCAATGCGATGATGCAGCCCTTCACGCAGAGCGAACGGCGCGAGATCACCAATCTCGTCGCCCTGCCTGAAAGCGCGCCCGAAAACGCAATGGGACAGCGCTAGGCGCCCTTACGCCCTTATTCAGTGAGGCCGTACTTGGCGAGGATTTCCTCACGGATCGCCTGAATGGCCTTTTCGCTGCGGGCGCGGCGGCGGTCGATCTCGGCGTCGATTTCCGCTTCGATGGCTTCGCGCTGGGCGGCCGCACCATTGCGCTCGTCCTCAGCCGCCTGCAGCGCCATCAGCGTATCGCGCGTGAAGCTGTTGATGTCGAACCGGGCGCCGCCGATCACATCAAAGCCGCGGCGCACAATGACGGCATTCATGCTGGGCACGATCACGACATACTGGCCGCGATTGCCTGCCATGTAGAACGTGTCTGCCGGCACGCCCGCCGCATCCGTCATCAGCCAGAACTGCGCGCCATAACCGGCTCCGCTTTTCGGCTGCGCCGGGGCGGGCGTCTTCACGAAATCCACCCAGCCTTCCGGCAGGATGCGCTCATTGCCCCACATGCCGTCCTGCAGGTAGAGCTGGCCGACGCGGGCAAGGTCCCGCGCAGTTGACCAGACCTGGCTGGACGAGACGAAATCGCCGTTCCAGTCCACTTCCATCGTTGTGTGGCGCGCGCCGATCTTGTGCAGCACGGCCTCGTACGGGAAGCTGTGGAACTTGCTGTCATCATCCATCGCTTCACGCAGGGCGCGCATGGCGATCAGCGTGTCGTCATTGGCATATTTGAAGCGTTTGCCGGGCATCGCCTCCATCACCTTGGATGCGGCCTGGTCGACCACACGGCCGCCGCCGAAATACAGCCGGTCCGTGCGCGAACCGGATTCGCCGCTGTCGAGACCGCTGGCCATGTGCATCAGGTTGCGGATCGTGATGTTGCGGCGCGGATCAGCCCCGGAATCCCAGGCCTTGATGACAGCCGGATAGTCAATGTCGATCATACCCTGCCGGCGGGCCGCGCCCAGCACCGTCGCAGTGATCGACTTGGCGACAGACCAGGTGCGCTGCGGCGTTTCATGGTCAATCCCGCGGGCATAGCGCTCCGCAACGATCTGGCCATCCTTGACCACGACCACAGCGCTGGTGCGCGTGCCATTGCCATAGGTGCGCTCGTCGAAGGCGAAGGAGACCGGAATGTCGAGGCGTTCGGCTTCCTCGGTCCGCAGGCTGACCTTCACGTTCGAGCCGATGGCGCTGCCCCGGTCCTCGCCGGTCGCATCCGGCCAGGCAGCAAAGCGCGGCAGGTAGCCAATCATCGTCTCATCCGCACCGGAGGGCAGCTGGGTGCAGCCAAAGCCCGGACGGTAAGCAGCAATCCGCGGCGGCATGGAGGCGTCGTACTGTACGCTCACCGTCTGCTCATTACGGTCGATCCGCGCTTCCGGCAGGCGGTCATAGGCGCGGCGGAAATCGGTGTAGATGCCGTCGAGGTCGTTATCTTCCAGCGTGTTGAGGTCCATCCCCGCCACGAACGTGTCAGAGCAGATGAAGCTCGCCTTCCAGCCTGCGGCCAGCGACTTGTCCATCAGGTCCGTATTGCCGCCTTCCTGGGCCATGGACGGCAAGGCGACCACGGCCAGCGCGACAGCGGAGGCAAAAATGGAACGGACTGGCTGCATGTCAAAACTCTCCCTCTACACGGGGGAAGTCTATGCACAGCGTTTCATGTCGCAAGTATGGCAAGTCAGTTTGTTCGGGCGAACTCGCTTTCACCTAAAGATAGCGGGGCGGCCATGAAGCAGGCGCAAAATAGCGCCTGAATACGCCAATTCGATCGATCGTTTTCGCACGCGATTTACCGTCCCCGGCTAGTGTCGGCACATCGGGGGCCTTCATGAACCAGCCACAGCACAAGACGATCCTGAAATACCGCTACAAACAGCCCATGGCTGTGCGCATCTTCCTTGTCGCCATTGGCCTTTTCGCGTGCCTCATGCCCATTTGGGACCTGCGCCGCCTGCTCTGGCCGCTGACGCCCTTTTCCGCGATTGCCGGTGTTTTCATTCTCGGCGCGGGAAGTGTCGGCGTCGCAATTATCCTCTTCGGCCTCTATGGCCGCAACGTCCTGTGGACCATCCGGCCCGGACGCATCCGCATCATTACACGTTCCCTGCTCGGCCGGCCGAACATCCAGACCTTCGGGCCAACCGATGGCGCACGGCTGGAGGTGATGGAGGACGCCTCCTCGGACGGACCGGACACCTGGCGTGTCGCGCTCATCGCGCCAGATGGAAAACGCCATACGCTGGCGCCTCAGCTATCTGCAGATGCGGCGAAGGCCGAGTTCAAGCAGATCAACCACCTGTTCCGCAGCCCTCGGGCCGCCTGACCCCGCCCCAGGAACCAGCGCACGCTCAGCGGGCCAATTACCGTCGGGCCGTTGCCGCGCCATGGACCGCCAGCCCTTTTGCCACGGCCCCGAACCGGTCATTCGCCGACACGTCTGCATTATGGAAGCGCCCGGCCAAACGCGTCTGCACCAACGGGATGAAAGTGGAGCCGCCAACCATCACCACATCGGTGATCTGATCCGGCGACACACCTGCCCGTGTCAGGCATTCACTCGCCACCTCGTCCATCCTTGAGAGCGCCTCATCGATCAGGTCTTCGAATGTCTTGCGTTCCACCTGTTTCTCAAGCCGGGCATCCGCAGTCTCATAGACGAAGGTCTGCTGGTCCGCAGCGCTGAGGCCGATTTTGATCTGCTCGGTGCGCTTGGCGTAAGTGTGGGCCTCATGGTTGCGCACCAGATAGTCGAAGGCCTGCAGGCCCCTGCTGTTCGGGCTATTGAGGATCATCCAGCGGATCAGCTTCTGCGTGTCGCGCGTGTAGAGCTTGTTCAGGCTCTTCCAGTCCGACAGCGTCGAGTATGGCGCGGATGGCGCGACCAGCCCGTTCAGCTCCAGCGTCTCCCAGTTCCCGAACAGGCGGGACAGCTCGAAGAAGCTCAGCTTGTGATCGAAATCATTGCCGCCGACATAAAGGCCCGAACTGCCCAGAACGTCGAACCCGGCATTGTCTGCCGAAATGCGCACGACCGAGAAATCGGACGTACCGCCACCGATATCGACGACAAAGATCAGTCTCTCCTGGCCGCCCGGAAACCTCACCGACCGCGCCGCCGCCACGGGCTCATCCAGGAATTCGACATGGGCCACGCCTGCCTCATGCAGGCAGGCTTCGAGAATGGTCTGGGCGCGCTTGTCGAGGTCGGGATGCCGGTCATTGAATGACACCGGGCGCCCCTGAATGACAGACTCGACGCGCTGGCCTGTCAGCGCCTCGGCATTTGAGATGACCCGGCGCAGGAAGTGCACGATCACATCGCGGAAAGGCAGGCGCCGGCGGCCCACTTCCGTCGTCTCGTCGATCAGGGACGAGCCCAGAACTGACTTGATCGACCGCATCAGCCGGCCTTCCTCGCCGGACTCATAAGCGCTCACGGCCTGCGTGCCGATGGCGTACTCGCCGGACTCCGCCCCGTAGAACACCGCTGTCGGGATGGAGGTCGTCTCCGGCTCAAGCATGAGCAGATCGGCGCCCTCCGGACCATAAACGGCGATGGACGTGTTCGATGTGCCGAAATCGATGCCAACTTGCATGGGGAAGCCCTTGGTTCGGGGAATGCGGCCCAGCCGCCTACCTCACTTGGCCACGAAGAGAAAGGGACCGACACCAGCCCCTTCCCGCGACGCGGCAAACGCCTACAATCCAGCCATGCTTCGCCCGGACCTCCTGCTGCAACCAACGCCAAAGGGCCTCTATTGCCCGCCGGGCGATTTCTATCTGGACCCGGTGCGCGGCGCGGTGGACCGGGCCGTCATCTCCCACGGCCATTCCGACCATGCCCGCGGCGGCCATGGCGCCGTCCTCTCCCACCCGCATACGCTGGCCATCATGGCGGCGCGCTACGGACAGAACTTCGCAAAATCCACGCAGGCACTGGAATATGGCGAAGTCATCGACATCAATGGGGTCTCCGTCTGGCTGACACCTGCCGGGCACATCCTCGGCTCGGCCCAGATCACCGTAGAGTACAAGGGCCTGCGGATGACCTTCACCGGCGACTACAAGCGCCGCTGGGACCCGACTTGCGCCAGTTTCGAACCCGTCGATGGCACGCATGTCTTCATTTCAGAGGCAACTTTCGGCCTGCCGGTCTTCCGGCATCCGCCAACCGAGCACGAAATGGCGAAGCTGCTCCGCAACATCGCGGACTTTCCGGAGCGGACGCACTGCATCGGCGCCTATTCCCTCGGCAAGGCCCAGCGGATGATCTGTCATCTTCGCCTCGCCGGGCATGATGCCCCGATCTACATCCATGGCGCACTGGAGAAGCTCTGCGCAGTGTATGAGGAGGCCGGCGTGCCGATGGGAGACCTGCGCCCGGCCACGACAGACGACACGTCCAAAGCCGCACGGGAAGCCTTTCGCGGCCATGTCGTGATCGCCCCGCCCGGCTCCTTCGAAGGCACATGGGCGCAGCGCTTCCCGGACCCGCTGATCGGCTTTGCCTCCGGCTGGATGAGCGTGCGCCAGCGCGCGAAAGCCAGTGGTGTGGAGCTGCCCCTGATCATTTCCGATCATGCCGACTGGGACGAACTGACCGGCACGGTGCGGGACGTGAACCCCGACGAGCTATGGGTTACCTATGGCCGGGAAGACGCGCTTGTACGCTGGGCGATGCTCGAAGGACGCCGCGCCAGGCCACTGCGCCTTGTCGGCTATGAGGAAGAGGCCGGTTGACCCCGCCAGCGGGCACTGCATTAACTGCGCAACACGGTGTTCCAGAAGGGGATTTCAGAATGAAACGCCACCTGCTTGCCGGGGCTGCGCTTCTGGCGCTTGCTGCCCTGCCTGCCTGCGATGCAGTCCGCCTGCCAGTATTCAATCCGGCCGGACAGGACAGCGCCAGAACTGCGCCTGAAGTGGCAGACGATTCGATGGCCGCGTCGGACCAGATTGTCGCCGAAACTGTCACAGACAGCGCCGCTGAAGGCGAAACCCCGACGGTCGAGCGGGATGCTGTCACAGCCGAAGCCGATGAGGAAACGGCCCTCGTCTCGCCAGAAAGCATTGTCGGCGACGAAGCAGACCTGATCCCTCAAGGCGATGAAGATGAGACGGCAGAGACCGAAGCGGCAAGCAACGTGCCTACGCTGGCGGAACTGAACGCAGCCGCCTGCGGCCTGCCTCCTGAGGCAACGCCGACCCTCACCGTGGGCGCCGTGGCCGGGGCGACGAAACTGGAAGAACCCGCCGTCGGTGCCGAAGCGGTCAACGCGCTCGCCGCCAGCCTCGTCAACTTCCCCGGCATCGTGAAGATCGAACCGGTGAAACCGGCCAAGGATGGCCTGATCTCGACGGGGCATTGCGGCGCCGTGCGTATCGCAGATCACTGGCTGGTCACGGCAGCCCATTGCGTGGATGAACCGTTCGAGGAACTGCGCATCATCGGCACGGCGGAGAATTTGCGCTCCCCCCTCGCCCACACGACCGAGGGTGAGTTCGCTATCTGCCATGGCGGCTATGCCGGCACGGCCAATGGCTATGCCAATGACATCGCCCTGATCCGCCTGTCGGATGATGAGGTTACCGACCTGGGCGATGTGCCGGTTGCCCGCTACGGCGCAACGGACAAGCCGCTGGCCCCTGCCAACTATCCCACCGGCGACATGGCCGGATGGGGCCTGACGCATTTCGGCGGCCTGCTGTCCAACGACCTGCTGGCTGCCAGCATCCGCATCACTGGCACGGGCCCCGCAACCATCTACGTCGCAAGCCAGGGCGGCGCCGGCCCATGCGTGGGTGACAGCGGTGGCCCGCTTTATGTGACGGAAGAAGACGGCTCGAAAACCGCGGTCGGCGTTCTCTCCGTCGTCGAACAGAACCGGGAGACAGGCCAGTTCTGTGCCGGTGACTATAATGGCCGCTACACAAACCTGCAGGGTTACTCGGGCTGGCTGAGCGATGTGATGGCATTGTGCGATGCCGATGAGGGGGCCTGCAAGTGACACGCGCCAAGGCCCTTCTGGCCATCGGTCTCGGCTTCGGCCTCGCCGCGTGCGCCAGCCATAGCGCGGATATGCCCAGCCGGTACGCGCCGCAGCCTGCCGTGCCAGAGGCAGCCTACGAATTGCCAACCGGCGGGCCAGGCACGATCAGCATCTCCATCATGGACTGCAGCACGGGCGCCTGCCCGGTGGTGAACGTCATGCTGGACCCGGACAATTACTGGCAGCGCACCGCAGAGGATGGCGCCTATTCCGGCATTGCCCCTGGGCACCTTTATGAAGACGTTGCAGCCGCCTTCGAGGCGCAAGGCTTTGACGACACTGACAGCGTGCTCGACATAACCAAGGACAATCCCGACGCCTGCCCGCAATATAACGGGCGCGGCAATGTCTATTTCATCCATATCAGCCGGGGCGAAACCGGCCAGCGCATCAACTACGACACCGCCTGTACCGGTTCCCTCGATGAACGCCGCGCGAAAAATGTTACGCAGGCTCTGGCGGAAATGACAGACCTCACCCATATTTTTGAAGGGGCTGTGACCCTGGAGGATGACATGGGCGACGAAGAGTAAGCGACCGGATTCCCGGCTTCCGGTCTCAGCCTCCGGAAGCCGGACGGTTCCCTTGCATCATTCACCCTGTGCCTGACGCTTCAGGCCGCGCTATACACGCCATATGCAAGCCTTTGCCGACCTGCTGGAACGCCTGCTGCTGACGCCGTCGCGCAATGGCAAACTGCGGCTGCTGACATCCTATTTTTCCGCAGCACCGGCCCCTGATCGCGGCTTTGCCCTGGCAGCACTGACGGGTGAGCTGGACCTGAAAAGCATCAAGCCTGCCGCCATCCGCACCCTCGCCGAAGAGCGCATGGACCCGATCCTGTTCAACATGTCCTACGATTATGTGGGCGATCTTGCCGACACAGTCTCCCTCGTCTGGCAGGGTGAGCGCCGGACGAACCGCGCCCCGCCCTTGTCGGAAATTGTCGAAACGCTGGAGGCGGCAACCCGCGCCGAGGCGCCGCGCCTGGTCGCATCATGGCTGGACGGGCTGGATGCAACCGGACGCTGGGCCTTGCTGAAGCTGATCATGGGCGGCCTGCGCATCGGCGTTTCCGCGCGTATGGCCAAAGTCGCGCTGGCGGAATTCGGCGATGTGGATATCACCGAGATCGAGGAAATCTGGCACGGTCTGGCGATCCCTTATGAGCCGCTCTTCGCCTGGCTGGAAGGACGCGCGGACCGTCCGTCACCGGATATTGCCGCCCCCTTCCGGCCTGTCATGCTGGCCCATCCGCTGATCCCCAAGGCTGACCGTGAAAACCCGGATGCCGTGGATGCAAGCCTCATCACGCCGGAGACCTTTGCAGCGGAATGGAAATATGATGGCGTGCGCATCCAGGCCTCCGTGGAAGGCACAGTGCGGCGCATCTATACCCGTACCGGCGATGACATTTCCCACACCTTTCCGGACGTTCTGGCCGGCATGTCCTTTCAGGGCACGCTGGATGGAGAATTGCTGATCCGGGCGGAAGACGGCACTGGCGTTGCTCCATTCAACGCCCTGCAACAGCGCCTCAACCGGAAGACGGTCACCAAGCGCCAGATGGAAACCCATCCGGCCTTTATCCGCGCCTATGACATCCTCCACGATGGCACGCGCGACCTGCGGAGCCTGCCGTTTAGCGACCGGCGGCGCGTGCTTGAAAGCTTCATCCCGGCACACGGATCGGCGCAGCTTGACCTGTCACCTCTCGTGCCCGTGACCAGCCTCATCGAACTCGATACTCTGCGCATGAACCCGCCAGCCCCTGAGATCGAGGGCCTGATGCTGAAGCGCTGGGACAGCGCCTATGTCGCGGGACGCCCGGCAGGGCTCTGGTACAAATGGAAACGCGACCCGTATCTCGTCGATGCCGTGCTGCTCTACGCCCAGCGCGGGCATGGCAAAAGGTCAGGGTTCTATTCCGATTTCACCTTCGGTGTCTGGAAGGGCGAGATGCTGACCCCCGTGGGCAAGGCCTATTTCGGATTCACTGATGAGGAACTGAAGGAACTCGACAGATTTGTCCGTGAGAACACAATCGAGCGCTTTGGCCCTGTGCGATCGGTGACGCCGGAAATCGTTCTGGAAGTCGCCTTCGAAGGCCTGCAACGCTCTGCACGTCACAAATCCGGACTTGCCATGCGCTTCCCGCGTATCAACCGCATCCGCTGGGACAAGCCAGCCGCAGAAGCAGACCGGCTCGAAACGCTGGAAGCGATGCTGCCCGGCTAAAAGAAAAGGGCCGGACGCGTTTGGCGCCCGGCCCTTAAAGGATCTGGAAGATCGTCTGCTATCAGACGGTTTCCTTGAGTTCCTTCGCAACGCGGAAAGCAACTTTCTTGGAAGCCTTGATCTTGATGGCTTCGCCGGTTGCCGGGTTGCGACCCATGCGGGCCGGACGCTTGCGCACTTCCATCGTGCCAAGGCCGGTGAAGCGGACTTTTTCGCCCTTCTTCAGGCGCTTCGTGGTCATGGTGACCAGATCGCCCAGGATGGCTTCCGTCTGCTTTTTCGTCAGGCCATGCGTGTCAGCCAGCTCAGCAGCCAGTTGGCGCAGGGTGACGGTGACGACCTTCTTCGGAGCTGCTGCTGCAGCCGGTTTTGCAGCTGCTTTCGCAGCCGGCTTCGCCGCGGTCTTACGCGTGGTGGTTGCCGCTTTCGCGGCGGGTTTCGCAGCGGCCTTCGTGGCCACAGGTTTCTTTGCCATGAGCAAATTCCTCTATTCCGACTCAAGTGAGTCGGCAGGCGAATAGCGTAAAAATGCCCGCCTGCCTTGCTTTTTTTCAGTTCCGCGCAATTTTCTTCACATGCGAACCCTGCCACACAGCATGTCGATGAAATCGCATTTTCCCCTCATTCTCATCGTGCTTGGAATTCTCCAACCGCTTGCTGGTGCCATGGCGCCCTTGTTCGGAATCGGCACACCAATCGGCGAAGCCACACGTGGCCTCGAGGCACCCGAACAACCGCTGCCCGCATTCTTTTCGATCTGGAGCCTTATTTTTGGGGCATATATTGCCTTTGCCTGCATCACATGGCGCTATCGCGAGCCATGGATGTTGCGCGTTGCCGTGCCACTCGCGCTCGCTGGTGTTGCCAATATCGTGTGGATGCTGAGCGCACAGCTGATTGCCTCGCAGCCGCTCGATTTCCTGCTTCTGATCCCGATTGCCGTTTTTTCATGGTTGGCCGCCGCGCGATTTGATCGCTTGCGCGGCATGGGAGGAAGCCCCGCAAAACTTGTTGCCGACATGGCCACCGGACTGCTCTCCGGCTGGATCCTTGTGGCATTCGGCATCTCAGTCCCGCTGCTGATTCGCAGTTTCAGCAGTTTCGGCCCGACAGACTTTCCCTGGCAGATGTTATGGATCGCTTTGGGAACCACTGCGTTTGGTTCATGGGCGTATGCGCGCTATGTGAGCCGCAGCCTGTGGTTTTTCGGCGCTCTGGCCTGGGGGCTTCTGGGCGTCGCAATCAACAACTGGACAGGGACCGGCATGGGATGGCTTGCCATCATGACCACGATATCCGGGCTTCTGATCCTCTGCCTGCGTCTGGCGCGCGGCGCAGATGGAACGACTGTCCCGGAGAATTCAATACGGAGTAAGAAATGGAATTCCTGAACAATATCGACTGGGAAGCACAACTGGCCAGCAACTGGCCTGTGCTGGCAGGATACGCGCTGAAAGCCGTCGGGGCGCTCATTGTGCTGATCGCCGGTCTGCGCATTGCTGGCTGGGTTGCCGCCATGGTGCGCAAACAGGCCCTGAAGCGCGAGAATATCGACGACACGCTGGGCAGCTTTTTCGCGTCCATCACGCGCTGGTTCCTGACGGCTGCCACCATCATCGCAGCACTCCAGCTGTTCGGCGTTCAGGCTACCAGCTTCGTCGCCATCCTCGGCGCCATGACCTTAGCTATCGGTCTGTCCCTGCAGGGCGCACTTGGCAATATTGCCTCCGGCATCATGGTCATGCTGTTCCGCCCCTACAGCGTCGGCCAGTATGTTGAACTGGCTGGTCAGGGCGGCACTGTTAAGGACATCAATCTTTTCCAGACCATTCTCGCCTCCCCCGACAATGTTCAGATCATCGTGCCGAACAGTCAGGCCATTTCAGGCGTGATCCGCAATTATGCGGGCTATCCGACGCGCCGTATCGATCTCGTTTTCAGCGTCGATTATGGCGACGGCCTGGAGAATGCGATGGATGTCATCGAGCGCACAGTGAAGGCAGATGCCCGTGTGCTGGCAGACCCTGCCCCGGTTGTCCGCGTGAACACGTTGGGTGCCAGTTCGGTGGACATCGTGGCACGTCCCTGGGTGAACACGGCGGACTATTGGGAAGTGCGCTGGGCGTTGACCAAATCGGTGAAGGAAGCACTCGACGCCGCCGGCATCTCGATCCCGTATCCGCACCAGGTGAACATTACCCGGGAGGTCAGCTGAAGCCAGTTGAACGTGGTGACGGCACATGACAGAAGATTCGCATGAACTTCCAGATCGATACCACCGGCTGGCCGCCCTGGGCTGCAGCGATTGAACCCTATGTCGAGAAGTGGGGCGTCGTGCTTCTGTCGGCGGTTGCCGTATGGATTGCGGCAGGCCTCTTCCGACGGCTTGTTCTGCTGATCGGCCGCAAGGCAATCTCGAAGGACAAGGAGTTCGAAGGGTCCAACTGGGACCTTGCCGCCTCTGTCACGCGGATCTTCGCCCTGATCCTGCTCAGCCCCATTCCGCTGGGGCTGGCAGGTTATGACTGGGAGGCCATGGTTGAGAAGCGCGGGCCGGGCGCCATAGGCGCTGTGGCAATCCTCGTCTTTGCTGTAATCATTGCAAACGGGGTTGCCCGCTCGCTGCGCCGGTTCGGGCGCAAGGCACACCGCCGCGCCGGGGCTGACGACACCCTGTTCGCCTTCGCCGCCTCGCTGTTCAAATACCTGATCTTCGCCGTTGCGATTGTCTTTGCGCTGACACAACTGGGTTTCCCGACAGCCTCCCTCGCCGCCCTGCTCGGTGCTGCAGGCCTGGCCATTGGTCTGGCCCTGCAGGACACGTTGAAAGCCGTTGCCGCCGGGATCATGCTCGCCATCTTCCGCCCGTTCCGGATTGGCGATTATGTCAGTGCGGCAGGCCTGGACGGAGAAGTGATCGACATCACGCCTTTCCTCACCCAGGTGAAGCAGATCGACAACAAGATCGTCTCCATCACGAATGACAAGGTCTGGGCCGAGCCGCTCATCAATCACACGCGCCAGACCCGCCGCCGGCTCGATCTCTATTTCGACATTTCCTATGATGACGATATGGATCTCGCCATGCGGCTGGTGCGGGAAGTGGCTGATGCTCATCCGCGGATCCTTGCCAATGATGAGACATGGGTCGGCGTGCACGCCCTTGCCTCATCCAGCGTTCAATTGCGACTGCGGGCCTATGTTGCAACGCCGGAATTTGTCGATGTGCGCGCCGATGTGACCAAAGCCGTGAAGGAAGCGTTTGACGCCAACGGTGTCAGCATTCCGTTCCAGCATGTGGTCTATGTTCCGTACAAGGCAAAGACGGAGCATGGGGAGCCCTCTACCCCGCCGCCGCCCATGAAACCTGCGGACAATGGCTGAGTCCACTACACCCAGCGAGCCAGTCCAACCCCCAGCGGGACCGGAAAAGTCCGGCGTGCCGCCAAAGCGCGCGCTCCTGCTACGCCTGTTCGGAATCAGCCCTTGGGGCGCCTTGAAGCTGATAGGCCTGTGCATTCTTGTCGGCTTCTTCGTCATGGCAGCAAACTTCAATCCCGCCACGGAGCAGGCGAACATTCCCGGTGCGCTGGTCATGATCGCGAAACAGGCGTTCGCCGCAGCAGGCTGGGCCGTCCGCAATTTCTGGAAACCTGCCCTGGCAGGCGCCACGATCGTGCTGCCCTTGTGGGTACTCTGGCGCCTCGCCAGCCTTCCATTCCGGAAATAGGCCGTCACTCAACTGACGCGGCGTCACGGGCTGTTCAGCCCGCCGGCTGGCCTTATGATCTCTCAAAGAGAAAAGATCTCGGGAGGATCATCATGGACACATCAAAACTCATGTATCGTGACGGCCTGATGAAGGGGGAGCGTCTCCTCATCACAGGCGGCGGCACCGGCCTTGGCAAGGAGATGGCCGAAGGCTTCCTGAAGCTCGGCGCTGAAGTGCATATCTGCGGGCGGCGAGGCGGCGTCTGTGAGGAAACAGCCACCGAACTGATGGACAAGCATGGCGGCAAGGTCGTTCCCCATGCCTGTGACATCCGGGTCGCCGAGGCGATTACCGACATGAATGACGAAATCTGGGCGAAGCACGGCCCCCTGACCGGCCTGATGAACAATGCCGCAGGTAACTTTATTTCCCGTACGGAAGACCTGTCCATTCGCGGTTTCGATGCGATCTCTAACATCGTGTTCCGCGGCTCTTTCTACATGACGCACGACATCGGGAAGCGCTGGATCGACCAGAAACTTAAGGGCAATGTCTGCTCCATTCTCACCACCTGGGTCTGGAATGGAGGCCCCTTCGTCGTGCCCTCTGCAATGTCGAAGGCAGCGGTCAACACGATGACGCAATCGCTGGCCGTGGAGTGGGGCCGCTATGGCCTGCGCTTCAACGCCATCGCACCGGGCCCCTTCCCGACCAAGGGCGCATGGGCCCGCCTGTCACCGGATTCCGGGGAAAGCAGCATGGAACGCGGCGTAGCAAACCCGATGGGACGGGTGGGTGAGATGCACGAGCTGGTGAACCTTGCAGTCCTTCTGATGGCGCCCGGTTGCGAATACATCAATGGCCAGACAATCGCGATCGATGGCGGCATGTATAACGCTTCCGGCGGCAACTTCAGCGCACTGACCGCATGGAGCGATGAGCAATGGGCCGCGGCCCGCTCCGCCATCGAGAGCACAAATGCAGAGGACAAGGCCAAACGAACCGTATAGGCTGCGAGCGGCTCGCAACAATCAGGTCGGTCAGGCATGGCATCAACACCGCAGAACAATGGACAGGCAGGTATTGATGCCCTGGCCGCCCGTCTTTCTGAGCTGCAGGCAGAACAGGATGGCCTGATCGCTGCGCTGACCGGATCCGTTGCGTCGGGCAAGACCACTCTGGCCGGAGCGCTCGCCGAAGTGCTGGACGATTCCATGTCCGTCGAGACGGTCTCGACGGATGGCTTCCTGTTTCCGAACAGCGTGCTGAGCGAACGGGATCTCACACTACGCAAGGGTTACCCGGAGACCTATGACAGGCAGGCCCTCGCAGATGCACTGACAGCCCTGCGCGATGGGGAGGCGGCCTTTCCGGCCTACAGTCATGTGACCTATGACATAGACCCTGCCCTGACGCGCCGGATCCAGAAACCTGACGTGCTGATCCTGGAAGGGCTCGGCTTTCAGCCCCTGTCGCCGCCTCCCCGAGGCACCGGTGAACCGGACCTTCTGATATATCTCGACGCAGCGGAGGAAGATATCCTTGCCTGGTTCCTGGAGCGCTTTGTCCGCCTGTGGAATGCAGCACGGACCGACCCGGCCTCTTTCTATGCCAACTTCCTGCACATGTCCGAGCCGGAGCTCCTCGAATTCGCCAAATCCGTCTGGGAGCGGATCAACCTTCCAAACCTGAGAGAAAATATCGCCCCGCTAAAGGAGCGGGCCGATATCATTCTCTTCAAGACACGCGATCATACTGTGACAATCGCGGAAGACAGGTTGCTCTGAAGCGTCAGTTCTGTGCCACAAGCTGATCCAGAAACTGCAAGGTTTCATCTGCCGTCCAGACTGTCTCCGCCTTTGTGTCGGCACCAGAGAACGTGGCGTAAGGGACACCGCCGGGCGCATAGATAATGCTTGTAGGCAGAGACATGTCTGCGATCGACTGACCGCTGGCAGCCAGCAAGGCATCCACACCGGATTTGTCCGCTATGTACGGCACAAGGTTTTCGACGCCCTTTTCGGCAAACAGTTTTTCGGCGGATTCTGTCGTGTCCTTTTGCATCGGATCTGTGTTGACCGCGATCAGGGTGACTCCCTTATCCGCGTAGAGCGGCGCAGCAGCCCCCATGTCAGGCAGCTCGTGCACACATGGGGCACACCAGCTGGCCCAATAGTTCAGGATCACCCATCCATCCCTCGCGTTTTCAAGCACCTGGGCGATCTCTCCGCTGACATTTTCAGGCCAGTGTATATCAGGCCCAGGTTCGTACATCCGCCCCAGAGGCACGGATTTGATCCCATCCGGCAATGTCTTGCGAGGACGCTTTGCCCGTTCGGCTTCCTGCTGGACCATGATTTCCTTGGCCATGGCATAATTCTGCGCTTCCATTTCCAGAAACGCTTCATGGCGGTGCTGCTCACGCAAGTCTTCCGGCAATGCCGACAGATCGACCAGGTCCGCACTGGCCTGCAAAGTAATCCGTGAGCCAATGAAGATACCAGCTGCAAGGACGGTCACCAGCGCGATGCCAGCAGGCACCCAGATTGTTCGTGTCATATGCATCCCCCTTGTGAATCGTCTTGCCTGACGACCAAGGAGGATACACTATAACATATTCGCGCGGTGTCTACTTATTGGATAAAATAAACACTACTTTTGCGATCAATCACAAGGTCGGATCGATCAGGTATTTTTCGCCAGTTGCCTTTGCGTTGTAGGCGTGAAGCGTTTCCAGATCGAGCGCTTCGGCGAGCGAGATCGTTTTCGTGTAGTGGCTCGCGAACGTCGTGTTCAGTTCGTCCATGACACGTTTGTACATACGGCCACGCACTTCCGGAGATGCCTTCTCAAGGAACGGCGTCAGCAGATAGCCACTGAGGTTCCAGGCAAACCCGACACCGGGCGGCACAATGGTCGGCGACATGTCGAGACGGCCATAGATGTAGACTTGCGTCTCGGTGCCTGAGCCGTAGCGCGAGTATTCCTTCATCTTGCGGCTGGCGGCCGCCTCCATGGCGATCAGCAGCTGTCCGGCCAGCGTACCGCCACCGATCGCGTCAAACCCCATGGTCGCACCGGTTTCGACGAGGCCGTTGATCAGGTCTTCCATGAAGGTCGGCGAGGTGGAATTGACGATATGCTTGGCGCCAATGCCACGCAGGATTTCTGCCTGTTCTTCCTTGCGGACAATGTTCAGGATCGGCACGCCATCCTTGAGGCAGATCTTGTTCAGCATCTGACCAAGGTTCGATGCCGCAGCCGTATGCACGAGGGCGGAATGCCCTTTCGCCTTCATTGTTTCAACGAAGGACAGCGCCGTCAGCGGGTTCACATAGCAGGATGCCCCCTGCTCTGCCGTCGTGCCATCCGGCAGGGCGATACACTGAGAGACATGCAGCGTGCGGTATTGCTGGTACATGTTCCCGCCAAGGCAGGTGACCATCTTACCGAGCAGGGCCTGAGCTGCGGGAGAGTCGCCAGCCGCAATCACGGTGCCTGCGCCTTCATTCCCGACTGCGAGAGACTGGCCAAGGCGGGCCTTCATGGCGCGCAGGCCACCTGCCGGCACATCGGCAGTGATCGTCGGGTTCTCTTTCGTGCCGCCCTGAACGGCCGTCGACATGTCCGCACCGCCGACCAGTAGGCCAAGGTCTGACGGGTTGATTGGCGTCCCCTCGACTCTCACGACCACCTGGTCGGGGCCTGGTGCCTTGACCGGGGTTTCAACGAGGGACAGCTCCAGCTTGCCCTCCGGCGTGGCCAGCGTACGGATTTGCAGGCTTGTTTCGGGAAGTTCGTTCGACATCGGATGTCCTCTCTTTGGCTCCGGTTTTCGTTTCTAAATCAGGGGATCAGGGTGACCTTGCCGACGACCTCACGGTCAGTCAGCAGGCGCCATGCTTCACGCCAGTCATCCAGCGGGATTTCCCTGTATACATGTGGGTGCACCTTACCCTCTTCGGCCCATTGGCGGATCGCCGCCTGGTTCTCACGGCCTTTTTCCGGGAACTGGCGCCCGTATTCGCCCGCGCGCACACCCACAACGGAAAAGCCCTTGATCAGCGGCATGTTCACTTTCACCTCGGGAATGCGCCCGGATGTGAAACCCACGACCAGCAGGCGCCCATCAAAGGCAATACAGCGCACGCTTTCGTCAAACACGTCGCCGCCAACAGGGTCGAAAATAACGTCTGCGCCGCGGCCATGGGTCAGGGTTTTGACCTTGTCGCGGAAGCCCTGGCTGGCATTGATCGCATAGTCCGCGCCATAGGCCAGCACCTTGTCGAGCTTTGCATCCGACCCTGAAGTGGCAATCACGGTTGCGCCGAGCAGCTTGCCGACATCCACTGCGGCCATGCCGACACCGCCGCTCGCGCCGTGCACAAGCAGGGTTTCGCCCGGCTGCAGATTTGCCCGGCGCACGAGCGCGACATAGGCCGTAAGGTAGGCCGCCGGAAAAGCAGCTGCCTCGGCAAAACTGAAGCGCGAAGGCTTCCGTGACAGGCCTGCAGCGGGCAGCACAGCGTACTCGGCATAGGCGCCGGTCTTGTTGCCGCCGATGATCTCATCGCCCGGCACCCAGTCCGTGACACCGTCGCCAACGGCCTCGATCACACCGGCGCATTCCATGCCCAACGTGAAAGGCAGGTCTGGTTTGAACTGGTATTTCTCCTGGCTCATCAGGAGGTCAGGAAAGTTCACGCCAGCCGCCTTCACGCGGACCAGCACCTCACCTGCACCCGGCTGCGGGACAGGAATATCCCGCATCTCTACCCCGGAGAAATCATCCGTGATCTGGTGGCAGACAAGCGCTTTCAAAGAGCGCTCCTAAAGCTTTGCGTAAACAGCGCGGACCATGTCCGCGATTTCGAGGCACGCCTTGCGCGAGCCCGGCGAGATCAGGGTGAAAGCCGTAAAGGCATGGGCCAGGCTGTCATAACGCTTGTGCGTCACCGGCACGCCGGCATCCTTCAGGCGCCGGGCATAGTCGTCACCTTCATCACACAGCGGATCATGTCCCGCCGTGATGACAACAGCCGGCGGCAGGCCATCAAGATGTCCGGTCTGGCCGGGAGAGAGCATCCGGTCTGCTTTGTCGAAACCTTCCGGCAGGTACTGGTCCATGAACCAGTTCATCGTGTCCGTGGACAGGGAAAAGGTTTCGCCGAATTCCTTGTGGGAGGGGAACTCTTCCACAAGATCGATCGCCGGATAGATCAGCAGCTGCATGACCGGCAGCGGCTTATCCTCGCGCTGCATCTCCTGGGAGATGATCGCGGAGAAATTGCCGCCCATGGAATCCCCGCCGACAGCGGCCGCACCTTCAGGCGCTCCGAATTTTGCGGCATTGCGCATGCCCCACTCATAGGCGGCGCAGCAATCGTCGATCCCCGCCGGGAACTTGTGCTGCGGGGCCAGACGGTAGTCGACAGAGAGGACGGGGCATTTCACGCGGGCTGCCAGAATGGAGCACCAGGCATGGCAGGTTTCGAGATCGCCGATCACACCGCCACCCATATGGTAATAGACCATCAGAGGGGCTTTCGGGTCCTGCCCGTCGGGCCGGTAGATACGCGCGGGGATCTGGTTGTGGTCCGGGCCAGGAATGGTCAGGTCCTCGGTGCGCACGCCCGGTTCGATCGGGGCGGCCACTGATGCTAGCGTCTCCTTGGTGACAGCCTGGACGGTTTCAGCTGGCAGGCTGGACAGCGGCGGCGCATTGCGTCCGTTCCACATCATGACCTGCAATTGGGGCTCCAGCGTGCGGCCACGGATGGTCAACGGCTTGCCGCCAGCCATTTTCACGAGCAGGCCGCCGGGCAGCTTCATGATAAGCTTGGTGATGGTCTGCTGAAGGCTCATGGCCGCTCCCCTGTTGTATTCTCGGGCGGAGCTTAGACCTGCCTCGCCTCGATCGCCAAGGGGGCAACAGGCTTACTTCGCGGCAAGCGCCTTCACGCCCGCCATTAGCATTCCGGAGGCAAACGCGGTCGCCCCGGCAACATCAACCGGGCGGCGCTGCAGCATGACTTCACCCATCTCGCGGGCGATTCCGATGGCGGCAGCGGTGAGGTAATCGATGTCGATGTTCGACGACGTGTCTGCCGAAAGGATGCGTTCAAGGTCCGAGCTGATCTCGGCAGCCACGGCCGACATTTCCGGCGTATCCACGCGCACACCGATCAGGGCAATGTGCGGCGCGCCGTCCTCGATGGCCTGGCGGTTCTCCTGCGCCATGAAGCTGAAATAGGCGTAATAGGCGTCATGCATGTAGTCCTGCGCCGTGCGGGCGCTGGCGCGGACATCCTTCAGCATGTCGCGGAAGCGTTGCGTGGAGTCTTCCGCGATCGCCTCGAACACTTCTTCCTTGGACTTGAAGTAATTGTAGAACGTGCCCGCAGCCAGATCGGTCTCGCGGATGATGTCCCGCACCGTGGTGGCCTCAAAACCGATCCGGGCAAACACGCGCCGGCCGGCATCCAGAATCGCCCGGCGGTTGGCCGCCTTGGACCGGGCGCGTTTGCCTGAATCTGCTACGGTTTTCACGTCGATTGTCATGACTTCCCCGTCCTCGCTCTACATATCGTGACCGAAGGCGTCATCATGTGTCAACTTTATATGCGCGCAGAGCTGCAATGCATTTGATCCCAACAGAATCAGAAGCTTGCACAATGGGCAGGCGCACTCAGCCTGCCGGGAGGCTGATCGTCCAGATCAGCCCGTCACCGGCCGGTTCCACCTTCACATCCATGAAGGCCCGCTGCGAGTGGACCGCCCCGCGCCAGATCTCGGTCCAGCAGGCCAGAAGCGTTTCACGCTCCCCCCCGTCCAGCCCGCGCACGATCCGCAGGCCGGACTGGTGAAGGACCGCGCCGTCAGCGGACGCCTCGACCCGGCACGCATCTCCCATCCCTTCAAACATCGCCTGCAGGAAGGCCGCCGCCTGCGCCGGTCCGCCATCCACGCCGCCTGCGCCGGTCCGCCATCCACGCCGCCTACGGCATCGGCCATGTGCCGGTAATGCTGAAGACCGGTCAGCCGCGCGGCCAGGCGGCAAAGCTCCAGCGCCCGTTCATGGCCGAGCACGTTCGCCAGTTCGCGCACGCCATTGCGGATATACTCGACCGCATAGTTGCGGTTCGCCTTTGCCAGCCGCTCCTCCGTCCACTCCCCTACCGGGGGCACAGGCTGTTTTGCCGGATCGAAAGGCGGCGGGCGCTCATCCGGCGCAAAGACGAGGCGTTCGTCCTCGGAAAGATCGTGATCATATTCGCGGAAATAGCCGCACAGACCAAACTGGCCCGTCATGTCTTCAGACACGCAGACAAACCCAAGACGCGGATTGCCGAGAGAAACGCCGTTCTGCCCGTACCAGCCCCGCAGGAAGCCCCGGCTTGCCTCTACCGGTACGCCGCAGATCACTGCGCCATCATACATCCAGCGCGGATAGCGGAAGCGCACCCAGGCCTTTGTGTCGCTCTCTTCCATGTACTCGACGGCCACACCGCCAACCCCGTTGGAGAGGACGTGATACTTCGCGCACGCCACCGCATCCGGCAGACCATCGAGGCCGAGCTTGTGGAAGCTGGACAGGAACTTGTCCTCATGCTGGCGGCGGAACAGGCGAAACATCCAGTCGCCAACGACGGCTGGCCCTTCCCGCGTCGCCACCATCAGCTCAAGGCCGAGCAGGTATTGGTGATGCAGTTCTGCCTGCGCCGCGATGGCCGGAATGTTGAGTGTCATGCGCCTACCCTGCCTCTGACACCGCATTCAGGACCGGGTTGCTGCCCCCCTCGATCCTGCGCTGTCGCAGCATGTTCAGGATCATGCCGAATGCCACGCGCAGCATGATCAGGATGAGAACACCCAGCAGCGGCTGCCCGAAAGCCATCATCAGCCCGGCCCCGAGGATGATCGCGACATGCAAGGTCACGATCCGCCCATAAGGGGCGAACATTTCCGTTTGCAGCTGGGCTTCGCGGTAGCCCCCGCGAAGGATGAAATCGACCAGATAGAAAACGGCGTTCACGGCGACGATTGCGGACACGAACCACATCATGTGCGGCCCGCTGCCAAGCGCCCAGTCGATCAGCGTAAGGGGGCCACCACCGAATGGCCCGGCTCCCTCATCTCCGCCAGCAAAACTGCGCAGGAAGATACCGTGCCCGTAACAGAACATGCCGTAGTGGACCGTGAAGAACGGTACCATGAAGGCCGCTCCCGCCAGGTTCAGCACATTGTTCGCCGCCGTACCCAGCATGCGCAGGATGGTGAAAGCGCCAATGACCAGGTTCTCGAGCCAGTAGAGCGCAACCAAAGGCACAGCACTCCAGCCGAAGAAGAGCACCGCGATGACCGGCAACAGGTCCACCAGCAGTGTCAGCCAGGCCATCGGGTCGCGATAGGTCCGCGCGAACAGGTCCGGATCGAAAAAGCGGTTCATCTTGTCTTGTCCCCCCAGAAATCCAGCCTAGCTGCCAGGCTCGTAGGCCGGGAATTCAAACGGGTTGCGCGGGTTCAGCCCCTTTGACCCTTTTGGATTGTTGTAGTTGCCGGTCAGGATTTCGAAATGAAGATGGATCGCGGTCGCATTACCCGAGCGGCCCATCATGCCGATCTGCTGGCCAAAGCCGACCTCCACACCGGGGCGGATGCCATCGGTGATATGCGCCAGATGGGCATAGCGCGTGTAAACCCCACCGCCATGATCGATCAGGACCATGTTGCCATAACCATTCGACACGCGGGCCTCCAGCACGCGGCCCGGCGCCGCGGAGTAAATCGGACCAGCCGGGATGGACTGCAGGTCGATCCCGTCATGGCGGCGCGTGGAGCGGATACCGAAGCCGGATGACAAGCATACATCGTTCGCCGGCGCCGTAGCCATCACAATCTGCCCGACGACGATGATCGGCTTGTAGTCGACCACCCAGAAATCATCGTCCATCGGCGGGGCGTTGGTGACATAGATGCCCCCGCAGGAACGGAGATAGGCGTTCGGCTGAAAACTGCCCTGCGCAGCAGAGGGAGCGGACACCTGCGGCGGGCCCGGTGGCGGCGTATACGTCCGCACCTCGGTCGGCGCTGGCGAAGATGCACAGCCAGCCAGGAAGACAAGTGTGAAGACAGCCCCCAGCAGCTGCCTCATGCGTGGACCTTTGCGCGTTTCATGCCCTTCTCGATCTCCTTCATCAGGTCGCGGCAGTAGAGGTTGAAGTCTACCTGCATACGGTGACGCGGGCTGTCATAGAAGTGGCCGAGGTGTTCCTTCTCGTCCGCAATGGTGATCCGTTCCATCTCTGCCGCATCAGGGAAAGCATAGTCGCCATCCAGGGCCGCGGCGACAAGCTTGGACTGCTGCTCGGCGAAATTCACGAGCGTCGGCAAGGGCTGCGCAAGGCCGAGGAAGAAGATCGTCTCGCGGCCCGGTTTCACCATCCGCTTGTAGAGCGGGAAGACATTGTCCTTCGGCGTCAGGTCGTCCTGCTTCAGGAAGGGGAAAGTCACATTGTAGCCGGTGGCCCAGATGATCGCGTCGATCTGTTCGCGCGTACCGTCAGTGAAGACGACGCCGTCGCCGTCCAGCCGTTCGATACCTGGCTTCGGCGTGATGTCGCCACAGCCGACGCGGGTCAGGAATTCGCCGGAGACCGACGGGTGACCTTCCAGCGGCTCATGGTCAGGCTTGGGCAGGCCATAGTCTTCCATCATGCCGATAGTTTTCTTGATCTTCTTGCGCGCCAGCTTCCGCCCGAGGCTCGCCGGCATCCAGCCCGGCAGCACCGCCTTGTCAGCGGGTTTCCCATCCATGTATTTCGGCATCACCCAAACACCCCGGCGCATGGAGATGAACAGTTTCGAGGCCAGCGGGCGTTGGGACAGCTCCGACGAGATATCCATCGCCGAATTCCCTGCCCCGACAATCATCACGCGCTTGCCGCGAAAGTCATATGGCTCGAACGGGTCGGTATAGTTGTGGGAATGTACCTGGTAACCATCGAAATGCCCCGGATAGCTGGGCATGCGGGCGTCCCAGTGGTGCCCGTTGGCGACCACGACGGCATCGTATTCCCGCGTCTCTCCGGTCGACAGCGTCACCTTCCAGCGCCCGCCCGGCAGGTCCTCGACATTCGTCACTGCCGTGTTGAAGGTGATCGTGTCGCGCAGGCCGAAATGGTCCACATAGTCGTGGAAATACTGCAGCAGCTGGGCGTGATGCGGGAAATCCGGCCAGTCCTCCGGCACGGGATAGTCCTCGAAGGCGAGGCGCCATTTCGACGTGTCGATATGCAGGCTCTGATAGCAGGATGAAGCCCCGTTGGGGTTCTTGTAGTACCAGTTCCCGCCGATATTGTCCGACATCTCGAAACAGTCGTAAGGCAGGCCCCGATCCTTCAGCCGCTTGGCCATGGTGAAGCCTGAACACCCTGCTCCGATAATGCAGGTTTTCGGCTTGCCCGCGCCTTCAAATGCCATAGTTTCCTCCTGACCTGAGGTCATGTGTATGTTCTTTTTCCCCCGGATGTTATCCGAGGCTAAAGGCAGGTCAAACGAATGAGGCCCGAAATGAGAGATGACGCCGCGACACTTCCGGAACCCTGGCAGGTCATGGCCGAGAATCTCGAGGTCATTACCTCTGTCATCCCATGGGGCCGACGTCTCAGCTTCCGCATCACGAAAGTTGAAAAGGGTCATGTCTGGGGCATCCAGCCCTGGA
Source organism: Hyphomonas sp. (assembly GCA_041398445.1). GTDB lineage: Bacteria > Pseudomonadota > Alphaproteobacteria > Caulobacterales > Hyphomonadaceae > Hyphomonas. The sequence continues at coordinate 3,786 of JAWKUR010000027.1, read as the reverse complement.
AGGATCGCCTTGTGGGTGATCCGGATACGGGCGTTATCCACGGCGGCGTGCTGACGGGTTTCCTCGACAACCTGTGCGGTCCGGCCGCCATGTCGGCCCTGTCCACTCCGCATTTCGTGGCCACGCTGGACCTCCGCATCGACTATATGCGCCCGGCAGAACCACGCCGCGACATCATCGGCGAGGCCGAGTGCTATCACCTCACCCGCAACATCGCCTTCACCCGTGCCTGGGCCTATCACGAGAGCCGCGACAAGGTGATCGCCACCGCCGCCGGGGCCTTTGCCATCAACAAGCCGCGCAGCGTCGAGAGCATGAGAGAACAGTATGGCAAATGAGCTGAAGCTGAGCCGCGCCGAAGAAGTCGCCGCCTTCCTGGCCCGCACCCCGCTGGCGCAGGAAATCGGCATGCGCTGCGAAGTCATGGGCGACGAGATGACGACGATCATCCCGTTCCAGGAAAAGCTGATCGGAAACGTTTCGATCCGCGCCCTGCACGGCGGCATGATCGGCGCGTTCCTGGAGTTGACAGCGCAGGCGCAGGTCTTCCTCGTGACCGAGCATCTGGCACAACCGCCGCGGCCGATCAACCTGACCGTCGACTATCTCCGCCAGGGCCATGCCAAGGACACCTATGCCCGCGCGACCATCACCAAGATGGGCCGCCGCATGTGTTCGGTACAGGCCGAGGCCTGGCAGGACGAACGCTCAAAACCTGTCACCACGCTGCTGGCGCACTTCATGGTGGGCGGCGACTGAGGTGTTGGATAAGTGTCCGCTCCGGACCATGTAAAATCCAATGTATACACCATGTATAGACCATGTAGAAATCCGGCGCGGACCGCCTATCGCCCGTCAACTTCCGGGAAGGCACGGGTCAGGTCCCGGTTCCATTCCAGGTCTGCATTCCAGTTGGCGTCATTCTCTTCCATCAGCGCAAGGCGCACGATGATCAGGTCCCGGCTGGGGACTATCCAGATCGTCTGGCCTTCATGCCCCTGCGCGTAGAACGCGTCCTCTCCGGCTGGAGTGAGCCAGAAGCCTGCGCCATAGAAATCCGTCGCGTCGCCGGGCGGCGGGCTACGGGTCATGTCCACCCAGCCTTCCGGTAAAAGGCGCTGCCCGTCCCACACACCGTCGCGCAGGTACAGCAGGCCGAACTTCGCATAGTCACGTGCCGAGGCCCAGACGTGCGAGCCGCCCAGATAAGTACCTGCCGCATCAAATTCCGGCTGGGCATCCATGCCGATCGGATCAAACAGGACCTGCCTGACCCAGGCCGCCATGGGCACATCATCCGGAGCACAGCCGGTCTGCGAAGACACTGTCGAGCACCAGGCGTTCAGTCCGATCACGCCCTGCAGCGCGCGGCCGACAACACTGAAACCGGCTGTCGAATAATTCCAGCGCGTGCCCGGCTCATAGGCCAACGGGAAAGAGTCCCGGATATAGCCAATGACATCGAACCGCCCGTGCCCATACATCATCCGCGCGACATCGTTCTTCACCAGCTGGTCAGAATTGAACTCGTTATAGTTCAGTCCGTCCGTCATGGTCAGCCATTGGTGCCAGGTGATGGCCGCACGCGGATCATCTGCCGCAAAGACCCCCGGCAGAGGCGCATCGATGTCCTGAACCAGCCCCAACTGTACCGCCCGGCCGACAAGCGCCGAGGTCACCGACTTGGCGAGGCTCCACGACATCTGCCGCGTGTCGGGACCAAACCCTTCCCGATAGGCTTCCGCAACCAGCTTGCCCCGGTGGACAATCACGACAGCGCGCGTCTCCCCGCCCAGATCATCCCTGTTGCCCACCATGGCCAGATCCAGCAGGGCATGAATGGTGTCGGCGGTCTCAGGCGGCAGTTCACCCGTCTCCCATCCGGCCGTCGGCCAGACCTGCCCGTCCGGCTGGGCCGGCATCGGCACCAGCGCCTGCGCTATCGCAAAAGGCGCGAGCACAAAGGCAAGGCAAATCAAGAATAAGTTGCGCGCCATCGCGCTTGTCTCCTATTGTCCCGATCCGGACTTAGGGGAAAAAAGTGAAGTACGTCAAAACTCTTCTTGCTGCCACCGGCATTTCTTTGTTCGCCGCAGGGTTGGGCGTTACATTCCACCCCAACCAGCAGGTAGCCCATGCCGATGGACTCGCCCAAGCGGAGATTCTGACAGCTCTCGGCGCCAAGCAGGTCTGCTCCTGCCTGCATGTCGCCGGGCGCGAAATGGACAGTTGCCAGGGTGACTTCACCTTCGACATGCGGGGCATATCCTATACGGATGAAAATAACATAACGCGCGCCACGTCCCATAAGGGCCGGGTTAAGGCAGCCGCCCAATTCACCCCTGGGCTTGGCTGTACGCTCATCGAACCATGAGGTTTGTCACGTCAGAAGCGCATCGCCTTCGCCAGGATTACGCCTGACGGATCCCCGCCCCGTGTTCAGTTACCCGCGCGTTTGATTTCGGCTGCCTCGCCGGCGAACAGCGGCCTGTATTCCGGTTTCAGGAAAGCACGGAAGTCAGCCTCGGGCACGGTGATGTGGTAGGCGCCCTCTGCATACGAACCGATCTCATAGGGTGCATAATGCAGAACGAAACCGCCCAGCTTGCCCTTTTCCGTCGAGGCGACCAGGCTGACATTGCCAGCCAGGATATCTGAGACGGAGAGGGCATCTTTCGACTCTCCGAGGAACATGTCGTAGCCACCGATGGAGCTATTGCGTTCGGTCTTTGCCTTTGCGATGGCGTCATACACCGTATCGGCAAGGGCCGCCGCAGCCGCGTCCTTGTCCATGAACAGCTCACCGATACGCATCCGGTCACCCGTCTTCGCATCATAGATACGCCCGTCGGTCATGTAATTGCCGTGGGCGCCGCCAGTATAGGTGTAGACGAAGCCTTCGAGGCTCGCGAGCTGGCCTGCCGCGCCTGAAACCCGCCAGTCGATTTTCAGGTCATAGGGGCGGAAATAGTCCGGGTCGGCTTCCTTGTAGGCTTCGGCGTCTTCCTGCATAGCCTTGAGGCGCACCTGTGCGTCATCCACCACATCTGCCGCAATCGCAGGGCTCAGGGAGAAGACGGCCTCATCGAAGCGGATGTCTGCCTTCAGCACCCCATCATCCACGATGATGGAGCGCGGCAGGCTCGCTACATCGATGCCCTGCTGATCTTCCTGCAAGGCTTCGGCATTTGCCGTCTGCCCGCCATCGACCTCCGCTTCCGGAGCAGCTTCGCCTGCTGCCGGGATGACCGCTTCAGGCACTTCCACAGGTTCCGCCGCCTGCCCGCAAGCCACAGGAATGGAGGTCATCAGCAGCGCGGCGGACAGGACGAAGGCATGTTTCATGGTCTTTTCCTCTACAGGCTCAGCAATTCAGCGTCACCTCCCTGTGCCGTGATATTCACGGTCACCGCCCTTTCCGTGGCGAAGCGATGGAGATAATGCGGCCCGCCGGCCTTCGGCCCTGTTCCGGAGAGCCCCTCGCCGCCGAAAGGCTGGACGCCAACAACGGCGCCGATCATCGAGCGGTTTACATAGGTATTGCCTGCCGGGCAGGCCTCGCAGACTTCCTTGTAGAAGCTGTCCAGCCGCGAGTGGACCCCCAGCGTCAGGCCATAGCCCTTGGCGTGAAGTGCCGCGCCCACTTTCTCGATATCGTCCGGGTCGTAGCGGATGACATGCAGGATAGGGCCGAACTTCTCTTCCGTAATCTGATCAAGCGAAGACAGCTCCACCAGGGCCGGACCGAATCCATAGCCCTCTGCCCCGATAACGCCCGCATCGATC
>JAWKUR010000026.1:0-39261 GCA_041398445.1 Hyphomonas sp. | reverse complement strand
GCTGGCTTTTCGCGCGGCCAGGGCGCTCTCCCTGCGAACACTTGAACGGGAAGACCTGGGTGCTCAGGAGATAGCCCTGATCACGACCGCTATCCGCGAAAATATCCGTTTACTGCAATATCTGTAACAACCCGCACATCGTGCACTTTCAGATCTTGGTAGATTCTCGGTCTGCTTCCTGGGTCTCGTAGGCTTCGGACAATGAGAATTCAGGCCAGGGTTTCGGCCACACAATCGGATAGTCTTTCGAGAAGAGCTTCTCGCCATCCCTGAGATGGCCGCTCAACCCAATCTGCCGGATGGCTCCGGGACGGTCCAGATACCGCACCATATCCCCGCAATATCTGAAAGAGACTGCCCTGCGCCATGTGTCCGACGGATTCCCTCCGGCGCCATGAACGGTCATGACGTGATGTATGATCACATCGCCCGGCTGGACGTTGAAGGAAATGATGTCATACTTGCTTGGATCCGCCTCAATGTCCGGACACCGCTTTTCTGGCGAGGACGCCATCGGTGTCTGCGATATGAAGACATTGGGCGCGTAGGTCTCGCCCCATTTGTGAGACCCGCGAACATATTGCATTGTTCCGTTATTACGGCTCACTGGATCCAGAGGGATCCAGATGATGACGCATTGGTCGCCCGCAATCTGGAAATAGGCAAGGTCCTGGTGGAAGGCCGTCTTCTGGCGCGTATGCGGCGCTTTCACGAAGGTCGTGTCTTCCCAGAAATTGAGATAGTTCGCGCCAAGCAGTTCAGTTGCAATTCCGGGCAGGCCTGAGTCGAAGGCCACCTTGCGCACGCCTTTTTCCCACTTCCAGGCCGCAACATCATAGAAGAAGAGTCCTTCTCCTTTTCCTTCGCCCTCTTCCACTAGCGGCCGGGCTTCCAAATCACCACGTACCAAGTCCTTCATCGCCTGCATGTCGAACCGGTTCGCGGCACCAGTTTCGACTGGCTCGGACTTGTCCCAGACCTGCCGGGCGAGCGCCTCGAAGTCATAACCGGTTGCAGACTTTCCCAGCTGGTCCATCTGCTTGTGCACGGCCTTTCGGAGGTGTTCGACTTCGTCCGGGCTCAGGACATTCCTCAGACACACGACGCCGTCGCGTTCGAAAGTCTCGACATCCCCGGCGGAAACGAATTCAAATCGATCCTGTCTCATGCCGAGGCCCTAAGCTTTGGTGCGAGGTATTCCGCAACAATCGCTTCTGCGTCCCGGTACCGGTCCATCTGGCGGTCGAGCGTCGCTTTGTCGATCTTGGATACCGCCGGAATCCACGCCCAGTCATCCCCATCCCTTCGCGGGAGCCCGAGCGGCTCGGTCGACCAGACTCGCTGGACGAGATTGTAGAATTTCTGGTGGGTGAGCCAGCTGAGGCGCGAGACGCCGTGATCGAGGCACCAGACGGTGAGCCCGAGCCCCAGACGGCACCTTGTCCGGAAATCCTCTACCGGGTCTCGCATACGTTTCCGGTCGGTGACGAAGCGGGAGCATTCCCAGACGTCCACGCCAACCGGATAGGGCTGGAGGTCGCAATAATCGGCGAAGAGCTCGCTCATCATATGCGGGCGGATCGTCGGATTAAGCCGGGAGGAGGCCAGCACGTGGCCATCCCGCGAGAGGACGAGGACATAGACTGTCTTATCGGTGTCGAACTGGTCCTTGTCGTAGCCATCCCGGATGCCCGGAATGTGCCAGCCCCATTCTTCGACGACGATCCGGTAGCGCATCTCATGCATCGCGTGGATGAGTTCGCGGTACTCGCCCCGATTGTCTGGCGTGATGATCTTGAACATGGAACCTCCTGCCGTGCCTGATTGCGAGCGGAGGATGGAGCGGAGCTACCTGATCGTCATGTCCACATAAGGGGGCTTGTCAGGGGAAGATCTGGCCATGGGCAATGGCTGAAGAGACGAGATGGGCGCGATTGACGGCATCAAGTTTCCGGCAGGCTCGCTGCAGCGTTTTCTTTACGGAGTCTTCCCTGATCCCCAAAATATGCGCGATCTCCCAGTTCGACTTGCCGGCCGCAGCGAACTGAACGCATTCGGCTTCCCGCGGTGAGAGTTCCGCCAGTTTCTGGTAAGGAAACGGGCCCATCAGCTCTTCCAAATGGTAATAGGCCGTCTGGCAGACGATCTCGAGTTCGGCAACCTGGGTCCGGGAAAGGTCCGGCATCCTGTCACCGCCGAGCGAGACACCGCCAGATATGCTGGCAAGCGCATGCATCGGGAACATCATCCCGTCGGTGATGCCATAATCGTGCACCATATCGACGACCATGCGTCCAATCCGTGATGCGTGGGCATGCGCTTCGGCCCAGCTAAACGGCCGCCTCGACCGGATGGCACACAGCGCGATCGGGTCATGCAGAATGGCGAGACGGCTCCGCCGCCTTGCCTTCAGCTCCTCCGGCCAGTTCGAGAGATAAAGAATATCCTTGAGCGGAACTTTCAGAGGATTGACAAGCTGACCAAGATAGACCCGGCTGAAGCCGTAGGATTCACCGAACCTGGCAAGCCGCTCGATTGCGTCAGCGTCCGTCGTGGTTGCCTGAATGTCGCGGATGGCTTCCAGAACCGCTTCGCCATCATAATTGCTCATGGCCTGCTGTCTCCGAATAATTCGAGTTCAACTTTGCCGGTGCCGACCGGGCGCCTCCTCTTGTCCGTCTGGCCAGTCCGGACACTCTTCTTGTGCGGCTTGTCTTTCTCCGTTCCCTCCCGAAGATCCGGGATTCAAGCACTACTTTTTATTGAAAAATAATGCTCCTTATGGTTTAATATCTTCTTGCGCAGGATGGCAAGGATTACTCGCCCAGCCTCTCATCAGTTTTCATCTGCGAGAACGTGATCATGCCGGAATCCCATGACAGAGACATTGCTCAGGCAAGTGTGTTCTTCAGGCACGGCAACGCTGATGCCGCCCGTCAGGTATTTACGCGTGTCCTTGGGAGCGACCCCTGCAATGTGGCAGCGCTACACGGCATCGGCCTGTGCCTGCACGCGCTCGGCCAACCCGCCCCTGCGACCGCCATGTTCCGGCAAGCTGTCGCACTTGATCCCGGCGCCTGGGCGTCCTGGCAGGCGATTGCAGATCTGACATCTGACGAGACAGAACGGCGCCGCGCCATTCATCAGGCGGCAAATCTTCTCCTCTCATTTTGTCAGTCGCGTCGCCCTTCCCCGAAGTTTCTTCGGAATACTGTTCGTGCCCTGGTTTGTGCAGAACGGTGCCAGCAGGCACTCCAGCTCCTTCGTGAGCATTTCTGCACCTTTGACGATGAGACACAGGCCCACGCCCTGCTCGCCGGCACCTATTATACCCTGGGCCAGTTTGAACCCGCCGCATATCATCAATCCCTCGCTCTGCCGCACAAACTGCCCAACCCGCCGGTATCGGGCAGATCCGTGTTTGAGCCAGGCTCTGCCATGGAAGTCCTCCTGACACTCTGGACCCTGCTCGAGGCAGAAGGCTTCAGGCCGTTCCTCATCGCTGGTACGCTGCTCGGCCTTTTCCGGTCAGGCGGCCTCCTGGCGCACGACCGCGATATAGACATTGGTCTCCTGCGCGGCGATGCGGCTGACAGGGACCCGATCGATTTCATACGGACCCATCCGCAACTGCTACTCCCCCATACAGCAAGACCAGGCGACCGGTATGTCGGCCTCACGGTGGACGGGATCGCTGCCGATATTTTCGTGTTCGACCGGACGCCAGCCGGCATGGTGTGCGGCTTTTCCCCCCTGCCGGGCGACATTCAATGGCGCCATACACCCTTCCGGCTCCGGAATATGCGGCTGGGCGGGTACAATTTCCGTATCCCCGATCCCGCAGAGACCTATCTCACTGAATGTTATGGCCCAAACTGGCGCGTGCCCGACGACGGCTTTGCCTCGGCCCTCAGCTCCCCGGCGCTTCACGGCACCAGCCCACATGCCATTGCCTATCTCGCCCTCGTGCGGGCACGCACTTGCCGGCTCGCCGGGAACCCGGAAAAAGCGGAAGCGCTCCTGCAGAAATTACCGCAGTTGGGAGCAGCCGGGGCAAGGTCCACCACCTGCACGATTGGCCAGACCACACCTGCCATCAATCGACAGGCCAGATAACCAGGGCATCGCCCTGGCAATCAAGCGACGCATCCCGCCTTCTTTATCCGGAGGAAGGCATCCACAAGCCTTTGCTCAACACCTTGTTTCTATTTATTTTTTCATATTCCCCTGCGTTGACTCAACTCTTTTTTGATTCCATATTCTATCTGCCGTTGTTTTTGACGGCGTTCAGATGGAAAGGAAAAGACGATGACCCCGACGAATGAAAGAAATCAGCCTCAGGACGAATTCGAGCCGATCGAACTCGGTTCCGTTTCTTCGGAAACCAAGGGTGAGGTTGCTGGCCGCGCCGAACTCTCCGGTTCGCAGAATTCACGCCCGGAAATCGGCTAAAAACCGCCCTTGAAAGAACGATGAGGGCGCAAGTACGCGCCCTCATTTTTCCGTTCCGCTGTTACCTGCGGGCTTGATGGAGCAACTCCCCAATGTCAGCTTTTAGCCTCACTCCGGACATCTATTTCTGCGCTTCCGACGGTGCGTATATCTTTCTCGATGCCCGCACGGATCGCTATTTCGCCTATACCGCTGATACGGCGCGGCTGTTCTCGGAGATCATTTCTACAGACCGGACCGAACAGCTCTCTCAGAATGCAGAGCGATTGACGGACCATCTCCTGCGCAGTGGCGTACTCCTGCGCCCCGCTGCAAAAGCCCAGCCATTGAAGGCCTGCACCGCGGCCCGCCCCGAAACTTCCCGCTTCGAACAAGCCTGCCTGCTCGCCGCCGATACGAAATCTTCCGATTGGTCACACATGTTGACGGCACTTGTCCGCAGCTGGTCTCTCAAACGAACGCATTCCCTGCGCGGTGTCATTTCAGGCGCACGCCGCTGGAAGGAGAATGTACCGTCAGGACACGCAAGAACGCTGGATGACGTGACCGGTTTGACGGCACAATTTCTAGCACTCGCCCCCTTCCTGTTCACGACAAAGGATGCCTGCCTCTTCCGCAGTCTCTTCCTGATGCGGTTCCTGGCGGGCCACGGGATCGCGGTAACCTGGACATTCGGCGTACGCCTCGCTCCCTTCGGAGCGCATTGCTGGGTCGAATATGAAGGCGCAGTACTCAACGACCATCTCGAACATGTCGGCGGGTTCGCGCCCATTCTGGCTATCTGAGGAGATCAGGGATGCCGGCTGCCTTCTTCGCCATGAGCTGGAACCCGGGAGAAGACGAGGCCGAACAGCACGCAGCCCGGATCCGGACGCGCATGATGGAGGCACCAGCGCCGCCAATCCTTTTGGAGACAGCCGGCTTCCTGCTTGCAGACCTGAGCCGGCCTGTCACCGCCGACTCGCCCTTAATCGAGATCCGCCGCACAGATGGCCAGTTTGGCGGGGCCATTTTCGGCACGCTTTTTCCGCGGAACGGTTACCTGCGCTTGACGGAGATCCGTCACGCCGCAGCCACATCGCTGCTCGATGGGGGCGGGCGCAAGATTTATGATGACTATTGGGGGAGCTACGTCGCCTTTTTCCGGACAGGCGAAGACCTGGCCGTCTATACCGATCCGGCTTCCTCCATCCCCTTCTTCTATTCCTCCGTTGGCGGCGTCACTTGTTTCTACTCCAATCTCGAACTCTGCCCATTTCTGGATCGTAGCGAGTTCACGCTCAATCTTCACTTCATCTCTACACTGATGGCTTATGACAAGCTCCAGAATGGCGCGACCGGCCTCAATGAAGTGAAGGAACTCTACGGTGGCCAGTGCCTCATGGCCCGGACACCCGATGCCCCGCCTGAAACCCTGTGGGACCCTCGCGACTTTGCGCGCGACGGGCTGGAACCGGATCCGGACTCTACGGCTTTTCTCCTCCGGGAAGCGGTGCAGCAAGTGGTCAGCGCCTGGGGAATGTCGGTCCCGGCACCTGCCGTGGACCTTTCCGGCGGGCTGGATTCCTCGATCGTCCTTGCCTGCCTCGCCGACAGCGATGCCCCTGCCCCACATCTTGCTGTCCACCATGTCGTGGAGTCCGAAGACCCGTCCGAAGCCCATTTCGCGAGAGCGACGGCCGCCTTTCTCGGCGCCGATCTTGCGGAAGTCCGGTTCAGCCCTTCCAGACAAATGCCGGACGTCACCAGCCATCCCGCCTCGGCGCGGCCCTTTCGGCAATTCCTCTCCCGGGACTTCAACGCCCAGCTTTCGCAGGCCACCGGCGGGAGGGAGCGGACCTACCTCACCGGCCAGGGCGGAGATCATCTCTTCCACGCAGCTGAAACAGCTCTCGGATTTTCAGACTATCTGCGCCGGCACGGAACGGGACCAGGCATACTTGCTGAACTTGTCAACTCGGCGCGGCTCTCGAACTTGTCTGTCTGGCGGGTGCTCCGGGAAGCTCTTCCCAAAGCGTTTGGGAAAATACACACAACCTCGCTCCTTGGTGCCATCGCAGCGCGGCGCACGCCCCTCAACTCCGCCGCGCTCGACCAGTTTGACCCGGTCTACGCCTTTCCTGACTGGGCCCAGGCACCAGGGGGATTACCACCCGGAAAGTTCGACCAGGTAAGCGGGATCCTGCACATGATACAGGTGCAGGAGCGCCTCTTTCTGGGCGATGCAAGGGAAGTCGTTCACCCGCTGATGTCCCAGCCTCTCATTGAACTCTGCCTACGCCTGCCCGTCTATGTATTGTCACGCGGCGGTGTCAGCCGCGGCCTGGTGCGCAAGGCCTTCGAGGGCCGGCTCCCTGATCTGGTCCGCTTGCGGATGACGAAAGGCGAAGCGACGCGGTATTTTGTCGACCAGCTTCGCCTCAATCGCTCCATGCTTCTGGAATGCCTCATGGATGGAGAGCTGGTGGCGCATGGGATCGTGGAGCGCAGGGATGTCGAGACGTTTCTCCGGGAGGATCAGTTCCTGACCCATCCAGCCGGACGGATGATCCTTGTTTATTATTCGATCGAGGCATGGCTGCGGACGTGGAAGACACTTCGTGCCGAGAGGTGAGCGGACCGCATGGAGTGTTAAACTATCCAGTCTTCCCCCGATCGCCATTTGCGATAGTGCGGCTTGAGCTCGTCTGGCAGCTCGGCCTCGAACGATTCATCGAGGGAGAACTGAGGCATGGCTTCATCAATGGCATTAAGCAGTGCGATCCCCTGCCGCCCGTCTTTCGGGCGTTTGAGCGGGTTTCGGCCTTCCTTTTCCGACATCCAGAGTTTCTGGAGCGCGAACCAGCGGGGATCCGGTGCGATGATACGAACTGGCGTTCCATCCCGGCAGGCAACAACCTGATCGACAGGTCGGCCAAGCAACAGCCATTCCTGCTCCGGCAACGGCACAGGTTTGGGACGATCTCGTCTCCCGAGCGTATCTGCACGCGATGGAGCCACAAGGATCTCGACCTCATATGCTTTTGCATTGCGGGCCTGGAATGAGCGTTCCGTATTCACCGTGAAAGTCGGATCGACGGATTTTAGCATGTCCCAGAGCAATGTGTCCGGTCCCTCGCTTTCAATCGCCGACCAGGCAAGATCGAAATCTTCCGTCTCCTCCGGGGCGCCGACAAGAAAGCCAGCCGCTTCGAGGGCGTATGCGGCAATCGCATTTGTTCCGACGACAAGGAGATGGCTCCCCAGGAGGCCGCGGCGGTCGCATTCCTGCAGGATCGGACCCGCCCCGCTCGACAACATCGGCAGCCTTAGCGCGCGGTACAGCCTGGCACTTTCCTCAAGCACGCCCCTGGCGCCGTCCCGCTGAGCCTGCATCTGCTGCTTCTCTTGACGGTAGGCGTGAAATTTCTCTTCCAGTGCATCATCCAGCCGGCCCAGGCTCTTGCCATTGCCGCTGCGATCGAAGATTTCATAAAGATAGGACTTGCCTGAAACGGTCTTGATGCGAAGGTCATAAGGCATGCGCGCCAACGCACGCTCAGCGTCCATCCACACTTCATAGCGTTGGCGCAGATTGATGAGCGTGCGCAATTGCTCATCTGTAAAAGGCTTTACCGCTGTCAAAGTCATTATCCCACATTTTTGCAATTTTGGAATATGAAGGATAATGTTTTTAATTTCAATATCCTATATGTGCACCGCGATGCACTTCCAATCGATAATTAGGCGCGTGTTTTGACCGGCAATTTCGTGGGCCGTTGAATCCGGACCTATTCAAGTGCCGATCCATCCGCAGCTGGCATGACGCCCACTTGCTCCATGAAGGCATTGAACCGGGTCCACATGTCCCGGATATTGGCAGGACTGGAAGGTCCATGACCCTCCCCCCAATAGCGGACATAGCGGGCATCTTTTCCCGCGCGCAGCAGCGCAGAATACATCTCATCGAACTGCTCCATGGCAAAACTGTCCATGTCAGAATGCATGAGAAGGACTGGCGCATTGATATCGGGCGCGAGCAGGACCGGACTGTTGCGATAGAATACTTCCGGATCCTCAAAGGGTGTCCGGCCGATGCCGAACTCGCTGCCGGCTTCAGCCTCGTAACGGATGAACTCGCTGCTGAAATAATCAGTGTCCAGAATGGAATAGATGCCCGGCGGCCCGAAATAGTGGCTGGTCAGATCCGCCCAGCCATTCCCCGCGATTACGGCTTTGAACCGGTCCGAATGGGCTGCCACATAGAGTGCCGATACGGCCCCCTGGCTAAATCCGCTGAGGACCATTCTGTCCGGATCGACATGGCCTGTCGCAATCAGGGCATCAAGCGTGGTTTCGACCGCCTCGTCCATTCCGGCAATTGGCCCGTCATCGGTACGAATATATTCGCGCGGCAGGGCAATGCGGGCATAAGCATAACCCCTTCCAGCCCAGAGATAGGGAGAACGGGGATTGGGAAAGGAGAGGATTGGCGTGCGGACCTCGCACCGCGGCATAATTCCGGGGTAGACTTCGACAATCAGGGGCAATGGCACCTCTGTCGTATTCGGTGGAAGCAAGAGGCAGGAGGCGACCTCTTCCGATACACTTGCATCTTCCGGATGTTCGAGCCGGTAGGAGACGCTTTGCCAGGTCCCGAAGGCGACGTCTTTCAGATGGCTGTTGACGCGCGCGAGTGACCGGGCCCCTTCGTCCTCGCCTGCCTGGACGAGAAGCAGTTCCGACTCTGCCTCGGACTCTTTGCGGAAGAGTGTGGCCTTGGCTTTGGGGCTACCAGCGACCGCAGAGGCGCCCTGCCTGGGCGATTTGAGGGTCATGGTATCCGGCAAGCCTTTTGCCGCAGGACTGATCAGGATGGCGCCTGAGGCCTCGCCCCTGCTCGCTTCCACGAGCGCATCGCCGCCCGGATCAGGACGGCTCAGCGCGCCATAGGTCGAATAGGACCCGGCCGGGACAAGGTGCAGATCACTGGATGTTACATCGATCAGCTGCTTTCGTTGCCCGTCCGGGCCCAGGCAATAAAGGCCCTGCCCCGCCTGGATCAGGACACAATCTGCCCCCATCTCAAGCGGAACGCCCGAGACATGGTCGAGATCCCCGGTCAGCGCTTTGTGTGTACCGTCTGCCGACAGACGGTACCAGTCGGACCGGGCGAGCCCAGCCCCACCGATATCTTTCGGCGTGAATAAGGCTTCGCTTTCATGACCTGCCGGAACTGGCCGCGCAAATATGGCGATGTCCTTGCCGAGGAACACCGCCCGTTCAGGGCGCATGGCGAACCCACGCTCGCGCTCAGATGCGAGATCGAGCCCCTTATGCGTATAGGTCTTCAGATCGCCGGTCGCGGTGTCGATGACACGGAACCGCCCGCTCGAAGGTCCGCTGCCATCCTCCCAGGCAAAACCGAGCAGGCGATCGCCTTCATGCGCCCAACCCAGCGTATAGGCGGCAAAATCCATTCCATCTGCGAGCTGCTCCTGTCTGCCGGTTTGCATGTCGAAGAGGACCAACCTGTGCCGGCGCGGAATCGCCGCCTGCAACCTGTCCGGATCAAGCGGAAGCGGTCTGGAAACGGCAAGCGCGGCGAGCTGCTCCCCATCCGGTGAAAGGCGGAGATCGGCATAGCGCCCTTCCGCCAGTAGGTCTGCCGCCCCCGTCCGTGCATCTGCCTTCACCAGGTGCCCGGACGCAGGATCGAACGAGGTGACGGACGGACGCGTACGGACTTCGTCGGACGTGACCGTGTCGCCGCGCCAGGCTGCCGCCCATGTTTTGGAGAGCCATGCCCCTGTTGCCGCCCGGAGACTTGCCTGGGCCGCCTCCTGTCCTTCTGGCAGCGCCGTATAGACGAGCTCTTCGTCGGATATCCAGACCGGGCGGTAATCCCCAGTCCAGTCTGTTCGGGGCTCCGGTTCGAACACTGTGCACGCACCGGATTCCATCTCACAAGTGGAGAGAGAAAACCTGCCTGCCCCGTACTGCATGATGGCAAGACGGGTTCCGTCCGGTGAGAAGCTTTCAATCCATGCATGCGTCGCTGGATCGATACCCGGCATGAGTTCCGGTTCGGACCCGGCCTGCAGGTCCACCCGCCACACCTGGTGCCCGCTACTGTGGAAGGCATGTGTTCGGTAGCTGTAGTCCGGGAACGCGTCATAAGGCCTGATACGTTCGAAGACGAGCCACCGGCCCGTGGGATCGAATCTCGCCTCGCCCAGCCCTTCCATTTTCAGAAGGGCCTCGAGCGTCAGGCCTTTTTGCAGTTCCTGCGGACTGGCTGCCGCAGGAGACAAGGCCAGCGAACAGGCGACGAGCGCGAAGAGGACGAGTCCGGGCAGCAGCTGGCGACCCCGGTTCAGACAAGTGCGACACGCCACAAGGGTCCGGGTAACGGGCCTTGCGCGACCGGGCGAAGAGGCAGCCGCCCGGATGAGGACAGGGGGAACGCGCAAGGCCCGTCTCCCTCAGAAGGCCTTGCGGACTTCAAACGTGACGAACCGGCCGAGCGGGGATGCATTGGTCGGATCATAAGCTGTCATGCTGTAGCCACCGTCCGAAGGCGATGCGGGCGGTGCTTCGTCGAAGAGATTGGTGACAGATAGGCCGAGACCCACACCGCTCAGCCAACCGGCCTGGCGAGCGCCGAAGTCATATGAGAGCGTGGCATCCACCGTGGTCCAGGATGAGATCCCGTCCGCCCCTTCTGTCCGGTCGACCTGGTAACTGTCGATATAGTTGACGAACGTACTCGCTGTGAGACCGCCCCGGGACAGGCTCGCATGACCGCGCAAGGTCAGGTCCACAGGGTTGAGGTAAGTGTTCAGGGTCTCAACCGCGGCTGTGCCGGCGGACGCCTGCTGGGTGAAGTCCAGAATATGGTTCGCATTGATCCCGGCATCGAAGCGCCCAAGCGGCGTGTCGGTTCCATAGTCCAGCTGTAGATCGAGCCCACTGGTATCGGTCCGGGCGAGATTGCGGACGACGTTCACATGGTTGATGACGCCGACATTGTCGAGCGTCGCCCCGAAGAAGAGTGCAATCGGTATATCGAAACTTGCGAGCAGGTCATCGATTTCCTGGGCCGTCGGAAAAAAGACGACACTTCCTGCCGGAAAGGCGGCCGGATCATTCCAAGCAATGCCAGGGGCCGCGATATCCAACTGTCCCTGCGGGATCGGTGTCGCCCCGAGGCGGCCTTCGAATGAGATGTCGTAATAGGTCGCGCTCAGTGTCCAGTCATGACCACCGCGTGACCAGGTCGCGTCCAGGCCAGCGGTGAAGGTCTCGGACGTTTCCGGATCGAGATCCTTGGCCGTACCGAACACCTGGATATATCCCGTCCCGCTCAGAGACGGATCCGGCGCCTCTGCTTGAATATATTCCAGCATGAAATCATAAGGCAGCAACTGCCCGGTCCGCCCCAGGGAGAACGCACGGCCAAGTGGCGGAGGCGCAAAACTCGTGCTGTAGGAGCCGCGGACATTGATTCCGTCTGCCGGCGACCAAAGGAGCCCCACCTTGGGATTGGAACTTGTTCCGAAGTCGGAATAATCGTCCACCCTTCCCGAGAGGTTCAGTTCGAGCCGCCGGATACCCGGTAGCGCATTTTGTTCGCCGATCAATGGCACCTGCATTTCGGCATAGAGGGCCGAGACATCCCGGTCGCCATCAGCCGTGATCCGCTGACCGAGAATATCGTTGGCAAACTCCTCTCTGCGCAAGTGTCCGCCGATTGCCGCCTTCACCGGTCCGCCGGGGAGTCTGAAAAGATCTCCGTCCAGTTTGAGGTCTAGCGACCAAAGATCGGACTCTGTCCGGACATCATCGACGGGGTCTTCCGGCCGGAATCCATCCTCAATCCTGAACCGGCCTTGTTTGTTCCGGATCTGCCCATAAGAGGCATCAAAGCTCGCAGCCCAGGAGGCGCCGAGTTCATAATCGGCCCCGAAGGCGAGCGTCAGGCCTTCAGACTCTGTCTCATAGACATCAATCGAAGCATTCCGGTTGAACCGGGTCCGCTCGGTATCGCGCTTCGAATATAGCCCTGAGGCCGACAGGCTGAGCTTCGGGCTCACCTGCTGAGTGCCTGACAGGAGGAGGCTGTGGCGCTCTTGTCCGGGCAAGAGGTCCAGTAACCGGGCTGGCGGCAGGACGTCTCCTGTCACACGCGGCCCGAAAAGGCCTATGTCCGGACGGTCGGCCAGGGTCAGATTGTCCCGGCTGGAATATTCATAAGTGCCGAGAAGGTTTCCACTATCCCAGGCGGACCCCAGCGTCTGGCTGAAGCGGTATTCTTCCATCCGGCCTTCGGTGACGGAGCCATAGCTTGCCGTGGTTTCGGCCCCTTCAAAATCATCACGCAGGATGAAGTTGATCACGCCCGCCACGGCGTCGCCGCCATAGATCGAAGAGGCGCCATCCGTCAGGACTTCGACGCGCTCGATGGCCGCCATCGGGATCAGCGACAGGTCGACAAAATCCCCGATCTCCGAGGTCGGTGCCATACGGTTGCCATTGATCAGGACAAGCGTGCCGCGTGAACCAAGCCCGCGAAGATTGGCACTCGCACCGGACGTATTGTTCTGCCTTGAATTGCTGTCATTCGGCAGGCCGATCGTTGTAAATTCGGTCGAGCCCCCGCCGAAATTCTGCGGCAGGGTCCGGATGAACTGGTCGAGCGAGGTGGCGCCGGAGCCCAGCACCTCGTTGCGCCCATAGACCTGCAGGGGCGAGCTTTCCGGAGCAAGTCCACGTAGGCTGGTCCCGGTCACAGTCACCTTGTCGGCGCGCAACTCGCCGCCAGGCTCCTCCTCCATCTCAGGTTCGGTCCGCACGGGCGCAGCCGCTTCCTCCTGATTGACAGGCTGGGCAGGTGCGTCCCGCTTTGCGGGTCTTGCGGCTCTCTCGCGGATGATGCGCGTGCCGCCCGGCGCAGTGACCGCCTCCAGCCCACTGTGGCCGAGAAGGGTCCTGAGGCCGTCATCGGGACTGAATTCGCCTTCAAGGGCACGGGCCGTCTTTCCGGAGACAATGTCTTCGGAAAACAGGACCGGAGTTCCGGATTGCTCACTGAAAATACGCAGTGCATCTCCGAGCGTGTGAGGCGGGATGGCGAATTCGATCACCGACCCTTCGGATTGCGGGTCCGCGATGGCGGTATACGGAGTGAAAACAGGCGCGAGCGAGAGCGCCGCAGCGCTGAGCAGCGCGCGCTTGAAAGATTTGGTGATTTGCATGATCCCCTCTGGAATTGACCCTGAGCCCGGGCGCACCCCCAAGGCTGCGCTGCTCAAGGGGATCAACAAGTCAGTTGGCAGATCAGGCGAAAAAATGTTTCCTGTGCGCAGTCATCAGCCTGAATGCTTTTGACAGGCGGGCTATTGTGCGACTGGAACCGGCCTTTGCCGGCGGAGCACGGAATCATCGCAGCCAGGTGGACGGCATGGCCGGACCGGAGGATGCCGGCCGTTCCGCATCCCGATCCCGGCGCGGCATCCGGCTTGATACTCAGCCCCGCTGGGATTCCTTGAGCAGGGCCAGCATCGCCGCAGGATCACGGCTCTCACGCAGATGCTGGAAGAAGGCCTCGGCCGTGGCTTCACGTCCGACGCGACAGGCAATCGCCGCATTGATCCAGGCATTGATCGACACACCGTCCGCTTCCGCGAGGCGTGCGACCTCCATCTTGAGCGATTTCGGCATACTCAGGGAAAATCTCTGGCTCGCACTCGCACCCATGTCACATCTCCTCTCTCAAATCATATCCTCAGGCCGGACAATTTTGATGGTCCAGGACTTCAGGACCGCTTTGACCTCATCCGGCCGGTTGGTGACAATCATCCCGGCCTTCCCACGCCTGGCGGTTGCGATCACATTCACGAAGTCAGGCGTTTATCGTCGGACAGACGAATTCCGGTTGGTATACACTTCCCGTAATGGCCTGAGCCTCAGCGCTCAATGAAAGTCCCGGCTGTAGAAGAGCTTCTTCGCCTGCTCGCGCGGATGCCGGCCGCCGGTGCCATATCGCAATTGCTGCGCCCTCTGGAGTTCGGCCGTGATCTCTTCGGAGAGGGGCTTGCGCTCTGGCCTGCGCGGGCCGTATTCGCCAGCAGGTGCTGGACGCTTGACGTCGTCGGCATTGTCATGGGTCGGATCGATCAGGGTTCCGGCGCTGCTTGCGTCCCCCAGCGTGTCGAGCAGGTATGAGAGGTCCTCGATACGGGACGAAACCACATGTGTGACGATGCCTTCCCGTTGCAATCGGCCAGTGATCCGCACAAGGCGTCCCGCCATCACCTGCTTGCGGTGCTTCTCGAACGTGCCCGGCCAGACAATGACATTCGAGACGCCAGTATCGTCTTCAAGGGTGAGGAAAATCACCCCGCTTGCCGTGCCCGGCCGCTGGCGGGTGATGACAAGGCCTATGACAGTGATCCATTGCCGATCAGGCGCATTGCGAAGGGCGGCAGCTTCGGTGAACCTGCCGATCTCCGGACGGAGCAGCCTGACAGGATGATTCCGAAGCGTCAGCCGTGTTGCGACATAATCCTCGAACACTTCTTCCCGCTCGGACATGGCCGGCAGGTCCGAAGCTATGGCGGGCAGGCCCTCCCCTTCCCGTTCGAACAACGGCAGGGGCTTATCACCCCCGAGACCTTTGACCTCCCAGAGGGCATCGCGGCGGCTGAGGCCATATTCCGCAAACCCATCCGCGCCTGCCAGCCGCGAGAGAACCCCGCGTCCAACGCCCGCCCTCCGCCAGACAGCATCAATGGAGCGATAGCCATTTCCCCGCGCGGCAGCGAGCCAGTGACCGTCCTCTTCGGAAATCCCCTTGATCTGGCGAAAGCCGAGCCGCACGGCGAGCGTCCCATCTCCCGCCGGCTCAAGCACATTGTCCCAATAGCTGCATTCTGCACAGACAGGCAGGACTTTGACACCATGGGCGCGCGCATCGCGGATAATTTGTGCAGGCGCATAGAACCCCATGGGCTGGGCGTTCAGCAGCGCACAGCAAAAGACTTCCGGATGGTGGCACTTGATCCATGAGGAGGCATAGACAAGCAGTGCAAAGCTGGCGGCATGGCTTTCCGGGAAACCATAGCCGGAAAAGCCCTCAAGCTGCCGGAAACAATTCTCCGCGAATTTGAGATCGTAGCCATTGCGGAGACAGCCGGCGACGAAACGCTCGCGGAACGACTCGACCGAGCCCGGCCCCCTGAAACTTCCCAGAGCCCGGCGGAGCTGGTCCGCCTCGGTCGCTGTGAACCCGGCCGCGACAATCGCGATCTGCATGGCCTGCTCCTGAAACAGGGGCACGCCCAGCGTCTTGCCGAGGACCGGTGCCAGCGCCTCGGACGGATAGACAACCGCTTCCTCCTTGCGTCGGCGCTTGATGTAGGGGTGTACCATGTCGCCCTGGATGGGACCGGGACGGATGATCGCGACCTCGATGACGAGATCGTAGAAACACCGGGGCCGCATGCGCGGCAGGAAGCTCATCTGCGCCCGGCTCTCGACCTGGAACACACCGATCGTGTCGGCCAGGCAGAGCATGTCATAGACCGCAGGGTCTTCCGGCGGCAGCGTGGCCAGAGAATAGCTCATTCCCTTCCATGTCCGCAGCAGGTCGAACGCCTTGCGGATGCAGCTCAGCATGCCGAGCGCGAGGACATCCACCTTCAGCATGCCGATGACGTCGATGTCGTCCTTGTCCCACTCGATAATTGTCCGGTCCGCCATTGCGGCATTCTCCACCGGACAGAGCTCGTCGAGCCGGCCGCGTGTGATGACGAACCCGCCGACATGCTGGGAAAGGTGGCGCGGGAACCCGATGATCTCCTTTGTCAGCGCGAGCGTCTGTTGAAGCCGCCGGTCGGCAAGATCAAGCCCGGCCGCCTTTGCGCGCTCGTCCGCGATGCCGCCGCTGTTCGTGCCCCAGACCTGGCTCGCAAGGGCCGCGACGGCATCTTCGGAAAGCCCCATCGCCTTGCCGACTTCCCTTATGGCCGCCCTCGAGCGGAAATGGATGACGGTCGAGCAGATGCCGGCCCGGTGACGCCCATATTTCTCGTATATGTGCTGGATCACCTCCTCGCGCCGCTCATGTTCAAAATCGACATCGATGTCCGGCGGCTCGTTGCGGGCGGCGGAGATGAAGCGCTCGAACACCATCGAGATGGTCTCCGGCGAGGCCTCGGTGATGCCGAGGGCATAGCAGACAGCGGAATTCGCCGCCGAGCCCCTGCCCTGGCAGAGGATGTTCTTCGACCGCGCAAAGGCGACCACATCGTGGACGGTCAGGAAGTAGCGGGCATAGTCAAGCTCGGTAATGAGCGTCAGCTCCTTCTCGACGAGGGCGCGGACTGCAGGGGTTTCTCCGTCCGGATACCGGCGCCGCAGCCCCTCCTCCGTCAGGGCTCGCAACCGTTCGTTCGGTGGCACGCCGTCGGTGATTTCGTCGGGATATTCGTATTTCAGTTCATCGAGGGAGAACGTGCAGCGTTCCGCAATGCGGCCGGCATTCTGGACGGCTTCCGGATAGTCCCGGAACAGGCGGCGGATTTCGAACTCCGATTTGAGGCGCCGCTCGGCATTGGGCAGTGCGCGCCGGCCGAGCTTGTCGATGGTCGTTTTCTCCCGGATGCAGGAGAGGATGTCGGCCAGCATGCGCCGTTTGCCGAAATGCATGATGACATCTCCGAGGGCGACCAGAGGCGTTTCCGTTTGCCTGGCGAGGCTGGCCCGCCGGGTGAAGCGGGCGTCGTCGTCGCCGTCATATTGCGGCGCGAGGCCGGCGAAAACATCCTCTCCGAAAGCCTCCTTCAATCGGCACAAGGCTGTTGCCGTATCGTCGCCCTCTTCGCCCATGACGATGAAGAGGCAGTCCTGTCCCCACTGGATCACATCCTCCAGTGAGAGGTCACACTTGCCCTTTTCGGTGCGCCGCTTGCCGAGGGTGAGCAGCCGGCAGAGATGCCGATAGCCGGTACGGGTCTTCGGATAGGCGAGAATGTCGGGCGCATCCCTGAGGCCAAGCCGCACGCCGACAATGTAGCGGACACCCAGTTCCTTTGCCGCCGCATGCCCGCGCACAATCCCGGCAAATGTGTTCCTGTCCGCAATGGCTATCGCCGAAAGCCCCAGCGCCTTTGCCCGCGCGATGAGCTCCTCGGCATGGGAGGCGCCTGTGAGGAAGGTAAAATTGCTCATTGTGCAGAGTTCGGCATAGCTCATGGGAACCGCCCCGCCACATACCAGGCTGGCTCCTGCGCGCCCGGCCAGGTCAGCAGCCAGAGGCGTGGCCCTTCCTGCGTTTCGACCCGCCAATAGTCGCGAAGCGCGCCTCCGTCCGGCTGCCACCACTCCCCGGCGAGACGCTCCGGCCCGGTTGCGCTCGCAAGCTTGTAAGACTGCCGGCGCCACTCGAATGCACGGGGTGGCCGGCCCGCTATTTCCACATGGAGACGCTCCGGCGGATGATAGATCCGGATCGGCCGCAGCCGGGGTGAAGCCTGCCAATCGGGAGCCTCCGGCCGTTCCATGGCTTCAAGCGTCAGGTATTCGCGTTCGGGCAGATGGCTGTCGCCCGGCGCGAAAACCCGCACCCGGTCAAAGCCGAGCCGGTTGCCAAGCGTCGAGATCAGGTCGGCGCGATCATCTTCCCGGCTGTCCTGCCCCCCAAGCCCCGCCTGCCGGGGGTGCAGCGGCTCGATCACTTCTGCGACCAGCCGGAAGAAGTCTGCCCCGAACTCAAGTCTGAGCGTCTCCAGCGGGCGGCGGAATTGCTGCAGCACGGCCTCCGGCGCAGCCCCCGGGCGGGCGAAGCCGATACACATCACCTCTTCCGGGCGGTCGACCGGACGCACCGTGAGCCGATAACGCCTCGCCCCACACTGCACCCCCTTCAACCGGGCGCACACTGAGTCTGCAAGCCGCAGGATCACGCGCTCCAGATCGTCCTGCAATCCGATCGGCTCTGGCAGCGTCGCACGCGCCGCATAAACAGGATCGGCGCTCGCGGGCACGACCGGATCCGGTGTTCGCTCCAGTGCGCGGTCCAGAACCGAGGTCAGGCTGAGACCGAACCGCCGGGCAAGTTCGGAGGATCGAATACCATAGAGCTGCCCGATGGTCTGAAGCCCCGTGCGGCGGATGTCATTGACGAGCGCCGGCGCGAGCCCGAGGGCCGCCAGGGGTAAGCCCTCCAGCGCCTTCGCCGTCTCTCCGGGGCTGGCAATGGCAACAGGGGCCGCCGCGAACCTTGCGAGTGCGCTGGCAGCCCCCCTGGTATCTGCAATGCCGACCCGTGCGGTAATGTTGAGATCGCCCGCCCGCTGCAGCATCGTCTCCGCCATTCCGGCTTCGCCTCCAAAGAGGTGCGCACAACCGGCGATGTCGAGGACGAGCCCATCCGGCGGTGCCAGGGCAATACGCGGAGAGAACTGGTCGGCCCAGCGCCAGAGCGCCCGGAGCAGCGCTTCTTCCCGCGAAGGATCTGCAGGTTCGGTCAGCAGGGAGGGACAGATGGCCCGTGCGTCGGCAAGCGACAGGCCGGCGGAAAGCCCTGCCTGCCGGGCCGCTTCCGAGAGATGTGTCAATCGCCACGCATTGCGGATCTCGGCCATGATGGCGAAGGCGCCTTCCGTACGCGCATCGCCAAGCCGGATCCGCCGGTCAAGCGGAAGCTGTGGCAGCCAGAGGAACAAGGTCCGGCGCATGATGTCTTCCTTTCCATGAGACACGCCATGCCCCCGGTGTGCCTCGCTTGCTCTTGGTAGAGGTCCAGACCCAACCGCCGCCCGCGCCCGCATCGCATTGCCAGCGCGTCTCCGCAGCCGAGGTGAACGCACGGCCGCGCACGAGGATCAGCCCCAGCGCTCCGCCCTCTTCCGCTGCGATCTGCAACCGCCGGCTTTCCCTGAGATCCGGTCCGTCCTGGAGTTCGATGACGACGCAGGCAGCCGAGCGTGCACGCAGCGCCTGCTCAGCCGCCCAGAGGGTTTCGCCGCGATTGAGACCGATGGTGAGGACAAGTCTCGCCGGATCGAGAAAGACCTGCACACCGGTCGGGGCGAGGCTTTCGACATCGCGTGAAAATCCGGTCCAGAAGACAGGTCCGGTAGCAGCGCCTGCCATGATCAGGGCGAACACATCTGCGCTGTCGCCCATGACCTCATGCACCCGTCCCCGTGCGAGGCTAAAGGAGGGCGCCAGCCGGATTTCGCCATGGCTGGCGCCTGCCGGAACGCTGGCGGCACGCATGGCCTGAAGCCTGGAGAGGAAGGGCTCATCGCTCATGTTCCCTTTTTGTTCTTTACATGTGTTGCGAGTCAAGCCAGCTTTCCGGGCTCCTCGGCAAACGCCTGACTGAAACCTGTGGAAGCCGGCGCGACTAGAACAGGTCGCCCTGCTCTGCCTTCGGTGACTTTTTGCTTGAAGCGGCTTTCAGACTGGCTTCCGGCTGCATGTCCCAGGCGCCTGCATCCTCGAATATCCGGAGGCAGGCCTGTACTTGCTCAAGCGTTGCCCCCGTCTCCCCGAGCCAGACCGGAATGTCTGCTTCCTGCAGTACTGCCGGCATGCGCTTGTCCGGATCGCCTGTGACGAATGCTGCGATGCCCTTGTTCGCCGGCGTCGTGCACATCACGAACTCCGGCACCGAGCCTTCCGCCGTTTCCAGAATGCGATAGATCACAGCGATGGCGAGGCGGGAGCTATCCTTCGGTCGGATGGTCCACTGGACGGTCTTCATATTACCCGTGGGCGTCACCCGGTCCGCCTTATAGGTCGGAACCTCCTGCCCCTCATTGAAACTGCTGACGATCAGGATACCCCGCCGCGCCTCGAAATGCGGACGCCACAGACGGGAGGCCAGCAGCTTGTCGTCCCGCGCGTGGATGTGATCGGGATAATGCCGGCCATGACGTTCCCTGGTGAAGCCCCAGACCATTTCGGTTTGGGTTCGCTCCGCGTCTGCACTGAGGTGCAGGACCGGCGCGCGGCGCATCGGCATGGCCGTCTCTTCCGGGGCATTGCTGGGACGCGATGCCAGCGGCGCCGAGAAATCGGCGACCTGGGCCCAGGTCGCCATGTAAGTGAACTTGCCGCACATGAGAGATGTCCGTTCAGTTATCCGGTTGCGTCTTCGACGACGCTGTCCTTGGGACGATGAGCATGGTGGTCCCTGACGGTTGCGCATCCACCGGCAAATAGAACTTCAGGCTCTCGGCGAACTCCTCCTGCTTGCCGGCCGGAAATGTTCCGCTGATGCGTTCGGCAGCGAGGCTCTGGTCCTCGATCTGCAGCTTTGTCGTGGAATAGCGGTTCATTTCGGCGATGGCCTCGGCGAGCGTCACATTGTCGAACTGGAGGAGGCCTTCGCGCCATTTTCCGGCAAGGGCGGGGTCTATGGTGGAAAGGATTGGGGCGGCGCCCGGTTTCATGTCCAGCCGGTCGCCGGGCTTGAGGACGATGCCCTCCTGCAGGGTGTTTGCGGGCATCGTGCCCGCCTTCCCTTCGCTGACATCCGTCCGGCTCGCGTTGACGCTGACCGAACCCTGGATCAGGATGACGGAGATGGTGTCCTGATCGGCACGCACGTTGAACTCTGTCCCGAGGGCGTGCGTGACGGTGCCCCCGGCCTCGACCAGGAACGGCTGCTCAGAATGTTCGACCTCGAACAGGGCTTCTCCCTGGGTGAGACGGATGAGGCGTTCGGATTTGGAATAGCGGACGCTGAGCTTCGTGTTCGTGTTGAGTGTGAGGGTGGACCCGTCTTCCAGGGTGACGGTCTCCTGCTCGCCGATCGCCGTGGCATAGATCTGCGGGGCAGGATCGGGTTGCGGGACCTGAAGGGTCAGGGCAGCGGCGCCGATGAGGAGTGCCGCGGCCACGGCGGCAAGCGCCAGGATAACGGGTTTGCGCCGCCCTCCCCTTCCGGGCACCGGCGCCTCGTCCGGGAAGGACAGGCTGGTCCGGTCAATGATGCGCAGCGCGGTTTCGATATCCCGGTAGGCGGCGGCATTGGCGGGGTCCTTTTCCCATTCGAGAAAAGCGTCCCATGTTTCCGGACGGACATCCGGGGCCTGCAGCTCTGCAAACCAGCGTGCGGCGGTCTCCCGCCGGTCAGCCTCGTCCTCTCTGGCAGTCATTTTCCCGCTCACTCATCCCGTCCCGGAGTGCGTTTTGCAGCTCCGGAAAGGCTTTCGGCGATCTCGGCGACCGCCTCTGCGATATCCGTTTTGACCGTTGTGGCCGAAACTGACAAGCGCCGGGCAATCTCGTCATAGGTGAGGCCCTCATAGCGGTGGAGGCGGAGCGCGTTCCGCTTGCGGGGTTTCATGGCGGCGATGGTTTGCTCTGCAATGGCGAGTCTTTGTGCGTCCATGACCATTTGCTCCGGGGTCGGTGTGCGCTGGCAGGCAAGCCGGCCCGCGACCTCTCCGATCTCGTCCGACTGCCTGGCCTGCCGGATGCGGCCGGATTTGAGATAATTGACACTGAGGTTGCGGACCGTGGTGAAGAGGAGCGCGCGGAGGTCCTCTTCGGGCTTGTCGGCATAGGCGCGGCGGATTGAGAGGAATGCGTCCTGGACGAGATCTTCGGCATCGGCCGGATTGGTGATCCTGGCGCGGCAGAAACGGACGAGCTGGTCGTACTGGTGGCGGAAGATATGGCTGAGGGGGTCTGGGCTGCGGAGGGGGATGGGTTCGCTGGCATTGTCCACCTTGGGGACAAAGTGGGAGGGCTTTGGCTCAGGCCGGACTTGCTTGGACCAGTCGCGGTCACCGATCCCGGACTTCGGGTGTGGTGGAATCGAGAGTGGCTGAGTCTGATCTGGCAATTTGGACACTCTCTTGTTGGGGCGTTGCTGATGCGACAGCCGCTCCCACATTTCGCTACCAACACGAGCGATTCATCACTTTTGATTCGCTGTGGACTTTAGGTTTTTTCGATATTTCGTTGCCAACTTTAAGTGGAGTTCACTTCTCAGTCAAAACATAAAGTCCACTTTATGGTGTTTTGGTTTGCTAAAGTGAACTTGGGGCATGACCGATGCCCAGAGAGAACAGATCGCGGCGGCAATAAGAGCCGCACGTCGCTCGAAAGGGCTCACTCAAGAGGCATTGGCAGACCGCATCAACAGAACGCCGGCGAGCTTGAGCAACCTCGAACGAGCGCAAGCAATTCCATCATTGGATACGTTATTGTTAATCGCTGAAGCTCTTAGCGTCCCGGTCACGGATTTCTTGGAATTCGCTACTGTCGGACGCAAGTCACGATCCCGGATCCGCGAAGAGTCCGAAATCGTCGACCTGATCCGTTCTTTGTCGGCAGAACAGTTGCGAATTGCTCGAATGCAAATTGAAGCTCTCAAATCGCTGAAGAAATGATCGAGCAATCTCCACACTGATTAGAAGACTTTCCCCCAGCCTAATCTAGCGGTCCAAACGACAGCAAAGGTCAATTCTCACCTGACATTGCCTTGAGAACCCGGGCCATCTGATAGAGTTTCCTTGGAGCTGGCGCGGTCTATCCACATCTGGCATTCGCGGCGGGCGGTTTCGAGCGGGGATTTTTTTGCTTTCTTCAGGTTGCGTGTTCCAATGAAGAGGTCCTCGATACCGATATTGAGGACTTCGCTGATGGCCAGGACCATTGAGGCGCTTATGCGGCTGTCACCGGTTTCATACTTCTGGATCTGCTGCTGGCTGACACCCAGCTGGTCTGCCAGCTCGTTCAGCGTCATGTGCATGTCTTTCCGGTAGCTGCGGACATTCCGTCCGACCTGCTTGTCGACCTCTGTCGCTGACCTTGAATTTTTCCGGGGCACCGCCTGTCGTTTCCTTGTCATTCCTCCACCTCTTTTTGACAGTAGTTCTGCCAACAAGTTGAAAACAAGGATAGAGGTGGAATCGTCGGAATCTGGCTCGTAATCGGCTTACGGGTGCCGAGGGTCTGTTCGATGCAGAGAATCAGTCACCCATGCTCTGACAACCATATTTCTCTTTTTGGTTGTTTTTGGAATCCATCTTGCAGGGATTTTCGCAAGGGGGACCAAACCATGACGAATTGCCCTGTTTTGCTACAATCTGTGCTTGATCGCTATGATTACGCACGGACACTGTCCCGGAGCCGGTGGGCTTGGGAATTCCTCCGGCGCAATGAGGGTTTCGTGGCGGAGGCCGCGCTTCATGGGACCGGCGAGATCTCGGTCCGGACCGCCTGCCATGGGATTACGCTGATCCGGCCGCGGATCGACCAGATGGCGGCCGAGCGCTGGGGGCTCGCCTTCTTCCCGGACCCGCGCCATGACGGATTTACCGCAAACGCGTTCTGGTCTTCGGCGCTGTTTCCGCGGCAGGTTCAAGTCCAGGTCAGCCCGGCCGGTTCGGATCTCGCCTGCCCCATCTACGACAAAACGGTGAAACAGTGCGAGATCGTGCATCTGGTCGATACCGCCGGACGGGAGCACATGCTGATCAAGGGCAACGGACACGTTGTGCAGGTTCAGTGTACGGGCATGTCCATGCTGTCGCCCGAACCGGTTCGTCTCGGCTTCCTGATACGGGGAACGGCCAACATCAACGCGCGCTGGCGCATGCTGAAGCAAGCGCAGAAGGTGTACGAACGGGATACAGGCGATATCAAACCCGCCGTCTGGAGCCGGACCAGCCTCGCGTTCCGCAATGCGCTGATTGCCCATGATTGCGAAACAGCCGGCCTGTCCGTCCGGGAGACTGCCGAGATCATTTATGGCAAGGCACGGGTGGATGACGCTTGGGCAGGCCCCGGCCGGTCGATGAAGGATGAAATCCGCCGGGCGCGGGCACGTGGCCGGGACTTGGTTTCAGGCGGCTACCGGACGCTCTTGTCCTGACCCTGATCGCCCTGGGCCCAGGCCGTATTCGGGTTGAAATAATCGACAGCATATGAATGCTAACCAACCGGGAAACGTGTGGGAGTAAGCGATTATGCCGAGCTGGCTTCAGGCCGCAGTGGACCACGCAATGGATCCAATTGTGAATGGCATTGCCTCTGCTTTCATTGCGGTTGTTGCCGGGCTGGTCATCTTTGCCCTGTTCCGTCTCGTTGGACAGCCCCTTCTCAACCTGGTTCTCCTGCCTCTCTTGAGAGCCGTTGATCATGTCCTGGTGCGCATCATAGCTCCCCTAACCGGCATCAAGTTTGGGCGGCCGGTTTATCGATGGATGTGCTTTATCGGCGTCTTCCTGGCGCTTGCAGGCGTCGCTGTCTTCGCGCCCGTTTTCGTCGCCATCGGCGCCGTATTCGCCGGCATCGTCACCGTGCTATCGATCTATCGCGCCTGGGAACAGGATGAGCTGGAGCGGCAGGTTGCAGAAGACAACGGCCGGGATCACCAACAAGAAAACGATTACGGCAATGAAATTCTGGTTGGTCTGCTGTTCCTGATCGTCTTTTTCACCCTCGGCTTTGTCAGATTGTCCGAACAGGAGACCATCTATCGCGGCCAGGCCGTAGTACCGATTGCCACCACGGCTGCCTTCGTCTGGGGCGAAATCCTGAAGGGTGTCCCGCTCGTCGACGCCTCTGAAGTCTACGGCCTCGGAAATGTGAGCGGCCTGGAGGCAGACGGAGGGTTGGGCCGTGGGCTGACATTCGTTTTCCGCGTATTCCTCGACCTGGTCTTGATTGCCAGCTTGCTGCGCCTGGTGACCATCATAAATCGCAGGGCGGCAGGTCAGGACCTGCGGGATGTCCGCGCCCAGTATGCAAGTTCGGATGCTGGGAGGATCAATGCCGCATTGGACCAGCTCCTGGAATTCGCCCTGCGCGGTGGCCTCAACGCCCAGGTCGAAATCGAACGGATCGCGTTGAGGGAAAGAGATGCCCCGGCCTTGAAGGACCCGAAGATCCTGCTTCGTGCGGGCGACATGCTGCAGGACCTGTCAGACAAGTTTGGCGGCATGAAATTCCTGCTCCCGGCAGTCGAGGCCTACAAGGCCGCCCTGGAAGCCACTCCCCGCGAGACCGCGCCCGAAGACTGGGGGCTAGCCCAGAACAATCTTGGCACCGCTCTGGCGACTCTCGGGGGAATTTCCGGGGATGTCCCGCGCCTTCAGGAGGCGGCCGATGCCTTTCGGGGCCTGCTGGAGGTCCGTACACGCGAGGCAACCCCCGCTGGTTGGGCCCTGACTCAGGCCAATTTGGGCAGTTCACTTGAGAAGATTGGCAAGATCACCGGAGATGTCACCTGCCTTGAGGAAGCCGTCGAGGCCTACAAAGCCGCCCTGGAAGTGCGGTCGCGCGAGGCCATGCCGTCCGAATGGGCTAGATCCCAGAGTGATCTCGGGCTTGCGCTGGAAACGCTCGGGAGGGTCACCGGCGATGCCCCGCGTCTGGAAGATGCGGTCCAGGCCTACAAAGCCGCCCTCTCGGTGTTCAGCCGCACGTCCTCCCCCGCCGAATGGGCCACAACCCAGACCGGTCTCGGCGCCGCGCTGATGAGCCTCGGTGAAATCGCCGGTGACCCGCTTCGCCTTGAAAAGGCGGGTGAGGCCTACCGGGCCGCGCTGGATGTGCGCACACGCGAGGCCATGCCGGCTGCCTGGGCCGAAGTCCAGAACAATCTCGGACTTGTACTGGCAACGCTCGGGTCGATCACAGAGAAAGTCACGTATCTCGAAGAGGCGATCTGCGCCCATACGAACGCACTGGAGGTGCGGACTCGCGAAGCTGTGCCCGCAGACTGGGCCATGACCCAGAATAATCTCGGTGCAGCCCTTGAAACACTTGGCGCAATCACCGGAAATATCCAGCACATGGAAGAAGCGGTCGAGGCCTATAAAGCCGCATTGGAAGTGCGGTCACGTAAGACCACCCCCGCTGACTGGGCCGCGACCCAGAACAATCTGGCGCTCGTGCTGGCAAGGCTGGGCGAGACCACCGGAGACGTGCCGCGCCTTGAGGAGGCGATCGAGACCTACCGCGGCGCGCTGGAAGTACATACCCGCAAGGCCATGCCCGCAGCTTGGGCCACAACCCTGAACAATCTCGGCGGCGTGCTTGAGACGCTCGGCGGGATGACCGGGAATACCGCGCACATGCAGGAGGCCGTCGACGCCTTTACTTCTGCGCTGGAAGTGCGGACACGCGAGGCTATGCCCGCCGACTGGGCTGCAACCCGGATCAATCTCGGCTTTGCTCTGACCAGGCTCGGCGGGATGACCGGGAACGCCCAGCAAATCGAGAGAGCGATCAATGGATTTGAGAAAATCCTTCAGGTGCATACTCGCCAAGCAATGCCCGTTACGTGGGCGACGACCCAGGCCGGGCTCGGCACAGCCCTGGTGACGCTCGGAGGCATGACTGGCGATCCCGCACGAGTGCGGACAGGGATCGAGGTGCTCCAGACGGCACTGGAAGTGCGAACACGCGATGCCACGCCGGAGAACTGGGCTGACACCCAGGTCGGTCTCGGCGCGGCCTTGATGACACTCGGGCGGCTCCAAAACGACAGCGCGCATCTGGAGCACGCCATCCGTCTCTGGAATGAAACGCTGGAGTACTATGATGACACAGGCAAAACCCAGATGACGGAGCAGATCAACCTGCTCCTTCAGCAAGCGAAGAACCTGCTCGCCCAGCTAAAATCGGGATAGGCTCATCGCCGCATGTTGCCTCTTTAAACTGGTACTGACCAGCCGCAGGAATACTTCGCTTCAGGCATCGCCCTCCCCCGGCCCGCTTGCGCGGGGCTGTCCAGGTGGCGAGAGCCCATTTGGTAAATGGATGGTCTTGCTGGCCCGGCTCGTCTCCGGTCCCCGGACCGCCCGGCCGGACGGTCCGGCGCTGCGGGGGCTCGCCGGCCGGGGCCGCACCGCGCGCTTCCCACTGGCCTTACAGCCAGAGGGGTCGCGGGTGCGTGATATCTCTATTGTATCAGGAAGCTTTCCGGGCTGATGACTCTGACGGGGCTTTCAGCCATTTGCCATAGACGGTCACTTGCTGGCGTTCGAAGCCGAGGGATTCGTAGAATTTGGCGGCGCGGTCGTTGCCATCACGTACCATGAGTTCGAGTTTCGGGGCGCCGCGCGACGCAAGCCAGAGGCCCGCTTCTTCCATCAGCTCCCGGCCTGCACCGCGTCCCTGATGCGCCGGATCGACCGCAAGGTAATAGACCCATCCGCGGTGGCCATCATGCCCTGCCATGACGCTACCGATCAATTGGTCTCCGCAATAGCCAACAAGAATGGTCGCTTCCCGGGCTGAGACAGCCCGGTCGATGTCATCATTCGGGTCGTTCCAGGGCCGGGTCAGCCCGCAGGCTTCCCAGAGCGTGGTCAGCGCGGGCCGGTCGGTTTCGCGGAAATCTCTTACATGCATCGTCATGACGGTTCGAGACTGGAAGATTCGGCGGACCGATACCAGCCCCGGCGGTCAGGCCGTCGGAACCACTTGCCTCAGAGGTTCAATATCGCCCGCCGGGACCGCACACCCCCTGCAATACTGTTGATCAGCGCCTCAGGAATAGTGTTTCCGGCAAGTTCACCCAGCGTGTCCAACGCAGGTGGGATCGCCGCGTTCAGTTCGGCCTGGACCATGTCTAATGTGCCTTTGGGCAACCCGGCAGCAGCCGCTGTCTGCTCGAAATGCCGGCGGGCGATCTGGTTGACCTGGTAGCGGTTGTTGTCACCCACCGACATGGCCAGCTTGAACCGGTTCTGGCCTATCCGCCGATCATCCACGACAAGCTGCACGGTCAGGACATCGTAGAGTTTCGTCATCCAGAAACCGCCGCCGGGCTGGAGTGCGATCGAGAAATTCTTCGCATGTCCGTCCGTCGCTCCCAGCAGCCAGTATATGACTTGCGCCTTGAAGAAGGCATACCGGTCTTCATTGGCCCGGTCGCTCTCCTTCAGACGTTCCAGAATTTGCAGCATGCCCGGGCCATCTTCCTTCTGGTATTTGCGCGTCGACGGTACGGACAAGGCCTGGCAGAAATCCTCCTGCGGCAGGCGCAGCAACCTGCCATCTCCGGTCCACATCCGGTCAAACCGCGTCACGCTCAAAGCCATCTGGTCTTCGAATGTGACGATTTCTGCCTCCGCCACATCGAGGCCGAGCAAGGCGCAGAGTCTCAGGCAAGCATATTCATTCTGTACACTGTCCGTCAGGTCGATGCCGTTCTGGACAACCCCGATTGCCGGTTTCAGGATATGCGTTGTTGCCGTCGTACCGATGGGACGATGCCAGACACCGTCCTTTTTCAACAAGGCGGTCTTGTCCTGGGCGCCGGCAATGGAAATCCGGAAATCGCCATTGTCCGGATCAAGCCCCAGAGGATTGATCCGCAATTGCCGGATGAGGCCCGCAATCTCTGCCTCATTCATTGCAGTTCCGTTCACCTCGCCAGCCGTGCCGGGTACATCTTCGGGCGGCAGGAATTGCAGCGCGCCGACACAGTCTCGCCCCGTCACTGCCAATAGGGAAAAAGCGTCCGTCCCATCGGCGCCCAGCCGTTCGGCAACATTTCGCCGAACCCGTTCGGCATCCGGCAACAGGTTTTCAAATACATTGATGACCTGCGCGCCGCGGTACACCTGTGTCGACATCGGCATCGATATCGACACGGGCATCGCGCCCTGCCAGCCCAGCCAGTCCGGATCATAGCGAAAGGACACCGCCCCGGTGCCCGCTTTTTCGAGCCGCCCGACAAGCCTTGCATTGAGGTAGACGTTCAGCCGCTGTGTCCGGGGCCGGCGTGCCATCAGAAGAGGTCTCCAAAGTCGGCCTTGCCGCCACGCTTTGCAGCAACAAGTTCGAGACCCAGGGCCGTCAACGCATCAAAGAAAACCGCCATTCGGGTCGCTGGCTCTCCGGATTCCAGCTTGGAAACCGTGGCCTGGCGCACGCGCATCCGTTCGGCAAGTTCGGCCTGCGACAAGCCAGCCGCCAAGCGCGCCTTTCGGACCAATTCTCCCGCCATGCGCGGGCTCCGGACAAGATCAGACATTGCATCAACCCCATATACGCATTCGCGCATAAATTCTATATATACGCAAACCCGTATATTTCAAGTTAATACGCGTTTCCGTATAATAGCGGAAGTGATTAGCTCAACGCTTCCCGCAAAACCGTACAGCCTGCGTTTGCGGCAAATTAATGATGCATGTCAGGCGGCTTCGGTTCTGCCATCACGGCAGGAAATCAGCGCTTCAGCTGCCGTATTAAGAACCAAAGCTTCGTCTTGAGGAGGGATCGCCGAAATCTCGATCCGTCCGTCGTGAAGGTCGATTGTCAGCGAGGGAAAGGCCTGCCTCAGCCGCTTCGCCGCATCATGGGCGGCCCGGCTCTGTTCGAAACCGAATGGGAACCAGACAGACATGGGCTGTCCTCCAATCAGGAAAACTCCGAATTCGGTGGGAACGAATCTCCGATTCGGGCCAGGCAGCAAGTTCCGGCGTTGCAAGCGGCTCTGAGAACCCGGCTTCCCCCACACGCCTCGAAGAGACCTCGCACGGCGGGTGTGGGCGGACGGCACGTCTGGCCGGGCGCGCCGCACGCGCAAGGCGACGGAGATCGAACGTCTTGTGCGTCTGAGGGGCTCCTACCTTCCCGCCTTGCGCATGCCGCTTGTCCGCCCGGCCTGCCGGCCTTTTCCGCCGCCCACCCCCGCCTGTCGCGGGCAGGACGCGGCTGGAGAAGGAGACCCGACATGCCCTGCGACACCGCTACCCCTGCCCCCCTTGGAACAGCTTCCGTACTCCCATCAGAGGACCGTCCCCGCATCTATGTGGCCTGCCTTGCGGCCTACAATAATGGCTGCCTGCATGGGCGCTGGATCGATGCGACCACGCCTGACGACATCATGGGCCAGGTACGCACCATGCTGGCGGCATCACCGCTGCCCGGGGCCGAGGAATGGGCGATCCATGACTATGAGGGTTTCGAAGGTGCGAGCCTGTCGGAATACGCCTCGTTCGAGACCGTGTGCGATCTGGCGGAGTTCATATCCGAACACGGACGCCTCGGCGCAAAAGTCCACCGCCACTACGGCGACGACATAGAGCAGGCTCGCGCTGCCTTCGATGACTATGCGGGCGAATACCGTTCGATCGCAGAATTTGCCGAAGAACTGACCCGCGAGTGCGGCACCGAAATCCCGGCCTCCCTCCAATACTACATTGATTGGGACGCGATGGGCCGGGATATGGCGCTGAACGGCGACATCTTCACCGTCGAGACCGGATTCGATCAGGTCCACATCTTCTGGTCGCGGTGATCGTCATGGCCAGATACCACACCAGACCGCGCGAAGATGGCCGTGGCCCGTATCGCTGGGCACATGTCGTGAAGACCCCGGCAGGGTTCGCGCAGGGCAGCATCTATCGGCAGGCAGGTGACGAACTTGATGACAGCGAGGCGCTCAAGCTGCGTGGCATCTGCGATCAGAATGGCTTCGAGCTTCGGAAGGTGTCATGAGCTTTTCCGAGCGCTTTGCCACCTTCGTCTGTGCAGGTGACACGATCACCTGCGAAGTGGACGGGTTCACAATCATGGCAGCCATTGTCCAGGACGATTGTCCGGATGCCCCCGACCAGCGCAACGATGGATTCTGGCCGTCGCTCTATAAGGACGCCCCCGGATTTATTGGCCCCGGAAACGGGTTCCGGGAGCGCTTCGCCAAGGCGCAGGCCGAGGCCGAAGCCGTCATGGAGGCATGGCGCAAGGGCGACTGGTTCTATTGCGGGATTGTCCTCTCCGTCACGCTCGAAGGCATCACTCTGGAAACCCATGCCGCCAACCTCTGGGGCGTCGAGGCGAACTATCCGGGATCGGATAATGCCTACCTGACCGAAGTGGCAGACGAACTCCTGCCGGAGGCCTTGGACACCGCCCGCGCCGTGCTGGTGCGCCTCCGCGCAGTCCCGGCAGGCGAGCCGCGGACATGAGCCGCGCCCTCACCGAAGCCGAGCGGATTCTGGGTCCGCGGCCTCAGATGACGCTGGTCGTCGAGGACGACCGCATTGTCGAAATCTGGGTCGCGGGTCGCGCACCGCACATCCGCGTCCGCGACTATGACGGGGGCCGGACCGACCCGGCCCCCACCTTCGACCGGGAAGGCTTTCCTTATTCCGACATTCACTGGAGCGGCCCGGCATGGGCGCTGGGCCTCTCCCTTTACCCGCCAGAAAAGGAGACCCCCATGGCACAGCCCGACCTCACTCATATCCCGCTCGATCAGCTGAGCGTGTCGAAACTCAACATGCGGCACGGACGCAAGAAGCCGGACGTGTCCGACATCCTGCCGTCGATCCGTGAGAAAGGCATCCGCCAGACGCTCCTCGTCCGCCGTGAAGGCGAAGGATACGGCGTGATCGCAGGCCGCCGCCGCTACTTCGCCCTGCTCGAACTCGCCAAGGAAACCGGCACCAATCCGCTCGTGCCCTGCGCCGTGATGAGCGAGGAAGATGCAGCCTCCGCCATCGAGGCGTCCATCATCGAAAACGTCGCCCGCCTGCCTGCGACGGAGATGGAACAATATGTGGCGTTCCGGAAGCTCGCGGACGAAGGCAAAGCCCCGGAAGACATCGCAACCTTCTTCGGCGTGACCGAGCTTCTGGTCCGGCGTGTGCTCGCCCTAGCAGGCCTCGCGGCGCCGATCCGCAAACTCTATGCCGACGATGAAATCGACCGCGAGACCATCCGCGCGCTGACGCTGGCAACGCCTGCCCAGCAGGCCGACTGGCTGAAACTCTGGAACAGCAAAACCGAGCGCGCGCCGTTCGGGCGCGCCTGCCGGGCGTGGGTCACTGGTGGCAGCACCATCACCACCGACAAGGCCCTGTTCGAGCTTGAGTGCTTTGAGGGCGCGATCACGGCAGACCTGTTCGGGGAACGCGCTGTCTTTGCGGATGCTGAGGCGTTCTGGGCGGCGCAGGCGGAGGCGATTTCCGCACAGGTCGAGCAATACCGGGCCCGTGGCTGGGCCGATGTCATCTGCCTTGAGCGGGGTACGTATTTCCAGCGCTGGGAATACATCCAGACCACCAAAAAGAAGGGCGGCAAGGTCTATGTCGAGCAGCGCCACGACGGCACCGTGACCTTCCATGAGGGTTGGGTGAAGGCCTCGGAAGCGCGGCGCGCCAAGCGCCAAACCGAAGACGGAGAGGCGCCGTCACCAGCCGACGCCAAGCCCGAAATGTCCGGCCCGATGGCGGAGTATGTTGGCCTGCACCGGCACGGCGCTGCCGGCGCGAGCCTGCTTGCCGCACCTGCCATTGCGCTTCGCCTGATGGTCGCTCACGCGATCACCGGGTCATCACTCTGGAACGTGCGAACGCATGTTTGCGGCGCGCGCAAGAACGAGACGCATGAGAACGTGGCGGCCTCCGTTGCACATGCTGAAATCAATGCTGCATCGGAACAGGTAGACGCCCTGTTCAGTGCGCTCGGCGCGATGCGTCCGCGCGCGAATGGCGATGCCTATTCGCTCTGCGAAACCTTCTCCGCCTTGCTCGCCATGTCGGATGAGGAAGTGATGCAGGTGCTTGCCCTGACCATGGCCGAAACACTGGAATCAGGCGGGCCTGTTGTTGAGTCGGTGCTGCATGTTTGCGGCACCGACCTTGGTCGCTACTGGGCGCCGGACAATGCCTTCTTCGAGCTCTTACGCGACAAGCGGGCCATCAATGCGATGATCGCGGACATTGCGTCTCCGAGCGTGGCGGAGAGCGTCGCCAAGGAGAGCGGCAAGGTGCAGAAGGCGCTGATCCGGAACCGGATCGAGGGGGGTGAGGCGGGAAAAAGCATTGGTCCAGTGGACCAATGCTCCGCCGAACGGGACGCCAATCTCGATTGGCGTCCCGGCTGGATGCAAGTACCGCCAACCCGCCTTGTCAAGGGTGCAGGCTGCGCAACCGTCGAAGCGTGGGAACGGATTGCGGCCCTGTTCGAAGGTGAGGACGAGGACAATTCCGAACCTGAAACGGAGCCTTGCGAAGCGGACGCTGCCTGAGTTTCGTCTCCTCCTCTCAGGCAGAGTGCGAGCCGTCCGGTGCCTGGCACCGGGCGGCTTTCGCATTCGGGTTCGGGGATACGGACGGTAGTGCCAGTGCGGCTCATCCCCGCAGAATACCTGGCGAAAAATCGCCCGTCTCAAGGTCTCGCAGAACATATTGGAGCACATGCGGGAATGGGTTTCTCCCTTCCATCGGCAGCGGTCTTCGGCCCCCTTGTTCCCGTCTCTTGCCGTATGACCTGGACGCTCTGACCCGGCCCTGAAACCGGACGAACGAAGAATTTTCCTCTGCGTGTTCCACGCATTCACCGCGAAGCAAAATTCCTCGTCCGTCCGGTGCTCCACTGCGTTGCGCCCCGCCTCGCGTCTCGCCCGAAAAGTGGTTCCCACTTTTCGGATAAGCGAGCGCGCAAGAGAGCGGGTTCAGGCCCGGGACAGCGCGTCCTCACGGTCCGGCGTCGACGGGGACAAGGGGTCTCCGGAGACCAAGCCAAAGGAACGAAAAGGAGAACCCAATGGCAAACGCACTCGGATATGTCAGCGAGACCAAGGCCGGCTTTGAAGGCACCCTCGCAATGATGAACCTCAATGCGGCCATCCGCATCGAGAAGAATGGCGAGAAAGCCGCAGAGGGCCAGCCGGATTACCGCATCTTCGCCGGAGACACCTCGACGGAAATCGGCGGCGGCTGGATGCGCAAGGCGAAGTCTTCGGGACGCGAATATGTCTCGCTGACCCTCGCCGACCCGCAAATCG
Source organism: Hyphomonas sp. (assembly GCA_041398445.1). Classification (GTDB taxonomy): domain Bacteria; phylum Pseudomonadota; class Alphaproteobacteria; order Caulobacterales; family Hyphomonadaceae; genus Hyphomonas. Next base: position 5,045 of record JAWKUR010000026.1, on the reverse strand, counting down.
GTCCCCGCCGGATCTATGCGAACCTCGCCCCGGTCAAGGGCAAGAAAGGCCGCCACGTGATCCTCTGGAACCCCAGGGACTAGGTTCCGGCATCACATCCCATCGAAGCCGCTCCGGAGAACCCCTCCGGGGCGGCTTTTTCCTGTTTGAAATCGCCGAAAGCACCGGGAGAAAGGACCCGCTGCCATGTGCAGCGGGACATCGGAAATCTTGGTTACCTGAAGAGCGACTTCGGGTTCAGGGCGACTTCGACCCTGCCAATTAAGATCTGCCTCTGCTTCCTTCCGGCTGTACCGGGAGCAAAGAAATGAGCGAACCGAACATTCCACAGAGTCCGTTCCTGACGACGCAGGAAGCCGCAAAATATCTTCGTATATCCGCGCGCACGATGGAGAACTGGCGCTGGTCAAATGACGGCCCGGAATACCGCAAGCATGGCGGAACCGTCGTCTATCACCTGGACGATCTCCACGCGTTTTCGACGATCTGGAACAAGTCGCGGAAGCCTCGTCATGGATCATAACCGGGTCAATTCCAAACGTACGAACCGACGGCTTCGGAAAGTGTCTTGGACCTCGCTTTCATTGCTCGGATTGGCGCTGATTGCGCTTCCCGCAACAGGGCTCCTGCCATCCATATTGCTCTATAATCCGAGCGAAAGCGCACCGCAGGGATGGTATCGGATCGAGGCCCTTGAACACGTTTCGCACGGTGATCAGGTTGTCTCGAACCTGCCCCAGGAAGCCGCTGAGTTTGCATCGCAGCGGGGATACCTGCCGCGTGGAATCCCTGTCATCAAGACGGTTGCCGCACTCGAAGGCGATACTGTCTGTGATACCGGCGGTGTCCTGGAAATCAACGACGTGCCCACCGTCCGAATTCTCGCGGCAGACAAGGCAGGACGACCGCTCCCTTCGCCCTGGCGGACTTGCCGCCGCCTCCTTCCTCACGAAGTCCTGCTCCTGTCGGACCGCACACAGGACTCCTTCGATGGGCGGTATTTTGGTGCCGTACGGAAGACCGACATCATCGGCCAGGCTGTCTGTATGGGCTCCGCAGACCAAGCGCGATCAGGGGGAATGAGAGGGCAAGTAGGAGGCAGAATGGAATGCAAGATAAAAGCCCATGGAGCCAATGAGGGGCCACCCCCTTGTCTGCACATCGATTTTTATGGCTCGATTCCTGAAGGCATAGCTCCGTGGTCTGAGCGGCTCCCCAATAAGCACGACAGGATCGGATGGCTCCATTCCGGAGACTTGGCCTGTTTCCCGCCGGAGCCGCCACAATGAGCACGCCGCCGGACAATCCGTTCACGCCGAGACTTGGCAGGATTCGGTCCGCCGGTTCAGGGGGACGTGCGAAGACTTATCTCACGCGGATGACGAAAGCCCTGTCCTCTGCCGGCGGCGTTCGGCGCACGGCCCTGCCCGCTCGGCCGCGTCCTGCCCCGCGCGGCGGACAGAGGCGCGTCATCGTCAAGGCGCGCATTGTGCGTATGTCGGCGTCGAGTGCGGCAGCGCTTGCCGCGCATATCGGATACATCCGCCGGGATGCGGCGCTTGAAGAGAAGGATCGCGGCAAGCTCTTCGACGCCATGAGCGAGGATGCGGGCGTGTCCGATCTCACCAAGTCCATCGCGGATGACCGTCATCATTTCCGGTTCATCGTCTCGCCCGAGGACGGCACAGAGATGGCAGACCTCAAGCCCTTCGTCCGAGACCTCGTTTCACAGATGGAAACCGATCTTGGCACGCGGCTCGAATGGGTCGGCGCAGTCCACCATGATACGGGCCGGCCGCATGCGCATTTGGTGATCCGCGGACGCCGTGACGATGGCTCGGATCTGGTCATTCCACGGGCGTACATTTCGCACGGGATCCGGGAGCACGCGGAGGATCTGGTCACGCTGGAGCTTGGTCCGGAAACCCGCCTTGAACAGGATAGAAAACTCAATGCCGAAGTTGCCGCCGAACGTGTGACGCGGATCGACCATTTCATCGCACGGCAGATCAATCCTGAGGGGGAGTTCCGGCTGAAGGACAGCCCCTCACACTATCGTACCCTGCATGCCGCCCGGCTGCGGACACTGGAACGGCTTGGGCTTGCTCAGAAACTCGGCGCCGGACGCTGGCAGATGCGGGAGAACTTCCGGGACATCCTGCGAGACCTGTCGGAGCGTCATGACATCATCAAGACGATGAACCGCGCGCTGGCAGGACGCGGAGACCGGCGACTGGATGCGGACGCAATCTTCGACAAATCCGATCCGGATGGGCGGAGTGTGACCGGCGCGGTTCTGCAAACGGGCCTCACGGGCCAAGCCCATGACAAAGCCTACGCCATCATCGACAGTCTCGACGGCCGCGCCGTGTTTGTTGAACTCGGTGTTGCCGGCGAAGTCGAGGATCTGAAGCGCGGCACCATCATCACCGTGTCACCGCCAAACGTTGAGCCGAAGCCTTCGGACATCTCGATTGACCGGATCGCACGGGCGAATGGCGGGATCTATTCGGCAAGCCTGCACCAGGCCGATGACCCGAGATCGGGGCCTGAATTTGTCGCGGCGCATGTGAGGAGACTGGAAGCCTTGAGGCGGGCCGGTCATGTAGAGCGAACCGCCAATGCGGATTGGAAAATCCCACCGGACTATCTGGATCGCGCGAAGGAATACGAACGGGCGCAAGCACGGTTCAGGTCGGCGCAATTGCTCGTGCGATCTGAGCTTGGACTGAAGGATCAGGAAACAGCGCTGGGCGTCACCTGGCTGGACGAAGCGCCCCCTCCGTCGGGTGTGCCGCTTGGGTTTGGCCATGAGGTCGCGGAGGCCCAGGTGAAGCGACGCGCATTTCTGGCGGGCATCGGCATGAATGTGGAGGCAGGCGCAGGGCTATCTGCGGCACAGAAATCCGAGCTTTTAAAGCGTGACCTGATGCAGGCTGGACGGACATTGAGCGAGGCAATCGGGAAGCCTTATTCGCCGGCGCCGGAACGCGGTCATGTCGACGGTACTTATCGCGAGCCGGTCTCGCGGGTGAGCGGGAAATTTGCGGTCATTGAACGGCAGAGGGACTTTACGATTGTGCCTTGGCGGCAGGTGCTGGAACAAAGGCGCGGGATGGCAGTGTCGGGCGTCGTTCGCGGGGGGAGGATTTCTTGGACTCTGGGGCGTGGAATCGGGATGCTCGATTGATTTTTCTTCCCGCGTTCATCCGGCGCAGTCGAAGGTAAGGACGCGGAAATCAATTCGGTCGCAAGCTGCTACCAAGACTAGCAATTGACTACCCATTGGAGGTAGCACATGCGCACAAAACTCTGGTCATTCGATACGGTGGTTGTAGATCTTGAGGATCGGGATGTTTCAGTAAAGCTCGTCCATCAACGGACACTTGCCGAAGTTACAGTCCAGTTCAGAATTTCCGAACAGACATTAAACGCCAGCGGCAATCTTCTTAGGCGATATGCCGAGGCACTTGCGACAGACAAAATACTTGATCTCGCATCCTACCTCGACGCGCCCTAGCGTCCGTGAACTAGCCCGCAAACATCAGCAATGCGAAGAAACCTAACGCCGACGCTGCCAGAGCGGCCCAGAGCGGCCCAGAGCGGCCCAGAGCCAACTTGGCATGGGTGGTGGCGTATACTCCCCACTTTCATCTCTGTCCCAGCCGCTCACCTGGCATTGCCTTCTCGATTGTTCATCATTTGTAGGTCCGGTCACCCCAAAGGTCATCAGGGCATTGTAGTCCCCAAAGACCGCGCTTTGCATTGCGAGCAGCTCGCTCTTCGTCCGCATAGGCGCCATGGCTGAATTGCGGCCAATCTCTGCCCCATCCCTCGGAAACGATGTACTCGGCCAGACTCTTCCCGCCGGCCGAGCAATCACCGATGCTGCGGCCGTAGCGGTCTTTGCCGCTGATGTCGCAAACAACGGTTTGTTGATCGATGAATTCATCGAGCGCCAATGCCGCCTTCTGGTAGACATTGACCGCTCCGCACATGGAGCCCCGTTCCGGCGTGTCGAAGCCATCGAGGCGGATACGTTCGCCGTGGATTTCGATTGTGTCGCCGTCGACGACGGAGGCGGTGCCGGCGAGCTGGCTTTGCGCAACCGGCGGAAACTCCTGAGACGTCTGCTCACAGGCTCCCGCAACCATCAGCAGCCCGAGGCAGATGAGATCAATATGTCGCTTCATCAAAGCTCTCCGCGTTCACCTGAAGGGGAACGCTATTCGTCGATGGTTTCAAGACTGCCTAAGAACGCGATCAGTTCCTTGATTTCCCTATCGGACAAGGGCTCTGGGAGCTGACTCGCACCACCCCATGCCAATAGACGCGCAAGGTCTTCTCTTCGCTGAACGCTTGTCCGGGATCCGCCGTCGTAGTTTAGAAGTGGATCAACATGCACCTGGATCATCGTGGCGAGATCCGAAATTGCTCCTGAATGAGTGTAGGGAGCCGTCTTTGTCACATTTATCAGAGGCGGTGTTCGGAACAAATAAGTGTCGGCCGGATCAAGACTGGCATTGTATCGACCATAGTCGACCCCAAACCCATTCTTGCCGAATCCCAATTGTTCGAACGGCATCGCGTGAAACTCGAGATCCGACATCAGGGGACCGGAATGGCAGCTGGAACACATGCCTTTGCCGTAGAAAATCAGACCTCCTTGAATTGCCTCAGAAGATAACTTTCCATCCCCAAACAGGAAGTCGTCGAATGCGGTTCGACGCACGGCAAACTTGTTCCGGATGAAAGATGCCACGGCCTCCGCAATATCCTCGAAGGCTATGTCCCGAGACAACTTCCCCCTCGCGGAAGCGAGTCGCCCCCCAAGCTCCTCGCTTTCGCGAATTCTTCCGGCAAGTACTTCAAATATTCTGGTGGCTGCGCCGGTGGTTTCCCTTTCGAGATCCTTTTCTACATTTTCATCTCGCACGACCATCTCGCGAATTTCGACAAACGGAAGGTGCACAGCGACAACCAGCGGATCATCTGACGGGACTGCCACCCCAAACTGACTAACGACACCATCGTCAGTCATTTGG
>JAWKUR010000025.1:0-46949 GCA_041398445.1 Hyphomonas sp. | reverse complement strand
CAGAGGCCGTACCAGACTTCGATCAGGACGGAGGCGGACACGAGAGAGCACTCGTGGACACGAAGACCAACTAAGTATCTGTTTTTATTGATTTTTATGGACGTCTGCGGATGCTGAAAAATGCACACGAATATGGTACTGGTGCCCAGAAGAGGACTCGAACCTCCACGCCTTGCGGCACACGGACCTGAACCGTGCGCGTCTACCAATTCCGCCATCTGGGCCGATGGGTGTCCGCTCCGGGGAGCGGGGAAGGCGCGTCATAGAGCCAAGGGCGCGGCACTGTCAATCCGCCAGATGCGAGAAGCGGCAGATGCCGCCATAATAGGCAGGGCTGTGTGCGCTGTTCAGCCCCGCACGGCCCCCATGGACACGCCCGGCGCCCTGTGGTGAAAGGCGATGAATCAACCGTTCAGGCAGGGTTTGAGCACAATGACCAAAGGCTTGGTGACCATTTTCGGCGGATCGGGCTTTATCGGGCGCTATGCGGCCCGCGAGCTTGTGAAAAAAGGCTGGCGCGTTCGCGTGGCCTGCCGGCGGGTGAACCTGGCCGGTGACGTGCGCCTCGCAGGCGCGCCGGGCTGGGTCGACATCGTTCAGGCCAATATCCGTGACCGCGCCTCCATCGAGCGCGCGCTGGAAGATGCCGATGCCGTGGTGAACCTGGTCGGCGTGCTCATCGAGAAGGGCAAGCAGACCTTCGAGTCGACACAAGCCGAGGGCGCGGCCCTGCTGGCCGACGTGGCGGCAGAGAAGGGCATCACCCGGTTCGTGCAGGTCTCCGCCATCGGCGCGGATGCCGGGTCCGCTTCCCACTATGCCAAAAGCAAGGCCGAAGCAGAGGCCGCCGTCCGCAAGGCGATCCCGACGGCGACGATCCTGCGTCCGTCTGTCGTGTTCGGCCCGGAAGACAATTTCTTCAACAAGTTCGCCCAGATGACTCGCGTCGCGCCCCTCATGCCGGCAATCGGCGGCGGCAAGACGCGGATGCAGCCGGTCTATGCCGGTGATGTGGCCGAGGCGATTGCCGTGGCGGTCGACGATGCCGGCACCGAAGGCAAGACCTATGAGCTGGGCGGTCCGCGCGTCTACACGATGAACGAGATCTACGATCTCATCTCCGCGGCGATTGACCGTCCGCGGTTCAAGATCGGCCTGCCTTTCTTCCTGGCCAAGCCGATCGGCTATCTCTGCGGCGCTGTCTGGCGCTTCATCCCGCCTTTCTCATGGGGTTTCCTCGGTGAGCCGCCGGTCACCGGCGATCAGGTCGAGATGCTGAAGGCCGACAATGTCGTCTCGGAAGGTGCGCTGACGCTGAAGGATCTGGGCGTCACGACACTGGAAACCGCAGAGGCGATCACGCCAGCCTATCTGTGGCGCTTCCGCGATTATGGCGAGTTCCACAAGGCGTCTTCGGAAGCCTGAGGCAGGCGCAAGCCTTTCCCCTCAGAACAGGCCGACCAGCGGTGACCCGAGGAGCAGCAGGGCGCCCAGCAGGAATCTGTAGATCACGAAGGGCAGGAAGCTCATCCGACGCAGGAGGGCCATCAGGCCCCAGATCGAGGCGAGCCCCGTAATGAAGGCGATGGCGGCAACGATCAGGCCGTCCTTCAGGGTCAGCATGGCGCTGCCATCTGCGTCCCCCGAAAAGAGGCCATAGGCCCCGTAAAGGCCCGCTGCGGCCAGGATAGGCGCCCCGATCAGCATGGAGATGCGGGCAGCCTCTGTGCGTTCATAGCCGAGCGCCCGTGCAGCGGTCATGGTGATGCCGGAGCGGCTGGTGCCGGGAATGATGGCAGCGATGGCTTGTGTCGCGCCGATGAGGGCGGCATGAGCCAGCGTCATGTCTTCTTCCTTGCGCGTGCGCGGGCCGGCCACGTCTGCCCACCAGAGCAGGGCGCCGAAGAAGATGGTTGCCCCGGCGACGGTGTAGACGCTGCGCATCGTGTCCTGCACGCTTTGGGGCAGCACGGCCTCATAGAGGAGGGCGGCAATCAAGGCGATGGGCGTGGCGACGATCACGCAGGCGGCAAGGCGGGCGCCCTGGGAGAGCGGCTTTTTCGAAACCGGCGCGGCCAGCAGTTCGAAACCCCCGGCAATCGCCAGGGCCACATCCTTGCGGAAATAGATCAGCATGGCCGCGAGCGTGCCCAGATTGGAGACGGCATTGATCAGCAGCTCGTCCCGTCCGGTCACGCCAAACGTGTCAGAGGCCAGAAGGACATGGGCGGAAGAGGAGATGGGCAGCCATTCGGTGATCCCCTGAAGGGTCGCGATGATGGCAAGCTGTAGCAGTGACAACGGACCAGCCTTTCAGTGCTTAGACTTGAGGTCTAGTTTGGTTTGACCTGAGAGGCACGCGCTTTTCTGTTTATCAAAATGATATTCAAATGATGTTTCTCTCTGCTGTAGAAACGCACAATTTCAGGAATTTCAGTAGTTCAATATCATATTGATATCCAGAATTGTTGATTCCGCTTGCCCGCATCTGGCTGTGGATTTATGCCCGGTGCCAGTAGTCGGGAGGCCGGAATGGCGGAGAAAATGCTGAAGTTCATCCACGTGCCGCGCACCATGCCGGACAAGCGTGGCGCGGAACAGCGGTCAAAGGATTTCGATGAAATCTATGATGCATTCAGCGCGGATGCGGCGAAGACGCAGGCGTCCCGCTGTTCTCAGTGCGGCGTGCCGTTCTGCCAGCAGGGTTGCCCGCTCTCCAACAATATTCCCGACTGGCTGCGCCTGGCAGCGGAAGGCCGCCTGGAAGAAGCCTGGCGTGTGTCCTCCTCAACCAACAACATGCCGGAGATCTGCGGCCGCATCTGTCCGCAGGACCGGCTGTGCGAAGGCATCTGCACGATCGAACAATCCGGCCATGGCACGGTGACGATCGGTTCGATCGAGAAATACATCACAGACAATGCGTGGGCCGAAGGCTGGGTGGAGCCGATCAAGCCGATGCGGGAACGCAAGCAATCGGCGGGGATCATCGGGGCAGGGCCGGCAGGCCTCGCCGCGGCCGAACAGCTGCGTAAGAAGGGCTATCAGGTCACGGTGTATGACGCCTATGACCGGGGCGGCGGCTTGCTGACCTATGGCATCCCGGGCTTCAAGCTGGAGAAGGATGTCGTCGAGCGGCGGATCAAGCGGCTGGAAGACTCCGGCATCAAGTTCAAGTTCAACACGCGCGTCGGCAAGAAGGTCACGCTGCAGAAGCTGCGCGATACGCATGACACGGTGCTGATCGCAACCGGCGTCTATGCCGCGAAGGATCTGAAATGTCCGGGCTCCGGCGCCGATGGCGTGCATGCGGCGCTGGATTACCTGACGGCTTCCAACCGCAAGAGCTTTGGTGATGCCGTGCCGGAATTCGATGTCGGCACCCTGGATGCGAAAGACAAGCGCGTCGTCGTGATCGGCGGCGGCGACACGGCGATGGACTGTGTACGTACGGCGATCCGTCAGGGCGCCAAGGAAGTCACCTGTCTCTATCGCCGCGACCGTGCCAACATGCCGGGCAGCCAGCGTGAAGTTCAGAACGCCGAGGAAGAAGGCGTCAAGTTCGAGTGGCTCGCCGCGCCGGAAGCGATTCTGGATACCAAGGGCAAGGCCAAGGGCGTGCGCGCCGCGCGGATGAAACTGGGCGAGCCGGATGCCTCCGGCCGCCAGAGCCCGGTGAAGACGGGCGAGACCTTCAATGTGAAGGCCGACATGGTGATCAAGGCGCTGGGCTTCGATCCGGAAGACCTGCCAGCCCTGTTCGACGAACCTGCTCTCTCCGTTAATCGGTGGGGCGCGGTGAAAGTGGATTATGCCACGATGGAAACCAGCCTGCCGGGCGTCTATGCCGCCGGCGATATTGTGCGCGGTGCCTCGCTGGTTGTGTGGGGCATCAAGGATGGCCGTGATGCGGCAGAGGCCATGCACAAGGCGATGAAAACGGATGCAGGCGCAGCGAAAGTGGCGGCGGAGTAATCAGATGTCAGACTATGTGAAACAATACGAACAGAACCGCCAGCGCCTGATCGACGCGCATGCCTATGATCCGGCTGACGAGCGTGATGCCTGCGGCGTCGGCCTTGTCGCCTCGCTGGATGGCAAGCCGCGCCGTGAAATCGTCGAGATGGGAATCAAGGCGCTGAAGAATGTCTGGCACCGCGGCGCTGTCGACGCTGACGGCAAGACGGGCGATGGCGCGGGTATCCGTGTGGAAGTGCCGCAGGAATTCTTCCGCGAGCACGTCACCCGCACCGGCCACAAGCCGACGGACGATCCGATCTGCGTTGGCCAGATCTTCCTGCCGCGTACGGACTTCGCCGCACAGGAAGCGGCCCGTACGCTGGTCGAGACCGAAGTGCTGCACTTTGGCTTCTATATCTATGGCTGGCGTCAGCCGCCGATCGACGTTTCCGTCATCGGCCAGAAGGCGAAAGACACGCGCCCCGCGATTGAACAGATCATGTTCCGCGACGCGATGGGCCGGTCCAGCGAAGAGCTGGAGCGTGCCCTCTATATCTGCCGCCGCCGTATCGAACGCCGGGCCCGTGAAGCCGCGATCCCGAGCTTCTATATCTGCTCACTGAGCAATGCCTCGCTGATCTACAAGGGCATGTTCCTGGCGCAGGATATCGACCGGTTTTACCTGGACCTGCAGAGCGAGCAGTTCACGTCCACCTTCGCGATCTATCACCAGCGCTATTCGACGAATACGTTCCCGCAATGGGCGCTGGCCCAGCCGTTCCGCATGATCGCCCACAATGGCGAGATCAACACGCTGCGTGGCAACAAGAACTGGATGAAGAGCCATGAGATCCGCATGGTCTCCGAAGCCTATGGCGAGCACGTCCAGGATGTGAAGCCGGTGATCCCGGATGGCACGTCGGATTCCGGCGCGCTCGATGCGGTGTGGGAACTGCTTTGCAAGTCCGGCCGTTCTGCGCCGATGGCGAAGGCCCTTTTGATCCCGGAAGCCTGGTCGAAACGGGACTCGGTCATGCCGCTCGCTCATCGGGCTCTCTATGACTACTGCAACTCCGTCATGGAGCCTTGGGATGGTCCGGCCGGTATCGCCGCCTATGATGGCCGCTGGGCGATTGCGGGGCTTGACCGCAATGGCCTGCGTCCGCTGCGCTATGCGCTGACGACGGATGGTATCCTGGCGGTCGGTTCCGAAACCGGCATGTGCCCGCTGGGCGACCATGAAGTCGCCAAGCGGGGCTCCATCCCGGCTGGCGGCATGATCGCGGCAGACCTGAAAACCGGCAAGTTCTACGACCACAAGGACATTGTGGACCACCTCGCCGCGCAGGCCCCTTATGAAGAGTGGCTGTCTGCGGTGACGGAGCTGGAGCCGGAAATCGGCCCCGGCGATGAACCGGCCATGTTCGCCAAGGAAGACCTGCTGCGCCGCCAGACGGCTGCAGGCTATTCGCTGGAAACGCTGGAACTGATCCTGTCGCCCATGGTCGAGTCCGGCAAGGAAGCCATCGGCTCCATGGGCGATGACACGGCCCCGGCCGTGCTGTCCTTTAACTATCGCCCGATGAGCCATTTCTTCCGGCAGAATTTCAGCCAGGTGACGAACCCGCCGGTCGACCCGCTGCGCGAAGAGCGCGTGATGAGTCTCAAGACGCGCTTCAAGAACCTCGGCAACGTGCTGGATACGGACAAGTCGCAACAGGAAGTCTTCGTGCTGGAAAGCCCCGTGCTGACCAATGGCATGTATGAGCGCCTGCTGACGCGTCTTGGCGTTTCCTATACCGAGATCGACTGTACCTTCCCGGCGGAAGACGTGAAGAATGACGGACTTGCCCTGAAAGAGGCGCTCGCGCGCATCCGCCAGGAAGCCGAAGATGCCGTGCGTGAAGGCCGTGAGCACATTGTTCTGACGGACCAGTATCAGTCTGCCAGCCGCACGGCGATCCCGATGATCCTTGCTACCGGCGCGGTGCATTCGCATCTCGTGGCGCAGGGCCTGCGGACTTTCTGTTCCATCACGGTGCGTTCGGCCGAATGTCTCGACACGCATTATTTCGCTGTTCTGGTCGGCGTGGGTGCGACCTGCGTCAACGCCTATCTGGCGCAAGATGCGATTGCCGACCGCCACGCCCGGGGCCTCTATGGTGACCTCACGCTCAACGAATGCGTGAAGAACTACAAGGAGGCCGTGGAAGCGGGCCTTCTGAAGATCATGTCCAAGATGGGTATCTCGGTCATCTCCTCCTATCGCGGCGGCTACAATTTCGAGGCACTCGGCCTCTCCCGCGCACTCGTGGCGGACTATTTCCCCGGCATGAGCAGCCGTATCTCGGGTCTTGGCCTTGCTGGCCTCGAAGAGAATGCGCTGGTGCGTCACGAAATGGCATTCGACGAGGATGTGATTTCCCTTCCCGTGGGCGGCTTCTACCGCCTGCGCGCGAATGATGAGCCACATGCTCTCGACGGGACGCTGATCCACACGCTTCAGAGCGCTTGCAATACGGGCGATTATTCGGTGTACCGCAAATTCGCCGATGCTCTCGAAGCGCGTGACCCGATCCAGTTGCGTGACCTTCTGGACTTCAAGCGTAACCTGCCGCAGGTGCCATTGACCCAGGTCCAGTCGATCAACGAGATCCGCAAACGCTTCGTCACGCCCGGCATGTCGCTCGGCGCGCTGAGCCCTGAGGCACACGGCACGCTGAACATCGCCATGAACCGGATCGGCGCCAAGTCCGTCTCGGGGGAGGGCGGTGAAGACCGCGCCCGTTACCGCCCGCTGCCGAATGGCGACAACATGAACTCTGCGGTGAAGCAGATCGCGTCCGGCCGTTTCGGTGTGACGGCGGAATACCTGAACCAGTGCCGCGAGATCGAGATCAAAGTGGCCCAGGGCGCCAAGCCCGGTGAGGGCGGCCAGCTGCCCGGCTTCAAGGTGACGGAATTCATCGCGCGCCTGCGTCATGCGACGCCGGGTGTGACGCTGATCTCGCCGCCGCCGCACCATGACATCTATTCCATCGAAGACCTTGCCCAGCTGATCTACGATCTGAAGCAGATCAACCCGGAAGCCCGGGTCTGCGTGAAGCTCGTCTCCCAGTCCGGCGTCGGCACGGTGGCCGCCGGTGTGGCCAAGGCCAAGGCGGACATCATACTTATTGCCGGCGGTGTCGGCGGCACGGGCGCCAGCCCGCAGACCAGCGTGAAGTTCGCGGGCCTGCCATGGGAAATGGGTCTTGCCGAAGCGCACCAGATCCTGTCGCTCAACAATCTGCGCGACAAGGTCACCTGCGGACCGATGGCGGCCTGCGCACGGGGCGTGACATTGTCATCGCGGCCATGCTGGGCGCCGAGGAATACGGCATCGGCACGGCCTCGCTGGTCGCCATGGGCTGTATCATGGTGCGGCAGTGCCATTCGAACACATGCCCGGTCGGTGTCTGCGTGCAGGACGAGGCGCTGCGTGCGCACTTCACCGGCACGCCGGAGAAGGTCGTCAATCTGATGAGCTTCATCGCCGAAGACGTGCGCGAGATCCTCGCTTCACTCGGCCTGAAGTCTCTCGACGAAGCCATCGGCCGCACAGACCTGCTGGCCCAGGTCAGCCGCGGCGCAACGCATCTCGACGACCTCGACCTCAACCCGCTTCTGGTTCAGGTCGATACCGACAAACCGATCGTCTACCAGCCGACCCGCCGCGAAGAAGTGCCGGATACGCTGGACGCCCAGATCCTGCGCGATGCTGAGCCCTTCTTCGAGCGTAGCGAGAAGATGCAGCTCGAATATGATGTGCAGAACACGATGCGGGCCATCGGCACACGGTCGAGCTCTGCCATCACGCGCAAGTTCGGCATGCATGCGCTGCCGGAAGGGCGGCTGCATATCCGCCTCGAAGGGTCGGCCGGCCAGTCGCTCGGTGCCTTCTCGGTGCAGGGCCTGCTGCTGGAAGTCATCGGCGATGCGAACGATTATGTCGGCAAGGGCCTTTCCGGTGCCACCATCGTCGTCGCCCCGCGTCCGAAAGACCGGCGCTCGGCTTCCGGCGATGCGATCATTGGCAACACCTGCCTCTATGGCGCGACCAGCGGCAAGCTGTTCGCCTCCGGCACGGCAGGCGTGCGCTTCGCGGTCCGCAACTCCGGCGCGAAGACCGTGGTCGAAGGCTGCGGCGCGAATGGCTGTGAGTACATGACCAATGGCCGCGCGGTCATCCTCGGTCCGGTCGGCGACAATTTCGGCGCCGGCATGACGGGCGGGGCCGCCTTCATCTGGGATCCGACCAACCGTTTCGAGCGCGTGGCGAACCCGGATTCGATCGACTGGTATCCGCTGCCGGAAATGCCGACCGAGCATATCGGCGAGGCCAAGGCCCTGATCGAGGAACATGCCCGGCGCACCGGCTCTGTCCGGGCGAAGGAAATCCTCGACGATTGGGACCGCGCCGTCCACGACATGCTGATGGTCGTGCCGAAAGAGATCGCGCACCTGCTGCTCGGCCGCTCGAAGCCGAAAGCGAAGAAGAAGGCCACCGTGAAGGCCTGATTCTTGCCCCTATAAGAAAGAAGCCCCGCGGATCGCTCCGCGGGGCTTTTTTATTGGCGGCCGGATCAGCCTTTCTTCCGGCGGATGCGCGGCCAGATCAGTTTCAGCCAAATCCAGACGAACACGCCGATCAGGATTAGCCAGGGCAGGCCGACGGCAAAGGCGGTGATCACGGCGGCAAGGGCGCTGGCGAGATTATAGAAGAAGTCGCCAAAGGCGCGGGCCAGCGGCTCCAGCGCGCCCTGCGAGACCGGGTTGCGCTTGGTCTCGTAGCCGATGGACAGCTGGCTCATGTCCACCCGCTGGCGCAGGGCCGCGAGCGTGGAGGTCAGCGAGTCGATCTCACCATTGACGCGGGCCAACTCGCGCTCGGTCTCCAGCAATTCGCCGAGCTTGCCGGGGCGCTCCGCCAGCAGTTGTTCCAGACGGGCCTGCAGGGTTTCCTGCGCTTTCAGGCGGGCATCGGTGTCGATGATGGAGACGGTCAGGTCTTCGGCCGTGGTCTGGCGGCTGGTGATCTCACCTTTTGCGGCTTTTGCCTCGGCTTCGACGCCGTTCAGGAACTGGTCGATCCAGGCCGGCGTCGCGCGCAGGTTCAGCGAGGCGGAGGCTTCATCCTCGGAATAGGAATTCATCCAGGAGTTCGTCACCATGCAGATCGAAGGGCCCGCCTTGTTGCAGGCGTCGATATGGCCCTGCAGGGTCGGTTCGATCGCGGTCACCGGCAGGCGCATGCCGATCGAGTGCGAGTAGGCGATATATTGCTGGGGCGCCGCTTCTCCGCCGCCACCGGTCTCATATTCGGCATAATAGCTGCCGTCCTCGGCGATCTTGGCGCCCATGGCCATTTCGGCGACGGGGGATGGCGCAGCCATCGGCCGGGAAGACTCTCGCGTGGCCGGGCCGCCGCAGGCCGCGAGGCCCAAAGCCGACAGGCTCAGCGCTGACAAGGCGATACGCAGTGATTTTGTGTTCATGATTGTCCCTCCACTGGACTCATCTCCCACATGAAACGGGAAAAAAGGCAAGATTCGGCTGGGAAGTGGGAAAATTACGGCAGGGTCATGCGCCGGAGGGGGCGGCGGGACTGCACTTGGCGCAGCAGGAGGCGGCCGGAGGTGTCTTGCGGAGGTCTCCGCCTCGCTCACAGGCGAAAGGGGCGCGAAACTGGTCAGGGAGGAAGCAGATGCCCCCGGATTCCCCGGCAAGGCGACCTTTGTGTTTGCTGCCGGAGAGGAGTGTGCGGAACGTGCCACCACATCCGGCGCCACGGAGGGTGCGCCGGTCCTCCAGCCTCGGTGAGAGACCCTCCGGACCATTTCAAGGAACCAGGTCATGACCAGATTCGCCAGCGAAACGCTCTTTTCCCCGTCCCGCCGCAGCCTGATGAAACTGGCCGGCGCTGCAGGCATCGGGGCCGCGACGGCGCTGACGGCCTCTTCGGAAGCCGCCAAAGCCGCTACCCCCACGGCGATCGATCCGGACGCCATCGCCATCATGTCGGCCAACGAAAACCCCTACGGCCCGTCGCCGAAGGCCGTTGAAGCCATCAAGGCCGAAGCTGCGAACCTCTATCGCTACACCTATCCGACCGTGTCGAAATTCGCCGAGATGGTTGCCGAGCGCGAAGGCGTCGCGCCGGAGCAGGTTCTGGTCACCAATGGCTCGACCCCGATCCTGGCTGCGTTCTCCGACTGGGTGAACGTGAAGGGCGGCAAGATCATCACCTCCGCCATCACCTATGAAGGTGTTCCGCGCGTGGCCGAGCAGGCCGGCACCGAAGTCGTCTACATGCCGCTGACCCAGGACATGGGTTACGACATGGAAGCCATCGCGGCCCGCGTCGGCCCGGACACGGGCGCTGTCTATCTCTGCAACCCGAACAACCCGACCGGCAAGACGATCCCGACAGCACAGCTGAAAGCCTTCGTCGAAGACGTCAGCAACAAGGTTCCGGTCTTCGTCGACGAAGCCTATCTCGACATGTCGGATGACTATCCGGGCAATGTAATGTCGGAATTCGTTGCTGCCGGTAAGCCGGTTGTTGTGGCACGGACCTTCTCGAAAATCTATGGTATGGCCGGTCAACGTCTTGGCTACGGCCTGATGCCTGCTGACATGGCGATGGACATGCGCAAGACGGGCCGCCTGTCGAACGTCAACTACCTGGGCCTCGTGGCCGGCATGGCCAGCCTTGAGGACACGGAGCATTTCGAAATGATGCGCGCTACGATGATCCGTGGACGCCAGAAACTGATCGCCATGGCGGCAGACCTCGGCCGTCCGATTGCGCCCGATCCGCAGGGCAGCTTCATCTACATGGATGTCGGCATGCCGGCGAAAGACTTCGCTGCGAAGATGATGGATCGCGGCGTGAAAGTTGTCGGCGAGCGCTGGAGCGACCTGCCGAACTGGACGCGTATCTGCGTCGGTCTCGACCACGAGATCGAGAAGTGCCACGCGGCCGCCAAGGAAATCCTGACCTCGATCTAAGGGGGCAGGCGCGGGGACCGGCCCTGGCTTCGGTCAGGGCCGGTAGCCCACTTTACGAACACCCGGTTCCAGGGCCCGCCAGGCATGGTGGATAAAGTCCACCAGCAGCGGGCGTGTATCGCGCGGGTCGATAATCTCTTCAGCATAGAAGCTTTCAGCCGTCCGGAAGGGTGAGCGGATCGCTTCGAATTTCCGATACAGCTGTTCCTTCAGGGCTTCGGGGTCTTCGGCCTCGGCGAGTTCCTTGCGGAAGGCTGCCTCGATGCCGCCCGCCATGGGCAGGCTGCCCCAGTCACCGCTTGGCCAGCAATAGCGCCATTTGGTCTTGGACTGGTTCATCATCACAGACCCTGCCAGGCCATAGGCTTTCCGGATGACCACGGAACAAACCGGCACATCGGCCTGATAGACCGCTGTCATTGCGCGCACGCCCGCGCGGGTCACGCCGGAAGTTTCGGCTTTCACACCAACGGCAAAGCCGGGGCAATCGACAAAGTGGATGACCGGCAGGTGGAACATGGAGCAGAGGTCCATGTGCCGGGAGACCTTGTCACACACATCGGCCGTCCACGCCCCATCCAGGAAGAAGGGGTCGCCTGCCATGATGCCCACCGGATAGCCGTCGATCCGGGCGAGGCCGGTGACGATGCCGCGGCCCCATTCCTTGCCGATCTCGAAGAAGCTGCCATGGTCGACCGTGGCCTCGATGATCTTGCGGGGCTTGTAGGGCGTCTTGCCATCGTCCGGCACGATGGAGATCAGGCTCTCTTCGCGTCGGCCCGGATGGTCCGCAGGTGCGGTCCGCTCAGGCAGCTCGTGCACGGAGGAGGGCAGGTAGGACAGGAAGCGCCGCGCCGTGATGAAGGCGTCGGCCTCTGTGTCCACCACATTGTCCACGGTGCCGTTCTGTGCCTGGATCTTCCAGCCGCCCAGTTCTTCCTTGGTGACATTCTCCCCCAGCGCAATCGCCACCGGCGGCCCGGCCACGAACACCTGGCTGAGTTCCTTTACCATGACGGAGAAATGGCTGGCCGCCACACGGCCCGCGCCCATGCCGGCACAGGGGCCGAGCGCCAGAGAGACGAACGGCACCTGCGACATGCCGAAAACGATCTCGTCCCAGCCCGGCGTTTCGGGAATATAGGTGCGCGGGTCCTGCTCAAGCGATTTGACCGAACCGCCGCCGCCCGTGCCGTCGATCATCTGGACCAGCGGCATGCGGTATTCCGCGGCCATCTTGATCATCATGATCATTTTTCCGCGGATGGAGGCATCGGAGGCGCCGCCGCGCACGGTGAAATCGTCGGCGAGGATTGCGACAGGCCGCTTTTCGATCGTGGCCCGGCCGGTCACCGAATTGGACGGCAGGAAAGCTTCCAGCTCGTCATCCGCAGTATAGGTGGCGCGCCCGGCAATCTTGCCGATTTCATGGAAGCTGCCGGGGTCTGCCAGGAAGGCGACCCGTTCGCGAACGGTCAGCTTGCCGCGTCCGCGCTGGCGCTCGACGGGTTCTTCCCCGCCCATTTTTTCGGCCAGCCTTTCACGGCGGCGAAGCTCTTCAATCGACTTTTCCCAACTCATGCCCGCGAGGTTCCACGCTTCCCCAGCGCAAGGTCAAGCAACCTGTGCGCGCTGCCGGAAAGAATTCCGTTATGGCCAAAGGGATAGGGGCCCGGCGGGCGGGGACGTGAAAACCCCCATTCCTGTGCGGAATGTCACACAGCTTTTCCTTGATTTTCATACCGGGGGTCTGCTTTATCGCTCCAAATCCATCCCAAGGAGGAATCTCATGGATCTCGCAGAACTCACGTCCAAGGCCGCCGCCGCTCTCGCCAATGGCAGCGATTTCAAAAAGAAAGTTAAGTTTGACTTCGGCGACGTCGGCAAACTGCTGATCGACGGCGTCAATGGCGTGGCCAACAATTCCGACGATGCTGCAGACGCAACCATCAAGGTTGACTGGGAAGACTTCAAGAAGATCGCCACCGGCGGCCTCGACGCCACGATGGCCTTCATGCAGGGTAAACTGAAAGTGGAAGGCGACATGTCGGTCGCCATGCAGCTTCAGAGCCTGATGAAAAGCCTCGCCTAAGGCTGGGCTGCCCATTCGGGTTTGACAGGTCAGGCCGCCCCGGGACACCCTGCGGGCGGCCTTTCTGTTTCGCCTTTCCGTTCCGGACGTATTTCATGGACACAACGCCCTCACCGGACAGTGATTTCGTCCTGATCCCCGGCAATCCGCCGCCGCACGGGGCTGAGATTGTCTGGTTCAAGGGAACGGGCGGGCGGGCCCTTCGCGCCTGCGTCGCGCCAGCGCTTGCGCCGGACCAGCCGCGCGGCACGGTGATCGTGTGTCCGGGGCGGACCGAATTCATCGAGAAATATTTCGAGGTCGGGAACGAGCTGCAGGCCATGGGCTTTGCCGTGGTCATCCTCGACTGGCCGGGGCAGGGCCTGTCGGAACGCCTGCTGGACGATACGAAAAAAGGCCATATCGACCGGTTCGAGACCTTCATGGGCGCGCTTGCCAACGGGCTGGAGGCGCTGGATGAGCGGCTGCCTCGGCCTTATGTGTCGCTGGCCCATTCCATGGGCGGGGCGATCGCGCTGGCCGCCATTGCCGACGGATTGGTGAAGGTGGATGCGGCGGCCTTCTGCGCGCCGATGTGGGGGCTGAAGTCCAAATTCCTCGGCATGCGCTATCTCGTCTGGGCGATGCGGGCGACCGGCCGCTCCGGCGACTATGCCATCCAGCCCGGCCCGCCGGAGACGTTCGAGAACAATATCGTCACCCATGACAAGAAACGCTGGCAGATGCAGCGCGCCCTGGTCGATGCCCGGCCGGAGCTGGACCTCGGCCCCGTCACCTGGGGCTGGCTCGGCGCCTCGCTGGACATTCTGGCGACCTTCACCAAGCCGAAGACGCTGAAGAATGTCACCATTCCGGTCTTCGTCGCCTCCGCCTCGGAGGAGCAGCTGGTCGACAATTCGGCCCATACCGCGCTCTGCAAACGCCTGCCTGACTGTGAGCATGTCATGGTCGAAGGCGCGATGCACGAGATCCTGATGGAAACCGACGACAAGCGCGCGGAGTTCTGGGAGGGCTTCCAACGCCTCCTGAAACGTGCGGAAATATAGCAAGACACGAAACAAGGGTGAGGAGAGTACCCGTGGCGATCATTACGCTTTCACGCATTGTGGCCTTCTGGGCAGGACAGCAGCCGGACCGCGCGGCGATTGACCATGAAGGCGTCCAGATCAGCTGGGCCGAACTGGACAGGCGCACCAACCGCCTGGCCCGCGCCTATGAACAGCTGGGCGTGAAACAGGATGATTTCGTCACCATCGCCCTGCCGAACGGGATCGAGTTCTTCGAGGCGTGCATCGCCACCTGGAAGGCCGGCGCGACGCCGCAGCCGATTTCCTCCCGTCTGCCGAAACATGAGCGCGACGGCATCGTGGAACTCGGCAAGCCGTCCCTCGTTGTCGGCGTTCCCGCCGGGGAATATGGCGATACGCCGTCGGTGCCTGAAAATTTCGTTCCGCCCGCAGACCTGCCGGACACGGAACTGCCGGAGCGCATGGCCGCCTCCATCAAGGCGATGACCAGCGGCGGCTCCACCGGGCGGCCGAAACTGATCGTGTCCAAGATCCCCGCCGCCTGGGACCCGGAAGCGCCGTATCTCGAAATCCCGCTGCAGGGCGCGATGCTGATCCCCGGGCCGCTCTATCACAATGGCCCGTTCATGTGGGCAATGATCGCCCTCTTCAAGGGCTGCACCGTTGCCATCACCACGCGCTTCGATGCCGAGAAGACGCTGGCCACGATCGAACGGCTGAAAGTCGATGTCGTCTACACCGTGCCGACCATGCTGCGCCGTATCTGGGCGCTGCCGGAAGAGGTGCGGAACAAGTATGACCTCTCCAGCCTGAAAGCGCTCTGGCACCTTGCCGCGCCATGCCCTGCCTGGCTGAAGGAATGTTTCATCGAGTGGCTGGGCGGCGATGTCATCTGGGAACTCTATGCCGGTACGGAAGGTCAGGGCACGACCATCATTCAGGGCACCGAATGGCTGGAGCATCGCGGCTCTGTCGGCCGCCCGGTCGAGGCCTGCGAGATGAAGGTCGTCGACGAGAATGGCGACACACTGCCCGCGGGCGAAGTGGGCGAAGTCTTCATGCGCCCGCTGGAAGGGGCGGGTACGACCTATCGCTATATCGGCGCAGAGGCGAAGGCCATCGAAGGCGGCTGGGAAAGCCTCGGCGACATGGGCTACATGGACGAGGATGGCTATCTCTACCTGACGGACCGCCTGTCCGACATGATCCTGTCGGGCGGCGCGAACATCTATCCGGCAGAGGTTGAAGCCGCGATCGACGCCTATCCGGGCGTGCATTCCTCCGCCGTGATCGGCCTGCCGGACGAAGACATGGGCGCCCGTCTGCATGCGGTCATCTGCCGTCCGGATGGCGCCGTGGAAGAGGCCGACATGCTGACCCATCTGTCGGACATGCTGGTGCGCTACAAGATCCCGAAAAGCTTCGAATATGTCAGCGAAGCCGTGAGGGACGATGCGGGCAAGGTGCGCCGCAAGGCCCTGCGGGAAGAGCGGATCGCGGCGGCAAAGCAGACAGCCTGAGCATCCTCTGAACATCGCTTGACTTCCCTTGGGGTGGGGCCGCTCCCATCCTGAAAAATCAGGAGGAACACCCCATGAAAGTCGCTGCGGTAAAAAAGCCAGGCGGGCTGCAAAACCTCATCATCGAGGAGCGCCCCGATCCGTCCCCGAAGGCCGGGGAGGTGTTGGTGCGCGTCCGCGCGTCCAGCCTGAACTATCACGATTTCGTCGTCGTCCTGGGCGGTATTCCGACACCGGACGGACGGATCCCGATGTCCGATGGCGCCTGCGAAGTGGTGGCCGTCGGGGAAGGCGTCACCAAATGGAAAGTGGGCGACAAGGTCCTGTCGCTGTTCTTCCCCGGCTGGCAGTCGGGAGAGATCGAGGCGGCGGGCTTCCAGTCGGTTCCGGGTGACGGGGCGGACGGTTTTGGTGCCGAACTGGTGGCTGCGCCCGAAACCGCCTTCACGCGCATGCCGGAAGGCTGGAGCTTTGAGGAGGCAGCAACCCTTCCGTGTGCGGCCCTCACGGCCTGGCGCGGCATGGTGGCTGAAGCAAAGATCAAGCCGGGCAGCTGGGTGCTGACGCAGGGGACGGGCGGCGTGTCCATCTTCGCGCTGCAATTTGCAAAGGCTGCCGGGTGCCGTGTCATCTCCACTTCCTCCTCGCCGGAGAAGATGGAGCGGCTGAAGGCGCTCGGCGCCGATCATGTGATCAATTACAAGGAAACGCCGGAATGGGGCAAAGCCGCCTTTGAACTCACCGGCGGGCGCGGCGTGGACGAGGTGATCGAGATCGGCGGACCGGGCACCATGGCCCAGTCGATCGCGGCCTGCCGTCCGGGCGGCCACATCTCCCTGATCGGTGTGCTGACAGGCGTGTCCGGCGAAGTGCCGACGGCGGCGCTGTTCTCGCGCAACATCACCCTGTCTGGCATCACGGTCGGTTCGCGCCGCATGCAGGAAGACATGATCGACGCCATCGAGGCGAACGGCATCAAGCCGGTGATCGACTCCACTTTCCCGCTGGACCAGATCGCCGCCGCCTTTGCCCACCAGGCCAGCCAGAAACATTTCGGCAAGATCGTCCTGACGATCTGATCCGGCGTAGTCCGGTATGATCATGGGTCGTCATGCATAGTCATGGCGTAGCCGTTTGTGGTCATACCGCGATCATGCTTGGCCCCGCTCAGCACGCGCCCCCTCCGACCGCTTCGCGGCCACCTCCCCCGCTTGGCAGGGGAGGATTACTTGCCGCACGCGCCGGACTTCATCCTCCACCGCTTGCGGGGGAGGTGGCAGGCGGCAAAGCCGTCTGACGGAGGGGACTTATCCACCACCTCAAACACCCCATCCTGCCGCACTCATTGAGCCAAAAACAAATCCATCCGACACCTCCGCACCCGGATGTATAGTCGCGCACATGTCACTCCTGCACCCACCCAAAGGCTTCCCGCCGCACCTCGCCGTGATCTGGCCCCTCATCTGGGTCCAGCTCCTGCTGCTCCGAGCAGCGGTGCGGGCCGCCTATGGGAGAGGTGTGCAGTATCATTGGAGCGTCTCGCCCAATGGCCGGGTGTTCCTTACCTCAATTGACTATGTGCCAGGCCAGAAGAAGGAACGCACCTTCCCAAAACCCGCAAACGATCGCCTCGCCGCCGCGTGTGACGGGCGAGCGTTTACGCCTGATTATCTCCGCCTGCAGCCCCTTCTCCTCGGGGCTTTTGAGGGGAAGCGAATGCACTGCATTCGCCCGAGCAAGGGGTTGGGGATGAGGGGTAGCATAGCCGCTGCAGAGACTGCACTTGCTGAAACGCCTTTACCCCTCACCCCAACCCCTCTCCCGAGGGAGAGGGGCTTGCGCTTGCCGCGTCCGGAAACCTGACGTGAAACCTCACCCCAAAAACCAGACCTCTCCACCAAGCGCCTTCACGGGCGCCGCATGTGCTGGCGCAAACAAAAACGCCCTCCCGCGAAGGGGAGGGCGTTTGTTCCGGAATGGGACAGCCGTCTTAGCCGGCGATGTATTGTGCACCGTTCACGGTCATCGTGGCGCCGGTGATGAAGGCGCCATCGTCGCTGGCGAGATAGGCGCACATGGAAGCGATTTCTTCCGGCTTGCCGAGGCGGCCGACCGGGATCGTCGCGATGATGCCTTCGAGAACCTTCTCAGGCACGGCGCGCACCATCTCGGTGTCGATATAGCCCGGGCAGACCGTGTTCACGGTGATGCCCTTCTTGGCGCCTTCCTGGGCGAGGGCCTTGCTGAAGCCGATCAGGCCGGCCTTGGCAGCGGAATAGTTCGCCTGGCCGAACTGGCCCTTCTGGCCGTTGATGGAGGAGATGTTGATGACACGGCCCCAATTGCGCTCGCGCATGCCTTCCCAGACATGGTGCGTCACGTTGAAAGCAGAGGTCAGGTCGATGTCGATGACCTGTTGCCATTGGTCTTTCGTCATCTTGTGGAAGGGCGCATCGCGCGTCACGCCGGCATTGTTGATCACGATGTCGATCGGGCCGAGGTCTTTCTCGATGGCGGCGATACCGGCGCCCACGGCGTCATAATCTGCCACGTCGAACTTGTAGACATGGATGCCCAGCTCATCTGCGGTGGCCTTTGCGGCCTCGTCATTGCCTGCATAGTTTGCGGCGACCTTGTAGCCGGCTTTCGCCATGGCTGCGCTGATGGCGTGGCCGATACCGCGTGTACCGCCTGTAACCAGAACCGTTTTCGACATGGGTGCTCCTCCCTGTAAATTTTGCACTGCAACACGCTTACAGCTTCTGTTGCAGAAACTTCAATAGCGCATTGGTCGCATGCAGATTTTATGCGAGATTGTGCCGCATAGCACAAAAATTGCTTTTCCCGTGGGGAAAGCTGAGGAACGAAAATGGTCAAAGGGACTGGCTCAACACAGCCGATCATCATCAAGAAATACGCAAACCGGCGCCTCTATGACACGTCGACCTCGTCCTATGTGACGCTGGATCACCTGTCGGACCTGGTTCGCGAAGGACGGGATTTCGAGGTCCGGGATGCCAAGACGGGGGAGGATCTCACCCGGCAAGTGCTGACCCAGATCATCTTCGAGCAGGAGACGAAAGGTGAAGGCGCCCTGCCGCTGAACTTCCTGCGCCAGCTGATCGGCTTCTATGGCGGCGGCGCGCAGACTTACCTGCCGGCCTTCCTGGACATGTCCATGAACTCCTTCGCCGAGGCGCAGAAGGAATGGCACAAGGCCGCCAATCCGATGACCCTGTTCGAGAAACAGGCGAAACGGAACATGGCGATGTTCGAACAGGCCATGAAAATGTTCATGCCGACGCTCTACGGATCGGCAAAGCCCGACAAGCCGGCGGCCTCTCCGGCCAGCTCGATGATGGAAGTGCAGGCCGAGGCGCTGGCCAATATGCAGGCGCAGATGTCTGCCATCCAGGACCAGCTGGCCGAACTCTACCGAAAGGACTGAAGTCTCTTTCGTCTGCCGCAACAAAAAAGCCCGCTGTGAAGCGGGCTTTTCGAATTCTGAGCGCATTTTTGGGAAGGGCGCGGGCCTCAGCCGTGATCCACACCAAAGTCGCGCCGGGCCGAAACGATCGTCACCACAACACCGGCCAGCACATCCAGCAGTGTCATCGACATCAGGATGAAGAAGGTGGAGGTCGCAAAGTTCGGCGCCAGAAGGAACTCGATCAGGCACAGGATGAACAGCATCATCGAAATCGCGTGATTGATGATGGTCGAGGTGCCGGTGCTGGTCGACTTCAGGATTTCCAGGAACAGGAAGACGATCGACAGAAGCAGGATGGCGTCCCCCTGGGTCAGCACCCATTTGACGCCGGAAATCATCGGCAGGGAAAAGAAGGTCTCGTTCAGCACCGCCTGCAGCGGGGCGGTATCGCTGGCCACGATCTGGCCCAGCTCATTGGTCGTCGCGGCCGGGCCGCCAGCCATGACGGCCAGCAGGTTGTACAAGGCCACCGGCACGATCAGTAGCGGAAAGATTCCGAAGATTGCACGCATCAAATACCCCTTTTCGGTGCTGCTGCGGGACCTGGCAGCCTGCCGGTTACGCCGGGCGATGAACCCGCCAATAACGGCTGCCTGTGTGTCCTTTTTCATGTTCACTAACCCGTCGCTCAGCGCGTGTTAACACGAGGTTTACCGGATACTTCCCGGTGAGGCGAGGGGAAATCCCGATCGGCCTTAACCAGCAGTATTCCCGCAAATCGGGCGATTTGCGGGCGGATCAGGCAGGAAGCCAGACTGGCTCAGATCTCGTCCGCGCCGCCGGGGTTGCGCCGGCGCCGGATCAGCCAGGTCACACCGCGCAGGTCCGAGAAGGCATCGTTCAGGCGGCCGAAATTGGTGTAGTTCGACTTGCCCGTGCCGCGCTCGCGGTGGTTCACATCGCGATATTCCACATCGAAGCCTTCGGCCCGCATCAGCGCCGGCATGTAGCGGTGCATGTGATCGAAATAGGGCAGCTGGATATAGGCCGGGCGCTTCATCACCTTGATGCCGCAGCCGCTGTCGTCGCAGTCATCCTTCAGCATGCGCTTGCGGATCTTGTTGGCAAAGCGCGAGCCGAACCGCTTCCAGGCGGTATCCTTGCGCTTGGCCCGGCGGCCCATGACCATTTTCAGGTTTTCCGGTGCATCCTGGCGGGTCAGCTGGCGGTAGAGGTCCGGCAGGTCGGCCGGATCGTTCTGGCCGTCGCCGTCCAGCGTGCCGATCACCGGGGCTTTCGCCGCAAGGATACCGGAGCGGATCGCCCGGCTCTGACCGGCATTCTTCCGGTGGCCAAGGACGCGCAGCATCGGATATTTCGCCTTCAGCTCCACCAGCTGGGCGCGGGTATCGTCGGTCGAGGCGTCGTCGACGAACACCATTTCATACGCGCGCCCGTCGAGCGCTTTCGCGATTTCGCCGATCAGGGTTGCTACATTGCCGGATTCATTGTGCACCGGGACAACGACAGAGAATTCAAGAGCCTGGTCCAATTCCAGATCCCTTCTGCTGATGCGCCCCCACAGATTGCTTTATAAGCCGGACGCTCGAAAAGTTTTTGCCTCATACAGAGAGTGCCGCCCGATGGCGAGCCCCGGCCTTCACCCGCGACTGCGCCCAAAAGCGCGAGACGAAGCGGCCCGAAACAGTTAGAGGGAGGGCCATGACAATGCTCGACCGCCTTTCGACCGGCTGGAAAGCCTGGGTCGCCCTGTTCCTCATCACTTTCAGTGCCGCCGCGCCCGGCGTGTTTCTCCTGCCGGCCCTGGACCGGGACGAGAGCCGTTTCGCGCAAGCCTCAAAGCAGATGCTGGAGGATCATGACTATATTCGCATCCAGTATCAGGATGAGCTGCGGAACAAGAAACCGGCAGGGATCCACTGGCTGCAGGCGGCCTCGACCGCCGTGTTCACCGGGCCGGAAGCCAAGCAGATCTGGACCTATCGTTTCCCCAGCTGGATCGGGGCGAGCCTTGCGGCCCTGGCCTGTTTCTGGTGCGGCATTCCCCTGATCGGACGGCGGGCGGCCTTTCTGGGCGCGGCGCTCTTCGGCTCCACCCTCTTGCTGACCTCCGAAGCGCATATCGCGAAGACCGATGCCGTCCTGGTCTTCCTCACGACGCTCGGCATCGGTACGCTGGGGCGGCTCTATATCCGCAAGGATCAGTCGAAGAAGATGGCGCTCGTCTTCTGGCTGGCCATGGGGCTCGGCTTCCTGATCAAGGGGCCGGTCACGCCCATGGTGGCAGCCTATGCCGGGTTCGGCGCGTGGGTCTGGGGCCGGGCAGAGAACGGGAAGGGCGGCGACTGGTGGCGCGTCCTGATCTGGTGGGCCGGGCCTGCACTGTTCGTGGCGCTGGTTCTGCCCTGGTTCCTGTGGGTGCAGGCGGCAACTGGGGGGGAGTTCCTTCAGGGCGCCGTCGGCAAGGACCTGAAAGACAAGTTCACCGGCGCATCCGAAGGCCATGGGGGTTGGCCGTTCTATCACCTGACACATCTACCGATCTGGTTCTTCCCGGCCATCCTGCTGATCGTGCCGGGCCTTGTGGCAGGCTGGAAGGATGTGCGTCAGGCGACGGTGGCACGGAAAGGCCATCCCGGGCTGATCATCGGCGGCGGGCTGCTGGCGGTGAGCCTGCTGCTTGCGCTGGTCCTGCCGGGCTCTGCCGCGAATGGCATTAAGGTGGCTTATCCGGCCGTGCTGCTGCTCGTCTTCTGGGGCCTGTCGATGCGCGATGGATGGTGGCGCAGGGCGCCTGTCTCGCCAGAGGCGCCCGATGAGGTGTTGGGCCTGCGCTTCCTCCTAAGTTGGACGCTGCTCACCTGGGCCTTTTTCGAGCTGATGCCGACGCTGCTCAGCCATTACATCCTGCCGGCCTATCCGGGTATGGCGCTGCTCTGCGGACACGCCGCGGTGCGCCTGATGGATGGGGTAAAGATGCCGGTGTCGCGCTGGCTGTCGCTTGCCTTGTTCGGGCTGGGAGCAGCCCTGCTGCTGACCGTTTCCTATCCGGCTGTCGTGCATTCTTTCATGGCGGAGTCGGCGGGGGACTTCTCCACGGCGTCATCCGCTGAAGTTCTGGAAACCTGGCAGGCCTATCGGGAGTTCCCGGTCTGGCTCTGGTGGGCCGCGTTCGCGCTCTGCGGCGCGGCGGCGATCGAGTTCAGCCGTGCCCGGACGGCCGCGTCGATTGCGCTCGGTGTTGCGGCGGCGTTCGTCATCGGCTGGCACATCCGTATCTTCATGCTGCCGAGCCAGATCTGGGTGCAGCCGACGGCAACCGCGCGGCTCGCCCTAGAAGATGTCTGCGGCGTGCCGGGGCAGGCCTGTTCGATGACCCCGCCGGAACGCATCCTCTCGCTCGGCTATGCCGAACCGTCCTACATCCTGACCATGGGTACGCAGAATTTGCACCCGCCGGAGACGCCGCTGGACCTGCCGTCGGAAGAGAACGCCTATCCGGTCGTCTATCTGGTGAACTATGAAGACCGTAAAGCCGAACCTCCGGTGGCGGAGGAAGTGGAACACCTGCGTGATCAGGCACGCGGCATGGGGCTCTGCATCATGGAGTCGGAGCCTTATTACGCGTTGAATTATTCCAATGGCGACCCGGTCAATTTCGTGGCCATGCGGTTTGACCGGGAAAGCTGCCGCTAGAAGCTGTAGCCGATCCGGATGCCATAGGTGCGCGGATCCGACCGGAACGTGTCATAGCCGATGAAGCCATAACCGGAGAGAGCGTAGTCTTCATCTGTCAGGTTGCGGGCCCAAAGGGTCACATCCAGCCCTTGGTCAGCGAAGCGTACTCCGGCCTCGGCCTGCAGCGTGGTGAAGCCTTTCTGCATGCGGCTGCTGAGGCCTTCCGGGTCCAGATAGTAGCGGCTGCGATATTTGGCGTGCAGGGAGATGTGGGCATCAGCGCCTGCAGAGAGTGCGAAGTCGTAACGGCCGCCCAGCGTGGCCGATGTGTCCGGCGCGAAAGGCAGGGGATTGCCATCGAACTTGGCCGCATTGCCACCGATGTCGGAGGTCTGTTCGATCTCCGTATCCAGAAGGGTAAGGCCACCATTCAGGGAGAAGGCCTCCGTCGCCTGCCAGCTGAAATCAGCATCCAACCCATAGACACTTGCCGCATCAAGGTTCGACAGGGAGTTCGAGATGATGCTGGAACCATCCGGCAGCGGAAAGTTCACGAAGATGCGTGCCTGCGGGGCATCATAGTCTTGATAGAACAGCGCAGCGTTCCAGACGAGGCGGGCGGAAGGCGCTGCCTTGAAGCCTATCTCGTAGGCTGTGACGGTTTCCGCCTCGAACAGACCCTCATCGGCGAAGTGCGTGGCATTGTTCTGAACTTCGCCATTGAAACCGCCCGATTTGTAGCTGTTGGCGATCGAGGCATAGGCGGTGCCGGCGACGGTCTTATAGGCAAGTGCGAGATTGCCGGTGAGGCGTGTATCGTCGATCTCGTTCGATCCGGCGGCGAGGCCAAGCCCCCCGACATTGTTGTAACCGATGGTGCCGTCATCGAAGATGTGGCGGCCAGCGCCGCGTCCTTCGATATTCTCCTGCGTGATCCGTGCGCCAAGCGTGGCGGTGAGGCGGTCTGACAGGGCGACCTCATTATAGGTGAAGGCGGCCAGAACGGTCCGGTCCTGGCGAATGTCCGTCACCAGTGTCATGGCGGTGCCATTGGAGGCCGGGGTGGGGCCTGCCCGGCTGGCGGCGCCGACATAGGGGCAGGTGCCGGTCAGGGTGTCCGGATCCAGCTCGCCGCACCAGATGGTGTAGGTCTGGCTGAAATCCTCGCTGGCGGCATAGAGACCGAACAGGGTTGAGCCATTCGCGCGTTCTGTCTTCAGGCGGAACTCCTGGGAGTATTGCCGGAAGTCGCGGACATAGGAGAGGTTCGCGCTGTAGAGCGGATTGTCATAGAGCGCGACGGCTCCGTCGAAGTCGAATCCGTATTCCTGGTTGAAACCTTCGAAAGCGGTGAGGGAGGTCAGCGTCCAGTTGCCCAGGTCGCGGACATATTCGGCGGATGTGCCATAGAACTCGTTATCCGTGTCCTGAATGCCGTCGGCGCCGACGGAAATCCTGTGATCGCTGAGGCCGAGCGTGTCGTTACGAGGTGCGGCGTTGACGCCATTGTCTTCCTCATAATGCGTGCGGACCAGCAGGCTGCCGTCGAGCACATTCTCCCAGTTCAGGCCAAGGCGCAGACCGAATTCGTCGCGCACACCGCCAGCTGCATCCGGCCCGCCCGTATTGTCCAGCGCGGGATCGCGGGAAAGGTAACGGCCGGCGAGGCGATAACTGAAGTTTTCACCGATGTTCTGGCCGTAGGCGCCTTCCAGATCGGTGCGTTGGTAATTTCCGTAACCGGCGCGGAGGTAGCGCGACTGGTTCTCTTCCGGGCGGGCAGTAAGAAAGCTGATTGCGCCGGAGGAGGCGTTGCGCCCGAACAATGTGCCTTGCGGGCCTTTGAGCACTTCCACACCGGACAGGTCGTACAGCATCAGGCCGGTCTGCACATTGGTGGCCAGCAACACGCCATCGGAATAGACAGCCGCCGCGCCGGGGGTCAGCGCCTGGTGGTCCACTGCGCCGATGCCGCGAATCTGGAAGGCGACCTGCGTGCCATTGGCGACGGCGGCTTCCACGCCGGTCAGCAGGTCTGTCACATCCTCGGCGCCGAGATAGGCCGAAGCGAGGCCTAGCTCATCGCCGCTGATCACGCTGACTGACATCGGGATGTCGCTGAGCGGCGTCTCGCCTGCCGTCGCCGTCGTCACGACCGGGTCGAGCCGGACAGGGGCGTCTTCCGGCTGGGAGGTGAGGGCGGCAGCAGTCAGGAAAAGCGCAAGAGACATTGGAGGGGGCCTTCTTCTGGAAGGCGGCGCTTATCAGGGTTCCGGAAGGGGCATCAACGGGCGCGCTGCGCCGGGCCTGCTAAAGTGACTTTGCACTTTACTTACAACAACTTTCCCGCGCCCCGGCATCGTGCCCGGCAGGCAGGCGATTTACAGCGCGCAGCCCGGCGCCTAGCCTGAGCGAAACAGCGGGAGACCTCAGCATGAACTGGAAGACACGGGCGCTTGCCGCCTCTCTGATCGCACTCGGCACAGCAGGAATTGCCTCGGCAGACAGCGACCTCAGTGCTGACATCGCGGAGGATTACAAGGAAAATCTCGGGCCCCTGTTCCTCTATTTCCACGAGCACCCGGAACTCTCTTTCCGTGAGACGGAAACCTCCAAGCGGCTCGCTTCGGAGCTTCGCGGCCTGGGCTATGAAGTCACGGAAGGCGTTGGCGGTACGGGTGTGGTTGCCGTGATGAAGAATGGCGAGGGCCCGACGGTGCTGATGCGCGCCGACATGGATGGCCTGCCGCTGAAAGAGGACAGCGGCCTGTCCTATGCCTCGACGGTGACGCAGGTCGACATAGACGGCATCGAAAAACCGGTCATGCATGCCTGCGGGCATGATGTGCACATCACGTCCCTGGTTGGTGCGGCTCGCCAGATGGCGGCGCGCAAGGGTGACTGGTCGGGCACGCTGGTCCTCGTCGGACAGCCGGCGGAAGAGCGGATTGGCGGTGCCCGCGCGATGATCCAGGACGGACTCTATACCCGCTTCCCGAAGCCCGACTATGCAATCGCCTTCCACGTCGCGGCAGACCTTGAGACAGGGAAACTTCATGTGCCGCTGGAGCAGGTGGCCTCCAGCTCGGACAGTGTGGACATCATCGTGCACGGTGTCGGGGCGCATGGTGCGTATCCGCATATGGGGATCGATCCGGTGCTGGTGGCGGCCCAGATCGTAGTGTCGCTGCAGTCGATTGTGTCGCGCTCGATCGCGCCGCTGGAGCCGGGCGTGATCACGGTTGGGGCGATCCATGGCGGGCTCAAGCACAACATCATCGGCGACAAGGTGGAGATGCAGCTGACGATCCGTTCGGATGACCCGGAAGTCCGTGAAGAGTTGCTGGATGGTATCGACCGGGTGGCGAGAGGGGTCGCGATCTCCATGAATGTACCGGAAGACCTGATGCCGGAAGTCATCCGCTCGGCGACGGAGACCACGCCGCCCACGATCAATGACCCGGGAACGGCCCAGCGTTTGCGGGATGCGTTTGCGGCGCAGATTTCAGACGGAGTCCTGATCGATCCGCCGCGCGACGGCATGGGCGCGGAAGACTTCGCCTATTTCGTTACCCCGGATACGGGCGTGAAGGGCGTGTACTTCAATGTCGGCGGAACGCCTGCGGACCAGCTGGAAGGTGCCGCCTCGCACCATTCGCCCTTCTTCAAGATCACGCCGGAACCGGCTGTCGAACTTGGGACAGAAGCGATGGTCATCGGGGCGATGACCCTGATGCCGGCAAAGGACTAGAGAGTAGGGATTAGCGCGGCGCGCGCTTGGCGAGGATCCGCTGAAGCGTGCGCCGGTGCATGTTGAGCCGCCGGGCCGTTTCCGAGACGTTGTGATTGCAGAGCTCGTAGACGCGCTGGATGTGTTCCCAGCGGACGCGGTCTGCCGACATCGGGTTCTCCGGCGGAGCGGGCTTCTCATCCGATGTCGCGGTAAGGGCGCGGATGATGTCTTCCACATCGGCCGGTTTGGAGAGGTAATCCACGGCGCCCGCCTTCACGGCGGCGACGGCGGTCGCGATGGCGCCATAGCCTGTCAGGATCACGGCGCGGGCTTCCGGCCGGCTTTTCTGCAGGACTTCCACCACTTCCAGCCCGCTGCCGTCTTCCAGGCGCAGGTCCAGCACGGCAAAAGCCGGTGGATTAAGGCGGGCAATATCTTTGCCTTCTGCAACGCTTGTTACAGCCGACACGATGAACCCACGTTGCGCGAGAGCGCGAGCCAGGCGTTGGACGAACGGGCCGTCATCATCCATGACGAGACAGGAGCGATCTTCCACGCCCTCCAGGCTCTCGTGAAGATTGATGTTTACCGGCCGTTCCATGCTCAGCTTCCCTCGCTACCTGATTCTTTTATAGGACTTCCAAATCAATTAATCCAACGTGGATGCTTCAAGAGCTGCACGTGGCCACAAGGCCTGGACGATGGCGCCCGTCCGGGGTGGCGTGCGGTTCCTGGTGGCAATCCGGCCGCCGGTCCGTTCGATCAGGGTTTTTGCAATAAAGAAGCCAAGCCCCATGTCGCCGCCGCCGAGATGGGCTTCGCTGCGCTCCGAGACATAGGGTTCCCCCAGTTTCGGGAGGACTTCCTGCGAAAAGCCCGGCCCGTCATCACTGATCGAGATCATGATCTGGTCCGCAGTCCAGCTTGCCTGAGCGGTTACCTTGGAGTCGGCAAAGCTGACGGCGTTTTCCACGAAGGCGCTGATGGCGTGCAGGATTTCCGGGCTGCGATTGAGGATGGGCGGGCGGGAATCTGCCTCGTCCTCGCCGGGCCGGACGACGACTTCCACCGCGACGCCGAGGCCCTTGAAGGGCGCGGCGGCCTCAGCGACCAGGGCATCCAGCGTCACGCGGGCGTGTACGATGTCGGTTGCCTCGCGGGCCTCACGGATGGTGGCAAGGATGGTGCGGCAACGGTCTGCCTGCTCGGCCAGCAGCGTCAGGTCCTCGTATTTCGGGTCTTCTGCTGGTGTTTCGGCCAGCAATTCCTTGGCAACGAGGTGGATGGTGGCGAGCGGCGTGCCGAGCTCGTGCGTGGTCATGGCGGACATGGCGCCGATTGCAGAGAGTTTTTGCTCCCGCGCCATGACGACACTGGCGGCATCGAGGGCGCGGACAAGTTTTGCTTCGTCCTGGCTGACGCGACCGGCAGAGAAGGCGAAGAAGACGACGCCTACGGCAAGCGCAGCGAACTGGCCGAGATGGAAGAGGGGAGGCAGTTCCACCATGGCGCCATTCAGCCAGGGCAGGGGGAGCGAGATCAGCGGCATGAGCGCGGCCAGCGCCAGGGCCAGAAGGGCGATCAGGACAGCCCGCGCTGGCGAGAGGCTGAGGGCTGCCACAGTCACCGGAGCGACAAGTAGCAACAGGAAGGGGTTCGACAGGCCGCCTGTTACCGCCACCAGCGCCGCCAGCTGCACCGTATCGAAGGCAAGCTGGAGGGAGGCTTCCCAGCCGCGCGTCAGGCGCTGGCTCTGGAAGGCGAAGGACAGGAACACGTTCAACCAGGCCGAGGCGGCGATGATCGCAAGGCAGGCGGCGAGCGGCAGGTCGAAATGGAGCACGAAGGCCACGAACAGGACGGCAGCGGTCTGCCCGCCCACGGCCAGCCAGCGCAGGGCAATGAAGGTGCGCAGACGCGTTCGCCCAAGCGCCGACTGCGCAGACCCGAGCCCTTCCGGAGCAAGGGTGAAGATGGCATCGTCAAAGCCAAGCCGGTCGGCGCGGTGCATGTCGGTACGGGACAGTTCACTCATTTGTGTCTTATGCGGCAGCATGACGCCCTCGCCAAGCGGCACGCGGCCATCATAGAGGAAGGTCATGACCAGATTTCGTTTGCCTGCAGCCATGATGACTGCGCTGCTCGTCGCCGCCTGTGGCCCTGCCAAGCCGGCAGAACCTACAGCAGGTGGTACTACCGCTGGCTGCATGTCGCGGGCTTATCCCAATATCGGCGGTCCGATCTCTCTGGTGAACCAGAACGGCGAACAGGTGACGGAAGAAACCTACAAGGGCCATCCGACGCTGATCTATTTCGGCTTCACATATTGCCCGGATGTCTGCCCGATGACTCTGGTGACCGTGAAGCGGGCCTATGACCGCCTTCCGGAAGGCGTCTCACCGCCACAGACTTTGCTGATCTCCATCGATCCGGAACGCGATACGCCCGAACAGCTCGCGCAATATGTTTCGACAGCTGCCTTTCCCGACAATCTCCAGGGGCTGACCGGAACACCGGAAGAGGTGCGTGCCGCCGCCGATGCTTTCCTGGCGGATTATTCGCGTATCGAACAGCCGGGCAGCGAAAGCGAATATTCGATGGACCACACCTCGTTGCTCTATCTCATGGATGAAGACTGGCAGCTGAAGACCTTCTTCACCCATGAAGATACGGACGAGACGATCGCGACCTGTCTCACCGAATTGCTGGAACAGTAAGCGTTCAACACCCAACCGCGGCCGGGCTTAATGAGCCGTCCAGCCGCCGTCGATCGGCAGTAGCGCCCCGTTGATCTGGTCGGCGGCGGGTGAGCAGAGGAAGGCGGCCATTTCGCCAATTTGTGCCGCTGTCACGAATTCCTTCGTCGGCTGGGCCGCCAGGATCACGTCCTTGACGACTTCATCCTCGCTGATGCCCCGGGCCTTGGCCGTATCGGCAATCTGCGCATCGACCAGCGGTGTGTGGACATAGCCGGGGCAGATGGCGTTGCAGCGAATGCCATGCGTAGCGCCTTCCAGTGCGACCGTTTTCGTCAGGCCCGCAATGCCGTGCTTTGCGGCCACATAAGCGGCCTTGAAGGGAGAGGCGACCAGTGCGTGGGCGGATGCCGTCTGGATGATGCGGCCCCAGCCTTTTTCCTTCATGCCCGGCACAGCCAGTCGAATGGTGTGGAAGGAGGAAGTCAGGTTCAGCGCGATAATCAGGTTCCACTTGTCGACCGGGAAGTCCTCGATCGGGGAGACATGCTGGACCCCGGCATTGTTCACCAGGATGTCGGCCCCGCCGAACTCGTCCTGAACATAAGCCATCATGGTTTCGATGGCCTCGACCTTGGTCAGGTCCGCACTGGAATATCCCACCATGACTGAGTGGTCGGCAGCCAGAGAGCGTTTCAGGGTGTCGATTTCGCCCGGATCCCCGAAGCCGTTCAGGACAATGTTGCAGCCTTCAGCAGCCAGCCGTGTCGCGACAGCCTTGCCGATGCCGCTAGTGGAGCCGGTGATAAGGGCTGTTTTACCTTTCAGCATGATGGTCTCCTTGAGAGGCGGGAACGCCATGCTAGGAATATGATGCGTGTCCCGCCGGGTCACCACCATAATCACACAGGATTAACGGGACTCATGGGCGGAGAAATCGGAGCATTTGTCGAGGCGTTTCCACGTTTTCTGATCTGGTCGGCCAGTGCAGGCGTCCTGCTGGTCGTCGCCAGCACAATTTATGTGCTTCTGACGCCCTGGAAGGAATTCGCCGAGGTCCGGCGCGGGAATACGGCGGCCGGGCTTGCCTTGGGCGGCGCAATCGCAGGTCTCGCCATTCCGATGACGTCGGCATTGGCGTCCAGCATTACGCTGATCGACTTTGCGATCTGGGGCGTCGTTGCCTTGCTTCTACAGCTGATCGTCTACCGGTTGGTGGACCTGCTTTTGGGCGGTTTGCCGAAGCGGATCGAGCAGGATGAACAAGGCGCGGCCATTGTGCTGGTGGCGGCGAAAATGTCATCTGCCCTCATTCTTGCCGCAGCTTTGTGGGATCCAGCCCTTCAAAGGTTCTGATCTAAGGAGCATCTAAGGCCCGTGCGGAAGTTTGACTGGCTGCTTTATGTTTCAGTGCTCGGGCTGATCGTTTTTGTTCTGTTTGCGCAGAGCGATCAGGCCGATGCGCCCGAAGCGCCGCCGACCGAACTGGACGCCGAAGGGCCAACCCTGCCGCCGCCATCACCATTGGATGAGCAGATCCTGATTCAGATGGACGGCCCCAAGGACGGGGTCGGGACAGCGTTCGCGGTGAACCGGAAAGGGCAATGGATCACGGCCCGGCATGTGGTTGACGGGTGTGACTCCGTCGGCCTGCTGGTTGCCCCGGGCCAGTATGTACCGGTGGAGTCCATCATGCTGGACCCCGACCATGACCTGGCCCTGATCTCGACGGGGCGCAGCCCGAACCCGGTCCGGCTCGACCTCTCAACTCCCCTGCGTATCGGGGCCGAAGGCTATCATGTCGGCTATCCGCAAGGTCGGCCGGGTGAGGTGGCCACGCGATTGATGTCGCGGTCGAGGCTGATCACGCGCGGGCGGCATGAGACGGCAGAACCGATCCTCGCCTGGGCCGAATTCGGCCGGACACGGGGGCTGGCTGGTACATTGGGCGGTATATCCGGCGGTCCGGTGTTTGATGCAGAGGGCCGGGTGCGCGGTGTGATCGTTGCTGAAAGCCCGCGACGCGGCCGCCTCTACACGACGGCACCTTCCTCGATCGAGGCGTTCCTGACGCGCTTCAACGTGAACCCGGAAGATGGACCGGCAGAGGCCTTCGATGAGGAGAGCTATGGCCCGCGCTCCGACAATGCCCGGCGTCTGTTGCAAGTGGTAAAGGTTGCCTGCAAGGTAACACCATGACCTGTTTTGCCGACCGCCTCATCGATGCAACCCGCAAGCATGGGCCGCTCTGTGCTGGGATTGACCCGCATGCCGGGCGCATTCCCTCACTGTTCGGGGGCGATACGCCGGAAGGCATCGAAGCCTGGGGTCTGGCTCTGGTCCGCGCCTATGAAGGCCGGGTTGCCTGTATCAAGCCGCAGGTTGCCCTGTTCGAGCGTCATGGTCCTGCGGGCATGAAGGCGCTGCAGGCCGTTGCACAGGCGGCCGGGGACGCGGGCCTGATCGTGCTGATGGACGCCAAGCGCGGCGATATCGGATCCACGGCAGAGGGCTACGCAGCGGCCTATCTCGGCAAGGGTGCGCCCTTCCACTCCGACGCCCTCACGGTGAACCCCTATATGGGCCTCGACACGCTGGAGCCCTATGTGCGCGAAGGGGAAGCGAACGGGAAAGGTGTCATCGTTCTGGTGCGCACGTCCAATCCCGGTTCGGCTGATTTCCAGTCGCGCGATCTTGAGGGCGCGCCGCTCTATGCCCGTGTCGGTGAAGCGTTGGGCCCGCTGGCAGAGCGCCTGATGGGCAAGTCCGGTTGGTCAGGCCTGATGATGGTGACCGGGGCGACGGGGCCGGCGGAAGCCCGGGCCATCCGTAAGATCGCACCGAAATCCCTTTTCCTTGTTCCGGGTTATGGCGCGCAAGGCGCACCTGCGGCTGATGCCATGGCCGGCTTCGTGAACGGGCCCATGGGGCTCGAAGGCGGCGTTGTCAGCGCGTCGCGTTCGGTGAATTTCCCGGCAGGTTCCGAAGCCGCTGCGGACGTGGATGCGTGGACAAATATTGTTCAGGCGGCGGTTGCCGAGGCCCAGTGTGAATTGAAAGGCGTCATGGCGCCCGCCTAACCATGCCCCGATGATATCGGTGCCCTAGGGTAACGCCTCGACAAACCCCTTCGAAAGACTAGCATCTGCGGCGAGAGAGCGGCGTGAAGACCGTTTGTGGATAATGTCGAGGGGAGGAACACCGACATGGCTGCCTGGAATCGTATTTTGCTGGCAGGTTCGGCGCTGGCGCTGATCGCAGCGTGTGGGCCGAAGCAGGAAGCAGCATCACCTGCGCCCGAGGCCAAGGCCTTCGCGGACGTTGATACACAACGGATCGAAACCGGGTCGGGCGGTGCCGAATGGCTCACCTATGGCGGCACCTATGACGAACAGCGCCACTCGACGCTGGACGCGGTCAACAAGGACAATGTCGCCGACCTCGGCGTGGCATGGACATTTGACCTCGCCACCAATCGGGGCGTGGAATCCACCCCGATCGTGGTGGATGGCGTCATGTATGTGACGTCTGCCTGGTCGGTGGTCTACGCGTTGGACGCGAAGACGGGCGCCCTGCTGTGGGAACATGATCCGGATGTGGACCGGTCGGTTGGCGTCAATGCGTGCTGCGATGTGGTGAACCGGGGTGTCGCCGTCTATGACGGCAAGATCTATGTCGGCATTATCGATGGCCGCCTGCAGGCGCTGGACGCGAAGACGGGCGATCTCGTCTGGGAGACGGTGACGGTCGACCAGTCCAAGCCCTATACGATTACCGGCGCGCCGCGGGTTGTGAACGGCAAGGTGCTGATCGGCAATGGCGGGGCCGAGCTGGGTGTGCGCGGCTATCTTTCCGCTTATGACGCTGAAACCGGCGACAAGATCTGGCGCTTCTATACGGTGCCGAACCCGGAGAAGCAGCCGGACGGCGAAGCCTCCGACAGCGTTTTCGAAGAGATCGGGAATGTCACCTGGGGTGACGAAGGCGCCTGGGTGACCGATGGCGGTGGCGGTACTGTCTGGGATTCCATCGTTTATGACGAAGTGAATGACCAGATCATATTTGGCGTTGGCAATGGCTCGCCATGGAACCGGACGTTCCGGGACCCGTCGGCAGGGGACAACCTGTTCCTGTCGTCCGTCGTGGCTGTCGATGCCAATACGGGTACGTACAAATGGCACTTCCAGACGACGCCTGGCGATAACTGGGACTACACGGCCACGCAGACCATTATCCTGGCGGACCTGCCGCTTGGCGAAGGCGGGGCGCCGCGCCGCGTTGCCATGCAGGCGCCGAAGAATGGTTTCTTCTATGTAATCGACGCGGCCACCGGTGAGTTCATTTCCGGCGATGCGTTCGTGCCGATGAACTGGGCGACCGGGCTGGATGCGAATGGCCGACCGATCGAGGTGCCGGAAGCGCGTTATGGCAAAGTTCCGTACAACCAGCTGCCGGGGCCGCTGGGTGCACACAACTGGCATCCGATGGCTTTCGATCCGGACCTGAACCTCGCCTATATTCCGGCGCAGGAAATCCCGCAGGCTTATGCTGAAGACCCGCGTTTCTTCTCCAAGGAAACCAAGTGGAACACTGGCGCAGACTTCTCCGCAGGTGTCCCGCCGATCGCAACGCCGGAAGTGGCGAAGTTCCTGCGTTCGACGCTCAAGGGCCGCCTCATCGCGTGGGATCCGGTTGCCCGTGCGCCGCGCTGGACGGTTGAGCATGGCAATGCCTGGAATGGCGGCGTTCTGTCGACGGCTGGCGGGCTGGTCTTCCAGGGCAAGCTGAACGGTGACTTCGTCGCCTATGACGCGGCCACAGGTGAAGTCTTGTGGAGCCGGAATGTCAAATCCGGTGCGGGTGCCGGACCGGGCACCTACATGATCGATGGCGAGCAATACGTCACGATCGCCACGGGATGGGGCAGTGCTTTTGCTCTGACGGCGGGCTTTGCTTATGACGACAAGGTCGCCCCGACGGTCGGCAAGATCGTTACCTTCAAGCTGGGTGCTACGGGCGAAATTCCGGATGCGGATCTGCCGATGATCGAGCGCACGCCGAAGGCGGAATCCTTCGGAACAGAGGCACAGATCGCGGAAGGCGTTGTGGACTTTTCCCGCAACTGCGCCGTCTGCCATGGGCCGCTCGCTGTCAGCTCCGGCGTTCTGCCGGATCTGCGCTGGTCTGCGATGGCCGCAGACCCTGAAGCCTGGAAGGGCATCGTTCTGGAAGGGCACTTTTCCGCCAATGGCATGGTGTCGTTCGCTGAATATCTTAGCGAGGACGATGTAGAAGCCATCCGCGCCTATGTCCTTGCGCAGGCCCATGCGGCCGTTGCTTCCGAGCAGGGGGGCGGGGAATAATAGTCCCGTCCTTCCTTTGACGAATCCTGTAGCGCGGCCCAATGGGCCGCGTTACTGTTTCAGCATGCAAATTCTTCTGTTTCTGCTTGGGCTTCTTGTCGCGATCGGTGTCTGGTCGTGGCGCATTCGTATGGCCCGGGAAGGGCTGCACGAAGCAGGCAAGATTGCCCAGTCCGCAATCAACATGCCGCGCAAGCTGGCCTTCCGGTACAAGGCGGGCAAGGGCGGGCTCAGCCTGATCCAGGATCCGCGAGAGGCTGCGGCCATCATGATGATGGAGATAGCCTGCGCGCGTGGCGGTCCGCTTACGGACAAGCAGACCGCGGCAATCGATCGGGAGATAATGCACCATTTCGAGTTCAGTCAGGATGAGGCAGATGAGCTGACCGCCCATGCGGCATGGGTCACCAATTCCGCCCCGCCACCGGCCGAAACAATGCGCAAATTGAGCCAGCTGATCGTCTCGTCATCCGTGCTCGGCCCGAAGGAAGTTGTCGACCTTGATGCCATGCTGGTAGCAGTGTCTGAAGCGGAGGGCTTGCCGACCCGGGAGCAGCTGGCGCTGCTGCAGGTCTACCGGGACAAGGCGGGCCTGAAGACCTGAGTTGCGCCGGGACCCATCTGGCCCTAGGGCAATTCCATGACTGCAACCACGCTGCCATCCGCTTACCGGTCCAAGGTGCTCAATGAGAACTGGACCAATTTTTCCGTCCTGCGTCATGGCGCATTTGACGGTGTGCTGGTCACATCGAAAAATTCCGGCACGCACTGGCTGAAATACATGCTGGCTGTCGCCCTGGCGGATACATACGGGATCGATCGGCCGAAGTATTTCTCAGAGAATGCCG
Organism: Hyphomonas sp.; assembly: GCA_041398445.1. Lineage (GTDB taxonomy): Bacteria > Pseudomonadota > Alphaproteobacteria > Caulobacterales > Hyphomonadaceae > Hyphomonas. Next base: position 11,527 of record JAWKUR010000025.1, on the reverse strand, counting down.
TGCGGCCCTATATCGGCTGGCCGAAAGACAAGCCGGTTTTCGAGCAACTACCGCGGCTTGCGTTCAGCCATACAATCCCGCACCGTCTTGCAGACTGGAGCTGGGCCCGCGGCATGGCTGGCCTGCCGCCTTATGTCTTGGCCGTGCGCCACCCGATGTCGATCCTGGCCAGCCACCATGCGAAGTGGGAATACGATATCAAGGTCGACTGGCTGACCTATCTGGAAGGGGATCCAGCCGGGTCTCGCTACCGGTGCGATCTTTTTTGGCTGGCCCGTTTCTGGAACCGTTGGGGGGAAGTGCTGGCTCGTCACGGCGATAGCATTCTCGTGGTCCATTATGAGGACACGCTGAAAGATCCGCGCAAAGTGCTTGAAGCGGTTGATCGCCATTGGGGATTGAACCTCACAGCAGAAGCCATCGAGGCGGCGCTACAGGCAGGCACCAAGGAAGCCATGGCCGAAAAGGTTGACCCGGATGCGGAGCCAAACGTCCTGCAGAACCGCAAGACAAGCCTGTCGGATCTTTTCTCAGGCGAAGCGCTTGAGATCTACCAGCGGAAGATCGGGGAGCTGTTCCGCTACGATCTTGGCTATGACCTGCTCAATCTTCCGTCTTGAGATAGCCGCTTGAGCGGCCGTCCGGGCCATATTTGATCCACCAGGGTTCTGCCTTGGCCTGTTCTTCCAGTTTCAGGAAGTCCGGGTCTGACAGGACGGCGGCGGCGTAATCGGCGGCTGCACCAGTCAGGGGCAGGCCGTAGGTCCGGAAGCGGGTGACGACCGGAAGGTAAAACGCATCGGCAGCGCTCCACTGGCCAAACAGGAATGGTCCGCTCCGGCCGAATTCTGCCCGCAGGCTGCTCCAGAGATCCTGGATGCGTGCAATGTCCGCTTCAAGCTGGGCTGTCATTTCGGGCGATTGTTCGCGCCCCCTGATATCCATGGGGCACTTGCCGCGCAGTTCAGGGAACCCGGCGTGCATCTCGCTGGCTGCAGCGCGTGCAATAGCGCGGGCGCGCGGATCTCCAGGCCAGACCGTGCCGGACGGGGCCCACTCGGCGACCCATTCCGTGATTGCCAGGCTTTCCCAGACGGTCTGGTCGTCCCAGATCAGCAAGGGCACCTTAGCCGTCGGGCTGATCTCCTTCAGCCGCGCTGTCGTTTCCGGAAAATCCAGCGGGACAATGATTTCTTCAACCGGCAGGCCCACTTTCCGTACCACTATGAGCGGGCGGATCGACCAGCTGGAATAGTTCAGATTACCGAGAACCAGACGCCTCATTCGGGTTTGCCCTCACCGATTGCCCAGCGGGTTTCGTGGATGTGGACGTGTCCGAACACCCCCCCCGTGACGTAGGGGTCTTCTGCGTGGAGTGCCTTTGCGGCGGCGAGGTCTGCCGCCTCGATCAGGAATACAGAGCCGACCATGTTGCCAGCCTCATCCAGAAGCGGACCAGCCATGCGGACTGCCGGACCGATCTGGGCCGCCCAGGCAAGGTGTGCCGGACGGGCCTTGGCGCGGGCTTCGGCGCAGCCTTCGATCTTGTCCAGGCAGTGCAGGCAGAAAAGGGGCATCGAACATCTCCGTCTGTAACTCAGAGCTGCCTATCGCACAGGCGGATACATCTGCCTATGCCCGGCGCCAGAGTTTCTGGTCACGTTTTCCTGCGCGCTGAATGAATCATTGATCCTTCAGTATTTCCCGGTATGTTCCGCTCATGAGTGATACCCCAGATACCCGCCAGCAGATTCTGGATGCCGCCATGGAGCGCATCCTGCACTATGGATACGCCAAGACGACCATGTCGGAGATTGCCAGAGATTGCGGTATGTCAGCCGGCAATATCTATCGCTTCTTTGCGTCCAAGCTGGATATTGCCGAGGCCATGGCCCGCAAGTTCAATGCGGAGATGTATCAGGCTTACGCCTCCATCGCGCGTGAGAAGAAGCCGGCGCCCGAGCGTCTGCGTGACTTTTTCGACTACGGAATGACCAGCACCTATCAGGCGATCGAGGCGAAAGCCAAGATCCTGGAAGTGGCGGAAGTTCTGGCAGAGGAACGCCCGCTCTATTTCAACGAACAGCTCGCGCAGGAACGTGTGTACCTGGTTCAATTGCTGGAAGACGGCATCCGCGAGGGTGTGTTCCGTCCGATGGACCGGCTGGAGGAAACAGCTGAGTTCATGCAGGCGGCCTTGATGAAGTTCCGTTTTCCGCAGCTGTTTTCCCACCTCACCCTGCCCAAGCTGAAGCGAGAACTGAAGGGGGTTCTGGACCTTATCCTGGCGGGTTTGTCGAAGGACGCGAGTGTTCCTTGATGACTGGAAATCGTGAACTCTGAATATTTTTAAAATCGTTCATTGATTATTGTTCATGGCTTCGCTATATGGAGCCCATGGACGGCGCGACCTGCCGTCTCGTGAAAAGGAACAAGGACAATGACCCTCTCGAAAACAGAAACCCGCCAGTCCCTTATTGCCCTGATGGCGGCCCTGCCCATCGCAGCCAGCATCGTGGCGGCCATGTTCTCATTTGCTGAATTCGTGGTTTAAGGAATTGCGCCCGCGCAATCAGACCCATCAGGCCTTGGCGCCACGCCGCCCCGTCACATAGGCCGGATCGGACTTCGCCGCCGCCTCATCCAGTGGCCAGCGTGGTCTCGCCCCGGCGCCAAGGTCACCCGCCTCGCTTTCGAGGCCGCCTGCGAGCCGTTCAGCCCCCGCAAGGGCGATCATTGCCGCATTATCCGTACAGTGCCGCATCGGCGGCGCGATCAGCACGGCGCCTGCACCCGCCGCCACATTTTCCAGTCCAGCCCGGATCGCCTTGTTCGCTGCGACGCCGCCGGCAACGACAAACCGTTTCGCTGCGCCATCGCCAGGTTCGAAACCGTCCAGCGCACGCCGGGCTTTCTCTGACAGGACATCGACGATTGCCGCCTGGAAACTGGCGCAGATATCGGCCATGCGGGCGTCCGTCAGCGGCTCTGCTTCCGCGGCGCGCGCAACGGCTGTCTTCAACCCGGCAAAACTCATGTCGAGGCCGGGGCGGTTCAGTAGCGGCCGGGGGAAATCAATCGCATCGGCTTTGCCGTTCGCCCCGATACGCTCAACGGCGGGACCGCCCGGAAAGCCGAGCCCCAGCAGTTTCGCGGTTTTGTCGAAGGCTTCGCCCGCTGCATCGTCAATCGTCGAGCCGAGGCGGCGGTAATCGCCGAGCCCGCGAACTTCCAGGAACTGGCAATGCCCGCCGGAGACCAGCAATAGCAGGTAAGGGAAGGGGGCCGCATGGGTCAGCCGGGGGCTGAGGGCGTGGCCTTCCAGATGGTTTACGGCCAGGAACGGCTTGCCTGCGGCCTGCGCAATGGCTTTGCCGGTCATCATGCCGACCAGGACCCCGCCGATCAGGCCGGGGCCGGATGTTGCGGCCACAGCGTCTAGGTCTGCATAGGAGAGACCGGAATCTGACATGGCGGCGGCCACAGTCTGATCGGCTAGCTCCGCATGGGCGCGCGCAGCGATTTCCGGTACGACGCCCAGATAGGGCGCGTGTTCTTCCAGCTGTGTGTGGACTTTCTCGGACAGGATCTCGACCCCGCCATCCGGCGCGAGACGGATGACAGCGGCGGCGGTCTCGTCGCAGCTCGTTTCAATGCCGAGAATGGTCAGCGTGCGGGTCATGCCGGGGATATAGCGCTGCTTTCCGGGTCTCCCAAGCCGGGATGTCGGTTGGGCCTTGTTGGACTGAGCGTTTAGAGGACGCGGTTCATGACATAATCGGTAAAGTGCATGTGCCCCATCACCACGGGAACCTCCCGGGCGATGGCAAAGCCGCTGCGCTCATAGAAGCCGATCGCCTTCACATTGTCGTTCTTTACGAACAACGCGATTTCCTTTGCCGGGGCGAAGTGGGCGATGGCTGTCTCTGTCAGCCGTGTGCCGAGCCCGTGGCCTTGCGCATCTGGCAGGACGTACAGCTTCTTCAGCCATACGGTGCCTTCTTCCCTATAGGCTGCGCAGAAAGCGGCATCTTTCCCGTCGACCTGCGCGATCCAGAAGACATGGCCATTCTCCATGTCAGCTTCCAACTGGGTCGGGGCGTAGATTTGTTCCACGATTTTCGGAATTTCCGGTGCCGGGATGAGACCGTCAAAGGCAACGGGCCAGATGATCTCCGCAAGCGCCGTAGCGCGTTGAAGCCCGGCGCTTGGGAGCTGCACGATTTCAACGGATGATGCGGCCATGCGGATCTGCCTTCCCAAAGCCTGATCTGTAATGCATCGGGCTGGAACCGCCAGCCGCCAATCCGCCGCGCTAAATCTGTGGCCCCTCTTTTCCTGATGGGGGAACAAGCTAAGCTCCCGCCTGGATGTAATTCGAAAGGGCGGCATATGGATATGGATCGCAGGGCATTCATGGGCGGGGCCGCGCTGGCAACAAGCTATCTTGCCGCTTGCCAGAAAAGCACGACTGCACCGGTGGCCGCGCCCGGAAAAGACGAGGCGGCAGGGCCTGCCGATCCGGTTACCAGTCCCCTGAAATCCTATATTGAACAGCATCGCGCGGCCTGGGGCCTGCCGGGGATGACCGTGGCGCTGGTGACGCGCGATGGCTATGAGGCCATCGTGACGGCCGGTCTGGCGGACATCGAGCAGAACATCCCAGTTCGTCCGGACCATCTTTTCCAGGTGGGCTCGATCTCCAAGATGTTCACGGCGCTGGCGGCCTGGTCGCTGATCGACGAGGGCAAACTCTCGCCGGATGTGAAAGTGCTTGATTCCCTGAAGGGGCTGCAAATCCGGGACGGCGCCGATATTCGCCTGCAAAATCTATTGAACCATACGGCCGGCCTGCCTGCAGACTCTGCGATGTTTGTTGAGGGTGGTCTCTGGTCCGGATTCAAGCCGGGTACGAATTGGTCCTACTCGAATTGCGGATATGAACTGGCCGGGAAGATCGTGGCCAATGTCGATGGCCGCCTGTTCCCGGATGTGGTCCAGGCGCGTGTTCTGGACAAGATCGGGATGGGGGCGACGGCCGCCGCGATGCATGTCGCAGACCGGCCGCGTTATGCAAAGGGGTATGAGCCCGCGCTGACGGACCGCTTGAATCCCATCCCGGTACGGATGACCCCGACGCCTTGGGTGGATAGCGACAGCGCTGCTGGCTGCATTGCATCCACGCCGGGCGATATGGTGAAGTTCCTCCGTTTCCTGTTGGACGTCGCGGATGGGAAGGGCGGGCCGGTCTTTTCTGACGAGGCGGCGGCACGGTTCCTGGCAGACCCGGTTGATGGTTGGGACGAGGGAGCAAAGTATGGCAATGGTCTTGCCCACGTGGAAATCGATGGCCGGAAATACCTGCACCATACCGGCGGCATGATCTCTTTCTGCTCGTCCCTCCATATCGACACAGAGGCAGGTGTTGCCGCCTTCGCCTCAAGCAATGTCCACTATGCGCTGGATTACCGCCCGAAGAATGTGACCATATATGCATGCGAACTGATGCGCACGATGCAGGAGAGTGCACCGCCACCGGAACCAAGGCCGGTGCGTGCCGCGTTGGAGCAGCCGGAACAATATGCGGGCCAGTTTACCGCCGTGGATGGTGACCGCTTTGACGTGCTGCTATCCGATGGAGACCTCCGTCTCCGGAAGAATGGACGGGAAGGGGCACTTTATCGTGCCGCCGACAATCTGTTTGCCACGGATGAGCCCGATCATGCGATTACGGGTGTGGTGATTGAAACAGAAGACGGCAAGGCTGTACGCGCCTGGTGTGGGGAGCGAGAATATCTTGCCGATCCGTCCATTGGCTACAAGCCGCCCGCACCGGAAGCTCTGCGCGTTCTGGCGGGCCGGTATGACAATGACGACCGCTGGGCAGGTCCGATCTATGTCTATGCAAGAGATGGCAAGGTGTTGTTGGGCAACATCGTGGAACTGTTGCCCATGGAAGGCGGCTATTGGCGCCATAGCGACGACGCCTCACCGGAACGCATCCGCTTCGACGGCGTCATCAATGGCGTGCCGCAGAGAATGCTCTTCTCCGGCGTGCCTTACATAAGACGCTTCAGCTAGCAGCCGGATCAGTCGCCGTCCATTCTCAGAGCGGCGACGAAGGCTTCCTGCGGAATCTCCACCTTGCCGAACTGGCGCATGCGGGCCTTACCGGCTTTCTGCTTGTCGAGCAGCTTGCGTTTCCGCGTCGCGTCGCCGCCATAGCATTTTGCCGTCACGTCCTTCCTCAGGGCACTGAGGGTTTCGCGCGCGATCACCTTGCCGCCTATGGCTGCCTGGATCGGGATCTTGAACATCTGGCGCGGGATCAGCTCTTTCAGCCGTTCGCACATCTGGCGGCCGCGGCTCTCGGCGCGGTCACGGTGGACCAGCATGGCAAGCGCATCGACCGGCTCGTCATTGACGAGGATCTGCAGCTTCACGAGGTTTTCGGCGCGGTGACCGATAATCTCATAGTCGAAGCTTGCATAGCCGCGGCTGATGGATTTCAGGCGATCGTAGAAGTCGAACACCACTTCGTTCAGCGGCAGTTCGTATTTCACGAGCGCGCGTCCGCCGACATAGGACAGCTCGGTCTGTATGCCGCGGCGATCCTGGCAGAGTTTCAGGATCGCGCCCAGATACTCGTCCGGCGTGTAGATCGTGGCGTTGATCCACGGTTCGCGAATTTCCTTGATCTTGGTCACTTCCGGCATGTCGGCCGGGTTGTGCAGCTCGATCTCGGTGCCGTCAGTCATCGTCATCTCATAGACCACGGACGGGGCCGTCGCGATCAGGTCCAGATCGAACTCGCGGCTGAGGCGTTCCTGGATGATCTCAAGGTGCAACAGGCCGAGGAAGCCGCAGCGGAAGCCCATGCCCAGTGCGGCAGAGGTTTCCATTTCCCAGGTGAAGGAGGCATCGTTCAGGCGCAGTTTGCCCATGGCAGCACGCAGATCGTCGAAGTCGCCTGCATCCATGGGGAAGAGACCGCAGAAGACGACCGGTTGCACGTCCTTGTAGCCCGGCAAGGCCTTCTCGGCCGGGCGGCGTTCCTCGGTGATCGTGTCACCGATGGCGGTATCGCCAACTTCCTTGATCGAGGCGACGAAATAGCCGACTTCGCCGGGACCAAGCGCCTCGACTTCCGTGAGTTTCGGATTGAACGTGCCGACCTTGTCGATCTCGTAGGTACCGCCAGTCCGCATCATGCGGATCTTCTGCTTCGCCTTCAGCACGCCATCATGGATGCGCACGATGACGACGACGCCGAGATACGGGTCGTAATAGGCATCCACCAGTGCGGCCTTGAGCGGTGCGGCGGGGTCTCCGGATTGCGGGGCAGGCAGGCGAGTGACGATGGCTTCCAGCACGTCGGAGATCCCGAGCCCCGTCTTGGCAGAGGTTTCGATGGCGTCCGAAGCGTCGAGACCGATAATGTCTTCGATCTGCTCCTTCACACGCTCCACGTCCGCGGCGGGCAGGTCCACCTTGTTCAGCACAGGAACGATTTCGAGGTCCTGGTCGATGGCCTGGTAGACATTGGCCAGCGTTTGGGCCTCGACACCCTGTGAGGCGTCGACCACCAGCAGCGCGCCTTCACATGCGGCGAGGCAGCGGGAGACTTCATAGGAGAAGTCGACGTGTCCGGGCGTGTCCATCAGGTTGAGGACGTATTCCTCGCCATCCTTCGCCTTGTAAGTCAGGCGCACGGTCTGGGCCTTGATGGTGATGCCGCGCTCTTTCTCGATATCCATCGAGTCGAGCACCTGTTCCTTCATCTCACGGTCTGTAAGGCCGCCGCAGGTCTGAATCAGGCGGTCAGCCAGCGTCGACTTGCCGTGGTCGATGTGGGCGATGATGGAGAAATTCCGGATTTTGTCGCGAGGTGTCATTCGCGCGATATAGCCGCGCCAGTGCAGGGCGGAAAGAGGTCTTTGGCTGAGGACGCCAGACTGTGGGCCGAGCCGTCAGGAAGCAGGCAGGGTAATGCTTCCATGCTTCCGGTGCATCCGGATTAGAAATTCGATTCTAGATATCCCATTTTGAGTGAGCATTTACTTGCATTGTGTCTCAGGATATGAAAATAAGCGCTCACTAACTAATTCGGAAACCCAAATTCAGGTCGGGAGACAAATCATGGTGGGTTCGACAATCACGGCTATCGGAGCCTTTCTGCTGAAAGTGCTGGGCGGGCTTTATTTCGCAGACTTCATTTCCGGTGTGATCCACTGGCTGGAGGATCGTTACGGCAATCCCAAATGGCCGGTCATTGGCCATACGATCCGGGAAAACCAGCAGCATCACTTTACGCCGCGCAGCTTTCTGAATGGCACGCTGTGGACGCGCAACCGGGAGGTCCTGGCCATCGGCATCGCCTTCCTGGCGGCCTTCTGGGCCTTTGGCCTGTTGAACGTTTTTACCGTGTCAGCCGTCATTTTCGGTGTGATGTCGAACGAGGTGCATGCCAGCGCTCATCGTAGCCCGCAGGAAAATGGCCGCCTGATCACGGCCCTGCAGAAGACGGGCCTTCTGCAATCACACCGCCACCATGCGGCACACCACCGGAAGGGCAAGGACACCCATTTCTGCGTGCTGACCAACCACGTCAATCCTGTGCTGGAGGGGGTGCGCTTCTTTCAGGCGCTGGAGGCAATCGTGACGCGGGTGACGGGTATTCGCCCCCGTCCGGACCTGTCCGTGAACCCGCGTTACCGTCCGGCGACATGAGCCGGGCGGCAGGCAGGAGGAAGCGCCAGTGGGCGGAATCCTCTTGCCTGATGCGCATTCCGGCCACATTATTGTGGTTAACGGGGCGTAAAGATGGAGAATCTGCGCCCCATGAACACCGACGCCTTTGGCCAGAAGAAAGACACGTTCGCCGTTGTCCAACCCAAAGCCCCGGAAACAAATCCCCAATCCGGAACACCGCCCGCGCCGCTCCAGGCAGAGCATTTGCCGGATTTGCACACATCAGAGTCAGGCGATCCTTTGAAGGATGATCATACCCGCCGCGTGGGAGTTATCCGCACGCGCTTTGCCAGCCGGCTCGAATCTGCGGGCGCGCGGGTGAACCGCGCCCAGTCGACCTGGGATGAGATCCATGGCGAGGTGAACCGCCAGCCGCGTTATTCCGGCCCGTGGTTCTACATGCCCTTCATGATCCTGCTGGCAATTGCCGAAGTGCCGATCAACCGCCTGAGCTTCGAACTGTTCTTCCGGGAAAGCCCGGTGATTGCGCTGGTCGTGTCGCTTCTGGTGGGCGGCGTGCTTGTGGTGCTGTCGCACAGGTTGGGCATGGCGCTTGGCCGGTTTGAATATTTCTCCAAACAGCATGGCTGGGTCCGCGAGGCGTTGCAGGTCGTGGTGGTCACCTTCCTGATCGGGGCGCTCTGTTACGGCCTCTCCGTTCTGCGGCAGGGCTTTCTGGCCGCTGCCGTCGCACCGGAGATTGGCTTTGCGGACGCGATGAATGGCGGCGGGGCAGGGGCGGCGCTGATGTCGCTGGAGCCAGGGCTGAACCTGGAAGGCTGGATCTTCCTGTTCATCAATGTGGCGGTGGTGCTGGTCGGCGTGTCGGCTTCCTATTTCTGCCATGACGCCCATCCGGATTTCCAGAAAGCGGATGTCGAGCGCAAGCGGTCCGAGAAGGAACTGGCGAAGCTGAAAGCCCAGGTGGCCGATGCCGAGGCGGCCGAACAGCGCCGCTATGCCAATCAGTTGCGCCGCCGGGCCGGTTGAGCGCGCGGGGGATCTTGAGATGAAGATGGGATGGATGGCGGCAGGCCTTGCCGTATCTCTTGCCGCTCTGGCGGCCTGTTCGCCGGGCGAGGGGGCTGGTGGGGCGTTTGACTATTGCGATGTCGGCAAGTCGACCTCGCTGTTCCTGATCGATCGGACCACGCAGGCCGATGCGACTGACAAGTCAGTGATGATGGAAAGCCTCGCCACCGTGGTCGACAATCTGGGCAGCGGTGACAGGATCGTGGTGGCCACGATCGGCCCGCATTACACAAACACGGAACGGCTGGTGAATGCCTGCAAGCCGGGCTGTCCGGAGAACCAGGGCGCGGTCGATTACATGCTTGGCCAGTGCAGTGCGATGCAGGCCAAGGCCGATGAGCGCGTGTTCATGCAACAGCTGGTCCGGGCGCTGGAGCCGGTGACCCGGCAGGCTGAGGAAGCCCCGACATCGGATATCGTCCGCACCATCGCGCAATGGACGCATAACCCGCCGGGCGGGCGCAGCTATTCCACCGTCTATATTTTCTCGGACATGCTGGAGAACAGCCAGGTCCTGCCGTGGCGGACCTTCAAATCTCAGCCGCCCGAAGACTCCATCGCAGCCGTGGAGCAATACCAGCTGGTGCCGGATCTGCCGGGGGCAGAGGTGCGCATCGTTGGTTATGGCCGCTCCCACGATCCGGGCCGCCCGCCGCTGGACCCGGATACAGACCTGCGCATCCGGACCTTCTGGACGGATTATTTCTCTGAAGGTGGTGCGACAACCTCGTTCGAAGGCGCGATACGGGATTGAATAGACTGAGGAAAATGCCGATGCGAATTGCGGGAATCGGCCTTGTCATGGCGGCGCTGGCACTCGGTGGATGCCGGGAAGAGACGCCGGAAGCACCATTGGTGGTTGAGCCGGGTGTGGTCTATGCCGGGGCGGGCATGGACGGGCACGAGGTTGTGCTGCCGGTGGGCAAGACGCTTCGGGTGGAGCTCGAAACCATCCCGACGGCGGGCTATGTCTGGCAGGTGACCGGGCAGCCGGACATGCTGGCGCTGGCGGATGAGGCCACGCGGCCGACCGATCCGGAAGTACAGAACCAGCCGGGCTTTACCGGCGGCAATCACTATATGGCGTTCGATTTTACCGCCGTGACGCCGGGCACAGGCACACTGGAACTGACCGAGGGACGGCCCTGGGAACTGGAAGCGGGAGAGCCCCCGGAAGGCACGTTCAGCCTGTCCATAACCGTGACGGACTAGGACTACGCCATGACTATGGCGGACTATCTACGTGCCTCTCCGGGTTTTCGCTGAACTACAGCCGGTGTAAGGGGGACTATGGCTGACACACAGCATCCTGCCCCGGCAAAGGCCGGCATCACCGAGGACGGCTTCCTGACGGATTGCTGGTATCTCGCCGCGCCTTCGGCCGAGCTGAAGGCTGGCAAGCAGCAGCGCATCATGATCCTGGGCGAACCGGTTGTTGTGGGCCGCACCCCGGCGGGGGAGCCATTCGCCCTGCGCGATATCTGTCCGCACCGCCTCGTGCCGCTGTCCGCTGGCCAGCAGCTGGAGACGAATGGCGAGTGGGCACTGCAATGCCCCTATCATGGCTGGCGCTTCGGCACCGATGGCGGCTGCAAGCTGATGCCAAGCCTGACGCCGGATTCGCCCTATGATCCGTCCAAAGTAAAAGTGCGCCGCTATCCGGTGCATGAGGCGAACGGGGCGGTCTATCTCTACGTCTCTCACAATCCGCGGTTCGACGGCGAGCCGGTTGTCCCGCCGCCGG
>JAWKUR010000024.1:0-50217 GCA_041398445.1 Hyphomonas sp. | reverse complement strand
CTGGATGGGGTGAAGTTTGGCACGACAACTTCGTTCGATAAGCTCCTTCACCCGCTCCACGCGATGGACCCTTTCTTTGCGCACGAGATTCCGCTCCTCGCGGGCGAGCACGTCACCGACGACGCCGGTACGGGCTTCGTGCATACCGCGCCTGCGCATGGCGAGGACGACTTCAATGTCTGGGTCGAGTCCGGCCGTACGACGCAGGAGATCCGCCAGATCGTCGATCCGGACGGTTGCTACACGCCGGACGTGCCACGCTTTGCGGGCATGGACATCATCCGTACCAGCGGCAAGAAGCGCGGCGAGCCGGGCAAGGCGAACAATGAAGTGATCGCCGCCCTCGCCGAGAGCGGCAATCTGCTCGCGCGCGGCATGACGACTATCCGTGATGCGCACTCCTGGCGCTCCAAGGCGCCGGTCATCCGGCGGGCGACGCCGCAATGGTTCATCTCGATGGACAAGCCCGGCCCGAACGGCAAGAGCCTGCGCGAGAATGCGCTCGCCGCCATCGACGCGACCGAGTTCTTCCCGGCTGTCGGCCGCAACCGCCTGCGGTCCATGGTGGAAGGCCGCCCGGACTGGCTGATCTCGCGCCAGCGCAACTGGGGCGTGCCGATCACGATCTTCGTCAACAAGTCCGGCGAGCCGCACACGGCTGCGCTGCCGAAAGAGCAGGCGGACGCCCTCAACGCAGCGATCCGCGCCGCCATCACCAAGGGCGGCGTCGAGGCCTGGTTCGATACGCCGTCGGAAGACTTCCTCTCGCCGTTCGGCCTGTCGTCGAATGACTGGGACAAGGTGACGGACGTTCTGGACGTCTGGTTCGACAGTGGAGCCACGCATGCCTTCGCGCTGCGCGAGCGCGGCATCATCGATGCCGAGACCGGGCAGGCGGACCTCTACATGGAAGGCTCCGACCAGCACCGCGGCTGGTTCCAGTCGTCCCTGCTGGAATGCTGCGCGACGCGCGGCATGGCGCCTTACAAGCAAGTGCTGACGCACGGCTTCATCGTCGATGCCGAAGGCAAGAAGATGTCCAAGTCGATCGGCAACACGATCGAGCCGGAAGAGATCCAGAAACAGTACGGGATCGAGATCCTGCGCATCTGGACGGCGTCGGGCGACTATACTGAAGACCTGCGCATCTCCGACGAGATCATCAAGGGCTCGGTCGAAACCTATCGCAAGCTGCGCAACACGGTGCGTTACCTGCTGGGCGCGCTGGACGGCTGGACGGCAGACGAGGCGGTCGAACCGGCGAAGATGCCGGGGCTTGAGCGCTGGGTGCTGCACCGCCTGTCCGAACTGGATGCGCAGGTGAAGGCCGCCTACACGGTCTACGACTTCAAGCGCATCATGAGCCTGCTCATCAATTTCGCGGGCGTGGACCTGTCGGCCGTCTATTTCGACATCCGCAAGGACAGCCTCTATTGCGATCCGCGTTTCGACACGATGGACGCATGGGACGAGGCTACCGCCTTCTACGGCAACCGCCGCCGCGCTGCGCGCACGGTGATGGCCGCCGTCCTGGAACGCCTGCTCACCTGGCTCGCCCCGGTGATGCCGTTCACGATGGAGGAGGCTTTCCTTGAAAGCCATCTCAGCGGCAAGGCAGACTCGGTCCACCTGCTCCTCTTCCCGGAAACGCCGGAAGGCTGGAAGGATGACGAGCTGGCCGCGCGCTGGGCGAAGATCTTCACGGTCCGCCGCGTCGTCACCGGCGCGCTGGAAGTGGAACGCCGCGAGAAGCGTATCGGTGCCTCTCTGGAGGCTGCGCCGGTGGTGCATATCGCGGACGAAGCGCTGGTGAAGGCTTTCGACGGCGAGGATGCAGGCGACCTGTTCATCACGTCCGGCGCGACGCTGGTGAACACGGCCGAAGGCAAGGGCGGCGGCTTTACGCTGGATGATACGCCCGGCGTGGTCGTCTATCCGGAGAAAGCCGAGGGCATCAAATGCCGCCGGAGCTGGAAGTATTTCGACCCGGCTTCCGCAGATCCGTCCTTCCCGGACATCACGCCCCGCGATGCGCTGGCCGTGAAAGCCTGGGACAAGACGCACAGCTGAGACATGACAAGGGCTTCAGCTCTCACGGGCTGAAGCCTTTTCCTGCACGGAATCGCTTGATCTGGCCGGGGCGGGATGCAATCTCCCCGCATGCAAATGAAACCCGCTCAGGTCTGGCCGCTGGCCATCATCCCGGTCACGCTGATCGCAGACCAGGTGAGCAAGTCGATGGTTCTGGCGAACGAGCGTTTCCGGGCCATGGAGTGCTTTCACAACAGCCTCGCCTGCGGCACGATCGAGCTGCCCGGCCCCATCAACCTGTCCATGGTGTGGAACCGGGGTATGAGCTACGGCATGTTCCAGTCAGAGGGCATCGGGCGCTGGATCCTCGCAGGCATCATGCTGGCGATTGCGCTGGGCTTCCTGCGCTGGCTGCTGGTGGCTGAGGGCAGGCTGCTGAAACTGTCGCTGGCACTGGTGATTGGCGGGGCCTTCGGCAACCTGATCGACCGCGTGCGGTTCGGCGCCGTTGTGGACTTCATCAATGCCGGGGCACTCCATTTTCCATGGGTGTTCAACGTGGCAGACGCTGCGATCAGTGTTGGTGCGGTCTTGCTGTTTGTCGATCAATTCGTACTGTCAGGAAGAAAGCCGTCCGGGAAACCGGACCGGCCCTCCAAAACCTAAAGGCGAGGACGCCCTATGAAGACGCAGCTTTCCCTTCTGGCCCTGGGCGCAGTGTGCCTGGCGACGACGGCCTGCTCCAGCGGAGCGGGCGGCGGACGTACGCCGGACGAGTTCCGGGTCGTGACCAAGGCGCCGCTGACTGTGCCGCCAGATTATTCCCTGCGTCCGCCGGGCGCCGGCCAGTCTATCCCGGCTGAGGTGGAAGCCGCCCAGCAGGACAATGCTGCCGCTTTCGGTTCCACGCTTGGCGCCAATGCCAGCGCTTCGGAGCGCGCTCTGGTGGCCTCGGCTGGTGCCAATGCTGTCAGCCCGATGGTTCGCACCGAAGTCGACTATGAAGAGTACAAGACGATCCGCAAATCGACGAGCATTTCGGATCGCATCCTGTTCTGGCGCAAGGACAATCCTGAGGATGCTGCCTCCGCCGCCACGGACAATGCCACCGGCAATGAACCGGTGACCATCGAGAGCACCACGGCCAAGCCGCGCGTCAAGCTGCCGGGAACCTGATCCAGCCCGGTGCCGGACCTCCAACTCTTGCAAGGGAACAAGCCCATGAAACGGACATTGACCGGAGGGCTTGCGGCCCTCGCCGTCCTCGCTCTGCCGGCGTTTGCCGATACGGCCGCCAGTTCGGCAGAGGCGTGGACCCCGAAGACCTTCGAACTCGATAATGGCATGCAGGTTGTGGTCATCCCCGACCACCGTGCGCCCGTGGTCACCCATATGGTCTGGTACAAGGTTGGGGCGGTCGACGAGGCCCCCGGCAAGAGCGGGATCGCCCACCTCTTCGAACATGTCATGTTCCAGCAGACCGACACGCTGGCGCCGGGTGAGTTCGACCAGATTGTTTCGCGCAATGGCGGCCAGTCCAACGCCTTCACCAGCTGGGACTACACCGCCTATTTCGAGCGCGTGGCCAAGGAACAGCTCGGCAAGATGATGGAGCTGGAAGCCGACCGGATGGTGAACCTCGTGATCGACGACGATCCGAAGGGCGCCTTCATCTCCGAACGTGACGTGGTGAAGGAAGAGCGCCGCCAGCGCATCGACAACAATCCCGGCGTCATCCTGCAGGAACAGGTTCTTTCCGAACTCTGGAAAGGCCACCCCTACGAGATCACCGTCATCGGCAACATGGATGAAGTGGCCGCCCTGACCCCGGAAGACGGCCTCAACTTCTACCACGAATATTACAGCCCGGAGAATGCGATCCTGGTCGTCGCGGGCGATGTGACCGAAGACGAAGTGCGTACCCTCGCTGTGGCAACCTATGGCCAGATCATCCCGACCGGGACGGCCCACGGGCAGCGCAAATGGCGCGACGTGCCGCTGCTGACGCAGGATGACGAAATCGTCCACTCCGATCCGAAAGTCCGCCAGCCGGTCTGGAGCCGCTATTACAACGGCGTCTCGCAGATCCGTTCGCCGAAGGAGGCCTATGCGCTGGACGTTGGCCTTGAAGTGCTGGGCGGCGGCATGACCAGCCGTCTCTACCAGTCGCTGGTGGAACAGCAGCAGCTGGCGATCAACGCATCGACCTATGCCTGGACCGACCTGCACGACCAGGGCCCCGCCGTCATCTCGGCAAGCCCGGCTCCGGGCGTCAGCATGGAAGACCTGGAAACAGCTATCATGACGGAAATCTCCAAGGCGCTGGAGGAAGGCTTCACGGAAGAAGAAGTTGTCCGGGCCCGGAACAAGCTGGCCGCGCAGGCGATCTATGCTCGCGACAGCCAGTCGACCATGGCGAACGTTTTCGGCTCGACCCTGGCCATTGGCGGTACGATCGAAGACGTTCTGAACTTCCCGGAAGATGTTCGCGCCGTGACGCCTGAAGAGGCGATCGCCGCCGTGCGCACCGTGTTCGGCCCCGACCGTCATTTCATCGAGGCACAATTGCTGCCTGCAGAGGGAGATTCCTGAGATGAAAATCGCAATGTTTGCCGCGGGCCTGCTCGCCGCCACCAGCCTGACCGCCTGTGCCAGCCTCGAGACGCCGGCCGAGCCGGAGGTCGTCGCGGTTGAGGTCGTCGAGGAGCCGGCCCCGCTTGAGGTGACGGTCCATTCGGGCGACTTCGCCGAGATCCAGCAATTCACCACGCCGGGCGGCGCTTCGGTATGGCTCGTGTCTGAGCCCTCCATCCCGATCCTCTCGTTCAACATGGCCTGGAAAGGCGGTGAGGCGGTTGATCCGGAGGGCCTCGAAGGCCTGACCGAGGCAGTGACTTACCACATGAATGAAGGCGCCGGGGATCTCGACTCCCTTGGCTTTCAGACCCGTATGGAAGACCTGAACATGAGCTTCGGCTGTTCGGCCTCGAACGACTGGACCAGCTGTTCGGCGTCGATGCTGACCGACAATGCGGAAGATGCCATGGCGCTGGTCGCCACGGCGTTTGCCGATCCGCGGTTTGATGACGTGCCATTCGAGCGGTTCCGCCGCGAGCAGCAGGTCGGCCTCAAGACGCGCGAGACCAATCCGGGCTTCCTGGCCTGGCAGGCACAGAGCCAGGCGCTGTACCCGGATCATCCCTATGCCCGGATCAAGACCGAAGAGAGCATTGCCGCGCTGACGCCGGAACTGGCGAAGGCGCAGATGCGCAAGCTGATGGTGAAGGACCGGCTTCTGGTCACTGCCGTTGGCGCCGTGACGCCGGAAGAACTGGCTCCGATGATCGACGAAGTGATCGCCGGGCTGCCGGAAACATCCGACATTCCGGAAACGCCGGATATCGTGTTTCCGGAACTGGAACCGGCTGACCCGATCGTGGTGGACCTGCCGCAGCCGCAATCCCTCGTCCAGTTCATCGGACCGGGCCTGAAGCGTGAGGATCCGGACTTCTTTCCCGCCTACGTGCTGAACTACACCTATGGCGGGGGCGGCTTCGAGAGCCGTCTGATGCAAGTCCTGCGGGTCGAGAAAGGCCTCACCTACGGCATCTACACCAGCGTCTCGCCCGGCGAGCACATGCAGAGCTGGAGCGGCGGCGGCCAGACCAAGAATGAAAGCGCCGGAGAGTTCATTCAGGGCATCAAGGACGAGATGGAAGATTTCGTCCAGAACGGTGTGACCGAGGAAGAGCTGTCCGATGCGAAAGCCTATCTCACCGGTTCCTATCCGCTGGGCTTCGATTCCAACGCCAAGATCGCCAGCCAGATGATGGGTGTGCGCCAGGAAGACCTCGGCATCGACTATTTCGACCGCCGCAACGACATGGTGCGCGCTGTCACGCTGGAAGATGTGAACCGTGTGGCAAAGGAATACCTGAACCCGGAGGATTATCTCTTCATCGCGGTCGGACAGCCGGAAGGCATCGCTGCGGAAGAGTTCGAAACCGAAGCGGAAGAATAGGTCAGTCGACTGAGCGGCGCGGGGTCGACAGGCCCGGCGCCCCGGTCGAGAGGGCCTGCTCGCGGCAGAAACGGTAAAGCTCGGCCGGGCGCCCGCCCGTGCCGGTCTCCATCGCACCCGTCCCTTTCACCAGCCCCGTCTTGTCCAGCGCGCGGCGGAAGTTCTGAGTGTGCAGGCCAAGGCCGAGGATGGCCTCAACCGTCCGCTGCAGGGCCGACAGGGTGAAACGTTCCGGCATCAGCTCGAACACGACCGGGCGGTATTTGATCTTGCCGCGCAGGCGGGAGATCGCCGTGGCGAGAATGCGCCGGTGGTCGGACGCCATGGCCTCGCCGAGGGCGATGTCCGGTTCGGCAAGGTTCGCATCGCGTGCGCACTCTGCAACGAGGCCGGCTTCGTAGAGCAGTTCGTAACGGTCCAGCACGCGCTCTTCGGCCCAGCGTGCCCCGTCCAGCCCGAAGGCGATCTTCGCGCGTTCCAGCCGCATGTCCTTGCCTGCCGCCCAGGTGAACAGGCGCGGCGCGATCTGGTTGTCGATGATCGCCGGGCGGCCATTGCGGTGATCTTCCCAGGGGAAATAGCGATACCAGTTCTGCCAGCGCGCCTCGAACCCTGCTTCCGCCGGGCGGGCCTCTGGCGTCAGGGTGAGATAGCCCACGGAAATCACGCGGGAGTGCGGCGGGGCATCGGTCAGCGTCGCTTCCGGCGTTTCCCGGTCCCGGTCGCCGAACGTGTAGAGCTGTTCGACATAGCCAAGCTCGAAGCCCGTCTGTTCCCTCACCCAGCCGCGCAGCGACAGGTCGAAGGTGCGGTGCCGGTCCGGATGGAACGGGCCGAAGGGTAGCGCATCCTCGTTGCCGCGCCGGGTGACCAGCACCAGCGGCATGTCATCCTGGATGGCGACCATCACGGCCGACAGGCCGATCAGCAGCGGGGAAGCCGACCGCATCATGGTGCGCCGATCTCCGTCATGATCTGGTTGAAGCGGGTCAGGAAGGCGGCCTGCGCGTCCGGCACGGCTTTCGGCGTCAGGCGCAGGCGTATCTCTTCCGGCGGCACACCGAAGAAGCGGTTGGCTTCATCCTCTTCAAATCCGGCCAGCTGCGTCGCCTCGAACCAGGCGCAGATCAGGTCCGCCCGTTTGATTTTCTTCTTCAGGCGGGCAGGCGTCACCGGCGTCAGGCCGAAACGGATGTGAATCGCTTCCTGCAGCCGCCCTTCAATATCCTTGTAGCCTTCGCCGAGCAGCGTCTTGAACGGCGAGATCATGTCGCCGATCACATATTCCGGGCTGTCGTGCAGCAGGGCCATCAGGCTGTGCTTCGGGCTCATGGTCGGGTCCAGCTTCTTGCAGATCCGTTCCACGATGACAGAATGTTCGGCGACGGAGAAGGCGTGTTCGCCCTTGGTCTGCCCGTTCCAGCGGGCGACACGGGCCAGGCCATGAGCAATGTCCTCGATTTCCACATCCATGGGCGAGGGGTGGGCAAGGTCCAGCCGCCGGCCGGACAGCATGCGCTGCCAGACCCTTGGAGCCTTAACGGATTGCTTCGTGCGAACGGTCATCCAGCCCTTCCTTAAAGCATTGGCAATAAGGGTAAAGAAAGGGGGGCAATCTGGTTACGATCCCGCCCTGTGATTGCCCTTATTTCCAAATGCGCTGTTAAGGGCTTTGCGCGAAAACCGTTGCACTGACAACAGGGCGCGGAATCGCTTGCCGCCGCCCGGCTTAAAAGAAGGCGGTGATGATGTTCGAAGCAGTGGCACATACGGCACCCTGGCAGGTCATGGCGTTCTGTGTGTTGCTGATGGGCGGCATCGTCGTCGTCGTCGAAGCTGCCAAGTCCAGCCGCGAAGTTTTCTGGGGCGACCTGTTCAGCGACGACGAGTACGATTGAGCCTGTAAGGGCCCGGCAAAAGGCTTTGCGCCTTAAGCCGTTTTCTCAACAAATACCGTGCCAGCCGAATAGCCTGCGCCAAACGAGCAGATCAGGCCCTTGTCACCGGGGACGAAGTCTTCCGAGTGCTTGTGGAAGGCGATGATCGATCCGGCGGATGACGTGTTGGCATAGGTGTCCAGCACGGTCGGGCTTTCATCGGCGTTTGCCTCATGGCCCAGCACCCTGGAGGAGATCAGCCGGTTCATGTTGGCATTGGCCTGGTGCAGCCACAGGCGGCGAAGATCCGTGCCCTGAAGGCCAAGTTCATCGAGATGTTCGTTGATCATCGTGGCCACCATCGGCACGACTTCCTTGAACACCTTGCGGCCTTCCTGCTTGAACAGCTTGTCCGGCGCGCCGATGCCTTCCGGGGCGGCGCGGTTCAGGAAGCCGAAATTGTTGCGGATATTGTTGGAGAACTCGGTCTTCAGTTTCGTGCCGAGGATCTTCCAGTGGCCTGCCGGGGCGAAGCTCTCCTCCTCGACCAGAACGGCCGTGGCCACATCGCCGAAGATGAAGTGGCTGTCGCGGTCGGTGAAGTTCAGGTGGCCGGAACAGATTTCCGGGTTCACCATCAGCACCGAACGGGCAGAGCCGGAGCGGACGAAATCCGCGGCCGTCTGAATGCCGAACGTGGCGGACGAGCAGGCGACGTTCATGTCAAAGGCAAAGCCGCCAATGCCGAGGGCCTGCTGCACTTCGATGGCCATGGCCGGGTAGGCGCGCTGCATGTTCGAAGCGGCGCAGATCACTGCGTCCACATCTTCCGGCTTGCGGCCGGCACGCTCCAGCGCCTGGCGCGCGGCGTTCACGGCAATCTCTGCCATGACGGAAATCTGCTCGTTCGGGCGTTCCGGAATGCGCGGGGCCATGATGTCCGGGTCCAGCACGCCGGACTTGTTCATCACATAGCGGGATTTGATGCCGGAGGCTTTCTCGATGAACTCGACCGAGGAGTGGGTTTTCGGCTCGATCAGGCCGGAGGCGATGTCGGCGTCCCGCTCACGGTTCCAGTTGTCAGCCCATGCATTGTAGCTGGCGACCAGTTCCTCGTTTGAAATGGAATGCGGCGGCGTCCACAGGCCCGTGGACGAGATGACGGCGTTTTTCATTGTGCCCTCTTGATGCGCGCCGCATGCAGTTCACACGGCAATGTCCTGAATCTCTATCTGATTTTCTCTAGCGCGCCTTGCAGGCCGGGTCGAGGCACCCGATCAGTCCGGTGTGTGCAGGCCGGACTCGACGGTTTGCTTCGCATCCTCCCGCGAGACGCCGGAAGCCTCCAGAATGGCCTGGCGCTGTTCGGCGGTTTCGCGGTCTGTCTGAATGCGCTCGGCTTCCTTGCGGTCGCGGGCTTCGATCAAGGCCAGTTCGGTCTTGATGCATTTTGCGCGTTCTTCGGGGCCGGGGGTGTAGCGGCACTTGGCATAGGCCTCGGCCTGGTTGCCCTCGGCGCTGTTGGAAGAAACGCAGCCCGCCATCAGCGGCAAGGCCAGCATGGCGGTCAGGACAACGTATTTCATAGCGGCTCCGTAGGTCTCGTTTTGCAGCGGTCAGGATGCAGCGCGCATTCTTCGGCAGTCGGGCGTATCTGGCAACCGTCGGGAACCTGGTCGCAAAGGTCCAGGGGCAGGCCGCGGGAACTGCTTTCATAAATCAGGCGATTGTCACGGTTCGCTTCGTCTTCGGCCTGACGGCACATCTGCCGGTCGGAACCGGGTTCCAGCGTATCGCAGACACTCGCGGTTTCGGGCGGCTCTGTTGCGGGCTCATTGGTCGAGGCGCACGCGGCGGCGAGCAAAATCAAAGGCAGGAACAGGATGCGCATGTTACATCTCCTGCACTTCGCGATGTCGCGGGCAAGTTACGTCATGGTCATTCACCATGCCAACCGCCTGTGCCCAGGCATAGACGATGGTGGGGCCGACGAATTTGAAACCGCGCTTTTTCAGGTCCTTCGACATGGCCGCCGACCAGTCGGTGGAAGTTGGCGCCTGCCGGAAATGCTTCCATGTGTTCACGATGGGCGCGCCGCCGACAAAGCCCCAGCAATAATCGGAGAAACCCTCACCGGCCTCTTCCATGGCAAGGTAGGCCTGCGCATTGCCGATAACGGCGTCGATCTTCTTGGGGCTGCGGATGATGCCCGGATTTTTCAACGCCTTCTCGGCGCGCTTCGGCGTCCAGCGGGCCAGCTTTTCCGGGTCGAACTGGTCGAATTCCTCGCGGATCGACTCGCGTTTGCGCAGGATGGTGATCCAGGAGAGGCCCGCCTGCATGCCGTCCAGCTGCAGCTTCTCCCACAGGGCCCGGCCATCATATTCCGGCACGCCCCATTCATTGTCATGATAGCCGCGGTAAAGCTCATCCGTCAGCGGCGCCCAGGCACAGGGGAATGTGTCACTCATTGCCAGTCTCCTCGGCGAGGGCCGCCAGTTCCGCTTCGGCCCAGCCGGGCAGGTCGAACTGGACGGGGGCGCCATTGCAGGTCAGGGCCACGCCTTCGGCCATGGCCTTCTGCAGGCGGTCTGTGCGGACCAAAGCGAGGCCGGTCTCTCCGGCGGTGCTGGTGACGGTGCCGATGGGGGCGCTGGCGAGAATGTCTGCCCCTGTTTCCAGGCCTGCGCCATGCACGACCAGCGTGCGCTTGCGGATCTTGCCGCGCCGCTTCATCCGGCTGGCGACTTCCTGCCCGACGAAGCAGCCTTTCTTGTAATCGATGCCGCCCATCACATCCATGTTGATGTCGGTCGGGAACACGTCTGCCGCGCGATAGTCCGCGCCCCATTCGGGGACGCCGGCGGCGATGCGGTGGGCGTGCCAGTCCTGGTCCGGGATCATGTCCCCGGCTTCGGCCAAGGGCAGCCATGTCCGGCCCCAGAGACCCGGTGAGCGCGGATCGCTACCTTCGGCGGCCCGGACGGCGGCGACCGTCTCGTCGAGGCCGATCTCCACCGCGGCGCGCAGGCGGAACATCCTGAGGCGCTTCATGAGGTCTTCTGCAGCCTCCTCATGCACATCCACAAGCACGCCATCGTCCGTTTTAAGCACGATATAGTCCGCTATGATCTTGCCCTGAGGGGTCAGAAGTGCGCCGTAACGCGCCTCGCCCACCGCCCAGTCAGCGACGGAATGGGTCACGGTCCGCTCCAGCAGGGCCAGCGTATCGGGGCCTGTCAGGCGGATCAGACTGCGGTGGGCAAAGCGCATCGTGGGGGCTCCGACTCAGCCTGCCTTGCGCGGGAAAGCAGCCAGCAGCGCCGCCGCCAGGCCGCTCTTGATCAGCGCGCCAACCAGGAACGGCGCCACGCCGGTCGCAAACGCCACTTCAGGCCCGGTCAGTGCAGACAGCCAGCTCCAGCCAGCAAACAGGATGACGGCATGCAGGGCCAGGAAGCCCGCAAGACGGGCGCCATGCGCGCTCAGCTTGTCGGCTTTCGGCAGGTAACCGGCGGCAAAGGCCACCAGCGGGAAGCTCAGCAGATAACCCGCCGTCGGGCCTGTCAGCGCCACCAGGCCGGGCTTGCCGCCGGAGAGCACAGGCGCGCCAGTGAAGGACAGGGCCAGCCAGGCCAGCACAGTCGCGGCGCCTGCGCGCGGGCCAAGGATCGCGCCCACCATCAGCACCACCATGGTCTGCATCGTCATTGGCACCGGGTACATTGGCACGGAGATATGGGAGGAAGCCGTCAGCGCGGCCACGCCGGCAAGGCCGATCAGCAGAGGGCGCAACAGCGATGGCGTGGCGGGACGGGTCAGGGCTTGTTTCATGGGAGGGGCCTCGTTTCCGGTGGGAAGAAAGGCCGAGTTGTGGGGCGCGCCTGTGGCAGGGTCAAGCGCCGGGGCTGAAGCCTGTCTTAAGGGACAAGCAAAGCAGCCATGCGCGAGCCTTCCGGCGGCTGTGGAATGACCGCGTCAGGTGTCTGGTTTCAGGCGTCTGCTTTCGTGCTGGCGGGCCAGGGCTGCATCTTTGCGGGCGGCGGGGACGGCTTGAACTCGGTCTCGTCCAGCGCGGCGAGGGCCCGCTCCCGGTCCGCCTCTGTGAAGGTGCCGGTCGTGGCGCAGAACTCCACCATGTTACCGTTAGGGTCCCGCGTGTAGACCGAGTGGCACCAGTTATGGTCGATCTCCAGAACGTCCAGCCCGGCAGCGTTCCAGCGGTCTTTCCAGGCGGCCAGTTCCTCAACCGTGTCCACGGAGAAGGAATAGTGGTTCGTGCCCGGCGGCAGGCCACCTGCTTCGTTGAGATCGTACTTGTAGTTTTCCTGCCCGGCCGTGTCGTGCAGTTCCCAGAAGGCGATGAAGCGATTGTTGTCGCCGCCCATGCGATAGAAGAAGTGCTTGCCCCAGCCGCCGCCGGGAATGGGCGCAACTTCGACCTTCACAAGCTCGAACCCCATGATGCGTTCATAGAAATCGTGCGTCGCCTTCATGTCTTTCGCGGCGAGGGCAAGGTGGTGATAGGTCATGATCCGTCCTCCTTCGTGTCCACCATGTTCATGACATCGGCGCTGTCGCCGCCATTGCTGGCGCCGGGGGCCGGGATTTCCACCACCCGCTCGTCGACATCGTCGTATTCAAGGCGCAGGGCCCGGCTCATCACGGCGTGCATCATGTAGGTGCAGGTGATGTAGGTGAATTCGAGGATTTCCTCGTCACTGAGGTGGCGCTTCATTGCCTCGAACACGCCATCCGGCACGCGCCCGCGGTCCAGAACCAGTGCGTCGGTATAGGCCAGCAGGGCACGTTCCAGCTCATTGTAGCAATCGGCCACCTGCCAGTGCGGAATGGCCTGCACCTGTTCCTCGGTGAAGCCGGCATCCCGGGCCGCCTTGCAGTGCTGGGAAAAGACGAACTGGCTGCCGACAGCGTAACCTGCCCGGATCTGCCCGAATTCCCGCAGCTTGGGGCTCAGCTTGCGATTGGGGGACCGGTAGAAACGGAAGCCCTCGGTTGTGTGGTCGAATGCGTCGGGGACGATATTGAACACGGTCCACCAGTTTCCGGGTGTGCCGGTTGCGGTGCCTGGCTCTGTGATCGGGTCACGCTCGCCAAACAGAAGATCGAAGATCTTGTCGGCATAGGGGCTTCCCGCCTCGCGGCCGGCCTGTTTCAGCCTGGGCATTGATTTTCCTCCCGTCGCGATGTGTCCCGCGATCTGAGTGGTAACGTATGCGTAAAGCCGGGAGCGGCCAAGCGTCACCCCGCGTCATGCGGCCACGTCATGCGGGCGGGTGACAGCGCGCGTGTGCAGGCGCATATAGGGCGCATGAGCGAGACTTATGACCTGATTATCCGCGGCGGCACGGTCGCCACTCCCGGGGGCGAAATCCAGGCCGACATCGGCGTGCGTGGCGAACGTATTGCCCGGATCGGCGATCTTTCGGCGGCCTCTGCCGGTGAGATCTATGGCGCCGGCGGCCTGCATATCCTGCCGGGTGTCATCGACAGCCAGGTGCACTTCCGCGAGCCGGGCCTGGAATACAAGGCAGACCTCGAAACCGAGGCGCGCTCTGCTGCGCTTGGCGGCGTCGTCGCCGTCTTCGAGATGCCGAACACCAATCCCGCCACCACCACGCCGGAAATGCTTCAGGACAAGCTGAACCGGGCGAAGGGGCGCATGGATATCGACCACGCCTTCTATGCTGGCGCGACCCACCAGAACATCGACCTGTTGCCCGAGATGGAGAAGATGCTCGGCTGCTGCGGCGTGAAGGTGTTCATGGGCGCCTCCACAGGCGACCTGCTGATTGCCGACGATGAGGGCGTTGAAGCCGTCCTGCGCGTGATCAAGCGCCGGGCCGCCTTCCACTCCGAAGACGAATATCGCCTTGAAGAGCGCCGCAGCCTGGCTGTGACCGGCGACTGGACCAGCCACCCGGTCGTGCGCGATGCCGAGGCCGCGATCATGTCCACCCGCCGCCTGCTGCGCCTCGCCCGCAAGGTCGGCAAGCGCATTCATGTGCTGCACGTCACGACGGCGGAAGAGATGGAAATGCTGCGCGATGCGAAGGATGTCGCCAGCGTGGAGGCAACGCCCCAGCACCTGACACTGGTGGCGCCCGAAGCGTATCAGCGCCTCAAGGGCTATGCCCAGATGAACCCGCCGATCCGCGAGCAGCGCCATGTCGATGCGCTCTGGCGTGCGCTGAATGCCGGGATCGTCGACGTGCTGGGCTCGGACCATGCCCCGCACACGAAGGAAGAAAAGGCGCGGCCTTACCCCGCCAGCCCGTCGGGCATGCCGGGCGTGCAGACGCTGGTGCCGGTGATGCTGACCCATGTGAACAATGGGAAGCTCAGCCTGCAGCGTTTCGTCGAACTCACCAGCGCCGGGCCGCAGCGTGTCTTCGGCCTGGCCGACAAGGGCCGCATCGCCGAGGGCTATCATGCCGACTTCACGGTGGTGGACCTGAAGCGCAAGGAGACGATCACGGAAGACTGGTCGAAATCCAAATGCGGCTGGACCCCGTTCGAGGGCTTCGAGGCGACCGGCTGGCCGGTGGCAACCATCGTCCGCGGCGGCTTCGTCATGCGCGATGGCGAGATCGTGAAGAAGGGCGGCGGCAAGCCCGTCCGCTTCAATGAAACGCTGGAGCCTGCCACTTGATCCCAGCGGTGCTGATGGATGACCTGCGTGCGCGCTATCGCGAACCGCAGCGCCATTATCACACCTGGGCGCACATTGAGGCGCTGCTCGGCCATTACCGCCGCTGGGTCAGGTATCTGAACCGGCCAGGCCCCGTCCTCTGGGCGCTCTACTGGCATGATGCGATTTACGATCCGCAGGCGAAGGACAATGAGGAACAGAGCGCGCAGCTTCTGGAGTGCGAGGCGGCTGGCCATCTGTCGCCGCACGACATCACCTTCGCCGCGGCCATCATCCGCGCCACGGCCACCCATACTGTGCCGGGCGGCCTGCTGACGCACGACGCGGAAGACCTTGCCCTGTTCCTGGACATGGACCTGTCCATTCTGGGGGCGCCGCAACCGGTCTATGATCAGTATGAGCAGGACATCCGTTCGGAATATGCCTTCGTACCGGAAGCGTCCTACCGGGCGGGGCGCGGGGCAATCCTGAACGGGTTCCTTGCCCGCCCGCGTCTTTACTTCACCGACATCGCCCATACAGAGTGGGACGCACCGGCACGGGCGAATCTGGCGCGTGCCGTGAGGGCGCTGGAGCAGGGGTCATGAAGCACGAACGCAAGGGGCTGAACCGCGCCCTTTTCTGGCTGTACGAGGGCCATGGCAAATGGCCCTTCATCTTCCGCTGGGCGCTGCTGATCTTCGACTTCGTCACGATCGCCTACTTCCTGTGGGCGCCGTTCGAACAGCGCGGGCACCGTCATGTCTGGCTGGATTACGTGATCGGCGGCGTGATCGCGGTCGATTATCTCTCCCGTCTCTACATCGCCCGTCACAGGCTCAATTTCTTCTTCAGGCCTGTGAACCTTGCGGACGTCGTCGTCGTGGTCACCATGTTCGCGCCGCTTCTGGTGTCGAACTTCGCCTTCCTGCGCGTGCTGCGCGCCATGCGGGCCATTCGCGCCTTTACCTTCGTGCGGCGAGTGAAGATCCTGACGCCTTTCTTCCAGCGGCATGAGCGTGTCATCGACAAGGTAACGAACCTGATCGTGTTCGTCTTCATCATGTCGGCGCTGGTCTATGCCACGCAGGTGGGCGTCAATCCGAACATCCACACCTATCTCGATGCGCTCTATTTTACCGTCACCAGCCTGACCACGACCGGCTATGGTGATGTGCTGATGATCGGGCGTCTCGGGCGCATCATCTCCATCATCATCATGGCGCTTGGCCTCACCCTGTTCCTGCAGCTTCTGAAGGCCATCCTGGAGCCAAACGACAAGATCGAGCATGAGTGCCAGGAATGTGGCCTGATGTTGCACGACCGTGATGCGGTCCATTGCAAACATTGCGGTCACGTGATCCACATTCCGACACGTGGCCTCGTCTAGGCCAGACAGAACAAAAATATAAGGGAGGCGCGGCTTGGCCGACACAGCACATATTCCGTTCCGCGAGGTGCCTTACCTTCCGCTGAAGCTGAAGGTCGACCGCCGCGCAGACGGCATGATCTATCTCGACAATGGCAACCCGCTGAAGACGTGCCCGCCGCACATGCTGGCACCGCTGGTGAAGTGGGCAGCCGAAGTGCCGGACCGGATCTGGCTGGCCGAGCGCCACAAGGAGGGCGGTGAAGGCTGGCGTGAGGTGACCTATGCGCAGGGGCTCGCCACGGTGAAACGGCTGGCGCAGGGCTTCCTGGATGCGGGTTGCGGCCCGGATGCGCCGCTGATGATCCTGTCGGCCAACGCTGTCGATCATGCGCTGATCAAATATGCCGCCATGTGGGCCGGCAGCCCCGTTGTGCCGGTCACCCCGGCCTACGCCCTGCTGTCGGAAGACCTTGGACGCCTGAAATATATCGACCATCTGATCGAGCCGAAATTCATCTTTGTCGAGGATGGCGCCGCCTATCAGCGCGGGCTGGACGGTATGGGCATGGACGGCCGTATCGTGATCTATGGCGGTGAGGCGCCGGAGCGCTGTGAAGCCGTCCGGATCGAACAGTTCGGCCGCGCGCCGGGGCCTGAGGTGGACGCCGCCTATGATCGCCTGACACCGGACACGGTCGCCAGCTACATGATGACGTCCGGGTCAACGGGTGAGCCCAAGGCAGTCATCAATCTGCACTCTATGGTCGCTTGTAATGCCCGCATGATCCGGTCTGTGTGGGATGAAGCACGCCTTGATGAGATCACCGGCGGGCCGCAGGTGATGTGCAACTTCCTGCCGTGGAGCCACACTTACGGCGCGCACTCCATCCTTCACAACATGCTGGACTGGGGCGGCACGCTCTATATCGACGAAGGCGCCCCGACGCCTGCGCGGCTTCCGGCCATGATCCGTAACCTGAAGGATATTCCGACCACCCAGCACACGACTGTGCCGGCCGCCTGGGCCGCTCTGGCCACGGAACTGGAACGCGACCAGGAACTGGCGGACATTTTCTTCTCCCGCCTCGTCTGCATGGCCTATGGCGGCGCCTCCATGGGGCAGGACATTTATGAGCGCATCCAGGCTGTGGCCGTGCGCACCACAGGCGAGCGTATCTCGCTCTCGGCCGGTTATGGTGCGACCGAAACCGCGCCGACCGCGTCCAACGTGCACTGGCCGAATGACCGGATGGGCCTGATCGGCCTGCCGCTGCCGGGCAACACATTCAAGATGGTGCCCAATGGCGAGAAGATGGAACTGCGCGTCAAAGGTGTGAACATCACGCCCGGTTATTACCGCAATCCCACAAAGACCGCCGAAGCCTTTGACGAAGAAGGCTATTACAAGCTTGGCGATGCGGTGAAGTTCGTGGACCCGGACAATCCCGAACGAGGCCTCGCCTTTGACGGGCGCACGGCGGAGGAGTTCAAGCTCTCCAACGGGACATGGGTGTCGGCGGGCACGGTGCGCGTGCATGCCGTCGCCGCGACGGGCGGGGCGCTGTCCGATGCCGTGGTCTGCGGGCTCAACCAGACGGACATCACGCTGCTCGGCTTCCTGAACGAAGCCTGGTGCCAGCGGTTTGTGGGGGAGTCTCTGCCGCTGGAGGACTTGGCGCGCCATCCCAAGGTGATTGAGCATGTGAAGCTTGGCCTGCAGGACCACAACCGGCACCATCCGAACCCGGCCGCGCGCATCGCCCGTATCCTGCTCCAGCCGGTGCCACCGCGCGCCGATGCCGGGGAGATTACCGAGAAGGGCTATATCAACCAGTCTCGCACGCAGGATTTGCGGCAGAACGAGGTCGCGAGGCTTTATGCGGTCGCCCGGGACGTGGATGTGATCGACCTTGGCAAGTAGAAGGCAGATCAACCGGGCTGTATGAAGATCAGAACAAGAATGTACTGCAAGTCCGCGGCGAGAACATGCGACTTCGGAGACTAAAACATGAAAATGGTTCTGGTCGGAATGAACGTTCTAATGCTGGTGATCTCAGCATCGGCGCTTGTATTGGGGGTCGTACTGGTTTTATCGGCACCTGCAGGGCAATCAGATAAATTCTTGGGCCCGATGATCTTCGCTTCAATCGCGTTCCTTCTCGGTGCCACTTGGATAGGAAACTTGCGTTTTATAGCTGGTCGCTTCGCAAGCCCTCAGGGTTTGGTGATCATGAATTTCGTTTCTGGCGTCGTGGGTAGTTGCGCTGCGTTTTCGGAGGTCGCCGCTGGTTCGGTTGATGTTCGGCTTTGGATTGGGTTTATGTTGCTCGTGCTTCTGAATGTTGGATGCACCACCTGCTGGATGCTGACCAGACAACAACGAGGTTCTTTGACTGAATGCGAATAGCCGCATCAACTTTGAACTCGCCCTGCTGTAATACTCGAACAAACAAGACAGGAAGGAAACACCATGGCCGACACGACGGTTCAAACCATGACGGGCGCTGAAGCGCTGGTCTCCACGCTGGCCGACCATGGTGTGACGGCTTGTTTCGCCAATCCCGGCACGTCCGAGATGCACCTTGTCACCGCGCTGGACCATGAGCCGCGGATCAAGTCTGTCCTGTGCCTGTTTGAAGGCGTTGCCACTGGCGCGGCCGATGGTCATGCCCGCGTCACCGGCAACCCGGCTATGACATTGCTGCACCTTGGGGCGGGGTATCTGAACGGCGGGGCGAACATTCACAATGCCAAGCGCGCCTGGACCCCGATGATCAATGTCATCGGCGATCATGCCGTGCCGCACCTGCGCTATGATGCGCCGCTGACTTCCAACATCATGGGGCTCGCCGGGCCGAACTCGAACTGGATCAAGTCTGCCGACAAGGTGGCCGATGCCGGAGAACTCGCGGCAGAAGCCTGGGAAGCCAGCTTCGGCCCTGTGCCCGGTCCGGTCAGCCTGCTTCTGCCCGCCGACACGGCCTGGACCGAAGGCGCAAAGGCCGGAAAGACGCGCGCGAAGCCGTCGCTGCGCAAACCGGATGCCGCCCGTATCGAAGACGCGGCCCGCAAGCTGAAAGACGCGAAAAAGCCAGTCATCCTGATCAACGGGTCCGCGCTGACGAAAGAGGGGCTCGCCCAGGGCGCCCGCCTCAAAGCCGCGGGCCTGCGCGTCATCACCGATACATTCTTCCCACGCCAGACGCGTGGCGCAGGGACCTTCATTCCTGACCGGATGCAGTATTTCGCTGAGGGTGCAATGGCAGATCTTGAAGGCGCTGACCTGATGCTGGTCGCTGGTACGCAGGTGCCGGTCGCCTTCTTCTCCTATCCCGGAAAACCGTCCGTGCTCGTCCCGGAAGGCTGCACGCCGTACATTATCGGCGGGCCGGAAAGCGACAGCGCGGCCATCCTGGAAGCGCTGGCCGATGCCATCGGCGCGAAAGAGTCTGCCGCTTTTGCGGAACTGGATATTCCGGGCCAGCCGACGGGCGATCTCAATGCCATGACGGTCGGTATGTCGCTGGCCCGCCAGATGCCGGAAGGGACCTTTGTATCGGACGATGGCGTGTCGAACGGCTTGCCGTGCTTCCTGATGACCCAGCGCGCCCGGCCGCATGACTGGATGATGCTGACCGGCGGGGCCATCGGGCAGGGCATGCCGCTCGCCCTCGGCGCCGCCGTTGCCGCGCCGGACCGCAAGGTGCTGTGTATCTCAGGCGACGGGGCGGGCATGTATACGAACCAGGCCCTGTGGAGCATGGCACGGGAAGAGGCGAATGTGGTCAACGTCGTTTTCGTCAACCACTCCTACCGTATCCTGAACATCGAACTGGCCCGCACGGGCGCCGGCAATCCCGGCCCGACGGCCAAGTCCATGCTGGAGCTGGGGGAGCCGGAAATCGATTGGGTGAAACTGGCTGAGGCGCAGGGCGTCGAGGCACAGGATGCCTTCACGGCGGAAGAATTCGACGCAGCGTTGGAGCGTGCCTTCGCTGCAGATGGCCCACAGCTGATCGCTGCCCACGTCCCGGCGCGGTAAGGCGGCTTTACTGCTTTCCGCGCTCCAGGTCTTCCTGGATCTTGATCTCTTCCGGCTTGCCTGAGAGGCGGGAGCGGTAGACCTGCGTGTTCTCCAGGATGCGCTGGACGTAGTTGCGTGTTTCGCTGAACGGAATGAACTCCACCCAGTCGATCGGGTCCACCTGGCCTGTGCGCGGGTCACCATAATCGGCGATCCATTTCGACGGGCGGGTCGGCCCGGCATTATAGGCGGCAACCGTCATGATGTAGCTGCCATTGAAGCGGTCGAGCAGGTAGTCGAGGTGCTGGCCGCCCAGGGTCATGTTGTAACCCGGATCATCCGTCAGCCACGACTGGCGATAGGGCAGGCCGCTCATCCGTGCTTCGCGTGAGGCGGTCGACGGCATGAATTGCATCAGGCCCCGCGCACCGACATAGGAGATGGCATTCGGGTTCATCTCGCTTTCCTGGCGCGAGAGGGCCAGCATGAGCGAACGCTCCACCTGCGGCTCTTTCAGAAGCGGATAGGAGACGACCGGATAGGCGGCATCGGTCGCGACAACGCCCTTGGCCAGACCCGCCTTCGCACCGCGTACGCCGATATCCGGCACATGATAGTCGGTGGCGAGCTGTGACAGCTGGATGTAATCCGCTTCTGTCTCCAGCAGGTCATCCAGGTGGTAGGCGAACGTCCGGAACAGCTGTGTCTCACCGGCTTCGCCCAGCAGGCGCAGCGCCTTGACCATGGGCCGCGCTTCGAAGGCTGATGTCTCTTCCTCTGTGGGCGGAACAGCCGGGGCGAAATAGATCTGGCGGTCGCCGACGCGTTCGGCGGCGAGCTGGCCGTAATACGTAAACTTGTGTTCGGAGGCATCGAGATAGGCCAGCTGTGCGCGGGCCGTATCTCCGAGGGCCTCTTCCGCCCGGCCGGTCCAGTACTGGCCACGGGACAGGCTGATCGGTGTCGATACGCCTTTGCTCATGGTCTCGAAATGCTGCAGCGCCCGCTCCGGGTCGCTGTTGAGCTGCAGCGCAATCCAGCCTGCAACCCATTCGGCCTCGGCAAAGTCGGAGCCGTCGTCCATGCCATGCGGCGCGGCAAGCTGGTAGGCGCGGCTCCAGTTGCCGTCCTTCAGGTCGTCGCGCATCGCGATGGCGCGCTCTTTCCAAAGCTTCGTACGACCGGCTTCCGGAATGTCCTTGCCGTCGATGCCGGTAAGCAGCGGGATGGCGCCTTCCTCATTGCCATGCGTACGGCGCCAGCGGGCGCGATCATATAGCAGGCCGGGATTGTCCTGCAGGTTGGCAGGAACCGCCTGGACCAGCGCATCGACATTCCGCCCGCGGGCAGCCAGCGCGATACGCGCATCGACCAGCTTGCGGTAATCCGGCGTCAGCAATTGCTTGAGGTTCGAGGCGGCCGTGCGCTGGTTGGTCCACAGCAGGAACTCGACACGGGCGCGGTGATCGTCCTGAGTCAGCTTGCCGCCGAACCGGGCCAGCACCTGGCGCTCCAGCGCGCGGTCCATGGAATTGTTGTGCCAGGCGTCGCGGACGACTTCCATGGCCTCATCCGTCTTGCCGACTTCGCGCAGCGCATTGGCCAGCGCCACCTTGCCTTCGCCCGTGCGGGGGCCGGAGGCTTTCAGCCAGTCGATACGCTGGGTGGCGCTCAGGCTGGACAGTTCGATGATTTCTTCGGCCCGGGCGCGCATGCTGGCCGTTTTCGGCCAGTCGTTCAGGCGGGTAAGGGCGTCGTTGACCTCGTCAAAGCCCATGCCGGGCACGCCTTCACTCGCGCGTTTCCACAGGATGAGATCTCGCACGGTCGGGTCAGTTGCCTGGCCCTGCAGGCGGGCGACCTCTTTCCAGTCATACCGCCCGGCGGCCTCCAGCGCCTTGTGCAGGATTTCCGCATTGCGGGAATCCGTGGCGGTGGAGGCGTAGGGCCGTGCCGGTTTCAGGCTGGGCGACTCCGGCAATCCGGCGGCAGCAGCACCGGAAACGGCAACGGCAGCTAACAGGGAAAGCGCGAAAGGTCGGATCATGTGTGTTGTCACCGGGTGTTTATTTCTGAGCCAAAGCGTGGGAAGGCAGGAATGACTCATATATGGATCATTCCAAACAACACCTGAATCGCGGCAAGAATACGATGTTTCATGGCTCAATCCCAGCGCTGGTCACTCCATTCAAGAATGGGGCCGTGGACAGGAAGGCGTTTGCCGACCTGGTTGAGCGCCAGATTGCCGGGGGCTCTGCCGGGCTTGTTCCGGTCGGCACGACGGGCGAAACGTCCACGCTGAGCACCGAAGAGCACAAGGATGTTGTCACGCTTTGTGTAGAGGTTGCTGCAGGACGCGTTCCAGTTATTGCTGGTGCGGGCTCCAACGCGACGGACGAGGCGATTGACCTTGTCGCCCACGCCAAGGCCGCCGGGGCCGATGCCGCGCTGGTCGTCTGCCCGTATTACAACAAGCCAAATCAGGACGGTCTCTACGCCCATTTCAAGGCGATCAACGATGCCGTGGACCTCCCTGTCTTTCTTTATAACGTGCCGGGCCGGACCGTGATCGACATGTGTGCCGATACGGTCGCGCGGCTTGCCCGGCTGCCGAACATCATCGGCATCAAGGACGCCTCCGGAGACCTTGCCCGTGTCTCCCAGCATGCCGCCCTGATTGGCGATGGGGAACAGTTCGTCCAGCTCTGCGGCGACGATCCGATTGCCCTTGGCCATCTCGCCATGGGCGGGGCAGGCTGCATTTCGGTTACTGCGAACGTCATGCCGGAGGCCTGCGCCCTGATGCACAAGGCGTTCAATGAGGGCGACCTTGAAACCGCCCGCGCCATCGAGCGCCGCCTGATCGGCCTGCACAAGGCCATGTTCTGCTCGCCCTCGCCGGGGCCTGCGAAATATGTGCTGCACCGTCTCGGCTTGTGTGAGCCGGATGTGCGCCTGCCACTGACCATGCCGGATGCTGCCGCGCGCGAACAAATCGATGCGGCCATGGCACTTGCCGGGCTTTATGCCTAAATAGGCCCCATGTCCAGGAACACACAAACCAAAGGCCGCTCGGATGGGCTGATCGCGGAGAACCGCCGGTCACGCCGCGACTATGAAGTGGAAGACACGCTCGAAGCCGGCATCATGCTGACCGGCTCCGAGGTGAAATCCCTGCGTGAGGGCAAGGCCAATATTGCCGAGGCTTATGTCAGCCCCGAGGGCGGCGAGCTGTGGCTGATCAATTGCGAGATCCAGGCCTACAAGGGCGCCAACCGTTTCAACCACGAACCGCGCCGCAAGCGGAAACTGCTCGTGTCAAAGCGGGAACTGGCGAAGCTTTCCCAGGAAGTCGAGCGGGCAGGCCGCACCATCGTGCCGCTGAAATTCTATTTCAACGACCGCGGCATCGCGAAACTTCTCATCGGCACCGCAACGGGCCGGAAGAATTACGACAAACGCAACGTCGAAGCCAAACGCGACTGGGACCGCCAGAAGGCGCGCATCCTGAAGGAGGGGTGAGGCCTAGCTGCCGCGCAGCAGCACTTTCACCGGCATCCGGATCATCTGCGACATCAGAAAGTTTTCGAACCAGGGATAGTCCTCGTCCGCGAGGTCCAGCTCAAAGTCCTGCCTGCCAAGCTCTTCCAGCAGCACCTGCGCCAGCATTGTGGCGACGATCCGCCCGACGCAGATATGCGCCCCGCCGCCGAATGTCGTAACGCCGCGCAGATTGCGGTCGAGCCGGAATTCCTGCGGCGCTTCAAACACGTCGGGATCGTGATTTCCTGCCGCCCACAGCATCAGCACCTGCGCCCCCTTCGGGATCAGCACGCCCCCATATTCGATATCGGCTAGGGCGTAGCGCTTCAGCCCGATGACGGGCGGCTCGCATCGCATGGCTTCCATGACGGCCGTCCCCGTCTTTTCCGGGCTGGCCTGAAGGTCCGCCATGACATCGGGATAGCGCAGCAGTGTGAAGACCATGTTCGCCGCGCCGACTGCCGCCGTGTGGAAGGCATCGACCAGATTGCCCGCTAGCAGCTTTCCGATATTCTCCGGAACCATCCCGGCAACATCCGGATCATTAGCGACGTCAACCTGCTTCAGGCTGGCGGCCAGGCTTTCCACAAGCGGATGGCTGCCGGCGGCATGGCTGCGCATCACCGCCGTTTCGATGATCTGCCCATATGCCCGCATCCCCTCATCGGCCAGCAGAACGGCGTCCATTGTCAGGGTCAGATGGAACATGTTGCCCATGCCGTGGATGGCGACGGCCAGTTGTGCCTGCTCGTCCTGTGTCAGGCCGATCAGGCGGCCCCAGAAGCGCAAGGTCAGCTGTCCGGCAACGTCGGCGGCGAAGTCGATCTCGTCCCGCGTTTTCACTTCGTCCAGGATCTCCCGGACAACCTCCCGTGCGGTTTCCTCCATCTGTGCGGCTTGTTTGGGGTTCAGCTCGCGCCACAGCGTCATCCGCATGGGGCCGTGAACCGGCGGGTTTTGCGTAAACACCTGGTTCGAAATGACGCGCCCGATGCCGTCGCCGGGCATGGCGGGGCCGTCGGGGTCGCGTGTGTGGAGCCCCGGAAACATCGCATGCGGCGGAACGGCGCCGAGCTCCGGCATCGCCCCCAGCACCCGCAGGTCCTCATGGCGATAGACGACCAGCTCATTATAGTCCGTGCGGAGGAGGCGAGGCATCTCCGGCGCGAAAGCCGCCGCACAGAAGGCCTGGAAACTGTTCCGCCCGCCCGTAAACCCGAGGGATTCGATGGAGGTCAGCGACGCGATCGCGGCGGGCGCGCCAGCTTGCGGACCAGGATGTTCGGTCATGACAGGAGCCCTATAAGATAGCGAAAGCTACTATATCTGGCCGAGCGTCGTGCACAACCGCAATTTTTACCGATGGATTGAGGGCTTTTTTTTGAGGGCGCAGAAGGCCGCCCGGGCTTAGCCGATGGCCTCCCGCGCCATGGCGAACACATCTTCGAACATCTCGGCCGTCAGGCGCCCGGTGTTCGTGTTGTAGCGGGAGCAGTGATAGCTGGAGACCAGCAAGTAGTCCCGTCCGCCGACGCTGACTTCATACCTTGTTCCGTGCCCGAACGGATAATCCTTCAGCTTCAGGCCGAGCGCCCGCACCGTCGAGTCATGCGAAATCTTGCCGAGGCAGAGCATGACTTTGAGTTTCGGTAGCGCTTCGATGCGGGAGAGCAGGAAAGGGCGGCAGGCATTGATTTCCGCGCCGACCGGCTTGTTCTCCGGCGGCACGCAGCGCACGGCGTTGGTGATCATCGCGCCAGTCAGCTTCAGCCCGTCGTCCGGGCTGGCGGCAAACTTGCCCTTCGAGAAGCCGAACTTGTCGATGGTCGCGTAGAGCAGGTCGCCTGCCCAGTCGCCGGTAAACGGCCGCCCCGTCCGGTTCGCCCCGGTCACGCCGGGCGCGAGGCCGATGATCAGCAGTTCTGCCTTCTCATCGCCAAAGCTCGGCACCGCGCCGTTGAACCAGGTGGGCTCCTTCGCGGCGACGGCATGGCGATAGTCCACAAGGCGCGGACACAGCGCGCAATCCTTCGGCGCTTCGGGCGGGCAGGGCGTCTTTGTCATAGGGAACTATCTGGCGCGATTCGCGTCTTCGTCCTGCGTTCCGGCCTGCTTCGCGCGCAGCTTGTCCGCC
The DNA here is from genome assembly GCA_041398445.1 of Hyphomonas sp. GTDB lineage: Bacteria > Pseudomonadota > Alphaproteobacteria > Caulobacterales > Hyphomonadaceae > Hyphomonas. The sequence continues at coordinate 24,563 of JAWKUR010000024.1, read as the reverse complement.
GCCGCAATCAGGCGTTCGCGGTTTTTCTTGGTGTCTCCGTCGAGCGCTATGTAAGTGACAATGATGCCTGCTATGGGAATGGCCGCAAACATGCCGATGACTGCGAAGGTGAAGATCGACTGGATGATGGCTCCCAGTATCTCAGTTAGATTCCTGCCCAGAATAACCGCGTTTACAGCACCAATGACCACGGGCACCAACAACAGGGCGAAAATGAACAACAGCGCGCCAAGCCCGTAACTAAGGCTTGATCTGTCTCCACTCGGCGTGAAGTTAACCTGGCTGTATTCGGCCCAGCTGTAGACTTTCTCGCCAGTATTCGCGCCGGTCTTGGTACGGCGCCCCCGGCGCCTTAGCAGCCTTTTCAGGCCTTCCGATTTTGTGTGTCTGTGCGGGTCCCCCGCCATGCGTTTTGTCCTCCACAACTGACATGGGGAACCTTGCGCAACCTGCAAGAGCAAATCGGTGCGCACCCGCCCACTTGCCCCGACTCGCGGCGCTCGCCACAACAGGCCCATGCCTGCTGCCCCAACCCTCGATGATGCCCGCGCGCTGCTGAAGCGCGTGTATGGCTATGAGGCTTTCCGGGGCCTGCAGGAGGATGTGATCGCCGACGCGCTGGCCGGGCAGGACGCGCTCGCCGTGCTGCCCACGGGCGGCGGCAAGTCGCTCTGCTACCAGATCCCGGCGCTGCTACGCCCCGGCGTCGGCCTCGTTGTCTCACCGCTGATCGCCCTGATGGCAGACCAGGTGGACGCGCTGAAGCAGGCGGGCGTCCGCGCCGAACGGCTTGACAGCTCGATGGATTTCTCCGCTCGTGCCGACGCCCTCGACGCGGCCCAGCGCGGTGAGATGGACCTGCTTTACGTTTCTCCCGAGGCGCTCGGCACCGGTCTTGCGGACCGCCTTGCGAAGATGAATATCTCCCTCATCGCTGTGGACGAGGCACACTGTGTCAGCCAGTGGGGGCATGATTTCCGTCCGGACTATCGTGCCCTCGGGCGGATGAAGGACCTCTTCCCTGGTGTGCCGCGCCTGGCCGTCACGGCGACAGCGGATGCGAAGACGCGCGAAGACATCCTCGCCCAGCTGAACCTGACGAAGCCCTCCGTTCACGTCGCAAGTTTTGACCGGCCGAACCTCGCCCTTGCCGCCGAACCCAAAGAGGGCAATCGCACGCAGCGCGTCGTCAGCCTCGTCAAGGCGCGGCCGGGCCTCTCCGGCATCGTGTACTGCGCCACACGCAACGCCACCGAGGATTTGGCTGAAGCCCTCGAAAAGGCCGGCATTCCTGCGCTCGCCTATCATGCAGGGCTCGACGCGAATGTGAGGGCTGAGCGCCAGCGCCGCTTCCTACTGGAAGATGGGCTGACCATGTGCGCCACGGTCGCCTTCGGTATGGGCGTCGACAAGCCGGACGTGCGCTTCGTCATCCATGCCGATCCGCCGAAGACGATCGAGGCCTACTGGCAGGAAGTTGGCCGGGCAGGGCGAGACGGCGAACCTGCCGAAGGCATCGCGCTTTATGGCCCGGCAGACCTGCGCCGCTCCCTCAGCTGGACCTATGAGAGTGATGCCCCGGACGAGGTGAAGCGCGTCCAGATTTCCAAGACGCGCCAGCTGTTCGCCTTCTTCGATGGCGACGATTGCCGCCGCCGCGCGGTGCGCCGCTATTTCGGCGAGGAGACCACCGAGACTTGCGGTGTGTGCGACATCTGCCGGGGCGAGGGTGGGGAGAGCCATGATGCCACCCGCTGGGCGCAGATGGCTGTCTCGGCCGTGCTGCGCTGTGGCCAGCGTGTCGGGCGGGGGCGCCTCGTCCAGCACTTGCTGGGGCAGGCGAAGGATGGCCTCGATGAGGAACTCTCGGCCCAGTCCACTTTCGGGATTGGGGCGGAGCTGCCCAAGCAGGGCTGGAACCGCATTTTCGATGCGCTGCTTTACGATGGCATGCTGGCCGAAGGCGGCGATGCGATGCGCCCCATTGTGATGGTGCCGGATGCCGATGCGGCGCGGGCCCTGTTCAAGGGAGAGCGGACGCTGTTCCTGCGGGCTGATCCGGCCGGGGCACGCCGCCGCAAGGCATCGCGCCTCGCCAGTGGCGGGTTGCAGGATGATCTCTCAACACGAGACCAGACCCTGTTCGAGGCACTGCGCCAGTGGCGGACGGAAACGGCCAAGGCCCGTGGTGTCCCGCCTTATGTCATTTTCCATGACCGGACGCTGGCCGAGATCGCCCGCGAACGCCCGGACAGCCCCGAAGCGCTGCGCGAGATCAGCGGTGTCGGCGAGAAGAAGGCCCAGCGCTACGCCGAGGATGTCGCGCGGATCGTTGCTGAAGCGGCCTAGTCGGCTTGGGTTTCCCGTGCCGGGGCGACGCCCAGCGTCAGGCCGCCAAGCCGCAGGACCAGCGCATAGAGGAAATAGCCCGCGCCGATATATTCCATGCATTCCTGCGCGGTCGTCAGCAGGGCGTGCCCGAGAGAAACGTCCGCCAGCGCGATGCCGTCTGCCAGTACGTCCGGCCCGGCACCGCTCACATTGGCGCTTTCGAGAATCTCGATGCCCAGCGCGCCCGAAACAAAGATCGCCCCGCCGATGACAAAGCGGATCTGCGAGGCGCGGTCGACCTTCAGGAACCAGGGCAGCAGCACGGCCCCGGCGATGAGGAGGGCAACGCTGTACGGCAGCATCCAGGCGTATTCCGGCACCCAGTCGGCCTGCAGAAGCTGCGAGGTCGGGCCGCTGGTCATTTCGTGCAGGGCGATATTCTCGTCAAAGCCGAGAAAGGCGAAGATGGCGCACATCACCCACCAGCCCGCCGCCTGTTTGCGGCCACCGGGGCGGAAATATGCATTGGCCGCCAGCATGGCGCTGCAGGCAAGCAGTTCGAGTGTGGCGACCAGAGTGGGGAAGTTCATCTCATCGTTCAGATTGAACTTCTCCGCCAGGCCGAAGAGGTAACCGCGCCCGAAACCGAAATTCATGGTCAGCACGAATACGTGCGCCAGCAGCAAGGGGACGCCGACAATTGCCAGGCCGAGCGCGATGGTACGCGCGCTGATGTGCAGGCTGCCGGGTGTTTTCGCGTTTGCGTACCGGGCCTGCGCGCCTGCCTGCGACGTCGTGCTGGTGATGCTTGTCATGCGAAATCTGCCGCCCCTGCCTGATGAGGCGGGCACTCATACATCAAAGTATTTAAAACTATACGATAAAAAGTCCTTATTTTGTAGGATCGGGTTGGCCGGATGCCCTTGGCGGCACACGCAATTCTATCCCACGCTTCCAGCATACCCGCCCTTGACCCCGGCGCCGGGGCACCGCACCTATAACTTCGTAAGAATCCCCGCGAACCGGAGACACCATGGACTATTCTGCCCGCGAGCCCCGCCTCGACGACGAGAATGACGAGAAGAAGGCTTCCGAGCCGAACGCCTTCCTTGAGGAAGCGCTGTTCAAGGCCCGCACCATCCTGCTGACCGGGGGAATTGACTTCCTGCAGGCCCGCCGCGTGTGCGAGCGCCTGCTGGCCCTGTCTTCGGAAAATGACAAGCCGATCCTGCTGGTCCTGTCCTCTCCGGGCGGTCACGTCGAATCCGGCGACATGATCCACGACATGATCAAGTTCGTGCCGGCGCCTGTGAAGATCCTCGGCACAGGCTGGTGTGCTTCCGCTGGCGCGCTGATCTATTCGGCGGCGAAGAAGGAAAACCGCTACGCCCTGCCGAACACCCGCTTCCTGCTTCATGAACCGCGTGGCGGCGTTGGCGGCCAGGCGACGGACGTTGAAATCCAGGCCCGCGAGATCATCAAGATGCGTGAACGCCTGAACCGGATCTTCGCGGCTGCCACCGGCAAGTCCTATGAGAAGATCAAGGAAGACACTGACCGTGACTTCTGGATGAGCGCGCAGGAAGCTGTCGATTACGGCCTCGTCCACAAGATCGTCAGCCACCACAGCGAGATCGTCTGATCCTGCTGTGGGCCCGGCAGGGCGGCGCGGTTAACCTGTTGCTAACCAAAAGTTAGCGGCCTCTCAATCATTCCCGGCGATTGTCTCTCTTCTGTTTGGCTGAAGAGAGACCGCCCGCATGCTCGCGCGCGTCGAGGACATCTGTTTGCCCATTCCGCCGGTTGCGGCGGATACCAATTGCGCAGCCGCGCTCAGCCTTTTCCTGTCCGATACATCCCTGTTCGCCTTGCCCCTGCGGGGAGGGGACGGCGTGCTGACGCTTGTCACCCGTGCGAAGGTAACTGAGGCGATGGCGGGGCCTGAGGCGCGCACCGTGTGGGCTTCCCAACCGGTCTCCCTGCTTGCCACTGAAACACCGCTGATCATCGAAGCCGGTACGCCTGCGGGCCTTGCCGCTAGCAAGGCCGCCACGACATGCCCCGCCGCGCTTGGTGAGGGCATCATCGTGATGCAGGAGGGCGCCTATCGTGGCCTGATCAGCCCTCTGGCGCTGACGCAGGCCATTGCCACTGAGAACGCTGCCCGCGCCCGCACGCTGGGCCAGGCTGCCCGGCGCATGGAAGCGGCGAAGGCGCGCCTCAACACTGCCGCCCGCGAGAAGGCGGACTTCCTTGCCTTCCTGGGCCATGAGATCCGCACTCCGCTGACCGGCATCCTCGGCGTGGCAGACCTGCTGCAGGACAGTGTCTCCGGCGGGGAGCCGAAGCGGCTTGCCCGCACGATTTCCCAGAGCGGGCATCATCTGGAGCGCCTGCTGAACGACCTGCTGGACCTTTCGCGCCTCGAAGCCGGGAAGATGCCGCTGCATGCGGCGCCGTTCGATCTGGACGAGTTCGCTGCCGAGGCCCGTGAAGTCTGGCAGCCGCGGACCGAAGGCAAGCGCGTGGCCCTGCGGATCCATGTTGAAGAAGGCACGCCGCGGATCGAGACCGACGCGCTGCGCCTGCGCCAGATCCTGTTCAACCTGATGAGCAATGCGCTGAAGTTTACCGAGCGCGGCCATGTCGATGTGACGCTCGCCACATGGCGGGATGAGTCTTCCCTCCGTTTACGGATGAGTGTTTCCGACACGGGGTGCGGCATCTCTGATGATGACAAGGCCCGCCTGTTTGAAGCGTTCGAGCAGGCCAGCGCCACCACCGCGCACACGCATGGCGGGTCCGGTCTCGGGCTGGCCATTGCCAAATCACTGGCCAGGGCGATGGGCGGAACGATCACGCTGGCCGACAATCCTGACGGTGGCAGCATCTTCACGGTCGACCTGCCGGTGCAGAAGGCCGGACCGCGCCTTGTCGCTGCGACAGCACCGGAAAAACCGGCCCGCCCGCAGATGGGCAAGTTCGAACTCGGCCGTATCCTGGTGATCGAGGATCACGCGGCCAGCGCCCTCGTGATAACAGAAGCGCTGCGGGCTGCTGGCTGGGACGTGGATCATGCCCCGTCTGCCGCCCTGGCGCGGGATTACCTGTTCGATGTGGCCTATCAGGCCATCCTCACGGATATTCACCTGCCAGACGAGAGCGGGGACCTGATCCTCCGTACCCTGCGCACAGTGCCGGGGCCGAATGCGAATGCGCCCGTTCTGGCGGTGACCGCAGACCTGACAGATGCGCGCCGCATGGCGTGCCGGTCAGCGGGCTTTGTCGCCATGATCGAAAAGCCGATCCGCCCCCGCACCCTGGTCGCCACGCTTGCCGACATCCTGATGATGGGCGACAGCCCGGACGCCTGGGCGAAAGTAGGCTAGCCGAGCTGCCACTTGTGCCTTATCGGCAGGCGCCTAAATATGCGGGATGCAGAAATTCTCGCTCCTCGATCTCGCGCCCGTTCCTGAAGGCAAGACAGCGGCTGATGCCCTCGCCAATTCCGTCAGCCTGGCGCAGGCCGCCGAGAAGGCCGGATACACAAGGTTCTGGCTCGCCGAACATCACAACATGCCGGGGATCGCCAGTGCCGCGACGGCCGTGCTGATTGGCCATGTGGCTGCGGCGACGTCCACCATGCGGATCGGGGCGGGCGGCATCATGCTGCCCAATCATGCGCCGCTGGTCGTGGCCGAACAGTTCGGCACGCTCGCCACGCTGTTTCCCGGCCGCATCGACCTTGGCCTTGGCCGCGCGCCCGGGACGGACATGCAGACGGTCCGCGCGCTGCGCCGCCACATGTCCGCCGCCGACACGTTCCCGCAGGATGTGCAGGAACTGATCGCCTATTTCGGGGACGATGCGGAAAGCATGCCCGTCCGCGCCGTTCCCGGGGCAGGTACGCATGTGCCCATCTGGATCCTCGGCTCCAGCCTCTATGGCGCGCAGGTGGCGGCCTATTACGGCCTGCCATACGCTTTCGCCTCTCACTTCGCTCCGGCCATGCTGGAGCAGGCGCTGTCGGTCTATCGCTCGACGTTCAGGCCATCGGCCTTCCTCCAGAAGCCTTATGCTATGGTGGCCGCAGGCGTCTGTGCTGCGGAGACCGACGAGGAGGCGCAATTCCTGCGCTCGTCCCAGATCCTGGCCTTTGCGCGCCTGCGCACGGGGCGGCCCGGAAAACTGCCGCTGCCGGTCACGGATGTGTCTGCCGAAGTGCCTGACGCAGTGATGGCGCAGGTGCGTCAGGCCATGTCCTGCTCGGCCACCGGTTCACCGGAGAGCGTGCGTCAGCAGCTGTCTGCCATCATTGAAAAGCACCAGCCCGACGAACTGATGATCACCGGCATGATCCACGACCATTCCGCCCGGCTGAAATCCTTCGACATTGCTGCAGAGATCCTGAGAGACCTGACCACCCAGCCCGAAACCGCCTGACGGCTGGAAAGGGCGCCGGGAAGGCGCCTGTACATGGTGTATACATGGTCTTTATATGGTGTTTTACATGGTCCCCAGCGGGGCTAGGGTGCCCCCATGCCGCAGAGTCTGCCCCCCTCCAGCCGTACCGCACTTGTCCGGGCCCTGCGCCTGAAATGCCCCGCCTGCGGGCAGGGCGCGCTCTACCGGGCCTATCTGAAACCGGTGGAAACATGCGCCTGCTGCGGCGCGCCGCTGGGGCAGGTGCCGTCAGAGGACGGGCCGGCCTGGCTCACCGTGCTGATGCTGGCACCGTTCCTGGTGGCGGTAACTTTCTTCGTCTCGATGTCGGACCTGCCGCTCTGGATCACCCTGCCAGGCGCAGCAATCGCCGTCACCGGCGCCGTCATGCTGGCCCTGCCACGCATAAAAGCAGGCTGGATCGGCGTCTTGTGGTCTATGGGAAAAGTCGGTCCGAGCCAGGAATAAGACCGCCCGGAAAACGAAGAATGGTGGTTCGGGGGAGACTTGAACTCCCGACCTCGCGATTATGAGTCGCGCGCTCTAACCAGCTGAGCTACCGAACCATTCGTCGAAACGAAGGGGCCTCATACACGCGGGCGGCCCAGCCTGCAAGCGGGCGATCTGCACCTTACTGCACCGCTGTATCCCAATGGCTGCAGCGGCGGGCAGGCGGGCCCTCTGTGAGCTGGCGTGAAGACCGCTTCAGGCGTAATGTTCCCCTGCGTCAAGGTCGGTTCCGACAGGCGTCCGGCCGGCCAACAGGCACGACCGGCTATCAAAAGAACATATAGTGAGGGAGTAGAAACATGAGGAAGTTTGCGATCAGAAGCTTCGGCCTTGTTCTGGCAGCCTCTGCTTTGGGTGTCGCTGGAACAGCCATCGCCAAGCCGGACAAGCCGGTCAACGCGGCGACGGCGGAGAAGGGGACGGGCTGTCTCGTCCGCGACGCGGATGGGGCCTATCACTATGACGCGAAATGCAAATGGACGCTTGTTACCAGGCGTAACGCCATCGGCGAGATTGTGCTGTACTCCTACCAGGACAAAGGCAGCCTGCCTGAAGGCGCTCCGCACCCGGACGCAGCCCTGAAAACGGACTATGACGCTGGCGGCTGCACCGGCTCAGAACTGGCGACACCGGCCGGCAAGTACAGTTCCGATTGCAAGTACAACGCAGCTGCAGACAACTGATCCTGCTTCAAAAACAAACAGGCAGGTCCCGAGGGGCCTGCCTGTTCGCGTTTTTACAGGAGAGAAACAGCTTATTCGGCCGCGACTGCCTCCGTGGCTTCCTGTTCGGAGAGGAAGCGTTCGGCATCCAGTGCTGCCTGACAGCCCATACCGGCGGCCGTGACAGCCTGGCGGTAGGTTTCGTCGGTCACGTCTCCAGCGGCGAAGACACCGGGGATCTCGGTCTGCGGTGTGCCCGGCTTGGTGATCAGATAGCCATTGTCCTTCATGGCCAGCTTGCCTTTGAACAGTTCTGTCGAGGGGGCGTGGCCAATGGCGATGAAGACGCCGTGGACCGGGACGAGCTTCACTTCGCCCGTGCTCACATCCTTGATCTTCGCGCCCGTCACGCCGAGCGGGTTCTCGTCGCCGACAACTTCTTCCAGCGTGTGGTTCCAGATCACTTCGACTTTCGGGTTCTTCAGCAGGCGCTCCTGCAGGATCTTTTCAGCGCGGAAGCTGTCGCGGCGGTGCACGACGGTGACCTTGGAGGCGAAATTGGTCAGGAACAGCGCTTCTTCCACGGCCGAGTTGCCGCCGCCGACAACCATCACTTCACGGCCGCGATAGAAGAAACCGTCACACGTGGCGCAGGCGGAAACGCCAAAGCCCTTGAACTTCTCTTCCGTCGGCAGGCCCAGCCATTTGGCCTGGGCGCCCGTGCAGATGATAACTGAATCGGCGGTGTAGGTGATGCCGCTTTCGCCGATGGCCTTGAACGGGCGGCTTTCGAAATCGACTTCTGCGATGTGGTCGTCAGCGACCTTCGCACCCATCTTTTCGGCGTGTTCCTGCATCTTCACCATCAGTTCGGGGCCCTGGATCTCGGCAAAGCCGGGATAGTTCTCCACTTCGGTGGTGATGGTCAGCTGGCCGCCGGGCTGGATGCCGGTTACGACCAGAACATCGCGCAGGGCGCGGGCGCCGTAGATGGCAGCGGTCCAACCGGCCGGGCCGGAGCCGATGATGAGGATTTCAGCGTGTCTTGTCTCGGCCATGTCGGTACTCCGGATGTGCCTTGTGGAATCGGCTTTTGCACATAGGGCGGGTCGGTCGAGGCTTAAAGGTCCCGGCGGCTCATATCAATGTGACCTGTGCCGGAAAGCTCAGCAGGGCTCCGAGACGACTTCCACGGTGGCGTGTGAAACGTCGAAGCGTTCAGCAAGGCGGGCTTTGACCTCACGGCGGAGGGTTTCGATGCAGGCGCCCTGAACGGCGGTGACTTCCAGCGTGATCAGCGGTTTCGATTCGGTCAGCGCCCAGGCATGGATGTGCGAGACGCTGGCGACATTGCCGATATGGTCTACCAGATCCTGCCTGATGTCGTCGGGTGACAGGCCCTCCGGTGTGCCTTCCAGCAGGATATGGCCTGACTGGCGGGCGATACGGACGCCTGCGACAAGCACGAGAAGGGCGACGAGGACCGACAGGATCGGGTCTGCCGGTGTCCATCCCGTCGTGAGGATAATGATTGCCGCTGCTATGGCCGCGACGGAGCCGAGCAGGTCTCCGATAACGTGCCAGAGCGCACCTTGCAGGTTCAGGTCGTGCTGGTCCCCGCCATGGAGGACCCAGGCGGCCAGCACGTTCACGATGAGGCCCCCAGCCGCGACCCACAGCATGATCCCGCCCAGCACAGGCGCCGGGTCCAGCAGGCGGTGGACGGCTTCCCACACGATCCAGCAGGCCAGGGCGACCAGCGCGATGCCGTTGGTGAACGCTGCCAGCACCTTCATGCGGCCAAAGCCATAGGAGCGGGCCGGGTCTGCCGGGCGTTCGGCCAGCTTGTAGCCGACCCATGCCAGCAACAGCGATCCCGCATCGGTCAGCATATGCGCCGCATCGGCCAGCAGGGCGAGCGAACCTGAGATCAGGCCGCCGGTCACTTCCGCGAGCATGAAGCTGGCCGTCAGCACCGCCGCGATGGCGACCCGCTTGCGGGAGTCCGCGGTCGTCATGTTCGCATGGTCGTGGGAATGCCCGTGGCCATGCGCGTGCCCATGATCGTGCGAATGGCCGTGCCCATGCTCATGGGCGTGACCCTCATGATCATGGTCGTGCGCGTGCTGTTTTGCCGGCGTGTTCGTGGTTAGGTCGCAACTCATGAGCCTGAGGTGGAATCCTTTGGGGCGAAGGTCAATTCGCCTGTAATAGCGTTTCGTTTGCGGGGTGGCGGATTTTCCGCGCTGCCCAAGCGGCATGTATGCTAGATTGCCCGCAAAACGCAGCGGAAGAAACCCGCCAGGTAGAAAGATAAAACCGGAGGAAACCGATGAGCCCACCGCGCCTGCGCCAGCTTGTGATTGCTGCGAACAGCCTCGATACCGCCGACACCTTGCGCCATGTGCTGGGACTGGGGGAGCCGTTCCCTGATCCGGGAGTGAAGGAATTCGGTCTGGTCAATGCCGTCTTTGCCATAGGCGACCAGTTTCTGGAGGTTGTGGTACCGACCGTGGACGCGGCGCCCGCCCGGCGTTTCATCGACCGGGGCGGGGAAGGCGGTTACATGGCGATCCTGCAGACCGACGACATGGAGGCCCTGCGCAGCCGTGTTGACGGGCTGGGTATCCGCCGGGTCTGGAATATCGACCTGCCGGACATTTCCGCCAGCCACCTCCACCCGGCAGACATTGGCGGGGCGATCGTTTCCGTGGATGAGCCGCGCCCCGCTGGCAGCTGGCGCTGGGGCGGTCCCGGCTGGCGGGAGCGGTCTGCCCCCGGACGGTTTACCGGCGCCATTGTGGAGACACCGGATCCGGACGAACTGGCCCGGAAATGGGGGCTGGTTTTCGGCCTGACGGCAGACAAGGGGCGGCTGTTCCTTGCCGATGCTGTCCTGCATTTCCATGAAGGGCCTGCCGATCGCATGATCGAGTTCGGGCTGAACTTGCCGGATGCCGATGCCGTGCTCTCCCGGGCAAAAGAAAAGGACCTGCCCGTGGAAGGCAGGTCCATCTCTGTTGCGGGTATTACCCTGAACCTCGCCGGCTAGTAGCCGTCAGCCACGCCATCCTTGCGCATTTCGGTCGCCGCCATGTAGGCGCCGGTTTCGAAGTCGCGCATGATGGCCTGGTAGCCGCCGGCATTGGCGCTGCAGCACTCGATGTTCAGCCCACGGCGCTCCAGTTCCGCGCGGGTTTCCGGGGGAATGCCGCTTTCCAGCGATACTGTGCCGATATCGGTTTCGCAGGCCGTGTCATTCAGGTCATCTGTCGGCTCGCAGCCGCCATTATGTTCCCAGCGTGCCGCATCGCCTGCCTCCTGAAGGCCCATGTCGAAATCGACGAGGTTCAGGATCACCTGAACATGGCCCTGAGGCTGCATGCCGCCGCCCATCAGGCCGAAGCTCAGCCACGGTTCGAACGGGCAAGCCATTTCCGCAGCGACGGCGCGCACCTGACAGCCCGGCATGTCCTTCTTGAAGGCGAAGGCCGGAATGATCGTGTGGAAGGGCCGCTTGCCCGGTTCCCACGCATTCGGATGGCTCGGATCGAGGCTGAACAGCTGGCCGCGATCCTGGAACATGAAGCCCATCCCGTCGGTCACAAGGCCGGAGCCCATGCCGCGATAGTTGGACTGGATCAGCGACACCATCATGCCGTCCGAGTCGGCCACGGTGAGGTAAGTCGTGTCGCCGTCCTTAAGTTTGGCGTCAGCTTCCGGGAATTCCATGCCAGCCTTCACATCGGTCATCGCTTTGTTGAGGTCGATCAGCCCCGCGCGTTGGGCATTGTAGCCATCCTTGAGGAAGACATTCGGATCGATGCCAGAGAAATCAGGATCGGCATAACCTTTCGCCCGGTCGGCAAAGGCGAGGCGCTTGGCTTCCACCTGCGCCATGATCGAGTCGGGCGAGCCAAAACCCATGCCGCGAAGATCGAACTTCTCGAGCATCTGCAGCATCTGCAGGGCGGCAATGCCTTGCGTGTTCGGTGGCAGTTCGCAGACCTTGTAGTCGCCACGATAGGTTGCGCAGACCGGCTCGACCCATTCGCCCGTATGGGTGGCGAAATCGTCATAGCGCAGGAACCCGCCGATACGCTGGAAATAGGCATCCATGCGCTGGGCGAGTTCGCCCTTGTAGAATTCATCGCGCCCGCCCTCGGCGACTTTTGTCAGCGTGTCGGCAAGGTCAGGATTGCGGAAGATCGTGCCTTCGTGCGGGGGCGGCGAGAAATAGGTCTTCTTCGCATTATTATACTCTTCCAGCATGCCGCTTTCATAGGCAGGCTCGAAGCGTTTCGGGCCGAAATTCCAGTAGAAGGAAATCACCTCCGGGATCGGTGCGCCTTCGCGGGCATAGGTGATGGCAGGCTTCAGATCGTCGGCGATGGGCAGCTTGCCGAACTTGTCGTGCAGCGCGAACCAGCCATCGACCGTACCCGGAACAGTGACCGGCGCAGCACCAAAGGGCGGGATTTCCTTGCCGTCCATGTATTCATCGGCCTTGGCCTGCATGTCAGCGAGCGTTGCGCCCTTCGCGCTGCGGCCCGAGCCATTATAGCCGTAGAGCTTCTGGGTTTTCGGGTCCCAGACAATCGCGAACAGGTCTCCGCCAATGCCGTTGCCGGTCGGCTCGACGAGGCCCAGCATGGCGTTGGCGGCAATCGCAGCATCGACCGCCGACCCGCCGCGTTTCATCACATCCAGTGCTGTTTGCGTGGCCAGCGGGTGGGCGGTCGCGGCGGCGGCATTGGGGGCCACCACGGCAGAGCGGACCCCGAGATCCCGCCCGCTTGGCATCCGGTCGCCGGGCCCTGGCGGGCTCGGCTCCGGCATTGTCTCAACGATGGTGATCTCTTTCGTGATCGTGACGGTCGGCGCATCCGTCTCAGGGGTTGCGCATGCACTCAGGGCTGCTGTCACCACGGCAGCCAGCGTTATTCGTGTCAGGGTCATGATTGTCACCTCCGCTTCGCGATGGCGACCTTAGCGCCCTCCACCGGCTTTTCGAGTCCTGTACCGGCGGGATATGCACTTTGTGATCAGGAATGCTCAGACGGGAGGTCTCGAGATAGGAATGGATCAGGCCTTCAGGCATAGCTGACCACCTCCCATTCGATTCCGTCATGATCGTGGAAGTAAAAGCGGCTGCCGGGATCATAGGTCTGATGGCTGTGTGTCTTGTATCCGGCCTTCAGGATCCGCTGTTCGGCGGCATCCAGGTCGTCGACCAGAATGCCGAAATGGTTCACCGCGCCGGTGCGGTAATAGCTTTCCTCTTCAGGGCGTTCCTGTTTCGGCAGGGCGTAAACGGCAATGTATTCGTCATCGGTGCCGACATGCACCGTATAGCCGTCATACTTCGCCGGGCCTTCCCAGCGGATGTGCCAGCCAAACAGGTTCACCAGCATGGCGGCGGTTTTCTTCGGGTCTGACACGGTGACGTTCACGTGTTCGAACAGGGCGGGTTTCATGTGGGGGCTCCCTTGCTTTTGCTTTGCGGTTATCTGATTTGACGGCTGTAATTCCTCAACCTAACTTGAGGTCAAGCATTTGGCGGAAGGAAAATCCGACATGAAACAGGGGCTCTCCATCGGGGATGTTGCGCGCCGTACGGGCCTGTCCGTCTCGGCCATCCGGTTCTATGAAGCACGCGGCCTGGTAAAGCCGGACAGGCGCCCCTCCGGCCAGCGGGAGTTTGCCCGCGCCGACATCCGCCGCCTCTCCTTCATCCTGATCGCCCAGCAGATGGGGCTCACGATCGAGGAGATTGGCGAGGTGCTCAGCGAACTGCCCGACAGCCGCACGCCCACCAAGGCGGACTGGACACGAATCAGCCAGCACTTCCGCAAGCGGCTCGACGATCACATCGCCATGGTGGAACGGCTACGCAGCCGGCTGGACGGCTGCATTGGTTGTGGTTGTCTCAGCCTGAAAACCTGCAAGCTCTACAATCCGGACGACCGTGCCCGTGCCGCCGGGCCTGGTCCGCGATTCGTACTGACAGGGGAATCGGTCCGCCCGGAGGCGTAGGCCTCAGTCCGGCTTCTTCGGGAAATAGTGCATCGCCATACGTTCGGAGATTTCCTGGCCAGACCGGGCGAAACGGGCTTCGGCCTCCACCGCGCGATTGTCGCATTTCAGGTAATCGCGGCTCGTCTCCTGATAGGCGTCGTTGAACCGTTCCACCAGGCTGGAGCGGAGATTGCCGCGATTGGGGGCTTCATAGCTCAGCATGTCGGACATGTATTGCCGCCAATACTGGTCTTCCCGGCCGTTGCAGCGCACCCGGATGGCGTGGGCAGAGCCGAGCGCAGCGGCCAGATCGGAGGCATCGCGGAAATAATCCGGCCCGCGCATGGGCAGCCCTGATTGTGCAGCGCTTGCGCCACATAGCATCAGGGCGCTAAGCAGGAGGACATGAAAACGTGCCTTGTTCATGAAAAGACTTATGCCCGCCTTGCGCCGCGTCTCAAGGATGTAGAACACAAACTTGATGTCCTCATTATGACCGATGAGGGGCGCTTCTATCATGCTGGAAGCCGCGTGGTGACCGACAAGGTGGAACCGGACATTGTGTTCGGCAGCCTCGATTGCTTCTTTAGCCCGGCCGCGCGGGAATTCATCATGGCGGTTCTGCAGTCCGACCGGCTGGACTGGTTCCAGTCTCCGGCGGCGGGCGTGGACAATGCCTTGCTGAAATCCATCGGCAAGGCGGCGAAGCAATATACGACCAATCACACCCAGGCCGAATCCATGGCCGAATGGGCGCTCTGGTCAGCGCTGGATTTCCTGCGCGCCGGTCCGGCCCACCGTGCCCAGCAGGCTGCTCGTGAGTGGAAGCGTGTACAGTCGCGGGAAATCGCGGGAAGCCGCTGGCTGATCGTGGGTTACGGTTCGATTGGCGAGGCCGTGGGCAAGCGGGTCACCGCTCTGGGTGGTCATGTGACGGGGCTTCGCCGGTCGCCAGGGCCAGCGCTTGGGGCACACGAAATCCTGCCGACCAGCGTGATCCCGGATGAACTGCCGGGCGCGGACGTGGTGTTGCTGTGCGTCCCGCACACGGCGGAGACCGAGGGCATGGCCAATGCAGACTTCTTCTCACGGATGAAGCCGGATGCCCTGTTCATGAACCTTGGGCGCGGCGCACTGGTGGATGAAGAGGCGCTGGTCGCGGCGCTGGATGCCGGGCGTCCGGCCTATGCTGCGCTGGATGTTACCCGGGTGGAGCCTCTGCCGGAAGACAGCCCGCTTTGGCATCATCCGAAGATCTCCATCACGCCGCACGATTCGACCCAGACCAACGGGACACTGCTGCGCGCCGATGAGACCTTTCTGGACAATCTGCATCGCTATCTGAACGGCGAACCGCTCAGGCACCTCGTCGACCGGAAGGCGTTCGAGGACTGAGCGGTCGCGCCAGGTTCGTCTGTCTACGCCGTTTCTTTCACCTTGAGGCCAGCCATACGGTCAATGGCGGCTTCGGCATCGCGCATGATGTCTGCGACGATCGCAGCAACGGGCTTCACCTCGTGCACGCCGCCAGCGGACTGGCCCATGGCGAAGCAGGAATTGTCCATCGACAGTTTTGCTTCGTCCGTGATGCCGCCGATGCCGCCGATCACGCCGGTCTGGTGGGAATGGATCGCCTGGTGCGGGAAGGGTTTGATGTCCTGCGGGCGTTGTTCCCAGTCGTTGATGTAGTCATTGGTGCGGCAGCGCATCGGCTTGCCGGAATAGCAGCGCGTGCGGGTTGTATCCGTGTCGCCTGCACCGACCACGGCCTGTTTGTACATGTTGGCCGCGTGGGCTTCTTCGGAGGCGATGAAGCGCGTGCCCATCCACACGCCTTGCGCGCCGAGGGCGAGGGCAGCCGCAAGGCCGCGCCCGTCATAGATGCCGCCTGCGGCGACGACCGGGATCTTCACGGCTTCAACCGCCTGGGCCACCAGCGGCAGCGTACCGACGAGGCCTGTGTGCCCGCCGCCTTCGCCACCTTGCAGGATGACCGCGTCGCAACCGGCCTGTTCGGCCTTGATCGCATGCTTCACGGCGCCGCCGACGACCATCACCTTCAGGCCTGCTTTCTTCAGCCGCTCCATGATCGGCATCGGCACGCCGAGACCCGCCACGAAGGAATCAGCCCCGCCATTGATGATCACGTCGACAGAGGCTTCGAGGCTTTCCGGGCTGGCGGCCAGAAGGTCAACGCCGAACGGCTTGTCGGTCAGCTCTCGCACGCGCTTCATCTGGCCTTCGATGAAGTCCGGCGTGGTGCCGGCCATGCCCAACACGCCATAGCCGCCGGCATTGCACATGGCGGCGCAGACTTCAGCATAGGACACACCGCCCATGCCCGCGAGCATGATCGGGTGTTGGACGTTCAGCATGTCGGTCAGACGGGTTTTCAGGGCCATTGGGGTTCCTCTCCAGATATATGTTTGGCGGCACTGTAGGAGGCCATCGCAACGTCAACGCAATAGGTGGCGCAACCACGCCGCGCGTCTGCCCCATTCCCGCCGTGTTCTGACGGCAGAATTAGCGTTGGACTGGCAGAATCGCCGGTCCGGCGTCACGTGCTAAGCCATATGGACTGGCTCAAAATGGCTGGCCCGGCATCACGAAGGGCGCGGCAACCGGCCGACGGGCTCTGCCCGGGAACAGGTCCGGTTGCCCAACTTCTGTTCCTTTCCGGGGTTTCGGAGGGGGGCAGTTCGGTTCGGGGAGTTTACAGGTGAGCCTGACAGCTTTCTGAATTGAACTATCCGTTTCGCTTGGCGGATGCTATGACGCTATCCGGTCGAAAGACCATTAACAGGGGTAAGTTTTATGAAGAATATCATCACTTTGGGCGCTGCAGCCCTGGCTCTCGCAGCCTGCGCACCGGCAGAAGCTCCGGCTCCGGCCGCAGAAGCACCGGTTGTGGAAGAAACCACGGTCATCGAAGAATCGGCATCTGACGCTGCCGATGCTGTCACCGAGGCTGCCGATGAAGCTGCTGATGCTGCATCCGACGCCGCTGACGCTGCTGAAGCAGCTGCAAGCGACGCCATGGAAGCTGCCGAGTCGGCCGCTGCAGATGCTGCTGACGCTGCTGAAGATGCAGCCGATGCTGCTGCCGAAGAAATGACGGAAGAAACGCCGGAATAACCGGCTTCTTTCCGTTGGAATCGATAGGGCCGCTCCTTTCGGGGCGGCCCTTTTGATTCGTGTCCAGAAAGTTCGGATCAGAACTTCTGATAGGCGCCGTCCACCAGCAGCGTGTCGCCGGAGTGGAAGCGAGAGGCGTCCGATGCCAGATAGACCGCGATGCCGCCGAAATCTTCCGGCTCGCCCCAACGGCGAATCGGGACGCGGGAAATGACTTTGCTGTTGAACACGTCGCTGCCCTGGCCGCCTTCAGTCATGTCTGTCGCAATCCAGCCCGGCAGGATGGAATTCGCGCGGATCTGGTAGCGGCCATATTCCACCGCGATGGCGTTCATCATGGCGATCAGGCCGCCCTTGGTGTGGCCATAGGCCTGGTTCCGTGCTGCGCCGGAGAGGGCGGCCAGAGAGGCTGTTCCGATCAGGCTGCCGCCGAGGTCGCCAGCTTTCGCGCGGGCCACCATGGATTTGGCCGCTTCGCGCAGGGTGAGGAAGGCGCCTTCGGAGTTGATCCGCTGGTTGTAGCGCCAGGTCTCCAGCGTCATTTCGTGGAAGTTCGGCGCGCCGCGGCCAACACCGGCATTGGCGATACAGGTGTCGATACGGCCGAATTCCTCTTCGGCTTCCTTCATCGCTTTGACGACTTCGGCTTCCTCGCCGACATCGACTTTCCAGGCTTTCGCCTTGCCGGTGCCGAGGCCGGTGATTTTTTTCACCGCCTCGTCATTGTCGGCTTCCTTGCGGCCCCAGATGACGACATCGGCATTCGAAGCGGCCAGCGCTTCGGCCATGCCGAGGCCGATCCCTTTGTTACCGCCGGTCACGACGCAGACTTTTCCTGTAAGATCAAATGGGGCGTAGGCCATGTTTTCCTCCTGACTCGTTTGCGCCACACAAGATGGGTGACGCTGGGGCGGGTCAAGAGGCAGATTGGCTGGCCGCGACGAGGCTGCGCGCCGCCTCGATGATACGGCGGGTTTCGTCCCAGAGGTCCAGTTCTGCCAACCGGGACGGGCCGATCCATTCGGCATGGGCGGCATCGTCCCCGGCCTTTACCGTTCCGGAAACCCAGACAGCGGCATAGTCGAAAAGCACGAAATGCCGGGTCACATCGCCTGTTGTCCGAGAGGTGAAGATGCCATCCACGACATCCACCAGGCCGACCAGCCGGGCAGTGAGGCCGGTTTCCTCTTTCAGCTCCCGCAGGGCCGCATCGCCGGCCCGCTCACCGAATTCGATCTTGCCGCCGGGCAGCGACCAGCTACCGGCCATTGGCTTCGTACCCCGGCGGATCAGCGCGACTTCATCGCCCCGGAAGCAGACCGTGCCGACGGCGGGAACGGGTTTCTGGCCGCTCATGCCGTGGTGCCCCGTTCCAGCAGGGCCACTGTCTCCACATGCGTCGACCAGAGGAACTGGTCGACCGGCTGGACCAGCATGATGCGATAGCCCGCATCGACCAGGACACGCAGGTCACGCGCCAGCGTGCCGGGGTCGCAGGAAACATAGGCTATCCGCCGGACGCCGCTGAAGGCGATTTCCGCGACCTGCTTTGCCGCGCCTGCGCGCGGCGGGTTCAGCACCACGCCCTGATAATGGGACAGCTGCGATGCCGGGATCGGGTTGCGGAACAGGTCGCGCACTTCTGCAGTGACAGGCTTCAGGCCGGGCGCTGCGCGGGCGGAGGCTTCCAGTGCTTCGATCGCCCCGGCATCGCCCTCGGCGGCATGGACGCGCGACTCCTCCGCCAGGCGCAGGGCAAATGTTCCGCAGCCGGAGAAAAGGTCAGCCACTTCGAGGGCGAACTTCAGGTGCTGGCGCACGAGGCTGGCCATGAAGTCCTCTGCCTCGGCGCTGGCCTGTAGGAAGCCGCCGGGACGGGGGCGCAGGAATGCCTTGCCGACCTGTATCTCAGGCGTTGCCTGCTGCAGCGGAATATCATCGCCGATGGAGACGCGCATGAAGCCTGCGGCCAGTGCCTTGGCGCCTGCCATCATCAGGTCATGTGGGGCGGCGAAAGTGGCTGTGTCGGTGATATGCAGGTCCAGCCCGTTCGGCATGGCGGTCACTTTCAGGCCCATCTCTCCCTTGAGAGGGGCAAGTGGCGCGGCCAGCTCCTTCAGTGCGCTGAGTTTCCGCATGATCTCCGGTGAGGCGACCGGGCATGTCTTGATGTCCACAATGTCGTGGCTGCGCCGTGAGTGAAAACCGAGCTGCACGCCGGTTTTGGTCCGCCGGGCAGCGAGGCCAATGCGGCGGCGTGTGCCGGGTGGTGTGATCCACGCCTCCTCGACATGCGGCTCCAGCCCGCGAGCCTTCAGCGCATTGATCACGAGTGAGCGCTTGAATGCCCGGTAAGGGCCCTCAGAGAGGTGCTGGAGGCTGCAACTGCCACAGCTGGAAAAGTGCGGGCAGGGCGGAATCATCCTGTCTGGCGATGGGGTCAGAACTTCGAGGAGACGTGCGCGGTTGCCTTCGATGACAATGCGCACTTCCTCGCCGGGCAGGGTGCGTGGCACTGAAATCCAGTCGCCATCCACCTTTACCTGCCCGTCGCCCTTCGAACCGAGGCGTTCGATCACCACGGTGCTGGCGCCGCGGGCATCCGGTTCTGGAATAGCAGGCATTCCGGCCTCCCCACTGGTTGTGTCCCGATTCACGGGTTAGCACCGCAAGACGGTTGCGAACAGGAGGCTTTGAATGGCGAAACCGGCACAAAAGCCTCTGAGCCTCGCCTTGCAGGGCGGCGGCGCCCATGGTGCCTACACCTGGGGCGTTCTGGACAGGCTGGCAGAAGAGAATCGCTTCGATATTCAGGCGATTACCGCCACATCCGCCGGGGCGATGAATGCCGTCGCCTTCGCCAGCGGCTATGGATCCGGCGGTGTGGACGGAGCCCGGAAGGCCCTTGAAGCGCTGTGGCAGGCTGTTTCCCACAGCGGCGGGCTTGCGCGGGCCTATGGCGCGCTCAACCCGGCGGCCTTCGCCTACGCCTCGGCCCTGCAGAACTGGGTCAGCCCGTATGACCTGAACCCGCTGAATGTGAACCCGCTGCGTGATGCGGTCGACGGCGTGATCGATTTCGAGGCCGTCCATGCGTCCGGCCTGCAGCTGTTCCTCAGCGCGACGGATGTGCAGACGGGCCATGTGAAAGTCTTCTCGGGGGACGAAGTCACCCTTGATGCTGTGTTGGCCTCGGCCTGCCTGCCGCAGACGTTCCAGGCGGTGGAGATCAATGGCCACGCCTATTGGGATGGCGGCTATATGGGCAATCCCAGCCTGTTCCCGCTGATCTATGGCGATGCGCCGAACGACGTGCTGCTGGTCACGCTGAACCCTATCGGCCGCCCCGGTGTGCCGAAGCGGGCGGGGGAGATCCAGGAACGTGTGAACGAGATCAGCTTCAACGCGGCCCTGATCGGAGAGCTGCGCGCCATTGCTTTCGTGCAGCGCCTGCTGGACGAGGGAATGCTGAAGGAGCCGATGCTGAAAAAGTATCGCCGCCTGAACGTGCATGCGATCCGGGGCGGGGTGGACCTGGTGAATGAGGGCCTGCGCACCAAGTTCGACACCAGCTGGAGCTTCCTGACAGGCCTGCGCGACAAGGGCCGCGAAGCCGCCGGAAAGTGGCTGGCAGGCGATGCAAGCCATGTCGGCACGAAGGAATCGAATGTCGACTTGCGGAAAGAGTTCCTGCAGAGCTAGGCAGGCTCAAGTCGTTTCAGGTCCTCCCATGAAACTTGTCTTCATCATTGCCCTGGCCTCAGCATGGACTGCCGGAAGTGCGTTGGCCCAAGCTGTTCCACTGACGGACGAGGAAATTCGCGCGGAATTTCTCGGAACGCGGATGTCCGGCGTCCTGTTCGAGACGGGGGTGAAATTTGTAGAATGCATCGAGCCGGATGGAAGGTCGATTTACCGCTACGGTGATTATTCCAGCGAAGGTGCCATGACATCCGTGAAGGACGGCGTGGCCTGCTTCACCTACGAACCATCGACATTCTGCTACGATATTTTGCGGCATCCGGGCGGCTATATCGTGAGCAATCCCGGGGGCGGGGCTCACTTCATCATCACCACGGTCGAGAGAGGTGTGACGCGCTGTACAGCTGCAGACCTGATCGGCTAGCCCACCTGCCTCAGGAACCACACCCGCGCGGCGCCATAGTCGCGCGTGTCCAGCACCTCCCAGCCTTCCGGCGCGATCAGTTCGTCCGAGGCGGTCTCCACCACGGCGATGGCGTCTTCCGCCAGCCATTTGCCGCTGACAAGACAGGCGAGCGCCGGGGCGACCAGATCCTTGTGGTAAGGCGGGTCCAGGAAGGCGATCGTGAACGGGCTGCCGACACCGGCGGGCTTTTCGCCAAGGTCAGTGGCAGAGCGCCGGTGGATGCGCGTGTTCCCGTAGAGGCCGAGCGTCTCGATATTGTCGCGGATCGCCCCGCGCGCGGCGTGGTCTGTTTCCACGAACAGGCAAAAGGCCGCGCCCCGGCTGACCGCTTCAAGGCCCAGCGCGCCGGACCCGGCAAACAGGTCGATCACCCGCGCGCCCTCGATCTCCGGTGCCCAGGGGGCATGGGCCAGCACATTGAACACGCTCTCGCGCGCACGGTCCGCTGTCGGCCGTGTGCCCTGTCCCTTCGGCGCGGCAATCGCGCGCCCCTTGTGCTGTCCGGCAATGATGCGCATTCAGGATACTTCCGGGTTTACTTTGCGCCCGTCTAAGGCGATCCCAAGCCGATGACAATTCTTGCCGATCCTATGGACCGTGCCCTCCAGTTGGCGCGCGAGGCTGCCGAAGCGGGCGAAGTGCCCGTGGGTGCGGTGATCGTCGATCCGGAAACGGGCGAGATCGTTGCCGAGGGCGCCAATGCGCCGATCAGCGGCCACGACCCGACCGCCCATGCGGAAATTGTCGCCCTGCGGCGGGCGGCGGAGAAGCTCGGCAATTACCGGCTCACCGGCCTCACCATGTATGTGACGCTGGAGCCTTGCGCGATGTGCGCCGGGGCGATCAGCCTCGCCCGCATCGGCAAGCTGGTTTTCGGTGCCTGCGACCCGAAAGGCGGCGCGGTCATCCACGGCGCCCGCTTCTTCGAACAGCCGACCTGCCACTGGCGGCCCGAGGTCGAGCAGGACGAGGCACGCGGCGAGGCGGCCAGCCAGCTGCTGAAGGATTTCTTCCGCGCCCGCAGGGGGTAGCGGCGCGGCTGAAACCCCGCCTTTCACGCCTGACGCGCCGGAAGTGCTTGCTTTCCTTCAGGGCACGCGCTGCCCTCTGCCGCAAAAGGAGACCCCCGATGACCGCGACCGTCAAAACCGAGAATGGCATTTCCATCGTCACCATGGATGACGGCAAGGCCAATGCGATCAGCCTGTCCATGCTGGACGCCCTGAATGCCTGCCTCGACGAGGCGGAGAAGGATGGCGATGTGCTGATGCTGACCGGGCGGCCGGACAGGTTCTCGGCCGGCTTCGATCTCAAATTCATTGCCTCATCGAGCGGCGAGGATGTCCGCAAGCTGGTGGTCGGCGGCGGCAGGCTGGCGATGCGTCTGTTTACTTCGAAGATGCCTGTCGTGATTGCGTCGACAGGGCATTCCATCGCCATGGGCGCCTTCATCCTGCTGGGCGGGGACACGCGGATCGGCACACGCGGTGCCTACAAGATCGGCGCGAACGAAACGGTGAACGGCATGACGCTGCCGGGCTTCGGCACCGAGCTGCCGCGTGCCCGCCTCAACCCGCTATACCTGACCGAAGCCCTTGTGCAGGCGCGCCTCTATTCACCGGACGAAGCGGTACCGGTCGGCTGGCTGGACCGTGTGGTGGAGCCGGGAGAGCTTATGGATACGGCGATGGAAACGGCCACCGCCCTGAAGGCCATCGCGAACGGGGCCTACTATCGTAACAAGATGCTGGTGCGGAAACCGGCCATCGACGCGATCATGCCGACGCTGGAACAGTCTTCGATCTAGTCGTCGCTGGTGCAGAACTTTTCCTGCGCGGCTTCCAGTGTCAGCCCGGCCTCGGCCAGCGCCCCGGTATCCTTCACGGTACAGCGGGCCGCGCCATCCTCCGGCAGCACAACACGACTGGTCGCGATCAGGACAAGCTGGCTATCCTGGAAGATGTAGTAGCTGCTCTCCCAGACCGTATTGGCAGGGTTCCCGTCGATCAGCTTGTCGGCTTCGAAAATACCGTCTCCCACTGGGACGATCTCCATGCCCAGCACGCCCCCGGCAAGCGTGAAGGGCGGTGTTGCGCCGGTATTCTGCCAGACGGCATAGGGCACATTCTCGTCTTCGCCGGGCTGTGGAACCAGCATGTCCGCCCGGCCATCGCTGTCGAGATCCAGGAATAGCGGCAGGCCCACGGTTCCTGCGGCCGGATATGTGATCGTCTGCTGGGGCGTGTCATCCGCAGCCGCAATGCCAACCATACCCGTGCGCTGGCCGTCGGCCGTGTCGGCAAACTGAAAACTTGCAGACATGCCGGAGCTGTCAGGCAGGGGCTGGCGGCAATTGGCCTGGGCGTTGCCGTCCAGGCTTCTGGGTTTCAGCAGGTCGCAGTCTATCAGCAGGCCGGGGACAGCACTTGCCACTGGGGGCGTTTCCGGCTTGCAGGCGCTGAGGGTTGCGGCGAACGCAATGACGCAGAGCGCGGCGGAAAGACGAATCATGGCGGCTCCTGGCATCATATCTTGCCCGCGCACTCTATGTGGCAGTTTCCGTCCCTGAAAGCTCAATCTCGTGGGTGAGATCCCGGATCAGCCCGCGTAGCCAAGTCAGGGCCGGGTCGTCGGCATATTCCCTGTGCCAATAGAGCACGGTTTCCGGGGCCGGGAAGTCGAAGGGTAGGTCCAGCAGCGTCAGGCCGGCGCTTTCCGCAATCGGGCGCGGGGCAACCAGGGCGAGCTGTGTCTGACGCACGATCTCCAGCGCAGGCATGTAGTGCGGCAGGCGCTGGGCAGGTGTGATGCGCCGCCCGAAGGTGCGTGCCAGTTCCTCGATCAGGCTGCGGCCCTCGCGCCGGCTGGAGACGGCTATGTGGCGCAGGTCGAAGAAGCGTTCCGGCGTCAGGGTGTGTTCTGCCTGCGGATGATCTGGTGCCAGCACGCAGACATAGGGCGAGGCCAGCAGGGCCTCACGCTCCATGTCCGTGCCGCGCAGGTCCGCGACGTCGATGGCAAGGTCCAGCCGTCCGGAGGCAAGCTCCGCCGCCACGGCAGAGCGGTGCAGCTGGCTCCACGAAATGCGCACGCCGGGCGCGGCCTCTTCCAGCCGGGCGGCCAGTGCCGGGGCAATCAGGAAAGAGCCTGCATCGCGGGCAGAGATGTTGAACACACGGGTCGAGCGCGACGGTTCGAACACGGAACGCGGTTCCAGTCCGGTGCGCAGCCGGTCAAGCGCATCGCGCACGGCGGGCATCAGGGCCTCTGCCATGGCGGTCGGCTTCACGCCGCGC
>JAWKUR010000023.1:0-53543 GCA_041398445.1 Hyphomonas sp. | reverse complement strand
GTGGTGGCCGGATCATTGTAGGTCGACGGCGTATAGTCCGGCTCGATGGTGATTTCCGGTTCCGGCGCATCGAAGGCGGCGGCTTCGGCCTTGGCGATGCGTTCGATGCCGTCGAGCAACATCTGGCGGGTGTCGTCATCATAGGAGCGTACGGTCAGCAGCAGGGTCGCTTCGTCCGGGATGATGTTGTGCTTGGCGCCGGCCTTGAACGAGCCGACCGTGACGACTGCGCTGTCGAGCGGGTCGACATTGCGTGAGACGAGGCTTTGCAGTGCCGTCACGATATGGGCGCCGATCAGGATCGGGTCGCGCGTTGCCTGCGGGTAGGCGCCGTGGCCGCCCTTGCCTTTGACGTGGATGTCGACGCTGTCGACGTTCGCCATGGCAAAGCCGGTCGAGTAGACGACCGTGCCGGATGGTGCGTCGGCGGAGACGTGCAGAGCGAGATTGTAGTCAGGCTTCGGGAAGCGCTCGAACAGGCCATCTTCCAGCATGGCTTCCGCGCCGAGGCCGATTTCCTCGGCGGGCTGGGCGATCATGACCAGCGTGCCCTTCCACTTGGACTTCTGTGCGACGAGGGCGCGGGCCGTGCCCAGCCAGGCAGTCATGTGCACATCGTGACCGCAGGCATGCATCACCGGGCTTTCGACGCCGGTCCAGGTCTGCGCTTCGACCTTGGAGGCGTAAGGCACGCCGGTTTGCTCCGGCACGGGCAGGGCGTCCATGTCGGTGCGGATCAGCACGGTCGGGCCGTTGCCGTTGCGCAGGACGCCGACGACGCCATAGCCGCCAACACCGGGCTTCACTTCGCCGACATCACGCATGGCCTTGTCGGTCACCCATTGCTGGCCGACGCCTGTGGTGACCTCAAATCCGAGGGTTTCCAGCTCGCTGGCCAGGATCGCCGAGGTCTTGGCTTCCTTGAAGGAGAGTTCCGGCTCCTGGTGCAGCTGAAGGTAGAGGTCCAGGATCGACTGTTCCGGCATGCCCACTTCACGGACAGACATGGCGGCGGGCTGGACTGCGGCTGTCTCAGGCGCGGCTGCTTCCGCCGTTGTGCCTGTATTGGCGACCTTTGCCGGTTCGCCGGGCGCTGGGGCTTCGCTCTTGGTACATCCGGCAAGGGCCAGGCTGAGGGCAAGAGTGGATACGAGAACAGGGCGCAGCATGGCAGATCTCCGGAAAATTGATCCGTTGAGCCTAGCAAGCTTTCACCGGCTGCCAAGTGTGGCCGCTGAGCGCGGTCGAGGCGGGTCAGTCCTCGTCGTCGAGGGAGGGGGCATCCGGCTGGTCGCGGCGGGGACGGGCGATCATTTCGGCGATGTCCTCCAGTTCGATGAACGCATCGGCTTCGCGCCGGAGGTCATCGGCCACCATGGGCGGGCTGGACGTATTGGTGGAGACAACCGAGACCCGCACGCCCTTGGATTTCACCATCTCGACCAGTCGCCGGAAGTCACCATTGCCGCTGAACAGGACGATGTGGTCCACATGGGTTGCTGCTTCGAGCATGTCGACGGTGAGTTCGACGTCCATATTGCCCCGGTGGCGCTTGCGGCCTTCGCGGTCTGTGTACTCCCGGGCGGCCTTTTTCACGACGTTGAAGCCGTTATAGGCCAGCCAGTCGACCAGTGGCCGGATCGGGCTGTATTCGTCGCTTTCCACGAGCGCTGTGTAATAACTGGCCCGGAGAAGGCGGCCGCGTCCCTGGAACTCCTTCAGCAGTTTGCGGAAGTCGATTTCCAGCCCATGGGCACGGGCCGCTGAGTACAGGTTTGCGCCGTCGATGAAGAGCGCCAGGCGCTCGTCCTTGTAAAACGCCATGATAAGCCTCGAAATCTCCGCCGGAGCGGTGGGCTGCCATATATTGCACAAAGTAGGGCTTGGAGCTTAGATTCCGCTGCAATCGGGCGCAAGGGACGGGTTGCGCGCCCTTGCTGCGCTGCATATAAGGGGCGGTTCTAAGGAGACCAATAGCCCATGGCCCGAGTGACCGTTGAAGACTGCATCGAGAAGGTTTCGAACCGTTTCGATCTCGTCCTGCTTGCTGCGCACCGTTCCCGCATGATCCGCGAAGGCTCGCCGATCACGGTGGATCGTGACAATGACAAGGACCCGGTCGTCTCTCTGCGCGAAATCGCAGATGAGTCTGTGGATCTGAAAGTGGTCAAGGAAGCCATGATCTCCGGCCTGCAGGACATCCGTCCGGGCGAAGAGAATGAGCGCGAAGCGGACCGTCTGGCCCTCGAAGCTGCCCCGGCAGCGACGGAAGAAGACGTCATGCGCGCATATCAGGCTGAACTCGAATCCGGGCGCGACGACCGGCTCTAGGAGGTTCGATGGACGGCAGCACCCTTTCCGCCAAGGACAAAGGGGCTGGCGAAGCACCACCGGCCGAAACGGCCGTGGGTGAACACCATGTCCTCACCCGTGAAGAACTTATCGCCAAGGTCCGCGCGTATCATCCACGCGTGAAGTCCGAATTGCTTGGCGCAGCCTATGACTTCGCCAAGATCCACCATGGCGAGCAGAAGCGCGATTCCGGCGAAGCTTATTACTCTCACCCGGTCGCGGTCGCGAATCTGCTGGCCGACGTGCATCTCGACGAGATCACGATTGTTGCCGGTCTGCTCCACGATGTGGTGGAGGATGTTGACGAGATCGACATTGGCGAGATCGAGGTGAGATTCGGGGCTGACGTTGCCGAACTGGTCGATGGCGTCACCAAGCTCGACAAGCTCGAATTCTCCTCCAAGGAGGCCGCGCAGGCCGAGAACTTCCAGAAGTTCATCCTGGCCACGACCAGCGACATCCGCGTCCTGCTGGTGAAGCTGGCTGACCGGCTGCACAACATGCGCACGCTGCATTTCCGCAAGAAGGCCGAGAGCCGGGAGCGGACGGCACGCGAGACGATGGACATTTATGCGCCGCTCGCCCGGCGGGTCGGCCTCTACCAGCTCGCTGCCGAGATGGAAGACCTGGCCTTTCAGGAGCTGAACCCGGAAGCGCGCCGTGCGATCCTCTACCGTCAGGAAGAGCTCGCACTGGAGAATGCGGACGATCTGGAGCGTATCCGGGCCGACCTGACGCAGCTGATGGAAATGGCCAACATCGAGTGCCGTATCAAGGGCCGCCGCAAGGCGCCATACTCGCTGTGGCGGAAGCTTGAGCGGAAATCCATTTCCTTCCGCGATGTGGCAGACCTGTTCGCCTTCCGCATCATCGTTCAGACTACGGAAGAGTGCTACCGCGTTCTGGGTGAGGTGCACACGCTGTGGGCCTGCATCCCCGACCGGTTCCGCGATTTCATCTCTGTGCCAAAGCCGAACGGCTATCAAAGCCTTCACACCACCGTACGTGCCTCCGGCAACCGGCGTGTTGAGCTACAGATCCGTACCGAAGCGATGGATCAGACGGCAGAGTTCGGTGTTGCCGCGCACTGGGGCTACAAGAACAAGCAGTATGGGTTCGATGCGGAATCCGCCAAGGCAGCGGGCCTCGATCCGGCGGCGAGCCTCGAAACCATTTCGAGCCTGTTGCAGGACGGCGCCGATGCCAACGAGTTCCTCGAGCATGCCAAGCTCGAAATGTATCGCGAGCACGTCTTCACCTTCACGCCGAAGGGCAAGCTGATCATCCTGCCCGCGGGCGCGATGCCGCTGGACTTTGCCTATGCTGTTCACTCGGCTGTGGGCGACACATGCGTGGGCGTGAAGATCAATGGTGAGGCAAAGGCGCTCCGCCGTCCGCTGAAGAATGGTGATGTCGTCGAAATTGTTCGCGGCAAGACCCCCTCGGCCGTCCATGGCTGGGAAGCGCTGGCGATTACCGGACGCGCGCGCTCGGCGCTGCGCAGGCTGGTGCGTGAGCGCGATACGGCGGACTTCCGCCGCCTTGGGGAAGGTCTGATCAATCAGGCGCTTCGCCGGGCCGGGATCGACCCGGTTGATGTGAAGATGACCCACACGGCCCAGCTTGCAGGATTTGCAACGCGCGAGGAGATGGCCGAAGCCGTTGGGCGCGGCCGGATCAGCTCGTCCGATGTGATCCAGGCGGCGTTTCCCGGCTACAAGGCAGAGCCGATGGGAGACCCGTCCAAGACGAAGCTCGACTCCCAGCATGCGCCGCTGCTTGTGTCCGGCCATGACCTGACGCCGGGCGTGACCCTGCATCTCGGCCAGTGTTGCTGCCCGCTGCCGGGGGACCGCATCATGGGGGTGCAGGTGCCTGACAAGGGCATTGTCGTGCACGTCGCGAGCTGTCCGAAGCTCGCCGAATATGACGACAAGCCTGAGCTGTGGGTGGACCTGAAATGGACCGAACTCGCCCGCACGGATGCCATGGCCGTGGGCCGGATCCGTATCAACGCTGCGAACACGCGCGGTGTGCTGGCCAAATTGTGTGCAGCCGTCGCGCAATCGAGTGGGAACATTGTCCGCATTGCCACCGTGGACCGCCAGAAGGACTTCACTGAGCTGGTCATGGAAATTGAGGTTGAAGACCTGAAACGCCTGACGCAGATACTGGCCGCGCTACGGTCGCTCGCAGTGGTCGACCGGGCAGTGCGTGACCAGGAGGGTGAAGATGACCAATGAAGACGTGCTCGCGGTGTTTCGCGAGGCAGGGGCGTTGCTGGAGGGGCATTTCATCCTCTCATCCGGGCGGCGCAGCCCGGTATTCCTGCAGAAGGCCCTGGTCTTTTCCCAGCCTGACAAGTCCGAAAAGCTCTGCGCGGCACTCGCGAAGAAACTGACCGAGAAGTTCGGCAAGATCGACGTTGTTGCCGGCCCGGCCGTGGGCGGCATCATTCCGGGCTATGAACTGGCGCGCCAGCTTGGCTGCCGGTCCATCTTTGCCGAGCGCGTGGATGGCCAGCTTCAGTTCCGCCGTGGTTTTTCCATCGCCGAAGGTGAGCGTGTGCTGATCGCTGAAGACATTGTGACGACGGGCCTCTCGTTCCGCGAGACGGTCGAGGCGCTGGAGAAGCTGCCGGGCGAAGTGGTCGGCGGGGCGTGCATCATCGACCGTTCGGGCGGGCGCGCGGACGTTGGCTGCGAGCTTGTCTCGCTCGCCGCTGTGGATTTCCCGGATTATGATGCGGACGACCTGCCGCCGGAACTCGCTGCCATGCCGGCCGTGAAACCGGGCTCAAGAGGACTCGCCTGATGAGCGGGCGGCTGCGTCTCGGGGTGAATATCGACCATGTGGCGACCATTCGGAACGCCCGTGGCGGGGCGCACCCCGATCCGGCGCGGGCCGCCGGGATCGCAGCCGCTGCCGGTGCTGACGGCATTACCATCCACCTGAGGGAAGACCGCCGCCACATCCGCGATGGGGACCTGGAGGCGATCCGCGCGGCTTCCAGCCTGCCGATCAATCTGGAAATGGCAGCAACGGAAGAGATGACGGAGATCGCCTGCCGGTATCATCCGCATGCGGCCTGTATCGTCCCTGAGAAGCGCGAGGAGCGCACCACAGAAGGCGGGTTGGATGTGGCCGGTCTGCACAACCAGATTTCACCGGTCGTGCGCCGTCTGCGTGATGCCGGGGCGCGTGTTTCCCTGTTCATTGAGCCGGACCCGGTTCAGATCGCGGTAGCCGAAGTGCTTGGCGCGCCGGTCGTGGAACTGCACACGGGCCGCTATGCTGAACTCTGGAACGAAGGCGGTGCCGAAGCGGCTGCGCCGGAACTGGCCCGCCTGCAGGCGGCGGCCGATGAGGCCCGCAAGCGCGGGATCGAACCGCATGCTGGTCATGGCCTGACCTTCGAAAATGTCGGGCCGATTGCAGCCATTCCGGAATTTGCCGAGCTGAATATCGGTCACTTCCTGATCGGTGAGGCGATCTTCATTGGTCTCGAAGCTGCCATCCGGGAGATGCGCCGCTGCATGGATGAGGCGCGCGGATGATCATCGGCATCGGCAATGATCTCTGCAATATCGAGCGGATCGAAAATACGCTTGTCCGCTTCGGGGAGCGTTTCGAGAACCGCGTCTTCACTGAAACGGAGATCGCGCTGGCCCGCCGCCGCCGCCGGACGGCAGAGACTTATGCCAAGCGTTTCGCGGCCAAGGAAGCCTGCGCCAAGGCGCTGGGCACCGGCGTGCCGCGGCGCGGCGTGCACTGGAAAGACTTAGGTGTCGTGAACCTGCCCACGGGCAAACCTACGCTCGCTCTGACAGGTGGCGCTGCCGAGCGTCTGGAAGCGCTGACCCCAGCCGGGCATGAAGTTGTTATTCATCTGACGATTACAGACGATCATCCGTGGGCAGAGGCCCACGTGATCATCGAAGCCTTCCCGGTGGTTGGACCATGAAGCCCGCCCGTCCGAAGCGCACCCGCCTGCGCGGGAAGGGGAAGGCCGTTGCGCCAACCCTGTCCGAGGAACGCCTGAAGGCGGCGCAGGAGGCGATCGCCTACAAGTTCAAGGATGCGACCCTGCTCGTTCGGGCCCTGACGCATCCAAGTGCGGTGGGCGGAGGTGATCCGGTGCGGGATTCCAACCAGCGCCTGGAGTTCCTGGGCGACCGCGTGCTGAACCTCATCATTGCAGAGCGGCTGATGGATCGCCGCAAGATGGAGAGCGAGGGCGAGCTGGCCCCGCGCCTGAACCGTCTCGTCAAGAAGGGCGCCTGCGCAGATGCGGTCCGTCACCTGAAGCTGGAAGAGTTCGTCCTTCTGTCCGACGGCGAAGAGACGGCAGGCGGACGGACACGAGAATCCACTCTGGGCGATGCCTGCGAGGCGATCATCGGGGCGATCTTCAAGGATGGCGGCCTGTCGCCCGCCCGCAAATTCATCGAGAAGGCCTGGGCGCCGCAGTTCGCAGCTGCCCCCGCTGAAACAAAAGATCCTAAAACCCTGCTACAGGAATGGGCGCAGGGGCAGGGTCTTCCGTTGCCGGACTATGGCGTGTTGAGCCGTTCCGGCCCGGACCATGAACCCATTTACGAAATCGAGGCAAAGGTCGAAGGGCGCGGCAGTGCCGTGGCGACCGGGCCTTCCAAACGCGAAGCCGAGCGCAGCGCTGCTGCCCTGCTGCTCCAATCGCTGGCAGGATAGACATGAGCGAAACAGACATCACCCATGCCGGCTTCTGCGCCATTATTGGCGCGCCGAATGCTGGCAAATCCACACTGACCAATCTCCTGGTCGGGGCCAAGGTGGCCATCGTCACGCACAAGGTGCAGACAACGCGCTTCCCCGTCCGCGGTGTGGCGCAGACGGATCACACGCAAATCGTCCTGGTCGACACGCCCGGTATTTTTGCGGCGAAGCGGCGGCTGGACCGCGCCATGGTGAAAGCCGCGTGGAGCGGTGCCGAGGATGCCGATGCCATTGTGCACCTCGTCGACGCCTCGGCCTGGGTGGCAAGCCGCGCAGGCAAGGAAAACGCCGCGCAGAAGCACTCGATCGAAGATGATCGCCGTGTTGTCGAACAGCTGAAGACCAGCGGCCGCAAGGCGATACTCGCTCTCAACAAGATCGACCTGTTCCCGCATGATCAGGTCCTGCCGATCATCGCGGAGCTGAACGAAGCGGGCGTCTACGACGAAGTCCACATGATCTCCGCCGAGAATGGCGACGGGGTGGAGAAGCTGGAAGAGTCCATTGCCTCACGCATGCCGGAAGGCCCGGCGCTTTATCCGCCGGATCAGGTGGCGGATCTGCCGATGCGCCTGCTGGCGGCGGAAGTAACGCGTGAAAAGCTGATGCTGCGCCTGCACCAGGAACTGCCTTACCAGCTGATGGTGGAGACCGAGGCCTGGGAAGAGCGCAAGGATGGCTCCGTCCGCGTGCAGCAGGTGATCGTCGTTGGCCGCGAGAACCACAAGTCCATGGTGCTGGGCAAGGGTGGCCAGACGATCAAGGACATCGGCCGCATGGCGCGTGAGGAGCTGTCCGAAATGCTCGGCCGCAAGGTCCACCTTTTCCTGTTCGTGAAAGTCGACGAACGCTGGCAGGAACGCCGCGAAAGCTATCAGGGCCTTGGCCTGGAGTTCGATGTCTGAGGCGAGATGAACTGGTCCGATGACGGAATTATCCTTGGGGGGCGCCGCTTCGGTGAAGGCGGCCTCATTCTGGATGTTCTGACGCGCACGCGCGGTCGCCGGTCAGGGCTGGTCTATGGCGGCAATTCCCGCAGGCGACGGGCGCAATACGAAGCCGGTAATTCCGTTGCCCTGTCCTGGACCGGGCGGCTGGAAGACCAGTTGGGCCGGTTCGAAGTGGCCGAGGCCAGCCGGGAGCGGGCCTCCCATGTGCTGGACGATGCCAAGGCGCTGGCCGCCGTTTCCGCCATCACGGCCATTCTCCGCATGTCGCTGGATGAGGGCGATGTGGCCGGATCTGCCATGTTCGAGGCAACTGAAGTCCTGCTCGACCAGATCGAGGCGCGTGAGATCTGGCCGGCGCTCTATGTGCGTTGGGAGCTGGGGTTGCTCTCCGCGCTCGGCTTCGGGCTGGACCTGCAGGAATGCGCGATCAGCGGCGCGAATGATGGGCTGACACATGTCTCGCCCCGCACCGGCCGCGCCGTGCGCGGGTCTGAAGCGGAAGACTATGTCTCACGCCTGTTCCGGTTGCCTGCCTTCCTCGTCACCTCATCGGCTCCCGTCAGCGACGAGGATGTCGCCGACGGGCTGAAGCTGACGGGATACTTCCTCGAAGCGCGTGTGTTTCACGCCATGAACCGCGCCATGCCCGCAGAGCGGGAGCGGTTGGTGAAGCGGTTGGCAGGCTGAGGGTCAGGCCTTCGCGCTCGGGCGTTCGCCCACTTTTGCGTACCAGGCCGCATAGTTCTTGAACTCGGGGTTCAGGGGCTGGCCGACCACATTGCCGAATGTCTGGAAGCAGAAGAGCAGGATGTCGGCCAGACCGAAGGCCTCACCTGCAACATAAGGCTGGCTGGCCAGGCGTCCGTCGAGGAATTCGATCTTGTCCTGTGCGCAGGCCTTCAGGCCGGGGGCCGCTTCCGGCAGGCAGCGCATCCGGTCCTGGAACATTGGCAGGCCTTCGGACGAGCGGAAGCCGGTCGCCATGGGTTCCACGATGTTGAGGTCCACCCAGCGGGTCCAGCGGCGGTTCTGGGCGCGCTCTTCCGGCGTTTCGCCCATCAGCTTCCTGCCCGGGAATTTTTCGTCGAGGTATTCGCAGATGGCCGTGATCTCTGTCACGACATCCCCATTGTCCAGCACGAGGCAGGGCGACTGGCCGGCCGGATTGGTGGCGAGATAGGGCGCCTTGCGATTGTCCCCGGCGCGGATGTCGATCTCCTCCATCGGGATTTCAATGCCGCGCTCGGCCATGAACATGCGAACGACATGCGGGTTCGGGCCGATGGATGTGATGAGCTTCATGGTGTTTCCTCTCATTTTGTCTGCACCCGTCATGCGCGCGCTTGCGATATTCATAATCGGTTCAGGCCGCGGCGTCATATGTGACGTCGGGGTAGATGGGCGTTAGCTTTTCAGGAGGCTGGTGCCATGAAAAATTCGATGATCCTTGCCGGTATTGTGCTGGCGGCTTCCCTCACGGGCTGTGTCGCTGTGAGCGGTATTCATGATGATGATGCCGTTCGCGCCAACACGGATCTCGCCGTTCGCGTTTGCGGCGGGGAACAGAACGTCAAGGAAGTGAATGACGAGGGGTACGTCTGCAAGACAGACGACTGATCCGTTCTTTTGGGGCCGGGTGCCAGTATGTCTGGCATCCGGTTCCGTCGTCTCAGCGGCAGACGCTGCCGGGCCCCATGTCCAGATGGAAGTGATCCTTGTGGGCGGCGTTGTATTCCGGCCCGAGCGTTACGGAGAACAGGTCGCACGCGCCAGAGTGAACCCGGCGGAGGAATTTGGCTTCCTTGCCGCCCTTTCCCCAGAAAGTTTTCACATCGATCAGGCGGCCGTCCTCCAGGCGGAAGCCGGAAATGTCGACCGCATTGCCGCGCCCGTGCTCTGAGAGGCGTCCGGATCCAGCGATGTTCCGGCAGGAAAAGCTGCCATAGGTCTCGACGCGGGCAATCGGAGAGCCGAGGATTTCCACAGCCGCAGGCCGGGCCACATGACGCTCCCATGTGTAAAGCGCAGCGGCCTCGCCGCAGGTCATGCGCAGCGTGGCGGAATAGGGCGTCAGAGACCGGTCCAGCGTCAGCGCATTGTAAAGACCGCACTTTTCACCCTTCGGGGCGTCGTCCAGCCTGGTGTAGAGCACGCCCGCCTTGTCCAGCGCGGGGAAGCAGACTTCCGGATGCTTTGCAGCTCTCGCCAGCTGGTGCCCGGTGCCGAGGCCCGGCCGGTCGCTCAGGTCCACCGGGGCGAACGGGTTGTGCCGGGGCGGGGCCGACAACAGGAACAGCACGACGCACAGGGCGGGAACGGTCAGAAGGAGAAGCCATGCGCGTAAGTGAGGCATCTGCAGTCAGTACTTATAGGGGTTCCTTAACCAAAGGGCTTTTTCTGTTAACTTACGAGCGTTCGCGACTCGCAGGCGATTCTGCCCGCGGACCTGCACCAGAATGTGGCATGAACTGAGAAGGGGCCAGAATGTCCGACCTCAAGGATGGCGAGCCGGAAGACCGGATCATCAATGAACCGATGAGCGAGGCGCTCTCCAAGCGCTATCTCGCTTATGCACTCTCGACGATCACGGCGCGGGCGCTGCCGGATGTGCGCGACGGCCTGAAGCCGGTGCAGCGGCGTATCCTTTACGGGATGCGCGTGCTGCGGCTGGACCCGGAAGGCGGCTATCGCAAATGCGCAAAGATCGTTGGCGACGTGATGGGTAACTTCCATCCGCACGGCGACAGCTCGATCTATGACACGCTTGTGCGTCTCGCCCAGGATTTCACCGTTCGCTACCCGCTGGTCGATGGCCAGGGGAACTTCGGCAATATCGACGGCGATAACGCCGCTGCCTATCGTTATACCGAGGCGCGGATGACCGTGGCGGCTGAGCTGCTGCTGGAAGGGCTGAACGAGGACGCTGTCGATTTCCGCCCGAACTATGCCGAGAATGATGAGGAGCCGGTCGTCCTGCCGGCGGGCTTCCCGAACCTTCTGGCCAATGGCGCAAGCGGCATTGCCGTCGGCATGGCGACCTCGATCCCGCCGCACAATGCGGCCGAGCTGATCGATGCGGCGCGCCTGCTGATCGAGAAGCCAAAGGCGACGACGGCGGAGCTGATGGACTTCGTGAAAGGGCCAGACTTCCCGACCGGCGGCGTCATCGTCGAACCCTACGAGTCGATGCTGGACGCTTATGAGACCGGTCGGGGCAGCTTCCGCATGCGTGCGCGCTGGGAAGTCGAGGACACCGGCCGCGGCACCTATCAGATCGTCGTCACGGAGATTCCGTATCAGGTGCAGAAATCCCGCCTGCTGGAGAAGCTGGGTGAGCTGATCGAGGCCAAGAAGGTCCCGCTGCTGGACGATGTGCGCGACGAGTCCGCCGAGGATGTGCGCCTGGTCCTGGTGCCGCGTTCCAAGACGATCGAGCCGGAAGTGCTCATGGAAAGCCTTTACAAGGTCTGCGATCTGGAGACGCGCTTCAGCCTTAACATGAACGTGCTGCACAAGGGCGCGCCGCAGGTCATGGGCCTGAAGGATGTGCTGCAGGCCTATCTGGAACATCGCCGCGAAGTCGTGGTGCGCCGGGCGGAGTTCCGCCTCGACAAGATCGAGAAGCGTCTGCACCTGCTCGATGGCTACCTGATCGCCTATCTCAACATTGATGAGGTGATCCGCATCATCCGGACAGAGGATGAGCCGAAGCCTGTGCTGATGGAGACATTCGGTCTGACGGATGTGCAGGCAGAAGCGATCCTCAATCTCCGCCTGCGTGCCCTGCGCAAGCTGGAGGAGATGGAGATCCGCGGCGAGCACCAGAAGCTCACCGAGGAGCGCGAAGAGCTGATCAAGCTGCTGAACTCGGACCGCCGCCAATGGACGAAAGTCTCGAAAGAGCTGAAAGCCGCCCGTGAGGCGTTCGATCCGGACTCCGAACTGGGCCGCCGCCGCGCCAGTTTCTCGGAAGCCAAGGATGTTGACCTCGCCGCTGCGCTGGAGGCCTCCAAGCCGAAAGAGCCGATCACGGTCGTCCTGTCGAAGCAGGGCTGGATCCGCGGCATGAAGGGCCACGGTCTCGATACCAGTTCCGTGAAGTTCAAGGATGGCGACGAGCTTTACCTCGTCGAAGAGGTGATGAGCACAGACAAGCTCATCCTGATGTCGTCAGACGGGCGGGCCTTCACCATGGCGGCCGACAAGCTGCCGGGCGGGCGTGGACACGGGGAACCGATCCGCCTGACGATCGACTTGGAAGACAGCGTCGACATCATTGCCATGTTCCTGTTCGATCCGGAACGTAAGCGCGTGATGGCTTCGTCCACCGGTTACGGCTTCGTGGTCGAGGAGAAGGAGCTGGAGTCCAACCGCAAGGCAGGCAAGTCCGCCGTGAATACGGGTAACGGACATCTCGTCTGCTGTCCGGTTGTCGAAGGCGACATGATCGCGGTCGTCGGCACGAACAAGAAGATGCTGATCTTCCCGCTGTCGGACCTGCCGGAAATGGCACGCGGCAAAGGCAACAAGCTGCAGTCCTATAGCGGCAAGGCAGAGCTGGCGGACCTCATCACCTTCGACAAGCGCGATGGCCTGATCGTCATGACCGGCGGCCGCCACCGCGCCTTCCCGGAGTGGGCAGAGTGGAAAGGCCAGCGCGCCCAGGCGGGCAAGACCGTTCCGAAAGGCTTCCCGAGAAGCGGGACATTTACAGGCTAAACGAAAGCGCCCGGCCAATCAGCCGGGCGTTTTTTTCATTCGGGATAGCAAATGTGCCAGCGGCGGATCAGTAAACCCGCGCGACGACCTGCTTCATCAGCGGCCCGATCTCCGTGTGCAGAACAAGGTCTGCGTAGGAATCGTGGTCAGTCTCGTCGCGGTTGACGATCACGACCGTCGCGCCGGTGCGCTTGGCGATGACGGGCAGTTCGGCGGCCGGGTAGACGACCAGGGATGAGCCGAGCACGATGAACAGGTCGCTCAGGGTCGCTTCTTCCATGGCGCGATTCATCTCGTCTTCCGGCATGGCCTGTCCGAAGGAGACAATCGCGGTCTTGATCAGGCCGGTGCAGAAGACGCAGGTGATGTCTTCATCGGCCTCCCAGCGGGGTTTCAGATCTTCCAGTTCATAGCGCTTGCCGCACTGCAGGCAGCGGGCATAGCTGGCATTGCCGTGTACTTCGATTACCCGGTTGTCCGCCACGCCGGAGGCTTGGTGGAGGTTGTCGACATTCTGGGTGATGACGCTGGACACCTTGCCCATCTTCACAAGGTCGGCGACGGCAAAGTGGCCGTCATTGGGCTTCGCCCCGGTCCAGCCGGCGGGATTGTTGTAGACGCGGTTCCAGGCTTCCCGGCGCTGCGCGCGCGAGCTGACGAAGTCCTGGAAATAGATCGGTTGCATCTTGCTCCACACGCCGCCCGGGCTGCGGAAGTCGGGAATACCGCTTTCGGTGGAGATGCCAGCGCCGGTGAAAACCACGGCGCGGCGGCATTGAGAAATCAGGCTGGCAAGAGCTTCGGGTGCGTCGGTCATTTTTCCAATGCTACACAATTTGAGCGGCGGCGCTACTAGCTGCTGCCTTCCACGGGCTGTCCGAAGAACAGGATGGCAATGGCCAGGATGCCGAACAGGGCAAAGACGGTTCCGCGCAGGGGTGACTTCGCTTCCCGAAAGGCGCCGACCGAGGCGATCGCGCACTGCAGCGCGTAATAATAGGCGAAGGCTTTCGAGGCGAAGCTGATGATCTGGAAGATGTGCGAGAACCAGGTCAGGCCGAGGCCGATGAGGACGAGGATGAGATAGGCGATGCGTGGAGAGATCTTCCGGGCGGACAGTTCCTCCACCAGGCCGCCGGCGCCGCTCGTATCGGCGATGGCCGCGCTGAACTGGGCCGACAGGGCCGCCACGACCAGCAGCGCCGGCAGGACGGCGGATACGACCTTCATCATGTCGACAATCGCCGTTTCCGTCAGCGGCACGCTCTTGGCATCGAAGGCATAGGTCAGCAGCACGACATAGGCCATGTAGATCGCCGTCGCGAGCCATTGGGCATAGCGCATGGAGCGGATGCGCATGGCCGGTTTGTACTCGTCGCCGAGATAGCGGGAGGTTTCGAACCCTTGCACCGTGATGATCAGGCCGAAGGCGAGCGCGATGCCGGCCCAGCCGGTTTCCGGCGGCGGGGTGAAGACGAGTTCGCCGCTTCCGGCTTGCTGGACGAAGTAGACGCTGAGGCCCGCCAGCAGGCCCGCAATGATGGCGAGCTTCAGGCTGACCGTGACCTGCTCCATCTTCTCCATTGCCGTGAACCCGCGCAGCCAGCCGACCACAAGGATCAGGATTAGCGCCGCGCTGGTGACTGCCTTTGCGGCGGCGGGAGAATTGTAGGGCGTCATCTTCACGCTGAAGGCGCCGAACAGGTTCAGGTAATAGGCAACCGAGATGCAGTAGGCGAAGGCGAGCGCCCAGGAGGAGAAGTGTTCCGTCCGCCGCTCGGAGGCTGACCGGGCCGGATTGCGTTCTATGTTCGCGATGTTGAACCGGATCGCCGCCCCGAAGGCATAAGCCGCGAGGCAGAGGCCGAGCATGACCATCGGGGCATACTTGCCATAGGAATGGGACAGGATCGGCCCGAGGACGAGGAAGCCGCTGCCGATGATCGAGGCGAGCGGCGTGACAGTCGCGCGCCACGGGCGCAGGTTCCGCACACGGGGCAGCATCAGCAGGCCGAGTGCGCCGAGTGTGGCGATGCTGATGAGGACAGCCTGCAGCAAGGCGGCGGATTCCTTCAATATTCCGGACAGATGCAATGATCTCTGACCGGGGTCTGTTTACAGGGCGTTGCCGGTGCTGTGTTAAACCACCGTGCCGAACAGGTGCCCGATGACGCCGGTCGCCAGCATGGCAGCGACACCCCAGAACACGACGCGCGCGGCGGCCTTGCTCTTGCTGGCCCCGCCTGCGCGGGCCGACAGGGCGCCGAGGATGCCGAGGCAGATCAGGGACACAACAGCCACGACATGCGTGATGAGCCTTTCAGGGGCAGCAACTGCGGCCACGATTGGCAGGATCGCACCGATGGAAAAGCTGAGGGCCGAGCTGACCGCCGCCTGCACGGGCTTGGCGGCTACGACTTCATTCAGCCCAAGCTCGTCACGGGCATGGGCTTCCAGGGCGTCATGCTCTGTCAGCTGCCGGGCGACTTCCCGGGCCGTTTCGGGGGTCAGGCCGCGGCCGATATAGATCTCGGTCAGTTCCTGGAGTTCGGCGTCCGGATGGTTGTGGAGCGCGGCGCGCTCGATCGCGAGGTCTGCCTTCTCAAGGTCTGCCTGCGAGGAGACCGAGACATATTCCCCGGCGGCCATCGACATGGCCCCGGCCACCAGGCCCGCGAGACCGGCGGTGAAGACCGCGCCCGGTGTCGCGTCTGCGGAGGCCACACCGATCAGCAGGCCGGCCGTGGACAGGATGCCGTCATTGGCGCCGAGCACGGCGGCGCGCAGCCAGTTCACCCGCTGGAAATAGTGGTGTTCTGTGTGGATGTAGGAATCATCGGATTCCGGTGCAGATTCGGCCATGGGTCATTTCCTGATCGCTATTTACTGGGTGGCCAAGCCGGGCGGCGAGGTCAAGTCTTCATCCTCTGCCTGTATCCGGGTTTTCCTTGCGTGAGGCGGCGGTGCCGGTTAGGCGTTGATGCGTAAGGACTTCCGGAGGGACACACATGCTTATTGGACTTGGCGTCATCGTATTGATCGTTGGCTTCATCATCCTGATTTACAACGGTCTTGTGATGAAGCGGCAGCGGGTCAACCAGGCCTTTGCTGACGTCGATGTGCAGCTGAAACAGCGTCAGAACCTGATCCCGAACCTCGTCGAGACCGTGAAGGGCTATGCCAAGCACGAACAGGACACGCTGCAGCAGGTGATCGCGGCCCGGAACGCGGCGCAGAGCGCTCATACGCCGGCCGAAATGAGCCAGGCCGAGGGCATGCTGACCGCCTCGCTGGGCAAGCTGTTCGCTCTGGCCGAGGCCTATCCGGACCTGAAGGCGAACACGAACTTCATTCAGCTGCAGAATGAGCTGTCCGCCATCGAGGACAAGCTGGCCGCGGCGCGCCGGTTCTACAACTCGGCCGTTCAGGACTACAACACGTCCCGCGAACAGTTCCCCGGTTCCATCATCGCGGGCATGTTCAATTTCGAGGGCCGCGACTTCTTCGATGTGGGCGTCGAGGGCCGCGAAGCCCTCAGCACCCCGCCGGAAGTGAAGTTCTAGGCGCCTGCGGAATATGGTAAGCCTTCCGGGAACACGGGAGGTGACCATGAAAAGACTATTCGGAGCGGCGGCAGTCCTGACTGTCGCCACTTTTGTTTCCGGCTGTGCATCCGGTAGCGCCAGCAGCGGCAACTGGAGCGCCTCGACCTGGAACGGGCTGGCGCCGCAGAATGTCTATGGCGGCAATTACCAGTTCTTCGCGGCCCCGGCCGAAGGACAGGGCTTCAAGCTGAAGTTCACGGTGAAGACAGACGGCAATTTCAACATCGCCAGCGGCGAAGCGCCGAGCGAAGCGGACCTGACCGCCGCCGCCAGCGCCGCCGCGCCGGAAGGCTGCACCCTCATCTCGGTTGAGCGCACACCCGATGGCGGGGCCGTGGCGGATTATGATTGCGGTGGGGGCGGCGCATGATCGCGAAAGTCTCAACCTATTTGATGTTCACGGGGCAGGCGGCAGAGGCACTGGCGCTCTATACGGATGTTTTCCCTGAGAGCGAGGCGAGTGTGCGGGAGGGACCGGTCTATATGGCGGACTGGCGTCTTGGCGGGCATGACGTGATGCTGGTCGACAGCCCGCCCGTGCACGACTTCACTTTCACCCCGTCGACCTCTCTGTTCGTGGAGTTTGAGGATGCAGGCGCCCTGGATGCGGCCTTTGGCAGGCTGGCGGAGGGCGGCAGGGTTCTCATGCCAACCGACAATTATGGTTTCAGCCAGCGTTTCGGCTGGGTGGAAGACCGGTTCGGCGTTTCCTGGCAGCTGAACCTGCCCTGATATATTTGCGCCAGCACATGCGGCGCCCGTGAAGGCGCTTGGTGGGGTGGCTGGTTTTCGGGGTGAGGTTCCGCGTCAGGTTTCCGGCGGGGGGGAGGCGTAAGCCCCTTCTCCTGGGGGAGAAGG
Source organism: Hyphomonas sp. (assembly GCA_041398445.1). GTDB lineage: Bacteria > Pseudomonadota > Alphaproteobacteria > Caulobacterales > Hyphomonadaceae > Hyphomonas. The sequence continues at coordinate 36,304 of JAWKUR010000023.1, read as the reverse complement.
GGTTGGGGATGAGGGGGCACGGAGTTTCGGCAAGTGCTGTACACGCGGCAGCTTTGTTACCCCTCACCCCTGCCCCTCTCCCAAGGGAGAGGGGATTCATGCGGAGATATTCAGGCGCAAACGCGCGCCCGTCGCATGCGGCGGCGAGGCGGTCGTTTGTTGGCTTCGGTTCAAACTTCTGGCCCGGCACATAATCAATGGATGTGAGAAAGACGCGCCCGTTTGGCGAGACGCTCCAATGATACTGCACACCCTTCCCATAGGCAGCCCTCACCGCTGCGCGAAGCAGCAGGAGCTGGACCCAGATCAGGGGCCAGACCATCGTGAGATGTGGCGGAAAGCCTTTGGGTGGGTGCAGGAGTGACATGTGCCGCACTATACATCCGGGCACGGAGGTGTCGGATGGATTTGTTTTTGACTCAGTGATTACAGCAGGATGGGGTGCGTAAGGGGGTGGATAAACTCTCCCCACGTGTCATCCCGGAAAACCTGCAAGGTTTATCCGGGACCCAGATGAGAGCTGGTCCTGTGCGGCCCAAGCGCAAGCGCGGGGCTTTTGCTCTCTGCCCTTTCATCCTTCGACTTCGCTCAGGATGAGTCCGTTCTTAATGAGCGCTCATGCTGAGCGAAGTCGAAGCACGAGCGCGGGCTGGAGCTGGGTCCCGGATATTTGCTGCGCAAATTCCGGGATGACACGCGGAGGATTTGGGAAGGATCACCGCATGCCCACACACGGCTACGCCATGACCTTGCATGACCAGTCATGACTACGCCGGACTATACCGGACTTCGGTGTGGATCGTGTCAGGCGTCGCCCCAGAGGCGGAGCAGGTTGGAGATGGTTTTCGACAGGGTCAGCATTTCCGGGGATTGGGCCGTGTGCTGCGGCGCCAGTGCGGCGCGGAGGTTTTCGAGGTCGAACAGGATTTCGCGGGCAGCGGCGTCGCGCACGGCGCTTTCGATCCAGCCGACACAGACGATGCGCTCACCGGCGGTGACGGGGCGCACTTCGTGCAGCGTGGTGGAAGGATAGAGGACGAGGTCGCCCGCCTCGGGCTTGGCCAGGTGTTCGCCGGCCGCCGTCTCCACGGCCAGCTCGCCGCCTTCGTAGGCCGAAGGATCGCTGAGGAAGAGGGTGAAGGATAGGTCGGTGCGCAGGCGCCGGTCGCCTGAGCCCATAAAGGCATTGTCGACATGGCGGCCATAGCCGCCGCCATTGCTGGCGCGGCTGATCATGAGGGGGGAGAAGCGGCGCGGTTGGGCGGCGGCGCGCAGCACGGGGTGAGTCTCCACCGCTGCCTGCAGCAGTTTCCTGATGGCCGTGCCGGTGGCGCCGGAGAGGTCTGCCTGTTCGTTGCGCTTCACCTGCCGTGCCGTGGGGCCTGCCGTGGTGGCGCCGTCGCGCCAGGTGAGGCCCGAGGCGAGGTGGGTGACTTTCTGGACCTGATCGGCGGTGAGAACGCTGGAAAGGGTGATCATCATGGGGTTTACGCGGGCTTCAGATGGGCTTCGGGGCGATCAGGCGTGATCCGGGATGGGCAGGCCATGATCATGGCATGATTATACCGGACTTCACCTGGCGCAGATGGGGCCTAGCGCAGATGCGCCGCTGCCGAAACCCGGGGACTTTGCGTAGTCGGCGGCTTGACGGGCTCTGTTGTTTAGGTAATGCAATAATATAACAGCAAGTAAGCGGATCCCCCTCCCATCATGAAACAGCTCCTTCTTCTCGCCGCCTCCACGGCGGTTCTCGCCGGTTTTGCCCATGCCGATGCCCCGGATGAAACGGACCTGCGCCAGCAGTCCGTGATTGTCACCGCACCGGGGCCGGACCGGCTGGAAGGCGAACTGATCGGCAATGCGACCTCGATTGGCCGCGAAGGCATTATCGAGACGCTGGGCCCGACGCTGGGCGATACGCTGGACCGCCAGCCGGGCGTCTCCACCACTTTCTTCGGCCAGGGCGCAAGCCGCCCGGTGCTGCGCGGGCTTGGGGCTGAGCGTGTGCAGGTGCTGACCAATGGCATTGGCGTGATCGACGTCTCCGCTGCCTCGCCGGACCATACGGCCGCCGCTGACGGCATTGATGCGGAGAAGATTGAAATCCTGCGCGGACCGGCTGCGCTGGCCTATGGCGGGCAGGCGATCGGCGGCGTGGTCAACGTGATCGACGGCCTGTTGCCCGACACGCTGCCGGAGCGCAAGACATCTGCCGATGTGTTCGGCGCGTATAACGATGTTAGCGAAGGTACCGAAGTGGCCGGGCGCGGGCAAATGGTGCAGGGGCCGTTCGTCTTTACCCTGACGGGATCAGCACGCGATTTCGGGGATTATGACATTCCGGGCATGGCGGAATCGGCACGCCTGCATGCGCAGGAAGAGGCTGAAGAAGGCGAAGCCCATGAGGAGGAAGAGCACGCCTCCGGTACGCTGGGCAACTCCTTCGCCCAGACCACGACGCTGGCGGGCGGTGTTTCCTGGATCGGCGAGAATGCCTTCCTGGGCCTGGCCGTGCGCCGTCAGGAAGCGCAGTATGGCCTGCCGGGCTCTGCCCATGAGCATGGCGATGAGGACGGCGACGAAGGCGAAGCCGAAGTGCATGAAGAGGAAAACCCCTTCATCGACATGGAGCAGACCCGTTATGACCTGCGCGGCGGCTTCAAGCTGGACAATCCTTACCTGAAGGAAGTGACGGCGACGGTCTCCCAGGCCGATTATTCGCACACGGAGTTCGAGGCACCGGGCGAGCCGGGCACGATCTATGAGAGCGATGGCACCGAAGCGCGCGTCGAGGCCAGCCACGAGCTGGGCCTGTTGAAAGGCGCTGTCGGCGTGCAATATACCGACAAGTCGCTGGACGCCTTTGGCGATGAAGCCTTCATTACGAAAACGGATTCGAACAGCCTCGGCGCGTTCCTCTATGAAACGATCGACTGGGAGAACGGCTTCGGCCTGGAAGGCGGCGCGCGGATCGAGAATGCCGAGCGCAAGAATATCTCCGGCGATACCGATTTTGACCTGTTCAGCGCGTCGGCCGGTGCGCACCAGCACTGGGACAATGGCTGGTTCGTCGGCCTGCAGGTTTCGCACACGGAGCGCGCACCGAACGAGAGCGAGCTTTATGCAAACGGCGCCCACCTTGCGACCGCGCAATATGAGGTCGGCAATATCGGCATGGACAAGGAGAAGGGCCTCAACATCGAAGCGACGGCCCGCTGGGAAAGCGCGAATGCCAGCTTTGGCGTGAACGTGTTCCGCACCTCCTTCGACGGCTTCATCTATCTGGCGCCGGGCCTGATGGACGGGGCGGAAGAGGTGGACGGCCTGCCGGTCTACCTGTTCAGCCAGGAAGACGCGACCTTCACCGGCGCGGAGATCTATGGCCAGGCCTACATTCCGGAAGGCCTGCTGAAGGCTGACTGGACGCTGGATGGCGGCATCGACGTTGTTTCCGGCGAGCTGGACAAGGGCGGTAATGTACCGCTGATGCCGCCGCTGACGCTGAACGTCGGCGCCAAGGCGGCCTGGCGGCTGTGGTCTGCCGGGGCGCATGTGACGTGGGCGGACGACCAGACCGACACGGCCACGGGCGAACTGCCGACCGATGGCTATACCCAGCTGGACCTGCGTGCAGATCTGGACCTTGCCGAACTGGGCTTTGGCCGCGAGGGCACGACCCTGTTCGTAGATGCGCGCAATGTGACGGATGAGGAAATCCGTTACTCGACGAGCGTGCTGAAGGATGTGGTGCCTGCACCGGGGCGGAACATCCGCGTCGGCTTCCGCGCCGCGTTCTAGGTTTCCTCCCTGGCTCCCACCTCCGCCGCTGCTCTCCCCCCACAGCGGTTCTTCCCTCCGGAGGTGGGGGCTCAGTCAGGGCTCAGGAGGACCCCGTCAGGCGCGGGGCAGCGCCGGCGAACAATTCGTCCAGGAAGGCATTCACCGCGCGGGCGCGGGAGGTGCCGTGGACATCTTCATGCACGGCCAGCCAGAAGGCGCGCTCAAGGTGCACGGCCTGCGGCAGTACACAGGTCAGCTGCGGGTCGTTCCCGGCGATGAAGTGGGGCAGCACGGCGATGCCGGCGCCTTCGCGGGCCATCTGCCACTGGGCGACGATGGACGGGCTGCAGAAGCGGGGCATCAGGCCCGGCGCGATGTCTTCATGGTAGCGCAGCTGGGTGGAATAGATCAGGTCGTCGACATAGCCGATCAGGTCATGCTCTGCGAGATCGGCCACGCTGTGCAGCGGCGCGGTGCGGGCGAGATAGTCCGGATGGGCATACAGCTGCAGCACATAGTCTGACAATTTCCGCACTTTCAGCCGCCCGGCCTTTGGCCGTGTCAGCATGATCGACATGTCCGCCTCGCGCTTCGGCACGGAGACGAAGCCGGAGAGGGCGATGATGTCGAGCCCGATATGGGGCCAGGCCACGGCAAAGCGGGCCATGGCGGGGGCGATCAGAAGACTGCCAAGCCCCTCCGGCACGCCGAGGCGCACGCGGCCCGCGGCGAGCGGGCCTTCACTGTCTGACAGGCTGGCGATCTCCGAGGCGGCGTGTTCCAGCCCCTCGGCCTTGTCGGCGACGGCTTGCCCTGCGGGGGTGAGCAGGTGGCCCTTGGGCGTGCGCTCGAACAGTTCGAGGCCGAGATCGGATTCGAGGCGGCGCAGGCGGCGGCTGATCGTCGTCGCGTCGAGGCCCGTGCGTGCGGCGACATCCGCGAGGCGCGGATGACGGCTGACATCAAGGAGGAGGCGGAGATCGTCCCAGTTCATGTTGGCTTTTCACCTGCAAATACGCAGCTGGTAGCTGCGATATTGTCCGTTTACCTGAAATTACGCGCGCTTTACGGTCTCGTCAAAGTCAGGGATTCATGCCCGTGAGACGTCAAAGGGAGAACACCATGCGCGAAGTGCATCATTTCATCGGCGGCAAGGGCGTGACCGGCACGTCCGGCCGGTTCGGCGACATCTACAATCCGAACACCGGCGAGGTTCAGGCCCGCGTGGCGCTGGCGACCGAGGCGGAACTGGATGCTGCCGTGGCGAACGCAGCGGCGGCCTTCCCGGCATGGTCGATGACGAACCCGCAGCGCCGGGCGCGTGTAATGTTCGAGTTCAAGCGACTGCTGGAAGCGAACATCAATGAGCTGGCGGAGCTGCTTTCTTCCGAGCATGGCAAAGTGGTCGCCGACTCCAAGGGCGATGTTCAGCGCGGCATCGACGTGGTGGAATTCGCCTGCGGCATCCCGCACCTGCAGAAGGGCGAGTATACCGAGGGCGCTGGCCCCGGCATCGACGTCTATTCCATGCGCCAGCCGCTGGGCGTTGTGGCTGGCATCACGCCGTTCAACTTCCCTGCCATGATCCCGTGCTGGATGGCCGCCGTGGCGATTGCCTGCGGCAACACGTTCATCCTGAAGCCGTCGGAGAAAGACCCGTCCGTGCCGATGCGCCTGGCGGAACTTCTGCTGGAAGCGGGCGCGCCGGAAGGCGTGCTGAACGTGGTGAACGGCGACAAGGTGGCTGTGGATGCCATCCTGAAACATCCGGAGATCAAGGCCGTCAGTTTCGTCGGATCGTCCGACATCGCACAATATGTCTACGCGACCGGCACGGCGCACGGCAAACGCGTGCAGGCCATGGGCGGCGCGAAGAACCATGGCATCATCATGCCTGACTGCAACATGGAGCAGGCGGTGAAAGATATTGTCGGCGCGGCCTATGGCTCGGCCGGCGAACGCTGCATGGCGCTGCCGGTGGCGGTGACGGTTGGCAAGAAGACGGGCGACGAGTTCGTCGAGCGGATGCTGGACGCGGCGCGTGACCTGCGCGTCGGTTTCTCCACCGATCCGGAGGCGCATTACGGCCCGGTCGTTTCCGCCGCGCACAAGGCGAAGGTGGAAAGCTACATCCAGATGGGTGTGGACGAGGGCGCAGACCTGCTGCTGGATGGCCGGGGCCTGACCATGCAGGGCGCCGAGGGCGGCTATTTCATCGGGCCGAACCTGTTCGACAATGTGAAGCCGCACATGCAGTCCTACAAGGAAGAGATCTTCGGGCCGGTGCTGCAGGTGGTGCGCGCGGAATCTCTGGAAGAGGCGGCGGCGCTGCCGAGCAATCACCAGTATGGCAATGGCTGCGCGATCTTCACCTCGAACGGCCGCGCGGCGCGCGAGTTTGCGGCGCAGGTGAATGTCGGCATGGTGGGGGTGAACGTGCCGATCCCGGTGCCGGTCTCCTATCACACGTTCGGGGGCTGGAAGCGCTCGGCCTTCGGCGATACGAACCAGCATGGCCCCGAAGGCGTGCGGTTCTGGACGAAGATCAAGACGATCACCCAGCGCTGGCCCGAAGGCGACATCGGCGATCAGGCCTTCATCATTCCGACGATGGGATAGGCTCTGAGAGCCTCAGGAGAGGATAGTGCTGTGAGCTGGGCTCAGGAGATCACTGACCATTACCGGAAGGTCTGGGGAGCAGAGCCTGAGACATGCCAGTTCTCGGCCGGGCCTGTCGATGAACTTCCGGAAGGCTTCACTGTCGTCAGGTTCCCGCCTCATGGCGATCGTGAAATGTGGACCTATGCGACTGTGGGGATGTCGGTCATTTCAGACGAATGCCCGATGGAGCTTCACTTGTTCAGCCCGCATGCTTCACCGGGGCTGGTGGAGATCTTGTATGCTGTGGCGCACTATAACCGAAACGCACACAAGCTTGGCCTCGCCCATACAGTCAATTTCGGGCAGCCGTGGATTGACGAATCCAGCTGCCAATACGGATTGGTTTCGCTGCCATACCTGGATGGACCAGGTCTTGAGACGGCTCAGATTTTCGGGCGCGAAGTGAACTTTTACTGGCTGATCCCCATTGCCAAGTCAGAAGTAGACTTCAAGAAAGCATGCGGGATCCAAGCTCTGGAAGACGCGTTCGAGCGTGCGCAGTTCAACTACTTAGACCCGCATCGGCAGAGTGTGGCATAGAAGGAATTTCATTCATGGCCTACAACACAATCACTTTCGAACATTCCGACCGCGTGGCGCTGGTCACGATCAACCGGCCAGAGAGCCTGAATGCGCTGAACCAGGAGGTGATGCGCGAAGTGGCCGATGCGTTTGCGCAGATCGACCGGAACAAGGACATCGCTGTCAGTGTGCTGACGGGTGCAGGCCGGGCCTTTGCCGCTGGCGCTGACATCAAGGAGATGCAGCCGCAGAGCTTCTCCGACATGTATGTCGACGATTTCTTCGGCCTGTGGGACCGGTTCGCGGCCTGCCGCAAGCCGGTGATCGCGGCGGTGAACGGCTTCGCGCTTGGCGGCGGCTGTGAGCTGGCCATGATGTGCGACATCATCATTGCGTCCGAGAAGGCGAAGTTCGGGCAGCCAGAAATCAAGCTGGGCGTGACGCCGGGCATGGGCGGCTCCATCCGCCTGACCAAGGCGGTCGGCAAGGCGAAGGCCATGGACATGGTGCTGACCGGCAACATGATCGACGGCACCGAAGCCGAGCGGATCGGCCTCGTCAGCCGCGTCGTGCCGCATGACACGCTGATGGAGACGGCCATGGAAGCGGCGAAGCTGATCGCCAGCCACTCCATCCCGTCGCTGATGGCAGCGAAGGAAATGGTGGGCCGGGCGCTGGAACTGCCGACTACGGAAGGCGTGAAGTTCGAACGCCGCCTGTTCCAGGGCCTGTTCGGCACCGCCGACCAGAAGGAAGGCATGAGCGCCTTCGTCGAGAAGCGCGCGCCCGATTTCAAAGATAAATAAGAAAACAAAGTCAAAGGGAGGCCGTCATGGCCAAGATCGCATTCATCGGGCTCGGAAACATGGGCTCGGGCATGTGTGCTAATCTCTGCAATGCCGGGCATGAGGTGCACGCGTTCGACCTGAACGAAACTGCCGTGCAAGCCGCGGCGGCGCATGGCGCACTGCCAGCGTTGTCGCTGGAGGCTGCCGTGAAGGCGGCGGATGTGGTTGTCACCATGCTGCCCGCGGGCAAGCATGTGCTGTCGGTCTATTTCGGAGACAATGGCGTCGCGGCGAATGCGAAGCCGGGCATGCTGTTCATCGACTGCTCCACCATCGCGGTGGAGGATGCGCGCGAGGCGGCAAAGCAGGCCGAAGCGGGCGGCTTCCTGATGGTCGACGCGCCGGTCTCCGGTGGCACGGCCGCGGCGGATGCGGGCACGCTGACCTTCATGGCGGGCGGGCCGGAAGCGGCGTTCGCGCAGGCGAAGCCGCTGTTGCAGGCGATGGGCAAGAACATCTTCCACGCCGGTGCCAGCGGGAACGGGCAGGCGGCGAAGATCGCCAACAACATGCTGCTCGGCATTTCCATGATCGGCACCTGCGAGGCGTTTAACCTGGCGGAGAAGCTGGGCCTCGATGCGCAGACTTTCTTTGACATCTCGTCGGTCTCGTCCGGCCAGTGCTGGAGTATGACCAGCTATTGCCCGGCGCCGGGGCCGGTGCCGACTTCGCCCGCAAACCGGGACTATACGCCCGGCTTTGCCGTGGCGATGATGCTGAAGGACCTGCACCTCGCGGCCGGGGCGGCGAAGGCGGCAGGCGCAAAGATCACGCTCGGCGAGATGGCGGAGAAGATCTACGAGGATCTCGACGCGCGCGGCTTTGCCGGGCTCGACTTCTCCGGTGTCATGAAAGACCTGAAGGGCGCGCTCTAGACGCTCAGTTCAGCGCGCGGGTGTGCGCGTCGCCCACATGCGCCTCGGCCATGGCCATGGCGCCGGTGATGCCTGCAAGATCGCCCAGCGCAGGCGGCACGATATAGTCGGCAAGGTCCCCCGTGGCGGGGCCTGCGGACAGGTAACCAGCCAGCAACATGCGGGTCGCAACGCGCAGACGCTCGTGCAGGCCCGGCGCTTTCATCACGCTGCCCCCGAAGATCAGCCTGTCCGGCATATGGGTCAGGGTGATGGTGGCGGCGAGATGGGCAAGGTAGGACGCCTGCAGCGCAAAGGCCGCATGGCCTGAAGGCATCTCCGACAGGTTCAGGCCCCAGCGGTCGATGATGGCCGGGCCGCTGGCCAGCCCCTCCAGGCAATCCTTGTGGAACGGACACCGGCCGGGGAAGGGATCGGACTCGTAATCGTGCGGCGGGTAGATGTGGCCCATTTCATAATGGCCTGTACCGAAGAGAGACCGGCCATTCTGCAGGATGCCGGCGCCGATGCCCGTGCCGACCGTGACATAGGCCAGCGTGCGCAGGTCTTTCCCCGCACCGCGTTGCCATTCAGCCAGGGCAGCGCCATTTACGTCCGAATCGACGACAACCAGGCAGCGAAACCGGCGGAGCGCATCAACCCAGCTCGCGCCGCTCCAGCCCTGTTTCGGCGTGCGCAGAACGGTGCCGTAGGAGGGGGAGCCGGGGTCTGTATCGACCGGCCCGAAGGCGGCGACGCCAATGGCCGCGATCCGTCCATGTGATGCCTGCGCGGTGTCGAAGAAAGCGCACACCTGCTGGAAGGTATCTGTGGGATCTGTTGTGGCAAAAGCCTTGCTGGCCAAAATTTGGTCAGGACTGCTTCCGAGCGCACATTTGATTTTGGTACCACCCGCTTCAATCCCACCCAGCATGGATTCCTCCTAAAGTGTACGTTCAGGGCATTTCAGCGCCCCTATAAGCCAATCAGATGACATGTCTGCAACCATTAGGAGAAATTTGAATCCGGAAATAACGTAAACTCACGAAAATTTGTGCTGTTGCACAAAGTCGCTTCTGGACAAGGACCTGTTTGCCATATCTTAGCAGGGGTGGGCGATTGGGAAGGCTGGTTGTGCAAGGCATGGCCAGCCCAAATGAGTATGGCCAGACATTCAATGGCCTGGTGAGCGCGGCCGACAGAATGTGGCTGACAGATTGCGGACAGGCGGCGGCGGCTGCCGGACAGGATAGAGTAGAAATGAAATTCCGGACTTTCGGATACTGGCACGCGGCCATGATGGGCGCGCTGGCTGTGATCTTCACGGCGGGTGCACTGCCTGCAGAGGCCCAACGGGGAGGCGGCGCGGCAAGCGTGTTCACCTCGCCCGTACAGGAAACCGAATTCTCCATGCACATCGAGGCACTGGGGACACTGGAAGCCCGCGAAAGCGTGGACCTGACGCTGAATGTCGCCGACCGCGTTACGGCAATCTATTTCGATGATGGCGACCGCGTCACCAAGGGCAAGACGTTGTTGTCGCTGGCACAGGGCGAGCAGGCCGCGCTGGTCGACGCCGCCGAGGCGACCGCGAACGAAGCGCGCCAGCGCTATGAGCGTACCAAGCAGCTGGTCGGCGCGCGTACCGTGTCCCAATCAGCACTGGACGAGGCCGAGCGCGACCTGAACGCCGCCAACGCCCAGCTGCGCGCCGTTCAGTCGCGTCAGAAAGACCGTGTCCTTGTCGCGCCGTTCGATGGCGTTCTGGGCTTCCGTCTGGTCAGCGTCGGTTCCTATGTGCGTGCAGGTGATGTCGTGGCCGAGCTGATCGACGACAGCGAGATGAAGCTCGATTTCTCCGTGCCGTCCATTTACCTCCGCTCGGTGCGCAAAGGCACGGATGTACGCGTTGAAACCGATGACCTGCCGGGCATGGCCTTTGACGGCATCGTGGATACGGTTGGCGCCAGCATCGACCCGGTGACCCGCTCCATCCGCGTGCGGGCCATCCTGCCGAACCCGGACCGCCTGCTGAAGCCGGGCATGTTCATGAAGGTGACCCTGCTGGCGGATTCCCGCCAGTCCCTGGCCGTGCCGGAAGAAGCCATCGAGCCGATCGGCCCGAACAGCTTTGTCTATGTCGCTGCTGAAAAGGACGGAAAACTGGTTGCAGAGCGCCGGCAGATCCAGGTCGGCCTGCGCCAGAATGGCCGGGTGGAAGTCATTTCCGGGCTGGAAGCGGGCGAACAGATCGTGACTGACGGCCTGATCCGTGTGCGCGACGGCGCGCCGATCGTGGTACGCGAGCGGACTGTGCTGCAAACGGGTGGCGGTGTTGCGTCTCCCGGCGCATCGAACGGCCGGTAACGCGCGATGCTGCTTTCAGACGTCTCGATCAAACGGCCGGTCTTCGCATCGGTTCTTTCGCTTGTCCTTGTGATCTTCGGTATTGTGTCCTTCACCCGGTTGCCGCTCCGCGAGTATCCGGACATCGATGCGCCGGTGGTCAACATCCAGACCAATTATGCCGGAGCTTCGGCGGATGTCGTGGAAACACGCATCACCCGTATCATCGAGGACAGTATTGCCGGCGTGTCCGGCATCCGCTTCATCGATTCCAATTCGACCGATGGGCGTTCCAGCATCACGGTCGAATTCTCGGTCAATGTGGACATCGACTCCGCTGCGAACGATGTACGCGACCGCGTCTCCACGGTTCTGAACAATCTTCCGGATGAGGCAGACCCGCCGGAAATCCAGAAGGCCGATAATAACGAAGACGTCGTGATCTGGCTGAACCTTGCCAGTGACAAGATGACGACACCGGAACTGTCGGACTATGCCGACCGTTACCTCGTGGACCGTTTCTCCACACTGGATGGTGTGGCGCGCGTGCGTGTGGGCGGTGAGCGGTCCTATGCGCTGCGCGTCTGGATCGACCGGCGCGCCCTCGCGGCACGGGGCCTGACGGCGGCAGATATCGAGCGGGCGCTGCGCAGCGAAAACGTCGAGGCACCGGCGGGCAGCGTCGAATCCGGCGCACGGAACTATACGGTGCGGATCGACCGCGCTTTCCGTACGCCCGAGCAGTTCTCCAATCTCGTGATCAGCCGCGGCGACGGATATCTCGTGCGACTGGGAGACGTTGCGCGCGTCGAGCAGGGTACCTCGGAAGACCGGAACCTGTTCCGCGGCAACGGTGTGCCTCAAGTCGGCCTGGGCGTTGTGAAGCAATCGACCGCCAATACCGTCGGCGTCGCGCAAGAGGCGCGCGCCCTGGCCGCGGAAATCAACAAGACGCTGCCGGAAGGCATGTCGATTGTCGTGAACTATGACAGCTCGGTCTTCATCAGTTCATCCATCCGCGAAGTGTGGGTGACGCTTGGAATTGCCGTGGGGCTGGTGACGGTTGTCATCTTCCTGTTCCTCGGCAGTCTGCGCTCGACTCTCGTGCCGGCCGTGACCGTGCCGGTGTCCATTACGGCGACGTTCATCGTGCTGTTCGCACTTGGCTTCTCGATCAACCTGCTGACCCTGCTGGCGCTGGTGCTGGCGATCGGTCTGGTCGTCGACGATGCCATCGTGGTGCTGGAGAACATCCACCGCCGGATGGAGGAATATGGCGAGACGCCGCTGGTGGCCTCTTACCGCGGGACGCGTCAGGTGGGCTTTGCCGTTATCGCGACCACGCTGGTGCTGATCGCTGTGTTCGTGCCGATTACCTTCCTTGAGGGGGATCTTGGCCGTCTGTTCACGGAGTTCGCGCTGACCATTGCGGCGGCCGTTGCCTTCTCGGCTCTGCTGGCGCTGACGCTGACGCCGATGATGGCGTCCAAGCTCCTCTCGGCGAAACCGCCATCGGGGCCGATGGCCTTCCTGCCGGGCCTGATCGATGCGATTTTCAACCGCCTGCGCGATGGCTATGCCGTGGTGCTGAACCAGCTGATCAAGCGGCCTATTGTTGTGGGCATTATCCTGATCGGGATGTTCGGCGGGGCGTACAGCCTGCTGAAGGCCATTCCGCAGGAATATGTGCCGCGTGAAGACCGGGGCAGCTTCTTCATCATGGTCAGAGGCCCGGAGGGCGCATCGTTTGACTATATGAAGCAGTATATGGACGAGATCGAACGCCGTATCCTGCCTTATACCGAGACGAACGAGGTCAACCGCGTTCTGGTGCGGGCGCCGGGCTTCGGCAGCAATGCCTTCAACCAGGGCTTCGTCGTCGTCTCGCTCGCTGACTGGGGGGAACGCCGGTCGGGCTTCGACATCATCAACGAGATCAACGGGAAGCTGTCGGACCTGCCGGGCATCCGGGCCTTCGCGGTCATGCGGCAGGGCCTTGGCGGCGGGAACCAGAAGCCGATCCAGTTTGTGTTGGGCGGTCCTTCCTATGAGCAGCTGACCGAGTGGCGCGACACGTTCGTTGAGGCGCTGCGGGAGAATAATCCCGGCGTGGTCGATATCGACTGGAACTACAAGGAAACCCAGCCGCAATACCGTGTGCAGATCGATTACAACCGCGCGGCCGATCTCGGCGTGACAGTGTCCGATATCGGCAACACGCTGCAGACCATGCTCGGCTCACGCCGGGTGACGACCTATGTCGACAATGGCGAAGAGTATGACGTCATCCTGGAGGGGCTGCGGTCTGAGCAGAACTCGCCGAACGATGTTCAGAACATCTATGTCCGCTCGTCGACATCTGGCCAGCTGATCCCGCTGGCGAGCCTTGTCCAGATTGTCAGCATCGCCGACAGCCCGACGCTGAACCGCTATAACCGCGTCCGCTCGATCACGATCGAGGCCGGGCTTGCTGAGGGCGCGTCGCTGGGCACCGTGCTGAACAAGATGGAAGAGATCGCCCGCGATGTTCTGCCGGTTGAAGCGCAGATCGACTACAAGGGCCAGTCGCTGGACTTCAAGAGCTCCGGCAGCTCGATCCTGTTCGTCTTCGCGATCGGCATGATCATCGTCTTCCTGGTTCTGGCGGCGCAGTTCGAAAGCTATCGCCACCCGGTCATCATCATGCTCACCGTGCCGGCCTCGCTGGCTGGTGGTCTGCTGGGGATCTGGCTCACCGGGAACACGCTGAACATCTACACGCAGATCGGCTTGATCATGCTGATCGGCCTATCAGCCAAGAACGGTATTCTGATCGTCGAGTTCGCGAACCAGCTGCGCGATGAAGGGATGGAGTTCATGGCGGCGCTGAAGGAAGCGGCGATGACCCGCCTCAGGCCGATCGTGATGACCAGTCTGACGACGGCCGCCGGCGCTGTGCCGCTAATCGTGACCCATGGGGCAGGGGCGGAGACGCGTCAGGCCATCGGCGTGGTGATTCTGTTCGGCGTTCTGATCGGGATGCTGGTGACGGTGCTGTTCGTGCCGACGGCCTATGCGCTGATCGCCCGCGGCTCCGGCTCGCCAAGCGATGTGGCCCGCCGTCTGGAAGAGGAAGAGCAGCAAGCCGACGACACAGCGGCTGCGCCTGCGGAATAGTCCGGGGAATCGAAGGTGAAACCTGTCAGGGGAATGCTGGTTCGGAACAGGAACTGGCGACCCCGGCAGGATTCGAACCTGCGACCGTCCGCTTAGAAGGCGGATGCTCTATCCAGCTGAGCTACGGGGCCGAATCCGGTCCCGGATTCGCGATTAGTGCGTCCAGGGCTGTTTCCGGTTGGCGTCGAAATTAGCACTATACGACTTTACAAGGCGTTTGCGCTCATGCGTCGGCTCAACGCGGAAGGTGATGCCTTCGCGCCGGGCGAACTCGACGGCCTGCTCCTGGGTGTCGAACTCCATGCGGACCTGGCCGGACGTGTCGTCAATGCTGGTCCAGCCCATCAGCGGGTCGGCGGTGCGGTGGACGTTTTCCTTAACGAATTCAAGCACCCAAGCCTTGGTCTTGCCGCGGCCCGACGTCATCGCGCTCTTGGAGGGCTTGTAGATTCTCGCCTGCATTTGCCTGTCCCTGTGGGAGTCTTCAGAAAAATGGTCGGAGCGATAGGATTCGAACCTACGACCCTCTGGTCCCAAACCAGATAGATGGTGGTTTTTGTCTCTCGCAAGACCTCTGTAAATTCAATGCATTAAGTGGGTTTGGACCCCTCTTTCTGCAGTGCCCCCAAACGCCAAGCCACCAATAAGCCACCGTCTGAGTTGCAATAAAGACGGGATAGCGAGGCTTGCGCCTGCCTGCAACTGTTATGGTGTTTTCACTGCTATCGGGAACAGGCTTCAGGCAGTGTGGATCAATGATGCCGTGATCATCACCCATCTGTGGGGAAGTCGAAAACGACCGCCCGCAACCATCCAAGAGGGCGTGAGACTCAACTGTCGCTCGCGTTCGCCCTGGAGCCACTGGCGCGTCGCAACCAGTGCAATCAATTCAGATGGGGGAGGGTGGAAAAGCCTCAGCATAGACCGTCTCGGCCCAGACAGCCTCCTCAGGCGTCAGAGCAGTAAACTCATTCTCTCGCGCGCGCCGGGATAAGGTGCCGTTGTTCTGCTTGAGAAATCGAAACAGCAGATCGAGACGGGCATCAGGAAGAGCCAGTCTTTGTTCAATGCGTGTCTTGAACTGGTCATAGCGCTCAAGGAACAGGAGTTCTTCCGGCAGGTCCTTTTCGATCGTCTGGGCGACGCATTCGAACAGGAACTGGACGTGTGGTGTGGCGTCAAAGTAGCGGTAAAAATCAGCCGTCTCATTCAGGACTTCGACATTGTGGGTGTCTGTTTCCCGCCACCGAATGAAGGGCAGGATACGTTCTGAATGAGAGCGGAGTGTGTCCCGGTACTCGATGATGCGTGACAGAAACGCACTCGATACAGGAAAGACGAGGCCGGGCGGATTGAATCCTGAGGCGGCGAGTTGATGGTGGATCAGGTATCGATGGATGCGCCCGTTACCGTCTTCGAACGGATGTATATAGACAAAGCCGAATGCAATCAGCGCGGCAGCAACGACCGGATTGAGGCCGGACGCGTCTGTATTTGCAAAATTGAGCAACCCCGCCATGAGCGCCTGCAGGTCTTCAGCCCGAGCGCTGATATGTTCGGGCAGGGGAGAGCCACTGTGGCGATCACGTCCTCCGACAAATCCCCCCTCGGTGCGGTAGCCCATACGCATGAAGCGGGCGTCTGGAATGACGATCCTTTGCAGGCGGCAGAGTTCTTCGTTGCTTAGGCGATTGCGTCCTGCCTGGGCGATGGCCTGTCCCCAGCTATGCAGCCGGTCCTGTGGTGGGTTTTCGCCCTCGATGGCAAAGGACGAGCGGGAGTCGGCGAGCAGCAGGAAGGCAGCCGCCCGGGCAACAAGGTCATTGCCAATCGGTCGGATAATTGCTGCCGCCTCGCCTGCAAGGTCGCGTTCAAGAAATGCCTTGATTGGCGGTGAGAGAGTAACCAGCGGACAATAAGCAGCCGAGCCCGGCAAATTGTTCCGGACCCTGTGGCGCTGCGAATTGGTCCCACGGCACGCAATCTGAATGTCTGGGTTCAGCGCATTTGTGTAACCTACGGCGCCAGCATCGGGCAGGTCGAGCGTGGTGCCGGTCAGCCATTCAAAGAAAAACCAGGCGCGCCTTGCATACTGGCCGTTCGGACTGGCGCGAACCATGTCTTCGACCGGGGCTGCCCCGGTTTTCAGGAAGAGGGCTTTCAGGATCAAAAGGTCCACAGGCTCATAGCGGAGCGCGAAGGTCAGGTGTCCTGCAAAACCTGGATCCGGCAGATGGCGCGGAGAATAGAGCTGCCAGCCATCTGCAGTTATCTCCGCAAAGCTTGGCTTTGCTCCACTCAGCATGCGCGGGAGCGGGATATCGAGGTCGTAGGCGTGGATCAGAGCCGCATAGCCACACAGCCGCACACCTTCGGGAACGTGCCGGTCGCGAAAAACCCTCAAATCGGGCGAAAAATCATAGTTTTCGTCGGGCACGATGAAAAACCCTCAAAGCACAAATCTGATCTAATTGTATTCTTCCCGAAAAACACTCACAAAATACGAATAATGTTCAAAATATCGAAAAACTGCGAAAAGTGATCAAAAATTGAGTGTAAGCGAGGTCGCCGATGAGGTCTTCGAGGCCTAACCGATCCCCGTCCATTAATAAGCTTGTAGCCTGCTTTTCCGGCGCAAAAAGCAGGTTAAAGGCTGTTTTCGCTTCTCAGATGTCGATTGGTGAGACGCTTGAGTTCGGTCGACTTAGGCCAGAGCAGCCTGGACGATTTCGCGCGGTCCGTCCGCAAGACGTGTCGCGCCCTGCTTTAGCCGATCCCGCCACGCCGGTCCCCGACCTGCCGCCTCTTGCAGGGTGTCGGCAAGATCGTCCTGCCTGCGTTTGGCAGCGAGCGCTTCGACAAGAAGGCCAGCTTGAACAACATCTTTGTCGGACTTAACAGCACTCTCGCCAGCTTCGTGCCGCATGGTCGATACAATCAGCTTGTGAACTGCGTACCGCTCCGGAGACGGAACATTCACGAGTGTGCCGAAGCGCGTGAGGATCGCCGCTTCGGTCGTATCTCTCAGCAAGAAGTCCAGAAAGCGTAAGGGAACAGCATCGGATCGGAGGCTCGGCAGGTTGACCGGAGCGTCCCGGTCGGCGCCGCGATTGGTGGTGAGGACGTCGACCCGGTATCCACCAGGGCGAGAATAAGTTGCGGCGATGTTGGGGCCTGCCAGGGAAGGAACCGGCGCGAATTCCTTATCGACAGCTTTCAGGACGTCGATCAGGGAAACGTCGAGTGAGTCATTGAGCGCAACAGACACGCCATAGTCTTGTGCGAGATCGACATCCCCGGTGCGTATAGCAGCACTCGGCAGCCTCACACCTAGAAGGCCGGCATATGCCTGGAAAGCGATGGTGCCGACAATCACACCTCTCAGGCAGAACACACCAGCCTCCGCGAACGCTTCGATCACGGCGCCCGTCAGCGAGTCCGGCTCGGGCAGGCCTGCGCCCGAAAGCGAACGCCGGATCGCTTTGCGCGTATCGGCATGCGCCTTCGCATTCATCGCGCTTTCGATGGCCGTCTGGCGCTCTGGCGTGTCAGCGCCCAGATACCGTTCGGGCGGGCGGCCCTGCGGAGTTGTTGGTTCCTGAACATACCAATAGTCTTTTCCCGAGATGCTTCTTTTTCGGAAGGTCGAGCCTTCTGGAAAATCAGACGCTGTCGCAAGCCGCAGCTGGTCTATCAGCTCGGCGTAGCTGGTCTGGATGACGAGGGGGAGTTCCTGGATGGCCATTTACCGGCAAAATACAAAAATGCCGGTAAAAGTCAATAGTCGTAATGATTTCAATCCACTTACCACACGAAAATCCTCTCGTGTGGTAAGGGCGATCAGGGCGTGACTTGCCAAGCTCACCTGTGGCAACGATTGCAGCGCCAGTCAAAGCCGGTTGCTAATGGTCGAAGCCTGAACGGTGTTGGTCACGACAGCTTCTGCAAACTTCTGCCTGATATAGTCCCCGGGATATCTGGGGCGCCCCGCACGAATAGAATAGGGCGGCCATTGACCGCGCACGCGGCGTTTTTCAAGGCCAGCCACGGTCCACCCCGTCAGCTCTGCGCACTGTTTCGGTGTGAGCCAGCTGGTTTCATTGGCGAAATCGGCTTCACTGATTTTGGTTCCTGCCATTGGTCATACTCCACAACTTGATACCTAGTTCTTTCTGCGTCCGGTCAGGATCTCCTGGCCCGCCTGAATCCGCTGTCGCTCGCCAAAAAAGTCTCGAGCATCAGAGGCACGAGCGCGGCGGCCGGAACCTCGGCCCCATGAATCTCCGAATGGATCCGCGCATAGTCGTCGAGGTCTGCCGCCAGCGGCGGATCGACCAGTACGACCAGCTTCTGCGGTGTCTTGTCCGGCAGTGGCCCGATCTTCAGGCTGGTCTTGCTCATTGTGGGTGTCCTTCTTCGTAGGGTTTCAGAACGATGTCCTTGTTCACGAGCACGCCGAGCCGCCAGCCCGGACGGATCGTGATCGAGGGTTGGACGTCGAGGTTGCGGCGTACGATTTCCTGACCGGCTTCATTGGCGCCTGTCTGGGCCGAGCGGCGAAGCGCCCGGGCGATATCGCCTTCATCGTCGCTTGCGAGCTCGGACCCAACCCCCAGCAGCGTTGAGAGCGCAACGCCCTGCAGGAGCTTCCAGGAATGATAATCGACCTTGTCTTCGAGGCCGGCATAGCCGCGGGCATCAACGCCCGCGAGATTGTCGATGCGGATCGAGGAGCCGTCCGGCATCACGATCCGGCTCCAGACGAGGAGCGCGCGCGACTGGCCAAAAGCGATGACACTGTCATAGCGCCCGATCAGCCGCGCGCCTTGCGGCACAAGAACAGTCTCGCCCGTTACCGTGTCATAGACCGGGCTTGTCACCTGCGCGATCACTTGCCCCGGAAGATCGGAGTTCACACCGGTTAGCAGCGTCGCCGGAATGATCGTTCCCGCCATCAGCTGGTAAGGCGAAATGGGCGTCTCGAGCCGGTGCGGATTGTAGATCGATGGATCCGGCTCCTCGCCCAGAAAATCCAGTTTCCTCACCTGCCGGTTCGGATCCTCGCTCAGCGACGATCCGAACGCACCCTCTCGGGACGGCGCAAAAGCTGACAGGTCTGGAAAGCTCAACGAAGCTGGCGTCGCGGACGCAACACTCCCAATGACGTTCTTCGATCCCGTGCCTGAGTCCACCTGGAAAAATACCCCGCTCCCGCGCGCCGCATCGGTCAGCGCCGCTTCACGTGCCCGCAGTTCCGCCTCCAGCGCCGCCAGTTCCTCGCGCATCGGATCTATTTGAGGCGCATCTTTTTCCGGCAGCCCCATACGTCCTTCGCGCTGCGCCTTCAGGACCGGCGTCCCGAGGTCTCCCGGAAGCGGTGGCCCGAGAACATCTTCCTTCGGCGGCAGTTCGCCATAAGACTTCGGAAGCGCAGCCAGGCCGTCCGCTTCCGGATTATGCCCGGTATTGTAAAGCTCGCGCGCGGGACCGCCGGCATCGTCCTTCGGGCCTTGCAGGGCAAACGCCAGCGAGCCAAGGACGATTGCGCTGCCGGTGCCGACAAGCACCATCAGAGCCCGCCTGGAGAACCTCTTCACGGGCCGGGGTTTCCCTCGGATTTCCAAAGGCCGGGGAGGAGGGGTAGCCGCTTCTGTCATGGCTTCGCGCTTCCAAGATCATTGCGCGCGATCTTCACGACATCCTGGCGCTTTTCGCCAAGGCGGAGTTCTGCGCGGGCGAACAGTCGGTCGACGACATAATAGTTGCCGGACATGCGGTAATTCACGAGTTGGGACTTGCCGTCCCGGCCGATGACGAACAGGGCGGGGGCTTCACCCTGGTCGAGCCGGGCCGGGAACTGGATATAGACCTTGCGCCCGTCGTCGAACACCCGATCAGGCCGCCAGTGCGGCGCATCGCCATCTATGTCGTACCGGAACTTCAGCCGGTCGAGTGGCAATCCTGCGGGTGACGATGCTGCAGCCCGCGCCGAGCCCGAACTCGCCACCCGCGTCACCAATTGCTGGTCGGCATAGCGCCAGGAGACGGCCGCCATATAGGTTTCTTCGAATGCGCGGAGTTCGAGATGATAGGCTCGGAGGCTCGTCGTGATGATGAGGTTCGTCTTGAGGCCGGCTTGTGTCGGCTTGATCAGGATATGGGCCTGCGAGTCCGTTCCGGTTCCCGAGACCGTATCACCCAGAACCCAGCGAACCGTGTCGCCGGCCGAGACGGAAACAAGCTCCTCACCGGGCTGGAGAACGATGTCGGTCACCTGTTCCGGCGCGCAATAGACTTGGTAGAGCGCGCCGACCGTATAGGGATAGACCTGGATCGCGTTCATGTAATTGTCGAGCGAAGGCTCAATGGCTGCTTTGCCATTTGCGGCCTCGATCGCCTGATAGGGTTTGAGGGACGGCGTCTCAGTCTTGGTCGGCATCGGCTTCAGCTGGCCGGGCACGGCACCCGTCACAATCGTCGGCGTGTAGGTGCGGTAGACCACCGGTTCCGGAGCTGGCGTGGCGTCCGCGACCTCTGTCTCTTCCACATCCGGGGCGAGATAGAGATCCTCGACATAGTCCGGTTCATCCAGCGTGATGTCGGGGCCGCGTGACGCGGGCAGGGTTTCGCATGCCGCCAAGGCAGACGAGGAAGCAAGCAGGATCAGGGCAAGGCGTTTCATAAGGTATGCTCCTATTGATGGTCTTTCGACCAGTTGAGGCCGTGGACGTATAGGCCGAGGGGATTGGCCCGGAGGGCCTCTTCGGTGCGTGGCGGATCGATGACGATCGAAAAGACGCCCGTATGCGTTGACTGGCCGGTCTCGGTGCCGTTCCGGTAGGCGGTCTCGCGCCAGCGCACGGTGAAACTGTCGTCCGAGGCCCGCACGACGCTCGTCACATCGACCGAGACCGAGCGTTTGCCGACCTCCGCAAACGGATCGTTGTCGCGCGCATAATCGTTGAGTGTCGCCGCGGCCCGGTCGGTCGCATAGGCATAGGCCTTCAGCCAGTTCTGCCGGACCACGACCGGATCGATGGAGATGGACCGCGTATTCTTCACGAACTCGGCGAGGTGATAAGCGATCTGCGCATCGGTCGGCTCATAACGCCCGTCGGCGGGACCGACGGCGCGCACAGCGCCTTCGCCGGTCAGCTCGACCACGTAAGGTGTCACGATCGATTGGGTCGAACGCCAGACAAGGCCGCCTGCGAGTACGAAGGACAAGGCCAGACTCCCCAGTGCCGCGAGCCGCCAGTTGGTCGCCTGGACGCGGGCGGAGCCGATCCGGTCGTCCCAGGCCTGCGCCGCGCGCTGGTAGGGCGTCACGGGCGCCGTGGTCTCGCCATAGCGGGTGGAGTTGCGCTTCCAGAGCATTGCCTAGTCCTCGTCTTTCCTGAGTTCGATCGATGTGCCGCCACCCGGCCGGTCGCCATCGCGCACGGCAGTTGCGGCCATCATGCCGGCGTCGCGCACATGCTGGTCCCGCTTGATGCGCCGGGCCCAGTCCGGGGAAGAGTCCGGTCCGCGAGGAGACGGCGGACCCGCGGGACCTGTGCCGCCTGTTGCGGCGAAAGCGGCCCGCGCGCCGGCCTGATGGCTGTCCCGGGGATTGCCAAACATGCGACCGGCGAGGTTCCGTGCGCCGGACGCCGCTGCGCGGACGCCTGCGCCCGCAACACCGCTCATGCCCGCCGCGGCGGCGCCGGCATCGGTCTTGCCGGAGGCAGCCGCGTTCATCTGGTAGGCCGTGCGGGCGCCGCCCGTCATCGAAGCGGCAGCGCCGACAGCGCTCCGCGCCCCACCGGCAGCGGCCCCAACCGCCGATTTGGCAAGGCTGCCGCCCGCGACCGCTCCGGCGGCAACGCCGGCGGCCGTGCCGATGGCGGCGCCGGCGCCCAGCTGCGGCGCACCGGAGACGAGCCCGGTTGCAATGCCGGGCCCGAACAGGCCAAGCGCCAGCAGGGAGAGGGATCCCAGGATTACGGAGGCGGCCTGTTCGAGCGTCACCTCGTCAGGTTGGAACGTGGAGGTGATGGACGAGAAGATGGTCGAGCCGATGCCGACAATGATCGCCAGGACCATGAGCTTGATACCGGAGGCGATGACATTGCCGAGCACTTTCTCAGCAAGGAATGAGGTCTTGTTCCAGAGCGCGAACGGGATCAGCACGAACCCGGCGAGCGTCGTCAGTTTGAATTCGATGATGGTGACGAAGAGCTGGATTGCGAGGAAGAAGAAGGCGAGCAGCGTGATGACCCAGGCGAGGAACAGGACCGCGATGATCACGAAGTTCTCGAAGAAGGCGAGCGGGCCGGTGAGCTTCTCGATCTCGTCGAGGAGCGGCAGGGCCGCATCGAACCCGGTCGCGGCGACGAAGCCCGGCTTCATGATGTCCTCGGCCGTGATCGTACCGCCGGTCGCATTGAGCCCCAGTTGCGCAAAGCTCGTAAACACAATGTCGGACAGGAGCGCGAAATTGCCAAGGATCAGGGCGAAGGCGCCGACATAGAGGACCTTTTTCAGGAACCTGCCGACAATGTCCGTGTCCGGACCCATGGCCCAGAAGAGGCCTGCCAGGGTAATGTCGATGGCAATCAGCGCGCTTGTCAGGAAGGCGACATCCGGTTGAAGGAGCCCGAACCCGCTGTCGATATAAGCGGAAAATGTCGCGACGAACTGGTCAATGACGCCGAGGTCTTCCATCGCCCTAATCCCTCGTATAGGCGACGCCGTCGCCGACGAAGCGCTTGTGGCGGATGCGGGCCTGTTCCTCGATGGCCGCCCGGCGCGACTCTTCCAGCGCCACCATCCGGTACTGCGCGGCCATCAATTGCTGCATCTGCATCTGTTGCTCGACCGAAAGGGCAACGAGCTGGTTGCCGGCCTGCGCCACGGACAGGTTCCCGGTCGCCGACTGGCTCTCGCCGACAAGGTCGGTCAGGGTATTGCGGGCCTCCGCAATGGAGGTCACGATCCCCGACTGGACCTGGATCGAGGCGCGGAACGCGTCGCGGCTGATCCGCCACTGGTCTGCGGCTTCCGCCACGATCTCTTCATTGGTGAGGTCTTCATAGGAGTCCGGGAAGGCTTCGCGGTACTGCCGCTCGGACTGCTCGACCTCGTAGGTGACTTCGCCGGCTTCCCGCATCAGAGTCTCGATCCGTTCGAGCAGGCGTTTCAGGTGCTGGGTCGAGGCATAGTCGAGCCGCTTCAGATCCTCGGCCTGGTTCACCAGCATCTGCGCTTCATGCTGGAGCTGCTGGATCTGGTTGTTGATCTGTTCGAGCGTGTGCGTGGCGGTCAGGATGTTCTGGACGAGATTGGTCGGGTCGATGACGACGTCGCCGACGCCGAGCAAGGCATTGGCAGGAGGCGCGGCCAGTCCAAATGTAGAAACAGACCCCAGCAGAAGGGCAATCATTCGGCGGCGCATGGCATCTCTCCTTCGGTTCCGATGAGGTCTGCGGCCCAGTTAAGCCCGCGGGCTGCAAGCCATGCCGGTGCGAACCCGTCCGGGCCGACCGCAGCACAAATCTCCGAAATCAGTTTCTGGTCGGCCTTCGACCCGGCAGCGCAGAAGGCGAGCGCGACGGGACCGAGATCCAGATCGAACAGGCGATTGCCGTCCGGTGTCTGAACATAATAATCCCGCTTCGGCGTCGCCCGCGCGATCAGCTCGACCTGGCGCGCATTGAGCCCGAACCCTTCATACGCCGCGCGCTGCGAAGGCTCCTCGGCGCGCGCATTGGCAAGGAAGATGCGCGTGGGCGCGCTTTCGATAAGGGAAGGCGCTATCGCGCTTGCTGCAATGTCCGACAGGCTCTGCGTTGCGAACACGACGGAGACGTTCTTCTTGCGGAGCGTCTTCAGCCAGTCACGCAGGCGCCCCGCAAACATCGGATGATCGAGGAACAGCCAGGCCTCGTCGAGGATGAGCAGTGTCGGCCGGCCATCGAACCGGGTCTCAAGCTTCGCGAACAGGTGCGCCAGCACGGGCGCGGCGAGCCGCTTGTCCTGCATCAGCGCGTCCATCTCGAAGCAGAGCAAGTCGCCGGTTTCGAGACGGTCCTCATCGGCATCCAGCAGGGCGCCATAGGGTCCGGCCAACGAATAAGGCTCGAGCGCCTGCCGGAGGTCCGGCAACTGGATAAGGGCGGCGAGACCCGTCAGCGTTCGCTGGGCGACCGGCGCCACGCCGAGGCTCTGCAGAGCCGTCCAGACGGCCTGCTTCACTTCCGGCGTCACCGTGACACCTTCCTGCTCAATCAGCCCCAGCACCCAGGCTTGTGCCGATGCGAGGCCCGCTTCGCCTTCGACATCCCTCAAAGGCTGGAAGGCGAGATCGCCGTCTAGACCAAGCTCGTGCCAGGTCCCGCCAATTGCGAGCGTCGCGCAGCGCGCCGATGCGCCCTTGTCGAAGATGAAGACCTGGGCTTGCTCATAGCGACGGAATTGTAGCGCCAGCAGGGACAAAAGCACCGACTTGCCGGCTCCGGTCGGCCCGACCACCATCATGTGGCCGACATCGCCCTGATGGGTGACCAGCCTGAATGGGGTCGAACTGGCAGAGCGCGCCATCAGGAGCGGCGGGCCGGAGAGATGCGTATTGCGCTCGGGTCCTGCCCAGAGCGAAGAGAGCGGCGCCATATGGGCGAGATTGATCGTGTTCAGCAGCGGCTGGCGGACATTGGCATAGGCTTCGCCCGGCAGCGTGCCGAGCCAGGCCTCGATGGCGTTGATGCTTTCAGAAACACAGGTGAAGCCGCGCCCCCGAATCACACGCTCGACGGCGCGGATCTGGTCTTCGGCCACAGAGGCGTCCGCATGCCGTACCACAATCGCCGTCGTGCAGTAGCCGAACGCGACATGGCCGGCGCCAAGCGCCTGTAGCGCCTCGTCCGCGTCGGCCGCCTGATTGTCGGCATCCGTGTTGACGAGGGAGGCGGGTTCATTGGTGAGAATCTCACGCAGGTAGGAGGTGAGCGACCGGCGCTTCGCAAACCAGTTGCGGACGTAAGTGTTGAGCGTCTTCTCGGCGTCCGGCTTGTCGAGGGGCAGGAACCGCGTCACCCAGCGATAGGCAAAATCGAGTTGGTCGAGTTCCGACAGGAGTCCTGGCTCGCCGGTCGCCGGGAACCCGTTGATGGTCAGGACCTTCAGCGTCTCGTCGCCAAGTCGGGGTGAGAGACCACCGGTCAGCGGTGTGTCGACCAGGAGCGCATCGAGACACATCGGTACGGACGGCGCTCGCACCTCCTGCCGCGCTGTCGAGATACAGGCATGAAGATAAGTCAGCGTCTCATCGTCTTCTAGGAACCGTGCCTCCGGCATCAGGTCCGCCATCATGTCGCGGGCCCGCGCCGTCTCGGTTTCAAAATAGGCAAGGTGCTCGCTCCAGAACGCCGCCGGGGCATCCGCCGGGTCGTCGATGAAGAGCTGTTCGAGCCGCGCCGTCCGGTCGGCCGGCGGCATCCAAGTGAGGGTAAGGTAGCAATCGGTTTCGAAATGCCGCCCGTCTTCCTCGAACGCTGCACGTCGTTCCTCGTCGACCAGCCAGGCGGCCGGGTCGCGCCAAACGCTCTCGGGATAGGTGACGGAGGCACGCCGGTCGGCTTCTATATGCAGCGCCCAGCCGGACCCGAACCGGCGGAGAAGATTGTTCATGCGCGCGGTGACGGCGACCAGTTCCTCCGCCGTCGAACTTTCAAGGTCTGGACCCCGATAGGCGATGGTGCGCTGAAGGCTGCCATCCTTGTTGAGGACAATGCCCGGTGCGATCAGGCAGGCCCATTTGAGATGGTCTGCAAGCGAGGCCGGACGTGCGCGGTATTCTCGGAGGTTCAGCATGCGTAATAGGCCTTCTGGCGGATGTGCCGGGTCAGCACGTCTGTGAATGGCTGATTTTGGAGTGCGACGGCTGTGCGGACGCTCTGCATCAGGTTGCTGAACATGCCGCGAGGCTTCAACAGTCCGGATCTGAGTAGACCGTCACCTTGCGCCTGCCGTGCCAGGAGAAGTGAGGCGGTTGTGGTATTCGCCTTGACGGCAATGCAGCCATAACAGGCAATTAGCCTACGCTGGTCGAAGACATTCAGAACGCAGATGCCGAATGACCACCTCCAGCCGAAAAACGTCAAACGCGCACATGCTGGCATGTTCAGTATGACGAAGCGCGGTTGCCCTTGGTGCGGCCGCCGCCCCAGATACTCTGGAAGTAGTCCGGTCGCGCCCCGGATTGCCTGCAGGGTATCTGGCAATTTCAGGATGATCTGCCAGAATTGGTTCGTGCCATGTTTCATGACAAAAAGGTGACCCATCAACCTCTCAGTTTACAGAGAGGAAATCGGGGGTTTTGTGTGGGGTATTCTGAAGGTCTGAGAAAGCCCGGGTGGCTTGAGCTCGTAGCAGGAGAACGGCAAAAAAATTTCGCGAGGATCCAGCTTGTAGCTTTCACGCAAAATGACCCGCCGATCCTGCCAGGGCTGGCTCGTGAATCTGGCAAAACCGAGTGTCGCGATGTGAACGCGCCTGCCATTCAATGAATAGAAGCCGATAGCTAGGGATTGGGCCTATACGGACTTTGACTTGGATCGAAGCTCCCGGCGGGAAAATCCCGGAAGGCGCGCTAGACTTTCACCGACTGCCTCAACGGCTGAATAGTTAGCTAGAGGTCAAGCATGGCTTTTCTCGTGGCTTTGGTTGGCCACGGAACCTCCGAATATGGGCCGTTTGCCCAATGGAAGTAATTTTCCCAAAAATGAGTTGTTTACCGAGACGCGTAGGTTTATTGTCGAAAATGACAAATTACATCTGGAGTATGTTTTGGGACGGCCATCGATAAGGGAAGAACGGCGTGAGGAAATTCTGGCCGCCTTTGAGAGGTGTATCGCCAGGAAGGGGCTGACGAAGACGACCCTGGCTGATGTCGCGGATGAAGCCGGTCAACCGAGACCTCTGGTTCGGCATTTCATCGGCAACCGGGCAGATATGGTCGGCGCCCTCATCGACCGCCTGCTTGAGCGAAGCAAATCGCAATTGAGCAGTTTGCCAGCCGGGCTTGGCAAGGAGCAAACGGTCGAGCTGGTGCTTGAGGCCGCCTTTTCAGACAACACGACTAATTTCCTGATCATGGAGCTCTGGTACCTCGCCCTTCGGGACATGCCACTTCGTAAGCGCCTCGCTGAGATCTACGAAGGCCTGATACTGGAAGTCGCCGCTCTGAGTGGAGATGCAGGATTAAAAAACGGCATGAGTCGGGAGCAGGCTTTTGCCGCGGTGTCTATGGCCTTTGGGGCCGCCTTCTTCCAGCACCTCGGCATCCACCCGCTGCGCGCGCAAACGGTTCACAACACGGTCGCCCGCATTCTTGAAGACAATCGTTCCGTATCCAAAAGGCCCGGAGATCAGTGATATGACCGACCAGAACCCAACCGACCTCGCGCTCTTTACAGGCCAACCGCAGTTCAAGAATTTCGCTCGCTACAAAGAGCTGCTGCCGACGACGCGCATGGCGGCATCTTCCTTACCTTATCAATTCGCAGAGGGGCTGGCTTTGGTTTTGCCGGAGCGCTACAGCTTCGACGGCACGGAACATGCCACGGAAGAATTTCTGGAAGAGACCCATACGTGCGGCTTGCTGGTCCTCCAGGCCGGCAAGGTGCGCTTAGAACGCTACATGCGGACGGGCGGACGCAATGTGCAGTGGATTTCATGGTCAGTCGCCAAGAGCTTCGTGTCAGCATTGGTCGGTATTGCCGTCGATGAAGGCTTCATCCACGACATTTCCGATCCGATCAGCGACTATATAACTGTCGAGCCGGGATCTGCCTATGATGGCGTTAGCATACGAAATGTATTGCAGATGTCCTCGGGCGCTCGCTGGAATGAGGATTACAATGACCCCGCCTCTGAAGTGCATCGGCTGGCCGCAGCGATGTCCGGCGTCATGTCGCTCGAACAATTTGTTGCGACGATGGTGCCTGAGTCAGAACCCGGTTCGGTCTGCCGTTACAACTCCGGTGACACGCAGGCGCTGGGCGCGCTGCTGGTTCATGCGACGGGACGTTCGCTGACAGACTACATGCAGGAAAAACTGGTTGAGCCCCTGGGTTTCGAGTCCGATAGCTACTGGCTGATCGATGCGACCGGAATGGAAATGGCATTTGCCGGCCTCAATGTGACGGCACGCGATTTCGCCAAGTTTGGCGAACTGTATCGCAATCACGGTAACTGGAATGGCAGACAAATCGTGCCCGAGGCCTGGGTCAGGGCCTCGGTCCGAGCGGATGCGCCTCACCTCAAGCCAGGCCAGCCCATTCTTGCCGACCATACTCTCGATCTCGGGTATGGATACCAATGGTGGCTTCCAGATGGCGAGCGCGGGGAATTCAGTGCCATCGGCGTCTACAACCAGCTGGTCTATGTTGACCCGTCGCGGGATGTCACGATTGTGAAGCTCTCGGCAAATCCCGCATATGGTACCAGCATGGACGAGTCCACCAATCGGGAGATGGAGAATATTGCATTTCTTCAGGCGATCAGCGCTGCTGTGGGCTGACAATGCGACCGAACTGGCGTCTCGGTAGACTCTGGGGCGTCGCTTGAATTGATGCCGGGGACGTGACCCTCATCGCCTTTGAAATCTACGTCGGTGCGCTGTCGCCGTTAGACCATCTTGGCGCCCGGGCTAGTGCCGCGCGAAAATCCCGCTTCGCGTCTGCTGTGAGGCAGGGCAGCAACACGGCATAGTGATGTTCGATCCCTCGTTCCTGGTCGTTCCAGGTAATCTCCTCGCGTCCTTCGAATTCGCTCAAATAATCCATCCAATACCGGCTTACGATCCAAATTGCCCGCGTGAGGACAAGCAGGTCCGTAACGGCATCCCGTCGGAACATGCCCGCAGAATCAATCCTTTTCAGGAGGGTGTGCAGCTCGTCAAAGTCTGCTGTAAGTTCCGAATCCGAATTGCGTACATCAATGCCTGAAGCA
Organism: Hyphomonas sp.; assembly: GCA_041398445.1. Lineage (GTDB taxonomy): Bacteria > Pseudomonadota > Alphaproteobacteria > Caulobacterales > Hyphomonadaceae > Hyphomonas. Next base: position 7,146 of record JAWKUR010000023.1, on the reverse strand, counting down.
AACTGAGTCCGGTCCCGGAACAGGAAGCGGTGGTTCCAGGTCAGGTTCATCGCGAACAGCAGGTGCTCGACATAATCATCTGTAATATTGCCGGGGCGAAGACCCTCGCGCCGCTCCCGCGTGAGCTTGCGGGCATCGGCTTCGATCCGCAGGACGAGGTCACGCTTGGTCGGGAAGTGATAGGTCAGGTTGCCCTGCGAAATACCGACTTCGGCGGCAATTTCGTTGAGGGAAGTCGCCGCATACCCCCTGGCGTTGAAGAGCCGCCGCCCGGCATCGGCGATCCGGTCCGGTGTCGATCTTCCTGCGCTCATGATTGCCTGCCGATCCCGAGGGTTAGGTTTGTGTGTTGACCAATTAGGTCATATAACCTAAGGCTAGGTTAAACAACCTAACTAAGCCTTTCGGGCTGTCAAAGGGGGCTTGGAGATGAAAGCGGCATCGAAGCACATCATTGTCGTTGGTGGCGGCACGTCGGGATCGGTTCTCGCCGCGCGCCTCAGCGAAGACCCCGGCCTAAGCGTCACCTTGCTTGAGATCGGCGCCGATGATGATACCTATGGCGACGGCATCCTGGACCCCGCACGCGCGCCAGAGGCGTGGCTCGGCATGCAGCCCGTCGCCATGACCGCGATGCAGAACGGGGCCGGAGTGATCCCGATGATACAGGGCCGGCTGCTGGGCGGCACGTCCGCCGTGAACGGCCTCGCCACCCTTCGCGGATTGCCGGAAGACTATGATGGCTGGGCGGCAATGGGCCTCTCGGGCTGGGGATGGGACGAGGTCAAAGACACATTCATTGCCGCCGAGACAGACCGGGACTTCGGACCGTCGCCCATTCATGGCGACCGCGGCCCGCTGCCGGTCCGGCGCTGGCGCAGGGAGGAGATGGGCCGGGCGCAGATTGCCTTCTATGACGGCATGCTGGAACTCGGCGCACGCAAAGTCGACGACATCAACGACCCCGGCCAGTTGCCGGGCCTTGGAATCTTCCCGGTGACCATCGACGCTGATGCCAACCGGGTGACCACTAGTCGCGCCTATCTGACGCCCCTGGTGAGGGCACGCGAAAACCTGACGATCCGTACACAAGCGGAAGTGGCCAGTCTTATCATCGAAAAGCGCCGTGTCAGGGGCATTATTCTCTCGACCGGTGAAGTTATAGAAGGTGACGAGGTCGTCGTGACCGCTGGTGCGCTCTGGACGCCGAACCTTCTGATGCGGTCTGGCATCGGGCCGACCGGTCATCTGGCCGACCATGGCATCTCGGTGCATGCCGATTTGCCGGTGGGTGAAACCATGAGCGACCATATTGGTCCGGGATTGCGGTACAGTCATGACGGGCCGCGGGGAGGGACAGCGGGGCCAGCACAATCCTTGCTCATTGGCGCCTCCAATGGCGTTGATATCGACTACCACGCATTCCCCATCGCGCCGCCGCTGCGGGAGGGGCCGACTGATTTTGTCATGGCTGTCTTCCTACTTCGTTCGTCCGGCCTGGGCAGCGTAAAACTCGCTGAAAAGCTTGGTGAAGGCCCGATCGTTACGGCGCCGCCTTTGCCCGATGATGCGAATGAGAGGCTGCATCATGCGTTCATGCGCATCGCTGAATGGGAAACTTCAGCTGCTGCAAAGGCGTTCGGATGCTCTCCGATTGACCCGCTGGACCTCAAAGACCCTGAAGCCCCCGGCATTGCGCGCGAACGTTACACGATCAGCTACGGCCATATGGCCGGTACCTGCCCGATGGGGACTGTCCTGGACGCCGATTGCCGGGTTCTCGGCATCGAAGGCCTGCGTGTCGCCGACGCCTCCGTGATGCCGACCATTCCTTCAGGCAACACTTATCTGGGCTGCGTGATGGTTGCCGAGCGGATCGCCCGGAAAATGATGGCTGAAGTGCGGGTTTGACCGAGGGCCTGCTCTGTCGAGTGGCCTGACTGACGCAATGCGATAAGGGATCCCTCAAGATGTCAAAGAATGTCGATGTTTATTGGTCTTTCAGAAGTCCTTACTCGTATCTGGTCACACCAGACCTTCTGCGCCTTCGCGACGACTTTGATGTGACGGTGAAACTGCGCCCCGTCCTGCCCATTGCCCTGCGTGCCAAGGCAACGGTTTTTGATGCGAACGACAAGAAGCGCCCGCGCTACATCGTCATGGATGCGCGCCGTCGTGCAGAGTTTCTGGGATTACCCTTCAGATGGCCGGACCCTGATCCGGTCATCCAGAATCGAGAGACTTTTGAGGTTCCGTCTGAGCAACCACTTATCTGGCGCCTGACAGGGCTTGGTATCGAGGCCGAACGGCGCGGGAAGGGGATCGACTTTGCCCATTCAGTCTCCGCGCTGCTGTGGAACGGCACGACAGGCTGGGACAAGGGCGAACACCTGGCGACCGCAACTAAAAATGCGGGCTTGGATCTTGCCGAGCTAGAGGCCGCGATCTCTGCGGACTCAATCCGGGCAGATGTTGAGAGAAATCATGAAGCGTTGGAATCCGCCGGTCATTGGGGCGTGCCAACCATGGTGTTCAATGGCGAGCCTTTCTTTGGTCAGGACAGGATCGACACGCTTCGCTGGCGTCTCGAACAAGCCGGCCTAGGGAAAAAGCCCGGTACTCCTCAAGCGTAGAAACCCAAGAACGAAATAGGAAAGGGAGGACAATTATGGATCTCAAGATCAAAGGCAAAAAAGCAATCATGGCGGGCGGCAGCGCGGGTATGGGCCGCGCCACGGCAGAGCGATTGGCTGAGGCAGGCGTCGATCTTTACATTACCGCACGCCGGGAGGAACGCCTGAGAAAGGCGGCTGCCGAAATCTCGGAAAAATATGGAACCAGTGTGACACCGGTCGTTGCCGATTCTTCGACCGAGGAGGGCCGCAATGCCCTGTTCGCTGCCTGTCCGGACCCGGACATTCTCGCGATCACGATCAAGCCTCCGGCGCCGAATGGAAACTTCCTGAATGTGACGCAGGACATGTGGCGCTCATCTATCGAAACCACGCTGATCGGCCCGATCGAGATCATGCGTCACTATATCCCTGTGATGAAGGAAAAGGGGTGGGGCCGAATCCTGAACATCGCCACCTTCTCGGCAAAGAACCCGATGATCTGGCGTCTCATGTCCGGGCCCGCGCGTTCTGCGCTCATCAACTATACGGCCAGCGTCTCGCGCGAAGTTGCCCAGCACGGTGTCATCATGAACAATATCCTACCCGGAATCTTCGAGACCGAAGGCATGGCCGAGAATCGCCAGGCCTACGCAGATGCTTTCGGACTTGAGCCCGTGCAGGAAATCGTTCGCGAACACTTCATTTCGCACAACAAGATCCCTGCCGGCTTCATGGGCAAGGCGGATGACCTTGCGCCCATGGCGGCCCTGCTTTGCAGCGAGCTAGCACGCTTCATTGTGGGCCAGAACATAGTGATCGATGGCGGCCAGCACTACTCGATCTTCTAGCTGACCATACAATTGGCTCCATCGAAGGGCCACATTCATCTGCATGGCATTGTCAGAGCAAACGGCCTTGAGGCGCAGGGCAGCGGCGTTTAGCCTTGGAAGTTGACCAAGAACCCGTTCCGCTACTTCAAAACCTCGCCCGAGATCATCCAGCTTGCGGTGATGATGTATGTTCGCTTCCCGCTGTCTTTGCGTAACGTCGAAGACCTGCTCCACGAACGCGGTATCGACGTTTGCCACGAAACGGTCCGTCACTTGGTCGATCGCTTCGGCACTTACGTCGCGCACAAGATCCGCAAACGCTGATCGGAGGGCATGAAGCAAAGTCCGCAGTGGCGATGGCGCCTGGACGAGGTCTTTGTGAAGGTCCGTGGTCCGACTCATTACCGTTGGCGAGCGGTTGATCATGAGGGAGAGGTTCTGGAGTCCTTCCTGACGAAGGCCCGCGACAAGTCGAGTGGCGTGAACCGATCGCGGCCTGAGGCCTGCTCGTCCGTGAAAAAGCGGAGACTGGTTCGGATTAATTTGACACCGCCTTGAGAGGGATTAATTGCCGCCCCCACCACAGTAGAAGCCTGAACGTTCTCCGCGCATCTCAGCTTCGGTGCACTCATGCTCCATGATGGCCATACCTGAAAACAAAAAAGCGAGCATAATCCCAACCTGGTTGCGGTACTCCAACCGGGCTTTCTCGTATTCTTCGACATACACCTCGTAATTGCTTTGAAGCATCAGCGCGTCTTGAAGTTCTTCCTGGTTGCTGTGGATGATCTGGAATTGTGCCGCTTTCATATTCACGGTTCCTGCGTAGAATTCTCTGCCCTGATTTGCGCGACTGGGCTGGAGTTCCCGCATCGATATTTTCACGCTGTCCGGTGTGCGCCCACACTGATAAGCTGCAACAGCAACCATTCGGCCAAGCGCTCTTTCGAGAGCAATCGTTCCGTTTGGCATTTCTAAATAGAGAGAATATGGAGCGTCCAGGCGGCTCCGCATGAATAGTCTGTTTCTTTCCATGGTAGGCAGTTTGAAATTGCCACTGAATTTCGGAACCGTTCCATCCGTATCATAATAGACTAGGACAGGTGCAGCTGCGCAGATGTTCCCTTCTACATAGGTGTCATCTCGGAGCCAGAAGATGTTCTTAACGACCCTGTCTCGAAGACCCTTGCTTTCGCATTTCCACATTTTTCCCACTGCTTTATGGGCAGGAACGATTTCGTCGCGACGTCCTCGATAATACACGTAGTCGTTCTGATGGTAGTAACCCTCAGGCCCCTCCATGCAATGTCGGTTTTCAGGTTTGGGTGGCTTGGTCTTCACACCGGATCTGATTTGCGAATACGCCGGGTTCGCAAACGTGGATATTGCCAGAAGAAGTATCGAAAGTACACGGATCATATGCTTGAGAGCCCCATTTGAAGGTTGTGTTTTCTAATCTTGTCTTTGAGGGGTTAAATTCACTGGGCCGAATTTCCTGGCGTCTTTCTGGTTCGCCGGGTATGGATTTTTCCGGTTACTCGTCGGCCTTCGAGATCATGTAATTATGGTAGTCGCGAGCCAGATGTTCACCCACCATAATTTGAAATATAGATGCATCCGGGTTTTTTCTCGATGGACTGGGAAGCAGCCAAATGTGTCCATCTGCTGCAATTCTGATTTTTCCGTAGGCGGAGTCGACTTGTGAGATCTCGCTCACATCGCTGGTTCTGATAAATAGTCTGCAGGTTTCACATTCGAATCCCTGACCTCTCTTTATCAGGAGGCCTTGAAACCAATAGTTCGCACCGCCAATGCCAGTGGAAATGGAATCCATATAGTCCTCCACCTGCTCTGAAAACTCGATCCCCTCGCAACTCAACATATAGTACTTCTGATCCGTCAAAGCGGATCGGTTTAGCCCATTGTAGTCAGCGAAAGAATTCCAGTAAGGGTGGAGGGAGCCTGTCTTCGAGTGTCCCATTTTGCAGCTGAACAAGGCTCTGCCGGGCAATACCCCATACAATCCGTCTGAAAATTCCATTTCGTCGTACATGTTGGTATTTGCCCTTTCGGCGTCTTCCTGCAACGTCGTGGGCGGTGTCGTTCCATGAGGTTCCGCTGTCGCGGAACTCGCTCCAAAAACCAGCAACATTGTTTGCACTAAGACGAACCGGAAAGCACATTTTCGCTTGGTAGTGAGATGCGTCATTTGGGTGGTCCTCGTGGTGTGGTGAGAGTGGTGCCTTGCGGCGCTTTTGGACGCCTCGTTGGTGGTCCCAATCGCCGAATGTGGCAAGCGTGAATTGCCCGCGGCGTCTGGCGGTATTCATTTGGCAGGGGGAAGCCTTGGTCGCCGCGCAGCGTCTCATCGAATGACCCGATACGCGCAATGTCCGTTGGCGAACGCGAAGTCCCTTTGTTCACCTGGATGTTTCCTCTCTTCTGTACTTTTTTCCGAATAGAGGCCGTTCGCGCTCAATGGTCGTGGCAAATTTCACGCTGGACCATCGACCATCTTCAATATTCTGGGCGATGGCCACGAAGTAGATCAATTGCTCATCGAGTTCGTAGAGTGTGAATTTGCGGACCTCGCCCGTCTGCATGGTGTGGACCAGCAGTCCTCGTCTGAGTTTTTTTGGTGGAGTCGGATCTCCGCGTCGCATGGGCAGTCCTGGCGTGTTCCAGCCAGAATCGTACACGTCGCTGATATAGGCTTCAGACAGATCGCCTAGGAACTCGCATGCGCCAATCGGCAGGCAGGAAAGCCCCTGTTCCTGAGCTTGGGCAAATTGCTTCTTGCTGAGCGTAAAGAACTGAACGGGGGTGCCGGAAATGTGGGTTATTCTTACCCTGTAGTCATATCCCGGTTTGTGTTTGATGTACCAGCTGGAGTATTGTGTCTCATAGAGCTCCCGTTGGTCGGAGATGATTTTTTCCGCGTGAGCTGTATGAACACTCAAAGCAGTGGTCAACGCCAACACGGAAAGAAACTTCAGGCAGAGTCTCCGCGACATTTGCGCCTCCTAAATGTCAAATTGTATGCGGTTTCTGGAATGGCGGAGGGGGTGGTCAAAGGTTCGTGTCGATCGGGACGCTATTCCGGTGAGAACGCGTCGATGAGCGAAATAAAACCCCTTGTTGATATTCCCATTATTGGCATGGCTTCATGCCTCTAGCTCGCAAACATCGCGATCAAGACTGTTGCGCCAACAACCCAGGCGACAATCAGATACATAAACCAAAAAGTCTTGTTCGGAGAAAATGCACCGCATTTTGGGCATTTCATCGTCCCCCCCGAAACCTCCTCACCGCACTCCCGGCATTTGATCAGTGCCATATGTAACCCCTTCCAGTGGCAAATTGCATTTTCGATCGGATGGGGCTCGGTTCAGTCCGGATCAGGCTCCCTCAGGGAAGCCGTTGAGCGTTCTGATTCCTGACCATCCATCATAGATAACGACGGAAGAGCGCGGATTGGCTCAGTTGTTTCCAGAAATTCTTTATCTATGGAGGGATGGCTCACCGACAAAACACTTCAGACTTTACGCCGGAAGGCATTATTCAACCTTGACCAAACCACATTCAGCCCGGATGGAAGGGGCTCTGCCACTTCGATTTGAAAGGCCTTCGGGGCTGCTGCTCTGCCCCACAGAGGTGGTCCACCGGTTTTGTTAGTCCGGCGGTTTCCACGTAGCGGCGTT
>JAWKUR010000022.1:0-58769 GCA_041398445.1 Hyphomonas sp. | reverse complement strand
GTCCGGAGGCAAGCTCCGCCGCCACGGCAGAGCGGTGCAGCTGGCTCCACGAAATGCGCACGCCGGGCGCGGCCTCTTCAAGCCGGGCGGCAAGCGCCGGGGCAATCAGGAAAGAGCCTGCATCGCGGGCAGAGATGTTGAACACGCGGGTCGAGCGCGACGGTTCGAACACGGATCGCGGTTCCAGTCCGGTGCGCAGCCGGTCAAGCGCATCGCGTACCGCGGGCATAAGGGCCTCTGCCATGGCGGTCGGCTTCACGCCGCGCCCTTCGCGTACGAACAGCGGGTCCTCGAAATGCGTGCGCAGGCGGGAGAGGGCGTTGCTGACGGCTGGCTGGGTGATGCGCAGGATCTCGCTGGCCCGCGTCAGGCTGCGCTCGTCATACACAGCCTCCAGTACCGGCAACAGGTTCAGGTCGATGGACCGCAGGTTCATGGGGAACTCCAAACCATCACTGATCGTGATGTTTGATGTTCATATAATAAAGTTCCCGAATAGTCGAGCCTGGGGCATGTTGCCCTCGACCACAGTGGAGTACCCCGATGCGCGCGGCGCTACAGCAAGCCGGCAGCCTTGAGCAGCATCACCGCGCCAATCGCGGTGACGAGGTATTTCATGCCGCGCTTGAAGTTCACGTCGCTCATCCGGTCCAGCACCTTGCCGCCCAGCGTCGTGCCCAGCATGGAGAGCGGGGCGGCCGCCAGCAGCAGCCACCAGGGCGGCAGGGCCTGAACCCCGGCGGCCGTGATCACCGGCACGCTCCAGAACATGATCTTCACGAAATGCGCCAGCACCTGTGTCACGGCCTTCGTCGCTACGATGGCATGGCGCGTCATGTCGGTGCGCACGAAGAACTGGTCCATCAGCGGGCCGGAAACCCCGGCAATCGTGTTCAGCGACTGTACGACAAAGCCCGCGCCTTCGGCCTGGAAGCGTTTCTGAATGTCGAGATCCAGCAGGGCCTTGGGCAGCCAGACCAGCATCGCAACAAGGCCCAGCAGCAGGTAGACGGTCTGCTTGTCCGGACGCCAGCTGAGCGCAAACAGCAGCGCCACCGCCGCGCCGGAGCCGAGCGCGTAGCGGCGGAAGATGCGCCAGTCGATATGGCGGCGCCACAGGAAGGAACGGTAGCCGTTGGAGATTATCTGAACGGCGCCATGGATGATCATGGCCGTCGCCACGGGCACCAGCGCATTCAGCACGCCCATGAAGATCAGGCCGCCAGCCATGCCGAAAACGCCGGAAATGAAGCTGGTCACCAGCACAGTGACGAGAATGACGGCGGCAGCAATCGGACTCATGTCTGCGCTCTAGACCCGTTTGCAGCGCGGCGCAAAGCGCGCGCCAGCCGGGCCGGGGCGTCAGAAAAGATTGCAAAGAAAGAATTTGCGGCCCGGTGGCCGCACGGACTACCAATGGACCAACGACACACACCGAAGGAGGATAGCCATGGCTGATACTCAGCAATCCATGGATGCGATGGCCGAACTGAACGATCTGCGCATGTCGGAGGGGGCGCGCCCTCTCTATGAACATGTGAAGCGCTTCGTCGCCGAAACCGTTGAGCCGATGTACGAGGAATTCGAACGCCTCGGCGAAGGCAAGACCGACATCTGGTCCTACGCGCCGGGCCAGCTCGAAGCCCTGGAAGCGGCCAAGGACGAGGCCAAGAAACAGGGCCTCTGGAACTTCTTCCTGCCAGATGCCGAAACCGGCGAAGGCCTGAAGAACCTCGACTATGCCTATATCGCTGCCGAACTCGGCAAGGTGCCGCTGGCATCGGAAACCATGAACTGCTCGGCGCCTGACACCGGCAATATGGAAGTTCTGGAGCGCGTCGGCACCCCGGCCCAGAAGGAACAGTGGCTGAAGCCGCTGCTGGAAGGCAAGATCCGCTCCGCCTTCGCCATGACCGAACCGGCCCTGCCGTCTTCGGACGCCAAGAACGTCTCCATGAGCGCCGTCCTTGAAGGCGACGAGTGGGTCATCAATGGTGAGAAATACTATATCTCCGGCGCTGGCGACCCGCGCTGCCGCATCATGATCTGTATGGTGAAAACCAATGACGGGCCGGACGTGAACCGCCGCCAGTCGCAGATCCTCGTGCCGCTGCCGCATCCGGGCGTCACTATCATGGGCCCGATGCATGTCTTCGGTGACCCCGATGCCCCGCACGGCCACATGCACATCCGTTTCGAAAACGTCCGTGTGCCGAAAGACAACATGCTGCTGGGTGAAGGCCGTGGCTTCGAAATTTCGCAGCTGCGTCTTGGCCCGGGCCGTATTCACCACTGCATGCGCTCCATCGGTGCGGCGGAGAAAGCCCTCGACCTGATGGTCGTCCGCGGCATGACCCGTCAGGCCTTCGGCCGCGACCTGATCAAGCTGGGCGGCAACATCGAGAAGGTCTCCCGCGCGCGGATCGAGATCGAAGCCATGCGCATGATGGTCCTCAAGGCTGCCAAGGCGATGGACGTGCTGGGCAACAAGGAAGCCCGCGTCTGGATCTCCATGGTCAAGGCCATGGTGCCGGAGCGTGTCTGCGCCATCATCGACGATGCCATCCAGATCCACGGCGCGACCGGCGTGTCGCAATGGACGCCGCTGGCCCGCATGTATGCCAACCAGCGCACGCTGCGCCTGGCTGACGGTCCGGATGAAGTGCACCACATGGTGGTGGGCCGCGCCGAGACCCGCAAGTACACGGGCGAGGAAGAAGATCCGGCGATGGCCGCTGTCTGGCGCAAATAAGCGCGACCTCAGGAAACCGATTGGCGCGGCCCTCGAAAGGGGGCCGCGCTTTTCTATTTGGCGGCAGCGTCCAGCGCATCCTCCAGCCGGTCGTCGCCCCAATAAAGGTCGCCATCCACGATGAAGCTCGGCGCGCCGAAAATGCCGAGGCGGAAAGCTTCTTCCACATTTGCCTTGAGGCGGTCCTTGTTCCCTTGGGCCTGCGCGCGGGCCAGAACGTCGCCCGTCGCGCCAGCCTCCGCGGCGAGGCGCTGCAGCAGGGCGGTGTCGGCAATGTCGTGGCCGTCGGTGAACTCTGCGGAATAGACGGCGCGGGTGAACGCTTCGCCCCAGCTTTCTTCCATCCCCACCAGCGCAATGCGTGCGGCTGTCAGGCCGTTCTGCGGGAAGGCGCCGGGGCCGCTTTCGGGCAGGCGCCGGAAGGGCAGGCCATAGCGCGCTGCCCGCCTCGCCATGTCGCGCCACATATATTCGCCCTTGGCCTTGTAGATGTTGAAGGGGGAGGTGTCCCAGCCCTGCGCGCCGAACACCGGCCCCAGCAGGAAGGGCCGCCAGCGGACGCTGACACCGCGTGCCGAGGCTGCTTCCTCAATCCGCATGGCGGTGAGGTAGGAATAGGTCGATCCGAATTCGAACCAGAATTCGAGCGTGTGTGTCATCTGCGGCCCCCGCTTGTCTGATCCGGCAAGCTAGAGCCCTGCAGCCTCACAGGAAAGAGGCAGCGCCCTAGAAGCGGAACGTGTTGCCGAAGCGCAGGATGGCGCTGGTCTGCACTGAGCGGAAGTTGCGGCGGAAATCGTCGCCCTCGATGATGGCGCCATGGCCTAGCGAGAAGAACAGCTCCGTCTGCGGGCGTAGTTCCCAGTTCACCCGCCCGAAGAAGGACAGGCTGTTGGTGATGTTGTCATACTGGGTCTGTGTGGACACCGACAGGTCTGTCGAGGCGTTGAACACTGTTTCCAGAGATCCGATCTGCACGCTGACATCCCCGGCGGGCACGGAAATGTCCTCGCGCTTGTAGCGGGTCTTCAGTTCCACGAACTGGTTGGGCCGGTAGTTGAACTGGATGTCATAGCGCTTGGAAGTGCCGTCATAGAAATCCTTGAACTCGATCTCCGACGTCGTGCCCCAGGGGCGCACATAGGATGACTGGATGCGGAACTTCACGCCATTATTGTCATACACGCCCACCGGCACGACCAGATTGCCGGGCAGAACGAAGGGCGTGTTGATATGCTCCTCATTCTGGCTGAAGGTCAGCGTCAGGTCGTCGGTCCAGATCGTGTTGGCGTTCAGGACGAGGGAGTTGACCGCCGTCTCTGCATTGCCGTCGAGATCGGTGATGTATTCGTGGCTGGTGCCGTATTGCCACCAGCGCAGCAGGCCTCCGGACTGGCGGAAACGCCGGTGCCACGAGCCTGCGACAGTATTGGTGCCGGGCCGGTTCACGAAGCCGAGCGCGGGCGCGAAATCCTTTCCGATCTGGCGGGCTTCCAGCGTCCAGGCCCATTTGTCGTTCGGATAGTCGATCCGTGCCCCGAAGGAGTCGTCATCCTCCAGCGTGGACGAGAAGGTGCGCTGGTAGAACAGGTCCGTCTGCATCCGCCCGCCGCCGAAGAGGGATGGCACGCGATAGCTGAAATCGGTGCCGACCAGCGTATTGTCGGACAGGCCGGTCGGGTCGCCATTGGTGGCGATGAAGCCGACGCGCGACTGGTCCAGCACGTCCATGGTGGCCCGCGCCACCGACAGGTTCTGCGATGCGATCGAGCCGGTGCTGCCGGTCTGTGCGGAGAGGATGCCGATTTCCACGCCGTCGATCTCGCCGCTCAGCTTCACCCCCGCATCCACCTTCACGGACTGGCCGTTCACGATGCCGATACGGCGCGAGAAGAAAGGCTGGCCGTTGGGAGAGCCGGCAAAGGTCTGTCCGGCGAACTCGAACAGGGCCGCATCCTGCAGGAAGAAGTCTCGCGTTTCAGGCACGAACAGCGAGAAGCGCCCGGTGTTCACCTGCCGGTCGTCCAGCGGCGTGTCGGAGAAATCCGTGTTCAGCGTCAACAGGCCGGTCAGCGAGGGCGTGAACTTGTAGGAGATGTTCGCGCTGGGTTCGATGGAGAGATCGTCGTCGCGCGGCTGGTCCCACCGGCGGGAGCCGGCCAGTCCGGCCTGCAGCTGGACATCGAAGCCCTTGCCCTTGTTGATGTCCTTGATGCCTTCGATATAGCCCGGCCGGGTGAAGGCGAACTTGTTGACCGACTGGTCGATCCCCGCCCAGCGGATCTCCTCGTTCGCGTGGGCATGTTCACGGGTCATCATCAGGCCCCAGCCGTCAGAGCCGGGGTCGAAGCTCAGGGAACGGAAGGGCAGGGAGATTTCCGCCGTCCAGCCGTCTTCGGTGCGCACGCTGTCGGCGTCCCAGATGATGTTCCAGGCATCCACGGGTGACTGGCCGAAGCGTAGCAGGCGTTCGGTGCGCGCGCCAAGGGCGTTCAGGTCAAAGCCGAAGCCCGACGTGCCCGTGTTGAACGGGTCGATATAGAAGCGGAACATGTCGTCCCGCCAGATTTCGCCATCCCGGCGCAGCACCGAGGTGAGGATCTCGTCCGGCTTGTCGTCATAGGCATGGATGCCGACATAGAGATTGTTTTCGTCATAGGCGAAATACACTTTCGTCTCGACGCTGGGCGGACCGACCTGCGGCTCTACCTGATAGAATTCGGATACGACCGTCGCCTTGGCCCACATGGCCTCGTCCAGCCTGCCGTCGATCTTCGGCGCTTCGCTGGTGTCGATGCGGACCGGGCGCACGGTCGGCTGGTACGTGCTGAAGTCGCGCTGCGGCGGCGGGCCTTCCTGCGCACAAGCCATGCCCGCGCCCGACAATGCGATACAGGCGCCCATCATCCATCGATGCACGTTGCTTCCTCCCGGTGGCTATTCTGAGAGCCGGTGATGTTTCGTCACTTGGCACGTCGGATAGGCAGCGCCGTGGGGGAGTGCCAGCGCTTCCTTTGCCGGGAGCGAACAAAATCCTGTTTGCCCATGAAACGGGCAACCGCTTGCGCGATTGCCGCAATGCTTTCTCCGGATGCGGCAGCGGCGCGCTTAGGTTGTGTGCGCAGCAGGCGGCGGCACGCGCCAGATCAGGGCGGCCAGGCCGATCACGGCGAAGGCCCAGCTCGGCAGGCCGAGCGCAGCTGCGATGAGGGCAATGCCCGCCATGACCGGCAGGGCCAGGCCACGCCAGCTGAGGCTGCGCAGGCGGTCCCGCGTGAACCACAGGCCGAACAGGAACAGGGCCAGCGGCCCGCCCATCCACCAGGCGACATCTGCCTGCGAGACATGGCTGTGATGCATGGCAAGGTCCAGCTCTGCCGCCACGCCGGCGCCGATGGCGGCGATGGCTGCATAGATCAGGACATGGCCATAGCCCCAGGTGAAGGCTGTCTTGAAGTCAGTGGACGGCAAATGCTCCTTTTCACAGAAGTAGAGGCCGAACAGGCAGAACACCAGAACCAGCGCCGCGACGGCGGTGATCACGGGCTCGATGCTGGGATGATCCCCATAAAGTGCGCCAAAGCCGAGGCTGATGGCCAGGATGACCTCGCCGAGCGAGATGATGGTCAACAGGCCATAGCGTTCGATGATGTGGTGGCGGTGGAAGGGCGTCTGGCGTGCCTGTTCCGCAAACACCGGCACGGCGAACTCCACCAGGAAGATCGCGATTCCGGCTGCATAGAACAGCGCGGTTCCGGGCACGGTCATGAAATAGAAGGCAATCCACAACACCTGGGCGAACAGCACGCCGAAGGCATAGCGCAGGCAGGTTGTGCGATAGTCGGGGTTCGCCGCGGCGCGCAGCCAGAGCGCCGCCATGGCAATCCGCATGATGGTCCAGCCAAGAATGCCCCAGCTGAAATCGCCGGACTGGAACATATAGGCGGCGCCGCCCGCGAACATCACTTCGCCGCCCATCAACACCATCACCAGCGTCCGGTAGAACGGGCCGTCATTGTCGAAGGCAGAGGCGAACCAGGTGAAGTTCATCCAGGCCCACCAGATGGCGATGAACAGGAAGGCAAAGATCGGCAGCTTGTCCAGCCCGTGCCCTTCGCTGATGGCATGGTGCAGGCCCGCCGTCACGGCGGCGATGGCGATGACGCTGATCAGGTCGAAGAACAGCTCAAGCGGCGTAGAGACCCTATGAGCATCATGCGGGTCACGCGCTGGCAGCGGCAGGAATGAAGTATAGCGTTTGATCATGACGTCCCCCGGTCACTGGTCCTGGCGATCTGAGCCGATACACTGGAGAACCGCAAGCGCCGGGCTGAAAAGGGAATAAGAGGTCGCCATGCTATTTCAGAAGATCACACGGCGCATGCGGCAGATACACAATGTGCTGGCGCTGGTTGTCGGGGCACAGATCCTTCTCTGGATGGGGTCCGGTCTCTATTTCACGCTCTTTCCGATCGAGACGGTCAGGGGCGAGCATCTGCGCGCGCCGCAGGAGACGGCGCTGTCGCTGCCAGAGGCTGGGCTAATGCCTGTCGACGCACTGGCCGCCGGGGCAGGCCGTGTGACCCTGAAGCCGTGGCTCGGGCGGAGCGTCTATGTCGTCGAGGGGGAGGCCGGAACGGCGATGTTCGATGCGGCCACCGGCGAAACACTGACTCCGCTGGACGAGACGGCGGCCCGGGCCGTAGCCGCTGCAAACTGGGCCGGGCGGGGGGAGCTTGCCTCGGCGCATTTCGTCGAAGCCGCGCCGTCAGAGTCTGGCCGCAAGGGGGCGCCCATGTGGCGGGCAGATTTCGAAGGGCCGGACAAGGCCACTTTCTGGATCACGCCGGACACGGGCGAAGTGCGCGCCGTACGCACCGGCGTCTGGCGCCTGTTCGACCTGATGTGGGGGCTCCACATCATGGACTGGTCCGCCCGCGAGACCATTGCCAGCTGGTGGATGAAGGCGTTTGCCTTCGGCGGGCTGGTGATGTCGCTGGCCGGCGCATGGCTGCTCGTGCGGCGCCTGACCAAGGGGACATTGCTCCGATAGCCCAACTACTTCTGTAATTGCATCCCGGTGGCCGGCATATTCCGTCGCACTGGCCTTTCGCCAAGCTGGCTTGCAAAGCGCAGCACGGTGAAGCCCAGGAGGCCAGAAACGACAGATCCCATCAGGACGCCCAGGCGTACCTGGTCCAATGCTTCATTGGAGCTGAAGGCAAGGCTTCCGATGAAAAGGCTCATGGTGAACCCAACGCCTGTGAGACAGGCAACACCGTAGACCTGCAGCCAGCTCACACCGGACGGCAGCCGCGCGAGACCTGACTTCACCGCAACATAGGTAAGGCCGAACACGCCGAGCTGCTTTCCGAGAAACAGGCCGAGCGCAATCCCGAGCGGTACGGCGCTGGTCAGGGCATCGAGATCGACACCGCGAAGGTCCACACCGGCATTGGCGAAGGCGAAGACCGGCAGGATCATGTACGCGACCCATGGGTGCAGCCCATGCTCCAGCTTGTGGAGCGGCGACTGTCCGGTTTCCTCTCGTGGCGCAAGCGGAATGGCGAGCGCGGTCAGCACACCGGCCAGGGTGGCATGCACGCCCGACTTCAGAACGCAAACCCAGATGAATGTGCCCACAAGAATGTAAGGCACGATCCGTTTGACGCCCATCCGGTTCATCAGGACCAGCCCTGCGAACCCGGCGCCTGCAAGGCCGAGAGCCTGAAGCGAAAGCTGCTCGGTATAGAACAGCGCAATGATGAGGATCGCGCCAAGGTCATCGATGATGGCAATGGCAAGCAGCAGGATTTTGAGCGCGACGGGTGCGCGCGTGCCCAGCAGCGCAAGGATGCCGAGCGCAAAGGCAATATCGGTCGCAGCAGGAATCGCCCAACCGCGAAGGGTTTCAGGAGACGAGAGGTTCAGCGCCACATAGATCAGTGCCGGGCCTGCCATGCCGCCAATCGCGGCCAGGGCAGGCAGCACCGCCTTGTCGAAGGAGGACAACTCCCCCTCAAGGACCTCGCGTTTGATCTCCAGACCGACCAGCAGGAAAAACACAGCCATAAGGCCGTCATTGATCCAGAGCAGCAACGGCTTCGCGATCTCAAGTGCGCCTATTTGGATCGCTACAGGCGTCGAGAGAAAGGCGCCATACCAATGGCTGAAGATCGTATTATTGGCCGCGATTGCCAGGGCCGCCGCCAGCATCAGGATCAGGCCGGCAGCGCTTTCAAGTCTGAGGAAGTGCTGGATACGGGCGACAACTTTGGTCATTTAAAACAATCCTTTTCATGAGGCGGCTGCAAGCGAGGCAGCCACAAAAATGACGATCCCCGCCGACAGACCACCCTGCCTGGCGGCTTGGGGCGCGGGGTCGGTGAGTTGAGCCAGCCAGGGCATGCCTGCCGGCGGGGATCGTGTCGGCCTGGCGAGAGATCCTGTCAGGGGACAGGTCCCGGCCGGGTTTTGGTGGGCGGGGTTAGTCGTCGAAGACGCCAAAGCCTTTCCTGTGGCGGGGCAGGCGTCCGCCTTCCCCTTCGCAGCGGCTTATTGCTTCAGCATCTTCCCGGGACCGGATCCGTGCAGGAACCAGTTTGCCTTTGCGGGGACGTTCCCTGTGACCGCGAGGCTCAGCGAACTCAGCCATTTCTTCGAGGAAGTTCGCGATCAGGTCCTTGAGAGCAGACATCATTTTTGCCTCGTTCTGAAAGTGCCGGATCTCAGGCAGCCCGCCGCATGCGGCGCCTGCGGCGGCGATACTGGGAGGGTGTCTCCTCCATGCTCTTGCTGTCTCCATCCGCCTTCGAACGATTTTCTGCGGCATCCATGAACCGGCCGCCACGGCCCGGACTTGCCGGGCCAATCTGGCTCCCTGTCCAAAGGTCGTCGGTCAGTCGATACATTTGGTTTGCCTCCTTTTGGCTCTTGCGATGACCCGGATATGAGGCCATATGCCCGATAGCTCAAATCGAATGAATCTTAATTTGTGATAGGTTTTTCCGAACCATGAGACCGACCCTTCGCCAACTCCAATACATTGTGGCAGTCGCGGACTCCGGCCGTTTTCGTGACGCCGCGGTGCAGCTGGGTGTGAGCCAGCCAAGCTTGTCCGAACAGATTTCGGACGCCGAAGCGCAACTGGGTGTAACGCTGATTGAACGGGCCAGAACCGGTGCCGTGCTGACACCGGCGGGGGTGGAAGTCGTACGCCGTGCCCGGATTGTCCTGACCCAGGTGGAAGACCTCAAGACGGTCGCCCGCCAGGTTGCCGGCGATCTCGCAGGCCGTTACCGGCTGGGGACTTTGCCGACGATTGGGCCATACCTTCTGCCCAGTGCCGTCCGGGAGCTGCACCGGCTTTACCCGGACCTTCGACTGGGAGTCCGGGAAGAACGGACGATCGACCTTGACGAAAAGCTCAATGATGGCCGGCTCGACATGGTCATTTCAACGGCCGAAGACCATCTGAATTCGGAATCCATGCAGCTCTTCGATGAGCAGCTCTATGTCTGTACGGCCTCGGACGACCCGATCGGCGGAGGCGGCGAGGCGCTGAAGATATCGGCGCTCAAGGGCCGGGAAGTGCTCAGCCTCGGATATGGTCACCGCCTTAGCACCGTTGTGCAGAAGCTGGCCGAAGCTGCGGGCGCCCATGTGTCGACGGAGTATGAAGGCACTTCACTTGATGCGATCCGGCAGATGGCCGGCATGGGCGCAGGCATCGCAATTGTGCCCAGCCTCTATGCTGTGATGGAGGCAAGCAAGGATCCTCACCAGATCGTTCGCCCGATTGACCATCCTCTGGCGCGCCGACGGATCAGCTTGGTGTGGCGGTCCGGCTCGCCCCTGGAGCGCAACATCCAGAAACTCGGACTGGTGTTCAGGGATGTGGCGGCTGATCTTTTGGCGCAGACTGGAAAACCGGTGAAAGGAAAAACCTAACCAGCATTCAGTTTCATTCGATTTTACTTATCATGTCTGCGGGCACACCTTCCGGTTACAGACAAAACGGAAGGGGCCGAAAGATTGGTATACGATTTTGTTCAAACTCTACCGGTCAGGCCGGTTTCTGCACGTGGCCAGCCGTCCCGCGTCACTGAAGATGATCTGCGGCATGCGGTGTTTGAGTGCCAGTGGCGGGGAAAGCCGGACAGCCTGCGCGAGGTCATCCTGTCGCGTGTGGACTGGGGGCCTTTTGATGTCTCCTGCCGCAGACATCCCGAACGTGAAGACGCGTGCCTGTGTGCCGTTCACTATACCGGCCCCATGCGGGAGGGGCCTCACCTCATGGCCAGCTTCTGGCATGTGATGGAACAGTTTTCATTTTATCATGGACGCGTGCGCAAACCTCGAAGCGCGGACGTGCAGGTGCTCAGACAGGTCCGGCGCTGATCAATCGGTCAGAAGGGGACGTTCGGGTCGTCTTCGCCTTGGCCGCCGGGGGCGAGGCCGAGGAAGTCGAAGACTTTCGGATCGTGCAGGTGGCTGGGGCGGACGGTGGCGAGGGCATGGGCCATCACCTGGCGCACGCCGGGTTTCTTGCGTTCCCACTCGGTCAGCATCTGTTTCATCGCCACGCGCTGCAGGCCGTCCTGGCTGCCGCAAAGATTGCACGGGATGATCGGGAAGTTCATCGCGGTGGAGAACTTCTCAAGGTCGTCTTCCGCCGCTGTGATCAGCGGGCGGAGCACCATGACGTCGCCCTCATCGTTCAGCAGCTTCGGCGGCATCGCGGCGAGGCGTCCGCCATGGATCAGGTTCATCATGAACGTCTCCAGCGCATCGTCGCGGTGGTGGCCCAGCACGATGGCCTCGCAGCCTTCCTCCCGCGCGATGCGGTAAAGGATGCCCCGGCGCAGGCGCGAGCACATGGAGCAGAAGGTCCGCCCCTCGGGCACCTTGTCGGTGACGATGGAATAGGTGTCTTCCGTCACGATGCGATAGGTGGCGCCGATCTTCTCCAGCCATTCCGGCAGGATGTGCTTGGGAAAGCCCGGCTGGCCCTGGTCGAGGTTGCAGGCGATCAGGTCCACGGGCAGGGCGCCCTGGTATTGCAGGTCCATCAGTACGGCCAGCAGGCCATAGCTGTCCTTGCCGCCGGAGAGGCAGACCAGCCATTTCGGCCGGGGCGCCGCGCCGCTCTCCACTGCGCGCCGGTCGACCATGCCATAAGTGTCGATCGCCTGGAGGGCGCCGCGCACCAGCCGCTTGCGCAGCTTCTTGAAGCTGACCGAATCCGGCGTCTCCGCGAAAAGCGGCGGGGCACCGGTGAAAGAGGAAACGTCATCTGCCATGGCCGCTCTATCCCATGACAGGGGCCGGGCGGGAAGAGGCTCCGGCAGGTCCGTTATCGTCATGGATGGTCATGAAAAAAGGCGGCCGGAGCCGCCTGAGATCATGAGATAGTCCGGCATAGTCCGGTATAGTCAGCCAAAAAACGGGATCCGGAACCAGCGTTTGATCTTCCACCAGCGGCGCAGGCGCTTGTTGTTCGGTGCGTCGTCGGCCCCGCGCGGGATGAGGATGTCGTTCATCCGCGGCTGGTAATTGCGGATCAGGTCTTCCTCGACCCGCGCCCGGTCTGCCGGCTTTTTTACAATCATTACATGGCGTTCGGTCGCCCCGCGTTTCCACCAGGCTTCCCACCAGCGCTCATGCCCGATCAGGCGCGAGCGGAAATTGGTGGCCTTGCCGATGTAAAGCGGCTGCAGGAAGAACACGAACCGCCGCCGCACAAAGACATAGATCCCGCCCTCATCCGGCAGGCCCTTGCGCGTCAGCGTGATCTTGAACCGGTACGGCCGGCCGGACTCTCCCCACCAAGTATGCCAGCCAAACAGAAAGAGCATGGGTCCCTCCACGTCGATTCCCGGAAGCTCGTCTGAGGCGGTTAACAGCGCGTTAACCAGTGACGGCTGCAGCTTTCACGGGGGCGAAGCTCATACGGTGGCAGGGGGCGGGGCCGAGGCGTTTCAGCGCTTCGGCGTGCACGGCAGTGCCATAGCCCTTGTGTTTTGCCAGGCCATAGCCGGGATAGGCGACATCCAGTTCCACCATCAGCGCATCCCGAACTGTCTTGGCGAGGATCGAGGCGGCGGAGATGGCCGGTTCTTTCAGGTCACCCTTCACAATGGCTTCGGCTTCGCAGGCGAGGCCGCCGGGCAGGGCGTTGCCGTCAATGAGGGCAAGCGCCGGGGCGTGCTGCAGCCCGGCGACGGCCCGCCGCATGGCCAGAAAGGTTGCCTCGCGGATGTTCAGCCGGTCGATCTCCTCCACGCTGGCATGGGCCACACACCAGGCGAGGGCACGCTCGCGGATCAGCGGCGCCAGCGCATCACGCTTTGCTTCCGACAGTTTCTTCGAATCCGTCAGCCCTTCGATGGGGCGGGCCGGATCAAGGATCACGGCGCCCGCAGTTACCGGGCCGGCCCATGGGCCACGGCCGGCCTCGTCCACGCCGCAGGTGAGGTTTCCTAACAGGTCCATGGCGGCAACAGACCGCGAGTCGGGCTTGCGCTCCACAGCGCAGCACGGTTCACTCGGCGCATATTGCGGCTCGCTGGGGGCTCCCATGACCGAACTTCTCTCTTCGCCCGCCTTCTGGGGCAGCCTTGTCACGCTGACCTTCCTGGAAGTCGTGCTGGGCATCGACAATCTGCTCTTCGTCTCTATTGCCACGGGCAAGCTGCAGGGCAGGCAGAAGGAGCAGGCCACGCGCGTCGGCATCTGGGGCGCCATGATCCTGCGCATCGCGATGCTGGGTCTGATCTTCTGGATCCTGCAGCTCGACAAGTCCGCCCTGTTCCACCTGCCGCACTGGCTGGCCGTCGCGGTCTCCAATGGCAGCGAAGAGGTGATGCACCATGTGGAGGAAGTCACGCTGAAGGATGTGATCCTGTTCGGTGGCGGGCTGTTCCTGTTGTGGAAAGGCACGCAGGAAATCCACTCCGCCGTGGAAGGCACCCATCATGAAGAGACCACGGCGCAAAGCGGGTTCGGCTCGGTTGTGCTGCAGCTGATCGTCATCAACATTGTCTTCTCGCTGGACAGCGTGATCACCGCCGTCGGCATGACGACACACCTTCCGGTGATGATCGCCGCCGTGGTGCTGTCGACCTTTGTGATGGCTGTCGCGGCAGACCCGCTGGCGAAGTTCATCGCCGATCACCCGACCACCAAGATGCTGGCCCTGGCCTTTATCCTGCTCGTCGGGGTCGCCCTTGTGGCCGATGGCCTCGGCTTCCATATCCCGAGGGGCTATCTCTACTTTGCCATTGCGTTCTCGCTGGGCGTGGAGCTTCTGAACATACAGGCGCGCAAGAAGGCGCCAAAAGCTGGAGGACACTGACATGCACGAGCCTTACCGGATCATCATGCACGAAACGGGCGGCCCGGATGTGCTGAAGGTGGAGCCGTTCGAACCACGCCAGCCGGGGCCGGGCGAGGCGCTGGTGAAGCAGGCGGCTTCCGGCCTCAATTTCATCGACACCTATTTCCGTACGGGACTGTATCCTGCGAAGATGCCGTTTGTGCAGGGCTCCGAAGGGGCCGGCACGGTGGAGGCCGTTGGCGAGGGCGTCACCAATGTGAAGCCGGGTGACCGGGTCGCCTATCTCGGCAATGGCACCTATGCCACCCACTTTACCGGCTCGGCCGCACGTATGGTCAAACTGCCGGACGGCATCAGCGAGGAAGAAGGCGCCGCCGTCCTCCTGAAGGGCCTCACCGCCTGGATGCTGCTGTTCGAGATCCGCCCGGTCACCGATCATGACACGGTGCTGATCTGGGCGCCGGTCGGCGGTGTCGGCAGCGTGCTGACGCCCTGGGCGGCCAGCCTCGGCGCCCGCGTGATTGCCGTGACCTCCACACCCGAGAAGGCCGAAAAGGCCGAAGAGCTTGGCGCCAGTGATGTCATCGTCGGTTATGACGATGTGGCGAAGAAAGTGCGTGATCTGACGGGCGGCGTGGGCGTCGATGTCTCCCTCGACAGCGTCGGCAAACGCAGTTTCGAAGCGTCCCTTTCCAGCCTGAAGAAACGCGGCTGGATGATCTCCTATGGCAATGCTTCCGGCGCCGCAGACCCGATGCCGCCCGGCCGCCTCGCGGCTGGTGGTTCGCTCATCCTGACCCGGCCAACCCTCTTCAGCTATATCGAGACAGCGGAAGACCTGGCCCGCGGCGCACGCCACCTGTTCGCCGCCATGAAGGCGGGCACGTTCAGTGCAGACATCGGCCAGCGTTCGCGGCGACCACCGGCAACCGTGCTGATGCCATGAGCCGGACCGGTCGTCTCGCGGCCGTCTGATCGTTGGCCTGCAGCTGGCTTATGCCATCGTGCTGGCGATGTAAGATGGCGCTGCCTTCGGCGGATGTCCCAATTCCGACCCGTACTTTACGGCGATGGAATTGCTGATCCTGCGATCGCCCTTGCTGGTTGTCCCGATGGCTGCCCTGCATGATGCCGTGCCGGAGGACGGAAACTGTTCAGCCTGTGGCCTGGTCTTTATGGCCATATGCGCGGCGCTCACCTCGCTCGTGCACCCTGGTCCTCACGGTCAGCCGCATTCTACCGGGCGACTCGGAGCGTTGCCTTTCGCTGGCCATCCGTGGCCTATGCTGCCGACATCTCGCTGGGATGTCTTCTTCGCCCTGTCGGTATTGAGCGCGGCAAGGGTGTTCCGGCGCCGGGCCGCTGGACCGGGCAGGTGCTGCTCGTCCGGTGTGCTGTCCCTGCGGCCTGCTTAGCAACGGGCGACATGCAGGTACGCAATATCGATCGTCGGCTACGGTGGTCTTTCCGGTTGCGCCCTGATGATGCGCCGGGTGTTCAGCAGCCAGTCGTTCTGATCACATTCCGGGTCGCGTCGATATGGATCTCGGCGCCCGCGCGGCGGCGGCCTGCCAGCATGCGGCGGGTGACGCGTTCATAGTGCTGGATGAAGCGCTCCACCCAGTCTCGCCGTTCCTCCGGCATGGGCTCGCCACGCGCGGACCACAGCCCGGCCTCCTGCTGAAGGCGCCAGCCGAGCACGCAGTCGAAATCCGGCGGCAGGATGTGGCAGAAGGCATTCGCTGCATCCCATAGACGGCTGTAGGTATCCGCCAGTGCGGCTTCCTGATGGCGGCGCCAGTCGCCCGTACGGTCCTCGGCTTCCACAGGGTTGAGCGCCGCATCCTCCGGGGATTGCCTGTCCGGCAAAGCGCCCATCAGCCAGCCTTCGATCACGATGGCGGCCGGGCGACCGGCAAAGCTGCGCCAGCCCTCCACCGGCGTGCGGTCATCCGCCAGCTTGTCGAAAACGGGGATCGGTGTTTCCGTTTCTGCCACTGCCTTGCGGAGCGCCGTCACGGTCTGTTGCAGCAAGGTCAGGTCATGCGTGCCCGGCGGGCCGCGCGTCATGAACAGCGGGCTGATGCGGCGGGCAAGTGCCATCCGCTCGGCATGAGTCAGATAGAAATCGTCGATGCTCGCCCCGGCCACGGGCACAGGCAGTGCGTCAATGGCGGCGGCCAGAGCCGTCGACTTGCCGGAGCCTTGTGGTCCTGACAGCATCAGCAGCGGGACGTGGCCCTCCGGCGCAGCCTCAATGGCCCCTGCGATCCAGCGTGTGACATGATCTGCGATGGCGTTCACAGGCCCCTCCGCCCGTTGCCCCGGTCCGTTACCCTAGTCCGTAACCGGCAGTTCCAGCAGCAAGGCCGGGTCGATGTAGAAATCGCCGCCCCGGTCACTGGCTTCAGGATTGCGCCACTTCACGGCCCAGTGCAGGTGCGGCCCGGTCGTGCGGCCCGTATTGCCGGACTTCGCCAGCGGATCGCCGCGCTCCACCACGTCGCCTGCTTTCACGTCCACTTCCGACAGGTGCATGAACACCGAGACCAGGCCATGGCCATGGTCGAGGAAGACGGAGCCGCCTTCATAGTAAAGGTCCGGATCGGCCAGGATTACCGTGCCCGCCGCCGGGGCGACAATCGGCGTGCCCACCGGCGCGGCCATGTCATAGCCGCGGTGCACGGAAACGGATTCGCACGGCTCGCCGGTCACCTTGCTGACGCCGATATATTTCCGCGTCGGGCCGAAGGGCGAGGAGGCCGGCATATCGGCAGGCTTGATGAAGCCCGTCAGCGCGCCGGGGCCGTCATTGAAGTCTGCAAAGGCTTCCTGCTTCTTCACCCAGGAACGGGCGGCATGGGCCTTCTGCTCTTCGCTGCGGGCATCGACCTTGTCGCAGTCAAAGCCCTTGATGGTGCGGAAATCGTCATGGCGCGGCGCGATGGTGAGGTCGCCAAAGGCGCCGGTGCCCGATGACCAGCCGATCACCGATGGCGCATCCGTAGCAATCCCGAACTGGGCGCTGCCGGAGGCGTCTGCGGTGAGTTTGCGGCCAGCGACGGTGAAAACGGTGCCGGGGGCACCGCGGCAGATGACAAGGCCGCCCTGGGTCAGCGCGCCGTCACAGGTTTCCTGAACCGGGGCGGCGGCTTCGGCGCTGGTTTCTGCTCCGGCCATGGGCGGCGCGAGGCATGTGCCCGTGCACATCACCACCATGAGGAGCAGGTCACGCATCATGCGTGCGTCAGTCCTTCGCCGGAACCATGCGGGAGGAGGCGGCATCCGCATCCCAATAGGCTTCCTGACGGTCGACACTCCAGTAACGGAGTGCCTGGACCGGAATTTTCCGGCCGGTGACGGCGCAGACGACATAATCGCCCGGCGCGAGGACTTCGATGTCGGCATCGAGATAGCGAAGGCGGGCTTCGCCGGCGGGGCGGCTGGATCGTGTAAGCATGGACTCCACAATGCCTGAAAGGCGTTGGAAAGAAAAGAGCAGGCTGCAGGAAGTTTCTGCTTTGTTCCTGAGAACAAACATGGTACACGCCAATCAGAAATGGCGATCGGGGGCCTTGCCAAAAACACCCCCATAGTGGACCAAAGGAGACGACTCATGGCGAAACCAGCGCTGCAACTCGTGGACAAGGAAACCGGCGTGGACAAGCAGAAGGCTCTCGAAACGGCGCTCAGCAATATTGAACGGTCCTTTGGCAAGGGCTCGGTCATGCGCCTTGGCGACAAGAAGGCCATGGACATTGAGGCCGTTTCCACGGGCTCGCTTGGTCTGGACATCGCCCTCGGCATCGGCGGCCTGCCGAAAGGCCGCATCATCGAGATCTACGGCCCGGAAAGCTCGGGCAAGACGACCTTGTCGCTGCACTGCGTGGCAGAAGCGCAGAAGAATGGCGGCGTTTGCGCCTTCATCGACGCCGAACACGCGCTGGACCCGGTCTATGCCGCCAAGCTGGGCGTGGACCTGGATGACCTCCTGATTTCCCAGCCTGACACGGGCGAGCAGGCACTTGAAATCGCCGACACGCTGGTGCGTTCCGGCGCGGTGGATCTTCTGGTCATCGACTCTGTGGCAGCCCTCACGCCGCGTGCCGAACTGGAAGGCGAAATGGGCGACTCGCTGCCCGGCCTGCAGGCCCGCCTGATGAGCCAGGCCCTGCGCAAGCTGACCGGTTCGATCTCCAAGTCGAAATGCATGGTGATCTTCATCAACCAGATCCGCATGAAGATCGGCGTCATGTTCGGCAGCCCGGAAACCACGACTGGTGGTAACGCGCTGAAATTCTATGCCTCTGTCCGTCTCGACATCCGCCGCATCGGCGCGATCAAGGACCGGGACGAAGTGATCGGCAACCAGACCCGCGTGAAAGTGGTGAAGAACAAGGTCGCCCCGCCTTTCCGGCAGGTCGAGTTCGACATCCTGTACGGGGAAGGCATTTCCAAGACCGGCGAACTGATCGATCTCGGCGTGAAGGCCGAAGTGGTCGAGAAATCCGGCTCCTGGTATTCCTATAACGGGGAGCGGATCGGTCAGGGCCGTGAGAAAGCGCGCGCCTTCCTGAAGGAAAACCCGGCCATCGCTGATGAGATCGAGGATGCCATCCGCCGCAATGCCGGGCTGCTCGCTGATGAACTGCTCTCGGCCGGGATGGACGCTTCTGAAGACGACGCACCGGATGCTGCCGAGGGCTGATCGGGTCTGACCGGCCTTCTCTCTCCCGTTTTCCCTGCAGAAAGCGGTCTCTCCGGGCCGGTTCCCTCTCTCTCGTCCGGCAAACTGGCCCCTTTGTGGTGCGCCAATCTTGGCGTGCGGCAAAGGGGCCTTTATATCGCGCGTAAAGGCCCGGCGCCGGATTCGGCGTTTCGGGACAAAATCATACGCCGAGGACCCTGAGATCATATGACCAGCGTAAACCAGATCCGCGAAGCCTTTCTCGCCTATTTCGAGAAACAGGGGCATACCCGCCGGGCGTCCGCGCCGCTGGTGCCGCAGAACGATCCGACGCTTCTGTTCGTCAATGCCGGCATGGTGCCGTTCAAGAACATCTTCACCGGCGCCGAGACCCCGTTTGCCCCGCGGGCCGTGACCTCGCAGAAATGCGTGCGCGCCGGCGGCAAGCACAACGACCTCGACAATGTCGGCTACACGGCCCGCCACCACACCTTCTTTGAAATGCTGGGGAACTTCTCCTTCGGCGATTATTTCAAGGACGACGCCATCGCCTTTGCCTGGGAGATGGTGACGAAGGAGTTCGGCCTCGATCCGAAACGCCTGCTCGTCACGGTCTATGCCGAGGATGACGAGGCCGCCGCCATCTGGAAGAAAGTCGCCGGTTTCGACGATTCCAGGATTATCCGCATCGGCACCTCGGACAATTTCTGGTCCATGGGCGATACCGGCCCGTGTGGGCCGTGTTCCGAGATTTTCTTCGACCATGGCGACAAGATCCCCGGCGGCCCGCCCGGCAGCCCGGATGAGGACGGCGACCGGTTCATCGAGATCTGGAACCTCGTCTTCATGCAGTTCAACCAGCTGGCCGGGGGCGAGCGCGAGAACCTGCCGAAACCGTCGATCGACACCGGCATGGGCCTGGAGCGTATCGCTGCCGTGCTCCAGCATGTGCACAATAACTATGACATCGACCTTTTCCGTGGCCTGATCGAAGCGGAAGAGAGCCTCTATGGCGCGAAGGCCGAAGGCGACAAGCTCGCCTCCTTCCGCGTGATCGCAGACCATCTGCGCACCTCCGCCTTCCTCATCGCCGATGGCGTCCTGCCGTCGAACGAGGGGCGCGGCTATGTCCTGCGCCGGATCATGCGCCGCGCCATGCGCCACGGCCACCTGCTGGGCGCGCGCGAGCCGGTGATGCACAAGCTGACCTCCGCGCTGATTTCCGAAATGGGCCAGGCCTATCCGGAACTCGGCCGCGCCAAGGCTGCCATCGAGGCATCTCTGGAGCAGGAAGAAGCCCGCTTCCAGAGGACGCTCGGCAACGGCCTGTCGCTGCTTGAGAAGGAATCCGAGACGCTGAAGGAAGGCGACGCCCTGCCGGGCGAGACGGCCTTCAAGCTCTATGACACCTATGGTTTCCCGCTGGACCTGACGCAGGACATCCTGCGCGCCCGCGGCATGACGGTGGATGTCGATGGCTTCGATGCTGCCATGGAAGTGCAACGCGAAGGCAGCCGCGCCGCAGGTTTTGCCTCCGGCGATCAGGCAACGGATGAAATCTGGTTCCGCGTCCGCGACAAGGTGGGCGCCACGAACTTCACCGGCTATGGCAACACCGAAGGCAACGGCAAGCTGGTCGCCATCGCGGCGGGCGGCGTGCTGACGGATACACTGTCGCCCGGCCCGGCGGAATTCGTCTTCGACACGACGCCTTTCTACGCCGAATCCGGCGGCCAGGCAGGCGACCATGGCGAAATCATCTTCGAGGATGGCTCCCGCTTCATCGTGCGCGACGTGCAGAAGCGTGCTGGCGACGTGAATGTCCATATCGGTGAACTCGTGTCCGGCTCCGCCGCTGTGGGCGCGAAGGCCGCGCTGCACGTTGATGCCGTGCGCCGCAAGGCCGTGATGGCCAACCACTCGGCCACCCACCTCATGCACGCCGCCCTGCGCAAGGTGCTCGGCGAACACGTCACGCAGAAAGGCTCCCTCGTGGAGGCTGACCGCCTGCGCTTCGACTTCTCGCACAGTGGCCCGCTCAGCGCCGCGGAGATCGAAGCGGTGGAAGACGAGGTCAACGCCCAGATCCGTGCGAACCTGCCCACGGGCGTTCAGGTGACGACGCCGGAGAAAGCCATTGAAGCAGGCGCACTGGCCCTGTTCGGCGAGAAATATGGCGACGAGGTCCGTGTGCTGTCGATGGGCACGGGCGAAGGCCGCCGTTACTCGGTGGAGCTTTGCGGCGGCACCCATGTGGAACGCTCCGGCGACATCGCCGTGTTCGTGATCACGTCGGAAAGCGGCGTTTCCGCCGGTGTGCGCCGGATCGAGGCGGCCACGGGCGCCGAGGCGCTGGCTTACCTGAAAGGCCGTGCACAGATCGGCGCCGACATTGCCGACAGCCTGAAGGTTCCGCTGAAAGACCTGCCCAAGCGTGTCGCCACACTGGGCGAGGAAAAGCGCAACCTTGAGCGTGAACTGGCCGAGGCCAAGCGCAAGCTCGCCATGGGTGGCGGCGGCGGGGCACCGGCTGGCCCGGAAGAGATCAATGGCGTGAAGCTGCTGGCCCGCGTGGCCGAAGGCGTTGGCGGGAAAGACCTGCGCGCCCTCGTCGACGAGGCGAAGACGCAGATCGGCTCTGGGGTTGTCGTCTTCGTTGGTGTCGATGATGGCAAGGCGGGGGTCGCCGTAGGCGTCACGAAGGACCTGACGGACAAGTTCTCTGCCGTGGATCTCGTCAAGGCCGCCAGCGAAGCCGTGGGCGGCAAGGGCGGCGGTGGCCGTCCTGACATGGCCATGGCCGGTGGCCCGGATGCGTCGAAAGCCGAAGAGGCCCTGAACGCTGTCCGCGCGATCCTGAAGGGCTGATCAGGCGGCATTGACGCGTGAGCGGGCCGGGTCTATCCGGCCCGTCATGGTCAACCGTCCGCATCTTCCGGCTTTCATCTGGTGGCGCTCCTTCTAGGAGCGGCCGGACGGATATACCTTTTCCTCAAGGCCGCCGCTGTGGGCGGCCTTTTGTTTTTCCGGTCTTCTGCAGCGTGCCTGTTTTCTTCAACAGGAGCTTCTCACATGACCTCTCAACGCCCCGTCATTCTCACAGGCGACCGCACCACGGGACAATTGCACCTCGGCCACTATGTCGGGTCCCTGCGTAACCGGCTGGACCTGCAGGAAACGCACGACCAGTTCCTGCTGCTGGCCGATGCCCAGGCCCTGACGGACAATGCGCACAATATCGCGAAGGTCCGCGAGAATGTGTTCCAGGTCGCGCTGGATTACCTGGCCGTCGGCATCGATCCGGCAAAGTCCACGATCTGCCTTCAGTCTGCCTTGCCCGCGCTGGCGCAGCTGTCGATGCTGTACCTGAACTTCGTCACGGTCTCGCGGCTGGAGCGGAACCCGACGATCAAGGACGAAATCCAGGCGCGTGGCTTCGGGCGGGACATTCCGGCTGGCTTTCTCTGCTACCCCGCGGCGCAGGCGGCGGACATCACGGCCTTCCGCGCGACACTGGTGCCTGTGGGCGAAGACCAGGCACCGCTGATCGAGCAGACGAACGAGATCGTCCGCCGCATCAATGCCGCCGCAGGGGCAGACCTGTTGCTGGAGGCCCGCGCGCTGATCCCTCCGGTGGGGCGGCTGCCGGGCATCGACGGACGCCAGAAGATGAGCAAGTCCAGCGGCAACGCCATTCCCCTCTCGGCCAGTGCAGACGAGATCTCACATGCCGTGCGGCAGATGTTCACCGACCCCAACCATTTGCGCGTGGAGGACCCCGGCTGTGTGGAGGGCAATGTCGTGTTCCGCTATCTCGATGCGTTCGATCCGGACAAGGCCGGGCTTGATGCGCTGAAGGATCATTACCGGCGCGGCGGACTGGGGGACCAGAAAGTGAAGAGGCGGCTGGAAGATATCCTGCAGGCGCTTCTGGAACCGATCCGTATACGGCGGGCGGAACTGGCAGAGGCGCCGGACCATGTGTTGGAGGTAATCCGCAAGGGCACCGAACGGGCACGCGAGATCACGGACCGCACGTTTGACGATGTGACACGCGGCCTGGGCCTGTTTGTCCTTTGAGGCGATTGCGTGGGGGGCAGCATTAAGACCGGCATTCAGAAAAGTGCGGGCCGGAGGAGCCGGCCCGCACAAGATCATTCCGCGAAGTCCGGCTGTGGTCTGTCAGGCTGTTGCTTCAACACCGGGATGAAGATCGCGGCGGCCACAAAGGCCATCACTCCGTCTGACAGGGGGAATGCGAACCATACGGCCCCGGCTCCCTTGGCGGCTGCCAGCGCGGCGATCAGGGCAGGCAACAGCACGAAGGCCTTTGACAGGGTCAGCACGGCGGCCTTCTGCGGTTGCCCGATGGACTGGAAATACATCGCCAGCGCCAGAACGGGGCCCGTAAACAGGTAGAAGACCGCCATCAGGCGCAGGATGCCTGCCACCCTTGTGATGACGCCAGCGTCGCCGATGAACGTGGCCCCGAGGGCATGCCCGCCCGTCAGGAACAGCGCCTCCATGCCAAGGCTGTAGACGAAGGCCGTCCCCATCGCGATGTGCAGCACACTTCGTGCACGGTCATAAAGGCCCGCGCCCCAATTGTTGCCCGCAATGCTCTGCAGGGCGAGCGCAAAGGCCATGCTGGGCAGGTAGGCAAAGCCGAGGATGCGCGTGACGATGCCATAGGCGGCGATCGTGTCTGCATAGTCTGCCCCGGCCGTCAGGCGCAGCGAGACGATAACGCAGGCGGACACCAGCGCCATGCCGATGAAACTGAGGCTGAGCGGTGCGCCGAGCGCCATGAGCCTTCCCCAGCCGCCTGTCCAGCGGAAGCTGCGCAGCACCCGAAGCGGTACAGTGCCAAACCCTCGCCAGCGCAGCCACATCAGCAGGCCGAGGCCGAAGCCCTGCGCCAGCACGGTGCCCCAGGCAGAGCCCGCCACACCCATGCCAAGCGCTCCGATCAGCACATAGTTCAGCACGATGTTCGCCATCGTGGCGCCAACGGAGAGCAGGGCGACAAGCCCCGCGCGTCCCTCGTTCCGCCATATGTCCGCATGCAGACCGAGGCCGAACTGCAGGGGCGTCGCAAGAACGGTGATTGCCAGATAGGTATAGGCCATCTGCGCCACAGAGGCGTCTGCCGCGGCCAGCTGGTGGATCGCCGGCTGGCCCGCAAGCAGGAAGACGAGGATCACGAGCGCGGAGACGGCCAGGGCCAGGCCGTGGGCCCTCGCGACAGTCGCGCCAGCCGCCGCGCCATCGCCCGCACCCAGCTGGCGGGCCAGCAGGCTGGACATGCCGCCGCTGACCAGCGTGGTCAGGGCGATCAGCACCATGATTGCAGGAAAGACGAGGCCGATGGCCGTCATGGCCTTCGCGCCGACGAAATGGCCGAGAAACGCGGCATCGATAATGTTGAGCAGGCCGTTCATCAGCATGATCAGCATCATGGGCAGGGCATTGGCCACAAAGACCCTGCCGGGGGATTGTTGCAGGAAACGATTGCCGGGCGATGGTCGCAAAGACATCACTCACTCCTCAAAAGAGGCATTCCGACTGGGATGGGGGCCTGCATTACCCACCGTCGAAATGCATCGAGGGCGAGGGAAGTTTGTGTGGAAGAGCTTCACCGTGACGAGACGTCTGCAGGCGGCAGGGGCTCAGACCCTTGCGCGAGCCCATAGGACGGGTTGGGGTGGGGTGTCAATTGCGGGGTGGTATGGGTGCTGACTTTACGGTGCGCCAGACAATGGCATTCAGTCTGCGTGATTCATGTCAACCGTGCTTAATTGCTCACTCGGCTGGGGTGGGAGCTTGGCGAACGCGCACAGGTCTGCCTCGTGCAATAAGGCGGCCGACAGATTGCCCGAACCACTGGGACGGGCGTTCAATGATAAGCCAGAGGAGTGTGGCAACACAGAAGACGGCAATCATGCTTAGTGGAAGGTCAAGCCAGTCCGGAGAATGTGACTTAACATATCGCAGCACCAGCATATGCGAGAGGTAGAGCGAAAAGCTGATCTTGCCGATGAAACGTGTCACCGGGTTGCCCAGCAGGAGTGGCGCCAGGCGCGGCGACAGCGCGCAGGACAGGACCGTGACGCCTACAAGCAGGGACAGGGCCAGCGGCTTGCTCCAGATCTTGTAATGGTATCCCGTCAGGGCATTCATGACTACCGGCATGGCCAGGACGATGGCGGCACAGGAACAGGCGAAGGCAAGATCCGCTAGCCATCCGGGATACGACCGTTCCTTGATCCAGGCGAGCGCGACAGCCGCGGCGTAGCCCATAAGAAAATAGGACATGAAGGGCCAGACGGGCTTGTGTTCCTTCGGCATGGGCACCAGCGCGAAGAAGGCTATCAGCGCCGCCAGGAGCGTCAGCTGTGCAGTACGGGATCGAATGGCGTGCACGGCCAGCGCGACGAACGGGAAAACGAGGTAATATTTTATCTCGACCGGAATGGTCCACAGGACCGAAACGCCATCGGCCAGGCGCAGGTGATCAAGATAGTTTTCCGCGTTCACGCGATAGGACCAGCGCGGCACCCAGAGTGACCAGAGGACGGCGAGGACGAACAGGGGATAGACCCGGAAGAAGCGGCGGGCGGCATAGCTCGCCCAGCCCCTCAGCGTCATGTCGCGCATGCCGTAGAGCCACGCCATCAGGAAGCCTGAGAGGGCGAAGAACAGCATCACGCCGATATGGCCGGACTGCGGGTTGCGCCAGATCAGGCCGAGGTTGCCAGCATGGGCAAGGACGACGATCATGGCCGCGACCCCACGCAGGCCGTCTAGTTGAGGGATACGCGTCATGACAATTTATTCCCGATTCTCTTTCAGGTAGCACGGAGATGGGGGGTGATAAATGTCTAAGCCTGCGTCATTCAGGCATTCATTGCCGGAATACGGCTCTTGCTTACGCGTCGAGCATTTGATCGCTCTATTTGATCCGCTGGATCAAATAGTCCGGCAGAGCCGGACCGCGATTGTCGATGGCTTGCCCAATCGGACTGGTCCAACCGAAAAGTGAGAGACGGCGGTTGTTTTGGGGCCCATATTGGCCGTGTTGCCGCAAGCTAGTTCTGAGGCTCGGCCGGTCAGACTTTGAACGTCTCCATCCCGCCATCCAAGAGCCTTAAAAGATCATCTGAAGCGGGCGACGGCTTGCTCATGTCGAATACATGAAGATCAATCCCAATATCGGCGACTGGCCTGACCAGTATCTCGGCATTCTCGGCTTCGAAAAAATACACGTCTGCACCCAAATCAGCCGGAGCGCCAAAACACCGGCAAGCTTCGGCAAAAAACGCCTCTGCGTCAGAGGAGTCCGAACTCAGGGCACGGCCTTCCTTCGTCAATTCTTGTCCGAAGAAGCGCAAGGCGAAGGAAATGAGGCTGACATCCCCATATGGGCTACGCGTGAGCTCTTGCTTCCCCTTGACCCTCCGCAGCGAATAGTTTGCTGTTGGACAGGGCGAATGTGCTTGCTGTGACGTCAGAATTGAAAAGTATGATCGGAAACTTCGAGTTTCCATAAAAGTGAGCCCTTCATACAAAGGGTCGATGTCGTTCAAATCCCTTAGCTCCAGGCAATACTGGCAGGGATCCGTTGGCTTCATTTTCCCTTTCTCACCGGCCAGTGCCTCGAAAACTTCGCTGGCAGCGACATCTGCGATGAAGCCCAGAAACGATTTCACCTCTTGCCCAAGCGGAGCTTTGAAAATGGTTTCTGCCTGATGCCAAATCTCTGCACGCTTGTGGCTTGGGGGTATCGTAATCCCGTGTTTTGCCTCCACCATGTCATGTAGCGCATTGAAATGTCCGTCATGATCATTTGCGCCCAAGCCCGTAAAATAACCCACTCAAAAGCACCTTGTTGCTGCGTCGCGTTTGCTTCAAGCCGCGCGACGATCCGCTGTTTTCACGGCTCGGACTTTAATAGCTTTCCAAACGACATATGCATCTCGCGATCTCTATCGGACATCGTGTCGCCTCTGCGCCAGGTGGATACGCGCATGGTCTTCGTTGGCCCCACAGAGACCGTATTCACATGGATATAGGATATGCCATCCCGAGACACGCGTGCTGCGTATACGACGTTTCCGGACGAGACCCTTCCTATCTTCAAAACAGCGAAGTCGTCGGTTTCTTCTCTGTCTGAATTGGACATGATACGTGCGGCGCGCTCGCTGTCTAAGCCGTCATTTGTTCCCCCGTCATAAAATCTGACGCTCGCGGCGAAATCTTCCGGGATGTTGTAGAAGGTGTGCGTATCCCCTTCGGCTTTACGCAACTCCCATGGCGTGCCGGCGACACATATCGAAATACCCAGTGGTTCGTTGAGAGGCGTACAAGCTAAAGCAGGTTGTAAAGGCAGGCACAGACAGCACACGAGGAACGCTGCCTTCGGAAGGCTGGTTTTCCCGACAATTGAATTCAAAAAACACATTTCAGGTGACGTACATTGCACAAAAACAAACAACAGCTTGAGGGGCCGGGTATCATCATCGTAACGCCCGAACAATCTGCGTTGGTGTTTGCCCTCTAGCGGTGGGCAAACCGAGCCAGGGCGCAACGGCACCCAATGGGCACATCATCCACGATGTCCGCTCGTTCGCGCACATTATGCGCGTCTCTCCCCAGATTGGGGATTTGAAAAAGCGTAATGAAATGAATGGTCGGAGTGAGAGGATTCGAACCTCCGGCCCCTGCCTCCCGAAGACAGTGCTCTACCAGGCTGAGCTACACTCCGTGCCGAAGAAGGCGCTGTTTACGCCCCGCGGCGGATTTTGCAAGGGGGCAAAAGCGGGCGCGTGCAGCTTATCCGGCAACAGGAAGCGCCGGTTCGGCCCCGCCCGGTGCCCATTGGGGAAATTTCGCCATGATGGCGCGGAAGCGGGCGCTGTCCTTGTGGGCGGAGAGCCAGGCTTTCACCGGGGCGGGCGCGGCCTCCTCCCACCAGTCCATGTCTGTGTGGGCGAACTGGCGCACGAAGGGGAAGATCGCCATGTCGGCAAGCGTTGGCGCCGGGCCGAAGAGCTGCCCGCCATTCGCCGCGATCCGCTCCGACAGGCCGGTGAGGATGGCGAGCCCGGCATCGCGGTTCGCCAGCGGCTCCGCCCCTTCGCCCTCATAGCGGTTCGGATATTTGTAGCGGTCGAGCGCGCGTTTGAACGGCCCGTCATTCTGCGCGATCAGCGCGTCCGTCTCCGCCGCATCGGCGCTCAGCCAGCCTTCGGGATCGCTGGCCGTCAGCGCCCAGCGCATCACGTCGAGGCTCTCGTCGATCACGCGGCCATCGGGCAGCACCAGGACCGGCACCGTGCCCTTGGGGCTCGCCTCCAGCATTGCCGCCGGCTTGTCGCGCAACACCACTTCCCGCACGCGAATGTCCAGCCGCGACGCCGACAGGGCGAGGCGTGCGCGCATGGCATAGGGACAGCGGCGGAAAGTGTAGAGAACCGGAGCGGTTTCGCTCATGCCTCTTCGCGGCGGCGATTGGCGGCGGCGTCCGGACCCATGTGCGCCTCGCCGCGTTTGCGGGCGAGGTTGATCTGCTTCTGGCGCTCGGCGAACCGGCGCTTCTGGTCGGCCGTCATCTCGTCGATACAGTGCGGGCAGGAGACGCCGGGCACATAGGCATTGCCCTTCTTGTCTTCCTCGGTGATCGGCCGCTTGCAGGCATGGCACATGTCATAGTCGCCGGGCGTCAGGTCGTGCTTCACCGAGACGCGCTCGTCGAACACGAAACATTCGCCGCGCCAGAGGCTCTCCTCTTCCGGAATTTCTTCCAGGTATTTCAGGATGCCGCCCTGCAGGTGGAACACATCGTCGATGCCCTCGGCCTTCACGAAGCTGGTGGCCTTCTCGCAGCGGATGCCGCCGGTGCAGAACATGGCGATCTTCGGCTTGCGGCCCTGGGCTTCGAGGTCGGCGCGGAAGGCGCGGAACCAATCCGGAAACTCGCGGAAGGTCTTGGTCTCCGGGTCGATGGCGCCCTCGAATGTGCCGATGGCATATTCGTAATCGTTGCGCGTATCGATGAGTACCGTGTCCGGATCGCTGATCAGGGCGTTCCAGTCTTCCGGCGTGACATAGGTGCCGACCAGCGAATTCGGATCGGTTCCCGGCACGCCCATGGTGACGATTTCCTGCTTCAGGCGCACTTTCAGGCGCAGGAACGGGTTTTCGTCCGCCTCTGAGAACTTGGCCTCCAGCGCCTCGGCCCCCGGCAGGGCACGCAGCGTGGCGAGCGCGGTCTCTATGCCCTCGGGGCTGGCGGCGATGGTGCCGTTCACGCCCTCGGCGGCCAGCAGCACGGTGCCTTTGACACCGGCGGCCTCCAGCGTGGCACGCAGCGGCTCACGCGCGGCCTCGAAGGCCGGGAACGGAAAGAACAGGTAGAAGGCAGCAATACGGGTCGTCATGGCGGCGCTTATGCCAGATTGTGCGGCAGATTTGAACACTGGCGCCGCAGGCCATGCATCCGGTTTTCCTTGTGAGAAGGTCGGTTTATCGTCGCGCCAGAGAATCTGCGGGAGCCAAGCCATGACTGACATCCTCGCCATATCAGGCAGCCTTCGGCAGGCTTCCTTCAATACCGGCCTGATGCGTGCCGCCGAGGCGCTGGACCTGCCGGGCGTGACCATTACCGGCATGACCCTGCACGGCATCCCCCTCTATGACGGCGATGTCGAGGCGGCGGACGGTATCCCGCCAGCCGTGACGGCCCTGAAGGAGGAGATCTTGGCGGCCGATGGCGTGCTGCTGATCACGCCGGAATACAACAATGGCATTCCCGGCGTGTTCAAGAATGCGATCGACTGGGCCTCCCGCCCGCCGGCGGATACGGCTGAAGTGTTCGGCGGCAGGCCCGTGGCGGTGATCGGGGCCTCGCCCGGCGGGTTCGGTACGATCCTGTCGCAAAATCACTGGCTGCCGGTGCTGCGCACGCTGGGCATGAACCCCTGGTTCGGCGGGCGGCTGATGGTGTCGCGCGCGGGCGGCCTGTTCGATGAGGCGGGCAACCTGACCGATGAGACCACCCGCCAGCGCCTGTCGGACTTTGTGAGCGGCTTTGCGGCCTTTATCGAGGCCGATGGCGACGGCCTGCACGGCTGAGGCCCAGCCCGGCAGCGCTGCGCCGATCACGGGCAACCTGCATGAAACTGCCCCCTGCGACCCCGGTTTCAATTGCGCCTTCCGGGGGCTTCGCCTACCGTCCGCAGGGTAAAGCCCATGGAGACTTTAATGAAGATTCGTCAAACCACCCTTGCTCTTGCCGCGATTGCCGGCGTGTCGATGCTGGCTGCCTGTGGCGGCAGTGACAGCGCTGCCCCCGCCAGCGAGGCGGCTGCCCCGGCGGCTGAGGAAGTCGTCCTCGCCAATGGCATGACCCCGAAGGAACAGATCGAGCTGCGCCAGGGCCAGCTGAAGAAACTGGGCAAGGCCTTCAAGACGATCAGCGACGAGCTGAAAGCGGGTGAGCCGGATCTGGCAGCCATCCAGGCGGCAGCGGCCAGCGTGCCGGTGGAGTCCGCGGGCATGGCAGACTGGTTCCCGGCAGGCACCGGCCCGGATTCCGGCGTGAAGACCGATGCCCTTCCGGCCATCTGGGACGATCCGGAAACCTTCGCGCAGAAGATCGCTGACTTCCAGTCCGCTTCCGGCGCGCTGGCGACGGCTGCTGAGGGCGGCGACATCGCGTCCATCTCCGCCGCTTTCGGTGAGACGGGCGGCACCTGCAAATCCTGCCACCAGTCCTTCCGCGCTGACGACTGAGGCACATCATGGCCGGGCCTAATCGCATCCTTGTCTGGGACGGGGCACTTCGCCTGTTCCACTGGTCCACGGTCTTCCTTGTCGCCGCCATGTGGTGGACGGCAGAGAACGGCATCATGGACTGGCACAAGCGGATGGGGATGATCCTGCTCGGCCTGATTTCCTTCCGTCTGGTCTGGGGTCTGCTCGGCCCGCGCACGGCACGCTTCACCAGCTGGAAGATCGGGCCGGGGGCGATCCTCGGCTATCTGAAGGGGCTGACTGGCGGCGCGCACAAGCCGAGCTTCGGGCACAATCCTGTCGGCACGCTCAGCGTCATCGCCATGCTGCTGGCGCTGTGCGTGCAGGTCGGCACGGGCCTGTTCTCGGTGGATGTGGACGGGCTGGAATCCGGCCCGCTCGCCTCTCTCGTTTCGTTCGAGGCTGGGCGACAGGCGGCGGAAATCCACGAGACGGCATTCAATGTGCTGGTCATCCTGATCGGCCTGCATATCGTGGCCATCGTGACCTATCTGGTCTTCTTCAAGGACAATCTCGTCCGCCCGATGGTCACCGGCCGCCGCGCCAGCGAAGACTTTGAAGGCGGCGAAACGCTGGCTGACAACAAGCTGTCCTGGCCACGCCTTGCGATTGCGCTGGCCGTTGCTGTCGCCGTCATGTGGGCCGTCTTCAACGGCGGCTGAGGCGGGGCGTCCATCTCGAAATCCATATCGGTTAGTGTGTCATGACACGTTTTTCCTGACGTCCGACAGGATCGGCGTGGTAGCTTCCGGACGGTTCATGCGACCCCTGAGTCGCCTGTTACGGAGCCCTGAACGGTGAACACACCAAACCGCAAGCCAAAGAAAAGCGAGAAGATCGAGGTGCGCATTTCCCACGAGGAAAAGCGTGAGCTGCAGATACTCGCCCGGCAGCGCGGACAGACGGTCAGCACGATTGTGCGCGGCCTGGTGACGGATCACCTGAAGGCGGCCCGGCAGGCGGACCTTCAGCCCTTTCTCAGGGCCTCACTCAAGGAGCGCACCGACATGATCCTCAAACCCGTTTCCATGCACCCCCGCAAACTGGTGGCCGCGCTGGCTGCCTCGCTCGGCATTGGCGCCTTGATGCTGCCCGCCGCCATCGCAGAACCTGTGAAGGTCGAGTTGCAGGGCGATTTCCAGCGCACCAGTGCGGCGTACCGGGAGCAGCACAAATTCAATTCCACCATGGCCGTCGAGCCGGGTGTGCCCGGCACTTTCCTCACCGCGACGCCGGAATCCGATGTGCCGGGCTACCGGATCGAACTGACCGTTTCCCCGGATGAAGGCGACCGGATCGTGATCGACGTCGCGATCTATCGCGGCCTTGAGGGCGATGACCTGATCGCCCACCCAACCCTGACAGCCCTGTCCGGCGAAGAAGCCCGCATCCATGTCGGCAGCGAGGAAGAATCTTACGAGATCGCGCTGAAAGTCGGGGACAGCTGAGATCAGCTGCGGGCCAGCAGGTCGCGCAGCAGGGCGGTGATGGCGCCTGGCTGTTCCAGCGGCGTCATGTGACCGGCATCCGGAATGATCGTCAGTGTCGCGTTCGGAATAAGCGCGGCCATTTCCTCATGCTGCGCGGGCGGGGTGACGCTGTCCTCCGCCCCGCAGGCGACGCTGACGGGGCAGGTCAGTTCTGACAGCGCGGCCCGGTTGTCCGGCCGTTCCAGCCGGGACTGGCGCACAAACACCTCCTTGCCCAGCCGCTCTGTCATCTCGCGGATGCGGCCCACAATCGCCTCGTCGCCGCGGTGCCGGGGCGCGAGATAAGCCGCCGCGATCTGGTCGCCGAAGCCGTGGAAGCGTACGGAGCGTTCCACCATGCTGGCCGTGGCGCGCCGCGCGGCCAGCGCCTCGGGCGTGTCCGGCATCATTACCGTGTCCATCAGGGCGAGGTGCGTGAGCCGCTCCGGCGCCTGCCGGGCGACCTCCATCGCGACAATGCCGCCAAAGGAAAAGCCGGCGAGGGCGAAGCGATCCTCGCCAAGGTCTAGCACGGTCGCGGCCAGTTCGGAGAAGGAGCGCCCGCGCGTCACATCCGCCACAACCGGGCGGCAGACATCGCCCAGCGCAGGCAGCTGGTCACGGAACAGGTCGCCATCATTCAGGCGGCCGGGAATGAGGATAAGCTGCGGCAGGGCCATGCGCCGGTTCCGCTCAGGCAGGCGTGTTCAGAACGCGCGGCAGTTTGAAGGTGACCGTCTCGCGGGCAGTTTCGATTTCCTGCAGGGAGACGTCGAAGCGGCTGCGGCAGGCGGTGATGACGCCCTGCACCAGGTCTTCCGGCGCGCTGGCCCCGGCGGTGAGGCCCAGAAGGGTGACGCCATCGAACCAGTCCCAGTCGATATTCTCGGCACTGGCGACGAGTTCGGCCCGCGCCGCCCCGGCCCGCAGGGCGACTTCAACAAGGCGCTTGGAGTTGGAACTGGTCTCCGCCCCGATCACCAGCACGAGGCCCGCGCCGTCACCGATCACTTTCACCGCTTCCTGGCGGTTGGTGGTGGCGTAGCAGATGTCTTCCTTGTGGGGGGTGGAGATGCCGGGGAAACGCTTCTGCAGCGTCGCCACGATGTCGGCGGTGTCGTCCACACTGAGCGTCGTCTGGGTGACGAAGGCGAGGTTGGACGGGTCTTTCGGCTGGAAGGCTTCGGCGTCTTCCACCGTTTCGATCAGGGCGATGCGGCCGTCCGGCAGCTGGCCCATCGTGCCAATCACTTCCGGGTGCCCGGCATGGCCGATCAGCACGATTTCGCGGCCTTCGCGGTCATGCCGTTCGGCCTCGACATGCACCTTGGAGACCAGCGGGCAGGTCGCGTCGACATAGATCATGTTGCGCGTCTGGGCCTCCGCCGGCACCGATTTCGGCACGCCATGGGCGGAAAAGATGACCGGGCGGTCCTCCGGGCATTCGTCCAGTTCTTCCACAAAGACGGCGCCGAGCGCCTCCAGGCGGGAGACGACATGCGCATTGTGCACGATTTCGTGGCGCACATAGACCGGAGCGCCCCATTTCTTCAGGGCTTCCTCGACGATCTGGATGGCGCGGTCCACCCCGGCGCAGAAGCCTCTGGGGGCTGCGAGGCGAATGGTGAGGGGGCGCCTTTCCGTCATTTCATCTTGTCTCCGGTTGCCATGCCGACCCACCTGCCTTAGCGGCGTTGCACGGGGGCGCGTAGCCCTTTAACACAGGGCGGGCAAGTTCAGATGGGGCCGCCAGGCTGCCCAGCCAAGGAAATCTGGCCAAGAAGGACCGCGAAACGCATGCGCATTATCCTACCGATCCTCGCTCTGGCTCTGGTGGCCGGTTGCTCCAGCACCAAGGAACTGGCCCAGTCGCTCGACACGCGCCAGAACGCCGGTGCCTGTCCGCCGGTGGGATCAATCTATGACGCGTCACGCGTGGTGGACTTTGGCGAGGGGACGGAAAACCTCTACACCGACATCCGCTATACCGGCGAAATCACCGATGTGCGCAGCTTCTGCCGCTATACGGGTGACAATCCGTTGACCGCAGAGCTGCAGATCGACTTTGCCTTCGGCAAGGGCCCGGCGGCGGATTCGAACGCACATGACTTCACCTACTGGGTG
Source organism: Hyphomonas sp. (assembly GCA_041398445.1). GTDB lineage: Bacteria > Pseudomonadota > Alphaproteobacteria > Caulobacterales > Hyphomonadaceae > Hyphomonas. The sequence continues at coordinate 24,585 of JAWKUR010000022.1, read as the reverse complement.
GCCGTCACGCGCCGCAATGGCAAGGTGCTGGCCAAGGAATACTACACCGTCTCGGCGGAATTCCAGGGCAACAGCAAGCTGGACGGCACGACCCAGAAGATCGAGAAGATCACCATCCCGCGTGCCGATGAATCCATCGCCGGGACGAACTTCGAGATCCTGGTCGGCTTCGACCTGTCCGAGGATGAGCTGGAATTCAACCGCGCGGGCAAACGCTTCCGCATGGATGCCGGATCGTAAGTCATGGCCAGCCTGACGAAAGACCTGTCGGCGGCCGCCAGCGCCGCCTTTGAAGCCATGGGCCTTGAGGCACGGTGGGGCGACGTGCGCCGCTCCGACAAGCCGGAACTGGCAGACTTCCAGTGCAACGGCGCCATGGGCGCGGCCAAGAGCGCCGGCAAGATCCCGCGCGACGTGGCCGCCGAGGTCGCTGCCGCGCTTAAGGCACACCCTATGGTCCTGTCGGCGGAAGTCGCCGGGCCGGGCTTCATCAATATCCGCGTCTCCGATGACGCGCTCGCCGCGCGTGCCGAAGCTGTGCGCGAGGAGAAGATGGCAGGCGCCGAGGGCGCAAGCGACCCGCAGGTCACCGTCATCGACTTTGGCGGCCCTAACGTTGCCAAGCCCATGCATGTGGGCCACCTCCGCTCCGCCGTGATCGGCGACACGCTCTGCCGCCTGCTGCGCTTCCTGGGCGATGATGTCACCGGCGACACGCACCTCGGCGACTGGGGCCTGCAGATGGGCCACCTCGTGACCGAACTGTATGACGAGCAGCCCGGCCTCATCTATTTCGATCCCGATTACACCGGTCCGTATCCGGAAGAACCGCCGGTCACGATCGACGATCTCGCCCGCATGTATCCGGCTGCCAGTGCCAAGGCGAAGGACGATCCGGCACGCCTTGAGCGCAGCCAGAAGGCCGTTGCCGAACTGCAGGCAGGCCGCCCCGGCTACCGCGCGCTGCTGAAGCATTTCATCGACGTGTCGGTCGCCGCCCTGAAAGTCGACTATGAATTCCTGAACGTCCATTTCGACCTCTGGAAGGGCGAAAGCGATGTCGATCACCTGATCCCTGAACTGGTCGAGCGCTTCCGGACGGCGGGTCTTGCTGAGGAAGACGATGGCGCCACCATCGTCCGCATCGCGCGCGACAGCGACAAGAAGGAAATGCCGCCGATCATGCTGATCAACAGCCGCGGCGGCACCGGCTATCACACGACAGACCTCGCTACGATCCTTGACCGGATGGAAAACCTGAAGCCCACGCCCCAGCGCATGCTCTATGTCGTGGACCAGCGTCAGGCGTTGCATTTCGAGCAAGTATTCCGCGCCGCCGAAATGGTTGGCCTGATTGACGAGGGCCGCCTCGAACATATCGGCTTCGGCACGGTCAACGGCCCGGATGGCAAACCGTTCAAGACCCGCGAAGGCGGCGTGCTGCGCCTTGCTGACCTGAACGCCATGGCGTTCGAGGAAGCGCAGAAGAAAATCGAGGAAGCCGGCAAGTTGCCGGAAGACATGGGGCCGGAAGAGCGCCATCAGGTCGCCGCGAACGTCGCACTCGCCGCGCTCCGCTTCTCTGACCTGATGAATACGCGGACCACGAACTATGTCTTCGATCTCGACAAGTTCACGAGCTTCGAAGGCAAGACCGGCCCGTATCTGCTGTACGCCGCCGTGCGCGTGAAATCGCTGCTGCGCCGCGCAGAGGCCGACGGCAACGAGGCAGGCGCCATCGCCATCGGTCACGATACCGAGCGCGCGCTGGTCCTGCAGCTCGACAATTTTGCGTCGGCCTGCCTTCAGGCGCGCGAGAAGCGGATGCCGCACGTCCTGTGCGAACATCTCTACAATCTCGCGCAGGCTTTCAGCAGCTTCTATTCGGCCCTGCCGATTGCCGCCGAAGCCGACGCCGCCACACGCGCCAGCCGCCTTGGTCTTGCCTCCGCGGTCCTGAAGCAGCTGGAGACGGGGCTGGACCTGCTCGGCATTCGCGTGCCGGAGCGGATGTAGGCGCCCGCTCAAGGCAGCAGACCTGCACGAAAGCCAATGTCTGCAGCGCCGCGAACAGCAGCGCGGGCAGGAACACGGCGTCCGTCGGCATCATGCGTCGGAAATTGCGCGGGTCCGGATCGCCGCTGATCCAGTAGAGCGCCGCCACGGCCGGGATCAGCATCACGATGGCCGCGTCGAAGCCCCGGTGCAGGGCGCGCCGGTCCCGGTGGTCTGCCGCATGCCGGGGCAGCAGCAGCGTGCCGAAAGACCAGGCCGCATACCAGATCACGCCGCCCGCCAGAAGCCAGAGATTGGCGTGCAGCTTTGCCCGCTCGATCAGGTAAGGCAGATTGTCCGACGGGTGACGTTCCAGCAGGAAACTGCCCAGCCACAGCCACGGCCCACCCGCGACAAGCGCGGCGGTCCAGCAGGCATAGCGGGCAGGGGCGCGCAGGCGGGTCATGAGGCGGCTCCGGAAATCCGCCCCTCATCTGGCACGCCCACCACCGCGGCAGAAATCACAAGCGCTCACACTTCTGTGCACGCGGGGGTGATCCGGCATAGTCCGTTATAGTCCGATATGATCATGGATAGTCATGCAGGGTCATGGCATAGCCGCGTATAGTCCTGCGCGAGTCATGCTTGGACACCACTCAGCACGAGCCCCCTCCGTCAGCCGGCTTTGCCGTCTGCCACCTCCCCCGCAAGCGAGGGAGGATATGCCTGCCGCAAGCTCCGGACGTCATCCTCCACCGCTTGCGGGGGAGGTGGCCGCGAAGCGGTCGGAGGGGGCTTATCCAACACTTTCACCTCCCCAACCTGCCGCCATCATTGAGCCAAAAACAAATCCATCCGACACTTCCGCACCCGGATGTATAGTGCGGCACATGTCACTCCTGCATCCACCCCAAGGCTTCCCGCCACATCTCAAGGTGATCTGGCCCCTGATCTGGGTCCAGGTGCTGCTGCTTCGTGCAGCGGTGCGCACCGCCTATGGGAAGGGTGTGCAGTATCATTGGAGTGTGACACCGAACGGGCGCGTCTTTCTCACATCCATCGACTGGATGCCGGGCCAGAAAACCGAACGGACATTCCCGAAGCCCGCAAACGACCGCCTCGCCGCCGCGTGTGATGGGCGCCTCTTTACGCCCGAATATTTCCGCATGAATCCCCTCTCCCTCGGGAGAGGGGCAGGGGTGAGGGGTAAAGGCGTTTCCGCAAATGCAGTCTCTGCCGCAACTATGCTACCCCTCATCCCCAACCCCTTGCTCGGGCGAATGCAGTGCATTCGCTTCTCCTCGCAAGCCCCCAGGAGAAGGGGCTTGAACCTCCCTCTGCCGGAAACCTGACTCTAGCCAGCACCCCCGAAAATCTATCCCCCCACCAAGCGCCTTTACGGGCGTCATCTGTGCTGGGGCGGAGGCCGGGTGTTGCCCCCGGGGCCTGTCCATCCCACCTTTAGCCGTGTGAAGCTTCATCCAGGAGGGAGGACACGCGGCATGGCAAGGAAAAAGGCCAGGGCGGTTTCAGGCCCAGTGCAGCCGGAAAATGACAAGGTGGAATGGGAACTCGCCTCGCAATGGGCGCAGGGCTGGAAGTTCCTCAAATGGTCTGCCACGGCTTTCCTGCTGATCGCCTTCCTCGTCGTGATTGGGCAGGGCTTCCTGTTCTACCGCCTGTTCGACGATATCCACCCGTGGGCGGGCTATGCCTATATCCTCCTGCTGGCGTTGATGCTGGTGGTTCTGGTGGGGCGCCCGATCATGGGCTTCCTGTCCATGCCGGTGGCGGCAAAGCCCCCGGCTATCACCATCGACCCGAAAGCGCCGGAGCCGAAGGCACTGGCCGCGCGCCTGCGCTATGACCTGAAATACCTGCTGATGTTGGCCGAGAATCCGCTGGTGCAGGAGGAACGCGGCGCCATCGAGGAAGGCATCCTGCGCGGGCAGGGCCTGCTGGACCGGGCCCGCGGGGCGAATGCCGAGGAAGCGCTGGCCATTTCCGCCGCGCTGGAAAGTTTCGAGCGCGACCATATCGAGGCCCTGCTGAAGCCGCTCGACAAGAAGGTGGAGGGCCTGATCCATGCCGAGGCTGTCGCCGTCGGCGTTGCCACGGCGGTCTCCATGAATGGAACGGTGGACGCCTTCATCGTGCTGTGGCGCAACGCGAATCTGGTGGCCAAGGTGGCTCGGGTCTATTTCGGCCGGCCGCACCTCTGGGGCAGTTTGCGCATCCTGCGCGATGTCGCCGCCATCGTCGTCGTCGCCCGCGCGCTGGAGGATGTGACGGACCTCACCGGCGATGTCATCGGCAGCCTGCTGGGCCGGATGGGCGGCCTCGTGGCCGGGCCGGTCATGGATGGCGGGGTGAATGCGATGATGACGCTGAAGCTCGGCTATCTCGCCAAGCGCCGCTGCCGCAGCTTCAAGGGCTGGTCGGCCGGGCAGGCGAAGGCGATCTCTGCCGAAGCGCTGGAGGATGTGAAGGAAGAATCGGGCTCGGTGATCGGCGACCTGCTGAAACGCTGCGGCGGGCTCACCTCTACGGCAGCCAGGGCGACCGAAAAGGCGCTGGCAGGCTCGCGCAGTGCCTGGGGCCTGGTGCAGAGCTGGTTCGGCGGCAACAAGCCCGCCGGGGCCGGGCCAGGAGATTGAAGGGGGATTGACGGGAGATTGAGAGGGGACTGACAGGCAGGCCCGCCGATTGCCTTCCGCCGCCGCCTTGTGTCATCAAGGCTCTACGGGTGGTGTGAACCAGACGGGGGAGTTCGGGTTTGATCCTTCTTATTGCGTGGCTTGTGGCGATCGCGACAGTGGTCCTGGCCTATGTCATCGCCGGCCCGATCTGGGTGAAGCGGCATTCTCTGCGCTTCCGCGTCGGCAAAACGGTGCGCCGCACCAGCGGGGCCTATGGCGAAATCGCAATCGTCACCTTTGCCGCGGCCATGGTCTGGCTGATCGACAGCGCGGGCAAGGATGTCAGCCTGGGCGGCCTGATCGCGGACCATCCGGTGCCGGTGACTGTGGCCGGAATCCTGGTCGGCCTCGTCGTCTATATCCACGGCATCCGCACGGCTTTCGCCGCCGAGCCGGACGAGCGCGTGCGCCTCTTCTTCACCTATCTGGTCTACGGTATCTACAGCCTCACCGTTTTCGCCATCGGCACCGTGGTCGTGGCCCTTCTGGTGATGCAGGCGATTGCGGATACGCAGACACTGTCCAGCCTAGCCGAAAAGGCCATTGCGGGCCTCCCGGCCGGGGCCGCCGGAAGCGATGCGGACCTGATCCGCAGCGTGGAGTTCTCCTATCTCGACATGCAGTCTCTGCTGTCGGAAGCCGAAGACAGCATGACACCGGTCTTCATGTTCATGGCGGGCATTTTCGCCATCAACCTCGCCATCCGCCTGACGCCGCTGCGCAGCCTGTTCATCAACAATGCCGTGCTGCTGACCATGATTTCCACTCTGATCGGCCTTCTGGCCGTGGTGGCGGTCGGCACCTGGACCTATGTCGGCAACTACGCCGCCGTGATCACGCACTATGTCGACGCGCTGGACGGATTGCGACCGCAGGCCGAGGCGATGCAGCCTCTCTATGTGATGCGCTATTCGGAAATCATGGTGGAAATGCTGGACCAGAAATCCCTGCTCAGCTTCGTCAGCCGGATTTCCAGCCAGTGGGGCGGTGTCGCCGCCGGGCTCGGCCTTGCGCAGTGGATCGCACAACAGTTCAACAAGCCGGAGGCCGAAGAAAGCCCCGGCGAACTCCCCCGGGTGGAGGGGCACTGATGCGGCGCTTCTATATACCCTTCGGCCTGATTGCTTTAGCCCTAGTCTATCTCTTGCTCGCGGGGTGCGTGACCTTGTCCGACAAAACCATACCGACGAAAATTGCCACGCCATCGGACCAGTCGCCCCCGGCGAATGAGCCGCTTTATGTGATGGTCTGGAACATCGGTTATGCCGGGCTTGGCGAAGAGTCCGACTTCAAGGCCGATGGCGGCGAGATGCTGCGCCCGCCGGGCAAGGATGTTGTGAAGAAGAACCTTGCCGGCATCGAAGGCGTGCTGCGCCAGACACAGCCGGATGTCTTGCTGATGCAGGAACTGGCCGGGCCGGGCTTCCTCACCATGGGCGTCGATGTCCTCGGCGGAGTGAAGGACACGCTGGCCGATTATTCCATGTTCTTCTCGTCCGACATCCGCACGCGGTTCTTCCCCGGTCCGATGTCGCTGAAGCATGGCCTCGGCACTTTCATGCGGGTTGCGCACAAGCCGACGGAGATTATCCGCATCGCCGAGGAACCCGGCACGATCATGGGCTTCATCAAGCGGCGCTACCATGTGCAGGTGACGGAGCTGGACGTGTCCGGCCAGCCATGGGTGCTGATCAACGTCCATCTGTCAGCCTTCGATGAAGGGGCCAATACGCGGATGGTGCAGCTGCGCGAAGTGCTGGACCTTGCCGACAGCTACTACCAGCAGGGCAAGGCCGTGGCGGTGGGCGGCGACTGGAACATGCGCCTCGCGCCGACCGACTTTGCCTATACCGCAGACGACTCGGCCCAGTTCTGGATCCACGATTTCCCGCGTGAGGAACTGAAGGAGGGCTGGCAGCTGGCCATCGACCCGGCTGTGCCGAGCGTGCGCACCAACGAGCAGCCTTACGAGGCCGGCCGGAACTACACGACCAATATCGACGGCCTGCTCTTGTCTCCGAATGTCGTGCTCGAATCGGCGAAGGGCTTCGATCTCGGCTTCAAATATACCGATCACCAGCCCGTCCTGTTCACCCTCCGGCGCGCCGAATAGGGGCCGACTAGGAACAGGCGGCGCCTCAATCTGAGGCAGGTCTGCCGGATTGCGCAGGTGGCGGGCGTGAGGGCGCTTGCTGGCGCCCGGAATCCACGCTAGCAGGGGGACAGTTCAAGATCCTCCCGGGAGAGAGCGGGTATCAAGCCCCGCCGCCGAAGGCGCAACCGCCCCGGAAACGCTCAGGCAAAAGGGCCGGGAGGGGACCAACACGCTGGAAAGAGGCGGGCCTTTGGGCGCCACCTCGCCGAAGGAGCAAGCCCGGAGTTCACGGGCGGAATCTCTCAGGCGCCGAGACAGCGGGGGCGACGTAAATGCGGCCGGGGCCGCTGACGTCTCCTGTGACGAGGGCGCCATGTCGGATACCCAGGCCGAAATTCTGAAAACCACGCCGCTGTTCGAGCTGCACCTTGAGTGCGGCGCGAAGGTTGTGCCGTTCGCCGGCTACGAAATGCCGGTCCAGTTCCCGATGGGGGTGATGGAAGAGCACAACTGGACGCGCGAGCACGCCGGCCTGTTCGATGTCTCCCACATGGGCCCGTGCTTCCTGTCCCTGGAAGAAGGTATCGGCGGGGGCGACGAGGCCCACGCGAAGATCGCCGCCATGATCGAGGAACTGGTGCCGAGCGATATCGCCAGCCTGAAACAGGGCCAGGCGCGCCTCACCGTTCTGCTGAACGAAGACGGCGGCATCCTGGACGACCTGATCATCACCCGCCCGATCGGCGATGATGCGCAGGGCAGCCTCTACATCGTCGTCAACGGCGCGATGAAGGAACAGGACTGGGCCATCTTCGAGGAAGCGCTCGCCGGCCGCGCTGTACTGACCCGCGCGGACGACCGCATCCTGTTCGCCCTGCAGGGGCCGGAAGCGGTCGACGTGATGAAGGATTTCTTCCCCGGCTGCGAAGAGTTGAGCTTCATGCATCACATGCCGTTCGAACTGAACGGCACGCGCTGCATCGTCTCGCGCTGCGGCTATACCGGCGAGGATGGGTTCGAGGTTCTGGTGAAGCCGGAAGCCGGCCTGCCGCTGGTCAAGGAAATGCTGACCGACGAGCGCGTGAAACCCATCGGTCTCGGCGCGCGGGATTCGCTGCGCCTCGAAGCCGGGCTTTGCCTCTATGGGCACGATCTTGACCCGGCAACATCGCCGATCGAGGCAGACCTTGGCTGGGTGATCCAGAAGCGCCGCCGCGAGGTAGGCGACTTCCCCGGTGCAGACCGCATCCTCCGGGAGCGGAGCGAAGGCCCGGCGCGCAAGCGTGTCGGTATCAAGCCGCTGGAACGTGCTCCGGCCCGCGAAGGCACGGAGATCTTCATCGGTGACGAGAAAGTTGGCGTTGTGACGTCCGGCGGTTTCGGTCCTAGCGTCGGCCATCCGGTCGCCATGGGTTATATCGCCACCGCTCACGCCGCACCCGGCACGGAAGTACAACTAATGGTGCGCGGCAAGGCGCGCCCGGCCGTCATCGCCGACCTTCCTTTTGTTCCCCATAATTACAAGCGCTAGGAGCCAGACCCATGACCCGCTACACGCAACCGACGACCTTCTACACCAAGGACCATGAATGGGTGACGGTTCACAACGACCTCGCCACTGTGGGTATCACGCACTATGCGGAGAACGCCCTGGGCGACATCGTCTTCGTTGAGCTTCCCGAGATCGGCAAGGAATTTGCCCCCGGCGACGACATGGCCGTGGTGGAAAGCGTCAAGGCCGCTTCCGACGTCTACGCCCCGATCCATGGCAAAGTCGTCGAAGTGAACGAAGCACTGACGGACAAGCCGGAAACGGTGAACGAGTCGCCGACGGAAAACGGCTGGTTCTGCATCCTCCAGATCAAGGATGGCGCCGAGATCGCCGACCTGATGGATGAAGCCGCCTACAAGGCTTATTGCGACACCCTCTAGGGTTCACGGACACTTACGGAGTACGGGATGCGATATCTTCCCCTGACAGCGGACGACCGCGCCGAGATGCTTGAAACCATCGGCGCGAAATCTGTCGATGATTTTTATGCGGATGTTCCAGAGGCAGCCCGCCTGCACGGAACGATCGATGGTCTGCCCGACCATCAGGGGGAACTCGCCGTTGAGCGGCACATGTCGAAGCTGGCGGCGAAAAACCGCGCGGCGTCGTCCGGGCCGTTCTTTGTCGGCGCCGGGGCCTACAAGCACCATGTTCCGGCCACGGTCGACATGATCATCCAGCGTTCCGAATTCCTGACGACCTACACGCCATACCAGCCCGAAATCGCGCAGGGCACACTGCAGACCTTGTTCGAGTTCCAGACTCAGGTCGCCGCGCTGCTGGCCATAGATGTGGCAAACGCCTCCATGTATGACGGCTCCACAGCCTGCGCCGAAGCCGCCGTGATGGCGACGCGGGTGACGCGCCGCAAGAAGGTGATCCTCTCCGGCGGCCTGCACCCGCACTATGCCGCGGTGACGAAGCTGCTGTGCGAGGCTCAGGGCATCGAAGTCGTGCAGCTGGAGCATGCTGTCGATGGTGAGCTGGCCCTGGCCGACGCCGTGGATGATGCGACGGCTTGCGTGATCGGCCAGTCTCCGAACGTGTTCGGCACAGTGACAGACCTCTCGCCGGTGGCTGACGCTGCCCACGGCAAAGGCGCGCTTCTGGTGTCGGTATTCACCGAGGCTGTCTCGCTCGGTCTTGTCACGCCGCCCGGCGAGATGGGGGCTGACATCGCTGTTGGCGAAGGCCAGTCCATTGGAAACGGCCTGAACTTCGGTGGGCCTTATGTGGGCCTGTTTGCGTGCCGTGAGAAGCTGGTGCGCCAGATGCCGGGGCGTCTGTGCGGCGAGACGGTCGACGCGGAGGGCAAGCGTGGCTTCGTGCTGACTCTGTCGACCCGCGAACAGCACATCCGCCGCGACAAGGCGACGTCGAACATCTGTACGAACTCCGGCCTTTGCGCACTGGCCTTCACGGCGCACATGACGCTGCTGGGCGGGAAGGGGCTGGAACAAATGGCTGTGCTGAACCATGAAGCCGCCTGCGACCTCGCCGATGCACTGGCCGCTGTGCCGGGCGTCGAGATCCTGACACCGCGCTTCTTCAATGAGTTCGCCTTCCGCACGCCGATGAATGCGGAGGCCGTGCTGGCCATGCTGGACGAAGCCGGAATAGTCGGCGGCGTACGCGCCAGCCGCCTGTTCCCGGGAGACCACATGGGCGACGTTATCCTCTGTGCCGCCACCGAATGCACGACGGCAGAAGACATCGCTGCCTACGCCGCCGCCCTGAAGGAGATCATCTGATGACCATGAACACTCAGGGCCGCCCCACTTCTCCGGAGTCTCTCTCCATGTCCTCCATTGAAACCGTGTCCGGCTCGCGTGGGCTGCTGCAGCATGAAGACCTGCTGTTCGATATCGGTACGCCGGAAACGACCGGCGTTGACCTGCCTGCGCCGAAGGGAACAAAGACCCGCCTCGGCGGGGTGACGCGCAAGCAGTCGACCGGTCTGCCGGGCCTGTCCGAGCCGCAGGCAGTGCGTCATTACATGCGTCTCAGCCAGAAGAACTACGCCATCGACCTTGGCCTGTTCCCGCTGGGCAGCTGCACGATGAAGCACAATCCGCGTCTCAACGAGAAGATGGCGCGTCTGCCGGGCTTCGCGGATATTCACCCGCTGCAGCCGCAGGCAACTGTTCAGGGCGCGCTGGAGCTAATCGACGAACTGGCAACCTGGCTGAAAACGCTGACCAACATGCCGGCCGTGGCGATGAGTCCGAAAGCCGGTGCGCATGGTGAGTTTTGCGGCATGATGGCGATCCGTCAGGCATTGATCGCGCGCGGCGAGGGTGACACTCGCAAGCGGGTACTGGTGCCGGAGTCCGCCCACGGAACAAACCCGGCAACGGCCGTTCAGTGCGGTTTCATCGTCGACGAGATCAAGGCCAACAAGCGCGGCCGCGTCGATATTGACGATCTGAAAGCGAAGCTGGAAAAGTCTGACGACATTGCCGGCATCATGCTGACCAATCCGAACACGTGCGGCCTGTTTGAAACCGATATCCGCGAGATTGCTGACCTGATCCACGTAGCAGGCGGCTATTTCTATTGCGACGGCGCGAACTTCAACGCCATTGTCGGCCGGGTGCGTCCGGGCGATCTTGGCGTCGATGCGATGCACATCAATCTGCACAAGACCTTCTCCACTCCGCATGGCGGCGGCGGCCCGGGCTCAGGCCCGACGGTTCTGTCCGATGCGCTGGCGCCTTATGCGCCAGTGCCGTACGTGGTGAAGGATGCTGATGGCATGTTCCGCCTCATCGAAGATGTCGACGGGGATGCGTCAGAAAGCTTTGGCCGTATGGTCGCCTTCCATGGCCAGATGGGCATGTTCGTACGCGCGCTGACCTATATCCTCAGCCATGGCGCGGATGGCCTGAAGCAGGCGTCGGAAGATGCCGTGCTGAACGCCAACTATATCCAGGCCCGTCTGAAGGGGGTGATGTCTGCGCCGTTCGAGGGCTATTGCATGCACGAGGCGCTGTTCTCGGATGCCTTCACGGCGGAAGGCATCGAGACGATCGACATCGCCAAGGCGCTGATTGACGAGGGATATCATCCGATGACGATGTACTTCCCGTTGGTCGTCCATGGCGCCATGCTGATCGAGCCGACGGAGTCGGAGTCGAAAGCGGAGGTGGATCGTTTCTGCGACGCGCTGGAATCCATCGCCCGCCGTGCAGCACAGGGCGATGAGACGCTGAAAGGTGCGCCTTACCTGGCACCGATGCGCCGCCTGGATGAGACGAAGGCGGCCCGCAAGCCTGTGCTGAAATGGGTGGAGCCTGAAGTGGCGCCGCCAGTCGCTGCGGAATAGGCTAACCGTTCAGGCCGGGACCGGCTCTGTCTGGTCCCGGCGGAACAGTTTTTTGCGCAGGTCTCCGAACAGCACGGACACCGGATGCTCATACATTCGGTAGCTGACCCAGGACGCCGTGACGGTGACGGCCAGTCCCACGAGTGTGAACGTCACATTGTCCAGAACGCCCGGATGGCCCAGCCGGAAGATGGGGGCGAGTATCTCCACCCTACCGAGCAGACCGAAGATGCTGCGCAGGACGCTCAACACGATCAGGTGGCACAGATAGAGCGAGAAGGACCAGTCCCCGAGCTTTGCGGCGGCGGCCAGAAGACGTCTGAAGAAGGGTTGTACGCGGCGCAATACATCCGGAGCGCCCTGGCCCAGCAGCCAGCCGAACCAGATCACAACAAGCATCGAGATTCCGCCGACGATCACTGATAGCAGAGTCGCATCGCGCCGGGCTTCGCTTGGGGCGCTGCCGTCCAGCCCGGTCATCTGATAGAGGGCGATCATCACCAGTGCGCTGATCAGAGCCGGGAAGAGCCAGATCTGCCGGCGCTGCATATCCAGACCGGCGGCGCCGTACACCAGGAGTGCGGCCGGCAGGCCATACCAGAACACGCGGCCCCATTGGAGCAGGAAAGGGGTTTCCGCGCCCTGATACCCAAGGGAGGTGAGAAGCCACAAAGTGGCCAGCAGGGTCATCACACCGCTGCGCCAGACCCAGCCTCTCACGATTGCCAGACCCGCAACCGCGCCCAGAATGAATTCCAGAGTCATCGGGTGCAGGGCGAGTGACAGGCTTGTTGTCGCAATATGCGATGAATATCCGAGTGCGGCCCCGGCAATGACAAGGACTGCCCACCCGACCAGACAGACAGGCAGCAACCTGCGGGGCGCCAGCATGAACAGGGTGAAGACCAGATAGAAGTAGACCTCGTGCACGAGGGTCCAGCCAACGTTGAGAATCGGGAATGCCGGCTGGGGAACCAGCAGAAAGGATTTTGCCAGATAGGGGAGGATCGGCTGGCCATTCGTCGCTTTCAGCCATCCGGGGCTTTGACCCGACATTCCATAGGCCATGGTCATGTAGATTGTCATCGCGGCGGCAAAGGCCCACCAGACCGGATAGATGCGCGTCACCCTCGCAAAGAGAAAGTCTGCGGCCGACTTCGGGCCAATCCTGCTGTTCCGGGTCACGAAGACCATGATGAAGCCGGAGATGACGAAGAAGAGGTCGACCCCGGCATACCCATTGGTGAACAGCCCGCCCATCCAGGTGGCTTCTGTCAGGCCATTGTCGGCGATGGATTTCATTTCCAGGGTACGGAGATGGAAGAGGACGACAAGCAGTGCCGCGACGCCGCGGAGCGCCTGGATAGACTGCAGTTTCATCTCGTCCTCGCTGTCCGGCGCCCCTTTCGCCAGTCACTTTCTGCGGAAAAGTGTAGCAATGGCGCAACTTGGTTGCCAGAGTTTGGACACATGGAAGTGATTTTACTTGGCAATGAATTTGCTCTGAACCCATATCCCGATCATGACTTCAACAGAACCGCCCATGACTGACACTCCCGCTGGCTCATTGCAGAAGCCCTTCGACGCGGCCCGTCGGCATGTGCGGGGTGCCTTCCGTCAAATGCTGGCGGTTGTGGGGCTGGTGCACATTGCCGTGGCGATCCCCATCGGCATGGCGACGCCGTTCCTGCCGATTGGCCTGCCGATCGCTATTATCGGTGTCATCCTGCTTGGCCGTAACTCGGTCTGGGGACGGCGCTGGATGGAGGGCATCATGGCCCGGCACCCGCGGGTCGAACGGTTTGCGCCTAACTGGCTGATGCGTCTCGTTTTTGGCCGCGACAAACGGGACAACCTGCAGGCCAGCGCCGACTGATTCCTGTCGCACGCCTTGCAGCTTGGCCTGATCCGCGCTCTATGGTGGCAGCACGAAACGGGAAGCACCGGGGCGACATATTATGACAAGACGGAATTGGGCGGCTTTGGCCGCAGGGGCCATTTTTCTGGCCGCATGTGGTGGCAGCGGAGAAGGAGATGGCCCGGCGATCAAGCCGTTCACGCCGAACGAGCCATTCAGTCCCAATCCCTATCCGTCAACTTATGAGGCCTTTCCCAACGCGCCTGTTCTGATCACGCATGCAACCATTCTGGATGGTGAAGGCGCGAAGATCGAAGATGGCAGCCTGCTTCTTCAGAATGGCAAGATCTCCGCCATCGGCAAGGATCTGCAGGCGCCGGAAGGGGCGACAGTGATCGATGCGGCTGGCCGCTGGGTCACGCCGGGGATCATCGACAATCACAGCCACCTTGGCGCTTATCCATCCCCGTCTGTTTCGGCACACCAGGACGGCAACGAGGTTTCCGGCCCCGTGACGTCAGAGGTCTGGGTCGAGCATGGTGTCTGGCCTCAGGACCCGGGTTTTGGCCGGGCGCTGGCCGGGGGGGTGACCTCCCTGCAGATCCTGCCGGGCAGTGCGAACCTGTTTGGCGGGCGCGGCGTGACGCTCAAGAATGTGCCGGCACGAACGGTTCAGGGAATGAAGTTTCCGAACGCCCCCTACACGCTGAAAATGGCCTGCGGGGAAAACCCGAAACGGGTCTATGGCTACGGCAATGGCTCTTTCCCCGGAGGTGCGCCTTTCTCGCGGATGGGCAATATGGCGGGCTACCGGGCGGCCTGGATCAAGGCGACCGAGTACAAGCGCAAATGGGACAAGTATTCCGCCGAAGGCGGCGAGATGCCGGCGCGTGACCTTGAACTCGATACGCTGGCCGGTGTGCTGGCCGGTGAAATCCTCGTTCACATGCATTGCTACCGCGCCGATGAAATGGCGCAGATCATGGATATGTCGAAGGAGTTCGGCTACAAGGTCACCTCCTTCCACCACGCTGTCGAAAGCTACAAGATAGCTGACAAACTGGCAGATTACGGGGCTTGCTCCTCCATGTGGGCCGACTGGTGGGGCTTCAAGATGGAAGCCTATGACGGAATTCCGGAGAATATTCCGATGGTCGCCAAAGCGGGGGCGTGTACGATCGTGCACTCCGACAGCGACATCGGCATCCAGCGCCTCAATCAGGAAGCCGCCAAGGCCTGGGCAGACGGCAAGCGGGTCGGCATAGACATACCCATCGAGACAGCGTGGGAGTGGCTGTCGCTGAACCCGGCTAGGTCGCTTGGCATCGCTGACCGAACAGGGTCGCTGAAACCCGGCAAGATGGCCGATGTGGTGATCTGGTCCGGCAATCCGTTCAGCGTCTACACCAAGGCCGACCAGGTCTATATTGACGGCGCGCTCATGTATGACCGCAATGATGCCGCCTTCCGCCCCGTGCGGGACTTTGAACTCGGCCAGCCTGGCGAAGGAGACATGAAATGATCCGCAAGCTGATGGCAGGAGTTGCTATTGCCGCTGTGGCCGCCATGGGCGCCTCGGCTGAAACCTATGTCCTCGAAGGCAAGAAGGTGTGGACTGGCACTGGTGCCGGCATGATCGAAAATGGCGTCGTGGTCATTCGCGACGGCGTGATCGCCGCAGTTGGCCCATCGACGACGCCGAAGCCCGAAGGCGCTACGGTGATCAGCGCCGAATGGGTAACGCCAGGGCTGATTTCCGCTTTCTCGCGCACGGGCATTATCGAGGTCGATGCCGAAGATTCGACCAATGATGCCGTTGCGGCCATGTCGGGCTTTTCCGCTTCTCTGGATGCCTCTGATGGCTTCAATCCTGATGATACCGCGGTCGATGTCAGCCGTCTTGGGGGAGTAACGCGCGTGGCAGTTGCCCCGCAGCCTTCGACGAACCTCTTCGCAGGCCAGGGCTTCGTTGCTGATACGAGCGGCGCTCAGGATACGGATATCAAGCCTGACGCCTTTACCTTCATCACGCTTGGTGAGGGGGGCGCCGGGCTGGCGGGTGGTTCGCGTCCGGCGGCCTGGGCCCAGCTGCGTGCCGCATTCGAAGATGCGCGCGCCTATCCCACGCGTTACATTGCAGGCGGGGAGGGGGATGTCCTGTCCCGCCGGGATGCAGAGGCGCTGGCGCCTGCTGCCCGCGGCCGTCAACTGATCCTGATCGATGCCCGCAGCGCGACAGACCTGAACGCGATCATGGATCTCGCCGAGTCCAACCGGAACCTGAAGTTTGCCATTCTCGGCGCTGATGAGGGCTGGCGTGTGGCGGACCGGCTGGCGAAGATGAAGATCCCTGTCATCGTTGATGGCTTTTCCAATTTGCCGTCCAGCTTCTCCCAGCTTGCGGCAACGCAGGAAAATGCAGCGCGCCTCAGTAAGGCGGGTGTGCCGGTTGCGATCGTCAATCTGGATGACTCAACACACCTTGCGCGCCTGATGACGCAGATCGCTGGCAATGCCGTCGCCAATGGCATGGACTGGGATGAGGCGATGAAGGCGCTGACCGTTACGCCGGCGGCGATCTATGGACTGTCCGGCTACGGCATTCTGGCGCCGGGGGCGCATGCTGATGTCGTCGCGTGGGATGGTGATCCGCTTGAAGTGACAACGAATGCTGATGCCGTCTTTATCGATGGCGAACAGCAGGACATGACTTCACGCCAGACGGCATTACGTGATCGTTATCTGTCACTGGACAAGAAAGACCGCCCTTACGCTTATGTAAAACCGTAAGGGCGGCTGAGATTAGCCGCCGTAGGATGCGCCGGCGTTCAGCCTGTCGATCAGTTCCGCCGTCACCGTACCCGTCACCGGCAGGCCGTTGGCGCGCTGGTAGTCACGGATTGCCATGGCCGTCCCATTGCCCATGATGCCATCAGGCGTACCGGCAGCGTAGCCGAGGGCGTTCAGAGCTTTCTGGACAGCCTGGACCTGAAGCGGATTGCCAATGTTCCAGGGCTGGGCACCGAAGCGGCCATTGGCGATGGCGTTCGCGGCGGCAGGCTGCCAGCTGGCGGCGCGGCTGCGTGCCTGGGCCGCGGCTTCCGGAGAGACGCGTTCGATCAGTTCGGAAATCTTGGCAGGTGCGCCGCCATCTCCATTCCGGTTGGCCACATCAAACCAGAACAGCGATTCTGTCAGGTTGGGGCTGATGCCAAGGCCTTGCTCATAGAGGACGCCCAGATTGTACTGGCTGTCGACAACGCCGTATTCAGCGCCTTTCCGGAACCATTCGACCGCGCCGGCATAGGTCTGCTCGCCGCCTTCACCTTCAGCCATGAACACGGCTAGGTCATGCATGGCTTTCACGTTTCCGCCAGCAGCAGCCTTCTCTGTCCACTCGCGTGCGAGGGTGAGGTCTTTGGGAACACCCGTGCCACGCTCATGCAGCTTGGCGAGCGCATATTGCGCAATCGGTAAACCCTTCTGGGCAGCTTTGCGCATCAGGTCGGCGCCATCGGCATAATCGCCGGAGGTCAGTTTTTCCTGTGCCAGCTGGTACTGGGCAATGTAGTTGCCGGAGGCTGCAGCCGCCTGAACGGTCACAACCGGAGGGATTGCAGCGTACTGGGCCTGTTGCGGTGAGGGGGTGGTCTCTCCGAACAGGTCTTGTTCAATCTCTGCCGTCGACAGGGTTTCTTCCTCCGCAACGGCCTCTTCGTTGATCGCGAGTGAGGAAGCGGTGGCGTCCGTGGTTTCCGGATCGACATAGGTGCTGACAGGGGTGGAGAGGGCCGGGGCTTCCTGCTTTCCACGAAGGTAGAGATAGCCACCCGCTGCCACACCCGCGACGGCGACTGCGGAGGCGGCTGCGATCAGGGGCAGGCGACTACTGCCGCCGCTTGAGATCATTTTGACAGAGGGGCGCGTGGAGGAGCGGGCGGGTTGAGCGGCGCCCTTGCTGGAGGTGGCGGCCATTGCTGCCCTGCGGGCGCGCGTCAGGTAGTCGGCCGTGTCCGCATCGAGTTGTTTCTCGGTCTCCAGATCAGCATCGCCCTCATCTTGCAATTCTTCTTCAACGGCGGGCGCTTCTGCCGAAGGCAGCTTAAGGCTTTCGAACTCTTCATCATCGAAAATGTCGGATTCTCGGGCTTCCGTATGGGCTTCATCAAGGCCTTCCAGACCATCCAGTGCGCTCAGCGGATCTGCGCTGTCCGTATCATTTTCAACAAGCGTACCGGGCGCGTTGATGGCTCCCTCGTCTTGCGTAGCAAAGCTCAATCCCTCAACAGCGGCGCGGATCGCATCGAAGTCATCCTCGAAGGAATCGAAAGGATCCTCGGTGGCGCTTTCTTCCGGTGCAGATTCCCAGGATTCGATACCAGCTTCGAAGACATCCGTGTCGTCTGTGTCTACCGTATCTGCGGTATATTCAGCCTCGCCCTCGAAGGCGACGGCATCATCATCCGTGTTGGTCGATGCTCCCGCAACATCGAGTGTACCATCAGCGGGTGCTGCTTCGCTGGGCAGGGATATAACAGGTTCGGCTTGTTCATAAGCATGATCGGTGTCGTTGAACTCTGCGAAAGTATCGAACGTGTCGAAATCCTCGAAGTTTTCAAAATCGCCAGATGCGCCAAATGCCTCGAATTCAGTGTCATCAAGGAGGACATCTTCCGCTTCCGGAAGCTCGCTCACGGACATGGCGGGAGTATCTGAAGTGCTGGATTGCGCCGTACTGTCTTCCAGGCTTTCCAGGCGAGACGCCAGCATGGCGATCGCTTTTTGCACGGGTGAAAGGGACTCATTTGCCTGAGACTGCATCTGGTCCAGACGCTCCGACACGCTGGTCAGTGCTTCAGACAGAAGTGCATCCGTCTTGCGGCGATTCTCGTCAACCTGCTCAGCAAGTGTCTTGATGGCTTCATTCTGGCGCAGCTGCAGGCGATTATTCGCTGCAGCAACCTGATCGCCGATTTGCTCGATGGCTTCGGCGCTACGGGCTTCACTGTCATGAACACGCTGGGTGAGATCTTCGGCAAGCTCGTCAATCCGGCTACTGACGGTTTTTCCGAGGTGTTCGATTTCTTCGCGCACGGCTTCGCTGGCGGCGGCTTCACCGCGCGCTTCGCTCGCCTCCAGGCGCTCCTGCATGTCGCCGAGCGCTTCTTTCATCTCCGAGATGGCTTCATCGGCCGGGGCAGTGGCCGTGCGGGTGATCTCTTCAGCGAGTTCCTGGCGTACCGCATCTACCGTGTCGCGCACGGAAGCCATCATCTCCTCGAAGCGGGTTTCAAATTCGCTCCGCAGGCGGGTCGCCAGATCGGGATCCATCTTGCTGGTGACGTCGCCGAGGCGCTCGTCGAGGCTGGAGACCGTTGTTTCAAGGTTCTTCAATGCTGCGTCGGTAGTGGTTTCCGCGCGGGTCAGGCGGTTTTGAATCTGATCGAACCGCATATCCAGTGAATCGAGCGCACCAGAGACGTCTGTTTCGACCGCTTCGAGCCTCGTTTCTGTCGCATCGAGACGTTCCTCGCTGCTGCCGAGGGCCGCCAGACGCTCCTGAAACTCGGTTTCAAGGCCGTCCATGCGCTCGGAAACCTGACGGGCGACACCAGCGGCGCGCAAAGCAGCTTGCTCAACGCCTTGCTTGATTTGTTCGGCGGTCTCGTTCCGGCTGGCTTCAACACGCGTCTCCATGGATTCAACGCGTTCAATGATATCCATGAAGCCGGATTCGACCCGGCCTTTGATGGCCTGCGTCTCCTGCTGGGCCAGTTCGTTCTCTTCATAAACGTGGCTGGCCAGCTTGCCGAGTGCGTTCTCAAGCGCCTTGAGGGCTTCCAGGTTGTCCTGCTGGGAGTCCTCTTCTTCCAGCCGGCGTACTTTTTGTTTCAGCGCCTCGTGAGTTTCACGCAGCTGATCAATCACGCCTTCGACATGGCCTGCAATGGCGGCGGTTGTCTGCTGATTGTCTTCCAGCCGGTCGACCAGGTCATGGATCGTGTTGTCCATGTTGGTGATGGCCATGGCCGAGCGGGCTTCTGTTGCCTCTATCCGGCGCGTCAGTCGTTCGAGTGCCTCATTTGCTGAATCGGGGCGCGGACGGTGCGAATCTTTCTGGCCGGGCACTTCATTGGGTTGAAGCTCCGTTGCGGGGGCTTTCATCAGCCGATCGAGATATTCGCCCAAGGTCAGGCCTTCCGAACGGGCAGCCTCCCGCGCGGCCTCGCGGGCGCGCTGGTCGATTCCCTTCGCGGCCCATGTCCCTGACTGGCTCATCCCCATACTCCTGGCAGCCCATCCGCACCGGTTAACAAAATCGGCGGATTTGTTCATTTTCCCAATGTTTGATGGCAGGTGCCGTCTTAAGGGGAGGTTAAAGGTAAAGATTTCCCCTTAACCTTGTAACCGGGGGGTAATTTCCGGCTAAGCATGGTTGAACCAGCCGGATGGCGCAAAATTTATTCTAAGTTTACGTTGACGTTCGCGTAAGCTCTGATCTAAGCTGACCCTATGTCACACAAGCACCCCTCGATTTCCGCTGCAGATTCCCGCACCTACACGATCTCTGAACTCGCCCGGGAGTTCGGGGTGACGCCGCGGGCCCTGCGTTTCTATGAAGACAAAGACATGCTGCACCCGGCGCGCGACGGCATGATGCGGGTCTATTCGAACCGTGACCGCGCACGGCTGACGATCATCGTCCGCCTCAAGCGTCTTGGTTTGCCGCTGGCCGACATCCGGGAGATCCTCGATCTCTACGCGCTGAATGACGGCAAGCGGGCGCAGACGCGCATGATGCTGGAGAAATTCCGCAAGCAGGTGAAAGAGCTGGAAGTCCAACGTGAAGATATCGACACCGCGCTTGGCGAACTTCGCAAGGGCATCGTTTGGCTGGAAGGCCTGGTCGATCAGGTCGGTCCGACAGAAGAGGGCAAGCGCCAGGCTGCTGCATATGAGGCTGTGGCACGGCGTCAGCTTGACGAAGTCTGATCTTTAAGGCGGGTTTCCGTCAGTCTAGAAAGACATTTCCAGAAGGGCGCGCTACGCAAGTGGCAGACGCCCTTCACGCATTAAAGGACATGCACATATGCCTCGTTACGACGCTCCGATTCGCGACATGCGCTTCATTCTTCAGGAAGTGCTCCAGATCCAGAATTATTCGAACCTGCCCGGCTTTGAGGAAGTGACGCCGGATCTGGTGGACGCAATCCTGGAAGAAGGCGGCAAGTTCGCCAAGGAGGTGCTCTATCCGCTGAATGCAGTGGGCGATCGTCAGGGCTGTATTCGCAACGGCGATGCAAGTGTGAAGACGCCGGATGGCTTCCCGAATGCTTACAAACAGCTGGTCGAAGGCGGTTGGCCACTTCTGTCAGTTGATCCGGAAATGGGCGGGCAGGGCCTGCCCCATGTGGTGAACATCGCCTGGACGGAAATGGTGTCCTCCTCGAACATGGCGTTCGGCATGTATCCGGGGCTGACCCATGGGGCTTTCCAGGCGCTGATGGCTGGCGGATCGGATGAGCTGAAAGCCAAGTACGGCCCCAAAATGGCGTCTGCCGAATGGGCTGGTACGATGAACCTGACCGAGCCGCAGTGCGGCACGGACCTCGGACTGATCAAGACAAAGGCTGTCCCCCAGCCGGATGGCACCTACAAGATCACCGGCCAGAAGATCTGGATCTCCGGTGGTGAGCAGGATCTGACCGAGAATATCATTCACCTTGTGCTGGCTCGCATCGAAGGCGGCCCGGAAGGTATCAAAGGCATTTCGCTGTTCCTGGTGCCTAAGTATTTCGTCAATGACGATGGCTCGCTCGGTGAACGCAATAGCTGCTCCTGCGGCGGCCTTGAGGAGAAGATGGGTATCCACGGCAACGCGACCTGCGTCATGAACTACGATGGCGCGACCGGCTTCCTCGTTGGCGAGGAACACAAGGGCATGCGCACCATGTTCGTGATGATGAACGAGGCTCGCCTCGGCGTTGGCCTGCAAGGCCTGTCGCAGGCGGAGCTGGCCTATCAGAATGCTGCGGACTTCGCGCGTGACCGTCTTCAGGGGCGCTCGCTGACTGGTGCGCAATCTCCGGACACGCCTGCGGATCCGATCATTGTGCATCCGGATGTGCGCCGCATGCTTCTGGACCAGAAGGCCTTCATCGAAGGTGCCCGCGCCTTTACTTACTGGACCGCGTTCCAGGCTGACCTCCAGCACAAGGCGCAGGATGAAAAAGTCCGCGAGAAATCGGCGGACTACATGGCGCTGCTGACGCCGGTCGTGAAAGCCTACCTGACCCACAAGGGATATGAGTGCGCTAACTGGGGGCTGCAGCTGCATGGCGGCTCTGGCTTTACGCGTGAGTGGGGGATGGAGCAGATCGTTCGCGATTGTCGTATCACCACGATCTATGAAGGGACCAATGGCGTTCAGGCGCTGGACCTGGTTGGCCGCAAGCTGGCAGCAAATGGCGGCCGGGCGGTGTTCTCGTTCTTCTCCGACATTGATGAGTTCTGTGCGGCGAATGAAGGCAACGCAGACATGGCAGTGTTTGTGGAAGGGCTGCAGTCCATCAAGGCTCAGCTGCAGGATGGCACTATGTGGCTGATGCAGAACGGCATGTCGGACTTCAACAATGCCGGGGCCTCCAGCCACGATTACCTGCACCTGTTTGGTCTGACGGCGCTGGCCTTCATGTGGGCGCAGATGGCCCGGGTCGCGCTGGAGAATAAGGGCAAGGAGCCCTATTACGAACAGAAACTGGTTACCGGGCGTTATTTCGTCGAGCGTCTGTTGCCGGATGGCGCGGCGCATCTCGCGAAAGTGAAGACGGGGGCTGCTCCGCTCATGGCGCTTGAGGCCGAAGCCTTCTAAGGCGAATATTTCCTGAATTTCAGTTGCCTCGGGGGTGTCGCGGGAGTGTGTTACACTTCCGGCGGCGCCCTGCGGCAAAATTTTCCCTGAGTCACGGCATATCTGACGCCGGGGAAGGACTGGGAAAAGCCGGTTTGGGCCGCTACATCTTTACGTGAACGTAAGCGGCAATTGCCGACGCGCGAACTATATAAAGGGAAGCCGGAGACCGACCATGCAACAGAGCCCACTCAATGTACCGAAGCCTGCCTGGCGTCAGGACGAGGAGCTCGACATTTTTTCCGATGCTGTCGGTCAGTTCTTTGAAAAAGAGTGCGCACCCCACGTGCCGGAATGGCGTAAGGAAGGAAAGGTGCCGCTGGAAATCTGGAAGAAGGCGGGTGAGATGGGCCTGCTCGGCGCTTCCGTTCCGGAAGAGTATGGCGGCGCCGGCGGTGATTTCCGCCACGAAGCCATCATCATCGAGCAACAGCAATGGAAGGGCATCGACGGGTTCGGCATCACGCTGCACAACGCGATCATTGCGCCCTACATCGTTTCCTATGGCACCGAGGAGCAAAAACGCCGCTGGCTTCCCGGTATTTGTAGCGGAGACATCGTTACCGCCATCGCGATGACCGAGCCAGGCGCAGGGTCTGACCTTCAGAACATCAAGACGACGGCCAAACGCGAAGGCGACGAGTACGTTATCAATGGCTCGAAGACCTTCATTTCCAACGGTCAGACCGCCAACCTGATCCTGGTCTGCGCCAAGACGGACCCGACTCAGGGCGCCAAGGGCATTTCCATCGTCGCGGTCGAAACCGACAAGGTAGAGGGCTTTCGCCGCGGCCGGAACCTTGAAAAGGTTGGCCAGCACGCCGCCGATACGTCCGAACTTTTCTTTGACGAAGTCCGCGTGCCCGCGTCGAACCTGCTAGGCGAAGTCGAAGGCAAGGGCTTCATCCAGCTGATGCAAAAACTGCCTCAGGAGCGCCACGTCATCGGCCTTCAGGGCGTGGGCATGATCGAGCGCGCCATCCATGAGACCGTGGAATATGTGAAAAACCGCAAAGCGTTCGGCGGCACGATCTTCGATTTCCAGAACACTCAGTTCAAGTTGGCCGAATGCAAGACAGAAGGCACCGTAGCCAAAGTCTTCGGCGATCACTGCACGGAGCTTTTGCTGAAGGGTGAGCTTGATGCGGCGACGGCATCCATGTCGAAATACTGGATCAGCGACCTGCAGTGCAAGATCATCGACGAATGCCTGCAGCTGCATGGCGGTTTCGGCTACATGGATGAATACCCCATCGCCCAGATGTATGCGGATGCCCGCGTTCAGCGCATCTATGGCGGCGCCAACGAAGTGATGAAAATGCTGATTGCGAGGACTTTGTAGGCCGTCATGCCAGACAGCCATCTTATCCGTGATGTGTTTCCAACGCCGAGCCCGAGTTCGACCTCGCTCGGCTTCGAGTTACTGTCACTTGATATGAAGGAGCTGACAATGCGGGTGCGTTTCGATGGCAAGCCGGAATTCTGCAATCCGGCAGGCGTGATTCAGGGCGGCTATCTCGTTGCCATGATGGATGATACGATCGGTGCACTCGCTGGCATGAAGGCTGGCAAGACGAAACTGCCCTCGACGGTGGATCTGCACACGCACTTCCTCCGTCCTGTCCGCAAGGGACCTATCGAGGTGGTGGCGCGCCTGCGCAATGTTGGCCGGGCGATGCTGTTCGCCGAAGCCGAACTCTACGATTCCCGCGGCAAGGAAGCTGCCCGCTCCACCGCGAGCCTCACCCTTAACCCGGTCCTGAAGCCGGCAACCTGAATACAGTTTGAGCCAAGATTTGAGAAGGAGCCTCTCATATGACTGAAGCCTATATCTATGACGCGGTCCGCACGCCGCGCGGCAAGGGCAAAGCCTCTGGCGCGCTGCACGAGATCACATCGCTCAGCCTCGCGACACAGGTGCTGCAGGCTATCCGCGACCGGAACGAGCTCGACACGTCCAAGGTGGACGATGTTGTCCTTGGCTGCGTTTCGCCGGTGGGCGAGCAGGGCGCGGACATCGCTCGTGTCGCCGTGCTGAACGCAGACTATGCTGAAACGACCGCCGGTGTTCAGGTTGACCGTTTCTGCGCCTCGGGCCTCGAAGCCTGCAACATGGCTGCTTCGAAAGTCATGACCGGTGAAGCCGACAT
>JAWKUR010000021.1:0-63216 GCA_041398445.1 Hyphomonas sp. | reverse complement strand
AAGGCTGAAGCCAGCGTGATGGCCATGAACGTCTTGCCGACGCCGCCCTTCCCGCTTGCAACCGCGATGATCGAGGCAGGCTCAACCCGGCGCGGCGTGGGCCGCGGTGCCGGACGTTCCTGCGATTTGCGCATCATGAAGCTCATTGGATTACGCAGCTCCTTTCAGGGCGATCACGTCGCCTGGGGCGTCTTCCATCAACAGGGCGGCGAGGCGCATGGGCGCCGCCGGCACCAGGCCGCCACCGATGAACGGCGTAACGGCAAGATGTGAGAAGGCGATACCGGCCGAAGACAGCGCGGAGATGGCCCCGCCCCTCCTTCGGACGACATCGAGTTTTGTCAGAATGGCCCGCTTGATGCCTGCCCGGGCAAAACTGCGGGCGGCTTCAAGCTGGTCGTCCGGGTGGCCTTCGGCCGAAACGACCAGCACTGGTTCAGCCCGGATGACCGAAATCAGGTCCTGCAGGCTGGCCATGTCATCTTCATCGAACGGATTGATCGCCGGAAGGTCGATCACGCAGCGGCGGTTCTGGGCTTTCAGCGTCTTCAGCGTCGCGAACAGCTCATCCGGGGAATGGCAGGAGCGGATCTGCCCTTTCTCCAGTTCAAGGTATGCCGCCAGCTGGTCACCGCCTGCAGTGCCGTCGAGGTCAGCCGCAACGGGCAGCACTTCAGCGCGGGCCACGGCAGCCCGGCGGGTCAGCTTCGCGGCCGTGGCCGTACGCCCGTGCCCAGGCGGGCCGACCAGCAGAATATCGCGGTCCAGACGGGCCGGCAGAGGATCGCAGGTCACGATGCGGGCGAGCCCTTCGGCAATCGCCTCTTCCGGATCCTTCAGATTTTGGATGCGGCCAGCGCCTTCAGCAGCCACCCGGTCTGCAAAACGCTGCGGCGCGCCATGCCAGAGCAGCGCGTCGCGCACGCGGCTGAACAGCGGATTTTCAGTGCCGCGACCATGGCCGCCGCCGCGCGCTTCGCGCAGGAACAGCGGCTCGTTCGGCACCATGCCGACGCCGCCCATCTTGTCCACCGCCGCACGGACCTCAACGCCACCATCAATCTCGCGCTCGGACAGGATCACCGCATCGGCACCCATCTCGGCAAAAATCATCGCCTTGGCAGCCTCGAACGTCTCGGCGGCGAACATTTTCATACGCATACGGTAGCGTCCTTACTCTCGAACAGACCCGTCCAGCCGCGGTCCCAACGCGAACGGGTCAGACTCTCCCGCTCTCATTAGTGTCGTCTAAAGGTTAACAAATTCCTCTTCGGCGTTAGGGATTGCCGAATTCGAAGGGCCCAAACAGCCCATTCCTGCAGTGCGATCTGCCTCACACCACAACCCTTTGTTAACCATGGGTTTTCCCGCAGTTAGGCGGCTTCGCGAGAGTCCACGATCTCGGAAAGTGTCACGCCGAGTTGCCCATCGGCAACAACCAGGCGCCCCCGCGCCATCAGCCGGTCGGACACATAGATCTCAACTGGCTCATCGGTGCGCCGTTCCAGCGCGACGATGTCATTGGCCGACATGGCGACCAGTTCTTCCATGGACATGCGCAGCTCGCCCAGCACCACATCGACGCGGACAGGCACGTCCATCAGGGATTTCTGCAGGGCAGGATTGGCAGGCTTGTTCATGATCCATCCTTCTCTGTCGGGCTGGTGTTCTGACCGAATTCCGGAGTTTGTGCAAACAGGTCACCCTGTCCATCCACGATCCGCTGCGCAGTCGCCGTGACCAGACGCAGCGCCGTCTCCCGGAACCCATCCGAATAGGCACTCGCCTCCAGATGACCGGCCAGCGATACCAGATTCGCCAGGGCTTCTGTCAGGTTTTCGGTCACCTGCTGCAGGCGGGCGTTCTGTTCGTCATGCCTCAGAGACATGGCCGCGGCATGGGCCTCAGCCCGCGCTTCGGTCAGCAGCATGGCCAGATCCGGCGCAGAAAGCGCGATTTTTTCCTCCACCGGCAAGGCTGGCAGCTGAGGGTCCGGCTGTGCGGTGAAATCGCTGCGAAAATCGAAAGGCTGCAGGGATTTGACGGCGCGCTGCATCAGTCCACCAACTCGTCGTCTTCGACCTGCCCATCGGCGCGGATATCGCCGCGCTGTATCAGCGTGCGGGCCAATGCGACCAGTTCCTGCCGCGCCGCTTCGATCTCGCTGCGGCGAATGGGGCCAAGTGAAGCAATTTCCTCACGCAGAAGGTCGCCTGCGCGCTGGGTCATGTTGGCGAAGAAAACCGCTGCCGTATCCGGCCGTGCGCCTTTCAGCGCCACAACCAGAACCGCGCGGTCAACAGCAGAGAGGAGCGTCTGCAGACCCGCCGCATCGAGGCCGGTCAGGTCATCGAAGGTGAACATGAGCGCGCGCACTTTCTCACCTGCCCCGGGCTCGGCATGGTCCAGCGCGGCGAGGAAGGTCTTTTCGGAACGGCTGTCGAGACGGTCGAAGATACGGGCGACACGCTCATGGCCACTTCCCTGCCCGCTGCCCGCCTTCGCAGCCAGCATCGCCCCCAGCCGGGTCTCGAATGCCGCCAGCGCGGCCGGGTGAACGGGCCCAAGGTTGAGGAGACGCTGCATCGCGTCGATCGCCAGTCTCGGCGGCAGGGCACGCAACAGGCGGGCAGATGTTTCCCCCGGCAGGCGCGACAGAACCAGGGCCACAGTCTGCGCATGCTCACCCGCGAACAGGCCGGCCAGCGTCTCCGTGCCGGCATCGGACAGGCGCCGCCACACCGATGCGCCCGCCTCAGCCGGGCTGCGCAGGCGCCGGTGGGCATCCATGAACCGGGAAACGGCTTCCGACTCCCCGTCCGCTGAAGGGCCGAGACTGTCCATCGCAGCCGTCAGGGCCTGTACTTCGGATTTGGAAAGTTCCGCCCAGATCGGCGCAGCATCCGGGCCGAGTGCCCGCATCAGCCGCGCAGAGCGCATCAGGCCATCGGCAGGCGCATCATGCCGTGCAATCGTCAGCGCGCTCATGCATTGCCTCCATTTCCGCTCATCCAGGCGCGGACAACGTCTGCCGCACGGCCGGGATCACGGCGGGCCAGATCCGCGGCTTCGTCACCCTTCACAGGCACCGGCCTGACAGACGGTTCGATGGATTGGGGCGCCATACGCGCGGGCAGAGTTTCCTGTACCAGCTCGACCGGGGCTGTGGATGCATGACGATCCGGTTTGAAACCAATCCAGCCAGCGAGCCCGGCCAGAAGGGCCAGCAGCGAAAGTTCAGCCCAGTCACGCGGCAGCGGCGCGCCACTGATACCCGGCGCGAAGGCTGCACGCTGAAGCTCCACCCGCTCGCCCTTGCCCGTATCGAGCCCGGCAGCCAGCGAAACCATGTTCGACAGCGCGGCATCGTCCACGCCGGTCTTGTCATCCAGCAGCAGCAGAACCTGACGCATGCCGCCCGGCTGGCGCGTGATCGAGACGCGCACATGTCCCTGCCCTGCCACCGCTTCGGCGACAGAGAGAAGAGACGCTTCGGATTGGGAGAGCGGCCCCGGCGAGGCCGGCGTGCGCGTCATCACTTCACTGCCACGCCAGGCGAGCAGGCCCAGGGCCACGACGCACGCCGCCAGCGCGAGCGCCCGTGTGGAAGGCGTCGCGCTGCGCGTGAAACCGGGTCTGCCTTGCGCCATACTGGACTCCCGTCACCCGGAGGATTCCGGATGCTTTCGCCAGAGTTAACGGGGCGCCCGTAAATTTGGGTTTAACAGCAGCCTAGCGGCGATACTGTTGCAGGCGGGTCGTGCGAAGACCCTTGGCGCCGTGGCGCAGGTAAAGGCGTTCCCAGGCCTCGAATTCCTCGTCCGTCAGATTATAACGGTCGCAGGCAGCCTTGCGGCTCAGCAGGCCACCGGAAACGGCGGCAACTACTTCTGCCTTGCGGCGGGTGACCCAACGGGAAATGTTCGGCGACGGGAGATCCGCCATTGTGAGCTTCTGGCCGTCCGGGCCTTTCACGCTCGTCGGTTTTGCGTTCTGCTGTTCCATATCCACACCATCTTCCAATAGAGGGCGAGCACTCCTTCTGGAGAGCCCGGAATATGGACACTACACACGTCCTCTTAAGCCCACGCGTAACGCGTTACGAGAGTTTGACACCCTCCATTAGGAGGATGTTTGGAAACCTGTTCCGGCCCGGCACACCGGGTGAGACTCTGCAGCAAACATTACACGAATGAGAAAAAATTACGGCGTCAGGGCAACAGAATAAGCGCATTGTTGTCCCGCGCCTGTGCCGCGTGACGGCGCAGCATGGTCAGGAACATCTGGTCGCCGCGCTCCGTCTGCTTGACCAGCATCGCCGCCCCGAACGCCACCGACATGCCGTAGAAACATGTGTAGCGGTAATCGTCATAAAGGGCGTCGAAACTGTAATCGGACACGCCCTCCTCCTGCAGCCGGGCATGATAGTAGCGCAGCAGGGCCTGCTCATGTTTCGGCCGGTCTTCCCGTGTCAGGCCAGCCCCGATGAAATAGGCCACATCGCTGGCCGGTGCGCCCTTGCCCGCCGTCTGCCAATCCACCACAGCCAGAGGCTTCGGCGAGCCCGGCTTGCCGAACAGCATATTGTCCAGGCGGTAGTCATTGTGCGTCAGGGCAAACGGCCCTTCCCGCGATTCCTGCTGCATGCGCGGCAGGGCATCGGCATAGGCGTCCCCCACTTCGACGACATCCGGCGTGAGATGCGCCCCATAGCGATCCTTGAAGCCGGTCCAGAGCATAGCGACCTGTTCCGCGCTCATCGCCGGTGGCGGCGCCACGCTGGTGCCCTGCAGCCAGGGATAGGTATCGAGGGTCTCGTCGTTCCAGTAGGCCGCATGCAGGATCGCCGCAGCATCCAGCGCTCGCTCGGCCTCCGCCACATCGCACCCGGTCAGCTGGTCGCCCTGCTCGGCCGGGGCCATGTCTTCCATGATCAGGGCGAAGCGGTTCGTTTCCGGATCGTAGTCGGTATAGAGCGCCGCAGGCGTGATACGCCCTGCCACTTTCGGGAAGGTCCGGTAGAAGCTCACCTCACGCTCGTAATGGCCGAGCATCCTGGCGGTCATCAGGCTGGCATCGCTGCCAGACGGGAACTTGCCGACCAGCGTGGCAGGCGCGCCGTCTCCCTTGCGGGCATAGTCGAAGACAAAACGGACATTTTCGCCGATCTGCCCTGTGCCGATAGACTTTGCCGAGAGGCCGGAGACCTCCGCATCAATGCCTATTTCTTCGAAAAGCTGGTTGAACCAGTCCGGCGTCAGTTCAAGGGGATTGGTGTCGAGGCCGGGTCGGCTCATGGGTTTCCTCCGCATCGTCGGGCTCTTGCGGCCCGCTCTTTGATTTTTTGGGTATGTATTTCTGCAGGCGCAGCATCCTCGCCTCAGCTGCACGCAAAGCCTTGTCCAGCGCAGCCATGGTGAGGGCGAAGTCGCCATTCTTGTCCTTGCGCCAGGCCCGTTCGGTCTGCGCGATGACGATTGCGATGGCCGCCACCTTCAGGCCGAGCGGGGCGCCGCTGTCATCGTCCAGGCCGGCAGAGGCGAGCGCCCAGTGCGCGCTGGCCGCCCGGTGCGCCGGCAGTCGGAGCAACAGGCGCGGCGTACGCTCACGGTCCCGCATCAGGGCGACGGCGCCGCCGCGATAATCTTCCATCGCCTCGAAGCGCAGCATGATCACATCGAAGAGGCGCTCACGCGGGGAGTCTCCGCCCGGCGGGCCTTCGGCAGACATGGCACGGTCGAAATACGCGTCGAAGGCATTGGCGAGGTCATCGCGCGTGACGCCGTAGAACTCGCTCAGCGGCAGGCCGGTTTCCTCGGCGATGGCAGAGAGCGTGATGTCGCCCCAAGGCGTGTCTTCCGCAAGGCGCAAGGCGGCGAGAAGGCCCAGTTCGACGATGTCGCCTGTCTCCTCCATGGTGCTGCCTGCCTCCTAATCCGTATCGCGAGACAGCTCCCGGTCGCGGTTGGCGGCGGCGCGGATAGCCTTTCGCATCAGTATGGGCATCCCACCCTCATCCATGAGGATGTCAAGAGCGGCCTGGGTGGTGCCGCCGGGTGAGGTGACCGCTTTTCTGAGGGCGCTGGGCGCCTCGTCCGACTGCACCATCAGGGCAGCCGCGCCTTCGATGGTAAGCGCGGCGAGCTGTGCGGCAAGATCCGCCGGCAGGCCTTCGGCCACGGCAGCATCGGCCATGGCTTCCGCCAGAAGGAAGATATAGGCCGGGCCGCTGCCGGAGAGACCGGTGACGACCGACATGTGTTTTTCGTCGACCGGACCGATGACTTCGCCCAGCGGCTTCAGCAGTTTTTCCGCGACTTCAAGCTGCTTCGCCATGATTATATCGGACTTCGCCATGACTGAGACGCCCTTACCGATGGCTCCAGGCGTATTTGGCATGACCCGGATGACACGGTCCGTGCCGAGGCGTTCGGCCAGCTGCTTGATGCGCGTCCCGGCCATGATCGAGATGACCAGCGTCTCCGGCCCGATCCAGGGCTTCAGGCTTTCGGCCATCTTCGGGAAGACCTGCGGCTTCACCGCGACGATCAGCACGTCGACCGGTTCCGGGGCCGGGTTCAGCACGACCTTGCCGGCCTCGGCCCAGGCAGTGACCGTTCCGGAGGGCTGCGGATCCTGAACGCGGATATCCGGCTTGCCCCTGCCCGACAGCCAGCCGCTGGCGAGCGCGGCGCCCATGCGGCCTGCCCCGATCAGGGCAATTGACGGCCCGGCCATCGGCTCAGGCTTCGCCGTGGGTTTCGAACATCACCGCGTCGATCGCATCGCGCGGGGATTTTCCAGCCCAGATCAGGAAGTTGAAGGCAGGCACGAAACGCTCCACCGCGCTGACGGCGGCAGCCATGGCGCTGCGCACTTCGCCCAGCGTCGGCTCGTCCCGGTCCATCATCGGGAAAGTGTAGCGGAAAATGATCACGCCTTCATCGCCCCAGTAATCGAAGTGGCCGAGCCAGAGGCGTTCGTTCGCCATCATGATCAGCTCAGCGATCTGGGCACGCTTGGCCGCCTGCGGCTTCACATCCAGCGTCATCGAGAAGTGGATCGCGGCCGGGTCCGGGCGGTAGGCGAACAGGGCGCCAAGGTCGCCCCAGCGCGTCTCGGCGACGGCCTGAAGCGTGTTCTCCTCGTCGCGTTCGGCCTGCCAGCCGCCCTCTTCGAGTGCCTGTTCGACCCGCTCCAGCGGATCGACCATGTCAAATTCGTTGCGGGTCAGACCTAGGCTCATTGACGCTCCCCTCGCAGACTTGGTTATCGAGGCAGGATTCGCCCCTCTGCGCTATCCCCACGCATGGCCCATGCATAAGGCCCTCAGCGGTGAGGTCCATCTGCTTCGACAGTTAACGGAGCCCGGAAGTCAGTCCGCATCCGGTTTGGCGGCAGCTTCAAGCTCTGCCACACGCTTTTCAAGCGCTTCGACCTTTTCAAGCGCGGACACGGCGAGCGCCTTCAGCGCCTCCACCTCATCCCGCCCGGCGAGGTCCATATCGGCGATCAGGGCACGCACGCGGGCCTGCGCCGCCGTTTTGGCCTCTTCGCCTGCAGAACGGGCAGCCCCGAGGGCCCCTGTCATCAGCCCGGCAATGTCATCGAGCAGTGGATTTGTCGTCGCCATGAGGCTACTCCTTCGCGCGCGGGTGGCTGGCCTTGTCTGCCGCTTTCCGTAACAGATAGGACCGGGGCAAGACAGGGAAAAGAGGCCGCATGTTCGACACGATGACGCTGCTGGGGGCGCACCTGGCCGCTGGTGCCCTCTCTTTCCCCGAGATGAGCCCGGCCCTGTTCAGCATAGATTTCGGTTTTCTGGGCCTCGGCAAGTTCCATCTGCGCTGGTACGCGCTGGGTTACATGGCCGGGATCGGCCTCGCCTGGTGGTATGCCAGCGCCATGCTGAAACGTCCGGCCCTGTTCGGCGGCACCAGCCCGCTGACCAAGGACCAGCTGGACGACATCATGTTCTGGATCATCCTGGGCATCATCCTGGGCGGGCGGTTCGGATATATCCTCTTCTATATGGTGCCCTACCAGTTTGACGCCCTGGCCGCGGACCCGATGGCCATCCTGCGCATCTGGGATGGCGGCATGTCCTTCCACGGAGGGATCTCCGGCGTTGCCATCGCGCTCTTCTATTTCGCCTGGAAGCGCAAGGTGAGCCTGTTCTCCATCGGCGACATTGCCGGGGTCGTCGCCCCGATCGGCATCGGCCTCGTGCGGATTGCGAACTTCATCAATGCCGAACTCTATGGCCGCCACACGGACTCGTCCTGGGGCATGGTCTTCCCGGAAGGCATCGTGCCGGGCTCCACACCGCCAGCCTATAACTGGGACACCGGGCAATGGGTCTATAACGGCTTCGAGACCGCCCGTTATCCGAGCCAGCTTTATGAATCGGCGCTGGAAGGCTGGCTGCCGCTGGTCGTGCTGTCCATCCTGATCTGGCGCTTCGGTGCCCTGAAGCGCAAAGGCCTCGTCGCGGGCCTGTTCCTGCTGATGTACGCCTTCGGCCGCACGGTGGTCGAAAACTTCCGCATGCCGGACAGCTTCGTCCACGGCATGCCCGAATGGCTGACCATGGGCCAGCTGCTCTCCATCCCGATGTGGCTGGGCGGAACATGGCTTGTGTGGAACGCGCTGACGGCGAAACCGAAAGCCGGCGCGTGACCCTCAAGGAGCGCCTTGTCCGCCTGATCGGAATGGACGGCCCCATCCCGGTGTCGACCTATATGCAGCTGTGCCTGCACGATACCCGGCAGGGTTATTACGCCACCCGCCCCGGCATCGGGAAAGACTTCATCACCGCGCCGGAGATCAGCCAGATCTTCGGGGAGCTGATCGGCCTGTGGCTGGTACATGAGTGGAAGGCGATGGGCGCGCCGGAAGAAATCCGCATCGTGGAGATCGGCCCCGGCCGCGGCGTGCTGATGCAGGATGCGCTGCGCCTCGCCGTGATGGCGGGCGGCCCGGACTTCGCGCAGGCCATGCGCCTGACCCTCGTGGAACCTGCCCCGGCCATGCGCAAGGTTCAGGGCGAAGCGCTTGCCGCAGCCCAGCCGGACTTTGCCGCCACGCTGGCCGACGTGCCCGCCGGGCCGATGCTGCTCGTCGCGAACGAATATCTGGACTGCCTGCCTGCCCGCCAGTTCCGCAGGGATGGCACCACCTGGCGCGAATGCGTGATCGGCCTCGATGCGGAGGGCGCGCTGGCCTTCGGCCTAGCCGCCGACGAACAGGCCGCCCCCGAAGGCGCCGCAGAGACGAGCGCCGTGATCGAGGTCCAGACCGGGCTGGACCTGCTGATCGCAGACCTTGTCACACGGGCAGAGCCTTTCCGCGCCCTGTTCGTGGACTATGGCCCGGCCGATACCGCGCCGGGCGACAGCCTTCGTTCGTACAAGGATGGAGAACAGGTCAGCCCCCTCGCCCTGCCCGGCGAATCCGACCTGACCGTGGATGTCGATTTCGGGCGCCTCGCACGCCTGTCCCGCAAGGCCGGACTGGATGTGGCCGGGCCTTCCCCGCAGGGCATGTTCCTGCTGGGCCTTGGCGCGCAGGCGCGGCTTAATCAGCTGGTGAAAGCGAACCCGGATGAGGCCGACGCCATCTTCAACGCCGCCCAGCGCCTGATCGACCCGAAAGACATGGGCGAACGCTTCAAGGCGATCTGCCTCTCCTCTGCGGGCCTGCCTCTGCCAGCCGGGTTCTAGGCGTCAGGGCGTCCCGATATAACGATCGACGAAGACGGCCATTTTCTCAAGCGCGGCAATGCGCGTGTCGCCTTCAGACAGCCAGTGGTCCTCATCCTCCAGCTCAACCAGCAAATAGGATTTGCCAGCCTTTTCCAGGGCTTTGGCCATGATCTTACTCTGCTCGAACGGCACTACCGTATCGTCAGCACCGTGGATCAGCAGAACCGGCGCTGTAAACCTGTCGACGGCGTTGACGGGCGAGATGGCCTTGAGGTCCCCCCGGTCGTGTGCCAGATCGCCGATCGTCATCTTCAGATAGGTATAGACCCAGTGGTTCTGCTGGAGATATTCGGTGTCTTCACGGATCAGTTCCGGCACATCGGAAATACCCCCGATAGACACGACGCATTTGTAGAGGTCCGGCGTGAACGCCCCGCCTGCCAGCGCGGCGTATCCCCCATAACTGGCACCGACGATGCAGATCCTGGCCGGATCGGCAATACCGCCCTGAACAAGGGTCAGGACGCCATCGGTGACATCGTCCTGCATCTTGCCACCCCATTCGCCGTAGCCTGCCTGCATGAATTCCTTTCCGTACCCTGCCGATCCGCGGAAGTTCGGCTGCAGGACAAGATAGCCGCGATTGGCGAAATACTGCGCCATCCAGTCGAAGCTGACAGAATCGTATGAGGCCGGCCCGCCATGCGGCATGACCACCAGCGGCAGCTTCTTGCGCGTCTCAGGCGTTGAACCCGCTGGCCAGGTCAGGATGGCCGGAATGGAGAGGCCATCCCGCGCCGGGTATTTCACGACGGCGATTTCACCTACGGCTGCATCCGGTATTTCCGGACGGGTCGTTGAAATGATGGTCAGCGTGCCTTTGGTGCGGTCCTGCAGGATATACCGGCCGGTCGTCTGCCCGTCATAGACAAGGTAGAGAAGCTTTGACCAATCGTCGGAATTCGACTGCAGGAAAACCGCAGACGCCGGAAACTGCCCGACAATTTCTGCGACAGCCTGGTCAACCCCGGGATCATAGAAGCTGTATGACGGAAGTGCACCGGCGAACCGAACGCCGCTGATCCCCTGGTTCATGTCCTGATAGATCGCCTCGATCTGGCTGCCCGAGCCCGGGAAACTGGCATCGCTGACATGGCCCTCGAAATCGACCTCGATCATGTTTTCATACTGGCCGTCCTCAACATTTGAGGGGATCAGTATGAGGGCCGACCTGTCTTCCTTCATCCCGATGACTGAATAAGGCGGAACGGCGCCTTTCGCTTCAAAGACTTTCTGCTTCTTGCCGGATGCGAAACTGTAGACCGTATAGGTATTGGTTGCGTTGCTGTAGTCTTCCCTCGCCATGACTGTCCCGTCGCGGTCAATGACCCAGTCAGTCGTCAGGGGCGTGCCCCGTTGGTGCACCTTCCCGCGGCCGGTTTCGAGGTCGACCCGCAAGACATCCCGGGAAGGATCGTCCCCAGGCTTGCCCATGAAGGCGGGCATGAACACCGCTCCCTGCCGGTCATCCCGTCCGATCACCCGGCCGAGGCCGGTCTGATAGGCTGACAGGTCCCGCGCCTGATACAGCAGCCAGGTCAGTTCATTGGTTTGAAGGTCCAGCGAAGCCGATGCGGAGAACTCGAACTTGTGGTTCCCCCAATAGGTTTCGGCCGTGTCGGATGCCTGAATGATCAGATGTGTATTGTCAGCAAAGCTGATCTGGCGTGTCGCGATATTGTCAAGCCGCACGCGATGGGCCAGGTCTCCGGCCACCATGTCGTAGACGGTGACAAGATCAACGCCGTCATCCCGCGTGATGAAGGCGATGGTGTTCCCGTCCGGCGAGAGGGTCATGCCCCGCACCTTAGCCAACTCGCCATAAGCCTTGAGTGGCGGATGCGGTACGTCGGCGGCAGCCGGAATGCACATCACATTCAAGATAAGTACGTAAATCAGGACAAGAAATGCCCGCATTCCGATTCCCCCTGCGGTTTCACCGGAACGCTAGTGGCGCCAACAGATTTCAACAAGTCTCAACCCCTGCGAGGGCAGCATTTTATCCTGCTGGCATCCCCAATACGTGCGCCACGACGCGGCGGGTGTGGGGGGCGTCGCGGTGTTCGAACAGGTAGATGCCCTGCCAGGTGCCGAGCGCCGCGCGTCCGCCACTGACCGGAATGGAGAGCGATGTCTGCGTGAGGGCCGCCTTGATGTGGGCGGGCATGTCGTCCGGCCCTTCGGTACGGTGTTCCAGATAGTGCATGGACGGGTCGCTGGCTGGCGGCACGAGGCGGCGGAAGAAAGCCTGCAGGTCTGCCTGCACGTCGGGGTCGGCATTCTCCTGCACCACAAGGGAACAGGATGTGTGCTGGCAGAACAGGGTCAGCAGGCCATCGCGTATGCCTGTGCCAGCCAGGAAACGCTGCACGGTGGAGGTAAACTCATAGAGGCCCTGCCCGGATGTCCTGAGCGTGATGGTCTCCTGCATGCGATTACCCTCTTCTCAAATGGCCCGGGACTGGTTGAACGGGCTGGTCCGTCCTTGCATGGATGCTAGGATGGCGGCAATGGCCGGGCGTGGGGCCCGGCACAGTATCAGGAGATGGCGGATGCGCTGGCAAGGTGGACGCAAGGGCGGCAATATCGAGGACCGCCGGGGCATGGGTGCAGGCACAGCGGCTGGCGGCGGCATCGGCATCATCATCGTCGCCCTGATCGGCTATTTCGTCTTCGGCATGGAGCCGGAACAGATTGCCCAGATCGTGAGCGAACAGCCGGCCGGAACCTCCACCACGCAGGAAGGCGTCCACGGCACACCGGAAGACGAAGCCGGCCAGTTCGTCGATGTGATCGGCACCAATATCAACGATGTGTGGAGCCAGACGCTGCGCGGCTACACCCCGCCGAATGTCGTGCTGTACGAGCAGGGCACGGGCACTGGCTGTGGCTATGGCCAGGCCGCGATGGGGCCCTTCTATTGCCCGGCGGACCAGACGGTCTATCTCGACCTCGGTTTCTGGCAGGACATGCAGACACAGCTCGGCGCGTCCGGGGCGGACTTCGCCAAAGCCTATGTCATCGCGCACGAGTTCGGACACCATGTGCAGAAGCTGACCGGGACCAGCGACAAGGTGCGCCAGGCCCAGCAGGCCGCGCGCAGCCAGGAAGAAGCCAACAGCTGGTCCATCGCGCTGGAACTTCAGGCCGACTGCTATGCCGGCGTCTGGGCGTCCCATGCCGCTGAGGTTTCCGGCGGGGCCGTCGCGCTCGAAGCCGGCGACCTTGAGGAAGGCCTGAAGACGGCGAACGCCATCGGCGACGACATGATCCAGAAGCGCATGACCGGGAAAGTCTCTCCGGAAGCCTTCACTCATGGCACGGCCGAACAGCGCGTCGAATGGCTTCAGCGCGGCTTCAATACCGGCGATCCGAAGGCCTGCGACACGTTCAGCCAGTAAACCGGACGCGGGGGAAACATTAGCCCGGACTGCACCAACCCTCAGATTTCCTGCATTGCCTTTCTCCCGGCCGCTGACCTATGACGGCCGGGAGAAGAACAATGCATATTGGAGGGTTCGCCATGACCGACACACCGCAGGGCTTTGACACGCTGGCCATTCACGCAGGGGCGGAAGCGGACCCGGCAACCGGCGCACGCCAGGTGCCGATCTATCAGACGACGGCCTATGTCTTCCGCGATGCAGACCATGCCGCCGCCCTCTTCGGCCTGCAGGAAGTCGGCTACATCTATTCCCGCCTGACCAACCCGACCATCGGCGCCCTGCAAAACCGGATCGCGGCACTGGAAGGCGGCGCGGGCGCGGTCTGCTGTTCGTCCGGCCACGCGGCGCAGATCATGGCGCTGTTCCCGCTGATGGCGCCGGGCCGCAACATCGTTGCCTCGACGCGCCTTTATGGCGGCACGATCACCCAGTTCAGCCAGACGTTCAAACGCTTCGGCTGGTCCTGCACCTTTGTCGACTTCGACGATCTGGATGCCGTGAAGGCCGCCATCGACGACGACACGCGCGCCATCTTCTGCGAGACCATCGCCAACCCCGGCGGCTACATCACCGACCTCGACGCCATCGCCGCGATTGCCGATGATGCCGGCATCCCCCTGATCGTCGACAACACCACGGCGACGCCCTACCTCTGCCGCCCGATCGAGCATGGCGCCACGCTGGTGGTTCACTCGCTGACCAAATACATGACCGGCAATGGCACCGTGACAGGCGGCGCCGTGGTCGACTCCGGCAAGTTCGACTGGTCTGCCAGCGACAAGTTCCCGTCCCTCTCCCAGCCGGAACCGGCCTATCACGGCCTTGTCTTCCAGGAGACGTTCGGCCCGGCCGCGTTCACCTTCCATGGCATCGCCATCGGCCTGCGTGACCTTGGCATGACCATGAACCCGCAAGGCGCGCACTATACGCTGATGGGTATCGAGACCCTGCCGCTGCGCATGGAAAAACATGTCGCCAATGCGCAGAAGATTGCCGAATGGCTTGAAACACATCCAGCCGTCGCGGCCGTCACTTATCCCGGACTGGACTCTTCCCCCTACAAGGACCGCATTCCGAAGATCTGCCCGAAAGGCGCCGGCGCCCTGTTCACTATCCAGCTGAAGGGCGGCTATGAGGCCTGCACAAAATTCGTCGCCGGCCTGAACCTGTTCAGCCATGTTGCGAACCTCGGCGATGCCCGCTCGCTGGTCATCCACCCGGCCTCGACCACGCACCGCCAGCTGACCGAAGCCCAGCAGATCGCCGCTGGCGCAGCTCCCGACACGGTGCGCCTCTCCATCGGCATCGAGGATGCGGCAGACCTGATCGCAGACCTCGACCAGGCCCTGAACGCCGCCTCGGCCTAGTCCGCCAGATCCAGCAGCGCCTCAGCCGCCCCGCTGAGGCGCCGCTCCTTATGGTGGAGCGCGTAGAAATGACGAACCGGCAGTGGCATGTTCGCCACGATCAGGTCTCCCCGGGCGACAAGCGGCGCGACCACGGCGCCTGACAGGGCAGCGACACCGGATGTGCCGAGGACCGCTGACACGACCGCCTCATTGGATGGCAGTTCCAGCGCGACCTTCAGTCCCTCAGGGGCAAGGTCATGTGCGGCCAATGCCTCCAGCAAGGCAGCCCGCGTGCCGGAGCCACGCTCCCGCATGACCCATGTCACGGCCTCAAGGTCTTTTGCGCCGAGCCTGCGCCCATCCGCAAACGGATGTTTCCTGTCTGCGACGATCACCATCGCATCCGTGGCCACCAAAGAGACATGCAGGGCCGGCGCATCAATCCTGCCTTCGATGAAGCCAATATCTGCGTGTCCTTCCCGAACAGCTTCGGCAACCGATTGCGTGTTGCCGACATCCAGCTGAACCTCGACCCCGGGATAGTCTTCGTGGAAGCGCATGAGGCGCGGGGGCAGCCAGTAATTGGCAATCGTCTGGCTGGCCTGCACATGCAGCCTGCCCCGGCGCAGGCCGCCGAGTTCGCTCAGCACGAGGCCCGCTGCCTCGGCCCGCGCCAGCGTCGCCTTCGCCTCTCCCAGGAACACCCGCCCGGCCTCGGTCAGCACAATGCCCCGGCCGACCCGGTCGAACAGGGCAACATTGTAATAGGCCTCCAGCGCGCGGATGGAGGCGCTGACCGCCGAGGCCGTCAGGCCGATGTCGGCTGCGGCGCGCGTCAGATGCTCCCGCTCGGCAACAGCCACAAAGATACGCAATTGTTCGAGGGTCATGCCAACCATCCATTTTGAACGAACAATATATCAAAGATTATTCGATAGAATAGCATAATTGAAGCTGGCATGGCTTGCCTGACCTTGGAAAGGCGAAAGTCATGACACTTCCACATAGCCGCTCGCTCATGCCCGGCCTTCTCCTGGCAGGGCTTGTCGCCTTGCTGGCCGCGGGCATTCAGCTGGCCGAAGTGCTGGTCTTCGGGCGCGCCTGGTTCGAGGCGCTGGTGCTGGCCATCCTGCTGGGTGTGCTGTTCCACACCGTGTTCGGCCTGCATGACAGACTGCGGCCGGGCGTACATTTCGCGTCGAAATTCCTGCTGGAAGCGGCCATTGTACTGCTCGGCGCCTCCATCAGCGCTGGCGCCATTGGCCAGGCCGGACTGCCCCTCGTGGCAGCCATTGCCGGCGTGGTGTTCACGGCCATCGCGCTCAGCTACGGCATCAGCCGCCTGCTCGGCCTGCCGCACAAGCTGTCCCTGCTGGTCGCGTGCGGCAACTCGATCTGTGGCAACTCCGCCATCGTGGCCGCCGCCCCTGTGATCGAGGCAGAGTCCGAGCATGTGACAGCGTCCATCGCCTTTACGGCCGCGCTTGGCATTCTCGTTGTCCTGTTCCTGCCATTCCTCGGCATGCAGATGGGCATGAGCCAGCGGCAGTATGGCGTTCTGGCAGGGCTGACAGTCTATGCCGTGCCGCAAGTCCTGGCCGCCACAGCGCCAATGGGCCTGCTCAGCACGCAAGTCGGGACGCTGGTGAAACTCGTCCGTGTCCTGCTGCTCGGCCCGGTCATCCTCATGCTTGGGCTTGCGGGCGGCAAGGCGACAGGAACAAGCCGCCCCGGCCTCAGCCGTCTGGTTCCCTGGTTCATCATCGGCTTCCTCGCCATGATGGCCCTTCGCAGCGCGGACCTTATCCCACAGGCAGCCCTGCCCCCGCTGGCAACAGCGTCCACCCTGCTGACCCTCATCTCCATGGCGGCGCTCGGCCTGATGGTGGATCTCCGCTCAGTCATTGCCAGCGGCGGGCGTGTTCTGACGGCAGGCGTGCTCTCGCTCGCCATCCTGATCGGCGCAAGCTTTGTCGTGCTGACAGGACTCCACATCAGCTGAGCCATGCCTGAATCAAAAAGGGCGGCCCGAGAGCCGCCCTTCCGCATACAGTTTACTTCCGTATCAGGTATCCAGGAAGCTGCGCAGTTTGCGGCTGCGGCTCGGATGCTTCAGCTTGCGGAGCGCCTTGGCTTCGATCTGACGGATACGTTCGCGGGTCACCGAGAACTGTTGGCCGACTTCTTCCAGCGTGTGATCGGTGTTCATGCCGATGCCGAAGCGCATACGCAGCACGCGCTCCTCACGCGGGGTGAGCGAGGCAAGCACGCGGGTCGTCGTCTCGCGCAGGTTCGACTGGATCGCAGCGTCGACCGGCAGGAGTGCGGCCTTGTCCTCGATGAAGTCGCCGAGGTTTGAATCCTCGTCGTCGCCGATTGGCGTTTCCAAAGAGATCGGCTCTTTCGCGATCTTCAGGACCTTGCGGATCTTCTCCAGCGGCAGACCCAGCTTCTCGGCCAGTTCCTCCGGGGTCGGCTCGCGGCCGATCTCGTGCAGCATCTGGCGCTGGGTACGGATGATCTTGTTGATCGTCTCGATCATGTGCACCGGAATACGGATCGTCCGGGCCTGGTCCGCAATGGAGCGGGTGATGGCCTGACGAATCCACCAGGTGGCATAGGTCGAGAACTTGTAGCCGCGGCGATACTCGAATTTGTCCACCGCCTTCATGAGGCCGATATTGCCTTCCTGGATGAGGTCCAGGAACTGAAGGCCGCGGTTCGTGTATTTCTTCGCGATGGAGATCACGAGGCGGAGGTTGGCTTCCACCATCTCCTTCTTCGCGATGCGGGCCTCGCGCTCGCCCTTCTGCACCGTCTGCACGATGCGGCGGTAATCATCGATCGGAATACCGATTTCCTGTGCGATCTCGGAAATCTCCGCGCGCACGTCTTCGATGTCGGATTCCTTGGCTTCGACGAACTTCTTCCATTTCGCCGAGATGCCTTTGACCTTTTCGGTCCAGTCCGGCTCAAGTTCGCGACCGAAATAGTTCTCGAGGAACTCCTTCCGTGGCACGCCATAGGCATCGGCCAGACGCATCAGCTTGCCTTCAAGGCCCATCAGCTTCTTGTTGATGGCGTAGAGCTGCTCCACCAGCGCCTCGATACGGGCGTTGTTGATGTGGATCGTCTTCAGGCTTTCGACGATGTTGTTGGACAGTTCGTCATATTCGGACTGTGCCTTCGGCGTCAGTTCCTTGCCTTCCATGCGGCGGGACACGAGCTTGTCCTGCAGCTTGCGGTAACGGCCGAAGCCGTCTGCAATCTCGTCCAGCTTGGCGAGGACACCGTCACGAAGCTCCGCTTCCATGGCCGACATGGACATGGCGGCAGCATCATCTTCGTCCTCTTCCTCTTCCTGGGCCTGGGCCTGACGCTCGCGCTCGGCTTCAACCTCGTCGACCTCGCCGCGGCGGGCCTTGGCCTTGGCGGGCTCCGGCTCGTCTTCCTTCTCGACAGGCTTCGGCTCTGGCGGCGGGTTTTCCGCGCCATAGGTCGCTTCAAGGTCGATCAGGTCGCGCAGGAGGATGCGCTCGTTGATGAGCTCATCGCGCCACACCATCATGGCTTCGAAGGTCAGCGGGCTTTCGCAGAGGCCGCGGATCATCGCATCACGGCCAGCCTCAATGCGCTTGGCGATAGCGATCTCGCCCTCGCGGGAGAGCAGCTCCACCGCGCCCATCTCGCGCAGGTACATACGCACGGGGTCGTCCGTCCGGTCAGACCCGCGGGCATTGCCCTTCTTGGCGACGACCTTGCGGTCCTCGATCTTGGTCAGGGCCTTGCCCTGCTCTTCCGCCTCTTCCTCTGTCTCGACGACGGCAATGCCCATTTCCGAGATCTGGGACATCACGTCCTCGATCTGGTCGGAGGTCATCTCATCGTTGGGCAGAAGGGCGTTGATCTCGTCATGGGTGATGAAGCCGCGCTTCTGGGCGCGCTTCAGAACCTTTTTGACGTCCGTGGCGTTGAAATCGACAAGACCGGAGTCGTTGTCCTTCTCGTCATCGGTATCGCCGTCACCCTGCGTATTCTTCTGCTTGGCAGATGCCATTCACTCTCTCTCCTGTGAGGTATGGCGCGCTCATCCCGCCATACGTCTCAAAGTTCCGTGCCTTTTCAGCTTTCGCCGACTTTTCCTGCTGCCTCGTTCATGCGGGCTCTCAAAGCCCTGCGTTCCGCGACGAGCTGGTGCTTGCGCCGCCAGGCTGATGGCGACGACGTAGCATCCGCGCCAGCATCATCCATGCCAGCGTCGGTGTCCTGCTCTGCGGAACGTCCAACAACCATGTATTGCTCGAGGGCAATAAGCCATTCCCGTGCCTCGGGTCCATCGACCGCTATCGGAGGCGTCTGGGGATATTCTTTGAGCAGACTGGCAGCGCGCATGTTCCCTGCCTCCGCTAAATGGGCGCACAAAGCCCCGCGGTCAATAGGTTTTCCTGCATGTGCGAAATCCAGCACAGCATCCCGCAAAAGGCTGACATCCGGGTCGACAAAAGCAGCTGCAGCCAGCGTTTCGGCACCAAGGTCCAGCAATTCGGGCGTGTCGACGGCGCGCACAACCTGGCCTAGCCCGCGCAGTTTGGCCGGGGCACCGCCCTTCAGCTCCACCTGCCCTTGTTCACCTGTCGCGGGAAATTGTCCCGATCCGGGCCGCTTCCTGTAATCGCCATTGCGGTTCGGCTTGCCGCGCGCGGCTTGGCGCAGCTGCCAGAAATGATCCCGCATGCGTGACTTCAGGTCCCGCTCATAGGCTGCGCGGACGCCCGGGTGCTGAATCTGGGCCGCAGCCGCCATCAGGCGGGCTTCGAGGCCGGCCTGGCGCTCCGGCGTGTCGAGCGCCTCTGCATCCCGCTCGCGCATCCAGAGCAGTTCGGACATGGCAATCCGGCCCTCCAGCGCATCGGCCATGGCGCCCGGCCCGCGCGCCCGAATCAGGTCGTCGGGATCCATGCCATCCGGCAGCAGCACGAAGAACAGCGAACGCCCCGGCTCGACATGCGGAAGTGCCCGGTCGATCGCTCTATAGGCCGCTCCAAGTCCGGCACGGTCACCGTCAAAGCACAGGACAGGCTCCGGC
Organism: Hyphomonas sp.; assembly: GCA_041398445.1. Taxonomy (GTDB): domain Bacteria; phylum Pseudomonadota; class Alphaproteobacteria; order Caulobacterales; family Hyphomonadaceae; genus Hyphomonas. The sequence continues at coordinate 43,571 of JAWKUR010000021.1, read as the reverse complement.
CCGGCTTTCCAGATCAGACTGAGCTGGTCCTCTGTCAGCGCCGTGCCCAACGGCGCGACAGACATGGCAAAGCCTGCCTCCGCCAGTGCGATGGCATCCATGTAACCTTCGCAGACTATCAGGCCGCCGCCCTCACCGCCGCCTAGCGCCTCGCGCGCGACCTTGTAGCGGTAGAGTACGCGGGACTTGTGAAAGAGCGGCGTATCGCCGGAGTTCAGGTATTTCGGCTTTGCATCCGGCTGCAGCGCCCTGCCCCCGAAGGCGATGATGCCGCCGCGCACATCGGCGATGGGGAACATCAGGCGACCACGGAACGCATCGTACGGCTCCCCGCCGCGATCGCTTTCCTTGGCCAGCCCCGCCTCCAGGATTTCCTGCGTGGTGAAACCTTCGGATTTGAGATGGTCGATTGTCTTGCGCCAGTCATCCGGCGAGTAGCCGAGGCGATGACGTTTCCACGCGGCGGGCCGGAGCCCCCTGCCTTCGAGATAGGCGCGCGCCGCCGCTCCTTCCGCTGCATGCAGCCGTTCTTCGAAATAGGCCGCCGCCGCTTCGCAAACCGCCTGAAGCCGCTTGCGGTGATCGTATTCCTCAGCGGCCTGCGGGCTCGCCTTCGGCAGCTGCATGCCGGCCTCTTCGGCCAGCTTCTCCACGGCTTCCATGAAGGTCAGCCGCTCTGTTTCCATGATGAAGCTGATCACGTCCCCGCCGATACCGGAGGAGAAATCCTTGAAGATGCGCTTCTGGTCATTGACGTAGAAACTGGGCGATTTTTCATTGGTGAAGGGCGAAAGCCCGACCCATTCCTTGCCCTTCTTGGTCAGTTTCACCTTGCGGCCGATCACGTCCGAAGGCCGGATACGTGCCTTCAGCTCCTCTACGAAGCCGTCAGGGATGCGGATGGAAGGTGGCGACATCTCCTTAGAATACCGCGTTCCCGCCTTCGGGGAAATCAAGCATTTCACGCATGACCACGAAAAGAAGGCCCCATCCGCAGACAGGGCCCCTCCTCAGTCATTATCTGGATCCTGATCTGGATCCTGTCAGGGCTGATCCGGCAGGACTTTGGCATGCGCAAGCGCATCGGCATCAAGGTCGATCACCAGAGTGCCGTCACCATCGCCCTGCTCAATTGTCAGCGCATCCGCATCGACGACGTATTTCGTCATTCCGGCCAGCCCATCGGAGAGTACGACATATTCCGGCGTACCATCCGTCTTCATGATGAAGTCGTTCACGCGGGCAAGATTGTCACCGGAGGTCAGCGCAGCGGTGGTGCCCATGGCTTCGGACGCAAGGCGGAAATCGTCGAGCCCATCCTGCTCAAAGACGGGCAGGCCTTCCAGGGAAGCCTGCGAGTAGGTCACGCGCACATCCGGCTCTTCGCTATCGGCAACGGGCTCAATGATCGCCCCATCAAAGCCGATCGCGTGCAGTGTGCCGCCGACACCGGCCACACCCCCGTCACGCAGGATCAGTTTCGGCGTATCACCCGCCTCACCGATCCAGACATCCGCCACGGTCGCGATCACGTCGCCAACCGGGTTCAGCACATCGGATCCGATCAGGTTGGAGGCCAGGATTTCGTCCGGCGCCATCGTGAAGGCTTCGTGCTTCACAGGCTGGATTTCGGCCCGGGTCATGTCCTGAAGATCAGACGCTTGCTGATCCTGGGTCTGGTCCGGCGTTGCCGCCGCGGTTTCCGCTGCCGGCGGAACCGTTTCGGCATGGCTGCTGGCTTCAGTACAGGCCGCCGCGCTCATCATCAGGGCTACGGCACTTGCGGTAATAAGAAGAGGTTTCATCTGGTCGTCCTTTCCTTGGCTGGGGTGCACAAGGAACGGACGCCGCCTCCGGTCTGTTCCGAAGGTTAAGAAGGTTTCACGGACAGGGTCAGCTGGCGCGGGAGAGTGCCTTGCGGACAGCCTTGCCGGCCGCGCCGGTCTCGATCATGCCCGGATAGCGCTCCTTGAGGGCGCTCATGCAGCGGCCAAGATCCTTCAGCTTGGAAGCACCAAGGTCCGACACGATCTCGTCCACAGCGGTCTCCAGCGCCTTGCCCTGCAGGGGAACCGGCAGGAATTGCTGGATGATCTCGATTTCCTCACGCTCGCGGATGGCTTCTTCGAGGCGGCCGACATCTTCATGCTCACGCGCAGCCACTTCGCGCTGGGCGACCATCGTCTCCAGCACGCGGCGGATATCATCGTCCGGGCAGCCTTCGCCGACACCGCGTCCGCGGGCGCACACGTCCCGGTCACGCATAGCGCAATCGATCAGGCGCAGCGTCGCCAGTCGTACGCCGGGCTTGCCCTTCTCAGTCTCTGATTTGAGGGCATTCGCAATGCGCGCCTTAAGCGACATCACTCCACTCATATCTTCTCGGCCCATGCCGTGTTTCGCCTCTTGCCGTCCTGCCGCATCACTCGCTTGACGCAGCAGAGACTCCGCCCCAATACACCGGTCGAACTTCATGCGGATGGGTTAACGAGACCCTACGCGGCGCCCGGGAGGTGTGACAAATATGTCCTACTTGGCCAAAACTCAAGCGGCTACATCAGCCACGGGAGCCATCGCGCTCGCAGATGGTACCGTGTTTCTCGGATACGGTGCAGGCGCCGAAGGCATCCGAACCGGAGAATTGTGTTTCAATACAGCGATCACCGGCTATCAGGAGATCCTGACGGACCCCTCCTACGCCTCCCAGATCGTCCTGTTCACCTTCCCCCATATCGGCAATGTCGGTACCAATGAGGAGGACCATGAAGAGTCCTCCGAAGCCGGCTCCCACGCCGCCCGCGGCGCCATTTTCCGCGAGCCGATCACGGCCCCGTCGAACTGGCGCGCTACCGACACATTCGATTCATGGCTGCAGAAACGCGGCATCGTCGGCCTCTCCGGCGTCGACACGCGGGCCATCACGCGCCTGATCCGCGAAAAAGGCATGCAAAAAGCAGCGATCTGCCACCAGCCAGGCGGCAACATCGATCTCGATGCCCTGATCGAAGCTGCACGCGCCTGGAATGGCCTGGAAGCGGCAGACCTTGCCGCTGATGTCGATACCGACGCCCGGTTCGACAATTCCGAAAGCCTCTGGGAACCCGCGACCGGTTACGGCCATCTCGACAAGCCAGCCTTCCATGTTGTCGTGGTCGATTTCGGTGTGAAGAAAAACATCCTGCGCAACCTCGCCAGCGTCGGCGTGCAGGCAACAGTCGTGAATGGCGACGCGTCATTCGACGAAATCGCTGCACTGAACCCCGACGGCGTCGTCTTCTCCAATGGCCCCGGCGACCCGGCCGCAACGATCGAGCGGTCCGGCGACATGATTCGCGCCGTCATCGATAGCGGCCTGCCAATCCTCGGCATCTGCCTCGGGCACCAGCTGCTCGCCCTCGCCCTCGGCGCAAAGACGATGAAGATGGCCCAGGGCCACCATGGCGCAAACCATCCGGTAAAGGATCTTGCCACCGGCAAGGTCGAAATCGTGTCAATGAACCATGGCTTCACAGTTGACCCCGCCTCCCTGCCGGAAGGCGTGGAAGAAAGCCACCGCTCCCTCTTTGACGGCACGAACTCCGGCCTGGCCGTGAAAGACCGCCCGATCATCTCGGTTCAGCACCACCCCGAAGCGAGCCCCGGCCCGCAGGACAGCTTCTACCTGTTCCGGCGCTTCGCGGACCTGATGGAAAAGCACCGGGCCGGAAAGTAGTCCGCCCCCTTTTGAAAGTTGACGGCCATGACGGCCATTGCCCCTGTGGTGCCCCTGCCCGGCGACAACCGCCTCGGCAGCATTCTTGCTGACCTTTCCGCAAAAGGCTGGAGCTGGCAGCCCGGTCTTTTGCCTGAAGCGCTCTATCATGCCCTGCGGGCCGAGGTGTTGGCGATCAATGCGGAAGACGATCTGGCCCCGGCCGGGATCGGCCGCGAATCCAATTTTCAGCTGGACCGCACGATCCGCAAGTCCCGTATCTCCTGGATGGACGGCTCGACCTCCGCTCAGGCAGATTTCCTGCAGTGGGCAGAGCAATTACGCGAGGCCATCAATCGCAGGCTCATGATCGGCCTGTTCGAGTTTGAGGCCTGCTTCGCGGTCTACCGGCCCGGCGAGTTCTATGACCGCCACCTCGACAGTTTCGAAGGCGCACGCAACCGTGTCGTCTCACTGGTCGTCTACCTGAACGAAGACTGGCCTGCAGAGAATCGCGGCGCCCTGATCGTCTGGCCAGAAGGTGCAGATGAAACAGCCGAACCGGCCGCACATATTCTGCCGGAGCGTGCGGGCGTGGTCTTCATGCTATCGGAAACTGTTCCGCATGCTGTTGAAGAAACAAACGCGACACGACTGGGAATTGCCGCCTGGTGGCGCGTGAACCTTTCCATTCAGGGACAGGTCGACCCACTCGTCTAACGCAAATTGCGGATCATGATTTCAAACGCTTCATAGACCTGCTCTGGCGTGAGACCATCGACCCCTTCGGCAAGGGCAAATCCTGCCCCATTCAACGCCGACTGGATCAGCACTGAGTATGCATTGATCCGCTCCGGGTCGATCCGGCCACGCTCTGCAAGCTCCTCCATGGCGCGGCGCACGCTGCCCTGCCCCAGGTCCCGGTTAGATTCGTACCATCCCTGCAGTCCCAGGACGACGGGGCCTTCATAAAGGACAATCTTGAAGTATTCCGGGCGAGCCGCCCAATTCAGATAGACCCGCGCCCCGGTGAGGAACTGGATATAGGGATCATCCTCCCCGCTCATTTTCCGCGCTTCGGCGTTCGCCTCTTCCCCCATACGGGTCTGCAGGTCTGTCCACACTTCGCGGAACAGATCCAGCTTGCTGGAGAAGTGATGGAAGAGGGCGCCCTTCGTGACGCCTGCATCAGCCACGATAGAGGCCAGGCTGGCGGTGAACCCCTCATCGGCAAAACGCTTCCGGGCCGCCTCAAGGATCGCGGCGCGTGTGGCTTCTGCCTGTGCTGCAGTTCGCCTTGGCATGGGACTATTTTTCGTTGCTGACCCCTCATACCAGTGGTACGTAATATTTCAAAGCACTTCTGAGGCATTTCTTGCCTGAAGGACTGTTTGGAATCCGCGTGCAATTTGTGCTGGGTGGGACCGGCCTCAGGCTGGCGCGGGACGCCAATGAACTGCGCCCGGCTGTACCCAGTCCGGGCGCAGTTTTATTTTACGGCTTTCACGGCAATGGCCCGCAGCGGCTTTCATATTCAGCGATCGCGCCCGGCATCCATTTCCTGAAATTTTCGGCGCGGGTTTCACTCGCCGGGTGCGTGCTCATCCATTCCGGTGGGCGCTGACCGCCACCGATCTGGCCCATCCGTTCCCAGAGCTCTGGCGCCTCACGCGGGTCGTAACAGGCGCGAACAAGCAGATCGAGGCCGATCTTGTCCGCTTCCGTTTCATGCTCTCGGGAAAATTTCAGCATGCTGCCCTGCGCCGCGATCCCGAATGCCTGCATGATAGCCCGCTGCTGCGAAGGATCCATGTCTCCCATGGAAACGCCCACAGCCATCTGCCCCATCTGCATGACCTGCTGCTGGCTCATCCGTTCGGCGCCATGATGGGCCAGCGCATGGCCGATTTCATGCCCCATCACCACGGCAAGCTTGTCCGGATCGGCCAGATCATCCACGCCCATGCGGCCATCATAATTCCCGGTGATATCAAGAATGCCGGTATAAACCGCCACATATCCGCCCGGCAGGCAGAAGGCATTCGGCGTGTCGGAATGGACGACGTAATAAGTCCAGTCGAACTTGTCTGCGACCGGCGTGAAGGCATACCCCTTCTTCAGCAGCTCCTGCTCAAGCTCGACGGCCGCCGCTTGCAGGCGCGCGCCGATCTCCCGCACACCTTCCGTCAGTTCCGCATCCTCGCCCGAACAGGTTTCACCGGCGCAGAGCACGGCGTTTCCCTGGCTCTGCTCCTGGTTCAGGATCTGCAGATAGGATTGCTGGCCGAGCTTCACTTCCTGTCCGATCGACACCGTGTTGAGCTGGGAGCGGCCGGAAAACGGCACCGGCTTCTGGTTCATCTGCCAGTAGAGAAACAGGCCAACCGCCGCGATCAGCAGGATACCGAACCGGCTGCGCAGCAGGCGCGCGATCCCGCCACCCCCACGATACATCCCGCCTGGTTGCGTCGGCATACGCATACGATGTGTCCCTTCATCGTTCTAAGTGCCTGATCCTGAGCAGAGATCCAGAGCACCGGGCCAGTGTTAACCGAGGCTCATGCCAAGGAAAAGCACCCGTCTCACGCTTTGCGTTCGGCACGGGACCGACTATGTAGCGATCATGACTGACGCACCCGCCAACCAGCCCAAACTCGAAATCCGGATCGTTCCGGTGACGCCCCTTCAACAGAACACATCCATGATCTGGTCGACCGAGACCAAGGAAGGCGTGTTCATCGATCCGGGCGGCGAAGTGGACAAGCTGATGACGGCGGCAGAGCAATTCGGCGTGAAGATCGTCGGCGTCTGGCTGACGCACGGCCACCTCGATCATGTTGGCGCCGCCACGGCCGTCGCCGAGCGCACAGGCTGCCCGATTATCGGCCCTCACGAGGACGACCAGTGGCTTCTGGATGATGTCGAAGCACAAGGTGCCAAATACGGCATCACGGACGGGAAGAATGTGAAGCCTGACCGCTACCTTCATGACGGGGACGTTCTGGATCTGGCTGGCAACAAGTTTTCAGTCGTCCACACGCCGGGACACACCCCCGGCCACGTCGTCATCTATTCACAGGAGGGCGCCCTCGCCTTTGTAGGCGACGTCCTTTTCCGCGGCTCAATCGGCCGGACGGATTTTCCACGCGGGAACCATGCCCAACTGGTAGACTCCATCACCAGCAAACTCTGGCCGCTGGGCCCGCAGATGCGGTTCGTGCCCGGCCATGGCCCCCTCTCCACCTTCGGACAGGAGCGGCAGGACAACCCGTTTGTGGGCGATGCGGTGACAGGCTACCAGGGAGCCGAAAAGCAGGCGCCGGACGAGATCAGCCAGAAGCTTTCCAAACGCTGGAGCTGAGGCGCCAGCGCCCAGAACCCTGAATTCATTGTAATGTGATGACGGGGAACCGGCCTGCTCGCCACCTGTTCAGATGGTCATAGCCACCCGAAAGGAAAGCAAATGACCCTCTCTGTAAAACTGATGGCCATCGGCGCCAGCGCCGCAGTCCTCGCGGCCTGCACCGCTACCGGTACAACGGAACGCAATGCCGCCTATGGCGCGGCTGCCGGCGCTGTCGCAGGTGCTGTCATCGGCAACAATGTCGGCGATGGGAACGCGGAACGCGGCGCGATCATTGGCGGTGCCCTGGGCGGCGCAGCCGGAGCGGCCAAAGGCTGTACGGAAGCCGAAGACTGCAACATGCCCGGCGTCAAAGACCAGGAGACTGAGCGGGATTCCGACGGTGACGGCGTCGCAAACGCCTATGACCGCTACCCATACGACCGCTCGCGCTGGTAGTACTGTTTTGCATTTTATTTCCCGGTGGCCCCGCCTTCTTAAGAAGCGGGGCCGCTTCATTTACCCTTTCCTCAAAAAAGTGAAAATCAGGGGAACGACATCTACTTTCAGGCGTTTATTCTGGACTTCATTCGCCAAGAAGCCCCGTCAGAAAGTTGGGCATGACACCATACGATACTTCTTCTGCGCATTCGATTATTCCTGACCGGCGCTCTTCAGCTTTCGAAACGGAAGTGAAAATCCGAATTCTGGCATGGTGTTCAGCCTGGAGCAGCGTAAACGGCCAATTCCAGGCAGACCGTCTGCGGGAGATCGCAACGGATGGCCCCATGAGAATGGCGGCAGACTTCGGTCACGATATGGCTGTCAGCGTTACGTTCGATGCCTATGCAGCCTTTTGGGCCCCTATCCTGAGCCGCACCTTGTCAGAATGGCTCCTCCTGCTTGATTCACCGATTGAGGTGACTGTTGGCAACAGCAAGGCATCGGCCAGCTTCCACACCCGTCTACAGGGGACGACACATGAGGGCCGGCGGCGGGATCAACGCCAGCACATGCTTCAGGTCTGGGAAAGCACTGGCGGCGCCTGGCATCTGGTCCACGAACAGATGACCGTCGATGCGCAGAGCGCATTTCTCTGACGCTCCCTCAAATGTCTTGTTGGCTGCTTTACTGCAGCACATGCTGACTTTCTGCCAGAGTTCACCTTGCCCAACCCTCCGACTCTGCTATGAGGCAGCCGTTTGACTACGAGGAGTTGGAGCCCATGCCGAAGCGCACAGATATCAGCTCCATTCTCGTTATAGGCGCCGGCCCGATCATTATCGGCCAGGCCTGCGAGTTCGACTATTCCGGCGTTCAGGCTGTGAAGGCCCTGAAAGCTGAAGGCTACCGGGTGATCCTGGTGAACTCGAACCCGGCTACGATCATGACCGATCCGGAGCTGGCCGATGCGACCTATATCGAGCCGATCACGCCGGAAGTCGTCGAGAAGATCATCGAGGTCGAGAAGCCGGATGCCCTGCTGCCGACCATGGGCGGACAGACCGCGCTGAACTGCGCACTGGACCTGCATTATGCTGGCATCCTCAAGAAGCATGGCGTGGAACTGATTGGCGCCAAGGCTGAAGCCATCGAGATGGCCGAAGACCGCGCCCTCTTCCGTGAAGCCATGGACCGGATTGGCCTCGAAAACCCGCGCGCCGCAATCATCTCCTCACCGCGCGATGCCAATGGCAAGTATGACCGCATCACCGGCCTGAAGCACGCAATGGACGTGCTGGAAGAAGTCGGCCTACCAGCGATCATCCGCCCGGCCTTCACGCTCGGTGGCACCGGCGGCGGCGTTGCCTACAATATCGAAGAGTATGAAGAGATCTGCCGGTCCGGCCTCGCAGCCTCCCCGAATGCGCAGATCCTCGTCGATGAAAGCCTGCTCGGCTGGAAAGAGTATGAGATGGAGGTCGTCCGCGATACGGCGGACAATGCCATCATCATCTGCTCGATCGAGAACATCGACCCGATGGGCGTCCATACCGGCGACTCCATCACCGTTGCCCCTGCCCTGACGCTCACTGACAAGGAATACCAGGTGATGCGGAACGCCTCGATCGCCGTGCTGCGCGAGATTGGCGTGGAGACAGGCGGCTCGAACGTCCAGTTCGCTGTGAACCCGCAGGATGGCCGCCTCGTGGTCATCGAGATGAACCCGCGCGTGTCGCGCTCCTCGGCGCTGGCTTCCAAGGCCACGGGTTTCCCGATCGCCAAGATCGCAGCAAAGCTGGCCGTCGGCTACACGCTGGATGAACTGGATAATGACATTACCGGCGTTACCCCGGCCTCGTTCGAACCGACGATTGATTATGTCGTCACCAAGATCCCGCGTTTCGCTTTCGAGAAATACAAGGGCACCGAGCCTGTCCTGACGACCGCCATGAAGTCTGTCGGCGAAGCCATGGCGATCGGCCGGAACTTCAAGGAAAGCCTCCAGAAAGCGCTGAACTCCCTGGAAACAGGCCTGAGCGGTCTGGACGAGCTTCCCTTCGAGGACGAGATCAAACTGCGTGCGGCGCTGGCCGTGCAATCGCCGGATCGCCTGCGCGTCGTGGCAGAAGCGTTCCGGATGGGGATCAGCGTCGACGAGGTCTACGCGATCACCTCCATCGACAAATGGTTCCTGCGCCAGATCGAGGAAATCGTCGCGGCCGAGAAGACCCTGCGCGAACAGGGCCTGCCGGACGACGCCTTCGCGATGACCGACATCAAGGCGATGGGCTTCTCCGACAAACGCCTCGCTCAGCTGACCGGCAAGACGGAACAGGCCGTGCGCGACCAGCGCCACGCGCTGGATGTGCACCCCGTCTACAAGCGGATCGACACCTGCGCCGCCGAATTCGCTGCCAAGACGCCTTATCTCTACTCGACCTATGAGCATCCGCTGTTCGGACAGGACAAGCCGGATTGCGAAGCCCTCCCGACAGCACGTGAAAAAGTCGTCATTCTGGGTGGCGGCCCGAACCGGATCGGCCAGGGCATCGAGTTCGACTATTGCTGCTGCCATGCAGCCTTTGCCATGGAAGACCTCGGCGTCGAGTCGATCATGGTGAACTGCAACCCGGAAACGGTGTCCACGGACTATGACACGTCCGACCGTCTTTACTTCGAGCCCCTGACGGACGAGCATGTGCTCGAGATCATCCGCAAGGAAAGCGGCACCGGCCATTTGCGCGGCGTGATCGTGCAGTTCGGCGGGCAGACCCCGCTGAAACTGGCAACCCCGCTTCACCAGCAGAACATCCCCATCCTCGGCACAAGCCCGGTCTCGATCGACCTTGCCGAAGACCGTGAGCAATTTGCCGCCCTGCTCGACGAGTTGAACATCCAGCAGGCACCATCACGCACGGCTCGCAGCGTGGAAGAAGCGCAGGTCAAAGCCAATGAGATCGGTTACCCGGTCATGCTGCGCCCCAGCTTCGTTCTGGGTGGCCGCGCCATGGAAATCGCGCGCGATGACGAAGACCTGCGCAAGTTCGCTGCCGAGGCGCTGAAGGTCTCCGGCGATGCCTCCCTGTTCATCGACCGCTATCTGTCGGATGCAACGGAAGTGGATGTCGATGCCCTTTGCGATGGAGAGAATGTCCATGTCGCGGGGATCATGGAGCATATCGAAGAGGCCGGCGTGCACTCTGGCGACTCTGCCTGCGCCCTGCCCCCGTTCACGTTGTCTCCGGCATTGCAGGGCCGTCTTGCCGAACAGACAATCGCTCTTGCCCGCGCGCTGAAAGTGCGTGGCCTGATCAACATCCAGTTCGCCGTGAAGGGTGACGAGATCTACGTCCTGGAAGCGAACCCGCGTGCCAGCCGGACCGTCCCCTTCGTGGCCAAGGCCGTCGGCGCACCAATCGCCGGCATCGCCGCCAAGGTCATGGCTGGAGAAAAGCTGACTGAATTTGACCTGACACATGCCAACCCGCGCCGGGTGGCGGTGAAGGAAGCCGTATTCCCATTTGCCCGTTTCCCGGGCGTCGATCCCCAGCTTGGCCCGGAAATGCGCTCAACCGGCGAAGTCATGGGCTGGGACGATGATTTCGGCACAGCCTTCCTGAAAAGCCAGATGGGCTGCGGCGTCATCCTGCCGTCCGAGGGAACCGTGTTCATCTCCGTGAAGGATTCGGACAAGAAGGGCGCCGTCGAAGCAGCTCGCGAACTGGTTGAACTTGGCTTCACCCTTGTGGCGACCTCCGGCACTGCAGCCTATCTGGAAAGCCAGGGGCTGCCGGTACGCTCGATCAACAAGGTCAATGAGGGCCAGCCCCATATCGTGGATGCCATGATCAATGGGGACATCCAGCTGGTCTTCAATACGACGGAAGGTGCAACATCCCTTGCAGATAGCGCCTCTATCCGCCGGACGGCAGTGGCACGAAAAATCCCTTACTACACCACGCTGGCAGCCTCGATTGCATCCGTACGCGCAATCGCCAGCATGAAGTCACGGGAAATCTCTGTCCGCGCCTTGCAATCGGCGTAACAGCGCCCCACTTGACGACGTTCATATTTGCGACAACGATTTTCGCCCAATTACAGAGGTGACACCAATGGAACGCATTCCCATGACCGCCGAAGGCCATGCTGCGCTTCAAGCTGAGCTCAAAAACCTCAAATCGGTGGAACGCCCGAGCATTATCGCGGCGATTGCCGAGGCGCGCTCGCACGGCGACCTGTCGGAAAATGCCGAGTATCATGCCGCCAAAGAGAAGCAGAGCTTCATTGAGGGCCGCATCAGCGAGCTGGACGACAAGCTCGCACGCGCTGACGTGATCGACGTCTCCAAACTGGGCGGCGGGAAAATCCGCTTTGGCGCGACCGTTTCGCTGATCGACGTCGATTCCGAGGAAGAAGTCACCTACAAGATCGTCGGCGACGACGAAGCGAACGTTAAGGAAGGCAAGATTTCGATCTCCTCCCCTATCGCCCGCGCCCTGATTGGCAAGGAAGAAGGTGACGAAGCCGAGGTGGCTGCGCCGTCCGGCGCCCGCGCCTACGAAATCGTAAAAGTCGAGTACCGGTAAATGTCGGGGCCGGGACCGCTCGGACCCTCAGTCTGGGCGGTTTCAGATGGCCGCGCAGGCAACGCCGCACAAGTGCGCGCGGTCGTGCAGGCATTGGGCGAAACACGCCGCTGGATGAAGATCGGCCATATCGCTGGCGAAGCACATCGGTCTGAGCCGCTTGTCCTGACCCCGCGCCTGCCGTGGACGCTGCTGCCGGCAGACAACTGGCCCTCTCCGCTGTCTGCCCTGCCTGCTGCTCAGCGCGCGCTCCTGCAAGAGCCCTGGCCGACCGTCTGGATCGCAGCGGGGCGCCGTTCGGCTGCCTATACACGCGCTGTGCGGGAATGGTCTGGTGGCCGCACATTCACAGTCCAGATCCTGGACCCGCGTATCCCTGCTGACAATTTCGACCTTCTGGTCACGCCCCTGCATGATGGCGTCACCGGCCCGAATGTGATCCGCACGGTCGGCTCGCCCTCCTATTTTTCACCTTACATGATTGAAGAGGCCGCGCAGGCCTTTGCAGATCTTGCCGATGAGCGCGGCAAGAGCGCGATCGTCATTCTGGGCGGTGACAGCAAGGCGCATACGTTCACCGATGCTGCAGCGGAACGCCTGGAGGGCCAGTTGCGAGCGCTTGCGGGTCAGGGATGGCGCCTGAGGATCACAGCATCACGTCGCACGCCCGATCCTGTCCGTGCACGGTTCCGCCGCATGGCAGATGAAATCGGCGCTAAGTTCTGGTCGGGCACGGAAGATGGCCAGAACCCCTACATTGCCTGGCTGACCTTCTCTGATGTTGCCATCGTAACGGAAGACAGCGCCAACATGCTGTCCGATGCCGCATGGCACGGCTTGCCGGTTCACATCGCCAAACTGGAAGGCCGGTCCGACAAATTCGACAAGCTGCATGAGAGCCTGATCGAACATGGCGCCGCACGGTGGTTTGGCGGTACGCTGGAAACTTGGGCCTACGCCCCCTTGCGTGAAGCGGACCGGGTGGCGGACGCCATCGTGGAGAAGCTTCTGGAGCGATACCCGCAACCCGATATGGGGCAATCCGACATGGTCATCGCTCCGGACTGGCTGAGCTAATGCCAGGAAAATGAAGCGACTTGCGTTTTAAGATAGTGTCTGGCCATATGTTCTCCTGATGGGGACCAGAATGGCACGTGATATCGAGCCACTGAGGAAATACTTCCGGGACTGCCGCGATGCCGTTTCCTGGGAAGATTTACGTGTTGCTGCCAGAGCCTATTACGACACAACGCATGTCGTAATGGCCAGCTACATGCACTACCCGCCCGTGGGTGCACATGATTTTGACGGACAAATCCGCGTTGGCGAATACGGCTATCCGGAAGCGTGGCGTGAAGCCTATCTGACCGAAAGCCTGCACCTTTGCGATCCATTGGCACGCCGGGCCGTTAACTTCACACGCCCCTACTTCTGGAGCGAAACAGTCAACCTGCCCAATCTGACCCCGGAAGAGCAGGCCTATATAGAACGGGTCGCTGCGCAGAAAATGGGGGAAGGCCTGGGCATCCCCCTCTTCGGACCGGCCGGACGCAACGGATATGCCGCACTGGGCTTCGGAACGAATGAGCGCCCACCGGGGGATGAAGTCCTGGAATTGCAGGCAGCCGCCCAGATGGGGCATCTTGGCTATTGCCGCCTGCTATTACGTGATTTACCGGCTGGCATCAGCCTGTCTGCAAGGGAGCGTGAAATCCTGCGCTGGGTTGCCCGTGGACGGACAAACACGCAGATCGCCGAAGTGCTGCACCTCTCGCGCAACACGGTGGAAACCTATATCCGCCGCTGTTTCGAGAAACTCGAAGTGAACGACCGGGTCTCCGCCGCCTTGCGCGGGATTGCCCTCGGCATGGTAGACTGACGCTTTTCAGGCTGCCGAAACGCGCTCATCCGCCGGGATGGCCTTCAGGATGAAGCCTCCGCCAAGAATGCGCGTCCCGCCATCCGGATCGTACAGCACAGCCGCCTGGCCACGTGCAACGCCTTCTTCCGGTTCATCAAACCAGATCACGGGCGTAGCACCTTGCCAGCCGATCCGGCCCAAAACAGGAGGGCGAGTTGACCGCACACGGACCAGTACCGGAGCCCCGGCATCCGCCGCAGCCTCAAGACTGCCCGGACCGATCCAGTTAAGCTCTTCCAGAAGCAGACCGGATGTCATCAAAGCCTGACGCGGACCGACGATGACCCGCCGGTTCGGCGCATCGATCTTGACCACAAACAGAGGATCGCCGGTCGCAACGCCAAGGCCGCGACGCTGGCCGATCGTGTAATGGATCACGCCATCATGCTGGCCGAGCACACGTCCGTCGAGATGCACGATATCGCCACCGCGCCCGGCGCCCGGGCGCAGCTTCTCCACGACCTTGGCGTAAGAGCCTTCCGGCACGAAACAGATGTCCTGGCTATCCGGCTTCGAAGCGACCGGCAGATTGAACCGGTCCGCCAGTTCCCGGACTTCCGTCTTCGGAAGATCCCCCAATGGGAAGCGCAGAAAATCCAGCTGCTCGCGTGTCGTGGCGAACAGGAAATAGGACTGGTCACGCGAGGCATCGGCAGCGCGGTGCAGCTCCGGCCCGTCCTCGCCATCCATGCGGCGGATATAGTGGCCCGTGGCAAGACAATCGGCGCCGAGGTCCTTCGCCGTTTTCAGCAAGTCCGAAAACTTGACCGTCTGGTTACAGCGAATGCACGGGATCGGGGTCGAGCCGGCGAGATAGGTGTCGGCAAAGTCCTCCATCACCTGCTCGCGAAACTTCGACTCATAGTCCAGCACGTAGTGCGGAATGCCGATCATGTCGGCCACGTTGCGCGCGTCATGAATGTCCTGCCCGGCACAGCAGGCGCCCTTCTTCTCGATGGCGGCACCATGATCATATAGCTGCAGCGTGATGCCGATGACATCATAGCCTTCGGCCTTCAGCATGGCGGCGACAACGGATGAGTCGACCCCGCCTGACATGGCAGCGACCACGCGCGTATCAGCTGGCGCCTTTGCGAATCCAAGGGAATTGACGCCGCCTGTCCAGGCAGCCGTATTCGTATCAGTCATCTCTCACTCCCACCGGGTTCAAGGCCCGGAGCAGCCAAGGTTGAGGCGCGCATATAGCGACGTGTGGCCAAAAGGGAAAGAGGCTGGCCTGCTCAGGCCGCCGTGGTTGCGGATTTCGGTGCGCCGCTGGAAGCGATCCAGGTGCCGCGGAAGTCGCGGGAGGGCTCCAGCTGGTTGGTCAGCCCGATCAGGCTTTCCCCCTGCCCCAGGATCACCAGGCCGCCCGGCATCAGCTGGGCCGCCAGCGATTCTGCAACACGGCTGCGCGCCGTCCGGTCCATGCCAGACAGGACATTCCGGCACAGGATAACGTCGAACTTGCCGAGCCCGCCGGCGCTTTCGAGCAAATTGTGCTGCCGGAAGCTGACCTTGCTACGCAGGGCCTCTGAGATCTCCCACTGGCCGCTGTCCGTCCGGGTGAAGTGTTTCATCAGGCGGTGGATGGAAAGGCCCTTCTGGACCTCATAATGGCCATACCTGCCAGAGCGTGCGCGCTCGATGGCCGCCTTGCAGAGATCGGTAGACAGAATTTCGATCTTCGCCCCGCGCAGGGCTGCCGGAAGCTCATCCTCCAGAAGCATGGCAAGGGAGTAGGCCTCCTGCCCGGTCGAGCCGCCTGCGATCCAGATTTTCACACGGCCAGTGTTCCCGGCTTTCAGGCGCATTGGCAGGATGTCATTCACGAGACGCTGCAGCACGTCGCGTTCACGGAAGAACCATGTGTCCTTGGACACGAGCGCGGCAGCGCATTCTGCGGCGAACACCGGATTGGCACGCGACTTCAGGCAATGAACCAGATCATCAAGCGAGCCGAACCCTTCACGGCGCGCAATCGGCGCCAGACGGGCTTCAATCAGGTAGGATTTGGACCGCGGAATTGCCTGACCTGAGCCCTTCAGGGCCAGATCTGCCAATTCGTTGAAAACCCCATCCTGCATAATTGGCTCCGGTCCCGGACTGATGCGCCTGCAAAAGTTACCGGTACAGCAAGGAATATTAAGAAATGCTTAGATCAGCCCGACTTCGGCGAACTTGCTTTCCAGTATCTCAGCGTCAAACGGCTTCATAATAAACTCGTCAGCGCCGGAGCGAAGCGCCTCGCCGACATGTTCCGCATCATTCTCGATAGAGCAGAACATGACAACCGGCTTTTTACCGCCCTCTTCCCGGCGCAGGGCGCGCAGGAAATCGAGCCCGTTCATGACCGGCATGTTCCAGTCCAGAAGCACA
Organism: Hyphomonas sp.; assembly: GCA_041398445.1. Classification (GTDB taxonomy): domain Bacteria; phylum Pseudomonadota; class Alphaproteobacteria; order Caulobacterales; family Hyphomonadaceae; genus Hyphomonas. The sequence continues at coordinate 27,207 of JAWKUR010000021.1, read as the reverse complement.
GCATCCGGCATCTGCTTGCGGCACCAGGCCAGCGCCTCAGCGCCATCACCAGCTTCGGCCACTTCAAAGCGCAGATCCTTGATGATGCGGGCGGCAACCTTACGCACAACGCGCGAGTCGTCGACAATCAGGCACGTTTTCATGAACAACTTCCCCATTGGAAGAATACCTCCGGACGCTCGCCGAAGTCTGTTAACAAAATCTTTCAATGACCAAAGGTCCGCGAGGTCACCCTTCGGCGCGTACACCCGTGGCCATGAAAATCACCTGATCTTCACTCTGCTTGGCCGTCAGCTCACCATCCAGGCCATCACAGATCATCCTTGCGAACAGGGGCTGGATGTTCTCAGCTCGCCAGCCTTCTGCCGGATCTGTACCAGCCACGGCAGCCGACACTTCCTCCTTCAGCCGCGCGCGGGGGCCCTTGGCCGTCAATGTAATGGTCATCCCGCCAGCTTCGCTGCGGATGCGGACATTGATCACACCGCCCCGCGGCAGGGATTCCGTCGCCATGATGACCAGGTTCATCATCAAGCGGACGTGCGAGAAGCTGAGATGGTCTGCCTGAATATCCCAATCGAGGCTGGGCTTGTGGCTTTTGACAAAGGCCTCGGTAATCTTGCGGGCTTCATGGATGTCTGCCGCCCCCGAATTGAGGCCGATGGACCCGAAGGCGTAACGGAGAAACTGAATGCGCGCCGCTGCCTTCTCGGCACCCTCGCGCAGCAAGGCCTCGGCCTGGGCCTTCATTTCATGGTCGCCCGGCTCATCCAGGAGATCGAGCGCATTGGTCACCGAGGAAACCGGCGAGACAAGGTCGTGGCAGATACGCGACGCAATGTACGCCGACAGGCGCGCAGGATCGATCGATGACATGGTCAGCCCTGTTGAGAATGATAGCAATTGCGACAGGATCGAGTGCTCCGCCGCCCATGTCAATCAAAGCTGCGTGAAGTTCCCGTCACAGCCTCAGGGCTCAGGCCGCCGGATCGTCCGGGCGGTCAATATCGTCATGGCCGGAACGGGCGGAGTAGAAAGTCAGGAAAAACAAGCCACCTGACAAACCGACCGTCAGCACCGCACCAATAATATAAGCCGCCCAGCCATGCCCGCTGATCCCGTCCGAACCGCCCATCCAGAAACGTGGCGTCACGGACAGGACGATCGCCAGAACAGCGACACAGGCGAATATGATGGCGATGGCTTTGCGTGACATGCCGCTACCCTAGGGCCGGCACTCGGCCGGGCAAGTGACTATTTCACTTACGCTTCCAGACGCCGGATTCATCCATGTAGTAATCACCGGGATCGAGTTTCGCGATTTGCTTCTCACCCGTCAGGCGTGCGACCTGGGCAGGCGTCGTGCCGGTCTGCGCGGCCACTTCGGTATACTTTGCCGCGCGGCGATTGTTGATCTCGTTGACCTTGCGGATGATTGCCGGATCGGCCGAACCGACAACGCCCAGCAGGCCATCAATGGTTTCACCCACCTGGCCAGCCTCGATGGCGGCATCAATGACCGGATCGCCGGCAAAGGCAGCGGGGGCCACGGCAAAGGATGCCAGAGCAAAAAATGAAGCGGCAGCGATAGTGCGAAGGGATGTCATCTGATGTCTCCTCTCTCCGCTAGAACAGGTCCGGGTTGTCCGCGATCAGGTCCTCGACTTCCTTGTCGAGCACGATGCGCACTTCCTGAGTGATATTGAGGTCGATCTTGATCGGCTTGTCTGACGGCTCGATCTTTATCGTATGCGTGCAGGCTGCCAGGATGGCAAATCCGGCGCCAGCCAACAGTGTGGTGCGAAGGGTCATGGACGTCGCGGCCTCCTTGAAACTGCGGCCACCATGCCATGGCTCAGCTTAACGTCAATCAAGGACATGGTTGTTCCCTATTCATCTTCTGCGATTTTGAGCCCCCGGTCGGTCAGAACCTCCTCAACCACGAAGTCCGTCAGCTTCTGCTGGTTGGTGTAGAACTGGCTGGACCGGAAGAGTTCTGCGAGCGCGGAGTCGACAGCAATATTGAATTCAAAGGGCTGGCCGCGCACGATCTGTGCATTCGATCCATAGGTGATGTCATTCCGGCTCTTTCCGGCCAGTTTCAGGGTGATCGTCACCCGGTCCGCCACATCGCCATCGAGGCCCACTTCCAGCACAGTGAAATCGAAATCCTTCAACGCCTCGAAGGCGAGACGCACATTCGCATCCGACCGGGCTGCAGAATCCGCCGCGTCGCCCAGATAGGCCAGCCGCCCGCCCCCATCATCGGCGAACAGGCGCGCATTGCGTATCAATACTTTGGACCGCTCAACATCGATCGGGAAGCGGCCGGAAACCGTACCTTCTGCCTCGATTTCCGGGAGGTTCAGGGTACTGACCAGCTCTGTCAGATCAATCTCATCTGCCGTAACTTCCACATGCTGGGTCTCCGCACCGAGTGTCCAGTTGAATGGGGCCAGCGCCAGCGTGCCGCCGGAAAATGGAAAAGCCGCAGACTCCACCACGAGGACTTTGCCGCCAGAAAGGCCGAAAACAAGGCGCCCATCATTCAGGGGCACGCCAGGGTTCATGGCCCCAACGGTCAACACCTGCGTCGGGTCTGTCGACAAGGTGAACAGGTCTGAAAAGTGGACCTGGCCGTTGACGTTCTGGACCCGGCCGAGGCGTGTCGTCTGGAAACCGAAATCAGACACTGACACATCTGCCGTCCCCGCGAGCCGGCCGCCATCAATGGTAACATCGGAAACGGCCTCCATCTGTCCGACGGCATCCGTGTACACACCGCGGAGCAGTTCCGACAACATGACAGGCTGCAAGCCCCCCTTCCGGAAGTCCAGCGTACGGGTCGCTACCCGGGCGGTGCCATCGAGTGTAAGCACATTGATGTCCGCCTGGATATCTCCGACGGGAACATCATTCGCCTGCAGGCGAAGCGGCCCGCTCAGCGCCATCTGCCATTCATGCATGTGCGCCGTCAGGTCTGAGAGAAGAGGCTGATAGACAGGGTCATCCCGGAAATCGCGGATCAGGACGGATTGTCCAGTCAGGTCGCCAGACAGACCGCCATCCCCGATTCCACCATTGAAGCTTATCTGGTTTGCGGACACTTTCGCGGGGATCAATGTGCCCCCGAAAGCCGTATCGTCCAACGTCGCCACAAGGCCGGGCACTTTTCCCTTCGCAGTAACAAGACGCACGCGGGGGTTGGCTGCATCTATTGTCAGCATACGGTCACCGACTTCCACCGGAAGGCTGATGTCTGGAGCTGATAGGGTCATGGAAAACCCTTTACTGGCAGCCCAGTTGATCGATGTATCGCTGAGCTTCAGCACACCACTGACTGACGGAGAAGCGAACGGCCAGGACACATCGCCCAAAGCCGCAGTGCCAGACACCTGGCCGTTCGCGGGCGCCATGAAGCCCCCGTTTCGCGCGCAAAGTTTCAGCTTGTTGGGCTGAAACACAACGCCCCCCAGGGTTACACCCTGCGTGTCGAACCGGAGACATGGCTGATCAACCGGTTGAACCTGAAAGTCTTCTCCCTGCCGTGTCACCTGAACCGCTCCGCTCAACCGGGATTCGGCGAGGGTTACCCCAAAAGCCGGACCGGACAGGGTGAAAGCCCCATCGGCCCGCAGGGTCAGGTCATCCGTTTGCGAATTGATAGATAGTGAAGAAATATCCGCGCCGAAAGCTGTGCCCGCGACCGACCAGGGAGTGAGATGCAAATCCTCTCCGGACAGTCGCAAGCCTGAAGCCCGAAAAGCGAGAGACTCAACACGTGCCGAAATACGGGGCGCTCCGCCGCCTCGCAGCGAGAAGTCACCGCCGAGGCCGATGGCTCTATCGCCCAGCCTCAACCAGGAGTCGTCCTCTATCGCGATCATTGTCGCGACCAGACCGCTCGCCGCCGTCAGGGATGCCGCATCCCGGGCCTCCACATGGTAACCGCCCTTGTCGAGCCTGGCCTTGACGCGCCCTTGCACACCGAAGTCAGCAAAGGCCTTGTGGAGCGCGGCTTTCAGGCTCGCCCCATGTGCGGTGAGTGGCGCCGGCAAAGTCACCCGTCCCAGCAGGCGCTCCGAGAAGTCTTCCTCCAACGCACCATTCGATGCAGAGACCTGCCCATCAAAGCTGCCACCGTCTTCGCGCGCCCAGGCCAGCTCTCCTGCTGCATTCAGGTGCGCGGCCCTGCCCTGAGGCAGCGAAACCTCTTTCAGGATAAATTCTGACGGACCGGCAAAGACGTCATCCGTCTTGCGAAGCGAGGTCTCGAAATATGCGCCCTCAGAGGCATAATCCGTCCAGCGCGCCTTACCGGTGTCCAGCTGGATGTCCGCCTCCTTCAAGGCTTCGAGCAACCCGTCCACGGACCCATCAGACAGCTTGTCCAGCAGGACCCGGCCGCTGGTTTGAAGCCCGGAAAGCTCGAAATCAGCACCAGCCGCTTCCGAAATGCGCCCTTCCCAGACCAGACGGACGGACGCCGTATTGCCGGTGTCCGCTTCCATATCGGCAACGATCTGGCCGCCGGATACCTGCACCTGGTCTGTGCGGACCTCCTCCAGCGAAAGATCCAGATGACCTTCCAACTGGCCATCCTTGGCCTCGATGTGCGCTGCACCACCAGACCACCGCACATAGCCCTGTGCTTCATCCAGACTGGCCGGCTCGAGCGTGACAGTCGCCGCCGCGTCCTCAGGGAAAAGGCCCTCCGCCTCGATACGTGCAACAACTTCGCCTGCGCTTGTCGCAATCACGATACGGCCATTCCGGATGGCCATTGCCGGCAACGCGCCGCCGCCTCCGCCACCACTTGTCGTGGCCAGCCGCTCCAATCCATGGAACCCGAGTCGCCCTTCCGAAAGCGCGCCGTGAACGACAGGGGCATCGACCTCCACGCGCGCCACACGCGGCGTAAACAGCCCCGGCCAGGCAAGCTGTACGTGCGCACGCCTGGCCTCAAACGCCGGATTGCCCTGCCCGGTCACCGTGAGATTACCGATTGTAGCCCCGGTCAGATCCAGCTCCTCGAACTGGCCAGTACAGGTCAGATCCCGTTCACGACACCAGCCAGCCAGTACCTGCGCGGCAAGCGGCTTGCGCATCACCCAGCCCGCTAGTCCACCGATGAGGAAGAGCAGCAACACTCCCAGCAACGACCGGCTTGCCCAACGCGTGCGCCGTTTGGGCGCCGAACGCGCAGCCTTGCTAAAATCTCCGTCATCTGTTGGCGTCACTGAGTCATCCGGCTTGCATCCGGCTCGCTGTGGAAATTAGAGTCTTGCCTGAAAGGGGAATTCCTTTCCGACCGCATTACAAAAGCCTTAATAGGCAAAGGCGATAACAATTTGGCGAAGAAACGTCCGCCTGCATGAGAATTGCACGCAGGATGTCAGGGTGGCGAACAAGATGGAGGGGCTTGCACCATGCAAGACGCCCAGAATACGACCGAACCCCAAGCGCCGGCGCGCAAAACCTTGTCGCATGGCGTGAAAAGTCTGATTGCGCTCTGCGTGCTCGGCACCGGATCGGCCCTTGCGGGCCTGCTGATCGCCGGGCCAAGCGGGCAGAACGGGCCTGGTGCTGCCGAAGCTGCCCCCGCGCCGCCGCCCCTGGCCGCAACCCTGCTGACCGCGACGGATATTCAGCCCCCTGCCGCCCCACTCCAGACCGCTTCCGGCACTCTTGCCAGCCGCGAGACCCTGACGGGCCTCGTCCAGCGCCTCGGCGCCCCGGCTGGTGAAGCCGCCAGCGCCCTGCAGACCCTCTATGATGAAGAACTGCTTGATCCCCGGCGCCTGCTGCCCGGCCTTGAAGCGGAGATCTTCCTTGATGACGGCCATCTCAGCGCCCTCAATATCAAGGCCGAAGCTGGCCGGAACCTGTTCATCACGCATGGCGCCGACGGTAGATGGACAGCCGCGGCCCTGAATGCACGGCTGACTCCGCAGTATCACCGCGTCAGCGCGCCCATCGACACATCAATCTATGATGCCGCGCTCAGGCTTGGCGCGGGCGACCAACAGGTTGTCGATTTTGCCACCGTATTCGCCTACGACGTTGACTTTCAACGTGAAATCCATCCCGGAGACTCATTCGAGATGGTGTACGAAACGTACACCGATGAGGCCGGACACCCGGTAAAGACCGGTAACCTGATCTATGCCTCGCTCAACGGTCAGGCCCTGAACCGCAGCTTCTATCGCTTCACCCCCTCTGACGACGGCGAAACCGATTACTTCGATTTCAATGGTGAAAGCGCCACCAAATTCCTGATGAAAACGCCGATCAACGGTGCGCGGCTTTCGTCTTCCTTCGGCAACCGCAAGCACCCGATTTCCGGCTATACCCGTTTGCACAAGGGCACGGACTTTGCCGCCCCTACGGGCACGCCCGTCTACGCAGCAGGCAATGGCACGGTCGAATGGGCCGCGCGCCGCGGCGGTTACGGCAACTACATCATCGTGAAGCACTCGAATGGCTACAAGACAGCCTATGCGCACCTGTCCCGCTACGCAAAAGGCCTGCGCAAGGGCCGGCGTGTACGCCAGGGTGAGATCATTGGCTATGTCGGATCAACAGGCGCCTCCACCGGACCACACCTGCACTACGAGGTGTATATCAATGGCACTCCGGTGAATGCGATGAAGCTGAAACTGCCGACAGGACGCAAGCTGGCAGAGACGCCGGAGATGCTGGCCGAGTTCGAGGCCGCCCGCGACGTGATCGACTCGATCCGCACCGAACAGGGTGCAGGCACCCTGCTCAGCGTCTCCCTGCCCTCCAACCCGCCTTCGCCCTGACCCCTAGCTCTCCTCAGTTTCCAGTGGGCAGGTGTGCCTCAAGGAAAGAGAGGCTGTTCAACAAAACCTGATAGCGCCCGGTCGAGCTGCGCAGGTAATGGTCTTCCCCATCAATCGACACGAATTTGAAGTCAGGTCTGTTACGCAGATCTGCACGTAGCTGATCACTCTGCTCATACGGCACCGTGTCATCCTCCTTGCTGGCAATCAGGAGAATCGGCAGGTCATATTCCTTGTCCCGCGCTGTGGGCGTGATGCGAACCTTGTCGGATGACGCGGAAAACCGGTCAGCCCCGAGATATCGTTCAATATAGTTCGCATAGAAGGTCTTGGACGAAGCTTGCCCGGCCATACCGAATGGGTTTGTCACGGCATTGACGGCCACCACGCATTTCACCGTTCCTGGCGCCTGAAGCGGCACCATCAACGCCGAATACCCGCCATAGCTCGCCCCGGCGATACAGGCCTCACCCGGCAGGGAGATCCCCTGTTCTACAGCCCAGGCAGCGCCATCCGCCACGTCGAGCACCATCTTGTCCCCATACTCGCCATACCCGGCGTCACGGAATTCCGTTCCGAACCCGGCCGACCCGCGATAGTTTGGCTGCAGGACAGCATAGCCTGCGGCCGCATAGGCTTGTGCCCACCAATCAAAGGAAAGCGTATCACGTGCTTCCGGCCCGCCATGGGGCAGCAGAATGAGCGGGAAAGGTCCGTCTTCGCGTGTCTTTCCAGGCGGCAGGGTCAGATAAGCCGGAATTTCCAGCCCGTCGCGTGCCGTGTAGGAAACCGGCTGAACCTTTCCGAATGCGCGCCCCTCCAACTGCGGCGCCTTGTTTCCGATTGGGGACAAGGCACCGGTTCCCGGGTCGAATATGTAATAATCTGCAGGCTGACCGGGATATTCTACACGAAGGACAGACTCCGAACGGTCATCCGTCCATGACATGAGCGTAACAGCCGCATCAGGCATTGCCTGCGCAATCGCCCCCAGTTGCGGCCTCAGCTTGGGATCCTCGATATCCTGCGTATCCTGGTCACCAGTATATTCTACCCCAATAACTGTATGTAGACGGACATCAATGACTGGCTCCACCAGGCCGCCATGCGTCACAACAGGTGTGAGCGCGCCATCCGCAAGCGACATGCGGAACAGGCCATAGGGCTCCCCTTCATCCAGGAAGACGATCAGGTTTTCACCGCTTGCATCAACACCCCAGACACTGAGGGGATTGAATTCAAGGTCTTTTCGCTCGAACAGTGTCTTGCCATCGGCCGTGACCTGCAGAGTGTAAGTCTTGTTCGATTCATAACGATAGCGGATCTCCGCCAATGTTGTCCCATCCGGCAAGTGAACCGCGTCAATAACCTCCCCGGTTGTATCCCGGATGATACGCGACTTGCCAGTTTTGAGATCCACCCTCACGACGGCATAGGCAACACCGCCGGTTCCGGTTGAATTGTGAACCATGGAAAACAAAAGCCGGTCAGGATCGTCCGGCGTTACCGCCGCAAGGTTGTTGGTATCGAGCCAGCCACGATTGTCACGCATCAGCATCACAGGCTTCTGCGTCTTCACATTAAAGGCAACCGCACGCTCGAAAACATAATCCCGGCGTCCCGAACTTGTTTTCACATTTTCAAAAATATCGACATTCAGGATCAGGGTATCATTGTTACCCCAATAATGGCCCGTCAATTTTACGTCCGCTATCGCGGGCACAAGTATCGGCGCAGTTGTCCCGACAAGGTCGTAAATACAGACGGATGGTTTGCCCTCCGGTGCACAGATCACCGCGAGATAACTTCCATCGGGAGATATCTGTGGATTCGAAATCGAATCGGCACGGCCAAACAATTCTGCCAGCTGATCTCCGGTTTCACCAGCTGCAGAAAATGCGCACAGCGCTGTCACGCAGGCCGAAGCCAGAAACTTTTTCACTTTCAATGTAATTCTCCCGCACCTGTTACCAAATGGAGTAAAGGTGCGGGAGAAATCTATCAAGCATTGAATGACGCAAGCGTCAGTTCAATACAGCGGCGCCCTTGGCAAAGTCATTGGGTACGCCATTGATGGTGAGCTGGTCGCCCTCCACATCGACATGGATGGTTTCGCCATCATGGATACGACCTTCCAGCAGCAGGCGGGCCAGCGGGTCCTGCAACTCCTTCTGGATCACGCGTTTCAGCGGGCGAGCGCCATAGATCGGGTCATACCCGCGGGCCGCCAGCCAGTTGCGTGCAGCAAGGCTGAGTTCCAATTTCATCTTCCGGTCTTTCAGCAAGCCTTCGAGACGCTCCATCTGGATGTCGACGATATGGTCGATCTCGCCACGGCCAAGCCTCTTGAAGAAGACGATTTCGTCGATCCGGTTGATGAATTCCGGCCGGAAGTGTGCACGGATGGCGCTCATCACGGCGTCTTTCGCCCCTTCGGAAACATCCCCTTCCTCACCTGAGGCAAGGGCATCTGCGCCGAGGTTCGACGTCATGATGATGATCGTGTTCTTGAAGTCCACCGTGCGCCCCTGCCCATCTGTCAGGCGGCCGTCATCCAGCACCTGAAGCAGCGTATTGAACAGGTCCGGGTGGGCCTTCTCGACCTCATCGAACAGGACGACCTGATAAGGGCGTCGACGAACAGCTTCGGTGAGCACACCGCCCTCGTCATACCCGACATAGCCCGGAGGCGCCCCGATCAGTCTGGCTACGGAGTGTTTCTCCGAGAACTCCGACATATCGAGCCGCAGGATGGCCGTGTCGTCATCGAACATGAATTCGGCGAGCGCCTTGGTCAGCTCCGTCTTACCGACACCGGTTGGGCCGACGAACAGGAACGAGCCGATCGGACGGTTCGGGTCCTGCAGTCCGGCACGCGCCCGGCGCACGGCGTTGGAAACCGCTTCAAGCGCCGGATCCTGGCCGACCACCCGCTTGCGCAGGGCATCTTCCATATGCAGCAGCTTCTCACGCTCGCCTTCCATCATCTTGTCGACAGGAATACCCGTCCACTTCGAGACGACGGCGGCGATGTGCTCAGGTTTGACGACTTCGGAGACAAGGCCTTCGGCGCCATCCTCGCTGCCTTCAGCCTCCTGGATCAGCTTTTCAAGCTGCGGAATGGTCGAGAATTTCAGCTCCGATGCCTTGGCAAGGTCGCCCTGACGCTGGGCCTCGGCCATTTCAGCATAGGCCCGGTCCAGTTGCTCCTTCGCCGTGGCAGCGCCCTTCAGCTTGTTCTTCTCCGCACTCCAGGCCGTCGTCAACTCGTCGGAATGTGCCTGCAATTCTGCAATCTCTTCTTCGAGCGTGTTCAGACGGTCTATCGAAGCCGCATCCTTCTCCTTCTTGAGCGCTTCAGCTTCGATCTTCAGCTGCAGAAGGCGGCGGTCGATCTCGTCCAGTTCTTCCGGCTTGGAGTCGACCTGCATGCGCAAGCGCGAGGCAGCCTCGTCCATCAGGTCGATGGCCTTGTCCGGCAGGAAGCGGTCGGTGATGTAGCGGTTGGACAGCGTAGCCGCCGAGACGATAGCCGCATCCGACACACGCACGCCATGGTGCGCCTCGTAACGGCCTTTCAGGCCACGGAGGATAGAGATCGTGTCTTCCACAGTCGGCTCATCGACAAACACCGCCATGAAGCGGCGGGCAAGTGCCGGATCGCCTTCGACATATTTACGGTATTCGTCGAGCGTCGTGGCGCCCACACAGTGCAGCTCGCCGCGGGCAAGTGCGGGCTTAAGAAGGTTCGAGGCATCCATGGCCCCATCGCCCTTCCCGGCACCGACCAGCGTGTGCATCTCGTCGATGAACAGGATCACACCACCTTCGGCCTGCTGAACCTCGTTCAGCACGGCTTTCAGGCGTTCCTCGAATTCACCACGGAACTTCGCACCGGCGATCAGGGCGCCCATGTCGAGGGCGAGCAGCTTCTTGCCTTTCAGGCTTTCCGGCACGTCACCGTTGACGATGCGCAGGGCAAGACCCTCGGCAATAGCCGTTTTACCGACACCGGGTTCACCGATCAGAACCGGGTTGTTCTTGGTCCGGCGCGAAAGCACCTGAATGGTGCGGCGGATCTCCTCGTCCCGGCCGATGACCGGATCAAGCTTTCCGTCGCGCGCATCCTGGGTCAGGTCGCGGGCATATTTCTTGAGAGCCTCATAGCCCTCCTCGGCATTGGCGCTGTCGGCGGTACGCCCCTGGCGCAGCTGGGCGATCGCTCCTTCCAGCGCCTTGGCTGTCACCCCGGCATTCTTCAGAACGTCTGCAGCCGGATCACCTGACAGGCCGGCAATCGCCAGCAACAGCCGTTCCGTCGTGACAAAGGAATCACCAGCCTTCTTCGCCTGCGCTTCGGCATCCTGGAACAGTTTTGCCCCAGCCTGCTCAAGGCGCAGCCCTGTATTCGACCCGGTAACTTTCGGCAATTTGGCCAGCGCGGCATCCACACCCTGAACGACAAGTTCAGGCCGCCCGCCACTGGCGCGGATGAGGTTCACGGCCATCTGGTCGCGATCCTCCAGCATTTCTTTCAGGACATGCGCCGGCGTAAGAACCTGATGACCTGCGGCAAGCGCAGCGGTCTGGGCTCCCTGAACGATGGCCCGGGCGCGTTCAGTATATTGCTCAATATTCATGTATCATCCCCTTTCAAAGGCAGATTTGCTTCCGGGCGCCAGCCCCCCGCTTAGCAGCAGAGCCATGACCCGACACAGCACATGTGGGAATGGATTCCGGTGTTGCAACTCCCCTGCGGCGGGTTTGTCCGAACAAGAAAGAGCCCGGCGGCCTATGGCACACCGGGCTCTTCACTCTGACCGGGCACGAGACCTTAGTCGGTTGCTTCTGCGGAAGCTTCTGCGCCCTCTTCCGGCGCCTTACGGCGGCCGCGGGACACTGTCTTCAGAACGCCCTCAGCCGGATCGGCATCATCGGATGCTTCCCTGTCCTGGCTCTTGTAGGTCTTGCGGCGCGTGGTCCGGCGGCGGGTCTTGTCCTTCTCGCCTTTTTCCTCGTCGGAAGAAGCTTCGGCATCATCGGACGCGTCATCCTCGTCGATCACGCGCATTGCGTCATCGCTGCCGTTATCCTGCTCCTGCGCACTGTCGCGGCGCTCGACGCTGGCTTCCGCCGTTTCCTCATCATCCTTGTCGGATTCGCTCGCATTATCATCGCCATCATTGCGGGCATTGTCGCGGCGGCCCTGATCGCGGTCGTCACGGCTACCGCCACGCTGTTGCTGCTGGCGGTCGCGGGCTTCCTGCTGCTTGGCAACGATGCGTTGGTAATGTTCGGCGAACTGAAAATAGGCTTCAGAGAGAATACGGTCGCCATTGGTCTGGGCGTCGCGCGCATATTGCTGGTATTTTTCAAGTACCTGCTGGGCCGATCCACGGATTTTCACATCCGGACCGACAGATTCAAAGTGCCGGTTGGGATTGTTGAAATTGTTCTGGTTGTTTCCGCCTGACCGGCGGTTGCGCCCGCGTGAGCGTTTCATGAAGTCAGTCCCATGTTCATGCGCCTGCTGTGTCTGTGCAGGCAGTTCCCGTCGCGCTGGCCCTTTTGTTCAGCTGGCCACAGCCCCTATTTTTGCGCGAAGCCTGTGATCGAAGAGGGACACCTATGGAACCCGCTCATCTCGTCTCACACGATTCTTCTATCCTGTAACGCCTTGGGCGCCAAGCGAAAATGTAAGTATCAAATGCTGCGTTTCTGTGCCCACACGGCACGATCATTTCCGCCGAGGTCCCTGGCAGAAGCGATCGCAGCAAAATCTGCCGCTTCCAGCAGTCCGGACACGGCTTCCTTCTGATCATGGCCGATCTCGAAAACAAGCCATGCGCCGGGGGGCAACCGCGCTGCGGCCAGCGCAATGATCTCACGATAGGCGTTCAGGCCATCTGCCCCGCCATCGAGCGCGGCCATGGGATCATGCAAACGCACTTCCGGCGAGAGCGTCCCGATTTCCGCGCTGGCAATATAGGGCGGGTTTGAAATCACCAGGCCCGCCCCCTCCCAGTCCGGCCAGTCTACCCAGCTGCCTTCAAACACAGAGGCACGTTCTCCCAGGCCAAGACGGGAGATGTTTTCCCGTGCGAGGCTGGCCGCATCGGGGCTCGCCTCCACGCCTGTGCCGCGAACGTCCGGCCGGTTGGAAAGGATCGCAGATAAAAGGCAGCCAGAGCCTGTGCCCAGATCTGCCACAGTCATCGCCTGGCCATCCGGAATGAGGCGCAAGGCCGCTTCGACCACGATCTCACTGTCCGGCCGGGGAATGAGAGCGCGCGGGTCGCATATGAATTCGAGGCCGTAGAATTCCGTTGTGCCGAGTATGTGCTGCAAGGGACGGCGCGCCTGCCGCTCACGGATCATCTCATCGAACCGTCCGGCGACGCCGTCCGGCACAATTTCGGGTTCGGCAGAGATCAGCCCTGTGCGGGACAGGCCGGAGGCCGCCATCAGGATCAGACGCGCCTCATGCGGTGCCTCATCAATTCCCGCTTCACGCAGGCGCCGCACACCATCACGGAGATAGTCCTGATAGGTTTGCACGCAGGACACCTCCATCCCGACACTCGCCAGACGGTCAGCCCGCCTCTTCCATGGCCGCAAGCTTGCGCGACTGGTCTTCCGTGATCAGCGCTTCGATCACATCCTGCAGCTTGTCGCCGGAAACGATACGGTCAAGGGAATAGAGCGTCAGGCCAATCCGGTGATCGGTCACCCGGTTTTCCGGATAGTTGTATGTGCGCACCTTCTGGCTGCGGTCACCAGAGCCGATCTGGCTGGCACGCGCTTCAGCGCGCTCGGCATCGGCCTCGGCCCGCTGCTTTTCGTACAGGCGGATCTTCAGCTGTTCCATCGCCTTCTCACGGTTGACGTGCTGGGATTTCTCCGAGCTGGTCACCATGATATTGGTCGGAAGGTGGATAATGCGCACAGCAGAGTCAGTGGTGTTGACGTGCTGTCCGCCTGCCCCGGACGACCGCATTGTATCGATACGGATGTCTTCGGGCCTGATGTCGATCTCGATGTTTTCCGGTGCCGGCAGAACGGCAACGGTTGCGGCGGACGTGTGAATACGCCCCTGCGTCTCGGTTGCCGGCACGCGCTGCACGCGGTGCACACCGCTTTCCCACTTCATGTGGCCAAACACGCCGTCGCCGGAAACGTTCGCCACGATCTCCTTGTAACCGCCCGCATCGCCGGGCGAAGCGTCGACCACATCCACTTTCCAGCCCATCAGCTGGGCATAGCGCGAATACATGCGGAACAGGTCTCCGGCAAAAATCGCCGCTTCATCCCCGCCGGTGCCCGCGCGTATCTCCAGCACGATGTCGGCCGTATCGTCGACATCCTTGGGAAGCAGAAGGATCTGCATTTCCTTCTCCAGCGCAGGCAGCTTCTCCTTCAGCTCGTCGATTTCCATCTCGGCCAGTTCGGCCATTTCCTTGTCGCTGCCTGCAGCCAGCGCCTGGGCTTCTTTCAGGCCATTGCGCGAGGAGAGCAGCTCCTTCGCCTTTTCGACGACGGGCTTCAGCTCTGCATGCTCTTTTGACAGGGCGATAATCTCGGACGTATCCGAAGTCGCGCCCATGCGCGCTTCGACTTCCTCGAACCGTTCGATCACCTGCTGGAGGCGGGTATTTGAAATGCTTGCCATGGCGGCCTCTGTAGAGCCGTTTATGACAACAGGTAAGCCCCTTCAGGCGGTTCTATGCCAGCGTGAGGATGCGGATAACTTCCTTGCCGCCCAGGATGAAGAGACAAAGCGAGGCCAGCGCAAACACCATGAACCGCAGCGCCACCTTGGGCGACAGGATCTGTACAAAGGAGTGAAGCACTCTCAGCCCCACATAGGCCCAGGCCACATAGGTCGCGAAATGGTCCGCCCCGCCGGTCAGCGCCGCAAAGAACATCAAGGCATAGAAGATCGTCGGCTGCTCGTGCAGGTGGTTGTAATTGTCGGCAACCGAACGGACGTTTGCAGGCATCTTGTCCGTATAGGTGTGCGGATGGCGGGCATCGTCCGGATTGATTCCGGCCTTCTGCATGGCCGGAATCCGCGTGACATACATCCAAAGCCACATAATGAGCGTCCATACGACAAGCGCGAGAACAGGATACAGAAAAGCAGTATTGGTCAGCATGTCATGGCCCTCCCCGAGCCCTGTTTTTCTTGAGCTTACCGTGCGCCCAACCTAGTGAACAGCGTATTGTGCCGCCCCTTCCCCAACGAGATGGGTGTGCAGGAACACCGTGAAGGCATCGATGTCTTCGGAAACCACGCTGTGCCCGCCGGGACGCAGCCACCACGAAATACCTGCTGCGGGATCGAAGTCCCGCATGCCGCTCACGGTCAGCCCCGGATGCCCTGTCACCTCATAGGCTGCACTGGCCGCCTCTGCCGCCCGGAAGGAGGAATTCGGATCGGACCAGACATCCCGGCGTCCATTGCCCAGCAGGACCGGTGTCGGCGCGACCAGTGCCAGCAACTCGTGCTGGTCGACCGGAATGTCTTCCAGTCTGTCCGTCCAGTCCTGCGCCTGCGGTGCCAGCCAGTGCGGATAGGCCTTGGCCATCCGGTCCAGCCGCTCGCCGGTATCGGAGCGCGACAGCGACGCGCCCGCAAAACCGGACTGGTGCGCCACGACAGCCGCGATGCGCCGGTCCCACACCGCCGCGATCAGGGCCGACTTGCCATGCCGGGAGTGCCCCATCACCGCGATCCCCTTCGGATCGATCCGCGGATCGGCATCCAGCGCGTCCACAGCAGCCGAGAAACTGTAGGCCCACGCCATCAACGCCGAAGTCGGGTTCAACGGCCCGCCCAGCGCGGCCATGGCTTCGGGGGCCTCCTTCTTCCTGTCGGGAATGAAGTCAGAGGCATAGAAGCTCGCATAGGCAAGGCCGGCATCGAAATAGCGCTCCACCGGGGCCAGCGCGATATAGGTGCCGAAGATCTGTGTTGCCGCCCAGCCGGGAAAGCCTTCCATCATGCTGCCGTCACAGATGGTGCCGTCTGCGTTGGTGACGGGCTCATCCGGGAAAACCGAACAGGTATCGGCGAAGGTCTGGCTGATGACGACAGGCACCGGCCCGGACGCGTTCGGGAATGCCGTGACAAGGCTGAACGTGCGCGCCCCCTCGCCGCTGCCGACCGTGATGGCGACCTCTTCCAGGGTTCCCCGGCCGTCCAGATAGTCCGGGTCGATCATCTGCCAGTCACCAAAGCTGACCGGCATGCCGGCAGGCCATGGCCCGTACAGCACGTCCTCGAATGCCTGCTTCAGCGCCTCACGCTCAGGGCTGCCCTCAGCTGTTATGGCAGGCAGGTCCAGTACAGGCGACGGGGCGGGCTTGTTGGCGGTTTCGAGGCTCGCATAGTTCATGCCCAGCATGGTGCAGCTCGACATGACGAGCGCGACCACCAGGATCAGGACGAGGAGCGGCAAACGGGCGAGGAACCAGAATATGGGGCGGATCATACATTACCTGTCTTCATGAACGGCCTCACCGCTGCCGACCCTAGCGTCATTCTCCGCGCAGGCCAGTGCGTTCACGAAATAGTGGTTATGCAGGATGTGCATACCGGTCGCGATACCGGCGCGACCCCGGCACGATTTCACCGGTATCCAGCTCGATCATGGCATCACCTTCCCCTGTCGGCGTGATGACCATGACATGATCAAGATGGACTATATGAGACCTGTGCACGCGCACATGGCGGCTCCCGGCTTCCTCCAGAAGACGTTCCAGCTCGGTCAGCGTCATGCGGACGAGGTGCGTCTTTCCGGCCGTGGCGATCTCGACATAATTCCCCGCCGCCTTCGCATGAATCACGTCCCCGGCATTCAGCAGGATGGTCCGCCCGCCGGATTTCAGCATCAGGCGCTTCTCCCGCGAGGCCACCTCATCCATGGCGCGGGCTTCGAGCCGGTTCTGCATCGCCATGCGGGCCAGCGCGAACATCAGCATCGTGATGCCATAGCCATAGGCATCCTTGCGCCCCTCATAGATCCAGTTGAGCGGATCGGTGAGCCCGAAATGATAAGTGTGCCCGAGGAAAGCCGGATAGGTCAGCTTCCGCAGCAGGACAAAGCCCAGCACATGCAGCACGGTGAACCCCAGGCAGGCCGCCAGATGAACCGGCACGGACCAGCGCCAGCGGCTGAGTGACAGGGGCGCGATGTCCAGGATGCGCGGGAAGAACGGCACCAGGAACAGCAGGGAGAGGTGAGATGCCGCCTCCCTGATCCACGGCTCCAGCTCGGTGCGCCGGTCCTCCAGCTGGATCGAGGTCGCCTGGATCACGAATGAGGCCAGCATGAAGACGACAAACCCTACCATCGCCCAGCGATCGGCCTTGCGGTCGGCTTCGGTCTCAGGGGGGCGGATCGGCGCACTCATCCGCCCTGTCCTGCCATAACCGCCCCGGAGGACGGAAGGGACAAGGCAGAATTTCGTCCCTGATGGCCGCCGCCCGTCCCCGGAAGGGGCCGGTTATCCCCTGCGCCCACCGCGCACCCCTTTGGCCATGACGCCCAGCCGGGACAGGGCCAGTCTGCCGCCATGAGACAAGGAGTTCCTCCCATGCCTGCGCCCTCCCGGACACCTGCCTTCCCGCGCCGTTACGATCTCGACTGGCTGCGGGTCATCGCCTTCGGCCTGCTCATCCTCTACCACACCAGCATGTTCTACGTGACGTGGGACTGGCACGTGAAAAGTGTGCATGCCGGTCCCGGCGCCGAATGGCTGATGCTGCTGCTGAACCCTTGGCGGCTGGCCCTCCTGTTCTTCATCTCAGGCGTCGCGTTACGTTTCCTGGCCGACAAGCTGGGGCCTGCCCGGCTGTCCCGTGAACGTATCGTACGCCTTGGCCTGCCGATCCTGTTCGGCATGGCGGTCATCGTCGCCCCACAGAGCTGGCTGCAGCTGGTCGAGAGTGGCGAGTTCCACGGCAGCTTCTGGCAGTTCTGGCCGCACTATCTCGATTTCGGATCGGATTTCTCCATCATCACCCCGACCTGGAACCATCTCTGGTATGTGGTTTACCTGCTGGTTTACACGCTGCTGCTGGCCCCCTTCGCCCGGCCGCTGGCGCGGATGATGGCCGGGCCCGGAGAGCGGGTGACCGCGCGCCTGTTCCAAGGTCCCGGCGGCATCCTGATGCTGACCCTCGGCCTGATGCTGCCGCATGTCGTGATCCTCTACACGCTGGATCCTCTGTTTCCGACAACGCACGCGCTGGTGGATGACTGGGCCCAGCATGCGCACAATGTGCTCCTGCTGATGACCGGCTTCCTGCTGGCCAAGGACCGGAACTTCTGGAACGCGGTGCACCGGGCGCTCCCCCTCGTCCTGACGCTCGCCATTGCGCTCGGCGCGGCGCAGACCTGGGTACGCTTTCACCGGGACCTGATGAGTGACACCGCCTGGGTGGTCTATGAGGCTGGCCGAACGCTCTATGCCTGGATGGCCATTCTCTCCCTGCTTGGCCTCGCCCAGCGTTACCTGAACCGCCCGAGCAAGGCGCTCACCTACATGACAGAAGCGATTTTCCCCTGGTACATCCTGCACCAGACGATCACCGTGATGGCCGGATACTGGCTGACCCGGCAGGGCCTCGGCGTGTGGGTGGAAGCGCCGCTGGTAATCCTCGCCACTTTCGGCGGCTGCGCGCTGCTGCATGAACTGGTCATCCGCCGCGTCGGCTTCCTGCGGCCCGTCTTCGGCCTGAAACCGATGATGAAAACCCGCCCCCTGCCTGCCCCGGCGGAATAGGCCCCAACGGCCAGATTCAGGCTTGCCGGGCGGCGCTGGCCCGTTAGCTTGCCGGCATGAAACTGGTTTCCCTTCTGATTGGCGGCATCCTCGGCCTCGGCGCGGGTGCCGCTTCCGCCTTCGT
Source organism: Hyphomonas sp. (assembly GCA_041398445.1). Lineage (GTDB taxonomy): Bacteria > Pseudomonadota > Alphaproteobacteria > Caulobacterales > Hyphomonadaceae > Hyphomonas. The sequence continues at coordinate 8,487 of JAWKUR010000021.1, read as the reverse complement.
GATGGCGGGCATGGTCGGCTCGGGCGTGCGCCTGTCCGGCAATGTGGATGCCGATGGCTGGCAGAGCGACTGGACGATCGGCTCCACCACCGCCAATCCATGGACACGCGCCCGCATCGCCCGCCACGGCCTGCTGGCGCTGACCAAGGACGAAGCCGTCTATTTCACCAAGGCCGTGGACGATGACGGCAAGCACCTGACGGAAAACTGCACCTACCGCGTCAGCGGCAAGGGGATGCCGGCCCTCTGGTGGTCGGTGACGCTCTACAATGGAGAGAGCTACCTGCCGGACAATACCGACGATGCCCTCTCCTACGACCTGACCGAAGCCGCCGCCGAAGGCCGCGCAGACGACTGGGCCTTCACCGTCTCCCCCACGCGCCCGGCTGAAGGCGGCTGGGTGTCGAGCCGTGCCGCGGGCGATTTCGACCTGACCCTGCGCCTCTACAAACCGGCCGCTGCCCTGATTTCAGACCCGGAGGCCACCCTGCCCCCACCGGCCATTCAGCGCCTCTCCTGCGGAGGGCAAGGATCATGAAAGGCTTCCTGACCGGCCTCGCCGCTTTCCTCGTGACGTTTGCACTGGCCCATTTCGTCGTGCTGAATGCCCTGCCCGGCAAGATCATGTCCAAGGTCCGTGACCGGATGATGGAAGGCGGACTGCCGGAAAACGCATGGCGGATGAGCCCGCGGACCAGCCCGCAAACACAGACCGTCGTGCGCCCCGCGCCGGACCTTGCCTATGCCATCTGCCTGATCGACCTGTCCGGCGGCCCGGTGAAGCTGACCGCGCCTGCCTGGCCGGACTATGGCTCTCTCTCGGTATTTGCTGCGACAACAGACAATGTCTATGCCGGCTCCCTCGACGCCCGCGTGACGGGCACGCCGGTCGTCCGGCAAGTCATCGTCGCAACAGAAGCACAGGATATTCCGGATGCCGGAACGGCAGACATTGTGCGCGTGAAACAGCCGGAAGCGCTGGCCCTTGTCCGCCGCCTCGCTCCATCTCAGGAAGCCTATGACGCCGCGGCCGCCCTGATCCCGGAAAGCAGCTGCAAACCGCTCTGAGGATTATTCCGCAGCAACCTCGGCGTCTTCGCGCTCGGCCCGCATACGGGCAGCCTTCTGCTCGACCAGTTCGACAATGTGCTCGATCATGTCTGCATTGGAGACGTTGTGATCGGGCCGTCCGGCCACGAACATCTTGCCGCTTTCCTTGCCGCCGCCCGTGAAGCCGAGATCGGTCAGCGCCGCCTCGCCGGGGCCGTTGACGACACAGCCGATGATGGACAGCGAAATCGGCTCATGAATGTGCGACAGGCGCTGTTCCAGGATCTCGACCGTCTTGATCACGTCAAAGCCCTGACGCGCACAGGAGGGGCACGCCACGATATTCACACCGCGTGTGCGCAGGCCGAGTGACTTCAGCATTTCGAAGCCGACCTTCACCTCTTCCACAGGGTCCGCCGACAGCGACACGCGGATCGTGTCACCGATGCCTGCCCAGAGCAGCGCGCCCATACCAATGGAGGATTTGACCGTGCCCGTACGAAGGCCGCCTGCCTCGGTAATGCCAAGGTGCAGCGGCGCATCGGTTGCTTCAGCCAGCTGCTGGTAGGCCGCGACCGTCAGGAACATGTCGGAGGCCTTCACCGAGATCTTGTAATCGTGGAAGCCGAGATCATCGAGGATGCGGGCATGGTCGAGCGCGCTTTCCACCATCGCGTCCGGGCAGGGCTCGCCATATTTTTCCAGCAGGTGACGCTCCAGGCTCCCGCCATTCACGCCAATACGGATGGAGCAGCCATTGGCGCGGGCCGCCGCAACGACTTCCCTCACGCGGTCAGCCGAGCCGATATTGCCGGGATTGATGCGCAGGCAGGCGGCGCCTGCATCTGCCGCCTCGATGCCGCGCTTGTAGTGGAAATGGATGTCCGCCACGATCGGCAACGGCGATGCCTTGCAGATCTCCGGCATGGCGGCGGTCGCCTCTTCCGTCGGGCAGGAGACGCGCACGATGTCGGCGCCCGCCTCTGCCGCGCGCTGGATCTGCGCGATGGTGGCGGCCGCGTCTTCCGTCGGCGTGTTGGTCATGGTCTGAACGGCGATGGGGGCATCCCCGCCAACCAGGACATTGCCAACCCGGACCTGCCGGGACTTGCGGCGTGTGATGTCACGCCATGGACGGATCGGATTGTGGCTCATGTCATGCGCCTCTGGTGCCTGTTGGCCCCTAGATGGCGCGTTCGCGCCGATCCGGCAATGCGTTTACGGAAACTTCAACTGCCTCAGCGGGTCGCCTTGCTGCCACCATTGGCCGCCATGGCCGGGGCCGCGACCTCTGCTGCGCGGACCAGTTGCTCGTCAACGCTGACGGAAAACACTTCCGCGCCATCCGGGCCAAGCGGGCTGACCACGATGTCGCCGACGCGCCATTCAAACGCGCCACCATCGCGGGCCGACACGGTCCAGCCGGCATTCAGCCGCGGGAAATAGGTCTCGCCTTCGGCCATGGTGCGGCTGCGGAAAATGGTGCCGTCAGCCCCGCGCACTTCCAGCCAGCCCTGGCGCACAGCCACCAGTTCCAGCGGCAGCGTATCCGGCACGGGGCGCTGGGAGTCCATTTCCGCGAACAGGCTGTCCCGGGCGCCATTGATCGCCACGATGGCCGCCGTTTCAGGCACTTCCGGCGCAGGCCGCATGACCTGCGACACGCCAATGGCGCCTGCGGCCAGCGCGATCAGCGCCGTTGCCGAGGCCAGCGCCAGCGGCCAGCGGGCGCGTTCGGCCGCGATCTGACCCATTTTCGGCACAGGCGCAGCCTCTTTGACTTCCTGAACGGCGCCGCACTCCTTGGTGTAGATGGCGACAACGTCCTTCTCGGGCAGACCGAGGAATTTCGCATAGGTGCCGAGTATGGCCGTCAGGTATCCGCCCTTGGGCAGCTCGCCGACTTCCATGCGCTCGATCCACATGAGGTAGTCCTTGCGCAGGAGCGTCGCCTTCGAAACATCCTGCAGGTCCAGACCCTTGATCTCGCGAACGCGGCGCAGGACCTGGCCCATGCGCAGCTCTTCGCCCTCATAGGAGCGGGTCTCGAAGACCTCCTTGGCCTTCAGGAAGCGCTCGGCTTCGGTCAACACCTTGCCGTCGTCCCCGGTTTGCGGGCCAGCCTGTTCGTGAAGGGTGTCGTCGTCGTGTGCCATGTTCGTCCAATATCGCCCAAGCAGTCGTGAAACATCACGCCACCGCGCAAGAAATGGTCCATGAGCGAAGTTAACTCACGGGGCCAATCTATCAACCTTCCGCCAGTTCCACGCCATGCTCAGCCGCAAGAGCTAACAATTGGTTACGGAACGGATCGTACGGCTTATCCAGCGCCTTCAGGAAATCGGCCCGAAACGCTGCAAGATCAAGGCTTCTGATCATACGTTTGACAGGTCCGATGGACCCGGCCGACATGGAGAGTTTGGTAAACCCGAGCGCAATGAAACACAGCGCCGACAGGGTCGATCCGGTCGCCTCGCCACAGGCGGACAGCCGGATGCCATGGGTCTGGCACTGTTCGGAAACCATCTTCAGGAAACGAAGGGCGCTCGGGAAAACAAGGTCGTACCGATCCGAAACAGCGGGCGTCATCCGGTCGGCGGCATAGAAGAACTGCATCAGGTCGTTCGTCCCGACCGACAGGAACTCCGCCTCCCCTGCCAGTTCAGACAGGCTGAAGGCCAGCGCCGGGGTCTCCAGCATCACGCCGACTTCGATATGGGACGGGCGCTTTCCGGTCGCCTCGGCAGACCATTCGACCTCTTTCAGCAGCAGTTCCTTGGCTGCAAAAAATTCCTGCGGCACGGTGACCATCGGGAACATGACGGTCAGCGGCGCCTCGCCCGCGGCGCGGATCAGCGCCCGCAGCTGGCGGCGGAACAGGCCCCGGTGCTCCAGCGCGAATCGGATCGACCGCCAGCCCAGCGCGGGGTTCTCCTCCCGCTGCAGGTTCAGCGCGGGCAACACCTTGTCGCCGCCAAGGTCCAGCGTGCGGAAGATCACCGGCTTGCCATGCGCCTTGTCCAGCACCCGCCTGTAAAGCTCGATCTGGTCATCCATTCGCGGCAGCGTCTCGGAGACGAGGAACTGGAATTCGGTGCGGAACAGGCCCACGCCGTCAGCCCCGGCCTGCTGCATCATGTCGAGATCCAGCTCCAGGCCCGCATTCAGCATCAGGCGGACATCAGTCCCGTCCTTCGTGCGGGCCGGCTTGTCGCGCAGCGCGGCATAGGCGGCCTGGCGTTCCGAGCGCAGGGCCACACGCGCCTTGTAGGCATCATATAGCGAATCGTCGGGACGTACGTGCAGCACTCCCTGCTCCGCGTCCACGATCAGCCAGTCGCCCTGGTCGATCCGCGTGGTCAGGCCTTCAATGCCGCCCAGCGTCGGGATGCCCAGCGCGCGCGCCACGATCGCAGCATGGGAGGAGGCCGCCGCCTCTTCCATCAGGATGCCGCGCAGGCCGGTATTGGCATATTCCAGCAATTCTGCCGGGCCGAGGCGGCGAGCGACCAGAACGCTCCGTTCCTCGCTGATTTCCGGGCGGCCTTCATCCCCGCCCAGAATGCGCAGCAGCCGGTTGTCCAGGTCTTCCAGGTCGTGCAAGCGCTCGCGCAGGTACGGATCGCGCGCGCTCTGCAGGCGGGCCCGGTGTTCCCGGCGGGCCCGGTCAATCGAGGCTTCCGCCGAGAGGCCCGAGCGCACGCCTTCCTGCAGCTTTTCCGCCCAGGACGGATCGTGCGCCAGCAGGCGGTATGTTTCCATCACATCGCGCGGGTCATCGCCCAGCACGGCCCCGTCAATCGCCATCATCCGGTCGATCGACGCCTTGAGATCAACGAGGGCGCGCGTCAGGCGCCTGGCCTCGACTTCCTGGTCGCCAGCAAAAAACTTGGCCGCCGGAACAACAGGGTCATGCAGCACGGCGCGGCCATAGCCGAGCCCTTCACAGAATACGCGTCCGCGCAGCGAGGCCGGATTGCGGGTGCGCTTCTGCCCCTCGCCATTGTCCAGATGCTCCGGGTCGATGCGGTCGACAATCTCGGCCAGCACCATGGCGATGGTCTGCAGCGAATCGATTTCCTCATCGCCATAGACCCGCTCGGTTCGGTTCTGGACCGTGAGCACGCCGATCACCCGCCCGCCGCGCAGGATCGGCACGCCGAGGAAAGCGTGGAACGGGTCCTCCCCCGTTTCCGGGCGATACGAGAAGGAAGGATGCCGCGGGGCATCCTGAATGGCCATCGGCTCGGCCCGGCGGGAAACGAGGCCGACAAGGCCCTCATTGGCCGACAGGCGTGTATTTCCAACAGCTTCAGGCTTCAGGCCCTCGGTGGCGATCAGGATCAGCTGCCCGCCGCGATGACGCAGATAGATCGAGCATACATCCGCCACCATGGTGGAGGCGATCAGCCGGACCACATTGTCGAGCCGGGAACGTGTCTCACCGTCTTCCGCCATGATCTGGCGGAGGCGGTTCATCAACAGACGCGTGGCAGGCAGGTTGTAGGCCATCTATGACCTGCTTGTCGCAAGCGCCCTCACTCGGCGTCAAGGCCGAAGGCGGTATGCAATGCTCTCACGGCCAATTCGGTATAAGGCGCGGCAATCAGAACCGAGATCTTGATCTCGGAGGTCGCGATGACGTCGATGTTGATGTTCTTCTCGGAAAGCGCGCGGAACATGGTCTCGGCAACGCCGGTATGGCTCTTCATGCCGACGCCGATGATCGAGACCTTGGAGACGTCACGCGTGACCTCCATCGACTCGAAGCCGATCTCGTCCTTCATCTTTTCCAGCGTTTCCTTGGCGAAGGGGCTGTCGCGGTCGGTGCAGGTGAACACCATGTTGGCCCGGTCCGGACCGCGGGCATTGGCCTGCACGATCATGTCGACATTGATCCCGGCCTGCGCCAGGACGGCGAACAGTTTCGCCGACACGCCCGGCTTGTCCGGCATGCCGTAAAGGGTGACCTTTGCCTCATCACGCGAATAGGCGACGCCGCTGACAACCTGCTTTTCCACGATTTCTTCCTCTGCGCAGACTAGGGTTCCGGGATTGGGCTCGCCGGGCTTCAGGAAGCTGGAGAGCACGCGCACCGGCACGTTGTGGTTCATGGCCATTTCGACAGAGCGGGTCTGCAGGACCTTGGCGCCCAGCGAGGCCATTTCGAGCATTTCCTCGAACGAGATTTTTTCGATCCGCCGCGCCTTCGGCACGATGCGCGGGTCGGTCGTGTAGACGCCGTCGACATCGGTATAGATGTCGCAGACCTTGGCGTTTAGCGCGGCGGCCACGGCCACGGCGCTGGTGTCGGAGCCGCCCCGGCCGAGCGTTGCCACGCGCTCGTCCTCGGTTACGCCCTGGAAGCCCGCGATCACGGCGATCTCCCCGGCATCAATCGAGTCCGGCAGGCGGGAATCGTCAAAGCCCATGATGCGGGCCTTGCCGTGGCTCTTGTTGGTTTTCAGCTTCAGCTGCCAGCCGAGCCAGGAGCGTGCCTTCAGGCCGCGCTTGCGCAGCGCCAGGGCCAGCAGGCCAGCCGTCACCTGTTCGCCCGAGGCCACGACGACGTCATACTCGTCATCGAACAGCTCGCGCGGCAGGTTGTTGCCCGCAGCCCCTTCGGCCAGCGCGACCAGCTTGTTGGTCTCGCCGGACATAGCCGAGACGACCACAGCCAGGTGCTCACCTTTCTCGGCGCGCGCCTTCACGATTTCGGCCACGTTCGCAATGCGATCGAGGTCTCCCACCGAGGTGCCGCCAAACTTCAGTACCGTGCGCGCCATTTCGCCCTATATCCTGTAGAAACGGGTTTACCCTTATTAGCGCCCTCATAGGGGCTGTTCGAAGCCGGATCAAACAGGTTTGCTAGACTATGGTGAAAACAATCGAAGGCTCCCTAGGGGCACCCCGCACCCCCAGCATCGACCCGGCCGAAGTGGAAAAATTTTCCTCCATCGCTGCGGAATGGTGGGACCCAAAGGGCAAATTTCGCCCTCTTCACCGATTTAACCCCGTTCGCTTGCGCTTCATCCGCGAGACGGCAGAGCAGCATTTCGGGATCGCGCCAGGCAAGGTTAAGCCCTTGGAAGGATTGAGATTACTCGACATCGGCTGCGGCGGCGGACTGGTGTGCGAGCCGATGGCCCGGCTCGGCGCGGCCGTCACAGGCGTCGATGCCTCAGAAGCCAACATCAAGACAGCCCTCACCCATGCACAGGAAGAAGGACTGCAAATCGACTATCGCGCAGGGACAGCCGAAGGCCTGATCGACGCTGGCGAGCCCCTTTTCGACATCGTGCTGAATCTCGAAGTGGTCGAACATGTCGCAGACCCGGCGCAGTTCCTGAAAGACACGGCGAGCCTCGTCCGCCCCGGCGGGCTGATGATCGTGGCGACCCTCAACAAGACCGCCAAGGCGCTGGCGACCGCCGTCGTCGGCGCTGAATATGTGCTCGGCTGGCTGCCGCGCGGCACGCATGACTGGTCGAAATTCCTGCCACCGGAAACCGTGCGCGATGCGCTGACTGAAGGCGGGCTGGAACCGGAAGCGGCTATCGGCGTTTCCTACGCACCCCTGACCGGGGCCTGGCGCATTAGCGCGGATACCTCGGTCAATTACATGATTGTTGCCCCCAGACCTGAAAGGCAGGCCGGATAAATGAGCGAACTCCCTACCCCGCAGGATGTCCTGGACTACTGGATCGGGGAGGCTGGCGCCTCGCCGGAAGCGGCAGGCGAGAAGCACAAGCTCTGGTTCGGCAAGTCGGCTGAGACCGACGCCGAAATCCGCACGCGCTTCGGCGAGTTGCTGGAGACGCTGTGCCACCTGCCTGCGGCGGAAGACTGGGCGGCCCGTGGCCCGCGCGAACGTCTTGCCGCCATCATCGTGCTCGACCAGTTCAGCCGGAACCTTTTCCGCGACGATGCCCGCGCCTTCGCGCAGGACGATCTCGCCCTGCTGCTCTGCAAGGACGGCCTCGCCCTGAACCAGGACAAGGGCCTCACGGAGGCTGAACGGATCTTCTTCTACCTGCCGCTCGAACATTCAGAGGCGCCGGAAGACCAGGAGCACTCGGTCGCCAAATTCACGGACCTGCTGGTGGATTCCCGCGAAAGCTTCCGCAGCCTGGTCGAGAACACGCTGCAATATGCCAAGGCCCACAAGGACGTGATCGACCAGTTCGGCCGCTTCCCGCATCGCAACAAGGCACTCGGCCGCAACTCGACAGATGCCGAGACAGAATGGCTTGCCGAAGGCGGTGGTTTCTAGTCCAGCACTTCCGGTCCACGCGGGTCCAGCGACTTGCTGATTTCCTGCTGCATCGCCCGGTTGAAGGGATAGCGGGAAGCCACAAGGGCAGCGAGCAGATAGAGCGCACCGGGCAGGACGCAGAACACCAGCAGCAGGCCCTGGATGGCCTCCGGCGAATTGTC
>JAWKUR010000020.1:0-74611 GCA_041398445.1 Hyphomonas sp. | reverse complement strand
TGTTGTGCCCGATGATGCCGAAATAGAGCGGGTCGTCGCCATTCGTGTCGATGGCGGTGACGCCTGCGGCCAGTGCCTCGTCCTCTGCTGTGGAGAAAGGCGTCGGGTCAATCTCGCGCACCCGTACCCGCCCGCCGGACTGGGACTCATAGGCTCGCAGCAATTCCCGCACACGCGCGGCATAGGCGCGGACGGCAGGATAGTCCTGCCCCACGCTGCGCGAATAGACGAGCGTGATGTCCACAGGCTCTGCAATGTCCGACAGCGTGTCCCGCGTCGCCTTCGACAGCGAATAGAGATGGTTCTCGGTAAAATCGATCTGCGCGCCGGTCAGGACTTTCTGTGCCAGCAAATTCCCCGCCACGAAGATGACGGTGACCAGCGCCGTTGCGGCGATGAGATAATGCTTCGACTTCATCTCAGCTGAGCCTCTGCCGGGCGGCCCACAGGCCGTTGAGTATGGCCCAGAAGGCAGTGAAGCCGAGGAAGAACATGACAGAGCGCAATTCCAGCACGCCGCGCTGGGCGCCTTCGAACTGCGTCAGGAAGGAGAACTGGGCCACAAGGTCGGCAAAGCCGGTGCCGAACAGCGCTTTCACCGTGGACAGGACCAATGGCCAGCCCGCCGCCGTGAAGGCAAAGGCGATCAGGACACTGATCACGAAGGCCGTCACCTGGCTGCCGGTCAGGGCAGATACGGCAGAGCCGATGGAGAGATAGGCCCCCGCCATCAGGAAGCTGACCAGATAGGTCAGCGCGATGGCCGTATTGTCCGGCCCGCCAAGATAATTCACCGTGATCCACATCGGCAGTGTCAGCAGGAGGCCGACGCCTGCCACGGTCCAGGCCGCACACAGCTTGCCCAGCACCAGCCCCGGCATGCCGAGTGGCAGCGACAACAGAAGCTCGTCCGTGCCCGCGCCGCGTTCATCCGCCCAGAGCCGCATCGACAGGGCAGGCAGGAAGATCATGTAGAGCCACGGGTGCCAGACGAAGAAGGTTGCAAGATCGGCCGATCCCGCGCCGAAGAAATTCCCCGCCTCCCAGGTGAAGACGCCGAGCGCCAACAGGAAGACAGCCAGGAACACATAGGCCAGCGGCGTGGCGAAATAGGCGCCCAGCTCCCGCCGGTAGGTCGGGCTGAAGCCGCCCATTTGCTGGCGAAGGAACTCCATCATCGCGCGTTCGCCTCCGCCTGGTCGGTCAGGCGCATGAAGGCGCCCTCCAGCGTTCCGTCTTCGGACTTCTTCGCAAGCTCTGCGGGGGTGCCGTCCGCCACGACGAGACCGCGGTCGACGACGATGGCGCGGGTGCACATCGCCGGCACTTCGGTCAGCGTGTGTGTGGAGATGAGGATCGCCTTGGTTGGCGCCATACGGGCGATGAGGGCGCGCACGGCGCGCTTCTGGTTCGGGTCCAGCCCGTCGGTTGGCTCGTCCAGCAGGAGGACGGGCGGGTCGTGCAGGATCGCACCGGCCAGGCCCACGCGGCGGCGATAGCCCTTGGAGAGGGAGCCGATGCGCTGGCCCGCAACCGTCGTGATGCGGGCATCGGCAATGGCCCGCTCCACCGCATCCTTGCGCTTGCCCCGCTCGATCTTGCGGGCCGCCGCCATGAAATTCAGGAATTCCGGCGGCGTCATGTCATCATAAAGCGGCGCGCCTTCGGGCAGGTAGCCGAGCGCGGCCTGTGCCTGCCTGCGCTGGGTGACGATGGATTTGCCGTCGATCAGCGCGTCTCCGGAATCCGGCTCCAGCACGCCCGCAATCATGCGCATGGTCGTGGACTTGCCAGCGCCATTCGGGCCGAGGAAACCCAGCACCGTGCCTTTTTCCAGCGTGAAGGATACGCCCTGCACGGCGCGCTTGGCGCCAAAGGATTTTTCCAGATTGCGAATGTCGAGCATTCTCTGGTTCAGACGCCTCTTTCCGTGGGAGATTCTGATACCGCCCTTGGCCGCATCTGGCCAGAGTCTGGAAAATTACGCTGTCAGTAAGGTTGGGTTTACGCGGCGAAGCGTTTGACCTCTTCCAGAACGGCGGCGGCGGCCGTTTCGACGATCTTTTTCCCGTCTTCGGCATTGGATTGCGTCGGGTCGGAGCCGATCCGGCCATCCGGGAAATCGCGGCGGTATTGCACTGCATCGCCGATGGAGCCGGTGGGCGCGATTTTCGGGCTCATCTCCACTTCCGGCCGCGCCCGGTCGGGATAGCCGAAATAGGTGACGGAGACTTCCGAGGCCGTCGCGTGGCTGCCATGGCCGACAGGGTAAAGCTCGTTGCAGAGCTTCATGACCGGGGCAAAATCCCACCAGTTACGCAGTTTCAGCGTCAGGCCCGGGCGATTGTCGGCGCCGCGGGGGTCAAAGCTGCGCCGCGAATGGATTTCCGAAAAGGCCGCCTCGATCGTGGCAATGTTCCCGCCATGGCCGTTCAGCCAGTAGATCCGCTCGAAGCCGTGGCGCATCAGGCTTTCGGTCCAGTCCGCCATGGCGGCGATCATTGTCGTCGGGCGCAGTGTGATCGTGCCGGGAAAGCCGAGATGGTGCTGCGCGCAGCCGACAGCGAAAGTCGGCCCGACAAGCACATCGTCCGGCGCCTGCGCTTCGGCATGGCGGGCGATAATCTCAGGGCAGAGTGCGTCCGTTCCGACGAAGCCGTTCGGCCCGTGCTGTTCCATGGACCCGATGGGGATAAGGATGGTGCGGGATTTTTTCAGCCAGGCTTCAATATCCTGCCAGGTGGAAACGGGGAGCAGCATTGGGGTCAGTCCTTCCGGGGGGCGAGGCGGCGCGTGATGTGTCCCATCTTGCGGCCGGGCCGGGCTTCATGCTTGCCATAGAGGGTCAGCACGTCGCCGGGGGGCAGGCTGGACGGATCGATATTGCCGGCCTCGCCGATGAGATTGATCATCTCAGCATCGAACAGGCGGCGCGTATCGCCAAGGGGCCAGCCGCAGATGGCGCGGATATGCTGCTCGAACTGGCCGGTCTGGCAGGCTTCCGGCGTCCAGTGGCCCGAATTGTGAACGCGCGGGGCAAATTCATTGGCCAGCAGGCCGCCATCCGGCAGCACGAACAGTTCCAGCGCCAGAACGCCGACATGACCCAGCGCATCGACCAGAGCGATGGCCTTGTCGCGCGCGGCCTGCTCAACCGCGCGCGGCAGGCCGGACGGCACGGTGGAGGTGGCGAGAATTCCGTCGCGGTGCACATTGTGCGGCGGGGCCCAGGTGGCGGTCTCGCCCCGGCTGGACCGGGCCACGAGAACAGAGATTTCGCGTTCGAACGGGACGGGCGCTTCCAGCACGCAGGGCGCGGCGCCGACATCGGCCCAGGCAACTGCAATGTCATCGGGCGAGCGGATCCAAGCCTGGCCCTTGCCGTCATAACCGTCGCGGCGGGTCTTCAGTAGTCCGGTTCCACCCAGTTCTGACAGGGCTGTCGCAATGTCATGATCCGAATTGATCATGCGATAGTCCGCTGTGGCAATGCCAATCCCGTTCAGGAAGGCCTTCTCCTCGCCCCGGTCCTGCGAGATCGTGAGGGACTTTGCACCGGGATAAAGGTGCGTTCCGGCAGCCTCGATCGCCTCGGCGGCAGCGGCTGGGATGTTCTCGAATTCCAGCGTGACGACGGCGCAGGCGGCGGCGAATTCTGTCAGCAGTGCCTTGTTATCATAGGCACCTTTCCAGTGGCGGCGGGCAACGCGCGCGGCGGGCGGGTCGTCCTCCGGGCAATAGATGTCGACATCGAAACCCAGGCGCTGCGCGGCATTCGCCAGCATGCGGCCCAGCTGGCCGCCGCCCAGGATCCCGATAACGCTGCCTGGCGCAATCGGCGTCATCCCTCCGGCGTCTCCCCCACGCTGTCGGTCTGCTTTGTGCGGTAGTTATTGAGGTTTTCGGCCACGGTATCGTCTTCCAGTGCAACGATGGAAGCGGCCATGATCCCGGCGTTCACGGCGCCCGCCTCACCGATGGCAAGGGTGCCAACCGGCACGCCGCGCGGCATCTGGACGATGGAAAGCAGGCTGTCGAGGCCGGACAGGGTTTTCGACTGAACCGGCACGCCCAGAACGGGCAGGGGGGTCATCGAAGCGGTCATGCCGGGCAGGTGCGCCGCCCCGCCAGCGCCCGCGATGATGACTTTCAGGCCGCGGCCCTTGGCTTCCTTGGCATAGCTGACCAGCCGGTCCGGCGTGCGGTGCGCCGACACGATCCGGGCTTCGTAAGGCACGCCCAGTTCGCCCAGGAGGCGAGCGGCTTCCTTCATCACCGGCCAGTCGGATTGACTGCCCATGATGATGCCAACCTTGGGGGAATCGCTTGTCGCCATGGCTTCCTCGCTGTCGGAAAGCGCGCACCATATGCAGGCGGCCTGCCTCGTCAACTGCCGCCTGCTGGGAGAACTCGCTCCACAAGGCCTCTGACTGCCCGTATTCTGCAAAAATGGCAGATGACGGCTTCTCTGTGCAGGCGGACCGGCGGCGCGCGCTGATCGACATTCTGGGTGTCGATCTGGCAGGCGTGGACCGGCATACGCGTGCAGCCATCGAAGCGCTTTGCGACGAGGTGATCGCCCTGCGCGAGGAACTGGCTGAAGCGCGGGGGGCACTGTCCGAGGCGGAATTGCTGGCCGACAATGATGCCCTTTGCCCGATGTTCAACCGCCGTGCCTTCGAGCGGGAAGTGCGCCGCGAAATCGCCCTCGCCACGCGTTTCCGCACGCCGCTCTGTCTGATTTTCGTCGATCTGGATCATTTCAAGCCTGTCAACGACATCTACGGGCATGCCACGGGCGATGCGGTCCTGCTGAAAGTATCCGAGATCCTGCTCAGCGTGACACGCGATACGGATATCGTGGGCAGGCTCGGCGGAGACGAGTTCGGCCTGGTCCTCTCTCAGGCGTCCCTGGACGATTCCGAACGCAAGGCGACCCAGCTGAGTGACCGGATCGACGCGCTGACGGTGCGGGGGACGGAAGATGCCCCGACGCAGGGCCTGCGCATCGGGGCCTCGTGCGGGGTGGTGGCCTGGCAGCCGGGGGAAGATGCCCAGCATCTGATCGCGCGGGCCGATCAGGCCATGTTTGCGCAGAAATCGAACAGGAAAGCCGGGCGTCCTGCCCGCAGTTGAAGCGGAGTCCGGATTCTAAAGGAGGATTCATTTGAGATCAGGGTGACGACGGTGCAGCCTTGTGCTTAAGTGTTGCTGTTAAGACACAGCCACTTAACAAGCAGAAGGAGGCAGATATGTCGCTACAGGGCCGGATCAGTGAGCTCGCAAACAAGCACCGCCAGCTGGACCAGAAGATTGAAGAAGAAGAAAAACGCCCGGCGGCTGACGCCCTTCGCCTTTCAGACCTCAAGCGACAGAAACTCAAGATTAAAGAAGAGCTGCGATGGCTTGAAGCCAGCTGACGGTTGAACGGACGGGGTCCTTTCGCCGTCTATTGCAGCAGGCGAAAGGACCGGTTCCATGCGGGACATTTTTGATCAGGACAAATCACTCAGCCTGGGTGTGATCCGTCAGGCCGCAGGCGTATTCAATCTGTTGCTGGCCGCAGCGGCGCTGCTCGCCGTGCTGCGCAGCCTTGGCCGCCTGTTCACCGGGCATTTTATCGGCGCTTTTGTGGAGCTGCTTGGCGCATTCGTGCTGCTGGGCTTTGTCTTCCTCGTCGTGCGGCTGCTGACGGAATTGCTGGCTGCCATTCACCGCCTCAATGACCGTCTGACCGTTCTGGGCGATGATCTGCGCAGCGCCCGCGCCGCGGACAAGGACTAACCGGCGTGGCATCTCCCGTTACCGCAATCCTGGGTCTTGGCCGCGAAGTCGGCGATGCTGTCGCGCGCCGCTTCCATGAGCTTGGGCACAATGTTCTGGCTGCCGATTCCAGCGGCGACCGCCTACTGACAGCCCAGAACGCCATGCCGGAAAAAGTGCTGCTGCATCTGGGCGACCTGCACACGAAGCTTGGCCTTCGCAATGCGGTTGCCGCGGCTGTGGAAGGCTTTGGCCGGATCGACAATCTGGTCATCATCCCCAGCATTGAGGATCCGGACACGATCCACGACTTCTCTCAGGAGAGGTTCGACAAGGCGCTGGCCAAGACCGTGCGCGGCGCGGCGCAGTCGCTGAAAGTTTTTGCCGAGCGCATTGCCGAACAGGCAGACCTGCCGACGGCGGGCGCGGAACGCATCCGCCAGCGCGGTACGGTCACCTTCGTCCTGTCCTACTCCGCCGTGTCCACCATGCCGGGCCGCTTTACCGAGTCGGTCACGCAGGCCGGTGTTCTGGGCGTGGTGCGGGCCGGATCGCTGGACCTTGCCGAAGCGGGCATCCGCGTGAACGCGATCGTCGCGATCCGTCCGCGTGAGGAAAAGATGGAAACCTGGACCGCCAAGCGCACCCCGCTCGGGCGGGCGGCACTTGCCGACGAAATTGCCGATGCGGCGGCCTTCCTGGCCTCTCCGGAAGCGGCCATCATTACCGGCGAGATGTTGCGTCTCGATGGGGGACGCTCAGGCCTCGCCGGTATTCTGGACTAGGCCTGCGATCAGGCAGGCCTAGGTTCAGGCAGGAACCAGGGCCGACATACCGCCGTCTTCGGCAACGGCCTTCCATGCCGATACCGATTCCAGCGTCCAGTCCGTGGTGAGGATTGTCGACACTTTCTTGTATTCGGCATGTGCCGTGTCAGCTGTCAGTGTCATGACGATATAGCCATGACCGAACGGGTCATACCATTCGACGTCCTTGTTCGCATCGGCCACCAGCTGGCCGAGGTTCGGCACGTCCTTGATGACAGAGCCCATGCCCGGCGAGGTGATTGACGTGCAGCCGAATTCCACGCCGCGCTGGCCACCCTTCGCATCATACAGCGTGTTGGCCCATGCCGTATGCGTATCGCCCGTCACGGTGACGAGGCGTGCCCCGGTTTTCTCGGCCGAGGCGTAGAGACGCTCGCGGGCAGCAGGGAAGCCGTCCCAGGCATCCAGGTTGAAGGGCAGGCCAAGGGCGGAGAAGCCGACCATGCCTTCGACATAGGGGCTGTCCTGTGCGGCGATCTGCTCCGGCGTCAGAACTTCGCCCATGTTCGGCAGGACGACCTTGGCCATGATCACCTGATTGGCCAGCACCTGCCAGGTCTTGCCGGCGGAGACGGATTTGCCGAGTTCGCCTTCCAGCCAGGCTTCCTGCTCGGCACCCAGCATGGTGCGGGCCGGATCGTTGATCTCTGCCACTTTCGCCTGGACGCGGGCCATCATCTCTTCCTGGGACGGATTGCCGGAAAGAACCGAATACCATTCCAGCTCTGGGGAGCGGCCAGTCAGGCGGGATTCCAGCGCATGAACGGTCGCCACGTCGCCGAATTCAAAGCTGCGCCAGACGGCGGAGGTGATGTTGCCCGGCTCCGGCTCACGGATCGGGATCCACTCGAAATAGGCCTGGATGGCGGCCATCTTGCGGTCAGACCAGCTGCCTTCATTGTTTTCCGGATTATGGTTCTGCGCACCGGTCCGGTAGGAATCATTGGCGCTTTCATGGTCGTCCCAGGTGCAGATCCACGGGGCGGCGGCGTGTGCAGCCTGAAGGTTCGGGTCGGTCTTGTATTGCGCATGGCGCAGGCGATAGTCCGACAGGGTGACGCATTCCGTAATCGGATCATGCTGGCGGCCGAGCTTCTGGGCGATCTCGCCGCCATAGCCGTCGATGCCGTATTCGTAGATGTAATCGCCAAGGTGCAGAATCACGTCGAGGTCGGGCTCTTCCGACAGGGCCTTGTAGGCGTTGAACTGGCCGAACTGCCAGTTGGAGCAGGAGAGGACAATCATCTTCACCGGGGCATCGCCGGAGGCAGACGTGGTGCGCGTGCGCCCGGTCGGGGAGGTGACGTCGCCGCCTTCCGTCAATGCGGTGAATTTATAGGTGTAGACCGTGGCAGGCTTCAGGCCTTTCGCGTCGGCCTTGACGCAGAAATCATGTGCCGCGTCCGCGCTCAGCATGCCGGAGGTGACGACAGCGCCGTCCTGGCCGAACACTTCGTATTTCACCGGGATGGCGCCTTCGCCGGATTTCGGCGTGACGCGCGTCCACAGGATGACGCGGTCTGTCAGCGGGTCACCGGAGGCGACACCGTGAAGGAATTCGACTTCGCCGGAATAGGCTGGCGTGCTGGCCTTCGTGACCGGGGTGGCGCAGGCGGCAAGGCCGAGTGTTCCGGTAGCGGCAGCGCCAAGCAGGCCGCGGCGTGTGACGTTCGTCATGAGAATTCCTCCATCTGGGCGGGGCCGGTCTAGCGCCGGTTCGAGACAATAGCATGACGCGCGCGCTCCCTTTCGTCTATAAGCCGCGCGATGACCCGCCCGACTCACCGAATGACCTTTACCGCCGCCCCGGACGATGCCGGCAAGCGCCTCGACGTTTTCCTTGCCGCGCAGGCAGAGGACCTGTCCCGTTCACGCCTGAAATCCCTGATCCTGGAGGGGGCCGTGACCGCCGACGGCGCGGCGGAAACCAACCCCAAGAAGCCTGTCGTGGCCGGAGCGGAATATGCCGTCACCGTGCCGGAGCCGGTTGCGGCAGAGCCTGAGCCGCAGGACATCCCGCTCGACATCCTGTTCGAGGATGAGCACCTGATCGTGATCAACAAGCCATCCGGCATGGCGGTGCACCCGGCACCGGGCAGCCCGGACGGGACACTGGTCAATGCGCTGCTGTTTCACTGCAAGGGCCAGCTTTCCGGTATTGGCGGGGTGGAGCGGCCGGGCATCGTGCACCGGATCGACAAGCTGACGACCGGCGTGCTGGTCGCCGCCAAGACCGGGCCTGCCCATCTGGGCCTCTCCGCCCTGTTCAGCACGCATGACATCGAGCGGGCCTATCTGGCCGTCACACGCGGCGCGCCGCGGCCTTCGCAGGGCACGGTGGACGAACATATCGCCCGTTCCAGTGCGGATCGGAAGAAAATGGCGATCGTCAAGAATCCCGAAGCCGGGTTCGGCCGCCATGCCGTGACGCATTACAAGACGCTGGAGACATTCGGTATCCGCGAGAAGGGCACGAACTTCCCGTCAGCCGCGCTGGTAGAATGCCGGCTGGAGACTGGCCGCACGCACCAGATCCGCGTGCACATGGCGCATATCGGTACGCCGCTGGTCGGCGATCCCGTCTATGGGCGCCACAAGGGCGTTTCCGTGCTGGGCAGCGGGCCGGGCCGGGACGCAGGCTTCGAGGCAGCGCGGGCCTTTCCGCGCCAGGCGCTGCATGCGGCCGTGCTGGGTTTCATCCACCCCATCACGAAAGAGGCGCTCCGGTTCGAAGCGCCCCTGCCGGAGGATATGAGCGAGCTGATCGCGGCGTTGCGGCGCCTGCCGAAGACGGTTTGAGACTTCAGTTCTGGCCGCCGTCCTGTGCGGCGGCGGCCTCAGTCGTGACCAGCGGCTCGAAGCGCAGCTTTTTCGCCGTCAGCGTCACATCGCCAATCTTCTTGGAATCGGCAGCAATCTTGATCGGCACCATGGCGCCATTGTCCAGCGGGGCCAGCCACATGCGCAACGGGCCGTCGATCCCGGTCAGATTGTCATTGTCCGCCTCGCCCTTCTTGTAGCCGGCGACCTTGTCCATCGTGACATGGCATTCGACAGCCTTGCCGGACCAGACGGGCGTATTGACGATCTTGGTGCCGGCATTGCTGAGATAGAGATAGGTCAGCTGGCGGCCGTCGAAGATGCGGATCGGCCCGCCGCACGGGTCGGCGCCCGGCGCGCGCGGTTCCAGCGCGAACGTGATCAGCGCCGTGATCGGGTCATTCGTCTTCAGCACCTGTTCCGTCGTGGCGGCCGGATCGCCGAGATTTCCGAAGCGCGGTGTCGCCGTCATCGAAAAGTCCGTATCGGTGATCGCCATCTCGACCCGGCGGTTCTTTTTCCCGTCCTTGTTCTGGGAGACATAGGTGCGCGTTTTCAGTTCATTGTCGCGGGTTTCGCCTGCGGCATGGATGTTCATGTCGTAATTGACGAACCAGTCGGCGATGCCGGTGACCTTCACGCGGGAGTCGATCGTATAGGTGTCCGGCTGCAGGTCTGCCGTGAAGGAAGCGCGGCCGGTGGCAGGAATGAAGAGGATGTAGGCCTTGGCCTGCAGCTCGTATTCCATGCGTGTCGGTGTGCCAGCCTTCACGTTGGTAAGGATGGCGCCCGAGGCCGTTGTCGGGGCAGGGGATTTGTCCGCCATGGCCAGACCGGCCGTCGCAAGGCCCGTCAGGGCCAGCGCGGCAGCGGAAGCAAGGAAGATCGAACGTTTCATCATCTGAACTGTGCCGTTTCCTGACCAGCCCTGTGGGCCGGACACTCTGTTTAGCTCTATATCGGTTCCTATATAAGCATTGGGTGCCAACGCTGCCTGAACAAGGGTGCCGTTATCCCGCCTTAATCGGGCGGATTTGAGGTCAAACCTTGTGACAAGCAGTTACAGGGGCCCTGAACTGAGGATTCGTCGCTAAGCGGAGTTGACAGGCAGGGCTCCGGCGTTCTAACAGCGCGCCTTCGAGATAAGACCCATTTATTGGAGCGAGACCATGTCCCGCGAGTGTGAACTTACCGGCACCAAGCCGATGGTCGGCCACCGTGTCAGCCACTCCCAGATCAAGACCAAGCGGATTTTCCGTCCGAACCTGGTGCGTGTGACGCTTCACTCCGAAGCGCTCAACCAGAACTTCCCGATGCGCATCACGGCATCTGCCCTGCGCACCGTGGACAAGCTCGGTGGCCTCGACGGCTTCCTGGCCAAGGCCAAGGACGACACGCTGTCTTCCAAGGCCCTGAAGATCAAGCGCGACATCGCCAAAAAGGCTGTTGCCTGATCTCTGCTCACTGCTGCAGCAGAAATTGCAGAAATGGAACAGCGCGCCCCTCCGGCGCGCTTTTCTTTTGCCCCCCGGTTGATCGCGTGGCAGGACATGGGCCGCGGATCAACGGAGGTCTAAATGTTGCGCATTGCCAGTCTCGCCCTCGCCCTGACGCTTGCTGCCTGTAGTGCAGGCCAATCGCCAGAACCGGCAGAGACGGCCCCCGCGCAAAAGCTTACCGTATTCTCCGGCGGCACGATCTATACCGGCAACCCTGCCCTTCCGACCGTCGATGCCGTCATTGTCGGCGAAGACGGCCGGATCATCGGCACGGCGCCGCCCCTTTCAGAGGACTGGGACGAATCCGAGATCGACCTCGTCGATCTCAAGGGCGCCTACATGTATCCGGGTTTTACCGATGCCCACGCCCACCTCATGGGGATCGGCCAGCGGGAGCTGAACCTCAGCCTGGAAGGCACAGCCTCCATCGACGAACTGGTGACCCGGATTGAAGCCGAACTGGTCGGCATGCAGCCGGGCGTCCTGTTGTTCGGCCGGGGCTGGATCGAAACCGGCTGGCCTGAAGGCCGTATGCCGTCGGCAGCAGACCTCGATGCCGTCAGCCCGGACAATCCCGTCATCCTGACCCGTTCGGATGGCCATGCGCTGGTCGCAAACTCTGCCGCGCTGGCCGCAGTTGGCATCACGGACGTGACCGAAAATCCGGACGGCGGCGCGATCGAGCGCGACGCGGACGGCCATGCCACCGGCATCCTGATCGACAATGCGATGGCGCTGGTTGCCCCGCTGCGGACGCAGCCGGACGCCGCCGCCAAGGCCCGCGCGCTGGAAACCGGCGCGAAAGTCTATGTTTCGCGCGGCTGGACTGGCGTGCACAATATGAGTGTCGGCCCGGATGAGGCGCCGATCATGCTGGAACTGGCCGGGGAGGGGAAACTGCCCCTGCGCCTGTGGAACGCCTTCGATGCGGATGAAGCCGGTTTTGCACTGGCCGCCGCTCATGAATATGAAGCGCCGACCATCACCAACCGCGCCATCAAGCTCTATATGGACGGCGCCCTCGGTTCGCGCGGCGCGCAGCTGATCAAGCCCTATTCCGACCGGCCCGATACGTCCGGCCTCTCCCTCATCACCAATGAAGACCTGGCCGATTTCATGCGCCGCTCCGACGAGGCAGGCATCCAGGTGGCCATCCACGCCATCGGCGACCTCGCCAACCAGCGCATCCTCGATATCTATGAGGCGGGCGGCTACCCGCCGGAGAAGCGCTGGCGGATCGAGCATACGCAGATCCTCGCCCCGACGGATATTGCCCGCGTCGGCGCCCTCGGCCTGATCGCCTCCATGCAGCCGAGCCATGCCATCGGTGACCTGCATTTCGCCCCATCCCGCCTTGGCATCGACCGTCTGGCCGGGGCCTATGCGTGGAAGGCGCTGATCGATGACGGCGCCGTTGTGGCAGGCGGGTCCGATGCGCCGGTCGAGGTCGGTTCGCCGCTGATCGAATTCTATGCCGCTGTCGCCCGGAAAGACCTGAAAGGCTTTGAAGGGGAGGGCTGGCACCCGGAACAGAAGCTGACACGGGAGCAGGCGCTGGCCCTTTTCACCTCCTCGGCGGCCTATGCGGCCTTCCAGGAGAATGACCTCGGCACGATCGAGGCGGGCAAGCTGGCAGACTTCACGGTCTTCGACATTGACCTGATGACCGTGCCCGAAGCGGAAATTCTGGACGCGAAAACCGTCATGACTGTGGTCGGCGGCAAGATCGTGTATGATGCCAGCACGGCTGAGGCCGAATAGGGGCACAATTCGAAGGAGAGGCGCATGCCTCCAGTCTTGCAGCGTCTCATCGCCCTGTCAGCGATGGGGCTTGCCGCGTGTGCGACAGTTCCGGCACCGGAAACCGCTGAACAGGAAATGATGGCCGCAGACCGGGCCTTTGCCGCCCGGGCGATGGAAATCGGGGCCGGGGCGGCCTTTGTCGAGTTTGCGGCAGACGATGTCACCATCTTCCCCTCTGCCGGGGTGCCTCAGACCGGCAAGGCCGCCGTCGAGGCGTGGACGTCCACCTGGCCGAAGGACATGATCATCGAATGGGCGCCCGAGGCGGCGCATGCCGGATCGGGCGGTGATTTCGGCTATACATGGGGTTACGCCACCTACACGACCGCAGGGCAGGCGGGCGCCTCATACGGTAAATACATCACCGTATGGCAGCGCCAGCCGGACGGTGCCTGGAAATGGATTGCCGACATGGGCGCATCCGCGCCGCCCCCGGAAGCCCGCTAGGCACCTGCAACAACAAAGGGATTTCCCTTACGTCGCACTAGCCCGGACACGCAGCCGTGCTAGAAGCCTAGTTGTAAGATTAGACCTCCCGAAGCCTGAGACGAATGCCATGACCGTAATGAGTGACAGCACTGCCCTGGAAGGCATGAAGCCGACCGAGAAAATCAATGTCCGCAAGGTGTTCGGCCTTGATACGGATATGGTGGTGCATGGCTTCAAGACCCGCACGGAATATGTGCCGGAGATCGACCCGGCCTACCGGTTCGACCCGCAGACGACGCTGGCGATCCTTGCCGGGTTCGAACACAACCGCCGTGTCATGGTGCAGGGCTATCACGGCACAGGGAAATCCACCCATATCGAGCAGGTGGCCGCCCGCCTCAACTGGCCGCTGATCCGGGTCAACCTGGACAGCCATGTCAGCCGGATCGACATGGTCGGCAAGGACGCCATCGTCCTGAAGGAAGGCAAGCAGATCACCGAATTCCGCGAAGGCATCCTGCCCTGGGCCCTTCAGCGCCCGGTGGCGATCACTTTCGACGAATACGATGCCGGCCGTCCGGACGTGATGTTCGTGATCCAGCGCGTTCTGGAAAGCTCCGGCAAGCTGACCCTGCTGGACCAGAACCGCGTGATCGCGCCGAACCCGTATTTCCGCCTGTTCTCGACCACCAACACGGTCGGCCTCGGCGATACGACGGGCCTCTATCACGGCACGCAACAGCTGAACCAGGGCCAGATGGACCGCTGGAACATCGTCACCACGCTCAACTATCTTGAGCATGATGCCGAAGTGGAGATCGTGAAGTCCAAGGCCACCGGCGTGGACGACGACACGCTGGCCAAGATGGTCACGCTGGCAGACCTGACGCGAAACGCCTTCATGGCGGGCGACCTCTCCACCGTGATGAGCCCGCGGACCGTGATCACCTGGGCAGAGAACTTCGCCATCTTCGGCAATCTGGGCCATGCCTTCCGCATGACCTTCCTCAACAAGTGCGATGAGCTGGAACGCCCGCTGGTGGCTGAGATGTACCAGCGCTGCTTCGCCGAGGAACTGCCCGAAAGCGCCCTGATGGTGCGGGTGGCCTGATATGAGCGGCACGGTCATCGAGCTGACGAGCGGTGACGGCTTCCGGTTCGGTGCACTGCATGTGCCGGCACAGGGCGCGCGCAAGGGCGGCCTGGTGCTGGTGCAGGAAATTTTCGGCGTGAATTCCTACATGGTCGAGGCGTGCGAACGCTTTGCCGCCGAAGGCTATGAAGTGATCGCGCCCTCCATGTTCGACCGGCAGAAGAAGGGCTTTGTCACCGAAACCCACACGCCGGAGGATCTGGCAGAGGGAGGCGGTTATGCCCGCGCCAATGGCCTGGAAAATGCGATGGCGGACATTTCTGCCTGCATCGCCGCGATTGAGGCTCCGGTCTTCATCACGGGCTTCTGCTATGGCGGTTCGATGGCCTATATCGCGGCCTGCCAGCTGGATGGCCTGTCTGCCGCCAGCGGATATTATGGCAGCCTCGTTCCGGCCTTCAAGGACCAGTCGCCGAACTGTCCGACCATCGTCCATTTCGGGCGCAATGACGCGCATATCCCAATGGAGGGCGTGGAGGCCTTTGCTGCAGCCCGGCACGATGTGCAGATCCATGTTTATGAGGCCGGCCATGGCTTTGCCCGCCGCCGGTCAGATGATTTCAATGCTGAAGCCGATGCCCTCGCATTCCAGCGTACGCTCGACCTGTTCAATCAGGCCGCAGCCGACGCCGGCTTCTAGACCGCGCTGAAGGCGCGCCAGACAAGATACAGATGGCCAAGGAAACCACCCCCCAGGAACTCTTCAAGCAAGCGCTCGCCGTGACGACCAAGGCGATGAGCGCCGACCGGGACGTGGAAGTTGGCTATGGCAGTGATGCAAGCGCGGATGCCGAGCGCATCGTGCTGCGCCCCCCGCCAGTGATACTGCCGGCGGATGTTGCTGCGCGGATCCGGGGGGAGGCCGACGCCGTGGCCCTGCGCAAGGCCCACCACGACCCTTCCGCCCATATGAAGCACCGGCCGCAGGGCGATCTTCCGCGGAAGGTCTACGATGCGGCAGAGACAGCACGCATCGAGAGCCTTGGTGCCAATGCCATGCGCGGCACGGCGAACAATCTGGATGCGGTGCTGGAACATCGCTGCCAGTCCGGCGAATTTGCCATGGGCACCGAACAACCTGAGGCCGTTCTGGCCCCGGCGCTGGAATTCCTGCTGCGCGAGCGCCTCACCGGGCGCCCTCTGCCCGAGGCTGCGGCCCGCGTGGCCGATGTCTGGCGCGCGGAGGTAAGCGAGAAGACCGGTGACGCGCTGGACAAGCTGATCTCCCAGTTGCACGACCAGCCGGAATTTGCCCGCACCGTCCGCGAGATGATCCGGGACCTGACGGCCTCCGACGCGCCCGGCGAGGATGCCGAGGCAAGCGAGGAACAGCAGGAAGGCGAATCCGAGGCCGAGCAACAGCCTGACCAGTCGGACCAGGAAATGGAAGCCGAGGAGCCGATGGGCGCCTCCGCCGAACAGATGGAGTCCGGCGACACCGAGGAAATGGAAGGCGAAGAGACCAATGTCTCCGTCGACCAGGACATGGACATGGAAGCCGACGACACGCCGGACGATGAGGAGGAGGGCACCAAGCCGCTCCGTCCGAATTTCCGCGACGGCGACGACCGTGACCGGTTCACCTATTCGGTGTTCACGCGCGAGCATGACGAAGTCGCACAGGCCCCGGACCTCTGCGATGCGGAAGAGCTGACGCGCCTGCGCGCCTATCTGGATCACCAGCTGCAGGGCCTGCAGGGCGCGGTCTCGAAACTCGCGAACAAGCTGCAACGCCTGCTGATGGCGCAGCAGAACCGGTCCTGGAGCTTTGACCTGGAAGAGGGCGTGCTGGACACCGCGCGCCTCACCCGCGTCATCACCGATCCGACCGCGCCGCTGTCCTTCAAGCAGGAAGACGATTCGGAATTCCGCGACACGATCGTCACGCTGCTGCTGGACAATTCCGGTTCCATGCGCGGGCGGCCGATTATGGTGGCGGCTCTGTGTGCGGACATTCTGGCCCGCACGCTGGAGCGCTGCAATGTGAAGACCGAGGTTCTGGGCTTCACCACCAAGGCGTGGAAGGGCGGCCTTTCCCGCGAAGACTGGGTGAAGGCGGGCAAGCCGGCTTCCCCGGGGCGCCTGAACGATGTGCGCCACATCGTCTACAAGCAGGCGGATGCCCCGTGGCGCCGCGCGCGCCGGAACCTTGGCCTGATGATGCGCGAAGGCCTGCTAAAAGAGAATATCGACGGCGAGGCGCTGCTCTGGGCGCATGACCGGCTGCTGGCCCGGCCGGAACAGCGCAAGATCCTGATGGTGATCTCGGACGGCGCGCCGGTCGACGACTCCACGCTCAATGTGAATGTCGGCAATTATCTTGAGCGTCACCTGCGCCAGGTGATCGAAGAGATCGAAACGCGCAGCCCCGTGGAACTGATCGCCATCGGCATCGGCCATGACGTGACGCGCTACTACAAGCGTGCGGTCACCATCGTGGATGCCGAACAGCTCGGCGGTGCGATGACGGATCAGCTCGCGAGCCTCTTCGACGAGAACCAGCCGAACCCGAAAGCCATGGCCATTCCTCCGCTGACGGAGCGCACCGTCCGCCCCGGCGCCGTCTCGGGCGCGGCGAGCGGCGCGCCCTCCTATGGCAAGGGCAAGAAGAAGGTCGACATCGGCCGCGCCGTGAAGACGACCAGCCTTCAGGAAGTGAAGGGCCCAAAGAAATAGGGGCCCGCTAGCGCGAGCCCCTATGAGGCAGAGAGGGGAAGGGCGCGCCGGTCAGGCGGGCTGTGCATCCCGGATACTGTGCACGTCCCGGGCTTTCAGCAGCTGGCCGCCGATGCCCCAGTCACCCTGTTCGACTTCCATGATGCGGACCCAGGTCACGCCGCGCAGGGCTTCGCCTTCGACTTCGACCATGGCATCGGTCACCTTGCGGATGATTTCTTCCTTCTGGGCCGGGGTGAACACGTCCTTGATGACATCAACGGTAACGAGTGGCATTTGAATTCTCCCTTTGAGAGGTTTGGTTTTTGAAAGTGTGTGGCCGGACCATCCGGCGACAGGGAATGTGTCTCACAAGGGGCGTCTGAAGTTCAGTTCGCGGTTTGAAGTAAACCGCTACAGAGTTTGAAGTAACACGCTACAGATTCCCGATTTCGTGCTAAAAAGTGCGTTCGGGAGGACGACAGATGAAATACCAGCAATACTGCCCAATCTCCGCGGCCACTGAAATCCTTGGAGAAAAGTGGACAATCCTGATTATCCGGGAGCTTCTCATGGGAGGGCGCCGGTTCAACGAGCTTCAGCGCGGCCTTGGCGACATTTCCCCGGCCCTGCTGACGGCGCGCCTGAAATCGCTTGAGGAACAGGGCATGATTGTGCGCCGCAAGGTGCCCGGTCAGCGCTCCCATGAATATTACCCGACAGAGGCGTGCGAAGCCTTGCTGCCCGTCATCTTCGCCATTGGTGAATGGGGCCTCCTCTGGACCAAGGCAAACATGCTGGATGCCGATTTCGATGTGGACCTGCTGATGCTCTATATGGAGCGCGCGATCGACCCGTCGAAACTGATCGGCAATGAGAGTGTCATTCGCTTCAAGTTCAATGACCTGACAGAACAGAAGGACTGGTGGCTTCTGGTGAAGAACCAGAATGTGGATCTCTGCATCACCGATCCGGGCAAGGACGTCGACGTCTATTTCAACTGTTCGATCCGTACCATGTATGAGGTCTGGATGGGGGACCGCACTTTCAAGGAAGTGACCAATTCCGGCGACATGGTCGTACAGGGCGAACCCGCGCTGCTGCGCAACATCACCTCATGGCTCAGACCCGGCGTGTTCGCGAATTCGCCCCGCACGCCGGTTGCCGCGGAATAGACTTACTTCGCCGGAAACCCGCCTGCCTTGCTCAGCGATGAGCTGACGGGGTGCTGCAGCACCGTCTCCAGCCATTTGGCGGTCTTGATCAGTTTGCTGAGGTCCAGCCCCGTTTCAAAGCCGCCGCGTTCCAGCATGTAGACGACATCTTCCGTCGCCACATTGCCCGTCGCCGCCGGGGCGAAGGGACAGCCGCCGATGCCACCGCAGCTGGCATCAATCACATCCACACCTGCATCCACGGCGGCGGCCACGTTGGCCAGCGCCTGTCCGCGCGTGTCGTGGAAATGCATGCGCAGGAACACGTCCGGCGCTTCCATCCGCACCCGGTCGATGGCGCGGCGCACGGACCATGGGTCTGCCACGCCGATCGTATCGCCGAGGGCGAGTTCCCCGGCGCCCGCGCGCTGGGCCTGCGCCGCGAGACTGCCCACGACGGCAAGGTCCACTTCGCCGTCATAGGGATCGCCAAAGGCAACCGAGATCGTGGCGGAGAGGGGGATGCCCGCCTCCAGGATCAGCGGCGCACACTGGGCCAGCATGTCGGCGCTGTCCTGCGGGCTCATGCCCTGGTTCTTCCGGCCGAAGGTTTCGCTGGCCACCAGAACGAAATTGATCTCGTCGGCCTGCGCATCAATGGCGCGGCGCACGCCCTTTTCATTCAGGGCGAGCGCGATGTGGCGTGTCGGTTTGGTGCGGTCCAGCCCGGCGAAGACGGCGGGGCTATCGGCCATTTTCGGCACGGCCTTCGGATTGACGAAACTGCCCGACTCCATCCGCTTCACGCCGGCCTCTTCCAGCCGGGCGATGAATTCCAGCTTCTGCTCGGTCGTCAGGTCTGCCGGATCGTTCTGCAGCCCGTCGCGGGGGCCGACTTCCACGATGTCGATGCGTCGGGTCATGACTGTCTATCTTCCTTTGAATGCCGCGGCACGGCGCTCCACAAAGCTCGCCACGCCTTCCTTGAAGTCGAATGTGGTGAAGCTTTCCTCCATTGCAGCATCTGCATCTGCAAGGGAATCGCCAAAACTCTGGAAATAGGTCTTGCGGACCTGCTGTTTCATCACCGCGACAGAGCGGGGGGAGACCATGGTTGCCAGGTGATGCGCGGTCTGTTGCACATTGCCCATCAGCTCGCCCACCGGCAGGGCCGCATTGACAAGGCCCAGCTCGGCGGCCTCCCGGCCCGTGAACTTGCGCGCGGTGAACAACAGGTCCAGCGCTTTCGCCTCGCCGATCAGGCGTGGCAGCAGCCAGGCGATGCCATGCTCGGCAATCAGGCCGCGCTGGGAAAAGGCGGTCGTGAACTTCGCTTCGGCGGCGGCGTAGCGCAGGTCCGCGAACAGGGCGAAGATCAGGCCGATGCCGGCACAGGCCCCGTTGATCGCCGCGATGATCGGCTTCGGGCAGGCATACATGTAGCCGAACCGGCCGGGATAGAGATCGCGCAGCTCGGACGGAGCTTCCTCGATTTCCGCCATCCGGTCGCGCGCGCCGCCCTGGATGCCCTGCAGCACGTCCATGTCCGCTCCGGCGCAGAAGCCGCGTCCGGCACCGGTCACCACGATGACGCGCACGGCCTCGTCCTGCCCGGCGGTGACGATGGCGTGCTTAAGTTCATTGTGCATGACATCGGTCCAGGCGTTCAGCCGGTCGGGCCGGTTGAGGGTCAGCGTCAGGACGCCGTCTTTCTGGTCGCTCAGGATCTGCTGGTAGTCCGTCATAGTCATGCCTCCGTCATGGGTTGGTCCGTTATGGACTCGTATAATGCCAGACTAGACTGTGGCTGGCGCAAAGGGGAGGGGTGACGTATGGAGCGGTCATGACCCAGTTTCCGCCCCCCCTTTCCGGCAGCGAGCAGGACGAGACACTCGACCTGCGCCCGAAGTTCAATGCCGACGGTCTCGTAGCCGCCATTACGCAGGACGCTGAAACCGGCGAGGTGCTGATGCTGGCCTGGATGAACGCCGAAGCGCTCACCGCCACGCTTGAAACGCGCCGCGCGACCTACTGGTCCCGCTCACGCGGGGAGTTGTGGGTGAAAGGCGAAACCTCCGGCCACACGCAAGAGGTCATTGAGGTGCGTATCGACTGCGATCAGGACGCGGTTCTGCTGAAGGTACAGCAGACTGGCGGGGCCTGTCACACCGGCCGGGCGAGTTGCTTCTACCGCATTGTCCCCTTTGACGGGTCTCCGCTTTCGAAAGACCCGCACATGAGCTAGGCTGACCTGACTGGGTTAGCTGATCTTAAGGGGGATTCGATGCGCTTGTTCCATGCGCTGCTCGCCACAACTGCGTTCACACTTGCGCCGGCCTGCGCGCCGAAAGCGGCACCGGCGGATACGCCCTCCGAACCGGCGGCAGAGATTGTTGCGGAAGCAGAAGCGCCTGCGCCGCTCACCGTGAATGTGCTCGATTGCGGTAGCCTGACGGTCACCGATCTCGACGCGTTTTCCAGCGCCGGGGACTATGCCGGCCAGACCGATACGCTGACGGACACCTGCTACCTGATCAACCATCCCGATGGCCGCCTCCTGTGGGATCTCGGCCTGCCGGGCATGCTGGCCGGAGCAGGGGAGCAGACGGTCGGCGGCATCTTCAAGGTGTCGATGGGCAAGACGATCACAGAGCAGCTTGCCGATCTCGGCCTGACGCCTGCGGACATCAAGTATCTCTCTCTCTCGCATGACCATTTCGACCATATCGGCCAGATCGACCAGGTTCAGGGCGTCACCTGGATCGTGCAGGAAGACGAGTATAACGACATGTTCCCGCCAGAGGGGGCCGCCACGCAGGCGCCCGACCCGCAGCTGGCCGCGATGTGGGCCGCGTTCCGTCCGCTGGAGCCGCTGAAGATCAAGGGCGATTATGATGTCTTCGGCGACGGCAGTGTGAAGATCCTGGAGATGCCGGGCCACACGCCGGGGCATTCCGTGCTGCTGCTGGAGATGCCGGAAAGCGGGCCCGTCCTGCTGGCCGGAGACCTCTATCACCGCAAGGAAAGCCGCGCCCTGCGCCGTGTGCCCCGGTTTAACTGGAGCGAGCCGGAAACGCTGGCCTCCATGGACAAGTTCGAAGCACTGGCCAGCGAGCTTGGCGCGAAGGTCATCCTTCAGCACGAACCGGAGGATGTTGAGCCACTTGGCGGCGTGATCCGGTAGGAGGCATGAAACGCCTCTTCGCATCCCTGTTCCTGGTCCTGTTTGTCGGCGCCTGTGAGACACAGACATTTTCGGCGCTTGATGAACAGTCGCCGGAATGGCGGCTTGTCTTCCATGATGATTTCAGCGGTGTTGGCCGTCCGGATCCGGATAAATGGATTTCCAAGGAATATAATCGCCGTCCGAATCCGGATGGCCCGGATGGCTGGTGGGACCCCGGCAATGCCTATCTGAATGGGCTGGGCCAGCTGGTGATCAAGGCCACTGTCATCAAGAACCGCAATCCGGATGAGGATATCGACCCCTACGACTATGCCAGTGGCATGGTTTCGACAGAGGGGAAGTTCGAGCAGAAGTTCGGCCGCTTTGAAGTGCGGGCGAAACTGCCTCATGCGCCGGGCTGGTGGACGGCGTTCTGGCTGTTCTCCCAATCGGTCCACAATGTCGACGGATCCGGACGGGACGGCACCGAGGTCGACATCATGGAAACCTTCGGCTGGAACGACAAGGTCAACCATGCCCTCCACTGGGACGGCTACGAGAAACAGCACCAGTGGAGTGCGTTCGATTCAATACGGCCCGGCATCCGCAAGGGCTGGCACACATTCGCGCTGGAATGGTTCCCGGACGAATATGTGTTCTATGTCGACGGGCAGGAAACCTGGCGCACATCCGCCGGAGGGTTAGTCCAGGTGCCTTTGTGGGTAAAGCTGTCAGCGAAGTGGATTCGACGGACGCGCTCGCAAATATCTGGTGGGCAAACAAGCCGGACCCGCGGAAGTTTCCCGACAAGTTCGTGATCGACTGGGTACGTGTCTATGAGCACGTTCCGCCGACGGACTAGGAGTCTGTTCTCCAGCCGCCGGCAGGACGCAAGAGAAGGGGCTGGTGCCCCCTCCACGAGACGGCGCGCGATCACCATGGCCTGCACTTCGCCGGCACCCTCGAAGATGTTGAGGATACGGGCATCCTGCAGGATGCGGCTGATCGTGTATTCGAGGGCAAAGCCGTTGCCGCCATGGATCTGCACGGCATTGTCTGCCGCCGCCCAGGCGACGCGTGCGCCGAGCAGTTTCGCCATGCCGG
This sequence comes from Hyphomonas sp., assembly GCA_041398445.1. Taxonomy (GTDB): domain Bacteria; phylum Pseudomonadota; class Alphaproteobacteria; order Caulobacterales; family Hyphomonadaceae; genus Hyphomonas. The sequence goes on along the minus strand of JAWKUR010000020.1, from coordinate 52,238 downwards.
CTTCCAGGTCGCAGCGTTTGCCTTCGTCTTTCTGGCGCGCAGAAATAGGTCAGCTGACGGACGCCGACGAGTTCGGCCGCCATCATGACCAGCTTGTTCGAGACGCGCGGGAAGTCAAAGATCGGCTTACCGAACTGGATACGGTCCAGGGCGTATTGCAGGCCGGTCTCGAAGGCGTTCTGGCCAACGCCGATGGCACGGGCAGCGGTCTGGATACGGGCGCTTTCGAAAGTGGCCATCAAGTGCTTGAAGCCCTGGCCCTCGACGCCGCCGAGCAGGTTCTCGGACTTCACCTTGAAGCCGTCGAAGCCGATCTCGTATTCCTTCATGCCGCGATAGCCAAGTACTTCGATTTCACCGCCTGTCATGCCTTCGGCAGGGAAGGGGTTGGCATCGTCGCCACGCGGCTTCTCGGCCAGGAACATGGAAAGGCCGGAGAAATTGTTCGTTGCCGGATCGGTCCGGGCGAGCAGTGTCATCACGTCCGCGCGCACCGGGTGGGTGATCCATGTCTTGTTGCCGGTGATCGTGTAGGTCTCTCCGCCTTCATCCTTCACGGCGCGGGTGCGCAGGGAGCCAAGGTCGGAGCCCGTGTTCGGTTCGGTGAACACGGCAGTCGGCAGGATTTCACCGCTGGCGATCAGGGGCAGCCATTTCTGCTTCTGGTCGTCGGTGCCGCCGATCAGGATCAGCTCAGCCGCGATCTCGGACCGGGTGCCCAGCGAGCCAGTGCCGATATAGCCGCGGGACAGTTCTTCCGAGACGACGCACATGGCCGTCTTGCCCATGCCGAGGCCGCCGAACTCTTCCGGAATGGTCAGGCCGAACACGCCGAGTTCGGCCATCTCGTTGACGACGTCCATCGGGATGTAGTCATTGCGCAGGTGCCAGCCATGGGCGAACGGCTTGATGCGTTCGGCCGCATATTTGGAGAACTGGTCACGCACCATGCTCATGGTTTCGTCGAGCCCGGTTTCCTCAACCGTGTTGCGCGACAGGGCATCCGGCAACGGCGCGGCGGCGGCCATGGTTTCCGGCGTCTTGCCTTCGGCGATGAAGCGCTGAATGGCCGGAGCGGACAGGAGGGCAATGTCGTCTGCCGTGCGGCAAGATCTGCCGGGCGGACCATCTCGCCCTGGTTCATCGGAATGCCGCCCTTCAGCTGGGAGGTATTCGGCGAACAGGATCTGGGACAGGAGCTGTTCGGCCTCGCCAAACTTGCCATCGGCTTCCGGGCGGCGGGCCCAGCCAGCGGTTTGGCGCAGCGTTTCTAGGTAAGTCGCAATCCAGGACAGGCCGTGGGCGGCATGCTGGTGGCGTTCGAAAGCCTTGCGGTCCTGCTTGCCTTCCGGCGTGCTGACGGCCCACGTGCGCGCCGGACAGAAGGCCGCCGCGCGGCCTAACAAATGGCTCAGAGATGCGGCGACGGCCGCATCCATGGCGGCGGGTAGATCGTTCATTACCAATTTCTGCTGTTCCTTGACCGCGTCAGATACGCTCATGTCCTGCCCCTTTTCAGTTTTTTGCCCTTATAGGCATCTCGTTTCGCCCTGTCAGGCCATATTTGTGCGGTGCAACAACGCAGGGGCCTATTCGATCCTGCGGAAACGTTTTCCCTGAGACCGGACCATGGCCCGCCCCAGCGGCTCGGGCAGGATACGGGTCAGTGTGGCCATGCCCTTGTTGACAAGACCGGGTACGATGACCGGCTGGCCCCGGTTCACTGCCTCGATGCCCTGCCGGACGACGGGCTCTGCGGGCATCCACATCCATTTGGGCATCTTGTTGGTGTCTTCCCGCGTGCCGTTGACGTCATGGAACTCGGTCCAGGTGAAGCCGGGGCAGAGAGCGGTGCAGTGAATGTCGGCATGGCCCAGTGCCTGGCATTCGGCATTCAGGCTTTCGGAGAACTTGATCAGGCCCGCCTTGACGCTGGCATAGAGCGTATGCCCCGCGCTGCCTGCCGCATAGCCTGCAAGGGACGCGACATTGATGATGCGGCCATAGCCCCGCTCGGCCATGCCGGGCAGGACGCGGTGGGTCAGCTCCAGGGGTGCGGTGTAGAGCACCTGGATGAAGGCGGCCTGGTCTTCCCAGCTGGTGGTAAAGAAAGTTCCCGGCAGGCCATATCCGGCATTGTTGACCAGGGAGTCGACATGCCGCCCCTTGGCGGCCAGCGCTGCAAGAAGCCTCTCAGGGGCCGCCGGATCGGCAAGGTCTTCAGCGATCGTGATAGCCGAAATCTTGTATTTTTCCTGTAGATCGGCGGCGAGCGCATCCAGACGCTCTGCGCGCCTTGCAATCAGGGCAACGTCCCATCCCAAGGCAGAATATTGGCGGGCAAATTCTGCCCCGATTCCGGCGGAAGCGCCTGTGATCAGGCAAAGTCTACGGTCCATTCAGGCTAAAACCCCTTTTTTGTGCGCTGCAATATCTATGTGACGAGTTTGCAACAAACTGAAACCAAATGCTCCGGCGCTGGCAGCTACGCTTGTAGTTTCTAACTTCGAATTCACTTTTGAGACCGAGACCGGCTGCTTCTTGATCGGGAGTGTCCGGTTTCAGGCACCCCTAAAGTAACCCCCTGAAGGAACCACAAATGAACAAGAAAACAATCCTTCGGGCCGTCTCTGCAGCCGCGTTACTTGCTGCAGCCGGCCTTACTGCGCAGGCTCAGGAAACCACGAACGAAAACGACCGTACGCTCGACACTGTTGTGACGGTCGGTACCCGTGTTGCCAACCGTTCGGCCCTCGACACGGCTGTTGCTGTTGACGTTGTTTCGTCCGCCAGCCTCGAACAGATTGGTGTTGGAGAGCTCAATCAGGCTCTGTCCACCCAGCTGCCGAGCTACAACTTCCCGCGTCCGGCCCTGAACGACGGCACGGACTCGGTTCGCCCGGCCACGCTGCGTGGTCTCGCGCCGGATCAGACGCTGGTTCTCGTGAACGGCAAGCGCCGCCACTCGGCTTCGCTGGTCAACGTGAACGGATCGATCGGCCGCGGTTCTTCGGCTGTCGACCTCAACACGATCCCGACGTTCGCCGTGTCCGCGATCGAAGTCCTGCGTGACGGCGCGTCGGCCCAGTACGGTTCCGATGCCATTGCCGGTGTGCTGAACGTCAAGCTGCGCGAAGCGGCTGAAGGTGGCGCCGCCGAAGTCAGCTATGGCTGGCGTGAAACGGAATATACCGTTCCTGTCGGCACGCCTGCCGCCGGCCTTGGCATCACCGTGCCGGACAGCGGCGAGATCTCGCGTGAACGTTCCGACGGCCACGTCGTGACGCTGGCTGGCTGGAAAGGCTTCCAGCTCGGGCAGGACGGCTTCCTGACCGTGACCGCCGAATACAAAGACCAGCAGCACTCGGATCGTTCCGGCTACGACGTCCGCCAGCAGTACCCGCTGAACCCGGATGATTCCTATTCTGACGGCGAGTCGGTTATCAATCGCTGGAACGCCTGGTCGGGCGATCCGGAACTGGAGCAATTCTCGCTGCTCGCGAATGCCGGTTACGACATGAGCGACACGACCCATCTTTATGGCTGGGCCAGCTATCAGGACCGCGACACGGTTTCGGCCGGTTTCTATCGCCGTGCCCTCGACAGCCGTAACGTGATCGAGATCTATCCGAACGGCTTCCTGCCGCTGATCGCACCGGAAACCACGGATGTGTCCGTGGGCGGCGGTGTCCAGTGGCTGATGGGCGGCTGGGACATGGATGCCTCGCTGGTTTACGGTTCGAACAAGATGGACTTCACCATCAAGAACACGCTGAACCGTTCGATCGGCCCGGCCTCTGACACTGAGTTTGACGCTGGTGGCTTCAAATACGGCCAGCTGGTTGCAAACCTGTCGGCTGTGAAGGGCTTCGATGTCGGTTACCTGGCTTCGCCGCTGAACGTGGCCTGGGGTCTGGAAGCCCGACGCGAGATGTATGAGATCTTCGCGGGTGAGCCGGACTCCTACCGCAATGGCGGCGTCCTGCTGGATGGCAACCCGACGGCGTCCGGTGCGCAGGTGTTCCCGGGCTTCCGTCCGGAAAATGAAGTCGACGAAGACCGCACCTCGCTTGCGGCCTATCTGGACCTTGAAGCGAACCTCACGGACAAGTTCCTCCTGTCCGGTGCTGTCCGCGGCGAGTCCTACTCCGACTTTGGTGAAACGCTGACCGGCAAGCTTGCTGCCCGTTACGACTTCACGGAAAACTTCGCCCTGCGCGGGTCGATTCAGAACGGTTTCCGTGCACCGTCGCTGCAACAGCAGTACTTCCAGACCACATCGACGAACTTCATCGACGGCATTCCGTTTGACATCACGACCTTCCCGGTGACCGATCCGGTCGCCCAGGCGCTTGGTGCCAAGCCGCTGAATGCTGAGAAGTCGACCAACTTCTCGGTGGGTGCGGTGATTCGTATCGATCGCCTGAACGTCACGATCGACGCCTATCAGATCAATGTCGACGACCGCATTGTTCTCTCCGAGAACCTGACCTCGACGGATGTCCGCAGCTATCTCGAAGGCCTGGGCTTCATCGGTGCCGGTGGCGGCCGCTTCTTCCTGAACGGTGTGGACACGGAAACCAAGGGCGTCGACATCGTCGCGAACTATTCCTTCCCGGAAACCAATCTCGGCCGCTTTGACGCGACCCTGGGTGCGAACTTCAACCAGACGGACGTGACGGCGGTTCCGGATCTGCCGGAACTGACGGTCCTGCCGACCCCGCCGACCCTGTTCGGCCGTGTCAACGTGAAGACGTTCGAAGAAGGTACGCCGAAGGACAAGATCACCGGGTCCGTCAACTGGACGCGTGGTGCGTTCGGGGCCACCGTGCGGGCGATCCGTTATGGTGAAGTGCTCGTGCCGAGCTCCACGCCGTCCAACGACTACACGATCGATCCGAACACGCTGGTCGACCTGGAAGGCCGCTACACCTGGAATGAGCGCGTGACGCTGACTCTGGGTGCGGACAACCTGTTCGACGAATACGGCACACCGTCGCCGTTCAACAGCACCGGCAACACGCCGTTCTCGGGCTACATCCCGTACGGCAGCTCCGGCCGCTTCGTGTACGGCAAGGTCAACATGAAGTTCTAATCCGGACTTTATGGCCCACAAAGGAAGCGCCGCCCGGACGGGCGGCGCTTTTCTTTTGTGGCTCAGATGCAGTGGCCTCAGATCCGCCGGACGAGGAAGCCGGCCCGCGGGAAGTGGATGTGCAGGGTTTCGGCCTCATCGGAGGTGCGCTGCAGGATGATGCGTTGGGAATCGGCATGCACGAGTTCGCCCTCGACCCAGACTTGTCCGTAGTCGTCCGGTGCCACGGCCACCATGTCGCCGGGCGCGATATCCTGCGGTTCGTATTTGGTGGTCGCCATCACCAGCCGCGGGGCGGCGTGGCGGGCAATCTCCAGCGCCTCTTTCGACGTGATGGTTTCCGGTTCCTGGCCTTCGAATTCCTGCAGCCGTTCAAACCAGGCCTTGGTCAGGTCTGCCGTCTCGAAACACTTCTCCAGGAAGTCCGGCAGGTTGCGGTGCATGAACCAGACATTCATGAAGGCGTGCACGTCCACCAGGCCGGGCTTCATGCCGACAAGGTAGATGCCGGAACCCGCGCCCTTGCCGCCCTGCAGGCGTTCTTCCAGCAGCATCAGCCGGGCGCGCCACTGATCGCGCATCATCGGCGCGATGGCCTTCATCGCCTCCACATCAAAGGGACGGCCGGAAAGCTGTTCGCGGTCTTTCCTGAAATCCTCGCCGACCTTGTCGCCCATCTCGCCGAAGATGACCGCGACGGAAGACTGGAACCAGCGCCCGTCCGTCCAGCCCGCCACCATCTGGGCGAGGCCCTCATGGCCCGGCAGTTTCAGGGTCGGCATCGGGAAGCGGGCTTCCAGTTCGCGCAGGATGATTGCCGTGTCGCAATAGATATCGGCGCCGATCTGCATCACCGGCGTGCGGCGATAGCCGCCGGTCAGCGGCATCAGGTCCGGACGGGGCATGATGACCGGGATCTCGACGCGCGACCAGGCGAGGTTTTTCAGGCGCAGGGCGAGGCGGATTTTCTCGGCATAGGGCGAGCTCGGGTATTCGTGCAGGATAATGCTGCGTGCGTCCGCCATGTCCGTCTTGCTCCGGTCTTTTTTCTCAGTTGTGTAGTCTTGCCGGGCTTTGAGCGGGCAGGGAAGGGGCGAAAGTTACACAGGGCACGCCGGGGCCCTGCGCAAGAATCGGGTGGCAAGCTGGCATCCACGCAGGCAAATTGGCGGCATGACACCTCGGCCTGCTCCTCTCGACGAACGCGCCGCCGCCTATGACCGGATGGCAAAGGCGCTCTCCTATCTTGGCGACACCTGGCGCGACTGGCCGGATCTCGCCTCGATCGCGGCTGCGATGCAGCTCAGCCCCAGCCATTTCCAGCGGGAGTTCACCCGCTGGGCGGGCGTGTCGCCGCGCCAGTTCCAGTCCGCGATTGCCCACGCGGAGGCAGGTGACCTGCTGCGGCAGGGGGCGAGCGTTCTGGATGCGACCTTTGAAGCCGGTCTCTCCGGGCCGGGCCGCCTGCATGACCTGTTTATCGCGCATGAGGGCCTGACACCGGGCGAGGCCAAGGCGGGTGGGCGCGGGGCGGACCTCGTGCTTGGCCGGGCACCGACCCCGTTCGGGGAAGGGGCGTGGCTGATCTCTCCGCGCGGGCTCGTTGCGCTCGGCTTCATTGACGATGGGGCCACGCAGAAGACGGGCTTCGTGCATCCGGGCTACCGGGAGGAGGAGGCCTTTGCCGATCTCGCCGGGCGCTACCCGGATGCAGACATCAGGCGCGACGATGCCGAGGCCCGGCGCATGGCGGCGCTGGTCTTTGAAAAGGGAGGGCCGCTTCCCGTGGCGCTCTATGGCACGCCGTTTCGCCGCCAGGTCTGGCGGGCGCTTCTGGATATTCCGGCGGGGCTGACCTGTACCTATGGTGAACTGGCGCGGGCGAGCGGCCATCCGAAAGCGGCCCGTGCTGTGGGCGCCGCAGTCGGCGCAAACCCGATCAGCTGGTTCATTCCCTGTCATCGTGCCCTTGCGGCGGATGGGCGTCTTCATAATTATCATTGGGGTGTGGACCGCAAGCGGGCCATGCTGACCTATGAACGCGCCCATGCCGCCTGAAGGCCGGTTCGGGCGAAAACCCGGACGACCCGCCCATGTTGCTGTATTTCGTGTTCGTTGCCGGCCTGCTGGCCTGGGGCGCAAGCCTCGCCTGGCGATGGAGGGAAGCGAAGCATTTCGCGCCTGATGTCCTGGCCGCCAAGAAAAGCGACAAGGAAATCCCCGAAGACGTCACGGAGGTGGAGTTCACCGATCTCTACCTGCGCAGCGAAGGCCCGCGGGGGCAGACCTATATCTTCGTCTGCGCGGCGTTCCTTTTCCTGTTGCTGGGGCCGTTCGTGGCGGGCTTCAATGCCATCTGGAACATGTTCTGGTTGATGAGCGGCAAGTCGCCGGTCTTTGAGACGGGCACGCTGATCCACACCTTCATGGTCTTCCTGACCTTCATGGGCGTATCGATCGCGCTTCTGGCGGCGGCCATGCACCGCTATCACACGCTGATGCCGCCCAATCTCAAACAAGTCATTCGCGATCTGAACGGAGGTGCCTGATGAGCATCGAATTCCTGCACACAATGGTGCGTGTCACAGACATCGACGCCACGCTCAAATTCTTTTGCGACGGCCTCGGCCTGACCGAAGTGGGCCGCTATGACAGCGAGCCCGGCCGCTTCACGCTGGTCTTCCTCGCTTCGCCCGCCGACATCGAACGCTGCGGGGGCATCCCGGAAGGCAAGAGCCCGACCGAGATGCAGATCCCCATGGTGGAACTGACCCATAACTGGGATCCGGAAGAGTATGGCGGCGGACGCAATTTCGGCCACCTCGCCTATTCGGTCTCCGACATCTATGCCGCGGTCGAAAAGCTGCAGGGGCTCGGTGTCACCATCAACCGTCCGCCGCGCGACGGGCGCATGGCTTTCGTCCGCTCGCCGGACGGGATCTCGGTGGAGCTGCTCCAGCAGGGCAAACCGCTGGAACCGAAAGAGCCCTGGGCCAGCGCGGAGAATATCGGCACCTGGTAAGGACCAAACCGGATACAGCCTGTATCCGGTGTGTATCCGGTGTCTTTCCGGTGTTTTCGCCGGTGTGTTTTCCGGTGTGTAAATGAAACGCCCCGCCTGGCTGAAACCGGGCGGGGCGTTCGTTTTGGGGGAGGGGCGCCTTACTCTTTCGGCGCCTGCTCGCGTTGGTCGATGATCGGATAACTTGGCTTCGGTTCGCCGTTCCGGACGGCGTTGAAGTGCGCTTTCGTCATCGCAAACACGATCGGGCTGAGGAAGACCAGGCCAACAAGGTTCGGCGCGGCCATCATGCCGGTCAACGTGTCGGCGACCAGCCAGAACAGGTTCACGATGTTCGCGACCGAACCTTCCAGCATCAGCGCAGCCGCGCCGAGGAAGGTCACCACGATCCAGCTGATGCGGAACGGCAGGATGGATTTCTCGCCGAACAGGAACTCTGCACAGCGCTCACCGTAATAGCTCCAGCCAAGAATGGTCGTGAAACCGAACACGGTCAGGCCGATGGCGACGATGTGCTCGCCGATGCCGGTCAGGCCTGCATCGAAAGCCGCAACTGTAAGAGGTGCACCCGTATCGCAGCCTGCCGGCTGGCCGTTTGCCAGAATGTCGGCCGCGTTTGCCGCGGTCGGGATACATTCCGGGCCAAGCACGCCGGAGGTCAGGATCACCAGCGCCGTGATGGAGCAGACGATCAGCGTGTCGATGATCGTGCCCAGCATGGCGACGAGGCCCTGGTCGACCGGGTCCTGGATCTTGGCAGCGGCGTGCGCGATCGGGGCAGAGCCCTGACCGGCCTCGTTCGAGAAGATGCCGCGCGCGACGCCTTTCTGCATGGCCAGCATCAGGAGGCCGATCGAGATGCCGGTGCCGGCACTGTCGAGGCCGAAAGCGCCTTTGAAGATCAGGCCGAAGGCGGCCGGAACTGCGTCAAGGTGCAGGCCGATCACCAGAAGGCCGCCTGCGAGATAGGAGATCGCCATGACCGGGACGAGACGGCTCGCCACGCTGGCAATCCGCTGGATCCCGCCAAGGATCACGGCGCCCGCCGCAACCGCCAGCACAATCGCCGACACAAGCGGGGAGACCCCATAAGTGGCCTTCAGCGCATCAGCAATGGAGTTCGCCTGGATCGAAGCGCCGGTGCCCCAGCTGGCCAGGATGCCCAGCGTGGCGAACAGGCCGCCCAGCCAGAGCCAGTTTTTGCCCATGCCGTTCTTGATGTAATACATCGGCCCGCCGACATGGCGGCCGTCATGGTCGATCTCGCGGAAGCGGACGGCCAGAACGCCTTCGGAATATTTGGTGGCGGTGCCGACAATGGCCGTGACCCACATCCAGAAAACCGCGCCCGGCCCGCCGATGGCGATGGCGGCAGCCACACCGGCAATGTTACCGGTGCCGATGGTGGACGAAAGGGCGGTCATCAGGGCGCCGAAGGGCGTGACGTCACCTTCCTGGCTCCGGTCGGGTTTCTTGAACAGCTGGCCGAAGGCGAACGGGATCTTGAGCACCGACAACAGCCTGAGGCCGATCGTCAGGTACAGGCCCGTGCCCAGCAGGAGCGCCAGCATCGGCGGCCCCCACACGATTTCGTTTAGCGCCCGAATAATACTTTCCATAAGCCTCCCCGGCTCCTTTACTCTGCTTGAGGCCGACACTAACCCCGTTTGCCCATGTGTGAAGCGAGCATTGCAGGTATGTAACGCTGCAAGGGCTGCGCAATCGGCTGTGGAAGGACGGGCTGTTTTCAGGCATAAGCCCGCGAATGACCGACCCCCGCGAACCCAAGCAGGCCAAAGGCGTCTTCATCAAGACCTATGGCTGCCAGATGAATGTATACGACTCCGAGCGCATGCGTGATGTGCTGCGCCCGCTCGGTTATGCGCCGGTAGACAGCGCAGACGAGGCCGATCTGGTCGTTCTGAACACGTGCCACATCCGTGAAAAGGCGACCGAAAAGGTCTATTCCGAGCTTGGCCAGCTGAAGCTGACGAAACAGGCGCGCGGCGGCAATCTGACGATCGCCGTGGCCGGGTGCGTCGCTCAGGCAGAAGGCGCCGAAATTATGCGCCGCCAGCCTGCGGTGGACCTGGTGCTGGGGCCGCAGGCCTATCACAAGCTGCCGGAAATGATCGCCCGGGCCAGCCGCGCCGTGGGCGACCGGCTGGAGACCGAGTTCGAGACGCTGGAGAAATTCGACGCCCTGCCGAAGACGCGCGAGGCGGACGGGCCGACGGCCTTCCTGTCGGTGCAGGAAGGTTGCGACAAGTTCTGTACCTTCTGCGTCGTGCCCTACACGCGCGGGGCCGAACTGTCCCGTCCTGTAGACGATATTACGCTTGAGGCGCGCAGCCTGGCGTCGCAGGGCGTGCGGGAAGTCACGCTGCTGGGGCAGAACGTCAATGCCTATCACGGCGCGGCGCCGGCCCTGACCAATGAGGCCGACTGGACGCTCGGCCAGCTGGTTCGTCACATTGCGAAAGTCGGCGGGATCGACCGGATCCGCTACACGACCAGCCATCCCCGCGACATGGATGATGACCTTATCGCCGCGCATGGCGAGGTGCCGGAAATGATGCCGTTCCTGCACCTTCCCGTGCAGTCAGGCTCCGACAATATCCTCAAGGCCATGAACCGTGGCCACACGGCGGATGAGTATCGCGAGATCATCCGGAAAGTGCGTGAAGCGCGGCCCGATATCGCGATAGCCTCTGATTTCATTGTAGGTTTTCCCGGCGAGTCAGATGCGGATTTCGAGGCGACGATGCAGCTGGTGCGGGATGTCGACTACGCGATTGCGTATTCCTTCAAGTATTCCGCGCGCCCCGGTACGCCGGCGGCGGAGATGTTTGGCCAGGTTCCGGAAGAGGTGAAGGACGCGCGCCTGCAGCAGCTGCAACAGCTTCTGCGTGACCAGCAGCAAGCCTTCAACCGCTCCAAGATCGGCCAGACGGTGCCGGTTCTGATCACTGGCAAGGGCCGCAATCCGGGGCAGGCGCATGGCCGTTCGCCATGGCTACAGGCGGTTCATTTCGAGCTTCCGCATGATCATGCCATGACTATAGCGGACCTTGAGGGGCGTATCGTGGACGTTCGCGTGATTGATGCGAGCCTCAACTCGCTGACCGGCGAGCTGGTCAGCGTCCCGGCTCAAGAACATGAGGCGGCTCTGTGACCCAGAAGCGCCGTCCGAACATTTCGCCGGAAGCCCCGGTGAGCCGGTTCTACGAAGTCAGCCATGCCGAACGCCTGCGCGACCTGTGCGGGCCGCATCACCGCTATCTGCACCGGCTGGAAGCGAAGCTGAAAGATTACGGCCTGCGCGCGGAAAGCCAGGGCGGCGGGATCCTGCTGGCCGGGACCGCGGAGGGCGTTTCCATCGCCGAGGCGGCGCTGGCAGAGCTGGAGCGGCGCATGCGCTCCGGTGCGGACATCACGGACATGGATCTCGACGCGTCCATCGAGGCGGCGACGACCCCGGCGCAGAGTTTCGGCGGCGGCCTGAAGGGGCTGAAGAAGCCGATCACGGCGCAGACCAAGGGGCAGGCGCGCTATATCAGCCTGCTGGCCAACCCCGAGAATGCGATGGTGTTCGGCATCGGCCCGGCGGGCACGGGCAAGACTTTCCTCGCCGTTGCGGCGGGTGTGGCGGAGCTGATGTCGGGCCTCCGCCAGCGCCTGATCGTGACGCGGCCTGCGGTGGAGGCGGGCGAAAAGCTCGGTTTCCTGCCCGGCACGCTGGAAGAGAAGGTCGACCCCTACATGCTGCCCATCTGGGACAGTTTGCGCGAGCTGATGGGGCAGGAGCAGATGGAGCGCCGCATGGCGCGCGGCGAGATCGAAGTGGCGCCGCTGGCCTTCATGCGCGGGCGCACGCTGAAGAATGCCTTCGTCATCGTCGACGAGGCGCAGAACACAAGCGTCGCCCAGATGAAAATGGTGCTGACCCGGCTTGGCCGTGACAGCCGCATGGTGATCACTGGCGATCCGGGGCAGGTGGACCTGCCGGGCAACCAGCCTTCCGGCCTGCGCCATGCGCTGCAGATCCTGTCGGATGTCGAGGGAATCAATGTCCACACGCTGACGGCGGCGGATGTCGTACGCCATGGCCTCGTCAGCCGCATCATCGACGCCTATGCCGCCGCAGGCGAGGGCAACTGAGCCGCGCCATGATCACCACGGACCTGATTGTCGAAGAGGCCGGCTGGGAGGCCGTGCCGGAGCTTGCCGCCCTGTGCGAGCGCGCCTTTGCAGCCGCGGCGGCGGTGGAGCCGGCCGAAGGCGTCGTCTCCCTTCTGCTGGCGGACGATGCGGCGCTGCACGAGCTGAACCGGGATTTCCGCGGCAAGGACAAGCCGACGGATGTGCTGTCATTCCCGGCCCATGAAATGGACCGTCCGCTGCTGGGCGATATCGCCGTGGCGCTGGGTGTGTCGGCGCGCGATGCCGAAGCACAGGGGATCAGCCTGGCCGATCACCTGACGCATCTTCTGGTGCACGGATACCTGCATTTGCGGGGACATGATCATGAAGCGGAGGATGAAGCCGCGATCATGGAGGGATTGGAGATAAAGGCGCTTGCATCGCTCGGCATTCCGAACCCATATGGAAATGGCTGATTTACAGAGACGATGAGCGACCCAGACCCATCTGAGGCCGCGCCACACAGGCGACGGCGCACATTTTTCGGATTAGGCCGCCGGCATGACAGCGCGCCTGACGTGTCGGACGAGATCAAAGGCACATCGGAGGTTTCCGCACCTGCGACCCCGCAGGCGATGCGCCTGCGGATTCAGGAATTCCAGGAACTGCGCGTTGAAGACGTGATGGTGGCCCGGGCCGAGGTGAAGGCCGTCGAGGTCAACACCGAATTCCCGGACCTGTTGAAGGTATTCGCCGACTGTACGCATTCCCGCCTGCCGGTGTTCCGTGAGACACTGGATGATCCGATCGGCTTTGTGCACATCAAGGATGTGGTCAGCGAACTGGCCAAGGGCGGCGAGCCGCCGAAGCGCCCGCTGGAACGGCTGCACCGCGAAGTGCTTTATGTGCCCCCGTCCATGAAACTGACCGATTTGCTGGTGAAGATGCAGTCCACCCGCATTCATCTGGCGTTGGTTGTGGATGAGTATGGCGGAACGGACGGACTTGTGAGTCTTGAGGACCTGGTTGAGGAAATCGTCGGTGACATCGAAGACGAACACGACGATGAAGAGGCCATGTTTGTCCGGCGCAGCGCCCGGGTCTGGGAAGCCGATGCACGCACCGAGATACAGGATTTTGCCGAGGAGACGGGGATCGACCTCGAACTCGATGATGATGACTCCGAATTCGACACGCTGGGCGGGATCGCCTTCGCGCTGGCCGGGCGTGTGCCGGTGCGCGGAGAAATCCTGCGCCATCCGTCCGGCGTGGAGATCGAGGTCCTCGATGCCGATGCCCGCCGCATCCGGCGCCTGCGTCTGCGGACGCCCGAACCTGTGCCCGCGCCAAAGCCGCAGGAGTAATCAAAAATGAGCACTGCTGTTCGCAGCCACGGGTTCACGGCACTTGGACCCCTGCACGAAGCCTTTGCCCGTCTGACAGGCTGGGCCGCAGCGGGCGCCGCCGTCCTGCTGGGCGCGTTTTCGGCTGTGGCCTTCGCGCCGTTCCATTTCAGCGCCGTGCTGGCGCTATCCTTCACGGGCCTGATCTGGATGATCGACGGGGCGCGCGGCCATCGCCGCTGGGGCCGCGCCGTATTCATGCGGACATGGGCCTTCGGGGTCGGCTTCACGCTGATCTCCATGCACTGGACGGCAGAGCCTTTCCTGGTGGAACCGGAACGCTTCGCGGTGTTTCTGTGGATGCCGCTGATCCTGCTGCCGGCGGGCATGGCCCTGATCTGGGGCGCCTTCGGCGCCATGGCGGGGGCCTTCTGGTCTGCCTCGCCGTCGCGTGTGTTCGTGTTCGCCTTCTTCTTTGCGCTGGCGGAGTTCGTGCGCGGGCATCTCTTCGGCGGTTTCCCGTGGAACCTTCCGGGCACGACCTGGGTGCCGGGCGGGGCGCTGTCGCAGGCCGCCTCGCTGGGCGGCGTCTATTGGCTGACACTGCTGACCGTTTTCGTCATGGCTGCGCCGGCTGCCATGGTCGACACGCGGGATGCGCGCGGTCTGGTCATGCGGATTGCGCCATCCTTCGGCGCGGTGATCCTGCTGGCGGTCGGCTGGGCCTGGGGCGCGCAGCGCATCGCAGCGCCGTCGCCGCTGACCGAACAATATGTCGTGTTGATGGATTCCGGCGTGCCGCAGGACGAGAAATGGGAAGTCGGGCCAGACCCGGTGATGGTCGAATACCTGCGCATGATGACCAATGGCGAAAGCCAGCCGGGCGATATCGTCGTCTGGCCGGAAGGCGCCGTGCCGACCAGCCTGCTGAACGACATCAACGCGCTTGATGCGATCGGCACGTATCTCGGCCCGCGCACCCTGATTGCCGGGACAACACGCTACCAGCTGGAAGAGCAGAATGAGCGGGTCTATTTCAACTCCCTCGTCGTGCTGGACGAGAATGTCAGCCGCTCTGGCGCGGTGGCGCTCTATGACAAGTTCCGCCTGGTGCCGTTCGGGGAACTGGCGGCGGCGGAGATCATCCCCTTCGGGCAGGCCCTGTCGGATTACCTGCCCGGCGCGATGCAGCAGCTGGCCCGTAACGGCTTCCATCCCGGCACCGGCCCGGCCGTGATCTTTGCCGATCATGTGCCGCCTTTCGTGGCGCTGATCTGCTATGAGGGCCTCTATCCGGAAATCACGCGGGCGGCGAACCTGACCAACCGGGCAGACTGGATCGTGCTGGTGTCCAATGATGCCTGGTTCGGTGGCGGCATGGGCCCCGCCCAGCACTATGCCCAGAACCGCTATCGCGCGATTGAAAGCGGCCTGCCCATGGTTCGGGTCGCCAGCCGCGGCGCCTCTGCGATCATTGACGGCTATGGCCGCGAAGTACTGCGCGCCGCGCCGGTTCAGGATGCGCCGTCCGGCTGGGAAACAACCTTTGGGCGCGGCAAGCTGCCCGCTCCGGCATCAGTGACCCTGTTTCAGAGCCGGGCAGGGGTCGTACTGTTCTGGCTGACCCTTGCGGGCTTTGTGGGGCTGGCATTCGCGACCTGGCGTCGTTAGGAGTGCCCTCCGGACCAGAAACGCGCCGCGCGTGGGGGAAAGATGTCTGAGAGCAAGCTGCCGAGTGGAATAGACCGCGTGGTCGGCCAGCGTATCCGCTGGCGCCGGCGGGAGCTGAAGCTTTCCCAGGAACAGCTGGCCGAATTGCTGAGCCTGACCTTCCAGCAGGTGCAGAAATACGAGAAGGGCGTGAACCGCGTCTCGGCCGGACGCCTGTTCGAGATCGCCTCGGTCATGGGCGTGCCGGTGAACTATTTCTATGACGGCGCCGAGGAGCAGCTGGAGGAAGACCGGAACCGCTTCATGGAGCCGGGCGGGCTGGACGAGGGGCCGCGGGCGCCGGTACTCGATGCCGACACGCTGGACCTGATCGCCGCCTTCCAGAAGATCGAGGACGATTCCCTGCGCAAATCGCTGCTGAATACGGTGCGGGCGGCGGCTTCGGCTTTCGAGTCGAAGCAGGACGAGGATTGATTGCGTCCCGGCGCTCGGGCATCAGGCGCGCCATGACCGACGAGACTTCAGGCAATCCGGGCATCCGTCCCATCCGCACCTTTGGCCGCGTGGGCGGCCGCGCCCTGTCGCCGCGCCAGCAGGCGCTGGTGGACGAACTGTTGCCGCAGCTGCAGGTTCCGGAAGGGCTCAGCGATCCGCAGGCATTGTTTCCGGACCTGAGAGAGGTCTGGCTGGAGATCGGTTTCGGCGGCGGGGAGCACCTTGCCGAACAGGCGCGGCGCCATCCGGATGTCGGCTTCATCGGGTGTGAGCCCTTCATCGAGGGCATGGCGAAGGCGCTGACGCAGGTCGATGCCGATGGGCTGGAGAATGTCCGGTTGCTGATGGACGATGCTCGTCCCCTGGTCGACGGACTGGCGCCGGGCAGCCTGGCGCGGGTCTTCATCATGTTCCCAGACCCCTGGCCAAAGAAACGCCAGCAGAAGCGCCGCCTGATCCAACCGGACTTCCTGGACAGTCTGCACCGTGTCTGCCGGAAGGGCGCGCGTGTGCGATTTGCAACAGATGTGGTGAGCTATGCCGACGAGGCGCTGTGGCGCTTCCTGCGGCATGGCGGGTATCGTTGGCAGGCCCGGAGGGCAGACGATTGGCGCCTTGCGCCGGAAGACCATGTAACGACCCGTTATGAAACAAAGAAGCTCGGCGATTGTGCCCCGGTCTGGTACGATTTCGAAATCGTCTGACCGCTGCGGATTTCCTTGACGGAAACCGGAAATGCCTGTACAAAATGTCGCATCGAATTCGGTCGGTCTGAAATATCAAGACCCCGTCAGACCGACGGCCATGACTTTCTTCCTACCCGTTTCGATAGGCAGGCCTTCCCATTCCGGGATCGGCTGCTTTAATTGACACAAAGGACTACAAGTAATGGCAACTGGCAAAGTGAAATGGTTCAACGACCAGAAGGGCTTTGGCTTCATCAAACCTGATGAAGGCGGCACGGACGTGTTCGTTCACATCTCCGCAGTTGAACGCTCGGGCCTCCGCACGCTGGCGGAAGACCAGGCAGTTTCCTACGAGCTCTACAAGGACGAGCGCCGCGGCAAGACCTCGGCAGTCGACCTGAAGATCCTCTAAGGTTTCCTGCTTTCAGGAACTGGAACGGCAGCCCGAAAGGGCTGCCGTTTTTTGTTTGGGCCGACGTGGCTGAACGTGCCCCTCGACAGCAGCCACCTACAGGACTATATAGGCCCCAAGTCGAAACATATCGGCGGCGGTTCCGGAAACGGGGCCGCCGCTTTTCTTTACCGGAAGGTCTCCCAGGTCCGCATGATCGCCCTGACTGAACAGGAACGCCGCATTCTCAGCCTTGCTACGCCCGTGGCGGAGTCGCTGGGCATGGAGATCGTGCGCCTGCGCATCCAGGGCGGGCGCCGGCCGCACCTGCAGATCATGGCGGAAAAGGAAGGCGGCGCGCCGACCGATGTCGAAGATTGCGCCCGCCTGTCCCGTGCCCTTGGTCCGGTACTGGAAGCAGCCGACCCGATCAAGGAAGCCTACACGCTGGAGGTCTCCACCCCCGGCATCGACCGGCCCCTGACCCGGGAAGGGGACTTTGCCCGCTGGGTGGGTCACCTTGTTAAAGTGGAGCTGGCCCGGCCGATCGACGGACGCCGCCGCTTTACCGGCGTGATCATGAGCGAAGATGAAGACGGGGCCCATATCGAGCTGGACGATGATGTCGAGCTGGTGGCCCATGTCCATGAAATGAGCCGCGCCAGCCTTGTCCTGACGGACGAGCTGATCGAAGCGGCCCGGGCCGCCGGCAATCTGCCGCCGCAACCCGATGAAGACGACCTCGGCGATCTGGAGATCGACGAGACCGAAGACGAAACAGATTCCAGTGAAGAGACGGGAGACGTCAAATGAGCGCTATCGGCGTTTCAGCCAACAGGCTCGAAATCCTGCAGATCGCCAAGGCTGTGGCCGAGGAGAAATCGATTGACCAGAAGATCGTCATCGAGGCGATGCAGGAAGCGATCGAAAAGGCTGCCAAGGCGAAATACGGCCAGGAGCATGACATCCGCGCCACCATCGACCCGGTGACCGGCGAGCAGACGCTCCTGCGTGTCCTGACGGTGGTTCCGGACGAAGAATTCGAAGACGAGGCCAAGCAACTGCGCCTCGCCGAAGCCAAGAAAATCGACGCATCTCTCGAAATCGGCAGCGAGCTGACCGAAGAGCTGCCGCCCTTCGATTTCGGCCGCGTGGCTGCACAGACCGCCAAGCAGGTCATCATGCAGAAAGTGCGCGATGCCGAGCGTGAGCGTCAGTACAATGAATACAAGGACCGCGTCGGCGAGATCATCTCCGGCGTCGTCAAGCGCGTCGAGTATGGCCATGTGATCGTGGACCTTGGCCGCGCTGAAGGCATCATCCGCCGCAATGACGGTATCCCGCGCGAGAACTTCCAGCCGAACGACCGTGTGCGTGCCTATCTCTACAAGGTCTCCCGCGAGACCAAGGGCCCGCAGATATTCCTGTCGCGCGCTGCGCCGGACTTCATGGTCCGCCTGTTCGCTCAGGAAGTGCCGGAAGTCTATGAAGGCGTGATCGAGATCAAGGCGTGTGCCCGCGATCCGGGCTCGCGCGCGAAGATCGGCGTGATCTCCAATGACAGCTCGATCGACCCGGTCGGCGCCTGTGTCGGTATGCGCGGTGCGCGCGTGCAGGCTGTGGTGGGCGAACTGTCGGGCGAGAAGATCGACATCATCCCGTGGAGCTTCGACGACGCGACCTTCATCGTGAACGCGCTGCAGCCGGCCGAAGTGTCGAAAGTGGTGCTGGACGAAGACGAACGCCGCGTGGAAGTCGTGGTTGCGGACGACCAGTTCCCGCTGGCCATCGGCCGCCGTGGCCAGAACGTGCGTCTCGCCTCCCAGCTCACCGGCTGGCAGATCGACCTGATCACCGAGTCCGCCGACTCCGAGCGCTACCAGCGCGAATTCCAGGAGCGGACCGAACTGTTCATGAAGGCGCTGGACGCCGACGAGACGCTGGCACAGCTGCTGGCTTCGGAAGGCTTCGAGACGGTCGAAGAGATCGCCTATGTGGCGCCGGAAGACTTCATCTCGATCGAGGGCTTCGACGAGGATGTGGCCGCCGAGCTGCAGGAACGTGCCCGCGAATATCTCGAGCGCCTCGCCGCTGAAAACGATGCCAAGCGCAGAGAGCTGGGCGTCGAGGATGGCGTGATGGAACTGGAGGGCATGAACCCGTCCTTCGCGGTTCGCCTGGGTGAGGAAGGCGTCAAGACGCTGGACGATGTGGCTGGCCTGGTGCCGGACGACATCACCGGCTGGCGCGAGCCGGGCCCGGACGGCAAGCCGGTATGGGTCGAGGGCATCCTCAAGAAGGGCGAAATGCGTAAGGACGACGCCCAGATGTTCATCATGAAGGCACGTGTGGCTGCCGGCTGGATCGAAGCCGACGCCATCGACCAGATGATCGCCGCCCAGAAGGAAGCCGAACAGCCGCAGGAGCTGACCGAGGAAGAGCGCGCGCTGCTCGCCCTCAACACGCTTGACGGCAGTGCAACCGAGGAAATCGACCTCGGCGAACTGGGTGACCTGGACGATATCGACCTTGAAGCTCTTGCAGCGGAGGGCGGCGATGACGAAGCCGCACCGAAAGAGTGATGTCGCGGTAGCCGGCACTGAAGGAACAATGGCGGACGGAAGCGATGCTTCCGTTCGTCAGTGTGCCGTGACGCGGGAGCGTCTCGGCAAGGAAGCGCTTGTGCGCTTCGTACTTTCGCCCGATGGCGTTGTAACGCCGGATGTGGCGGAAAAGCTCCCCGGACGCGGGGTCTGGCTGAAAGCAGACCGGGCTGTCCTGGCGGATGCTGTGAAGAAGAATGCGTTTGCCCGCGCATTCAAAACCTCTGCACAGATTCCGGATGGCCTTCCGGATACGGTGGAAGCCCTGCTGCTGCAGCGCTTCATCGGCCTGCTTGGCATGGCCAAAAAGGGTGGCGATGTCGTGCTGGGTTTCGATCAGGTGCGTGAAGCCCTGCAGAAGCGTGCCCCCGGCCTGATGCTGGAGGCTTCCGACGGTGCAGAAGATGGCCGTTCGAAGCTGTATTTCCTCGCGAAAGGCCTATATAGCGGGGTGGAAATAGCGGGTGCCCTGACTTCGGCTGAATTGGGCATGGCATTCGGACGCGAGCGTGTGATACACGGTCTCGTCCGCAAGGGACCTTTCGCGAAATCTCTGAAGGCCGCCTATGCGCGGCTTGCCGGGTTTCGGGAGAGGCCGGAGCTGGACTGGTTTACGGATCAGGATCGGTAGCGGAAAAACCGCCTTCGCGCCATGTGGGTGCGTTGGCCAGAATTGTGATATGTAGGACGAATGAGCGATACGAAAGACACTGGTGGCAATACGGGCGGGCGCAAGCCGCTCACTGTTTCCCGCAAGACCTCGGGGACGGTGAAGCAGAGCTTCAGCCATGGCCGGTCCAAACAGGTCGTCGTGGAGACGAAGAAGCGCCGCACGGTTGGTCCGGGCGGGTCGGGTGGCTCTGAGGGCGCATCCGGCGCTGCGGCGTCCGGCTCCGGCAAGGCCGAGCCGTCGCTCGAGCAGAAGCTGAAGGCGATTGCCGCCAAGCGCGGCATCACGGTTGCCGAGCTCATCGCGCAGCAGAAGGCGCTGGCCGAGCAGAAAGCCCAGCAGAACGCACGGGCGAAAGAGCTCGAAAAGGACAAGGCCGCCCAGGAACGCCTGCGCTCCGAACAGGAACGCAAGCTGCAGGAGCAGAAAGAACGCGAAGAGGCTGAAGCCCGCCGCAAGGCAGAGGAAGAAGCCCGCAAGGCGGCCGAAGCCGCCGAGAAGGAACGCACCGAACGTACAGCGAAGCCTTCGCGTGCGAAAACCGATTTCCAGCCTGCGGCTGGTGGTGCCGCTCCGGCAGCGGAAGATGCGGCAGGACGCGGCGGCAAGCGCGGTGGCAAGACAGTTGCCCGCAGTGACGATCGCAGCGACCGCACACGCGGCGAAAGCCCGTCCCGTGGTGCACGGGATAACGGGGCGCGCCGTCGCGGCAAGCTGACCATCGCGTCGGCACTGGGAGACGATGCTGACCGTCAACGGTCGCTCGCCTCGGTGCGCCGTGCCCGCGAACGTGAGCGTGAGCGCCGCGGTGGCGGCGGCGGAGACCGCGAGAAGGTCTCGGTTGAGGTCACGCTGCCCGAAACGATCACGCTGCAGGATCTGGCTGGCCGGATGAACGAGCGCGTCGCCGACGTTGTGAAGTTCATGATCCAGCAAGGCGAAATGCTGCGCGGCAATGACATCATCGATGCCGACACGGCGGAACTGATCGCCGAGGAATTCGGCCACACCGTGAAACGCGTGGCGGAATCCGACGTTGAAATCGGCCTGGAGGGGGAAGTTGACGATCCGAAGGATCTGCAGCCGCGTCCGCCGATCGTGACCATCATGGGCCACGTCGACCACGGCAAGACGTCGCTGCTCGATGCCCTGCGCAAGACGGACGTCGTGTCCGGCGAGGCGGGCGGCATTACCCAGCACATCGGTGCGTATCAGGTGAAGCTGAAATCCGGCGAGCGGATCACCTTCCTCGACACGCCCGGCCACGCGGCCTTCACGGCCATGCGGGCCCGCGGTGCAACAGCAACGGATATTGCCGTCATCGTCGTGGCTGCAGACGACTCCGTGATGCCGCAGACGATTGAATCCATCAATCACGCCAAGGCTGCTGGTGTGCCGATCATCATCGCGGTCAACAAGTCTGACCTGGAAACGGCGAACCCGGAGAAGGTCCTGATGGACCTGCTGCAGTATGACGTCCAGGTTGAGAGCATGGGTGGTGAAACCCAGGCTGTGGCCGTATCTGCCAAGACCGGCGCTGGCCTCGACGATCTGACTAATGCGATTTCACTGCAGGCTGAAGTTCTCGAACTGAAAGCCAACCCGAACCGCGACGCCGACGGCGTCGTGATCGAAAGCCAGCTGGACAAGGGCCGCGGCCCTGTGGCGACCGTCCTCGTCAAGCGCGGCACCCTGAAGCGCGGCGACATCCTCGTTGCCGGCACTCAGTGGGGCAAGGTCCGGGCGCTGGTCGACGAACGCGGCCAGCAGCTGCAGGATGCCGGCCCGTCGCTTCCGGTCGAAGTACTCGGTCTCGATGGCGCACCCGATCCGGGTGAGGCTTTCGTGGTCGTCGACAGCGAAGCGCGTGCCCGCGAGATCACGGATTACCGTATCCGGACGAAGCGTCAGGTGGCCGGCAAGGCAGGAGCGGCGGCGCGTGCGTCGCTGGACCAGCTGCTCACGAAGCTGAAAGAGGGCGCGGTCGAAACGTCCGAACTGCCGGTTGTCGTCAAAGGCGACGTGCAGGGGTCCGTCGAGGCGATCAGCCAGTCTCTGGACAAGATCTCCACCGAGGAAGTCCGCGCGCGCGTCATTCATGGCGCCGTGGGCGGTATCTCGGAAAGCGACGTGCTGCTGGCGAAATCTTCCGGGGCGCCGATCTTCGCGTTCAACGTCCGTGCCAACAAGCAGGCACGTGACCTGGCCGAGAAGGAAGGCGTGGAGATCCGTTATTACTCGGTGATCTACGACCTGATCGACGATGTGAAAGCGACCCTGTCGGGCATGCTGGCACCGGAGAAACGCGAGACCTTCATCGGTTATGCCGAGATCCTCGAAGTCTTCAACATCACGAAAGTTGGCAAGGTGGCCGGTTGCCGGATCACCGAAGGCAAGGTTCTTCGCGGTTGCGGCGTGCGCCTGCTGCGCGACGATGTCGTGATCCACGAAGGCAAGCTGAAGACGCTGAAGCGTTTCAAGGATGAAGTGAACGAGGTCACCTCCGGCATGGAGTGCGGTATGGCGTTCGAGCGCTATGACGATATCCGCGTCGGTGACAAGATCGAATGCTTCCAGGTTGAGGAAATCGCAAGGACGCTCGACTAATCTGGCTTCATGACTGAACCACTCTCCGTCGCGGGTCTGTTGACCGAAAAGGATGTCAGGAAACTGACAAGACTTGAACGCGGCGGAACGGTGGGCCCAACAGCGGTATACTATGCCGGTGTGACGGCGCCGATCATTTCGGCCAGCATGTCTGTCCTGATGCGCCGGGCGATGGAGCTGGTGGGGGCAAGCCCCTACTGGCAATGGCTGGTCGCGGCGCTGGTCGCGGCCTTCGCCGGGATCGCCTGGTACCTGATCTTCATCCGCTGGTCGTACCGGCATACCCATGGCCGGGGAACGGAAACGACGCTGGAAACACGCATCTCTCTTGAAGAGGAGAGGCTGGTCATCCAGCGAGGCGGAATTGAAACCCGGGTCGCCTGGAGCAGTGTTTCCGGTGTCACGTCATCAGGTGGCCATGTGACAGTCCGGCTGGACGGGGCGGCCCCGCTGATCATTCCAAATACCTGGTTCGGCAAGAACAAGGCAGCGCGCCAGGCTTTTCTGGCGCATCTCAAAGAGAAGGCACACACATAATGGCCCGCAAATCCGCCCCGCCCGGCATGCCCTCCCAGCGCCAGCTGCGCGCGGGAGAGCTTGTGCGCCATGCGCTGACGGACATCCTGTCGCGTGAGGCTTTCCGTGATCCGGACCTGGAACAGGTGCTGATCACAGTAGGGGAGGTGCGCTGCTCTCCGGACCTGAAGCATGCTAACGTCTTTGTTTCCCCGCTGGGCGACGATACCGATGCGGGCCGGGCGAAACTGGCCGCGGCGCTGAACCGGGCGGCGGGCTTCCTGCGCGGGCGCCTGGGCCGGGAAGTGGACCTGCGCTTCACGCCGGAACTGCACTTCATTGCCGACAAGTCCTATGACGACGCCACGGCGATCGACCGTCTCCTGATGGATCCGAAAGTCCGCCGCGACGTGGAAGGGCAATAGGCGTTTCCGCCGCCGGTCCGCATTCTGGACCCATTGTAAGTTGACTTACTCTGGCCACATTGCCAGCATTTCATGACATCCTGACAGGGCCGGTGAAAATGGCCTGCAACTGGGGCATGTGATGGACCGTCAGACGCTGGACATGGAAGGCGCCCGGCAAGGCGAGATTTCGGCCGCCTCGCTGCAGATGGGCGACGATACGATTGCCATTCAGCGCATCGCCACCATGACGGTGGAGGCGAAAGACTTCTTTCCCTGGGACACGCCGAAGAACCGGGTGACGCAGAAGGCCTATGCGACGGCCTTTGTGTCGATGATGTTCTTCGCGCTCATGGGCATCGGCTGGTGGGCTGTATTGCCGGGGCGGACGGGCAGCACGGTCATGCTGGGCATCGGCATTGTGATGCTGGTCGGCGCGATGGTGTGCGGCCTGCGCGCGGGCATGATCGCGGCGAAACTGCGGACGAAGCAAAATTACTTCCGCTTGGTCATCGGCACATCCGACGCACGCCAGATACCGCTGGTGGACGATAATCGCGATGTGCTGTGCAAGATCCGCGATGTGGTGCGCCACAAGATGGATACCGACGACCGCACGATTACTGGCGATTTCGACCTGAACCTCGACCTTGTGAACCTGAAGACGCCGGGCCAGCCTGTGGTGGAGCCTGCCGCCCGCCCGTCCGAGCCGGAACCGAAGCCTCTGCCAGAGCTGGATGCCACGCCGGATGATCCGCCACTGCCCAAACTGGCCCGCCGCCATGATGACGATCATCAGGACGCCCTGTTCGACAAGGTGGCCGAGGCGCTGAAGCCTGCCTCCTGATCCGCCCGGTTGACGCCGGGCGGCGGGCCGCTTAAGGCCCACGCTTTCCAATTTGCCAGAGATCGCATCGCGGCGTCCGATCCGCCGGCCGGTGCAAGGGAGTTGATTTTGGCGAGACAGCGCAAACGCAAGGGCGATCCGGTCACCGGGTGGCTGAACCTGTTCAAACCCGTGGACATGACCTCCACCCAGGCCGTGGCGATCCTGAAGCGCCGCTTCAATGCCGCGAAGGTCGGCCATGGCGGCACGCTCGATCCGCTGGCGGACGGTATCCTGCCCATCGCCTTTGGCGAGGCGACGAAGACTGTGCAATGGGCGATGGACGCCGAGAAGGAATATGTCTTCACCATCCGCTGGGGCATTTCCACCGCCAGCCAGGACGGGGAAGGGGAGGTGACGGCCACATCCGATGCGCGGCCGACGCGCGAACAGGTTGAGGCCGTCCTCAAGAACTATATCGGCACGATCGAACAGGTGCCGCCGAAATATTCCGCCATCAAGGTGGACGGCCAGCGTGCCTATGACCTGGCCCGCGAGGGCGAGGATTTCGAGCTGAAGCCCCGCGAGGTGGACGTGTTCGAGGCCGCCGTTATCGGCATGCCGGATGCGGACCATACGGTGATCCACGTCACCTCCGGCAAGGGCTTCTATGTCCGGGCTATGGCGCGGGACCTGGCGTTCGATCTTGGCTGCGAGGGCCATATTAGCCAGCTGCGCCGCACACGCGTCGGCAATTTCGGCGCCGCACAGGCCGTGCCTGTCTCCAAGATCGAGGAGACCGAGGACAAGGCCGAACTGCTGGCCCTGCTGCAGCCGGTACAGGCCGTGCTGGGCGACTTCCCGCAACTGGCCATCACCCGCGACGAGGCCGCCAATGTGCGCCAGGGCCGCGAGATCCAGCTGATGCCGCACCTGGTGGAACAGTGGCGCGCCGAACGGCTGGAGGATGACCGCACCGCGCTGGTGATCTGCGACGGCCACGCCGTGGCGATGGGCGAGGTGCGCGCCGGACGGTTCGAGCCGGCCCGCGTGTTTGTCGCCTGATTCAACAGGATTCCTGCACCGGATTTTAAGCCTGCCTGTGCACACTGGCGCGCATGGATTTCGTGGAAATCTTCGCGCGATTTTACGCTCTTGGCTTTGGCCTCGTCGTCGGTGGCGGGGCGCTGGCCCTTGTCGTCTGGCGCGATAGCTGGCGCTGGCGCCAGCTGGCCGAGGTGTACGGATCCGTTGCCGAGCCCGAAGGTCCGCGCAAGCATTTCAGCACGGTCATCCTGCATGGGCGGGGCGTTGCCTACAATTCCTATCACTCCATGGTGACGCTGCATGTGGACCGGCGCGGGATCTGGCTGCTGTTCCGGCCCTTCCTGCTGAACATTCCTTTCTTCAAGCCGCTCTACATTCCGTTTGCAGACCTTCAGGCCACACCGCAGACCTGGATGCTGATCCACAGGACGGTGGAGCTTGAAACTGAAAAGGTGCCGGGCCTGAAGATTGCGATCTGGCAGCGCACAGCAGACTGGATCGAAGAAGAGAGCGGCGGCCGCCTCGGCCTCTTTTCCCGGCAGGCGAGCCAGATGGCCGCGAGCTGGCCACACTGACGCCAGCACGTTAAGCCGGACTGGCGATTGCCATCCGGTTGCGGAGCATAACTTCTGAACTTGCGTTTGGGCCTTCTCGAGGAAATTGATCCACTGGTTCAATTTCTGATCTCTCGAAGTCCCTTCGCCCCCACCCAACCGGATTCTCTAGACGTGCCCCGGCCGTTACCCCGGGTGCAAACCAATCTCTCCAATCCTCTCCAAGGCAAACCGAACGGTACCGGCCCGGCCCCCGCCTCAAGGAGACGTGCAGGATGGCCGCGTGGGGATATGGGGTGGATTGGGGTGGCGAAGAAGGCGCCCTTGTTCCACAGCTACGGGGGAGGAGCCTGACTGTCGGTGTGGGACAGGAGGCAATCTCTCTACCAAACCAATCCTACGTCTCCAAGAATTCAAATCCCTAGTAGTGGAAATTGAGTCCAAAAGTAGAAAGCACTTGCATCGCCGCAGAATGTTCGATAGACGTTCCGTGAACAAAGTGGCGCTATGATGAAAGCATTTATCTCCTACTCTCATGCCGACGAACACTATGTCGGTCGTCTTCAAAAGCATCTGGTGATGCTGAAAAGGGAGGGGCTTATTGAGAGCTTCTACGACCGGGACATTTATGCGGGCGATTTGCTCGACGAAGAGATCGAGAGAAACTTAGCTGAGAGCCAAATCTTCATCGCGGTGGTGAGCCCGGATTTTATTGCATCCGACTACTGCTACGAGCGGGAGATGGCGACAGCACTTGAGATGCACACGAAGGGTAGAATTCGAGTTGTGTCTGTCATTGTCGAGCCATGCGAATGGCAAAAATCGCCCCTCGGGAATTTCTTGGTGGCCCCCAAAGATGGCAAGCCGGTTGCGGAATGGGACAACGAAAACGCTGCTTTTTTCAACGTAGTCAGCGAGATTCGGCGAATTGCCGAAGCATTCTCCTCACGACATTCTGCAACGATTAGTTCCGCTCCTCTGCCGACCACGAGTTCTAGCGAAACAGCACCGGCGAGAAAGTATATCGCCAAGCGGTCTTTTGATGATGTGGATAAATACAAGTTCCGGGAGGAAGGCTTTCGGCAGGTTCGTGAATACTTCGAGCGGTCAATTGAAGAGATAAATCGAACAGAGGGGTTCTCCGCTCGTTTTCGTAATGTCGATGCATACGCGTTCACTTGTACTGTGATAAACGAGGCCTTCGGACGTGGTGTATCTCACATTACAATTAGAGCTGGAGCTGATGGTTCACATTCTTTCGGCGATATCTCATGGGCATATGAAGAGAACGCCGAGTCAGGAACGTCCAATGGATGGGCGACCATTGATAGCGACGACTACACACAATTCTTTCAAGCAAATTTCATGCATCGTTTTGGCGGTGGTGAAGACGAAGGGAAGTTGAGCGCTGAAATGCTGGCGTCAGCTCTGTGGGACGATCTGATCGAAAGAGCGGGAATAAGCTATGCCTGAGACGGTTAAGTTTCGCTGCAATAACTGTGGCGAACGATTTGAAGCCAAAGTGTTGTCCCAAGAGGAGAAGCGCGAAGCTAAAGAGGACAGAATTCCCCTTGGACCGATCCGATGCCCAAGTTGTGGAAGATCTGACACGAGGAGAGGTTGGGAGTGAACGTGTTTGGTAGATCCGATTTTTCTAAAAATATTCGCAAGGGAGAATTTGCTCTCACCCTTCATGAGAAGGGCGAGCGCGAGTTGGTTTTTGGTTTGGATCGGGAAAAGTCGGGAGGTGCAAGCCTAGTCGTTTTTCGAGAGTTTGTTGAGGACGGTCAACATTATGTCGTAGGCCGATACGGAACACATTCAGATTTGAGCATCGCGAGAACAGCGTGGATTTTGCCAGACTCAGCTCGATTGGATGTGGAGCTTTCGGAAATACGCATCCCACAGCATTTGTATGAACATCGCGAAGCAGCGTTGTTACTTAACAGCGAGGGTAAGCTGTTATGCCAGACTCAATCAGATTTGTGGCTCGATTTTGAATCTTGTGACCTGGTTGATGGATTACCGGGACACGAAAATTCACTACTAGAGTTTCCAACCTGGCGTGTTGTATCAGGACCGCCTGAAGCAATTGTGGTGCACCACTCAATTGTCACTCATGGTACCGCACAACTTCCTGTTAAGTATCGCTACGGGCGATGATCAGCTTGGTCCGGATTCTCGGACGTCGACTCATATCCGCCCCTTCCAATTCCCCCCAAAATGAGCCATAAGCCGCCGCTTGAGGTGGGCCTCTGGACTTTGACCCTGCTGGACGACATCCCGGCTGTGGCCATTGACCCCGGAAACCACCGAAAAACCCCGCCAAATCAGGCGTTTATGTGAACCCCGCCGCAAGGCGACAGTACGAAAGATATTCGATGTCGATTACCGCTGAGAAAAAAGCAGAGCTCATCACGAAATTCGCCACCAAACCGGGCGATACGGGCTCTCCGGAAGTGCAGGTCGCGATCCTGACCGAACGGATCAACAACCTGACCGACCACTTCAAGACCAACAAAAAAGACAACCACTCCCGCCGCGGCCTGCTGGCCATGGTGGCAACGCGCAGAAAGCTGCTTGACTACGTCAAGGGCAAGGATGAGGCGCGCTATCAGAAACTCATCGCAGAACTGGGCATCCGCCGCTAGGGCGACCCAAAAACAAGCCCGCCGGGCAATAGGGCCGCGGCGGGCTTTTCGTATGTGAAGAAAGACAAGACGAATGTTCAACAAGCAATCCGTGTCGCTGGAATGGGCTGGCCGCACGCTGACGATTGAAACCGGGCAGGTTGCCCGCCAGGCCGATGGCGCCGTTATGGTGACGTATGGCGACACGGTCCTCCTCGCCACGGCCGTCTATGCAAAGGAAGCAAAGCCCGGACAGGACTTCTTCCCGCTGACGGTCAACTATCAGGAAAAATACTACGCATCGGGCCGCATCCCGGGTGGCTACTTCAAGCGTGAAGGCCGCCCGACCGAGAAAGAGACGCTGACCTCGCGCCTCATCGACCGCCCGATCCGCCCGCTGTTCGTTTCCGGCTTCAAGCATGAAGTCCAGGTCGTGCTGACGGCTGTGTCCTACGATCTCGAAAACGATCCGGACATCCTCGGCATGATCGGCGCCTCCGCGGCGCTCGTCCTGTCCGGCGCCCCGTTCATGGGCCCGATCGGCGCTGCCCGCGTCGGCTACAAGGATGGCGAATACATCATCAACCCGACGCAGATGGAAATCGAGGAGTCCGAACTGGACCTCGTCGTCGCCGGTACGGCCGATGCCGTGATGATGGTGGAATCGGAAGCGAAAGAACTGTCCGAAGAAATCATGCTGGGCGCCGTTGTCGCCGGTCATGACGCCATGCAGCCGGTGATCGATGCGATCATCGAGCTGGCCGAGAAAGCCGCCAAGGCACCGTTCGACTTCGAGCCGGTGGACAATTCCGCTGCTGTTGCCGCGATCCAGGCTGTGGTGGGTGCAGACCTCTCCGCTGCTTACAAGATCACGGCGAAGGGCGAGCGTTACGCTGCCGTCGGTGAAGCCCGCGAGAAGGCGAAAGCCGCGCTCGTCGGCACCGAGGAGGAGCCGGGCGAAATGTCCGCTGAGACCTTCAAGGCCTCGTTCAAGGAAGCCGAAGCGGCCGTTGTCCGCGGCGACATCCTGAAAACCGGCGAGCGTATCGACGGCCGGAAACTGGACCAGATCCGTCCGATCGTGTCCGAGGCGGGCTTCCTGCCGCGCACGCACGGTTCGGCCCTGTTTACCCGCGGTGAAACGCAGGCGATCTGTGTGGCAACGCTCGGTACGTCCGATGACGAACAATACATCGACAGCCTGGACGGCACCCGGAAGGAAAACTTCCTGCTGCACTACAACTTCCCGCCTTACTCCGTCGGTGAAACCGGCCGTATGGGTGGTGCAGGCCGCCGCGAAATCGGTCACGGCAAGCTCGCATGGCGCGCCCTGAAGGCTGTCCTGCCGGATCACGCGGAATTCCCGTACACGATCCGTCTCGTCTCCGAGATCACCGAGTCCAACGGCTCGTCCTCGATGGCGACGGTCTGCGGCTGCTCGCTGGCCATGATGGACGCCGGCGTGCCGGTGAAGCGTCCGGTCTCTGGTATCGCCATGGGCCTGATCCTGGAAGGCGAAGAGTTCGCTGTCCTCTCCGACATCCTCGGCGACGAAGACCATCTCGGTGACATGGACTTCAAAGTGGCCGGTACGGAGCAGGGCGTGACCTCGCTCCAGATGGACATCAAGGTGGCCGGTATCACCAAGGACATCATGGAAAAAGCCCTCGCTCAGGCGAATGGCGGCCGGATGCACATCCTTGGCAAGATGGCGGAAGCCCTGGGCGAAGCCCGCGGCCAACTGTCCGACAACGCCCCGCAGATGGAAATCATCAAGGTGCCGACCGACAAGATCCGTGACGTGATCGGCTCCGGCGGCAAGGTCATCCGCGGCATCGTGGATGAGTCCGGTGCCAAGGTGAACATCGACGACGACGGCACCGTGCAGGTTTCCGCGCTCGACCGCGCCTCCATCGACAAGGCCCTGCAGATGATCAAGGGGATCGTTGCAGAGCCGGAAATCGGCGAGATCTATCAGGGTACGGTTGTTGGCCTGAAAGACTTCGGTGCCTTCGTGAACTTCTTCGGTCCGAAGGATGGCCTCGTCCACGTGTCGCAGATGGCCAACCAGCGCGTCGGCCATCCGAAAGACGTGGTCAAGGAAGGCGACAAGGTCTGGGTCAAGCTGCTTGGCTTCGATGACCGCGGCAAGGTCCGCCTGTCGATGAAAGTCGTCGACCAGGAGACCGGCAAGGAAATCGCCGAAGAGGAAAAAGGCGGCGAAGAGGAATAGTCCTCACGCCCCAACCGGATTGAAAAGGCCGCCCCGCAAAGGGCGGCCTTTTTGTTTCAGCCTTCCAGAGCTTTCGCCACGGCCGCAATCGTGCGGGTGACGTCTTGTTCATTTGTCCGCCAGCTGACGACGCTGATGCGCATGGCGCGGCGGCCGTTCCAGGTTGTGGGGGAGAAGAAGGCTTCGCCGGTGGCGTTGACACGGGCGATGATCTCGTCGGTGAAGGCGTCGTTTTCCTCATGGCTCGCGCCCGGCCGCTCGAAGCGGACGAGGCCCTGATTGAGGATCGGGTCGTTCAGCGCATGCGCGCTGGCCCCCGGCACGGAAAGGGCGCCGATGCCGGAGACAAGTGCGCGGCAATGATCGCAGCATCGGTCGATCATGTCTGCAACGCCCTGGCGCCCCAGTTCCTGCAGTGCGGCATAGACCGGGATGGCCCGCGCGCGCCGGGAAAGTTCGAGGTTCCAGTCGTTCGGGTCGCGCGCGTCCCGGCTGGGGGAGAGGTATGCCGCGCCGAGGGCCATGGCCAAGCGATGGGCTTCGGCATCGCGCACGAAGGCAATGCCGCAATCATAGGGCACGTTCAGCCATTTATGGCCGTCGGTCGCCCAGCTGTCGGCAAGCTCTATCCCTTCGGTCAGCGGGCGCAGCCGGTCGCTCACCCGCGCGAACAGGCCAAAGGCTCCGTCCACATGCACCCACGCGCCTGCTGCCTGTGCAATCGGGATAAGTGTCTTGAAGTCATCGAACGTGCCGACATTCAGGTCCGCCGCATTGAGACACAGGATGATCGGCCCGTCATAATGGGAGAGCTTGCGCTCAAGATCGTCCACCAGCATGTCGCCCATCGGGCCGGTTTCCACATCCACCATATTGGACTGGCCGATCCCAAGATAGCGCACAGCCGAGTCGATCGACCCATGCCGGTTGCGGCTGGTCAGCACACGGATGGCGGGCGCGCCGAACAGGCCCTGTTCCTCGACATCCCACCCGGCTTTTTCCAGCACGCCATGACGCGCAGCGGCGAGCGCCGTGACATGGGCCAGCTGGCACCCGGTCGTGAACGCGAAGGAGGCTTCGCGGGGGAGGTCGAACAGGTCTTTCAGCCATTCGCCGGTGACTTCCTCGATCATGGCGGCGGCCGGCGCAACCGAGAAGAGGCCGACATTCTGGTCCCATGCTGAGACCAGCCAGTCCGCAGCCGCGGCGGAGGGCAGGGACCCGGCCATGACCCAGGCAAAGAATCGTCCGCTGGCATTTGCATTCAGGCCGGGTGTCGCCTTCGCGGCGAGATCGTCAATGATCTCACCCGCATCGCGGCCGGTTTCCGGCAGGGGCCCGCCAAGCGCCGCGCGCAGTTCTGCTGCATTGGCCTGTGCTCCGGCAGGGCAGGTCTCGAGATTGTCCAGCCATTGCCGGGCATGGAAGCGGGCGCGATCGAACGGGTCAGCCATGTCAGGACTCCTTGTCCGGCTGTCATACGCCTGTGGCCGGGCAGGACCACCCGGAAAATGTTGCGCGCAGTACAGGCATGCGGCGGTTTCCCCGTTGAAGCGCAAGGACATTTGCCGCAAAAGCCAATGCATGACCAAGCGCAAATCCTTCCTCATCGCGATGTCCGGCGGGTCCGGGTCCGGCAAGTCCACGCTGGCCGAGGCGCTCCTCAGCCATTTGCCGGAAGGCAAGGCGGTGATGTTCGGGGAAGACGCCTATTACCACCCGATGAGCTATTATGGCGAGCCGGCGAACGAGGAAGAGCGCCTCGCCCTGATCGCCACGATCAACTATGACGCCCCTGCCTCCAAGGAGGTGGACCATCTGGTGAAGGATCTGCGGGCGCTGAAATCCGGGCAGGGGATCGACCAGCCGATCTATGATTATGGCCGGCACGACCGCTCTAAGGAAACACGGCGGATCGAGCCCGCGCCGGTGCTGATCCTCGAAGGCATCCACGCCTTGTCCATGCCGAAGATCCGCTCGCTCATTGACCTTTCGGTCTATGTCGACACGCCGGATGACCTGCGTCTGGCGCGCCGTATTCGCCGTGACGTGGTGGAACGTGGCCGTGATGTGGAAGACGTGCTGCAGCAATATCTCGGCACTGTGCGCGCAGCGCATTACCGCTGGACCCATCCGGCGAAATTCGAGGCCGATCTTGTGATCGCCGATGAGGGCCTGCCCGCCTATGGCAATGTGCGGCCGACCGGCGAGGCGCTGGAGCGGATGCTGGCGCCGGTGCTGGCCCGCCTGCAGACGATGGGCGCGATCTGAAACGCTGTGCCGGCTCCACTGAGCTTGTAACTGTTCTGTTCATGTTGGGCCGCGTACACTGTGGCCGTCATGAAGATGCGCGCCTTGTTCCTCGCTACGGGACTATTCCTCGCGGCCCTGCCGGCGGCGGCGTGCGATCTTGATCTCAGGCATCGCGGCACCACGGTTGCCGATTATGTCGAGGCTGTGCGGCCCTGCCTACGCACCTGGCCAGCGGGCTATATGCCCGATGAGGGGATGGAAGCCGATTTCCTGACGCGGGTGAATGCAGAGCGCACCACCCGCGGGCTCACACCGTTGCGCTTCCGGCCCGAGCTTTTGGATGCGGCGCGGTTCCAGAGCCTCGATATGGCGTATAATGACTTTTTTGGTCATGAGGGCCCGGATGGCCGTCACCCGGTGGACCGTGTGGCCGCGTTCGACCGCAGCGCCCTTATCGAATTCAGCGCCGAGAATGTCGCCATGGTGGAAGTGGTCGGCGGACGGTGGAATTTGCAGCGCAAGGCCGTGGAGCGCTTGCACAGCAATCTGATGAATAGCCCCGGCCACCGGGCGAACATTCTCAATCCGGATGTGACCGATGTGGCAATGGGTGTGGTACGGACGGAAAGCGGCGTCTGGGTGACGCAGGTTTTCCTGGAACTGTCAGGTTCGCTTCCAGCGCCGCTGCCTGTGCGGATGCAGCCCGGCCAGCCCTTGGGCATGAAGCCCGCGCTGCGCGGCTGGCACTTCCAGCAATATGACGCAAAACAACCGGGCGACCGCTACACGGCGCTGAACGGGGCGATCCCGAAAGGCTTTGCGGGCGATTTCGAGCTGACGGCGAAGGGGCGAATGCGCGGGGAAACGCCCGGCTCCTATTACACGATCCGCCTGCCGGGGCCTGCCGTAACCGTGGGGCATTAGGGCCGGGAGTTGCTGGGCTTCAAGCCCGTTTCCGGGCCATGGCCTCTCCGCGTGCTTCAGCCTGTTTCAGCCATTTCGCGATCTTCGCTTCCGGGGCAGACTTTACGGGGCCGAACTGAAGTGTTTTCGCCGGTTTGATGCCGGAGAATTTCAACACCGTGCGTTCGACCTGGTTCTTCGCGGCGCGGGCATAGGCGAGGCTGTCAAACAGGATGGGGGCATCGGATGTCATCAGGACGTCTGCGGAGCGTCCGGCGAGCAGCCTGTCCCACCAGACGCTGTTCTCGCGGTAGTTCATGGCAAAGCCCGGCAGGAAACAGCGGTCCAGCACGCCCTTCATCTTGGCCGGCATACCGCCCCACCATTGCGGATAGGCCCAGACGAGATGGTTCGCCCATTGCGTATGTGCGCGCCATTCTTCAAGGCAGGGTTCCAGCGTCTTGCGGCTGTGATAGCCCTCTGTGAGGTCCGGATCGAAGCTCATGTCGGACAGGTTCATGCGGCGGATCTGCGCCCCGGCAGCTTGTGCGCCGCGCTGATAGGCGTCGGCCAGGCCATGGCTGAGCGATGTGCTGCGCGGGTGTCCGACAAAAAGGAAGATGCGTGCGGCCATGTCGTCTCCGGAAAAATGAACAAATTGATCATTATTCATTGTTGGGGCGCAAGGCAATGGAATTCTTGCGGTTTCAGGGGCGAGTCGGGGGTGGCCGTGTGGAGCCGGACGGCGGGCCACCCCATGATGGAGAGACCCGCCGCCCGCCTGGCGCGTGCCCGCCTAGCGGTTGTCGAATTCCGCCCGGACCAGCTCCAGCCCCCGCCGTGTGATGCGGTAGGGCTGGCCGCCCTGTGAGGCGATGGCGCGTTTGCGCTTCAGCTTGCGGAAGAGGCGCAGGCTGAGGCCCGGATAGCGCCAGCCATCCCGGGTGAAGCAATAGAGCTCTTCCGGCTTGTTGTGGTCGTTGCGGATGATTTCGATATGCCCGCCCTGTGCGAGCAGGTGGAGGATGCGCTGTTCGGCGCGTGAGATATCCATCTTGTGGGTGGTCCGAAGTCGGGCGCCGCAATTTCGCTAAAGGCTTCGGGATTTGCGAAGTGCGAGCGCGCAAAAACGTTCACTGGCATCACTTGCCAGCGGCATCGTTCTCGCCGGCCTGCCTGACGCTGATCTTCAGCGTGGAAACGGCAGGCCCCTTACCGGGACTCAGACAAATTGGGCATAAACACTCCGTTGAGCTGCCTATCTGGGGAAGGACGGCAGGCCGGTCAAGGCGAATTTTGATTTATTGGTTGCCTGTTTGGATTCCGGCTTGTGGATCTGAGGCCATCTATGTGTTCGAGCAGATCGTCTGAAACTTTTAGCCGAAGCGGATCGAGAATGAAGTCGATCCCTTCTCGACGAGCCAATTTTGCGGCTGGGACAAAGTCGCTATCGCCCGCGACAAGAACGATACGATCTACCTGCTTTTTGAAACTGATTGAAGCAATATCCAAGCCAATCCGCATATCGACACCCTTTTGGCCGATATCCAATGCAAAGTCGGCGTCAGCGAGTGTCAAAGGTTGGCCAATTTCGCTGACCAGCCTTTTCTGGGTTTCTTGCTTGATTTTCCATGTGCCGGTCTTTTCCGCCAGTCGACCCAAACGGAGAGCTACTTTCCGTTTCTGCAGAAGTGCTTTGTGGAATGTATTCCGGAAGACTGCTTCTGGTGATATCGCTAGATTGATCGCCTTGCGTTCGACCGGGGAGTGAATCCGCTTTTCCAGCGGAGGGCTGTCGTACACAAACAGTCTGTAGAGGTCGCAATCCCTTTCGTAGGTGACTACGTTTCCGCTGCGGTTAACCCGACTCAAGTGCTTGATGGCAAGATCGTACAGAGTGTCGGCGGCGAGTTGAGGATCCGAGTGATCAATGCCGGGGCTGATATGCGCGTAGCGTTTTAGAAAGAAGCCAGCGTCGACCAAAATAGCTGTTCGATACAAATGAAAACCCCCTGCGGCACGCCACACCTTCAATCGAAAATGGTATGGGGGCAAGCAGGGGGTTACGCAATATGCGTAATATAATCGGAAAAATCCTATTTGGTAGTAAAAATCACCAATTTGGTGACTTTTTACTCCGGAGAGGTTTATTCGTCTTCCGGCAATTCCGGCACGCCGACGGCGTGGAAGCCGGCGTCGACGTGGATGACTTCGCCCGCGATGGAGTGGCCGAGGTCTGACAGGAGGTAGAGCGCGCAGCCGGCGACGCCTTCCATGCGTGTATCTTCCTTGAGAAGGGACCAGTCGCGCCCCGTGCCCATCAGGCTCTTACCGCCGCGGATACCAGCCAGCGACAGGGTGCGCATGGCGCCTGCCGAGATGGCGTTGACGCGGATGCCCTGCGTGCCGAGGTCACGCGCCGCATAGCGGGTGGAGGCTTCGAGGGCCGCCTTGGCAACCCCCATGACATTGTAAGACGGAACGGTCCGTTCTGCGCCGAGATAGGTCATGCAGATGATGGCGCCACCATCCGGCATGATCTCGCTGGCGCGGCGCGCGCTGTCGATGAAGCTGTAGACCGAGATGTCCATGGCGCGGCGGAAGCCTTCGCGGGACGTGTTGGCGACCATGGAGCCCATCAACTCGTCCTTGCCGGCAAAGGCGATGGAGTGGACGAGGAAGTCGATCTTGCCCCACTTCTCCTTGATGGCGGCAAAAGCCGCGTCCATGGAGGCGTCGTCGGTGACGTCGGCAGGGATCATCGTGTCCATGCCGATGGATTCGATCAGCGGGCGTACGCGGCGTTCCAGGCTTTCACCCTGATAGGTGAAGGCGATTTCGGCGCCCTGGGCGGCCAGCTGCCGGGAAATGCCCCAGGCGATGGAGTTCTGGTTGGCGACACCCATCACGATGCCGCGCTTGCCCTTCATCAGGGTGCCTTCGGTCGGGGTCCAGTCATCAGCCATGGCGCGAATCCTTCCTGCTTGTACTTGAAGAGAACGGCTAGGGGGGGCGCTCGCCCCCGTCAAGCGGGCCGGATCAGGCCCCGGCTTCCATGTTCTTCAGACCGACGCGCATGTCGGTCGCGGTGTAGACATGTTCCCCGTCGACATAGACGCGGCCGTCCGCGAT
Source organism: Hyphomonas sp. (assembly GCA_041398445.1). Classification (GTDB taxonomy): domain Bacteria; phylum Pseudomonadota; class Alphaproteobacteria; order Caulobacterales; family Hyphomonadaceae; genus Hyphomonas. The sequence goes on along the minus strand of JAWKUR010000020.1, from coordinate 15,014 downwards.
GCCGAGGACGAGCTTACCGCGGCGCACGCGCTTCATGTCGATCTCATAGCGGACGAGCTTCTTGTCGGGCGTGATCTCGCCGGTGAAGCGGACATCGCCCACGCCGAGGGCGCGGCCTTTACCCGGGCTGCCCGACCAGCCGAGCCAGTAGCCGACGATCTGCCACATGGCATCGAGGCCAAGGCAGCCCGGCATGACGGGGTCGCCCGGGAAGTGGCATTCGAAGAACCAGAGGTCCGGAGTGATATCGAGTTCTGCGACCACATGGCCCTTGCCGAACTGGCCGCCATCCATGGTGATCTCGGTGATCCGGTCCATCATCAGCATCGGCGGCGCCGGCAGCTGCGCGTTGCCTGGGCCGAAATATCCGCCCTTGCCGGATTCGAGCAGGTCTTCCTTCGAGTAGGAGGATTTGGGCGTGTGATAATCGTGCGGTCCGGACATGCGTAGGTTTCCTCAGCGTCTGTAACCGGCCTTGAAGGCACCGGACCGCCGGGATTGTCAACTCATGAGGCGCTGTTTTGGGGTCAGAGGCCCGTTTCACCGGGGTCGGCGCCCCAGAGGGCAGGGCGGGGTGCATAGCCGCGGAAGTCCTGCGCCTGGATGCGGCACCAGCCATGATCGCACGCGCCCAGCTCGACCAGCACACCGCGGCCGAGATCGGCGACGGGATCTGATGTTTCCTCAGGATCTTCGCGCAGAACGGTCGGCGTCTGGATATAGGCTTTGTGGCCATCCTCCAGCATCCGGGCATGGACCCAGACCTCCGTGCCGGAGGGGTCGCGCACGCGCCGCCAATTGGCCGTTTCCTTGACCACCAGCATGGGCAGGCCCTTGCGCTGGTAGACCCAGAGCACATCATGCTCCTTGGAGGGGCCCGAGCGGCCATTGACCATGGCGAATTTCAGCGTTTCAAAGCGCGGAACGGGCTTGCCCGAGAATCGGGAGACGCGCACAAGCTCCGGTGCCTGCGCCATAGCGGCGCCACCGAGGAAAAACAGGGCCGAGATAAGGAAGGGTGCCCACTTCATGTGCATCAGTTTCCCGTACGAAACGGGTTACAGGATTCCATGCTCTGGTGAATTACCCGTAAAATCTTGGCCATTGGCGTTCCGGCGGGGCTTTGCTAAGGCCCATCGGAGAGTCGATGAAAAAAGATACAAAGGGTGCTCATGCCGACCAGTAAGCTGAAGATCGTCGTCACCCGCAAACTGCCGGCTCCGGTGGAATTGCGGATGAAGGAATTGTTCGATGCCCGCCTCAACGAGGACGATCATCCCTTCACGCAGGAAGAACTGGCCGAGGCGATGCAGACCGCCGACGTGCTGGTGCCCACCCTGACTGACCATATCGACGGCCGCCTGCTGGCGCGTGCGGGTGACCAGCTGCGTCTGATCGCCCAGTTCGGCGCTGGCGTGGACAATATCGACGTGCAGAGCGCCGTGCAACGCGGCATCACCGTGACCAACACGCCGGGCGTGCTGACCGACGATACAGCCGATGTCGCCATGGCGCTGATCCTGGCCGTGCCGCGCCGCCTGCATGAAGGCGCGCAGATCATGGATGGTGGTGGTTTTGGCGGCTGGACGCCGACCTGGATGCTGGGCCGCCGCCTTGCGGGCAAGCGCCTCGGCATTGTCGGCATGGGCCGCATCGGCCAGGCCGTCGCGCGCCGGGCCAAGGCTTTCGGCCTGCAGATCCACTACCATAACCGCAAGCCGGTCGGCGCGCGGATCGAGGAACAGCTGGAAGCGACCTATTGGGACAGCCTGGACCAGATGCTGGCCCGGATGGACATCGTGTCCATCAACTGCCCGCACACGCCGGCGACCTTCCACCTGATGAATTCCCGCCGTCTGGAACTGATGAAGCCGGAAGCCTTCATTGTGAACACGGCGCGCGGCGAAGTCATCGACGAGGCCGCGCTCGCCCGTGCCATCAAGGCAGGCAAGCTGGCCGGCGCAGGGCTCGACGTATTCGAGCGCGAACCGGCGGTGAATGAAGAACTGCTGGGCCTGCCCAACGTGCTGCTGCTGCCGCACATGGGGTCGGCCACGATCGAGGGCCGTACCGAAATGGGCGAGAAGGTCATCATCAACATCAAGACCTTCGCCGACGGCCACCGCCCACCAGACCGTGTGATCCCTGCGATTCTCTAAGGCGAACTGTCAGCGTCCGGATCAGTCCAGCGCGCCGATATAGGGCAGGCCGCGGTATTTGCCGGCGTCGTCCATGCCGTAGCCGACGAGGTAGCGGCCGGGGGAGTCGAAGGCGCAGAAGTCGACGCCTTTCTCTCCGCGCGGGGCCCATGGTTTTTGCGTCAGCGTGCAGGTGATGACTTCCCGTGCACCCTTGGCCAGCAGGTGCTGTTTGGCAAAGTCCAGCGTGCGTCCGGTGTCGAACACATCGTCCAGAAGCAGGATGCCGCGATCCTTCACCTGGCGCGACAGGTCTGCCCGCACCACGACACGGCCCGAGCTTTCGCGCGCATCGCGGTAGCTTTCCAGCCAGATCACATCCAGCATCGGATGCACGCCGCGCCGGGCGAGGGCCTTCATCAGGTCAGAGGTGAAGGGCGTTGCACCGATCAGAATGGAAACGATCGTCCAGTCTCCGGTCAGGCGCGGCGCCAGCCGGTCGGCCAGTTCGTCGATCCGGGCCATCAGCTGTTCTTCGGAAACGATCACCTCGATCTTCTGCTCGTCGTTCATTCGGGATCGCCTCCGGTCGGGCTGTCGGTGTCTGTGGTATCGTCCCCTGCGGTGGAGGCGGGCGTGGCCGGTGCGGCCTGCGGAGCGCCAGCCTTGTCGACCAGCGAGAGTTCAATCTGGAAGCTCTCCATCGGCGCCTGTTCCAGGACGACCTGGAAGCTGCCTTCGCTTCCGGCGGCGAGGCGGGCGGGCTTGATCGAGCCATAGCGCGTTGCCACGATGCGGCCGCGTTCGTCCATCAGGTCCACTTTCACCAGCGGTGTCTCCACAGTGGAGCGGGCAACATTCAACGCCTTGCCGGATACGGTGACCACGGGAACGGTGTCGTTGAAGGTGCGCGAGCGTTCGATGTCCGAGAACTCGATGCCGAAGCGGTTCACGGTGAAGCCGACGGCCTTGTAGGCCCCGGCGGCCCGCGGGAACACTTTCACCACATCATTGCGGAACATGATGGCCGCGACGCCCAGCACGAAGAACAGGACCGCCGTACCCAGCCAGGAGAGGAGAGCGGCGGCGCGGCTCTTGCGGCGGCGCTGTTCGCGCACACGTTCGCGATAAATTTCATGGGCTGCGGCGGGATTGGCGCGGGCCTTGTCCGCTTCCAGCCCCGGCGGGCCAACAAACCAGGAGTGCCCGCAGGCGGCGCACTTCACAGTGCGGCCGCTTTCACCGATTGTTGAGTCATCGGCGAAATACTGTGTCTCACATTTTGGGCAGGTGAGGATCATGCCTTGGTCTTTCCCGCAATTCGCCCCAATAATCCAGCCATCCGAGCGATCCGACGGAGCCGATGACCCTTTCGAGACTCGAACTCTACGACGATATTGCTGTGCGTCTGGATAATGTGTCGTTACGCTATGACACATCGGATGACGTTCTTAGCGGCATTGACCTGACGCTGAAACAGGGTTCTTTCAGCTTCCTCACCGGCGCGTCCGGTGCAGGAAAGTCGAGCCTTCTCAAACTCTTGTATCTGGCGCTGAAGCCGACACGCGGGGAAGTCTCGCTGTTTGGCCGCCCGACGGGGCGCCTGGCGCGTGACCAGCTGTCGGCGCTGCGCCGCCGGGTGGGCGTCGTATTCCAGGAATTCCGCCTGCTGGATCACCTGTCGGCCTATGAGAATGTGGCCCTTCCGCTGCGCGTTGTCGGGCGCCGGGATGCCGATTACCGCGCTGATGTGGAGGAACTTCTGGCCTGGGTCGGCCTCGGCAAGCGCCTGCATGCGCGCCCGCACACGCTTTCGGGCGGAGAGCAGCAGCGCGTTGCCATTGCCCGCGCCGTTGTTACCCAGCCGGATATCCTGATCGCCGATGAGCCGACCGGGAACGTCGACCCCGAAATGGGCTCGCGCCTGATGCGGCTGTTCCTGGAGCTCAACAAGCGCCGGGGCACGACCGTGATCATCGCGACGCACGATCTCGGCCTCGTGCGGCAGGTCGAGGCGCCAGTCTACCGGCTGAACAATGGCCTCCTGGTGCGCGATGTGGAGTTCGGCACGGAAGGCAGCGGCGGGCGCCGGCGGACCGATCCGGCAAAGGCGGAATAATAATGGCGCGTGAGACCCCCCTCCTGCCGGTAGAGGACGCGCGCGAGGCGGCGCTGTTCTTTGTCGTGGCGGCGCTTTGCTTCCTCGCGGCGCTGGCGGCCCTGTCGGCCAAGTCGACCTATGGCGCGGCCCGTGCCTGGACGGCGGAAGTGGAAGGCGAACTGACCGTCACGCTGCAGGATGTTGACCGCCGGGCGGCGGAAGATGCCCGCAAGCTGATCGAGAAGACGGACGGGGTGACATCAGCGCACCTCCTGACCAAGGAAGAGATTGATGAGCTGCTGGAGCCGAATTTCGGCAACCGCGGCCTGCCGGACAGCCTGCCCCTGCCGCAGCTGATCGCCGTGACTGCCGATTCGCAGGTGCCCGATATGGGCCCGGCTCTGCAACGCGTCCTGTCGGAGGCGGGCTATGACAGCGCGGTGGACGAACATGCCGACTGGGCAGGGGATGTGCGCCGGGTTCTGGCCATCACGCGCCTGATCGCGCTGACGGCGGTGGCGCTGCTGGCCTCAACGGCGGTGGCGGTGATTGCCTTTGCAACGCATGCCGCGCTGCTGGCCCGCCGGGATATTGTGGATGTCCTTCACCTGTCGGGCGCGCGTGACCGGTTTATCGCCAGCCTGTTCGAGCGGCGCTTCTGGGTGCTGGGCCTCAGGGCCGGGTCTGTCGGGGCCTTGCTGGCGCTGGGGGCAGCGGCGGCGGCGATCTTCGCGGCCAAGGCCCATGGCGGGCATGCCGGCCTCCTGCCGGAGCTGAGCCTCGATTATCTGGACATGGTGGTTCTGGTGCTGACCCCGGTGATTGCCGGTCTTGCGGCGCGGATTGCGGCGCGTGTGACGGTGATCCGGGCCCTCAAGAGCATGGTATGAGCGGCAACCGGCGCCCTCGCCGCGGGAAAACCCGCTTTGGCATGATGGTGATCTTGTTCGTGCTGGGCATGCTCGTCATCGACTTTCTGCTGTTCGCCCAGCGCGCGGCGAACATGAAGCCGGACCCGTCAGAAAAGGCCGATGCCATCGTGGCACTGACGGGCGGTTCCGGCATGCGCATCGCCGAGGGGGTGAAGCTGGTCTCGGAAGGGCGGGGCGGGCATTTGCTGATCTCGGGCGTCCACCCGGATGTGACCATGGACGACCTGATTGCGCTGGCGGGCGGCGACCCGGACGTCTGGGCCTGCTGCGTGACCATCGGGCATGCCGCTGAAACCACGCTCGGAAATGCGGACGAGACTGCCGCCTGGGCCTATGAGAACGGCTATCATGAACTGATTCTGGTCACGTCCGACTATCACATGGCGCGCAGCCTGCTGGTGCTGCAGGACGCCATGCCGGACATCGTGCTGAAACCCTGGCCGGTGCGCACGGTGATCGACCCGTCACACATGTTCAGCGACTACAAGTCCCTGAAAGGCGTGTTCCTGGAATGGGCGAAGTGGCGGGTAACGACGCTGGAATGATGGCCCGTGATTGGTTAAGCCAGCGGACATGCGAGTCTTCACCTCTCTCCTCTTCGTGGTCTGGCTGTATCTCTGGATGGCCATTCTGGGAATCCTGTTCCTGCCGGCGCTGATCCTGCCGCGCTGGGCGACCATGCTTGGCATCCGCACATATGCGCGGGTCATCCGTCTTGGCCTCAGCCTGATCTGTGGCATCAGCACCGAAATCCGCGGGCGCGAGAACATGCCGGAAGGCCCGGTGCTCTACGCCGGCAAGCACCAGTGCATGTATGACGTGTTCATTCCCTTCCTGGTGATGCGCGACCCCGCCATCATCATGAAGAAGGAACTGCTCTGGTATCCCTTCCTCGGCTGGTATGCCCTGCGCGGGAAGATGATCCCGATCGACAGGGCAGGCACGACGAAAACGCTGAAAACCATGGTGGGCGAGGCGAAGAAGCGGGCGGAGAATTACCGTCAGATTGTCATCTTCCCGGAAGGCACGCGCAAGGCGCCGGGCGCGCCCCCGGACTACCATGCCGCCGGTATCTCCGCGCTGGCCAAAGCGGTCGAGGCGCCCATCGTGCCGGTGGCGACGAATGCGGGCCTCTGCTGGCCGGGCAGGGGCTTCATGCGCCGCCCTGGCAAGATCGTCTACGAGATCCTGCCGCCCATTCCGGCGGGCCTGCCGCGCAAGGACATGATGGCCCGCCTGCAGGGAGAGCTGGAGCCGGCGACTGATGCGCTGATCAAAGAAGGCCTTGCCGTGCAGGGCCGCGAACTGCCTTCCGCATAAAGGATTGCCGAACATGGCCTCTCCCTCCACCACGAAGAAGCGGTCGCGTCTTGGCCTGTTTCTGCCCTTCATCCTGTTGTTCCTGGTCATCGGTGCCTGGTCTGCCTGGTGGCACATTGCCAGCGGGCGGATCGAGCAGGGGGTGGATGACTGGATTGCGGAGCAGCGCGCCAGAGGCGCCGAAGTCACCTATGCCGGGCGGCATTTCGGTGGCTACCCGTTCCGCTTCGAACTGATCCTGGACCAGCCATCCTACAAGGGCGTGCCGGGAGAAGCTTTCTGGGAAGGCGAGCGGGCCGAGTTCGTGATGCAGGCGTGGAACCTGACGCACCTGATCGGCCGCATGCCGGGCCATCATGTGATCACCGGGCCGGACGGCATCCGCAACAGTGTCGATTTCGACCGGCATGCCGCCTTCAGCCTGTCCTGGAACAAGGCGGGGCTGCGCCGTATCGGCTTCCAGTCCGGTGAGGCGGACGCGCTGCTCGGCGGACAGCTCTATACGCTCGGCAATCTCTCCCTCAATCTCGCCCCGCGGCCGGGCAGCCCGGACGATCTGATGATGGCGCTGCAGTGGGACAAGCTGATCCTCGATGCCGCCCCGGTGGAGGCGCCTTATCTGGGGACGGAGCTTGGCCCGTCCCGCCTGATCGGGGAAGTGCGCGGCTTTTTCCCGGCCTATGAAGCCGCTGGCGGTGACATGAACGGTGTCTGGCCTGCCTTGCTGGATGAGGGCGGTGAGGTGGAAGTGGCCCAGCTGTTGCTGAACTGGGGCCCGCTGGACCTTGGCGCGCAGGCGAACCTGAAACTCGCCGATGGCCGAACCAATGGCCTGTTCAAGGTGCGCATCGACAATGCGGACGATCTGAAACAGGCGCTGATCGACAGCGGCCATTGGAGCCAGCAGGAACAGATCGTCTTCGGCACGCTGGAGGTCGCCTCCCGTAATGACAGTTTCCTGAGCCTGCCGGTCATCGACGACACGGTCTTTGTGGGTCCTGTGCCTCTTGGCAAGCTGCCTGGCAGCCGGTCGTGACGGCGCCGTCGCAAGCGGCCATCCGGGCAGCCTGCGAGGCGCTTTCCGAAATCGATCCGGCGCTCGCACGGGCCTATGAGCTTATCGGCGTGCCGGTCTGGCGCGCGCATGAGGCAAGCTATGCCCTGCTGGCGCGCACTGTTGTCTACCAGCTTGTGTCGACCCGCGCGGCCGATGCGATCTGGGGCAGGGTGGAGGCGTTCCTCGGGCAGGTCACGCCGGAGCGTGTGCTTGGCTGCGATCAGGAGGCTCTGCGCGCCTGCGGCCTGTCGCGGCCGAAACTGTCCCACCTGAACACGATTGCGGCGGCCATCGCGGAAGGCGCGCTGGACTTGCCCCGTGTGCAGGCCGCGGATGTAGATACGGCGCGGGCCGAACTGCTGGCCGTGAAAGGGATCGGTCCGTGGACGGCGGATCTGTTCCTGCTCTATGCGGCGGGCAAGATGGATGCCTTCCCGCATGGCGACGCCGCCCTGATGGAAGCGCACAGGGGCCTTGGCGGCTATGAGACACGTATGGAAAACAAGGCGTTTACCCAGCATGCAGAGGCCTGGCGCCCGCACCGGGGCGTGGCGGCGCATCTCCTCTGGGGCTGGGTGAATGCGGAACGGGCAAAGGCAGGCATTCCGCCCGCCTGACGCCCTTGCGCTTTGCAAATGTCCGGACCTGTCATATTCTCTTGATGAGAATCGCCTAAAGCTATGGGCGAACAAAGAGGAGCGTGCGTCTTCAGTCGGTTCGATCAGGTTTCAAGTCTAAGCCGGATGGGGGTCATCATGGCTGAGATTCTCACGGCGCCGCCGCGCGGCAGGCCCGCACTGGTTCTGAATGCCGATTACCGGCCGCTTTCCTACTATCCCTTGTCTCTGTGGCCCTGGCAGGAAGTCGTGAAGGCGGTTTTCCTCGATCGTGTCGATATCATTGCAGAATACGACTATATCGTGCGCTCTCCGAGCACGGAATTCCGCCTGCCGAGCGTGATTGCCCTGCGCGATTTTGTGCGTCAGGACCGGCCGCCCGCCTTTACCCGTTTCAACGTGTTCCTGCGCGACGGTTTCCAGTGCGCCTATTGCGGCACGCATGACCAGCTGACTTTTGACCACGTCATTCCGCGCTCCAAGGGCGGGCGCACGACTTGGGACAATATCGTTGCCGCCTGTTCTCCTTGTAACCTGCGCAAGGGCAACAAGCTGCTGAAGCAGACGGACATGCACCTGCTGCGCCTGCCCTTCCGGCCGAACAATTACCAGCTGCAGGAAACCGGCCGCCGCTTCCCGCCCAACCACCTCCATGAGACGTGGATGGACTATCTCTACTGGGATGTGGAGCTGGAGGGCTGATTAACCATCAGACCGCTGTATTTGTTACATATTCGCACCTGAACTGTCATAAAAACGGAATGAAATCAGGCTATCCGCCTTCGGATGACCTCTTCGCGCCATCAGCCGAAGCCTGATTACAAGGCGATTTTCATCTCCGACGTGCACCTCGGCAGCGCCGGGTGCCAGGCGGATGCGCTTTGCGCGTTCCTGAAAACGCATACGTCGCAGCAGCTCTACCTCGTCGGAGACATCATCGACGGCTGGCGCATGCGCAAGAAATGGTACTGGCCGCAGTCCCACACGAACGTCATCCGCCGCATCCTGACGGCCGCCAAGCGCGGCACGGAAGTTACCTATATCATCGGCAACCATGACGAGTTCCTGCGGGCCTTCCTGCAGTTCCGGCTGGCCTTTGGCGATATCAGCGTGAAGAACCGCGCCCTGCACGAGGGCGAGGACGGCAAGCGCTATCTCGTCGTGCATGGCGACATGTTTGACGGCATGATGCGGGCCGACCGCAAATGGATCATGCACCTTGGCGACCATGCCTATAATTTCCTGCTGTGGGCGAACACGAAGCTGAACGCCATCCGGCGCCGCCTCGGCATGCCCTACTGGTCACTGTCGCAGGCGCTGAAGAAGCGCACCAAGCGGGCGCTGAACCATATCCACAATTTCGAGGGCCATGTGGCGGACTATTGCCGCCGCAAGGGCTATGACGGTGCGATCTGCGGCCATATCCATGTCGCCGAAATGCGCGACATCGACGGCATCACCTACATGAATGACGGCGACTGGGTGGAAAGCTGCACGGCGCTGGTCGAGCACCATGATGGCCGCTGGGAAATCCTGCACTTCCAGCCGCACGCCGTGAAGGCAGACGAACCCGTCGCGAAAGAAGCCCGCATCCGGGCTGTCGCCTGAGCGGTCTTCCCTCTAGCCGGTGACTGGTTTCAGTATTGCGCTGAGGTTCTGGCGTACACGCAGCCAGTCAAAAACCAGCAGGACAAAGGCGGAAAACGCCATTGCCAGGCCAAAAGCGAGCAGTATTTGGAGGCTCCAGGACATATTGCTGAAATGGGTTGTCACCAGGACCCGTACAGGCTCGTGAACGCAATAAAGCGGGAATGATAACTGCCCCAGATAATCCGAGGAGGCCCTCAACCAGCGCGCCTCCGGTGCAAGTATTCCGCCCAAAGCAATCAGGGCCGGACAGAACGCGATGATCGCCAGAAAGGGATAGATCCCGGACAGCGGATCAGGAAACAGCAGAACGGCTGATATCAGTGTGTAGACCGCAAGGGTCAGTGCGCTGCTCTGAAGCAGGGGAGAGGAGTGGATTATCGGCTGCCGCCCTTCCTGGGTGAGGGCGTAAATTGCCATCCCCGCGAAAAATGCGCCGAACACCCGTGGGAAGCCGAGATAGAATGTTGCCGGAGAAAAGCCGACACCCGGCGACAAAGCCCGTCCTGTGGTGAGCATCACATAATAGCACCCGGCCAGGAGGACAGCAAAACTCAGTAGGCTGTAGAGCCACAGCCCCTTGCGGGGGATGCGTGCAAACCAGATAAAGCAAACACTGGCGACAAACTCGAAGAAGATAGACCAAAGCGGCCCATTCGAGGGGAACAGCTCATAGATGCCGGTTTGGGGCACATGGTAATCAACGAGGTCGGGTATAAACAGGAGGTGTCCTGCATGGGCGAGCAGGAAGCGGCTCATATCCACTTCGCGTCCCGTGGCGGCGTAATGGGCAAGGGTTGCGCCCGCTCCCAGAAAGACCCCGACGGCAACGGTTGGGGCAAGGCGTGAGAAGCGCAGGTTTATGAACCGGCCGCCCTTCATGCCGCTACGGACCCGGTCAGCATAGGAGTGATAGATCACGAACCCGCTGAGCACAAAGAACAGGTCAACGGCGATATAGCTGTTGGAAAGAAAGGCGTAATTGTCAGGGCCAAGATAGTGGAAGAGCACAACGATGATCGCCGCGATACCCCGAAACCCATCCAGCACATAGAATCTGCGATTGCTTTCCCGGTCTTCCGTGCGCGTGGCCTTGTCCATCATCCATCCCCCTGAGTGTGCCGACACCGGGTCGGCCGGGCCCAGTACACACGTCAATCAGAGCGTTGGAATGATATGCGAATTGCGCCTTTGAGGTGATATTTGATATCGATACCGGAACGAAAGTCCATCTCGCCGGGCGTAACCTTGCCTGTATTTTCTACTGAATCGTTCCTAGCCGGTCACCGGCTTCAGCAATTTGCTGACATTCTGGCGAACCCGCATGGATTCGATCAGGGCCAGGATCAGCACCGAGGCAAGAACCGCGAGCCCGAAGGACAGCAGGATCTGGACCTTCCATGGGGCGTCGGCGAGGTAGGTCTTCACCAGCAGGTGAACCGGGACGTGCACGCAGTAGAGCGGGAACGAGACCTGTCCCAGATAGTCGGATGCCCAGTTGAACCAGCGGGCATTCGTCTGAATGCGTGCCCCGAAAGCGATCAGGAGCGGGCACAGCACGGCCACCCCGAAGAAGGGATAGAAGCCCGACATGTGGTATGGGAACAGAAGCATCGCCGCCATTGCTGCATAGGCGGCAAAGGCGGGTACGAGGCCATGCATAGCCGGTACGAGCCGGGTGAAGGATTTCGGCGCTTCCTGCGTCAGGGCATAGATCAGCATACCGGCCAGGAATGAGGTGAACACGCGCGGGAAGCCCAGCAGGAAATGCTCCGGGGCAAAGCCGGCGCCCGGTGTCAGGACGCGACCTGTCGTCAGGGTCACATAATAGGCGCCGCCAAGCAGCAGCAGGAAGCAGAAGGCGCTGCCGATGAACAGGCCACGGCGCGGCAGGCGCACGAACCAGATGAAACAGACGCTGGCGACAAATTCGAAGAAGATGGACCAGAGCGGGCCATTCGACGGGAACAGCTCATAGATGCCGACTTGCGGAACATTGTAGTCAACAAGGCCCGGGATGAAGAGAAGGTTCCCGGCATGGACGAGGGCGAAGCGGGCGGGGTCAACTTCCCGGCCGACAGAATTGTAATAGGCCAGCGTCGCAATGGCCCCGAACAGGACACCGATGGCGACCGTCGGCCCAAGGCGGGCAAAGCGTTGGTTGATATAGGTGCCGGCACTCATTCCGTGCCGCAACCGGTTTGCATAGGAGTGATAGATCACGAACCCGCTAAGCACGAAGAACATGTCCAGCGCGATGTAACTATTTGTTAGAAAAGAATATTTTGATGGATCAACATAGTGGTAGACGACCACAAGCAAGGCGCCGAGGCCGCGGAAACCGTCAAGCACATAAAAGCGCTCATGGGCTGTCGTACGTTGATGCTGCATGGCCCCGCTGGTCACGTCCCATCCTTTCGCTGTCTGACCAGACAAGGCTGCAGGATTGGTGCCAACAGAGGCAGCCATTTCCGGCCAATGGCCGGGTTAATGGAAACTTGCGAGTCCGGGGGGAGCGGCTATCATTTTTGCGCGGGTAAACGGAAGGGTCTGTGGGGATGGTGGATGAGGCGCGGAAAGCAGGGAAAACGCGGCGCCCCGCGCCGGATCCGGAAAAATATCTCTATCAGAGTATCAATGAATCGCAGGCCTATCACAACCAGAAGGAGCGGATGGCCTGGCTGGCTCTGGTTATGTACGGCATTGCTACGGCAGCGACCAATACAGCCTTCGGACAGGTGCACTCGGCACTTGGAGCGGAGCCGTCCACAATGGCGACTTGGGTGACGCTCAGCATTTATCTCGCTTTTAGTCTCCTGATTGCGCTCGTGTTCTGGTCGTTCATGAGGCAACAGCAGGAGATGCGGTCTGTTGCGGCTTCCTTGATGGAGGCTTCCAAGGCAGCGGTCCTTGAAATGTTGCTCAGGGGTGAGGTGCCGCCCAAGTCCGGGTTTGCCCGCACTGATAAACAGCTGCAGCCGGACAAGAATGGGAGAAAAAAGCCGACATTGATCCGGTGCTGCCCTGATTATGTGTACAAGCATTTCGCGCTCATAGAGGCGGATCAACCCTTGCGGCGCTTGCAGTTTGGGCAGGACGCCATTTTCGTCCTGATCTTTGTGGTGAGTGTGGTGCCGGTCGTGATCGCGACCTTGCTGGGGGGTGACACAGGTGGCCTGCATTCGTGGCTCGAGAGCATGAAGGCACCAAGCCCCTGATGCCTCGCCTGCTGCGCGCTTGACATCCTGCGCTTCCGCCCGCACCCCACGCCGATGACTTCCTCCCTCAAGGCCATTCTGGGCCCCACCAATACCGGCAAGACGCATTATGCCATCGAGCGGATGACCGGCTTCGGCACGGGCATGATCGGTCTGCCGCTGCGCCTGCTGGCGCGGGAAGTGTATGACCGGGTGGTGGAGCGCAAGGGCGTTGCCGCGGCTGCGCTGATCACCGGGGAAGAGCGGATTGTTCCGCCTACGGCGCGATACTTCATCTGTACGGTCGAGGCGATGCCGGTGGAGCTGCGCACCGATTTCGTCGCCATTGACGAGATCCAGCTCGCCCAGGACGAGGATCGCGGCCACATCTTCACCGACCGGATCCTGAACCTGCGCGGCAATCATGAGACGCTGCTGCTTGGCTCCGACACGATGCGCGGCATCCTTGGGGAGCTGAAACTGGGCGCGGGGACAGAGCCGCGCGAGCGCTTCTCGGAGTTGCGTTATATCGGCCATACCAAGATTACCAAGCTGCCGAAGCGCACGGCCATTGTCGGTTTCAGTGCCGAAGAAGTTTACGCCATCGCGGAACTGCTGCGCCGCCAGAAGGGCGGGGCGGCCGTCGTGATGGGCGCGCTCAGCCCCCGCACACGCAATGCGCAGGTCGAGATGTTCCAGTCCGGCGAGGTGGACTACATCGTCGCCACGGACGCGATCGGCATGGGCCTGAACCTCGATGTGGACAGGGTCGTGTTTGCCTCGCGCTCCAAGTTCGATGGGCGGCGTCATCGCCCGCTAACGCTTGCCGAGTGCGGACAGATCGCCGGGCGGGCCGGGCGCTTCCGTCAGGATGGCGAATTCGGCGAAACGGCAGACTGCCCGCCTTTCGAGGAAGAGCAGTGGCGCGCCATCGAGGCGCACCGCTTCGACCCGGTGGATGCGATCCAGTGGCGCAATTCCGATCTCGACTTCTCGTCCCTGAAAACGCTGATCCGCAGCCTGGAAAAACCGTCAGGCAATCCGGTTCTGATCCATACGCCGCATGCGCTGGACGAATGGGTGCTGCGCCGGATGAGCGAGGATGGGCATATCGGGCCGGATGTGTCCGGCGCAAGGAAAGTCCGCCGCCTGTGGGATCTTGCCCGCCTGCCGGACTTCCGCAAGCTCGGCCCGGAAGGCCATGGCCGCCTCGTTCTGGGCATGGCCGAGACACTGATGGATCCGGATGCGCGCCTGTCGAATGCCGGGATGGAGCGCCGCATGGCGGACCTCTCCTCCACCGAGGGCGACATTTCAAAGCTGCAGCAGCGTCTTGCCAGTATCCGCACATGGACCTATGCGGCCAACCGCCCTGACTGGCTGGAAGATCCCGCTTATTGGCAGGAAAAGACCCGCGCGATAGAAGATGCCTTGTCGGATGCGCTGCACGCGGCGTTGACAGCCAGATTCGTGGACCGAAGAACAACAGCGCTGCTTGCCAGCCTGAAAAAGGAAGATGCTCTCGTGACTGACCTGACGCCGGAAGGCGACGTGACCGTGGAAGGCCACATCGTCGGACGCCTGAAAGGCCTGACCTTTGAACCGGTCCTGGATGCCCGTACACTGGAAGGCAAGGCCGTGCGGGGCGCTGCCGCCGCCGCCATTCGCCCGATGCTGCTGCAACGCCTCGCGCAGATCGCGGGGGCGGCCTCAGATGCTTTCACGCTGGCAGACGATGGCTCCATCGAACATGGCGGCGCTGCTGTGGCGCGCCTCGCCAAGGGTGCCAGCTGGATGGCGCCGCGTGTCGAACTGGTCGGTGCGACAGAGACCGAGCCGCATGACCGTGAACCGGCCCGTGCCCGTATCGAGGAATGGCTGCGCGGCGAGATCGCGCGCGTCCTGCCGGTGCACTGGAAACTGTCGGCAGAGAAATCCGGCGAGACGCTGGAAGGCCTGCCGCGCGGGCTTGCCTTCCGTGTGCTGGAAAGCGGCGCTGCGGTGG
>JAWKUR010000019.1:0-74723 GCA_041398445.1 Hyphomonas sp. | reverse complement strand
GCCCTTCGTCGGCAAGGCGGGCCAGCTGCTGGACCGGATGCTGGCCGCCATCGACCGCAGCCGCGAGACCAACGCCTTCATCACCAACGTCAATTACTGGCGCCCGCCGGGCAACCGGAACCCGGACCAGGAAGAGCTGGATGTCTGCCGCCCCTTTGTTGACCGGATGATCGAGCTGACGAAGCCGAAACTGATCGTTGCCGCCGGGGGCGTGCCAGCCAAGGCCCTGCTGGACACCGGGGACGGCATCATGCGCCTGCGCGGCTCAGAGCACATGTTCACCACGGCTGGCGGCTATTCGGTGCCGCTGATCCCGCTGCTGCACCCGGCCTACCTGCTGCGCCGCCCGCAGGAAAAAAGCCGCGCCTGGCGTGACCTGCTGCTGGTGGAAAGGCGGCTGGGGGAGCTTGGCGGCTGATGCCTGCCCCGCTTTCCATCGTCATTCCCACGCTGAACGCCGAGGCGGAGCTGCCGCTTTGCCTGGAGAGCCTGATGCCGGGGCTGGAGGCCGGGCTGATCCGGGAGGTCATCGTGGCCGATGGCGGGTCTGAGGATGCGACGGCGAAGATCGCCGGGGCGATGGGGGCCAATCTGGTGACAGGCGCGCGCGGACGCGGGGCGCAGCTGGCTGCCGGGGCAGCGGCCGCGCGAGGTGACTGGCTCATGTTTCTGCATGCCGATACCGCGCTTTCACGCGACTGGGCAGAGCGTACAGGCGATCATGTCATGACTAAACCGGACTATGCCGCGTTCTTCGAGTTACGATTCCGGTCCGATGCCCGCGCAGCCCGGACTTTGGAGAAGCGTGCGGGCCGCCGCGCCCGGATGCTGGGGCTCCCGTATGGCGACCAGGGTCTGCTGATCAGCCGGAAGCTGTATGACGAAGTCGGCGGCTATGCCGATGTGCCGCTGATGGAGGACGTGATGATCGTCCGCGCGATCGGCAAGCAGCGCCTTGTCCAGCTGAATGCAGAGGCCCGCACCTCCGCCGCCAAATATGAGCGCGATGGCTGGTCCCGGCGCAGCTTCCGCAATGCCGTCCTGCTCACCCGCTTCCTGCTGGGGGCCCGCCCGGAGGCGCTGGCGAAGCACTACACCTGAAGGAGACCTCATGAGCGACGAGCGGAAATCCGTGGAACTGTACCGTCAGGAGGGCGAGAACTTCCGTTCCGTCCGCGCCACGCTGGAGGACGACAAGTTCACCATCGACACCCAGGACATGGGCAAGGCCGTCGAGGAGATCTGGGGCGACAGCGATTATGAGTTCTGGACCATCGTCCCGAAGGAAGCCTGGGGCCAGTTGCTGATGGCCCTGTCGATCGAGTTCTTCGCCAATGACCCACGCGCCACAGACCGCCTCCGCGACATCTGCGCCACCCATGGCGTTCCCTATGAATGGGGAAGCTGGGCCTAGTCCCCGTTCCACCATTCAGGATCGTCGAAATAGGCCTTGTAGGCATCGCGCAGATAATCCGCGACCGGGGCCTTCGCCGGCAGGCTGCAGATGTAGGAGTCGAGCTTGTCGATACCCCAGGTATCGCGTTCTTCCTCGCTGACATCGCCGCACCAGGGCAGCTCGACATCGAACGCCTTCACCCCGTCGGCATCATATTCCGCCGCGCGGCGGGTGACGCCGACCACGTAGACCGTCTCCTCATCCTCGACCATCCGGATCTCGGTCAGCCAGACCGGCCCCATCGCCGTATCCATCAGCGGCGTGAAGCGGATCGCGACCGGCTCTTCATCCGGCTCGTCCGGCGGGGGGATCATGAGATAGCCCTTGTTGCCCCGGTTCGGCACGGTCCGCGCGCAATCGTCCTCATCGCTGCAGACGAGGATCACCGCCGCCTCGTCCAGCCGGACGGCATCGCCTTCCGGGATGAACGGCGTGTCGCTCATGAAACAGGCAGAGAGAAGACCAAGGGCACCCAGGGCCAGTCCGCCACGCAAGAGTTGCATTTGAAGGCCTCCTTTTTGGGACCGGCATCTTCCGCCGGGCTGCAGACGAAAGTAAGGCATTGGCATGGGACGTCCAACACTTCTGATTTTTGCAAAGCCGCCGCGCATCGGCCTGTCCAAGACAAGGCTGGCGAAGGGCACCGGCCCGGCCGCCGCCCGGCGCATTGCCGGCTTTACCCAGAGCCGCACTTTCCGGGCCGCCACGCAGTCCGGCTGCGAGACGGTCATCTATGCCGCGCCCGACAGCGCGCTGCGCGCTGTGACCACGACAGGATGGCCCGCCCACCTGCCACGCCGCAGCCAGGGCGAAGGCACGCTGACAGAGCGGCTGGAAAAGGGCTTCAACGAAGCCCCACCCGGCCCCATCCTGTTCATCGGAACCGACGCGCCGGATGTCTCGCCAGCCCTGCTGCGCCAGGCCGTGCGCCTGCTGTCCCGTCATGATGCGATTTTCGGCCCGGCAGAAGATGGCGGCTTCTGGCTGTTCGGCATCAACAAGGGGCCGCGCACGCGCTCGCCCTTCCGGCATGTGCGCTGGTCCGGCCCGCACGCGATGCAGGATGTCTGGTCCAACCTGCCGCCCCATGCGGGCATTGGCCTGTTGCCGATGCTGATGGACATCGACCAGCTGAGCGACTGGCGCGCCTGGAGCCGCCGCAAAGGCACATGGCGGCCACCCGCGATCCACAGGAAGAAGCTCGAAGGCCATTAATTTGTTCTTGCTTTGTTCTGATCCGTATGACCATATCAGGCCATGCGGATCGGACAGAAACTCTCTCCCAAAGGACGTGTCAGCCTGATTGACACGAAGGCCGCCACTGAGCGCTTCAGCCAGCGCGGGCGCGGGGCCATCTCCAACCAGACGGGCCGGTACGAGAAGGAAACCCGCTTCGCCTTCGACGATGGCTGGGACACGATCGAGCAGGACGCCGCCCGCATCGAAACGCTGGTCATGCCGGAAACGGCGCGCACGGTGATCACCTTCAACCGCTCGCCCGACATCCCTTTTGACCGGACGATCAACCCCTATCGCGGCTGTGAGCATGGGTGCATCTATTGCTTTGCCCGGCCCACGCACTCCTGGCAGGGGCTTTCCGCCGGGCTCGATTTCGAAAGCCGGCTTTTCTACAAGACAAACGCCCTGCGCCAGCTGGAGTGGGAACTGTCGCGCCCCGGCTATGTCTGCCGCCCCATCGCGCTCGGCATGAACACGGATGCCTTCCAGCCGATCGAGCGAACGCACACGCTGACCCGGCAGATCCTGGAAATGCTGGCAGCGCACGACCACCCCGTCACCGTCCTGACGAAATCGGCCCTGATCCAGCGCGATATAGACCTGCTGGCCCCGATGGCCGCGAAGGGGCTGGTGCGGGCGGGCGTCTCGATCACCACGCTGGACCGGACGCTCTGCCGCAAGATGGAGCCGCGCGCGGCCACGCCCCAGCGGCGGCTGGAAACCGTTCGCGCCCTCAGCGAGGCCGGCATCCCGGTCACGGTGATGACCGCACCGATCATCCCGGCTCTCAACGATCATGAGATCGAAACCCTGCTGGAGGCCGCCGCGGCCCATGGCGCGACCGGCGCGGGCTATGTGCTGCTGCGCCTGCCCTATGAGATCAAGGACCTGTTCCATGAATGGCTGGTCCAGCATGTGCCGGACCGGGCCGCGAAAGTGATCAACACGCTGAGGGAAATGCGGGGCGGCAAGGATTATGATGCGCGCTGGCGCGACCGGATGCGCGGATACGGGCCGGTGGCGGAGCTGATCGCAAAACGCTTTGCCCGCGCCGTCCGCCGCCATGGCCTGGACAAACCGCGCCCAAGCCTGAGGACGGACCTGTTCGCCCCGCCGGTCAAACCGGGCGGCCAGCTGAAGCTGGACCTCTGAGGCTCAGCCTTCCAGCGCGGCCAGCTCGTCCGCGCCGAACACGCGGCCACGGGTGAGGAAGCGCTGCTCGCGCCCATTGTCCAGCGAGAACATGCCGCCTCGGCCGGGCACCACATCGAGGATCAGCTGGGTATGCTTCCACGCCTCGAACTGGCTGGCGGAGATATAGACGGGCACGCCGTCGACCTCGCCCAGTTTCACATCCCGCTCGCCCACCTTGAAATCGTCTGCCGGATAGCACATCGGGCTGGACCCATCGCAGCATCCGCCGGACTGGTGAAACAGGATATCGGGATGATCCTGCCGGATCTCGGCAATCAGGCGACGCGCCGCTTCCGTGGCGGTGACGCGCCGGGGCCGGTCACTTTCTTCTGTCATCGGATTACCTCCGAAAAAGGTGCGGGCGGCCCCGGCCTAAGCTGCCACCGGGACCGCCCCCTGCCGTCACACCACGGCAGGATCAGAAGAAGCCAAGCTTCTTCGGTGAGTAGGAGACGAGCATGTTCTTCGTCTGCTGATAGTGATCCAGCATCTTCGAGTGGTTCTCGCGGCCGATGCCCGATTGCTTGTAGCCGCCAAAGGCCGCGTGGGCCGGATAGGCGTGGTAGCAATTGGTCCATACGCGCCCGGCCTGGATGCCGCGGCCAAAGCGGTAGCAGGTGTTCGCCTCACGGCTCCACACACCGGCGCCGAGGCCGTAGAGCGTGTCATTGGCGATGGCGAGCGCTTCGGCTTCGTCCTTGAACGTCGTAACGGAAACGACCGGGCCGAAGATCTCCTCCTGGAACACACGCATCTTGTTGTGCCCCTTCAGAACGGTCGGCTGGACATAGTACCCGCCTGCGAGATCGCCGCCCAGATTTGCCCCGGCCCCGCCGATCAGCACCTCGGCACCTTCCTGGCGGCCGATGTCGAAGTAGGAAAGGATTTTTTCCTTCTGCTCCGAGCTGGCCTGTGCGCCGATCATCGTGGCCGGGTCCAGCGGGTTGCCCTGCTTGATCTCGGCGACGCGCTTGAGGGCACGCTCCATGAAACGGTCATAGATATTTTCATGGATCAGCGCCCGCGACGGACAGGTGCAGACCTCGCCCTGGTTCAGGGCGAACATGGCAAATCCTTCGATGGCCTTGTCGAAATAGTCATCGTCCGCACGCGCCACATCCTCGAAGAAGATGTTCGGAGACTTGCCGCCCAGTTCCAGCGTCACCGGGATCAGGTTTTCCGACGCATACTGCATGATCAGCCGCCCCGTCGTCGTCTCGCCCGTGAAGGCGATCTTGGCGATGCGGTTGCTGGAGGCGAGCGGCTTGCCCGCCTCCAGCCCGAAGCCGTTCACGATGTTCAGCACGCCAGGCGGGAGGATGTCGGCGATGAGTTCGGCGAACACCATGATCGTGGCCGGGGTCTGCTCGGCCGGCTTCAGAACCACGCAGTTACCGGCGGCCAGCGCCGGCGCGAGTTTCCAGGCTGCCATCAGCAGCGGGAAGTTCCACGGAATGATCTGCCCGACCACGCCCAGCGGCTCGTGGAAGTGATAGGCGACCGTGTCATGATCGATTTCGGAAATGCCGCCTTCCTGCGCACGGATACAGCCGGCGAAATAGCGGAAATGGTCGATGGCCAGCGGCACGTCAGCGGCCATGGTCTCGCGGATCGGCTTGCCATTGTCCCAGGTTTCGCAGGTCGCGACGAGTTCGAGGTTCTCCTCAAGAACGTCGGCGATCTTGTTCAGCATACGGGCACGATCGGCAACGGAAGTGCGGCCCCACGCATCTTTTGCGGCGTGCGCGGCGTCCAGCGCCATTTCAATGTCGCTGGCGTCGGACCGTGCCACCTGGCAGATCACCTTGCCGTTTACCGGAGACGTGTTGTCGAAATAGCGCCCATTGGTCGGCGCAACGAATTTGCCGCCGATGAAGTTGTCATACCGTTCACGGAACGGTGCCTTCATTTCGGACGTATCGAGAATCTGTGTGTCAGCCATGTCATTTCCTCCAGATCATTGGCGCTCTTCGTCGTGTGCGAAGACTGGGAGGAATGTTCCGCTTGCGGCGCGGGCCTGTCAGCCCGCGTCAATCCGGTAAAATGCGGAATGTGTCTCATTCCTGAGACACATTTCAGGGCAAATCAGTCGCGGGACAGGCCGAGCTGGTCCATCCGGCGGTAGAGCGTCGCCCGGCTGATGCCGAGGGCACGGGCCGCGGCCGCCATATTGCCATTGGCGCGGGCAATGGCCCGGCGCAATTCGCGCCGCTCGGCACTTTCAAGGCCGACGCCGCGTTGTTCCGTATCGCCGAACAGGTCGCCCGCGGGGCGCGGGTCGATCCGGCTGTCCTGGCCAAGGCCATAGATCGCACGAGCCGCGCGGGTGGCGCCGACCACGAGGTCGTCCTGATCCACCGCCAGCAGGACAGCGCCTTTCTGCCCGTCGCCTGCACCGCGCAGGATGCGCCGGTCTGCGAAGGCACTCTGGAAGTGATCGGCCTCGATCTGCCGGGCGGCATCGGTCACGGTCTGTGCAATCAGGGTGGCGAAGGGCTGGGTCAGGTCATCCCGGCAGGACGACACATCCAGCACGGCCACCAGCACGCCATGCTCGTCGAACACCGGCGCGCCCATACAGCTCATCACCGTGTTGCGATCGCGGAAATGCTGATCGCGATAGATGGTGACGGCCCGCTGCTCGGCGATACAGGTGCCGATTCCATTGGTGCCCTGCACGGCTTCGGACCAGACACCGCCTTCGCAAAGCCCGGCCGCACGCAGCATGGCGCCGTCACTGTCGGGCATGCGGTGGTCGATCACGACGCCTTCTGTATCGGACAGGAACACGCTGCACCCGGCGAGGCCCAGGCTGGCATAGAGACGGTCCATCACCGGCGCGGACATGGCCAGCAACCGCCCGAGGGCATCGCGGCGCAGATAGATCTCGCCCTGCTCCAGCCGTGCATCGATCCGGCCGGGCGCATCCGGCTCAAGCCCGTAGGCTTTCATGGACCGGGCCCAGGAGGCCGCAAGGCTCGATTGCGCGGCCGCACTGCGCGACAGCGCGACAGAGCGCACCTTCTCGGCGTGATCGCCTGACGAATTCTCCCTTTTCATGCGCTCACATTAGCATGCCGCAGGGGCAAACGCACCTTACCGAAAGGTTGTACGCCGGATCTGCAATAGCGATTACGGCTGGCTCTTGGGAAGGTGCCAGCCGAAGATCAGCGCAGCCCCGCGCAGGATGAAAGCCACCAGCACACCGGAGGCGAAGGCCCAGCTTTCCGGAACGCCCGAGAAATGCAGCGCCGCGTACAGCCCCGCGCCCACCAGCGCCGCGGTGGCGTAGATGTCTTCCTTCAGCAGCAGCGGATCGCGGTTCGCGACGACATCGCGCAACACGCCGCCGCCCGTTCCGGTCATCACGCCCATGATCACCACCAGCAGCGGGCCATGGCCGAGGCTGGCGGTCTTCGCAGCCCCAGCGATCGCGAAAATGGCAAGGCCCACGGCGTCCGCCCAGCGGATCGGTTTGAACGCATCGACGATGCTGTGAAGGAAAAACGCCATCACCCCGCCCGCGATGGCGCACAGGATCGTCAGCGTATCATGCAGCCAGAAGACAGGCTGGTTCAGGATGATGTCGCGGATCGTGCCGCCGCCCACAGCCGTGATGATTGCCAGCACGACGGCCCCGAAGATGTCCATCTTGTTGCGCACGGCAACAATGCCGCCGGACAGGGCGAACACGAACGCGCCGATGGGGTTCACGAACATGAGGATCAGGTCGATTGTCATGACCGCTTCCTAAGCCGATTTCAGGCCAGCCCTCAATCCCGGCAGGCACCGCACGAATTACACAGGGATTCACAGGGTTTTCCACAGATTGTCACACAGCCCTATCCACAAAACGAATCGGGCATTAGTTTCGTTTCCGGAACGATTCGAAGCCGGAACAAGGCGGCGCGGTTAGGGAATCACTAACCGGTGCACCGCAGTGATTCGCTTTCTGTCTTTCACGCGTTGCGTATTCGGGGCTGCACATGGAACTCCAAAAGAACGTCATCATGCAGGGTGACTGCATCGACATCCTCTCCCGCCTGCCGGACCGGTCGGTGGATCTCGTCTTTGCCGATCCGCCCTACAATCTCCAGCTTGGCGGCGGACTGACCCGCCCTGACCAGTCTGTCGTGGACGGTGTGGACGATGACTGGGACAAGTTCGACAGCTTCGATGCCTATGACCTGTTCTGCCACCAATGGCTGGAAGAGTGCCGCCGCGTCCTGAAGGATGATGGCGCGATCTGGGTGATCGGCTCCTATCACAACATCTTCCGCGTCGGCGCGATCCTGCAGGACCAGGGCTTCTGGATCCAGAATGACGTGATCTGGCTGAAGTCGAACCCGATGCCGAACTTCAAGGGCACCCGTTTCCAGAACGCGCACGAAACGCTGATCTGGGCCGGCAAATCCGAACAGTCGAAATGCACGTTCAATTATGACGCCCTGAAAGTCTTCAACGAAGACAAGCAGATGCGCTCCGACTGGATGATCCCGCTCTGCACCGGCGGCGAGCGCCTGAAAGACGAAGAAGGCAAGAAGGCGCACCCGACGCAGAAACCGGAAGGCCTGCTGCACCGCGTTCTGCTGGCCACGACCAATCCGGGCGACACGGTGCTGGACCCGTTCTCCGGCACCGGCACGACGGCCGCCGCCGCCAAGCGCCTTGGCCGCAACTATATCGGCATCGAGCGCGACGAGACCTATGTGCGCCTTTCCCGTGCACGCCTGAAGGCCATCGAGCCGATCAATGGCGAAGACCTCGAAACCGAGAAGAGCAAGAAGTCCCTGCCGCGCGTGCCGTTCGGCGCCCTGCTGGAAAGCGGCTGGCTGAAGCCGGGCGACCGCCTGTTCAGCCCGCAGCGCCGCTACCAGGCCCGCATCCGGGTCGACGGCTCGCTGACCACCGGCAACGTCTCCGGCTCGATCCACCGTCTTGGCGCCCATGTGCAACAGGCCCCGGCCTGCAATGGTTGGACCTATTGGCACTATGAGACCGACAAGCGCGACCTTGCGCCGATCGACCTCCTGCGCCGCCGCTACCGGGAAGAGATGGGTCTGAACTAGGCCCCTCGCGGCCTCAGCCCAGCAGCATCCAGACAGCGACAGCCGCCAGGATGGCGCCAAGCACCATGTTCATCCTATGGGCATGGGTCTCGTCCTGAAATTGCCGGGCGATACCGTCGCCCACCGCTGTCCATGCCGTGAAGGCGACCAGGTTGTTCAGGGTGAAAACCGTGGTGATCAGCAGGATCAGCGCGAGCTAGTCCTCACCTCCGCTGCTCAGGAATTGCGTGAACATCAGCGCAATTATGACGTAGGCTTTCGGGTTCAGGACCAGCAGGACAACGCCATCCATGAAGCCGGCAGGCCGGGCCTCGCCCATGTTTTCAATGGCACCCGCCCGGAACAGCTTCCAGGCGAGGTAAAGCACATAGGCTGACCCGGCCCATTTGATGGCCACGAACAACTGGGGGAAGCGTTCCAGTGTCGCCGCAAAGCCAAAGCCAATCGCAGCCGTCACAATCCATGTGGCGAGATGATAGCCCGCACTCGCGGGCAAGGTCGCCCGCACGCCAAAGCGCGCGCCGTTCGCGGCAAAAAACATGTTGCCCGGACCGGGGCTGTAGGCGAGCGGAAACAGGAAAACGAGCAGCGCGAGCATCAGGGCTATCATGAAGGAACCTCCGGGAAGTTTTCCCGGTTTTCCCTATCCGGATCGCAGCCCGCGACCCGATTCTTGCGGTCAGCCCGAAGTCGCCAGCCGGAACGCCTTGGCGAAGACGCTGGGAAGGCCTTCCACCTCATCCAGCGGCACCCAGAAGCCATCCACTTTCGGGCGGCGTGGCAGGTCTGCCCGCATCACGGTGAGCCTCAGGTCGAAATGGGTGAAGACGTGGCGGACTTCGCCGACCTCTTCCCAGCTCGCCTTGAAGGGCGGGGCCGGATCGGATCGTTCCCCCTCAACCCAGTCACTCGTCGGAAGGCCCGCCATACCGCCGAGCAGGCCCTTGTCCGGCCGCCGCTGCAGCAGCACCTCGCCTTTGTGAACCACCACGAAGGCGGCACCACGCCGGATCGGCTTGGCCTTCTTCGGCGGTTTGATGGGGTAGCGTTCCGGCTCGCCCTCTGCCTTGGCAAGGCAGTACGCCGAGACCGGGCAGATCAGGCAGTTCGGCCGGGTCGGCGTGCAGACCGTGGCGCCAAGATCCATCAGCGCCTCGGCAAAATCGCCCGGACGGTCTTCGGGTACGAGACGTTCCACTTGCGCATGGAGGCGCTTTTTCTCCTCCGCCCAGTCGCCCTTCAGGGCCAGGAGGCGGGCGAAGACGCGATCGACATTGCCATCCACGGCCGCAGCAGGCTGGTTGAAGGCAATCGCTGCGATGGCCCCGGCCGTGTAGGGCCCGATGCCCGGCAGCTTCTTCAGCTCCGCTGCTGTCTCCGGCCAGCTGCCGCGCGCGGCGATCTCGCGGGCACATTTCAGCAGGTTGCGCGCGCGGGCGTAATAGCCGAGCCCCGCCCAGGCGGTCATGACGTCTTCATCCTTCGCCGCAGCCAGCGCCTCAACGGTTGGCCAGCGCTGTGTGAAGGTCAGGAAATACGGCGTGCCGTGCGGGATGGTCGTCTGCTGCAGCATGATCTCTGCCAGCCAGACTCGGTAAGGGTCCCGCCGCTCGCCGAGCGCCGTGCGCCAGGGCAGATCCCGCCCATACCGGTCAAACCAGGCGAGCAGATCCGCAGGCAGCGCGTTCAAATCCCCGTGTTTCGGCACAGCCTGCCTTCCCGTCGTCTTCATTCCCGTGCAATCTCAGATCAATGGTGACGAGATCAAGCATAGATCCCATCGAGGAAGCCCGCGCGCGGGTCCGCCTGCGCTATATGCGCGGCCGGGCGGTGACGCCGGGTATGGCGAAGATCGGGGTCGCTGCCGAACGCCTGACCCGCAAGTCCGGCGCAAAAAAACTGCCGCCGATCCAGATCCTGAAGGCTCGCTGGCGCGAGATCGCCGGGGAACAGCTCTACAAATACTGCCGCCCCGAACGCCTCAGCGGCGGCAAGGACGGAAGGGTGCTGACCCTGCGCGTGGTGCCCCAGGCCGCACCGATGGTTCAGCACCAGTCGGAAACCATCCGCCAGCGCGTCTCGGTCGCTGCGGGCGGAGATGTTACCGCCATCAAGCTGGTGCAGGGCCCGCTGACCAGCACGGAGCCCCCCAAAAAGCCCCGCCGCATTGCGCGCCCGCTGACACCAAAGGAGCGCGCTGACCTCGAAGCGAGCACGGCGGGTATTCAGGACAAGCGGCTGCGAGAGGCAATTGTTGCGCTCGGCGCGGCCATGCTAACCGCAGAAGACAAGGAACAGAGACCGGATTGATCATGACAGGACTGACCCGACGCCTCGCCATCGCTGCGCTTGCCTGCGCTGCCGCCATCGCCAGCCCGGCCACCGCCGAGGATGACTGGACCGAGTGGACTGCTGCTGACGAGCCCGGCTGGGTGGAGGGCGCCGCCGATGCGCCGGTGACCGTGATCGAGTATTTCTCGCCGACCTGCAGCCACTGCAAGGAATTCGCCGAGGACATCCTGCCGGCCATCGAGGAAAATTACGTCGCCACTGGCAAGGTGCGCTTCGTCATGCGCGAATGGATCCGCAACTCGGTCGACAAGACTATCATGACCCAGGCGCGCTGCCTGCCCAAGGAAGACGGCCTCGCTTATCTGAAAGACATCTTCGCGCGTCAGGACGAGATTTTCGTGGCGGCTCAGGTCGGCACCCTGCCAGGCACGCTGACGATCATCGGCACGCCCTATGGCATCACAGACCGCGAGAAATTCGACACCTGCTACCAGAACATGGATACGCGTTTCGACATGCTGGAAGTCGACAATTCCGCCGAACATTACGGCGTGCGCTCATCCCCCACATTCATTGTCGACGGAACGGTTCACACCGCCACCGTCTCCATGATGACGCCGGAAGGCTTCTCCGCCTTCCTTGACAAGGAACTTGCCCGCGTCACCCCGGAAACCAATTGAAAGCCCGCCAAAAGTTAACAGCAGACCCCTCTTCCGTTAACCAGTTGGCAACCCAATCGACTCAATTCTTAACGCGAAAGCCATGACCATGACCCTTCTTTCGAGACGTTCCGCCCTGGCCGCCGTTTCGGCGCTAATGCTTGCTGCCTGTGGCGGCAGCGATGGCGGATCCACGACCGGCGTTGCCGCCATCACCAAGGGCGACCATGTAAAGGGCTCGGAAAGTGCCCCGGTCACGATCATCGAATACGCTTCGCCGACCTGCCCGGCCTGTAAATACTTCCATGACGACATCCTCCCGGAACTGACCGAGAAATACGTCGTCACCGGCAAGGTGAAGTTCGTGTTCCGCGAATTCCCGGTTCACCAGGGTCCGGACCTGCCGGCATTTGTGTTGGCTCTGTGCGCAGGTGAAGACCAGTTCTTCGATGTTATGGACGATCTGTTCACCAACCAGACCGGCGTCGTCACGGCCGCCCAGAACGGCACGCTGAAAGGCGCCCTGCAGACCATCGGCAAGCGCCACGGCATCGAGACCGAGGCCCAGTTCGACGCCTGTATGGAAAACCGCGACTACCGCATGGTGCTGGCTGACAAATACCAGGTCGCCACCGAGAAGTGGAATGTCGACTCGACCCCTACCTTCATCGTGAACGGCAAGAAGCACCTCTTCGAAAACGAAACCCGTTCGGTCGAGAGCTTCTCGAAATATATCGACAGCCTGCTGGGTGAAGAAGCCCCGGCTGTAACTGAAACCGCCGCTCCGGCAGAAGACACCGCCCCGCAGCCGACCCCGGCCGATGCGGAGTCTGGCGTGCCGGAAACCACCGACCAACAATAAGACAAGGGAGCCGGAATGCAGATTACTGAACTACGCATTGCCGGCTTCAAGTCGTTCGTCGACCCGCAGGATTTTCCCGTCGAACCCGGTCTGACCGGGATCGTCGGGCCGAACGGCTGCGGTAAGTCCAATCTCCTCGAAGCGCTGCGCTGGGCCATGGGTGCCAGCTCTGCTCGCGCCATGCGCGGCGGGGAAATGGATGACCTGATCTTCTCAGGCTCTGCCGGTCGCCCCGCGCGGGAGACGGCGGAAGTCACGCTGATCCTCGACAACTCAAAGCGCACCGCCCCGCCAGAGTTCAATGGCTCCGACACGCTAGAGATCGTGCGCCGCATCCGCCGGGGTGCGGGCACGACCTACAAGCTGAATGGCCGCACTGTCCGTTCGAAGGACATCACACTCCTCTTCGCGGATGCCTCGACAGGGGCAAACTCCCCGGCGCTGGTGCGTCAGGGGCAGATTTCCGAGCTGATCGGATCGAAGCCGCAGAACCGCCGCCGCATCCTTGAGGAAGCCGCCGGGATCGCGGGCCTCAACACGCGCCGCCACGAAGCGGAGCTGAAGCTGAACGCAGCCGAGGCAAATCTTGAGCGCCTGGCGGAAGTCTCTGCCGAGGTCGAGCGCCAGCTGGCCAGCCTGAAACGGCAGGCAGCGAAAGCCCGGCGCTACAAGAAACTCTCCGAAGAGATCTTCGCGCTCGACGCTCTGGTCGCGCATCTGCGCTGGCATGAAGCAAAGCTTGCCTGCGAGACGGCGCGCGAAAAGCTTGAAGAGACAAAGCGGCAGGTGGAAGAATCCTCCCGCCAGGATGCTGTCTGCGAAGCTGCCCGGATCGAAGCCGGCGAAGGCCTCGCCCCGCTGCGCGAAGCGGAAGGTATCGTGGCGGCAAAGCTTGGCCAGGCGCGGATTGCCCTCGCCAAGCTGGAGACCGAGCGCAAGGTCGCCTCCGATGCGCACGCCCGGCTGGAAGCTGAAGCCGCCCGTCTGATGGAAGACATCGAGCGCGAACAGGCAGCCAAAACCGAGGCCGAAGACGCACTCGCCCACGCGAAGTTCGAACTCTCCGCCCTGCCGGTGGAAGACGAAGCCGCCAATGCAGAGACCGAGGCACAGACACGCGCCGCGCTCGAAACGGCCCGCGCAGAGCTTGCCCGCGCCGAGCAGGTTGCAGACGATGCGCAGAGCCGCCTGTCCGAAGCCCGCGCCCGCCGTCAGGCCACGGAAGACCAGGCCGCCGCCCAGACCCGCCGCAAGAACCATCTGACGTCAGAAGTCGAGCGCCTGCGCGCCGACATGGCCTCACTGGAAGATGCTGTTACGCTTGTCAGCAGGCTGAAGGCTGCAAAAGCTGCAGAGGCGGAAACCGAAGCCGCGCTGCAATCTGCCGAACGCGCCGTTGAGGAGGCAGAACAGCACCTCGCCGCGGCCCGCGATGCCGAAACCGCGGCACAGCCTTTGCGCGATGAAGCCGCCCGCGCCGTGCGCGAACTCGAAGCCGAGATCGGCGGCCTGCGCAAGCTGCTGCGCAAGGCGGAAGGCCCAAGCGCGCCGCCCGTGGTGGAGCGTATCCGTACACGCGACGGCTTTGAAAAGGCCGTGGCTGCCGCGCTTGGTGATGACATCGAAGCACCGACGGACAAGGCCGCCGCAATGTATTGGGGCGGCGCCGATGCCGTGGCGCAGACGCTGCCGGAAGGTGCAACGCCCCTCTCGCAATATACGGACGCACCGGGCGAACTGGCCGCGCGGCTTTCCCAGTGCGGATTGGTCGAAGCTTCTGAGGGGCCACGCCTTGCCGCCCTGCTGAAACCCGGCCAGCGGCTGGTCTCGAAGGAAGGCCATCTCTGGCGCTGGGACGGGTTTGCCCGCACGCCGGATGCCCCGGTCAGTGCCGCCGCCCGTCTGGAACAGCAGGCCCGCCTCGAAACAGCCCTTGCTGAACTGGCTCCGCTTCAGGAAACGCTCACCGCCCGCGACGCCGAATTCGCCGCCGCCCGCGAGGCCCGCACGGCTGCGGAAGAAACGCTTCGCAACTGCCGCTATGAAGTCGCCCCGGCACAGCGCGCCCTGAACACGGCCCGCAGCAGCGTCACCGAAGCCGCGCAAGCCTCCGAACGCGCCGCGATGAAACGCGACACAGCAGGCGAAGCGCTGTCGCGCGCCGAGTCTGAACTCTCCATCGTCAACGAGACCCTTGCCCTGATCGCTCCGTCAGACAGCCGCGAGATGGAAAGCCAGCTGGAAGCCCGTCTGGCCGAGGCGCGTGCCGCCGTGGCCGAAGCCCGCTCCGCCGAGATCGAGGCCCGTGGCCGGCTGACCGACATTACACGCGGACGCGAACAGGCGGCTGCCCGCCGTCAGGGCCTGGAGCGTGACGTCCAGACCTGGACCGGCCGCATTACAGCCGCGACCGACCGCGTGGAGCGCCTGCTGGAGCGCCGGTCTTCCGCCGCTGCCGAAGCGCTTACCGCCAGAACCCGGCCGGAGCAGCTGGCCGCCGAGATCGAAATGCTCTCCGCCGAAGTCGCCGGGCTGGAAACCGAACGCCAGAAAGCCGCCGACCGGCTCGCGGAGAAAGAAGCCGCGATTCGCGACGCCGAGTTCGCAGCCCGCCGCGCTTCCGCAGCGGCCTCCGAAGCTCGCGAATCCCTTGCCGGGTGGAAAGTGAAACTGGAAACCGCCGAAAGCCGGCTGGAAGAATCGGTCGAGATCGCCCGCAACAATTTCCAGCGCACGCCGGAAGGCTTGCTGGCCATCGCCGAAGCTGGCCTCGACGAAGAGGAAATGGGCGAGTTCACACCCCGCGACATCGAGCGCCGGGTGGAAGACCTGCGCCGCACCCGCGACCAGCTGGGCGGTGTGAACATGGATGCCGAGGAAGAAGCCGCTGAGCTGGAAGAGCGCCTCGGCTCGCAGATCACCGAAAAGGAAGACCTGACCAAGGCCATCGCCAAGCTGCGTCAGGGCGTCGATGCCCTGAACGAGGAAGGCCGCGAGCGCCTGGTGAAGGCCTTCGAGCAGGTGAACGAGCACTTCAAGGCACTGTTCACGGCCCTGTTCCGCGGCGGCCAGGCCGAGCTGCGTCTGGTTGATGCCGACGATCCGCTGCAGGCAGGCCTCGAAATCTTCGCCCAACCGCCCGGCAAGAAGCTTGGCACGCTGAACCTGATGTCCGGCGGCGAGCAGGCCCTGACGGCGGCGGCGCTGATCTTCGCCGTGTTCCTCTCCCGCCCCGCCCCGATCTGTGTTCTGGACGAGGTGGATGCACCGCTGGATGACGCGAACGTCGACCGTTTCTGCAACATGCTCAACGAAATGCGCCAGCGCACCGACACCCGCTTCGTGGTGATTACCCACAATCCCGTCACGATGAGCCGGATGGACCGTCTTTTCGGCGTGACCATGCGCGAACAGGGCGTTTCCAAGCTGGTCTCAGTGGACCTGCAGGCCGCCGAAGAGCTTGTTGCGGCGGAGTAGCGCACACATGGCGAAAATTACCCGATAAAAAACAGGGCGATAGCTTTCTGCATCTCCGGTTGACTTGGACAGCCGCCCTACATAGTTTGCGCCGAAATCCGGGGGGTAGCCCCGTCGGCAAGGATTCGCGGCTGCGGAGCATCTGAAATCATGTCCAGCGAGGGACCGAACGACCTCGGCGAACGTATCGCCAAGGCCAAGGCGGCCCGAGAGGAACGTGATGCATCCAAGCGCCGCGCGAACCAGGCAGACGCGGGAACCATCTCGGCGGGGAGCTATGCCCTGCGTTACGGCGCCGAATTCGTCGCCAATGTCTTTGTCGGGGGCTTTTTCGGCTTCTGGATCGACAAGTTCGCAGGCTCTGAACCCTGGGGATTGCTGATCGGCGGAACCATCGGTCTCGCTGCAGCCATCCGGGCCATAATGCGCGCCTACAGAGAGCTGAACGCTCGGGCGCAGGAAATATCACAGGGGCAAGGCGCCCCGACAAAAGAAGACGGGACTGAGGACCAATGAACTTCCTGTTGCCGAGCGCCGCGATCGATCCGATCCACCAGTTCCAGGTCACCAAGTGGCTGGAGCTGAACATAGGGGGCGTTGACCTGTCCTTCACCAACGCTTCCGGCTTCATGCTGCTGGGCGTTGTGCTGACCATCGCTTTCTTTGGCGTGGCAGCCTCGAAGGGCCTTCTGGTGCCGTCCCGCCTGCAGTCGATGGCCGAAATCGGCTACGGCTTCGTCGCTGACATGGTGCGCGGCGTGGCTGGCGAGGAAGGCCTGAAATTCTTCCCGTTCGTCTTCACCCTCTTCTTCTTCATCTTCTTCGCGAACATGATCGGCATGGTGCCGTATGCGTTCACGACCACGAGCCACATCATCGTGACCGGCGCCCTCGCCCTGCTCGTGATCACGGTCGTGATCGGCTACGGCTTCATGAAGCATGGCATGCACTTCCTCGGCCTGTTCGCACCGTCGCTCGGCGACATGCACATCCTCGGCAAGATCGGCCTCTACGCCATCCTGATCCCGATTGAGGTCGTGTCCTTCGTTGCCCGTCCGCTGACCCTTTCGCTGCGTCTGTTCGCCAACATGCTGGCCGGCCACATCATGCTGAAGCTCTTCGCTGCCTTTGCGGTGATCGGCCTGACAGCAGGAGGCATCGGCTACGTCGTTGGCCCGCTGGCCTTCTCGATGGGTGTCGCGCTGAACGCTCTGGAATTCCTGGTCGCCGGCCTGCAGGCTTATGTCTTTGCGATCCTGACCTGCGTCTATCTCAACGACGCACTTCACCCCGGTCACTAGGACACACCTTCGCCGGTGCGGCACTGGGACCGCACCAAATTGCTTGACGCCACCCAACGAAAACGCTTCACGGGCGGCAATCTCTAGAAACCGTAAGCTTCCAACAAGGAGACACCCATGGAAGGCGATATCACTCTCGGCCTCAAATATATCGGCGCCGGCCTCGCAACGCTCGGTATGTTCGGCGCTGCTATCGGCGTGGGCAACATCTTTGCTTCGTTCCTCGACGCTGCCATGCGCAACCCGTCGGCTGCTCCGCAGCAGACCGGCAACCTCTTCATCGGTATGGCCCTCTCCGAGGCTCTCGGCATCCTGTCGTTCCTCGTCGCCATCCTGATCCTGTTCGTGGTCTAATAGACCCACGCCCAGCCTGATTGGGCCGGCAGCGCTAACGCCGGCCGGCCCGATCTGTCGTATTCCGACACAGAGGTAACCTGATGCTGATCGCATTGCTTGCTGAAGGCGCTGCCCAAGGGCACCTGCCGGACGACGCACCGCCGCCTTTCCCGCCGTTCGAAACATGGCACATGCCGAGCCAGCTGTTCTGGCTCGCGATCCTGTTCACGACATTGTACTTCACACTGTCGCGCTGGATCCTGCCGAAACTTTCGGACACGCTGGAAAAGCGTTCCGACCGGATCGCTTCGGACCTCGATCAGGCAGCCCGCCTGAACGACCAGGCCACCGAAGCCCAGCAGGCCCTCGAACTGCGCCTCGCACAAGCCCGTAACAAGGCCCGCGAAACCTCGGAAAAGGCGAGCGAGAAAATGGCAACCGAAATGGCTGCCGAAACCGCTCGCGTTGACGCCGAGATCGCCAAGAAGCTCGAAGCTGCCGATGCCCGCATCGCTTCGCTTCGTGCCAGCGCGATGAAGAATGTCGAGCAGATTGCCGTCGACACCGCAGAGGCCATGACGGCCCGCTTCGGTCTCAAGGCATCTGCCGCCGATCTGAAGTCTGCCGTCTCGGCCGCGATGGAGAAGAAGTAAGACCATGAAACGCATCGTCCTCTTCTCCGCCATCGCAGCCTCGGCCCTTCCGGCTTTTGCCGCTGAATCCGCACATGGCGCCGCTGGCGGCCATGGTGGTGGCGGCTTCCTCGGCGGTCTGGCCTATGCCGCGACCGACCCGGTCACCTTCGCAGCTTTCCTGGCACTCTGCGGCTTCGTCGCTATTGCCTGGCGCATGGGTGCCTTCAAGACCGTGCTGAGCGGCCTCGATACGCGCGCTGACGCCATCCGCAAGGAACTGGAAGAAGCTGCCAGCCTGCGCGAACAGGCTGCTGAAGCCCTCGCTGCTGCTGAGCGCAAGGCCCAGGACTCCGACAAGGAAGCCGAGGCCATGATCGAGCAGGCCAAGGCCGACGCCAAGCGCATCATGGAAGAGACGCGCAAGGAAATGGCCGAGCTTCTCGCACGCCGTGAAGCGCTGGCCCAGGCCCGCATCTCCCGCGCCGAAGCCGAAGCGACTGAAGAAGTCCGCCGTGCGGCTGCTGACGCGGCCACCGAAGCGGCCCGCCGCCTGCTTGCCGGTGACACCGCCGTCGACCAGTTCGAGAAGGCCGCTCGTGAGATCGAAAAAGCCCTGACGAACTGATCCCTCAAGGCAAACGACACAGAAAACCCCGCGAAGTTCGCTTCGCGGGGTTTTTGTTTGTGCTGATGTTTGAGGGCGTCCCGCCCCGTTCCTGGCTGATGGCTCGTAAGAGAGAGAAACAGGGGAGAGAATAGGTTCTCCCCCTCCAGTCAGTCTACTCCCCTGTGCTCTCTCAGCTGAGCTGCAGCTTCACGAGGCGGGCATAAGCGCCGTCAGCGGCCAGAAGGGCTTCGTGGCTGCCCTGCTCCACCACACGGCCATCCTCGACCACCAGAATGCGGTCAGCGGCCCTGACAGTGGACAGGCGGTGGGCGATGATGAGGACGGTGCGGCCACGGCTGAAATCGCTGAGGGCCTGCTGCACGCGCGCTTCGCTCTCCGCATCGAGGGCGGAGGTCGCCTCGTCCAGCAACAGGATCGGTGCCCCGCGCAGGATCGCCCTGGCGAGGGCAATCCGCTGGCGCTGGCCGCCGGACAGGTTCCGCCCCATCTCACCTGCCGGAGACTGATAGCCCTGCGGCAGGGCCATGATGAATTCATGCGCGAAGGCCGCGCGGGCCGCGACCTCGATCTCTGCCTTGGTGGCGCCGAGACGGCCGAGGGCGATATTGGCCTGCACCGTATCATCGAACAGGGCCGAATCCTGCGCCACGAGGCCCATATTGGCGCGCAGGCTGTCGCCGGTCATGGCGCGGATGTCCTGCCCGTCGACGCGGATCGCCCCGCCTTCTGGATCATAGAGGCGCAGCAGCAGGTTAAAGATGGTGGACTTGCCAGCGCCGGACGGGCCGACAATTGCAACTGTCTCTCCCGGCGCGGCCTGGAAGGTCAGCCCTTTCAGGGCGGGCGTGCCGTCGGGATAGGAGAAGGTGACATCGTCGAACTTCACATCGCCGGACACCTTGCCGAAGCGCCCGGCGCCCGGCTGGTCGGCCATGACAGGCTTTGCTTCGATAATGTCGAACACGCGGTCTGCGGCGGCCCCGCCCTCCTGCGCGACGGAGTTCAGTGTGCCAAGCGCGCGGATCTCCGGCGAGGCAACGCCCAGCGCCGCGATGAAGGCCAGCAGGTCCCCGAGCGACATCTGCCCCTCTGAGATACGCCAGGCCGCAAATCCGAGAATCCCCGCCAGCGCCACGCCGCCTGCGATTTCGAGGATCGGGTCCACGGCCGCACGGTCCGCCAGCACTTTCAGGAAGAGACGCGAACGCTCGACAAAACCGCTGCGTGCGCGGCCTTTCTGGTAGGCTTCGAGGCCATAGGCCTTGATCACGCGGGCCGACTGGAACCCTTCAGAGAGGAGCGAGGTCATCTCGCCCACCTGCGTCTGGGCCCGGCGGGAGCGTTTGCGCACGCGATTGCCGAGGCTGATGACCGGCGCGAAGGCGATGGGATAGGCGACGAGGATCAGCAGCGTCAGCTGCCAGTCGATCCAGGCCATCACGCCAAGACAGCCAATCGTGGTGGCGGTGCTCTTGGTGAAATTGTTGGCGAAGCGGAGCGCCGCATCGCGGATCGCGTTCACATCATTGATGAAACGCGAGACGAAGCCGCCCGAGGCATCGGCCGAGAGGCGGGCATAATCGCCATCAATCAGGGCCTCGAACTCGTGCGCCTGCATGTTGACGAGACCGCGCTGGACGCCCGTATTGTTCAGCAGCGTCATCAGGTACATGGTCAGCGAGCGGGCCGCCGCGAGGGCGACAATCGCTGCGCCGATATGCAGGATCCAGCCGGAGTCGGCATTGCCGGTCTCGCCGAAACTGGCTTCCAGCCGGTCGCCCATCAGCTTCAGGACATAGGTATAGGCCATGGCACATAGCGATGTGCCCAGCGCCATCAGCGTACCGCCGACGAACCAGCCGAGGTGCGGCCGGAAATAGGCCGCGAACAGTCTCCGCAGGCTCCCCCGCTGCGCCTTCGGATGTCCCGGATCAGACGTGATGGTGATTCCCCGTCAGCGGGTCCAGCAGCTTGTGCGCATGCAGGATGAAATAGCGGATCTCGGCGGTGTCCACCGTGCGCTGTGCCGCTGATTTCCAGGCGTCGTAGGCTTCCTTGTAGTTCGGATAAGCGCCGACAAAGTCGATCTTGGAGAGATCTTCGAACTCTACGCCGGTTACGTCCTTCAGCTCACCGCCAATAACGATGTGCAGCAGCTGCTGCTGGCTCTTCGGGGCGTCGCCCATTTTCTTTTGCTCCGTGGTTGTAGCGGCCGGGGCCGCCCTTTCCTGTGGGTCAGGTATACCCACAAATCCTGTCCTGCGCACTAACAGAGGGTGGAGCCCGGCGCCAGCCGCGATGACACTGCGTTGTGCAGGGACTTCCTGATTGAACACAAGGGGTTCACCCCGGTGCGTGGTGACCACGCCCCCTGCCTGTTCGACGAGCACTGTCCCTGCGGCAAGGTCCCAGTCGGACTTGTGAGCCAGCACCAGCGCAGCGTCCCATTCTCCCGTGGCCACCAGGCCCATGCGCAGGAGGGTGGAGTTCGGTTTCGGCCGGGCGACAACCACGTCAGGCCACGGTTCCGGCCAGTCCGGATGGGTGACCATCTCTTCATTGGTGATGAGGCGGCAGCCGGTCTCGGCAGAGCAGGTCGACACATGCAGCCCCTGCCCGTTCAGGAAGGCGCCGCCGCCGGTCCAGGCCTCGTAGAAACGGTCTTGCCGGGGGGCGTAGAGCACACCGGCCACAGCGCGGCCTTCCTCGATCACGGCTAGGGCAACGCACCAGTTCGGATCATCCCGCATATACGCGCGGGTGCCGTCGATCGGGTCGACCACCCAGCAGCGCTGCTTGCGGCGGGCATCGACGCTGTCGGTCGTCTCTTCCGACAGCCAGCCATATTCCGGCCGGGCTTTCTGGAGGTAAGCGGCGCAGAGGCGGTTCACCTCGATATCGGCCTCGGTGACCGGGCTGCCGCCGGTCTTGTGCCAGACGCGGTTTTCCTGTCCGCCGCGCTGATAGGCGACGGCCAGCTCACCGGCCTCGCGGGCCAGCGCCCGCATCGTGTCCATGTCTTCGAGGAGCGTGCGCTCAGCTG
The DNA here is from genome assembly GCA_041398445.1 of Hyphomonas sp. Taxonomy (GTDB): domain Bacteria; phylum Pseudomonadota; class Alphaproteobacteria; order Caulobacterales; family Hyphomonadaceae; genus Hyphomonas. The sequence continues at coordinate 52,532 of JAWKUR010000019.1, read as the reverse complement.
CCCGCAAGACTCATGCCCTCCACGAGGATGCTCGGCGCATCGCGCGTGCCGCGGAACTCAAGGTCCGAGGCTGGCACAAGACGGGCAAACATCGACGGCAGGTCCCCGGCAATGGTCACTTCCGACACCGGATAGGCGATCTGGCCGCCTTCAAACCAGAAGCCCGCCACGCCGACGGAATAGTCGCCCGTGTTCGGGTTGATGGACGGGCCGAACATGTCGGTCACCAGAAGGCCCTCGCCCACATCCGCCATCAGCTCCTGCGGTGTCTTTTCACCGGCGCGCAGATAGATGTTGGACGTCGTCACGCCGGGCGGGTCGCCAAAGCCGAGCGCGGAAAAACCGTTCGGCTCCAGCCCCAGCTGTTTTGCCGCCGGCGTGTTCAGCAGCCAGGTCGTGAGGCGGCCATCCTCGATCAGGTGCGTCTCGCGCACCGGCAGGCCCTCGCCATCATGATTGCGCGAGCCCATGCCCATCGGGCGGAACGGATCGTCGGTGATGTAAACGCCCTTGGCGAACACCTGATCCCCCATCCGGTCTTTCAGATAGGAAACGCCGCGCGCGATGGACGGGCCGGAAATGGCCCCCAGCAGCGCACCGACCAGGCTGGACGCGACGCGCCGGTCATAGATCACGGCGGCCTTGCGGGTGCCGAGCTTGCGGGCACCAAGACGGGCGATGGTGCGGTCGCCCGCCGTTTTGCCCACCTCTTCCGGCAGCGGCATGTTGTTCAGGAAGCGGACCGACCAGCTGTCATAGTCCCGCTCCATCTTGCCGTCCTTCTCTGCCACGGCGGAGAGGCCGAGGCTGGTGGACGAACCTGTCTTGAAAGCGGCAAAGCCGTTGGAGGCCGCAACCCAGCGCTTCGAGCGGTTCCAGGACGCGCCACAGCCGGCGACCGTCTTGATGCCCGGCACGGCCAGCGCGGCCGCCTCTGCGGCGAGGGCGCGTTCTTCCAGCGTCTCCGCGGACATTTCCGGCTCTCCGGTCAGGTCCATGTCGAGATCGCCGGTGGCGAGCATGGAAGCATCCGGCAGGCCGCAATACTTGTCTTCCGGCACGGCCTTGGCCATCGCAACGCAGCGTTCGGCCAGCATCTTCAGCCCATCGGCGGACAGATCCGCGCTGGAGACGTGCGCCTGCCGCTTGCCGTAGAAACAGCGCAGTGCCACTGAGACGCTTTCCTCGCGCTCGATGCTTTCCAGTTTGCCGTCACGCACCGCCACGCCAACACCGTCGGCCTCGCCGATACGGGCATCTGCTGCGTCTGCACCGGCTTTGCGGCACTGCTCGATAAGTCCGGCCAGGAGGTCTGCCGGTGGAATCCTGAAATCAGCCATGCGGGCTAGATGGCCTGCTGCCCCTGCGGGCGCAATCCCCCGTGTCAGAAAGCGCCCTGCCAGATCAGCAGACCTGCCACGCCAAGCATCGGGATCCAGGTCAGCAGCATGCCCAGCGCCCGCGGCGCCATCTTTGTGGCGGAGAGGCCAAAGGCATGCAGCAGGCGGCCCAGCGTGAAGCTGCCGCCAAGGGTGTGAACGGCCCAGACCGGGCAGCCCAGAGCGGCCGACAGGAACAGACCCACCAGGAAGGCCGGAACATATTCCGCCGCGTTGCCATGGGTCCGGATCCGCAGAGCCAGGTCTTCATCCCCGCCATCGCCGACGGACACCTGCGCCGAACGACGCCGGCCGACGACCCGTATGGCCAGCAGCACCAGCAGCGCGATGTTGAGGCCTGCATAAAGTGCCACAGCTTGTGTCGAGGTCATGTCCAATCTTCTCCCTTAACAAAAAGCCGCCGGCGTTCCCGCCAGCGGCTCCCTGGTGCCCCAATCGGCTTGATCAGTCGTCCCGGCGCGCATCCGGCAGCCGGTCGTTGATATCGTCCCGGATATCGAGCAGCGTCACGATCAGGCCGCAGATCAGGCTGGCCGCGATCCAGCCGCCCACAGTGAACACGGCAAAATCGGCGATCTGGGCCAGCGTGCCCGTCAGGCCAACGAGTTCGCCCGTGAACTCCCCCTTGTTGTAAATGCCCAGCGCGATTCCCGACACGATGACGGCAATATAGGCCACGTAGATCATCGTACGGAAGCTGTTGATAATAAAGAACTTCATGGTCTTCCCCTTTCTGGAGCGAAGCGGAATCTAGGCGGATTAACCCTGTTCGTCACGCAAATACTCGTATCGAACGAACCTGACCCCCGTTTGCTGGTGCAGATTTGCACTACCCTGCGTGTTTAGTCGCCGGAAACTTCCGACAGACTGCACTTTTCCATTTCCTGCTCGGCCTCGAAAAACTGCATCTTCTCCGCGTCGGACAGGCTGAGGATATATTCCCCCACCGGGCGTTTCTCGCGGGCGATGGCCACGACAGAACGCTTGAACAGGTCCGGGCTGAGCTTTTGCTCCATCGCATCTACGATGCAGGCGCAGGTCTCCGGCCGCTCGCCTTCTGCCTCGCAGGTCTGCACCAGCAAGGCGTGGCCATTCCCCGCTTCACCGCAACCTGCCAGCAGGCTGGCCAAGGCGCTGGCGAGTGCCAGACCTGCCAGAGTGATTGCACGCATCGGCGTCTCCCTCACCGTACCGCCGCAGAGCGAAGCATGAATCCCGCACAGGGGGAAGCGCCTCTCTTTGCGGGCCTATTCGCGCTGAAGGATCTTGTCGACCTGGATGCCCTTGCCGAAGTCGCGCAGGAAATCCTCTTTCACTTTCAGCCGGTCATAATCTTCCGCGATCCAGTCGAGGAAGGGCTTCCACTCCGCTTCCGGACGCCCGGCATTGAAATCGGCATAGGCCTGGAAGAAAGCGTCCAGCATGCCGGTCTTGCCGTGCTTGATGTGGAGATACTTCAGGGAAAGCTGCTCAGTCGCCTGATGAAACGGCACTTTTTCCTTCAGCAGCATATAGAGCACGGCCATCAGCCCCGCCCGGTCCGCGCCGGATTTGCAGTGCATCAGGGCCGGATATTCGATCGTCTCGAACAGGTCGCGTGCCGCGAAGATCGCTTCTCGGGTCGGCGTATCGCGCGAGAAGACCTGAAAGTCGATCAGCGTGATGCCCGCCGCTTCGCAGGCTTCCTTCTCCAGCAGGTAATAGCCCTTGGTGCTCTCGCCACGCAGGTTCAGGATCGTCCGCAGGCCCAGCTCCCGCGCATACTTCATCACCTTGGTCGGCGATGGCTGGTTGGAGCGGTACATGTCCGGCGAGATCTGGTGGAGGTTCTGATAGATCGCGCGCAGGAAGCCATGGTCCTGCCAGACCATTTCACGGCGCGCCCGCGCCCGGCCTTCCCTTGTCGAGAGATCAGCCGCGACGTGCTTGCGTTTCTTGCGCTTTGCCTTGGGTGTCAGTTTTACCATGAACCCCCGCGATTAGCCTTCCGGCCGGTTTCCATCAAGCGCCGCGCCGCAGGGAAATCTAAACCGGGCGGTAAGACTTTTTTACGATCATGGCATGAATTGCTGGCCCCGTGGGGAACCGAGCCATGCCTGCCAAAATGCCATTTCGTCTTGTCCTTGCGGCTTTCCTGGCCGCCGGGAGCCTTGCGTTCATGGCCGAAGCGCAGAGCCGGATCGGCCTGCAGCCTGCCAGCGTGGAACTGGAAATGGACCCCGGCCAACCGATGCGCCAGGTCGTGACCGTCGCCAATATGGATACCGCCCGCCCGGTTTCGGTCTCGCTCAGCCTTGCGGACTGGAGCTTTGACGCGGCAGGCGCGCCGGTTTTCGTGGCCGCCGGTGAGACTGACACCTCCGCGACAGGCTGGGCCCGTTATGGCGCGCCGACGATTTCACTGGCGCCGGGGCAGTCGAAGCAGGTCGTCATCAACCTCTCCACGCCGAAACAGCTTGCCCGGCCCGGCGACTATCGCCTTGCCCTGATTGCTTCGAGCGTCGTGAAGGACGGGGCCGGAAGCTGGCAGAAGCACCAGATCGCCTCCCTGTTCAGCCTGACCGCCGGGGAGGCCAGCTCCCGCCCGAAGATCACGGCCAGCCGCCTGACCGTCACGGCCAGCGGCGCTCCGGCCATCGGGCTCGACTTTGCCAATTCCGGCAATGCCCATGCCCGGCTGGAAGGCGTGATCGAGATCCGTAGCAATGGCGAGACCGTTCTCACCCAGACGCTGAGCGATGTGATCGTGCCGGAGAATGGCACGCGCAGCCTGCTGGTGCCGCTGGACGAGGCGCTGCCTGCCGATCCGGAAATCGAAATCCGGCTGACCAATCTTTTCTCCCCGCAGAGCAAGAGCGGCGAGAAGGCCCTGCCGGTCCACAAGTTAAAGACCGGGGATGAGGTCGAAGCTGAGGCCGCAGCCGGGACCGAGGTGGCCGACCTGTCCCTCCCGGTCGGCGGGCTGAACTAGGCCCCTCTCAAAAAAATTTCACCCTGCCCGCATCCAAACGGGCCCTTCGCTGCATCTGACAGTCAAACAGCGGCACTTCCGCCGCAGGATTTGTGAGAAGGAGCCCGAAAATGGGTGAAGATGTTCTGGTCCCGGCATTTCTGTTCGGATCAATTGTCGGAATTGTCTGGCTGGTCAGCTATTTCAATTCCAAGAAACGCAAGACCATTCACGAGACGTTGCGCCATGCTCTCGACCAGGGGCAGACCCTGTCGGATGACATGATGGTTCGCCTGTCTCTGGCGAATGACCCGGTGCGGGCGGACCTGCGCCGCGGCGTGCTGTTCATTGCGTCCGGCCTTGCCTTTGCCTTCCTCGGCTGGATGGTCGGCATGGAAGATGACAGCGCCATCCGTCCGATGCTGGGCGTTGCCGCCTTCCCGGTTTTCCTCGGCCTTGCCTATCTCGGCCTGTGGGTGTCGGGTCGCAATGAACGGAAAGCCTGACCTCTACCTGGTCACGGACGAAGGACGGGACATGCGCACGGATCCGGACCTGGCTGCAGATGCAGCACGCGGCAACGAGGCGGCTTTTGCCGAACTCGTCCGCCGCCACCAGGCCCGCGTGCGTGGCATGGCCCGGCGCCTGACCGGATCGGCGAGCGCCGGTGACGATATCGCCCAGGCCACGTTCCTGACGGCCTGGCAGAAGATCGCCACCTATGCCGGCGGCACGTTCAGCGCCTGGATCTGCGCAATCTGCTGGCGGGAATTCCTGCAGGTGCGCCGCAAGACAAGGCCGGAGATCGAGTTCGACGAAACCGCCGAAATCATCCCCTTCCAAAGGCCAAGTGACCAGCAGGACGACCGGATGGATCTCAGCCGGGCGCTTGAGAAACTGACAGAGGCCCAGCGCGTCTGCGTCGTCATGTGCGTCGCCGCCGGCCTCTCCCACCGCGAAGCGGCCGAAGCCACCGGCTGGCCGCTTGGCACCGTAAAATCCCATGTGACGCGGGGCGTCGAAGCCCTCCGCAAACACCTTGCGAAGCCTGAAGTGGCGTGATGGAGTAGAAATATGCGCGAAGAAGACACCTTCGAAGACCTGACCAGCCTGTTCGCGGCAGAAGACCGCGCGCTGGAGGCGAAGCCCTTCGTGGACGAGGTGATGGGCAAGGTCCGCCGCCGCACGCTGGCGCGCAAGGCCTTCCTGCTGGCCGTCGGCGGCGCGGGCGCTGTGGTTGCCGCGCTTCAGGTACCGAGCCTTCTGGGCGACTGGATCACGGTAGACAATACGGTCGTCAGCGCCATTTCCTCCGCCCAGCAACAGGCCGGCCTGCTGGCCAGCACCAACCCGCTCTGGCTGGGCATCGCCGCCATTGTCGGCCTCAGCCTCGCCGCCGTCGCGACGATGGAGCGGACGTAAGTGCCAGCACGTTTGCCCGGAAGCGCCCTTCTGGCGTTCCGGCAAATGACCTGCAAAAGGGAAAGCCTCAGCCGCTGTCGTTCCACGCAATCGCCAGCGCATCATTCAGGCGTACACTGAGGGCCTGGCTGAAGCACTCGGTGAGCCTGTCGGCCCGGAAGCGCGGGACAACTTCAAGGCTGACCGGCGCCATTTCGCCCGCCGAACGCCAGCGCTGGAGTGCGCGGGCCATGCGGCGCGCATGCGGCAGCGGGTCTGCAAGGATCCCGTTCAGCACGATAATCTTTTCAATCAGACGGCCCGCCGGAACCTCTTCGGCCTGCGGCGCGCGGGGCATATCCGGCATGGCGGGCATGGGCGCATAAGGGGCTGGCGCCAGCGCGAAATGCCACGGGCGCGGGACACCTGCCGCATAAAAGCTGGCGGTGACATCCTCCACACCTTCCGGCGCCGGAGCGGACGGCCTGCCCGCACGAGGCTCTACCGGCGGCAGCGTGTTCATCATGCCCGCCGCCAGCAGGAAGATCAGCTGGCGGATATAATTCATCAGGAACGTCAGGCGCACGCGGCACTGCCGCGCCACACCGCGAGACAGCACACCCGGCCGCAAATGCAGCCCGCCCCGCGTGACCAGATCGGCCAGCACATCCAGCGCCGTACTCACTGCCTGCGAGAAGAAATCACCTGTCTCATCCATGCGGGAGAGGATGAAGGCCCCGCGGGCCGGGAGGATTCAGATGCGTGGATGTGGTGTGGGCGTTGGGTTTAGGAGGTGGATAGGAAGGGACCTATCCACCTTGCGCCCCCTTCTCCCCTGGGAGAAGGGTCGGGGATGAGGGGTCAGGGCATCGCAGCAAGCGCTGTACACGCGGCAGCTCCGTTACCCCTCACCCCCGGCCCCTCTCCCAGGGGAGAGGGGAGATTGCCACCCCATGCCCTCAAGCAGGGCTTTGGTCTCATAGAGCGGCAGGCCGACGATGGCGGTGTAGCTGCCGTTGATGGCGGTGACGAAGGCGCCGGCGGCGCCCTGGATGCCGTAGCCGCCTGCCTTGCCCTTCCAGTCGCCGCCCGCGACGTAAGAGCGGATGTCTTCATCGGTCAGGCGTTTGAACTTTACCCGGGCGAGCACGGTGCGGGCGCTGAGGCGGCCATCGGGCGCGCGCACGGCAACGCCGGTAATGCACTGGTGCGCCCGGCCGGAGAGCAACCGCAGGAAAGCCTCGGCCTCTGCCTCGTCCGCCGCCTTCTCCAGATTGCGCTGCCCCAGTGCCACCACCGTATCGGCGGCCAGCACATAGCCCTCTTCCGGGCAGGCCAGCGCCTTTTCGCGCGCGAGCCGCTCGGCCAGCGCGCGCGGGCTTTCGTCCTTGCGGCGGGTTTCGTCTATGTCAGTGGGGCAGATCGCGTCCGGCACAATGCCGATCTGGGCAAGCAGCTGCTGCCGCCGGGGGCTGGCGCTGGCGAGGATGAGCCGCGCGGCCCCTGTGGACGCCATGATGCTTACTTGAAGCGGTAGGTGATGCGGCCCTTGGTCAGGTCATAGGGCGTCATCTCGACCATGACTTTGTCGCCGGTCAGCACGCGGATGCGGTTCTTGCGCATCTTGCCGGCCGTATGGGCGATGATCTCGTGGTCATTTTCGAGTTTCACGCGGAAGGTCGCGTTCGGCAGCAATTCCACCACCGTTCCCTCGAATTCGATCAGTTCTTCCTTCGACATGCAGTCTCCAAAACAGACGGTCCAATGCGCCGCCATCCGTTAATGTAGGGTGCGCCTTAACGCTTTGCAGGGATTCCGGCAAGGTTTCGAGTCATCCCGCCGCTCATCCTGCAGCCCTGGCCTGTCCGGCATGGAGGGCGCAGATCAGGGTGAACAGACGCCGGGCGGTGAGAAAGTCGACTTCCACCTTGCCCTGCAGGCGCTCCGCCAGCAGCTCCGAGCCCTCATTGTGGACGCCGCGCCGGGCCATGTCGATCGCCTCGATCTGGTGCGGCGACTGGGTGCGGATCGCGTCGTAATAGCTGTCGCAGATCATGAAATAATCACGGATCACGCCCCGGAACGGGTTCAGCGACAGGATGAAAGTGTGCACGTCCTTGCCGTGCTCGTCACGGATCGCGAAGACGAGACGCCGCTCCACCTTGGAGAGGGCCAGGATGTACGGGCCTTCGCCATGTTCCGGCAGGGCGAAGCTGTTCTGTTCGATCAAGTCGAAAATGGCGACGCGGCGCTCATGCTCCGCATCCGGGCCGGACGCGCCGAGCGTATCCTCGTCGATCTCGACGGCGATCAGGCGGTTCTTATCCGACATCACCTGTTCCCGAATTCGACCGGATGGAAACCGAGCGGGCGTGGGCCGGCAGGCGTTCTGCCTCAGCGAGGCGCAGGGCCGCAGGCGCCAGCGCGGCAAAGCCTTCGGGGCTCGCGCGCTGCACGCTCATCCGTTTGAGGAAGTCGTAAAGGCCAAGGCCGGACGAGAAACGCGCCGCGCGGCTGGTCGGCAGGACGTGGTTCGAGCCGGTCACATAGTCGCCCAGCGCTTCCGGCGTGTGGTGGCCGAGGAAGACAGCTCCCGCATGGCGGATCTTCGGCAGCATGGCATCAGGATCGGCCACAGCCAGCTCGACGTGCTCTGCCGCGATGCGGTTGGCGATGGTGGCGGCCTGGTCCAGATCGGCGGCGAAGATGATCGCACCATGGGACGACCAGGAACGCGCCGCCCGCTCGCCCGTGGCGAGGGACTTCAACTGTGAATCCACAGCGTTATCCACAGCCCTGCCCACAGCCTCGTCCACAGTAATCAGGATCGACTGGGATGATGGGTCGTGTTCGGCCTGGCTCAGCAGGTCTGCGGCGATCCAGTCCGGGTTGGCAGTCTCGTCCGCGATGACGAGGATTTCCGACGGTCCGGCAATCGTGTCGATGCCGACGCGGCCGAAGACCTGGCGTTTCGCTTCCGCCACAAAGGCATTGCCCGGCCCGACGATCTTGTCGACCGGCGCGAGGCGCCCGGCCCCGAAGGCCAGCGCGCCGACGGCCTGCGCCCCGCCAAGGGGATAGAACTCGTCCACCCCTGCCCGCAGTGCGGCATAGGCCACCGCCGGGGACATCTCCCCTTTCGGTGCGGGAGCGACCATGACGATCCGGTCCACGCCTGCAATCTTCGCCGGAACGGTGTTCATCAGGACCGAGGACGGATAGCTCGCCCGCCCGCCCGGCACATAGACGCCGACGCTTTCCAGCGAGGTCCAGCGCCAGCCAAGCTCAACGCCGGCGTCATCCGTAAACGAATGGTCCGCCGGGCGCTGGGCCGCGTGGTAGGCGGCGATGCGGTCATGCGCGAAATCAATGGCGGCTTTCAGGTCTGCGGGGCATTCCGCGGCAAGCGCCGGAAGGTCCACATTGTCCGATTGCAGCGTGGTCGGGTCGATCTGCAGCTCGTCGAACTGGGCGGTGTAACGGGCGACAGCCTCGCCGCCGCGCGCGTCTACCTCGTCCAGGATTTTCGCGACGATGCCGCCCACATCATGGCCGTCCGCCCGCTGTTCCCCCAGGAAGCGGCTGAACCGGGTCTCGAAATCCGGTGCGGAGGCATTGAACGTACGGGCCATTGGGGCGGTTTTCCCAGCAAGGATTGGTGTCTGCGAACCCCGCTACATGGACTCTCAGTTCGCCGCTGGCAAGGCGTTGAAAAGGCTTCGGCCCGATTTGCCGGCGGCGTGCCCGCCTTGCGTCAGAACAACAGCGCCAGAAGGGAAAGCAGGGTCGAGGTGGCCACCGCGTTCAGCGCCATGCCCAGACTGGCAAAGGCCCCCGCTGTCTGGTCCACCTGAAAGGCCCGCGCCGCGCCGAAACCGTGCGAGGAAACGCCCACCGCAAAGCCCCGGGCGCGATAGTCCCGGATCTTCATCAGATTGAACAACGGCGTCGCCGTCATGGCGCCAATCACCCCTGCAAACAGCACGATCACCGCCGCCAATGCCGGCACGCCGCCGAGCTGGGTTGCCATATCCATGGCCACCGGGGTCGTCGTTGCCCGCGGCGCGACGGAGGCCAGAATGTCTGCCGGGGCGCCGAACAGCCACATGATGCCGACCGCGCTGACAATCGCCGTCACCGCCCCCGCCAGCAGCGCCAGCAGGATCGGCAGCGCCAGACGCCGGATCAGCGCCCGCCGCGCCCAGATCGGCACGGCCAGCCCCACCACGGCCGGGCCCAGCAGGAAGCTCAGCGGATAGGTCGCGCTGTAATAGGTGTCATATGTCGTCTCCGTCAGCAGCAGCAGGCCGATCAGGACAGGCGTCGCCCACAGGACCGGATGGGCCAGCGGATGCCGCTTGCTGCGCCGGGAGACGGTGTCGGCGGCCTCGAACACGACCAGCGTGACGGCCAGCCAGAAGATCTGGGTAGACAGCAGCCCGCTCATGCCCCTGCCTCCTCATCCGGCTGCGACCATCTGAGCGCGAAGCGGAACACCAGCACCGTGACCACCATGGTCAGCAGGGTGGACACCGTCACCGCCAGCACCAGCGCAAGGCCGTAATCCTTCAACGCCTCGCCCTCCTCGATCAGGCCGACGGCAGCAGGCACGAACATGATCGACAGGTGCGCCGTCAGCCAGCCGGAGACCGCCTCCAGCGTCGGCCGCTCGCGCCGCACCAGCGCCAGCCAGCCGACCAGCAGCATCATGCCGATCACCGCCCCCGGCAGCGGCAGGCCCGTCAGCCGGTGGATGATCTCCCCCGCCAGCTGGCAGACAAAAAGAAGTGCAATGGCACCAACCATGGGAAATCCCGCCCTGTTCCGGATCTGACGGGCTACATCGCAGGCGGCGCGGAGGCGATCAACACTTCATCATGACTGGACCATGACATGACTTGCGATGGACTTCAGCGGACTTAGAGTGACTTCCGGATGATCATCGGGGGATCAGAGCATGTTCAGCCATGTCACACTCGGCACGAATGACTGAGAGATCCGGACGGAACCGGTTGCTGGCGGTGTGCCATCGGGCGGAGGGGTAAAATGGAGCGAAGTGATAACAGTGATGGTTTCTCAACCGCACTCGTTCCCGTGATGTTGCGGGCAGCACTGAAGGGAATTGTTCTGGCGATTATGGTTCTGGTTGTTCGCCAGCGCTTTAGCGTTTCAGCCTTCCTCGTTGGAATATCGGTTGGGGTGTTGATAGCTGCCGGCACACAATACCTATGGTACTACAGCCCCCAACGACGCATGCACTTATCCCTCAAGAAGAAATTCGGTGAGACCTATATGGCTGCATTCAGGCGTGAGGCAGACAGAACAAGCCTTGGTGCCATGATCGATAGCCGCTGGTTTGCAACATTCTCGCCGCAGCAGGACAACAAAGCAGCAAACTAACCGAGTGAATGAGCCCATTCCTGATTGCTGCGAAAACGCCTGCAGAGAGACAACCCTAACGCTTCCGGCGTTCGTGGCTGGGCGTGTGGCGGGTGTTCCAAATGTAGTCGCTGTCGAGGAGGGTCGCGTCGAGGGCTTCGACGGTCAGCTCGATTTCGCCGTCGCCAGCGAAGAGGAGCGTGATCTTGCCTCCGGGCGGTTCGGCGTCCGGCGTGAAGGTGACCTGCAGCAGGGAGAGAATCAGTTCCGGGTCAGCCTTGGTGACGGCGCGGGTCTTCACGCCCAGCACGCCATCGAAGGCCAGCAGGGAGCGGACGCGTTCGCCCTCATGGCGCTTCGTCACGCCCTCTTCCCAGCGGAATCGGTTGATCTCCAATGAGAAGCGGCGGATGCGCGCCTCGTAGTTGAGGTTCTCGGCCTTCACCACGGAATCCTGCACCGCGGCGGAGATGATTTCGAGATCTTCCGCCTCTTCAGCCAGGAGGCGGAGTGGTTTCAGTTCAGACATGCCAGCCCCTTCAAGACGTCGCCGCTATTCCTCTTCCCCGGACCGGCGCTCGATCTTCGCGCCGCAGGCCGTCAGTTTTTCTTCCAGCCGCTCAAAGCCCCGGTCGAGGTGATAGATGCGGTTCACCACGGTTTCCCCCTCTGCCGCAAGCCCTGCGATGACGAGGGAGACAGAGGCGCGCAGGTCTGTCGCCATGACGGGCGCCGCCGTCAGCTGCGGCACGCCCTTCACGATGGCTTCCTGACCGCGCACCGTGATGTCCGCGCCAAGGCGGGAAAGCTCCGGCGCGTGCATGAAGCGGTTCTCGAAGATCGTCTCGCGGATGACGCTGGTGCCGTCGGCAATGGCCATCAGGGCCATGAACTGGGCCTGCAGGTCTGTCGGAAAACCAGGGTGCGGCTGGGTCGACAGGTTCACGGCTTTCAGGTGCGTGCCATTACGGCGGATGCGCAGCGTGTGGGCGGCTTCATCCGCGTCCACCGTCACGCCCGCCTCGCGCAGCTTGGCGATCATGGCACCCAGCGCCTCGACCGGGCAGCCTTCCAGCGTCACGTCCCCGCCAGCGGCAGCAGCAGCGATGGCATAGGTGCCGGCCTCGATCCGGTCAGCCATGACGGCGTGGGTCGTGCCTTTCAGGCTCTCGGCGCCCTTGATGCGGATGACGGAGGTGCCCGCGCCGGTGATGTGCGCGCCCATGGCGTTGAGGCAGTTGGCGAGATCCTCGATCTCCGGCTCACGCGCGGCATTTTCGAGGACGGTCTCGCCCTTGGCCAGCGTGGCGGTCAGCATGGCGTGCTCGGTCGCCCCGACGCTCGGCATGGAAAAGTTGATGTGCGCGCCCTTCAGGCCGTGGATGGCCGCGGCCTTCACATAGCCCTGCTCGACCTTCAGGTCCGCCCCCATGGCGGCCAGCGCCTGCAGGTGCAGGTCCACAGGCCGGGCGCCGATGGCACAGCCGCCGGGCAACGACACCGTGGCGTGGCCGGAGCGTGCGATCAGCGGCCCCAGCACGTTGAAGCTCGCCCGCATCTTCCGCACCTGATCATAAGGCGCGATCGTGCTTTTCAGCTCGGCGGCGTTCAGGTGGCAGGTCGCACTGCCCTTCGGCCAGTAGACTTCGACGCCTAAAGTTTCCAGCAGCTGCGCCAGGAAGCGCGTGTCCGCCAGGCTCGGCATGTTGGTGAGGGTGATCGGCTGGTCTGTCAGCAGGCAGGCGACCATCAGCTTCAGCGCCGAGTTCTTGGCGCCGGAGATCGGGATATGGCCATTCAGCTTCTGGCCACCTTGAATAACGAGTCTGTCCATGGGGCGCTTTTATAGCCTGCTTCGCGGTTTTGGGAGGGCCGGAATGTGTTGATTTTCGGCGGGTTTCAGAACTAGACCGGGCAGACCGCAAACTCGCAAAAAACAGGCAGGCCGTCATGCAGATCGCGATTCTCACTTTCGAAGGGTTCAACGAGTTGGACTCCTTCATCGCGGCGGGCATCCTGAACCGCATGAAGCCGAAGGGCTGGCAGGCGTACATTACCTGCCCGGCTGAGTCGGTGACCTCCATGAACGGTGTCACCGTGCAGGCGCAGCGCCCCCTGGAATTCGCCAACGAGGCAGATGCAGTCCTGATCGGCAGCGGCATCCTCACGCGCGAAATCGCCAGGGATACCGGCATCCTGTCCCGGCTTCAGCTGGCTCCGGAGCGGCAGCTCATCGGGGCGCAATGTTCCGGCACGCTCCTACTCGCGAAGCTCGGTCTTGTCGGCGACCTGCCCGCCTGCACCGATCTGACGACCAAGCCATGGGTCATCGAAGCCGGGGTCGATGTTCTGGACGCGCCCTTTGTGGCGCATGGCAATGTCGCCACCGCTGGCGGGTGCCTCGCCTCGCAATATCTTGCCACCTGGATGATCGCCCGCGGCGCATCGCTGGAGGATGCCGCTGACGCCATGCACTATGTGGCACCGGTCGGAGAGAAAGACACCTATGTCAGCCGCGCTCTGGCGGCCGTCTCACCGTTCCTGCCGGTGGCAGAACCGGCAGCCCACCTCGCAGCCTCAGGCGCATAGGCGCAGAGGCAGGGGTTTCAGGCCACACGGACTTGCGAAAACAGGGAAAATGTCACTTGCCGGGGGCTGGTTTTGCTCCGGCCGGAGCCGGTGGTTTGCGGGCGGCGGCCTTGCGGCGGCGCAGGTTTGCCCGCAGCGCAGCGGCCAGGCGTTCGGCTTTCTCGTCCTTGGGAGGGGATTTCTCTGTCATGTCAGGTGCAATTCACGGCGAAACGGTCTTTTCATGTCGGATCGCTTAAGCTAAACGCCGCTTTCCGCACCTGCAATGCCGCGGTAGCTCAGTGGTAGAGCGCATCATTGGTAATGATGAGGCCGAGAGTTCAATTCTCTCTCGCGGCACCAGTTCCCCCCTCCGGATATTTCATGCCACCTAAGGGGCCTTACGGGCTTTCCTTCCCGCTGGTGCGCTCATATGGGTTGGGTATCCAGATCACGAGATCCGCGCCCATGGCCTCCGCAAAGAAGCCCCGCTTTACCTATAACCGCCTGAACCACCGGCTCGATGTGCTGGTGAAGGGTCGGTTGTGGCTGCAGGTGATTCTGGCATTGGCGGCCGGCATCTCGGTGGGCCTGCTGCTGGGGCCGGACCTTGATCTCGTATCCCGCCCCACGGCCGAACTCGCCGGGGAATGGCTGGGCCTGCCGGGCAACATGTTCCTGGCGCTGGTGCGGATGGTGATCATCCCGCTGGCGGCCAGCTCCATCGTGCTTGGCATTGCGGGCACGGGCGGCGGCGAAGCGCTGCGCACGGTTGGCCGCAAGCTGCTGGTGTTCGTGCTGCTGACGACGATTAGCGCCACCATGATCGGCGTATCGCTGGCCCGCTTCATCCGGCCGGGGCGCGCGCTGGAACAGAATTACCCCTCCGCGCCCAGCCTGAAGCCGGAAGACCTGCACCTGGCCGACCCGCAACCCTCGGCCCTCGAGGGCATCACGCGTGAGCTGCCGGACATGATCACCAGCCTGATCCCGCAGAACATCACGGCCTCCCTGCTGGAGCAGGACATGCTGGCCATTGTCCTGTTCTCCCTGTTTGTCGGCGTGGCGGTCGTCACGGCGGACAAGAAGGAGCTGACGCGCCCGCTGGTGGCGCTGGCGGAGGCGATGCTGGAAGTCTCCATGACCGTGATCCGGACAGCCATGCGCTTTGCCCCGCTGGCCGTGTTCGGCCTGATGGCGGAGACAACCGCGACGAACGGCTTCAGCACGCTGAGAGACCTTGCCACCTATTGCGGCATAGTCCTGTCCGGCCTTGCCTGCCTGCTGGCGATGTATCTCGTGATCGTGACAGTGTTCGGGCGGATGAACCCGGTGAAGTTCATCGAGGCGGTGCTGCCCGTACAGCTGCTGGCCTTCTCCACATCCAGCTCGGCCGCCGTCATGCCACTCACGATGAAGACGGCGATCGACAAGCTGAAGACGCCCGCCACGCTGGCAGGGGCCGTGGTGCCGCTGGCCTCGACGGTCAACATGGCCGGCACGGCGCTCTACCAGTCTGTGGCGATCATGTTCCTGGCGGACATATCCGGCACGCCGCTGTCTTCCGGCGACCTTGCGCTTGTGATGATCACGCTGACCGGCGCCTCCATCGGGGCACCGGCGGCGCCGGGGGCCAGTATTGCCATCCTCGCGACCACGGCGACCAGTTTCGGCGTGCCCCTCACTGGCCTGCCCCTGGTGATGGGCGTGGACCGGATCCTCGACATGGCCCGCACGCTGGTGAACGTGACCGGCGACCTTGTGCTGTGCCGCATCGTGACGCCGAAGGGCAAACGGGCCGCTGCCGCGCATGAACCCGCTGGCGAGGCCACAGGCGCGGCAGAGACCGCTGAGGCCCCTGCTGCCCCCTGACCTGCCCCGCAGGGGCAGAAGACTAGAAAGCCGCCTGCGCCCCGACGAGGATCACATTCGTCCGGCCGCCACGGTCAGACCATGTGCTGCCATCGGTGAAGTTCCCGCCACTGATGAAGTTCAGCGGGGAATAGCCGACGACATGAACCACTTCGCCGAACAGGTTCACGTTCGGCACGAGGTAGCGCGAATAGCCGAGCACCCATTGGTCCTGCCGCTCCCACGGGGCGCGCGTGTCGCCAGCGATGAACGTGCTGTATTCGAGCGACAGGGCGGAATTGGCCTCCCCATTGGAGAGATCCGCCCCGAAACCATACCGGCCGCCCAGCATGAAGGATTTCGTCTTTTGCGCCTCATACTGGCTGAGCGGGTTTGACGGATCAGGCACGGCAGAGCCCGGCCACACATCCGTGGTCTGGGCATATTCTGCCAGGAACTCGAACGGCCCCTTGTCGACCGAGCCATAAGCCGCCCAGGCGGGGTTGTTATCTTCACACGGATTGAAGTGCACCACCGGATAGGACTGGCAGTATGCGCTGCCATGTTCATAGCTGGCGCCGAGCATGGCCTCGCCATCCATCGCGAAGGCGAAGGCGTAGCTGGCATCCAGTGCGAAATTGTTCAGCTTCGACGGCACATTCGTCCCATCCACCGGCGTATTGGCCGCGCGGAACTCGGACCCGCCCTGAACAGCCATGGCCCGCAGGCTGAGACCGTCCTTCAGGTAGCCGACTTCCGCCCCATAGGCGAGCCCGGCAAAGGCATGCCACACGGACGAATTCGAGAACGGGCTGACCGTGTCGTTCAGGCCGAACGGCGTATACATCTTGCCGATCGAAGCATAGAGCGGGCTTTCGTCCAGATTGCCCCACATCAGATAAGCCTGGCGCACCTGCACCTGGTTGCGCGTCAGCGAGGTGATCGTGCCGGCACCGAAGCTCTGCTCCGGACTGTAGAGCATCTCGAAATAAGCCGTGACATTGTCCGTGAGCGTAGCGGTTGCCGCGAAATAAGATGAGTGCACCACTGCCTCTGACACGGTGTCGCCAATCTGGTTGGCAAGCGTCGGGTGGCGCATCAGGTAGCCGAACTTGTCGTCCCGGTTGCTGGTCTGATAATCGGCCAGAACCGTCACGCCGCCAGACAGCGTCACCACCTGATTCAGCGTTCCATCCTGACGGGCCTCAAGCTGGAGGATGCGCTTGCGGTTGACCGTCTCGGCGTGGTCAAGCAGCGCATAGCCGTATTCCGGCGCGATCCCGACCATGCCGGCCGCGCCATCATTCGCCGCAACGGGCTGGACTGCAAGCGCCACGGCCGGGACCGGGGCCGGCTCGATGCGCTCAGGTTCCTGCCGGTCCAGCATCCCTTCGACAAGGGCCATCAGCCGCGCATTGTCAGCCTCAAGCTTTTCGATCCGCGCCAGCAGGGCCTCGGTATCAACCTCTTCCGCATATGCTCCGGAAGCGAACATCTGGACAGCCGTCATGGCGGCCGCAGACAGGGCGAATGTGCGCATTTTCATCTATTGTTTCCCCCGATCACGCCGAAGCACAGCATGCTTTCAGCGAATAACGTCCCGGGGTTGTGCAGACGCAATTCTCTACCGATCCCTAACGGCCGGGCAGAAAACGAACCTCACAAGAGGCGTTTTTTACTTCTGGAAACCGGAAGTAGCCCCGGCTGCGTCACGCTCTGCAACGCAGCCGGGAAATGAAGGTTTATTCCGCGAAGCCGCGGTCGCGCATCAGGGCGCCGATTTCAGCATCGCGGCCACGGAACAGGCGGTAGGCCTCCGCCGGATCCATCGAGTTGCCGGGCGCGAACAGGTATTTCACCATCGCGCTGGCAACATCCTGATCGTAGAAGCCGCCGGACGCCTCCGCGAAGGCTTCTGCCGCATCGGACGTCAGCACATCGGCCCAGATGTAGCCGTAATACCCGGCGGCATAGCCCTCACCCGAGAAGACGTGGCCGAATTGCGGGGTCCGGTGACGCATGACCAGCTCTGTCGGCATGCCAAGCTCGTCCAGCGTTTCGCGCTCAAACTTGTCGGGGTCCAGACCTTCCGGATCAGCCATGTGCAGCTTCATGTCGATCAGGGCGGAGGCGAGATATTCCGTCGTCGCAAAGCCCTGATTGAAGGTCGACGCCTTGCGGATCTTCTCGACCAGTTCCGCCGGCATAGGCTCCCCTGTCTCTGCACTGACGAGATAGGTGTTGATCACATGATCGGTCGGCAGCCAGCGCTCCAGCAGCTGTGACTGGAACTCGGTATAGTCGCGAAGGCCGGATGTCAGGCTCGGATACTCCACCTGCAGCGACAGGTAATGCAGCGCGTGGCCGAATTCGTGGAACATTGTTTCGGCATCGTCCCAGGACACGAGCACCGGCTCGCCCGGCGCAGGCTTCACGAAGTTCGAATTGTTGGCCGCCAGCACGTTCTTCTCGCCCCGGAAGCTTTCATGCGAGCGATAGGTCGTCGCCCAGGCACCGGAACGTTTGCCGTCGCGCGCAAACGGATCGAAATACCAGAGGCCGACATTCCGGCCGGTGGCCTTGTCGTTCACCTCATAGACGGTGACGTCCGGATGGAAGACCGGCACGGAACCATCGGTGACCGGCACGAACTCAAAGCCGAACAGCTGCCCTGCCACATCGAACATGGCGAGGCGCAGATTATCGAGCTGGAGGTACTGCTTCACCTCTTCGGAATCGAGGTCGTATTTCGCCTTGCGGACTTTCTCCGCATAGAAACGGTAGTCCCACGGCTCGATCTTGATGCCTGCACCTTCCTCATCGGCGAGGGCCTGCATGTCGGCGACCTCTTCATGCACGCGGGCGATGGAGGCTCTCCAGACTTGCAGCATCAGGTCGAAGGCGCGTTCCGGCGTCTTGGCCATGCGGTCTTCCAGGCGCCATGCGGCGTAGTTGTCGTATCCGAGCAAGGCGACCCGCTCATCGCGCAGCTTCAGGATCTTGGCGATGATGGCGTTGTTGTCATGCGCGTCGCCATTGTCGCCGCGATTGTAATAATTGTGCCAGACCTGTTCGCGCAGATCCCGCTCGGTGGAATAGGTCAGGAACGGATCCATGGAAGAGCGCGTGTTGCGCACGGCATACATGCCCGGCTTGCCCAGCGCTTCGGCGGCAGCCGCAGCGGAGCTGAGATAGGAGTCCGGCAGGCCGCCCGTCTGCTCCGGCGTCAGGAAGGTCACCCAGCCTTCCTCGTCAGCCAGGAGATTTCCCGAGAACTCAGCATAAAGCCCAGCCAGTTCCTTGTTGATCTCAGCGAACTTCTCGGCCTTCTCGCCGGTCAGCGTGCCGCCATTACGGGTGAAACGCTGGTGAATGATTTCCATCAGGCGCTGCTGGACAGGCGTCAGCGTCTCGTATTCCGCGCCAGTGCGCACGGCGTCGACGCGGGCGAACAGGGCCTGGTTCTGGTTGATCGAGTCATAGAAGGCCTGGATCTCCGGATCCATGCGCGTCTCGATCTCGCGGAATTCCGGCGTCGAAAGGTTCGAGCCCCAGAGATAGTAATATGTCAGGACACGGTCGAGCTCGCGGCCTGTATCTTCCATGGCCGCGATCGTGTTCTCGAAGGTCGGCGCGTCCGGATTTGCCGTGATGGCGTCGATCTCAACCTTCTGCGCCGCCATGCCCTTTTCAAGCGCCGGCTCGATCAGGGCGATGTCCATCTTGTCGAAAGCCGGCACGCCGCCATAGGGGCCCGCAAAGGCATCGCCCGGGGTCCACGCCGCAACAGCGGGCATCTGGCGCAGCTTCGGCATCCGCAGACGCATCGCCCGCCACTTCAACCGGATCGGCTGCTTCGGTCACGTCCGGCGTAACGCTGGCGCAAGCCGTCATCATCGTGGAACCGAGGATGAAGGACAGAAAGGTTTTTGATCGTGTCATGATGCGTCCTGACTTTGTGAGTTTGGAAACCGTGAAACGCGGGTGCGATCCTCTCTTGATGGCTCTGATCCACCCCGGGGAAAGAACTGTAACACTATATCAGCGTGATTTTTTGCTCAGGCAACATGCCACCTCACATTTCATTTAAATTCTCCAGCATTTTGAAACGACACTCCCCCGAACGCAGCAAGAAAGGGCGAGCCCGAAGGCCCGCCCTTTCCAGCTTTGATGTGACTTAGAAGCTAGGAACTTCTTCGACACGCCGACAAAGACGGCGGCGGCCACGGTAGTCATAGCCAGTCGCATAAGCGGCCGAGTTACCAGCGCTGGTGGTCACAACATCCGGCGAGACCTGCGGCGGGTGCTCGTCAAAGATATTGTTGATACCGCCCGTAAGGGTCCAGGTGTCCCCTGCCAGCGAACCGACGCGCCGTGTTCCCACTGAGCTTCGGTGTAGGCTTTGTAGAGTCCCAGAACCGTAGTAGTCCTGCGGCTCGTTCAGGCCAATACAGTAGCGGTTGTCATCCTGACGGCCGATGAAGTCGGTGAACCAGGGTAGTGAAGTCACCACGATCCAGACGGATCGGACGTATTACCCACGACGCTCGGATAGCTGATTGTGCCATTGAAGTCGTTGTTGTCGATGCCCGCATTGAAGCTAGAACCGAAGACATTGATGTAGCGCTCGAGAGCCCAGTTAACCGAGGAGTCCACCGTGAGTGTACCGAAGTTGAACTCGTTGGTGTAACGGACTTCAAGGTCCAGACCGCGTTGGGACTGGGAATCGCACGTTGACGGTCGGAGCCATCACATTGTCGATTTTGAGCGTCGACGGATTCCGCTCGAACAGGTCACAGAAGTCGTTCGGGTAGTTCGCTGCGACATAGCAGCTTGCCACAACCTGACGGCCGCTGAGGCTGGTGATCTGATCTTCAATTTCGATTTCGTAGTAATCAAGCGCAATGTTGAGGTCTGCGAAAGTCGGCGTCCAGATCAGACCAGCCGTGAACGAGTCACCGGTTTCCGGATCGAGGTCCGTACCACCACCATTGGTGATGATGGTCGCGGAAGAGTTGCCGGTTCCAGTGTAGTTATCCGGAATACCTTCCAGAGCACAGTTGGCCTGGAGGTTCGGGTTAGAACTGTCAGCCCAGTTGATACATGGGTCAATCGCCGTTTGGCTCTGGAAGCCAGTCTGGTTCTTGAGGAACAGTTCGAACAGAGCCGGAGCACGGTAGGACGTACCATAGCTGGAACGTGCACGAACGGTCGGCGTGATTTGCCAGTTCAACCGACTTTGTAGATCGAGTCCGCACCACCGTAATCATAGTCGAATGCACGCACAGAGCCCGAGAACTCAACGTCTTCGGCCAAAGGTGCACCTTTAATGAGCGGGACGCTGATTTCAGCGAACACTTCCGTCACGCTGTTCGACCTTTGGTTGGGCCAGCCGTCGTGTAACCCCAGGAGTCGCCAAGCTGGGAATAGACGCCCGGCTTGTCGTCGATCGAGAACTCACGGTACTCAGCGCCGATACCCAGACCAACCGGGCCAGCCGGCAGATCGAACAGTTCACCAGCGAGAACACCCGTGAAGGTGGTCTGCTCGTAAACCGTCGTCCCCTCATCATAAGCCGCCGACAGCGCAACCAACGTCGCCGCAGCGCCGGAAAGAATATCCGGATCGAGGAAGTCGATGGACGGCATGCACCGATCTGCAATGCCGTCGCCATTGGTGTCAGCAACGCCATCATAGTTCCAGTCGCCGTTGAGAGCGACGTGCGGATGATGTTGCCCCATACGTACCTTCGCCGCGAGTAGCTACCATCGAGTTTCCAGGACCATTTGTCCATGAAGCCCGGGCTGAAGCCGCCCGAGAACGATGTGGAAGCGTAGTAATAATCGACATCAACCTTCTGGTTGGTCGGGAACGGTGCAACCATTTGAACAAGGCCACCAGCCGAGTTCACATAGGTCGGGTCGATGATGTAGTTGTAAGCCGGGTTATAGCCACAGCGGTTGATCGCCGAACCAACGACTGGGAAGAACTGGCGCCAGCCCTCAACTTCCGGTTTCACGGCGGCTGTACAGAACTTCCGTATCCCAGGCCATGCCGCCGAGATCGACGTCGGCCGTACCGAAGATCGAAATGTTTTCGTTCTGCGGGAAGAAGTCTTCGTTATCGAGAAGGTTCGAGTCGAGGATATCTTCGTAGTAAAGCGCACCCGTGTTCGGGTCGATGCCTGTGCCGACACGCGGACGATAGCCAGGAATGGTCGCACCATAGTACGTCGGAATCGTGGAGCCATCCGGGGACGGGACCAGACGATCACCCGAGAACGCATCGATGACCGTATTGTAGTACAGGTTGCTACAGTTACGGGTCGGGTCGATCGCCGTGGCCGAATAGTTCAGACGGTCGATAAGGCCACCACCATTCGGGTCGGTGACGTAGTCACGCGGGCAGTCAAGGTAGTCACGCTCAGATGTGTTGAGCTCTTCAGACAGGCGGTATTCTGCCGAAATGGTGAAGTTGGCGTTGTCGCCGAGGTCGAAGCCCCAGGCGCCGCTGATGCCGTACTGCTCACCACCGGAGTCGAACGGACGTGAAACGTCGAAGTTCAGCTCGAGGCTGTCCACGGAATCGCGCGTGATGATGTTGACCACACCACAAACAGCGTCCGAACCGTAGATGGTCGAAGCGCCGTCTTTCAGGACTTCAACGCGGGAGATGATCGACTGGGGCAGAACGTTCAGGTCGAGTGACGCGATGGCACCGCGCGTACCCGATGCACCCGGGCGCTTGCCGTCAATCAGGACCAGCGTGCGGGTGTCACCGCAACCGCGAAGGTCGATCGTTTGCGCGCCAAGGCCACCATTGGTGACGTAGTTCTGGAACGTGTTGTTCAGCTGGGTGGAACCAGCAGCCAGGGACGACCCCTGCAGCAGGGCAGCCGTGTCAACGAGGCCTTCCAGCGTCGCCACTTCAGCCGTGATCACCTGAATCGGAGAAGAAGAAGCAAATTCGTCGCGCGCGAGCAGCGAGCCCGTAACAACGATTTTTTCCTGACGGGCTTCGGCTTCAGCCGGTTTTTCGTCGATCGTGGTGACGACATCATCTTCGGTCGTGTCGGCTTCCTGCGCGTTCGCAGCACCAGCCATGATCAGCGCGCCGATAGCGACCCCGCCGAACACAGACCGACGGAACAGTCTCTTATTCATATGTATTACCCCTAACCAATTAAGCCTGAGCTTGCTCGAGTCCGCGCTTCACACACGGATGCGCCCGGTTCACACCGGGGCTTGTGGCAAGGTTTGTCGACCTCATGCCCCGCTGGCAAGGTTTCGTGACATTAAATTCATCTTCTGGGCAGTTTCACCCGCATACTGTGCCTTTTCCATCACAATTTACCCGTAAGATCAGTAGAGTCTGAAAGTTGGGCCTTGGATCACCTGCCCAGCACGCTTGACCTGCCCCTCGCCCCTTTAAATATTGCGCGGATGTAACTTGGAGAGGTTTTGAATGATGAGACGCTTTATTTTGGCAGGATCTGCTGTCCTGCTATCCGGCGCCCTTGGGGCAAGCGCCGATCCTATCCCAGCCGAACAGTTTTCAAAATCCCCTTCTGTTTCAAGTGTTTCCATGTCCCTTGAAGGCGACATGCTGGTGGGTGTCGTTGCAGACCCGACCAAGGACGGGGATGCCCGCGCGGCTGCCTACTGGGATCTTTCCGGTGACATCGACACGAGCAAGCCGCTGCTGCCTTCCAACATCACCCCGTCCAGCGGAAAGACCCTGTTCTATGGCGCGACGGCTCTGAAGGACAAGAAATCGCTCTGGTTTACTGTCCAACCTTACATTGGCGCCCTCTATGGCTGCGGTGAAGGACGCGACACGGGCGCGACAAAGAAATACCTCGAGAAGGCATATATGGGGAATGAACGGATCACGAAGATCGATGATCTCCCTGATGGCCGGGCAGAAATTGGCGCAAACAAGGACACGCTGCGCTGCTTCGAACTGGTTGGCGAAACCAGCATCGAGTCTCTCCTGCCGCTTGATCCCACGAAAGTCGTGATCGCGCGGGCCTCCACAAAGAGCGGCACGAGCTATTTCGAGCACGACCTGTCCACCAATCGCGAGAAGTTCCTCTTCAAGGCCTCCAACACCGAATCGGCCCTGATCGACGACCGTGACGGAAGCCAGATCGCCCGCACCAAGCTCGAATACGAAGATGGTGCCTGGCGTCAGTATATCAGCCTGATCGACCCGAAGACGGGTGAGTTCACGACTGAGGCACCGCTGACGACAGAAATTGCCAACCGTTACACCATGTCGGTCAATGGCCGTCAGAACGGCACCGGCAAGTATTTCATCGTCACCGACAAGTTTTCCGACAAGTCGGCGGTCTACCTGTATGACCCGACAACGGATTCCTTCAGCGACCAGCCTCTGGTGGCGCACCCGGAATACGATGTGACGGGACTTGTTTTCTCTCACCGCCCGCAGGATTTCGAAGAAATTCTCGGCTTCCGCTACAATGGCCCGGTCAGCGCAGTCTACTGGGTCGATCCGGATTTCCGCTCCATCCAGTCCGGTCTGGAGTCCGCCTTCCCGGAGAAATTCGTCTCCATTGTTGACTACAATAATGACCTGAGCCGTGTGCTGTTCCAGGTTCAGGCCCCCGATATGCCGCCGGCCTGGTTCCTGCTGGTCGACAAGACCAAAGTGGTCGCGGTTGGCTCGCTCCGTCCCTGGATCGACCCGAAGAACCTCGGCAAAGGTGAGTTCGTGCACTACCCGGCCCGTGACGGCCTCAGCATTCCGGGCTTCGTCACCTTCCCTGCCGGCTGGAAAGAAGGCGACAAGGCCAAAGGCGCAATCATCGTTCCGCACGGTGGCCCCTGGGCCCGCGACTTTGGCGGCTGGGACGATTCCGGCTGGACCCAGTATTTCGCAAGCCGCGGCTACATCATCCTTCAACCGCAATACCGCGGCAGCGAAGGCTGGGGCCGTGAACTCTGGCTCGCAGGCGACGGCGAGTGGGGCCAGAAGATGCAGGACGACAAGGATGACGGCGCCGCCTGGCTCGTCTCGCAGGGCTATGTCGATGCCGACAAGATCGCCATCCACGGCTACTCGTATGGCGGCTTTGCGGCCATCGCCGCATCGGTCCGCCCGAACAGCCCCTATCGCTGTGCTATTGCCGGTGCCGGCGTGGGCAACTTGGCCAAGCTCGGCAATGAATGGGGTGACAACCGCATTCAGCGCATTGTTCAGGGCAATACCGTGAAGGGCATGGACCCGCAGCAGAACACCGACAAGGTGAACATCCCGATCATGCTGTACCATGGCGACTACGATGTTCGTGTGCCGATCTTCCACAGCCGCGACTTCTATAACGCCATCAAGAAGCAGGAACCCCAGAGCGAGTTCATCGTGATGGAGAAAATGGGTCACCAGTCGGTCAAATGGCCGCCGGAGAACAAGAAGAAAGTGCTGGAGGAAATCGAGCGCTTCCTGACAACGACCTGCGGCATGTAGGTTGAACAGATACCCAAAAGAAAGGGCGGCCTTCGCGGGCCGCCCTTTTTGTTTCTTCCCTGATGCCTTTGTCAGGCCAGCGTGCGGCGGAGGGCAGCGGACCAGCCTTTCAGCAGGCCAGACCGTTCTTCTTCTGACATCACCGGCTCGAAGCGCGCGCCTTTGACGGCCCGTGCCTGCCAGCCAGCCGCATCGACCCAGCCGAGTTGCATCGCCGCGAGCGCCGCCGCGCCGAGGGCAGTCATCTCGCGATAGTCCGGGCGTACGACCGGGCGGGCGCAGATATCGGCCAGGAACTGCATCAGCCAGTCATTGGCCACCATGCCGCCATCCACCCTCAGCTCACGGATCTCCACGCCGTCGGCCTCAAAGGCGTCCAGCAGGTCCCGCGTCTGATAGGCCACCGCTTCCAGTCCGGCGCGGACAAGGTGCGCGGCCGTCGTCGCGCGGGTAATGCCGCTGATCGTGCCGCGAACGTCCGCATTCCAGTGCGGCGCGCCGAGGCCAGTGAAGGCGGGCACGATGTAGACGCCGCCATTACCCGGCAGCGCTTCGGCCATCGCCTCGCTCTCGGCCGCATCAGCGATCAGGCCCAGATCGTCCCGCAGCCATTTCACCACGGTCCCGGCATTGAAGATGGAGCCTTCCAGTGCCATCGCGCCGCCGCCTGGCGCCTCATAGCCAACCGTGCCGAGCAGGCGATTCCTCGAAACAGGCTTTTCCTTGCCGGAATTTGCGACGAGGAAAGCCCCCGTGCCATAGGTGATCTTCGCCATGCCGGGTGACAGGCAGCCTTGTCCTACCAGCGCGGATTGCTGGTCTCCCGCGGCAGACAGGATGGGCAGCGCCTTGCCGAACAAGGCTTCGTCGCACAGGCCGAAATCGGCGGCATTCTGCTTCACCTCCGGCAACATGTTCATGGGCACACGGAACAGGCTGCACATCGCCTCACTCCACCCGCCCTGCGGCCCGAGGCCGAGCCGATAGAGCAGCGTGCGGGACGCATTCGAGACATCGGTGGCGTGTACCCGCCCCCCCGTGAGACGCCAGATCAGAAAGGTCTCGACCGTGCCGAAGGCCAGCTCTCCCGCCTCTGCCCTTTCCCGTGCGCCGGTCACCGTATCCAGGACCCACGCGATCTTCGTGCCGGAGAAGTACGGGTCGATCAG
Organism: Hyphomonas sp.; assembly: GCA_041398445.1. Taxonomy (GTDB): domain Bacteria; phylum Pseudomonadota; class Alphaproteobacteria; order Caulobacterales; family Hyphomonadaceae; genus Hyphomonas. The sequence goes on along the minus strand of JAWKUR010000019.1, from coordinate 26,328 downwards.
CAGGCCAGTCTCGGCCTGAACAGCGGCCTCATGTCCGGCGGCCTTCAGGGCATCGCAGCCGCTGGCCGTGCGCCGGTCCTGCCAGATGATGGCGGGCGCCAGCGGCTTGCCTGTCTTGCGATCCCACACCAGCGTTGTTTCGCGCTGGTTGGTAATGCCAATACCTGCGATCCGTTCCACGCCACCCGCTTCAGCCAAAACGGCCCGGCAGACATCCAGCGTCTTCTCCCAGATGGTTTCGCCATCCTGCTCCACCCAGCCATCGGCGGGATAGTTCAGCGGCACTTCCTCCTGCGCCAGGGCAATCTGATTGAATTCCCGGTCGAACACGATGGCCCGCGTTGAGGTCGTGCCCTCATCGATCACCAGGATACAGTCGGCCATGTATTTGTTCCTCCGGCATTTTCCGGAGAAGATGGACCGGGCCGGGCGCCTGCGTCAACGAATGCCGTCACCGCAGATCGCGGCGTGCGCCCCGGTCACCGAACCACCATAGGGTGGCCGCCGTGGCAGCGAAGGTCGCAGTGTCCACGACGCCCTCCCGCCCGGTAGCATCAGCGCCGAAGAAGACTGCGCCCGTGATAGCCCACAGCAGAACGGTCAGCATGGGCCGCGTCAGTGCCCTTACGGCGTTCACCCATCGATAGCTTTCCCCGATGGCCGCTTCCGCCGCCAGGGAGGCTGAAAGCCCCGCCCAGGCCCCTGCCGCCTCGGTGGTGCGCAGGTCTGCTTCGCGCCCGGCGGCTTCGGCCTCAATCCGCAGCTTCTGCATCTCGCCTTCGTGCGCCCATCGGGCGCGCTCATGTGCCTGCGCCTGCCGGGCTTCGACCACACCGGCGATGCGCCCGATGACCGTGCCCACAAGGCCGAAGAGGCCGCCGCCTGCGGCGCTCGCTGCGAGGCCTGCTATGTCCGCCATGCTGTTTCACTCCCCGGATAGAACCAGCGGGCCGGACGCGGCCGCCGGTCAAGATGAAGGAAAGTCTTTGCAAGACCGAGCCCGGTGAAGCCCAGCCGCCCTGCCGCATCCAGCAGGGCGTGGCGGTCATGCCCGGCCAAAGCAATGTCTGCGGCAATGGACCTGTGCAGGCTGAAGCGCGCCCCGCCGACATAGGTGTTCCAGACGGCACAGCGATGGCCGGAGTTGACGACCAACGGGCGCCCCGCCTCTGCCCGCAACGCCTCCAGCGCATCCAGGAAGTCAGGATCGTGCCAGTACTCGCCCGCGCAGAACCGGCCGCCGCAACGGCAGGAAAGTTCTGCCGGCATGAAATGCGGCCAGCGCCAACCCGCCACATGAAATTCGGAAACATTTTCGATCAGCATGCGTACAAGTCTGCACGCATGAAAGACCGGGTGGATTGAGCGCCACCAAAACGAACGGCGCGGCCCGTATTACAACAGGCCGCGCCGCTTTCCGGTGTCGGATTGAACCGGCTTTATCCCCCGAAGATCAGCCCGCCTTGACCGGCGCCGCGCCCCAGGTGCGTGGCTGGTTCAGCTTTGCGATCGCCGCTTTGTATTCCGCTTCCAGCTGGTCCACATAGTCAGCGACCGGGCCGCGCTTCTTCACCGCGCCGATGCCCTGGCCACAGCCCCAGATGTCTTTCCACGCCTTGCTCTTGGTGTTGCCGCCGGAGCCGAAATTCATCTTGCTCGGGTCGCTTTCCGGCAGGTTGTCCGGATCGAGGCCCGCCGCGATGATGGACGGCTTCAGATAGTTGCCGTGCACGCCGGTGAAGAGGTTCGAGTAGACGATGTCCTCAGCGCCATAGGAAACGATGGCATCCTTGTAGCCTTCCACGGCATTGGCTTCGTCGCAGGCGATGAAGGCTGAGCCCATATAGGCAAAGTCCGCGCCCATCGCGAGCGCGGCAGCAATCGCCCCGCCATTGGCGATGGAACCCGACAGGGCCAGCGGCCCGTCGAAGAATTCGCGGATCTCCTGGATCAGGGCGAAGGGCGACAGGCGCCCGGCATGGCCGCCCGCGCCGGCGCACACAGCGATCAGGCCATCGGCCCCCTTCTCCAGCGCCTTCTTCGCAAACCATGTGTCGATCACGTCGTGCATCACCACACCGCCATAGGAGTGGATGGCATCGTTCACATCCTGGCGTGCGCCCAGCGAGGTGATGACCAGCGGCACCTTGAACTTCACGCAGGCTTCAACGTCATGCTCCAGACGATCATTCGACTTGTGCACGATCTGGTTCACAGCGAACGGGGCCGCCGGACGGTCCGGGTTCTTTTCGTTATGCTCGGCCAGTTCCGTGGTGATCCGGTCCAGCCATTCATGCAGGACAGGGCCCGGACGCGCATTCAGCGCCGGAAAGCTGCCGACGATCCCGGCCTTGCATTGGGCGATAACGAGTTCCGGACCGGAAATGATGAACAGTGGCGAACCGATCAGCGGCAGGCGCAGATTCTGGAGCACGGGCGGCACAGCCATGGGCTTTTCCCCTTAAAGTGAACAGTGTTTACATTGAGCCCGAATTTAGCGTCTGGGCCCGCTGCCGCAAGTCATAACGTGGGGGGAAGCTGCGCCCGGCCGGACCGCCGTATTACTTGGCCGGATCACTTGGCAAGATCAGGATCGAGGACCAGGTCATCATCCAGCGGCACGCCGAAACTGTTCAGCATCATGGAGACCTGCGTGTACTGGCCGACCGTCATGACGAGGTCCATCCGCTGCTTGTCCGTGAAGCCGGACAGGGCGGCCCAGGTCTCATCCGTGATGAAAGCATCGGAAGTCAGCTCATCCGTCGCCTGCAGCAAGGCCTTGTCGTTCGCGCTCCAGCCTGACGCGTCCGGACCGGCCTTGATGCGTTCGATCTCTTCCTCGGTCAGGCCGCAATCGAGCCCGATGCGCTTGTGCTGCGCCCATTCATAACCGGACTTCCAGTTATAGCCGGTGCGGAGGATGACGAGTTCGCGGTCACGCTCGCTGAGATCGTTGTACCTGGAGAGGATGTATCCACCCCAGCCCATGAAGCGCTTGTAGGCCTTGGGCGCGCGGGCGAGTGTGCGGAAAACGTTAAATACCGGGGCTTCGCCGAACCGCCCGGCGATCATTTCCTTCACTTCAGGGCCCATTTCCGAATCGGTCAGCGGAGCGATACGCGGCGTTTTGAGTCTCATGGTCTTCCTCCCGGTATATTGTTCCGGGAACTAAACCTGCCACGCCGGGCCGCCGCAAGGCGGACGTGACGTCAGCCGTGATCGAGCCTGACCTGCATCATGGACAGCCAGGCATGCTGGCGGTGGATCATGGAAATCAGGTCGGCGTCGTCGCCTTCTTCCAGGAGGCGGTCGAGCCAGAGACCGAGGATACGCGTGTGCGAACCCATCCATTCCTTCAGCAGGTCATGACGCACGCCGCGGACTGCATCGCCCTCGCTCTGCAGCGGATCGCACGAGCCGGTAGTGTCCGCCGGTGCATGTCCCGCACTCCGTTCACCCCGCGCCTCCTCACGGCGTGCGCCAATTCCTGAATTGTCCGGATCTGTCTTCCCCGCGACGGAATCCCCCGAAGCCATTGAGCCTTCGCACGTAATGAGTCTGAGTGCCGCGCCTGCCTGTCTCATGGGAATCTCCAATTTGCGAATAATTCTCATTCGCATCATTTGCCGGGCACGTCAAGCAACAGGAGGGGGCGCTACGGAATGCCGCCAAGGAAATAGTTCACTTTTGCGAATCTTTGCGCCAATAACGGCGCATCATGGCTGACGATATCCTCCCGCTTTCCAGCACCTTTCCCGACGCCACCGAAGCCGAATGGATGGCTTCGGTCGAAAAGGCCCTCAAGGGCCGTGGCATTGACGCAATCACCCGCACCACGGCGGATGGGCTGAAGATTCGCCCGCTCTACCGTGAGAGCGATTTCCCAAGCGCGGAGGACCCGCTGGGCACGCCCGGCGTGGCGCCTTACCTGCGCGGACCGACGGCAGCGCCGGACCCGTGGCTGCCCTGGGACATCCGTCAGGCCTTCACGCATGCCTCCCCCTCGCACACGCATGGCGAGGTGCTGCGTGACCTGGAACGCGGCGTGACTTCAGTTGAATTGAGCGTGGATCCGACCGGACATCATGGCGTCCAGGCCATGACTATGCCGGACTATGACATTGCCTTGAATGGCGTAGACGCGTCTATCGCGGGCGTAGCGCTTGACCCGGTCATGACTTCCGGCACACGCGAAGCGGCCTTCCTGGCCGAGTGGGCCAGAAACAAGGCCGACGCGAAACTCGACTTCAACATGGACCCGCTGGGCGCCCTCGCCCGCACCGGCAAGCTGGCCAGCGGTCTCGATGGCGCATTCGCCGAGGCAGGCGCGCTCGCCAGGGTACTGGCCGCGAAATCCCCAGCTGCGAACCTCTTCCGCATCGACGCGCGTGCCGTGCACGAGGCGGGCGGATCGGAAGCGCAGGAACTCGCCGCGCTGATCGCTTCGGCGGTCGATACGTTGCGCCGTCTCGCCCCGCACATGGATGCAGCGACGGTGAACGCGAAGACGATCTTCTGCCTCGCACTGGATGCCAATTACGGCATCGGCGTCGCCAAGCTGCGCGCCGCGCGCCGCCTGTGGGCCCGCGTGGAAGAGGCCCTTGGCCTGACCGCGAAGCCGATGCGCCTGCAGGGCTACAGCTCTGCCCGCATGCTGACGCGCTATGACGCCTGGACGAACATGCTGCGCAATACCGCTGCCGCCTTTGCGGGCGCTGTCGGCGGGGCGGACATCCTGACCATCCGCGCCTTCAACGAGCCGCTGGGCACGCCGGAGGAACTCGGCCGCCGCATCGCGCGCAACACCCAGCTGATCGCCATGGAAGAAAGCCAGCTCGGCCGCGTGGCAGACCCGACGGGTGGCGCCTGGTTCACCGAGACCTTCGCCAATGAACTGGCCGAAGCCGCCTGGGCGGAGTTCCAGAAGATCGAATGCGAAGGCGGCTATGCAGCCTCCCTCACCTCCGGCGCCTTCCAGGGCCGCGTCGCCGCGACCCGCGAAGCCCGCGCCAAGGACATTGCCAAGCGGAAGATCCCGGTTACGGGCGTTTCCGAATTCCCGCTGCTGGACGAGATCGCCGCCCCGGTGGCCGACCAGCCGCACCTGCGCCCGCATGCCGTACTGACGGACGAAGCGCTTCAGGCGCTGGTGCCGGACCTGCCGCCCGCCACGGGCGACGATGCCACGGCCGAACCGCTTCTCCCGATCCGCCTCGGCGCGGATTTCGAAGCGCTGCGTGACAAGGCCGCTGCGGCTGCCAAGCCTCCGGCGATCTATCTCGCCACGCTGGGCCCGCTCGCGGAATACACCGCCCGCGCTGACTTTGCCCGCAACCTGTTCGCCGCTGGCGGATTGGCCGCGAAAGAGCCGCCGGTTCCGCCGAAGGACGCCGCAGAAATCGCGGCAGGCTTCAAGGCTTCCGGCTGCCGTATCGCCTGCATCTGCGGAGCTGATGCCCGCTATGCCGAAGAGGCTGACGCGGCTGCCAAGGCCCTGAAAGCGGCCGGCGCGCAACATGTCTGGATCGCCGGCAAGCATGAAGGCGACGGCATCGACTCGCAAATCTTCATGGGCTGTGACGTGCTGCACGCCCTGAAACTCGCCCACGCAGAACTGGGGCTGTAATCATGACGAACTTTCCTGATTTCACGAAACTCGACCTTGGCGCCCCGCACGCCGCGCACAACCCGCCGCAGACGGGCGAAGCCTGGGACACGCCGGAAGGCATTCCGGTAAAGACCGCCTACACGGCCGCAGACCGCGCCGGGCTGGACTATCTGGATGATTTCCCGGGCCTTGCCCCGTTCGGACGCGGCCCTTACCCGACCATGTACACGAACCAGCCCTGGACGGTTCGTCAGTATGCGGGCTTCTCCACGGCGGAAGACTCCAACGCCTTCTATCGCCGCAACCTGGCCGCGGGCCAGAAGGGCCTCTCGGTCGCTTTCGACCTTGCCACCCACCGCGGCTATGACTCAGACCATGTCCGCGTGTCGGGCGATGTCGGCATGGCGGGCGTCGCCATCGACTCCATCTATGACATGCGCACGCTGTTTTCCGGCATCCGCTGGACAAGATGTCTGTCTCGATGACGATGAATGGCGCCGTGCTGCCAATCCTCGCGCTCTACATTGTGGCGGCTGAGGAACAGGGCGTCGGTCCGGAAAAACTGGCCGGTACGATCCAGAACGACATCCTCAAAGAGTTCATGGTGCGGAACACCTATATCTATCCGCCCAAGCCTTCAATGCGGATCATTTCGGACATCTTCGCCTACACCTCGCAGAACATGCCGAAGTTCAACTCGATCTCGATTTCCGGCTATCACATGCAGGAAGCGGGCGCCTCGGCAGACCTGGAGCTAGCCTACACGCTGGCCGACGGAATCGAATACATCCGCGCCGGTGTGGCCGCGGGCCTCGACGTCGATGCGTTTGCGCCGCGCCTCTCCTTCTTCTGGGCGATCGGCATGAACACGTTCATGGAAGTCGCCAAGATGCGGGCCGCACGCCTCCTGTGGGCGAAGCTCGTTAAAGAGAACTTCAATCCGAAGAATTCCAAGTCGCTCAGCCTGCGGACACACTCGCAGACCTCCGGCTGGTCGCTGACGGCGCAGGACGTCTACAACAACGTCATCCGCACCTGCCTTGAGGCCATCGCGGCCACGGGCGGGCAGACGCAATCCCTGCACACGAACAGCTTCGACGAAGCGCTTGCCCTGCCGACGGATTTCTCCGCCCGGATCAGCCGCAACACGCAGCTGTTCCTGCAACAGGAAGCCGGTGCCTGCCAGACGATCGACATGTGGGGCGGCTCCTACTACGTCGAGCGCCTGACGCATGACCTTGCCGCCAAGGCCCTCGCCCATATCGAGGAAGTCGAGAAAATGGGCGGCATGGCCAAAGCCATCGAGGAAGGCCTGCCGAAACTGCGCATCGAGGAAGCCGCCGCGAACACGCAGGCGCGCATCGACAGCGGCACGCAGACCGTGGTGGGCGTGAACAAGTTCCTGCTGGACGAGGACGAAGATGTCCCGGTGCTGAAGGTCGACAATGCGGCCGTGCGCAAGATGCAGCTGGACAAGCTGGCGCGCCTCAAGGCCGAACGCAACGAAGCCGAAGTGCAGGCAAAGCTGGACGCGATTGCCGAAGCTGCCGCAGGCACCGAAGGCAACCTTCTGGCCCTCGCCGTGGACGCGGCCCGCGCCAAGGCCACCGTGGGCGAAATCTCCGAAGCCGTCGAACGCAGCCAGGGCCGCCACCAGGCCGTCATCCGCTCCATCAAGGGCGTCTATGGGGGCGGCGTGAAGGGCACGGAGAAAGCCGACGAAGCGCTCAGCCTCGCCGAAGCCTTCGAGAAACAGCATGGCCGCAAGCCGAAAGTCTACATCGCCAAGATGGGACAGGACGGTCACGACCGTGGCCAGAAGGTCGTCGCCTCCGCGCTGATGGACCTTGGCTGGGATGTCGTGATCGGCCCGCTGTTCCAGACGCCGGAAGAAGCCGCCGCTGATGCGCGCGAACAGGGCGTGGACATTGTCGCCGCCTCCTCGCTCGCCGCAGGCCACCTGACGCTGGTGCCGGAACTGAAGCGCGCGCTCGGCAATGAAGGCGCGGCCAACGCCCGCATCATCGTCGGCGGCGTGATCCCGCCGCAGGACTTCGACGCACTCTACGCCGCCGGGGCCGCCGCCATCTTCCCGCCCGGCACCGTCATCGCCGACAGCGCCCTGAAGATGCTGGACCTGCTGACCGGCGACGGCGACGGCGCGAAGACGGCAGCGGAGTAGCCGCGTCAGCCTCTTGAAACACGGGGGCGGACCGCCCAAATATATCGTTATTCGATATTTGAAAGGAACGCCCCCATGTTGCTCACCACCACGCCCACGGTTCAGGGCCATGAGATCTCGAAATATCTCGGCGTCGTCTGTGGCGAGGTCGTGATCGGGGCGCACCTCGGCAAGGACATCCTGGCGAGTTTTACCAATATCGTCGGCGGGCGCTCGAACGCCTATGAGAGCACGCTGCGCGAAACGCGCGACGATGCGCTGGCGGAGATGGTCCAGGAAGCGACGAAGCTGGGCGCGAATGCCATTGTCGGCGTGAAGTTCGATTACACCGTCATCGGCCAGTCGGGCTCCATGATGATGGTCGCCGTCTCCGGCACGGCGGTGACGCTGGCGTGAGCACGCTCTACGAAACCGCTCCGACGGCGGAGGACATCCTCGCCCTCGCCGAGGCCTGCGTCGGCCGCCTGCCCGAGCAGATGCAGGCCGCCGCGAATGCCGTGCGCATTATCGTGGAAGACTATGCCGAGGATGAAATCCTCGACCAGATGAAGATCCACGATGCGCTGGAGCTGAGCGGGCTCTATTCCGGCGTGCCGCTGATCCATGAGAGCGTGACCTATCCCTCACTGCAGCAGCCGCTGGTCTATCTCTACCGCCTGCCCATCCTGTTCGAATGGGCGGCGCGGGGCGATGTCACGCTGGATGAACTGGTGAGCCATGTCACCATTCACGAATACGGCCATCATTTCGGTTGGTCCGACGAGGAAATGCACCGCCTGCTGGACAGCGCCGACTGAGGGATCAGTCCTGCGACTTGTGCGCCAGCGTGTGTGCGTGCTTCTCCCAGTTCTGCCCATCGAACCTGTTCACCGTGACATTCAGGCTGGGCCAGTCGTCGATACAGCGCCAGGTGACGGCCACGCCATCCGGGTTTGATCGCGGAATGTAGAAGCTCTTGATCCCGCAGGTCTTGCAGAACAGGTGCTTCGCGACGCCCGTGTTGAACGTGTACTGGGTGAGGTTCTCCCGACCTTGCAGCAGGCGGAAGCGGCTGGATGGCACGATGACGTGGATGTTCCCCGCCATCGCGCACATGGAACAGTTGCAGTCCTCCACCTCGAACGCATCGGGCAGGTCCACTTCCCACCGTACCGCGCCGCAATGACATCCGCCTGTGTGGGTCGTGAGATCGCTCATGAAAGTCCGTTCCGCTTTTTCAGCCCACCCAGTGCGGCGGGCGTTTCCCCGCCCATGGCCGGGCCTGCTCCAATTGTCCAGCCAGACGGAACATGAGGCTCTCGGATCCGAGCCGGCCGCCAAACATCATGCCAATCGGCAGCCCACCTGGCGCTTCTTCAGTCGCATCCGTCCAGTGCAGCGGCACGGACATGGCGGGGCAGCCGGTCTGGTTGAAGAGCGGACAATGCGCGCCGAAGCCAGCAATCGCCTTGCCCATGGCCTCGCCATCCTGCGTCAGCGCCATCGTGCCCAGCTTGTCCGGTGCGCGATGCGTGACCGGCGAAAGGGTGAGGTCAAACCCGCCATCAATGAGGAATTGCTCATAGTCGATGGCAACCGCGTTGAAGAGGTTGTTGGCCTTTGCCAGTTCCACCATCGGCACAGTCCGGCCGAGCGCCGCCATGGATGCCGTGATCGGTTCCATTTCGTCCTGCCGCACGGCGCGGCCCAGCATGGCACCGCGGTCGTCGAATGCGGCGGCGATATTGGCCGAGATCGTGAACAGGGCATATTTGGCCAGCAGTTCGCCATTGAACTCAGGCCCGGCCTCAACCACGTCATGGCCGAGGTCTTCCAGAAGCTTCGCCGTGGCGAGAAGGCCCGCTTCTGCATCGGCATCCGGCATCGTGCCATTCGGCGCCTTGCGCCAAAGCGCGATGCGCAGCTTGCCGGGCGCACGGGAAACTTCCTCCAGATACGGACGGTCCGGCGCAGGGGCGACATAGCGGCTGCCGGTCTCCCGGCCATGACAGGCATCCAGTAGCGCGGCGCTGTCCCGCACGCTGCGGCTCACCGCATGCACCGTGGACATGCCGTTCCAGCCTTCAGTGCGCCCCGGCCCCATCGGCACACGGCCGCGTGACGGCTTGATGCCGAACAGGCCTGTGCAGGAGGCCGGAATGCGGATCGAGCCGCCGCCATCGCTGGCCTGCGCGACCGGCAGCACGCCAGCCGCAACGGCCGCACTCGCCCCGCCGGAGGAGCCGCCGGAAGTGCGCGTCAGGTCCCACGGGTTCCGCGTCTGGCCATAGAGTGTGGATTCGGTTGTCGTGGTCAGGCCGTATTCCGGGCTGGTCGTCTGGCCGAAGAAGACAAGCCCCGCCTTGCGATAGCGCTCTGTCAGCACGGAGTCGCGCTGGGCCACATAGCCCTTCCACGCGACAGAGCCATTGGTCAGCGGCGCGCCTTTGACCTCAACTGCCAGATCTTTCGTGACGAAGGGCACACCGGCGAAGGCGCCCTCGCCTGTGCCGCCTTCAAGCTGCGCTTTGGCAAGGTCCGGATAGAGCGCGCTGAAACAGTTCAGCGTCTCCTGCGCGGCTTCCGCCCGCGTGACGGCTGCCTCCAGCAATTCCCCGGGGCTGACCTGTTTCGTGCGGACCAGCTCCGCCAGTCCCAACCCATCATAATCGGCATATTCTTTCATTCGGCCCTCCCGTTCTTTTCATCAGTTTGGAACGGGGAAGACTGAAAGGAAAGCCCGATCAGGGCTGCATGTCATCTGGCGGCGGAGGCGGTGGCGGACCATCCAGAGGCGGCGGACCGCCAATGCCCTCACCGGGTGCGCCACGTTCGCCCGGACGGGACCGGCGCTCGGAACGGTGATCGCCCGGCCCGCGTGTCAGAACACGCGCCATATGCTGGCGGTCTTCCACCGAGAGGGTCGCGAACAGCTCAACCATGGCCTCATGCGTGGCCTCGTTCACCGAGTCGTCGGCCTCGCGCAGCTCCTGAAAGACCGCGCGTACCGCATCGGCATCATAAGGATCGGCTGCCACGGCAGCGGCCAGACGCGCGCGGACTTCCGCGCGGGCAGCCCGTTGCGTTTCGGATGCCGTAAATGCCTCACGGAACACGCGCGACATGGTCTCCCGGTCACCGCTATCCCGCTCAGCCCAGGTAAAGCGGTCAGGCGTGCGCCCATCCGGCCGCGGCTTCGGGCCGGATTGCAGCAGGAAGCCAACCAGAAGGCCGACCAGAATCATGTTCGCCAGCAGCGAAACGACCAGCCAGCGTGGCCAGCGGCGCGGAGTTTCAGACGTGTCGTTCATTCCGTGGTCTCGCTCATCAGTTCATAGTCGCCAAAACCGAGCGCGGCATACATGACAGCGTCGGCCTCATCCGTGGTATTCGTCTCTGCGCTGGCCACCGATGCCGGCAGGGACACATTCACCCCGATCAGCACACCCATCACCAGCGATGCCACCGCACCCGCCGGCAGCCAGGACGGAAGGAACCGGCCAAAGCCGCCTTCGAAGCGCGAGACCTTTTTCTGCTTCGGCGCGCTGGCCAGCAGGCTGTCGCGCAGGGAAGCCGGCACATCGACCTCTGGCACCATCTCCAGAAGGCTGTCCAGACGGCGCGCCTCTTCCAGAGCAGCCGCGAACAGGCCGGGCGCCGCAGCGATACGCCGGGCTGCCGCCGCCTGTTCCGCTTCCGGGAAGGCAGACGGGTCAGCGCCATAGGCACCGATCAGGTCGAAGATCCGTTCATCAGACAAGACTGATTTGTTCATTGGGTCCTTCATGCCACGCTCCGTTCGGCCAGTGTCGCCCTCAGGCTGCGTCTTGCGCGCGCCAGAAGGCTTTCCAGCGCTTCTTCACTTGTTTCCATGATCTCTGCCGCCTCTGCCTGCGAGTGTCCTTGCAGGGCACAGAGCGTCAGGGCTGCGGCCTGGCGCTCCGGAAGGGCAGCGATCGCTTCCTCGATGGCCCGCACCCGTTCGGACTGAATCAGCCGTTCAGGCGGGGTAAGGTCCGGATCTGTCATCTCCGGCAGTTCTCCGGGCAGGGATTCCCGGCGCTTGCGCAGGATGTCGTAGCAGAGATTGAGCGCAACACGGTGTAGCCACGTCGAGAACTTCGCCCGCGGCTCCCAGCCGGGAAGCGCTTTCCATGCGCGAAGGAAGGTCTCCTGTGTCACGTCTTCTGCTTCCATCCGGTCGCCCAGCATACGCGTTGCCAGGCTGAGTACCCCTGGTGAGTACCGGTCAACCAGCCACGCGACGGCAGACGGATCGCCCGCCGCCGCCCGTGTGATCTGGTCAAGGTCCGATACAAAAGCCACGGAACCGAGCTTACTCCGTTAGAGGCCGGATGCACGCACTCAATACGGCGATACGTGCTGAATGCGTGCGAACCGTCATCGGGCCGGAGCCAGATCGCCTATTCGTCTTCCGGCGGGGGCGGCGGGGGCATGTCGCCCCGCATTCCGCGCGGTCCACGGTCCATACCGGGCCCCTCGCCGGGGCCCATACGGGCAGCGTCGAACTCATCCTTGCTGATCGTTCCGTTGCCGTCCTTGTCCAGCTCGGCAAAGCGCTTGGCTTCCATTTCGGCCGCCTTCGCAGCCCAGTCAGAGCCACGCTCGGCCCTCATGGTTTCCCACTTGGCGCCTTCAGCAGCCTGAACAGCGGTGACTTCGTCACGCGTGATCGAGCCATCCTTGTTGGTGTCGAAGCGGTCGAACATCTCGTCCACACGTTCCGCGCGGCGGTCTGCGAAACCGGCTTTCATCTTTTCACCCATGGCCTTGTGATGGGCCGACAGTTCGTCTTTCGACAGCACACCATCCTTGTTGGTGTCGATCTCGGCGAACTTGGCGTCCTTGTGAGCCTGAATCTCCGCTTCGGAGACCTTGCCGTCACCATCGGTGTCGAGCTGTGTCATCATGCCTGCGGGACGTTTTCCATCATCACCACGCGGGCCGTGTGCTGCGGCCGGAAGGGCGATTGCGGCAATGGCCGCAAGGGATGCAGTCGCCAGAATGATACGTTTCATCAGTTGAGACTCCTCTCTTGAGCGGCTGCCAATCACTGAAGGCAACCATTGTCTATTCAACGAGAGGCCGTCAGCTTTCCGTCGCATCAAGATGCAGTTTTTCCCGCGCAAGGAGATGCAGCCTTGATTTTGTTGCGGATAATTCCGCCTCAAGCGCCAGGAAATCCGTCGCATCTGCCGCGCGGCAAAGCCGGTCACGCAGGCCCGCAGGCATGGCGTCCGTTTCGGTTTCCGTACCGATGGCAATCCGCTGCACCTGCTGCAGGGCCTGCAACAGGCTGAGCCCCCCGCTCAGCAAGGCCTGCTGGTCGGCCGGAAAGCTGGAGCGGGCAATCGCCTCTTGCGTCGAAGCGCAGATGGCGTCCGGGCGGCCACCCAGCAACATGTCCTGCTGCACCATGAACTCGACATCGATCAGTCCGCCCTCGGCGGTTTTCAGGTCCCACAGTCCCTTGCCCGGCTTCTCCCGGTAGAGACGGTTGCGCATGTCGGTGATATCCGCGGGGATCTTCTCCGCATTTGTCCGTGCCCGGCTGGTGATCGCATCCATGGCGATGCGCATGACCTCCTGCCCCAGTGCTGCATCGCCAACCACGGGACGCAGGCGCGTCAGCGCCATATGCTCCCAGGTCCAGGCGTCATTGTTCTGGTAGGATTCGAAGGCAGGCAGGCTGACCGCAACGGGCCCGGCGCGGCCGGAGGGGCGCAAGCGCATGTCCACCTCATACAGCGCGCCTTCCGCCGTCGGTGCCGTCAGCGCCGTAATCAGGCGCTGGGTGAACCGCGTATACCAGGTCTGTGCCTCCATCGGGTCGGCGTCATAGATCACGATGATGTCGAGATCAGAGCCAGCCGTCAGTTCCTGCCCGCCCAGCTTGCCCATGGCGAACACGCCCCAACGGCCGGGCTGCGGCCCGTTGCGGCGCTCGGTTTCCCACTTTGCCGCAGCGGTCATTTCCGTGATCGTATCATCGGCGAGTTCCGTCCAGTATCCTGCCGCTTCCTTCGCCGGGATCAGGCCGTGCAGCAGCCGGTGCCCGGTCAGGAATTGCTGCTCCCGATGGTAGCGGCGCCAGGAATCCAGCGCCGCATCGAAACTTGTCTCCGGTCCGATTTCCGGACGCACGGGTGCCTGCCCGCTGACGAGCGACTCCAGCAGGTCCGGCCGGCGGGACAGGATCTCCGCAAGCCGCGGCGCCAGCGCCAGCGTCGCCACCAGATCGTCCAGCAGGTCCGGCTCCGCCAGCAGCATCGCCAGCGTCTGCACACCAGAGGACAGCCCGCTGAAGAAACGCGAGAACCAGCGGAACGCCTCATCCGCCTCGCCCGTCTTGCCCATGTCTTCCAGAAGGCGCGGCAGGATCGCCGTCAGCAATTCCCGCCCGCGTGCCGTGCGTGTGGCAGGCACGCGCCCGCGGTGCCAGCTGCGGATTGTCTCGATGGCTGCGCTTGGATTGCTGAAGCCGAGATTGGCCAGCGTTTCCACCGTTCCCGGATCATCATCGACGCCGGTGAAGACGAGGTTCCCGATCCGGCTTTCCCCTGCGGCGCGGTCTTCCGCGGCGAACAGGGCGTCATAGGCCGCCTGCACCATGCGGCGTGTTTCCAGGAGATCGCGGTCGAACGCTTCCAGATTTCCATAGCCGCTGAGGAAGGCGACGGCCTCGCGCGCTTCCGGATCTTTCGGCAGCGTATGCGTCTGCTCATCGTTCCGCATCTGGACGCGGTGTTCGACATTGCGCAGCTGGCGGTAAGCTTCTGTCAGGTCGCGCGCGGTCTGGTCTGCGACGACACCGCCTGCGCGCAGGGCTTCCATGGCGCCAAGGGTTGTGTTGTCCCGCAGCTCCGGCCGGCGCCCGCCAAGGATCAGCTGCTGTGTCTGGACAAAGAACTCGATCTCCCGAATGCCGCCGGGGCCAAGCTTGATGTCGGGATTTGGAATGTCGAAATCCCGCGCCTTGGCCTTGGTGTTGATCATCCGCTTGATCGCCTGAATGTCACCGATGGCCCAGTAATCGAGGTTTCGCCGCCAGACATAGGGCTCCATGCCCTTCAGGAAACTTTTGGCGGCGGCAAGGTCACCCGCAGCCGGGCGGGCCTTGATCCAGACCATCCGCTCCCAGTTCTGGCCGACGCTCTCATAATAGAGTTCCGCCATGGCCGTGGACACGGCCAAGGGCGTGGAAGACGGGTCAGGCCGCAGGCGCAGATCCGTGCGGAAGATATAGCCATCTTCCGTATACTCATCGAAGATCCGAACGATGTCGCGCGCGATGCGCTGCGCGGCTTCGCCGGGGGAGCGTTCCCCACCATCGAAAATCTCCGGATCGTAGAAAATGCAGAAGTCGATATCGCTGGAATAATTCAGCTCGAACGCGCCCATCTTGCCGAGCGCGATGGCAAACAGGCCATCCCCGGACAGACCGTAATGGGCCAGCGCAATTTTCATCGCCGTGTCGACGCACTCGCAGGCCAGTTCCGTCAGAACCAGCGTCACATCCATCACATCCAGCTTGCCGGACAAGTCGTCTCCGGCAAGCGACAGATGGGTTGCCTGCTTGGCACGGCGCAGGACGCGCATCGTCTCCTCATAGGAGCGCTGCGGCTGCTTCGCCAGCATCCGCACAGTCTCGATCGCCTCACGCCAGTCCTGGTCTTCAGATCACGCCCCGCCAGGCGGCGCAGATAGGGCGCGCGGTCAAAAGCCAGCGCAAGCGCGGCTTCCGGGGTGGCAGCAACGGGTTTCACGTTCAGCATAGTGTCAGGCCCTCGGCAGCCGCAGCGTCGCCTTCAGGCCGGGCATGTCCGGCGGGCCGCTGCCATCTGTCAGGATCAATTGTCCGCCGTGCATTTCCGCAACCGACACGACAAGGGCCAGGCCGAGACCACTGCCCGGCTGGGTGCGGGCCGAATCCATGCGCTGGAACCGCTGCACAACACGGTCCCGCGACTCCGAAGGTACGCCGGGCCCTGTGTCCACGACGGTCAGGTCTACCGTCCCTTCCGGTCCGCGCGCCACGGTCAGGCTGATTGTGCCGCCTGCGGGCGTGTATTTGATTGCATTGTCGAGCAGGTTCGACAGGGCCTGACCGATCAGGTCCCGGTCGCCCAGCACCATCAGGTGTTTCGTGATCTGGCTGCGGAAGCTTTGCTCGGCATCATCGCAGGCGGGCTCGAACAGTTCGGCCAGCTGTTCGGCCAGCTCGCTGACATCCATGCGCACCCGCTCGCCCTCGGCCCCGGCTTCCAGACGGGCAAGACGGAGGATGGCATTGAACGTGCCCAGCACGCGGTCGACTTCCTCCACCGTCTCTTCCAGCGTCGCCTCGGCGCTCTCCTTCGACATCGGCTCAGACAGGGCAATCTCCAGCCGGTTGCGAAGGCGGGACAGTGGAGAGCGCAAATCGTGCGCGATGGCGTTGCCTGTGTTCCGGGTCGATTCCACCAGCTTCTCGATCTGGTCGAGCATGGCATTGATGCGGGCGCCAAGCCGGTCGAATTCATCGCCCGAGCCGCGCACCGGCACCCGCCGGCCCAGTTCACCGCCCATGACGGCCTCCGCCGTTCGTGACAGTTCGTCCGCACGCCGTGCCGCGCCGCGCGAGATCAGAACGCCGCCGAGGAGCGACAGGATCAGGCCGATTGGCGCCGCGATGAAGATCGCGTTCTGGATACGGCCCACAATCGCCGTCTGCTGGGCCGCGTCGAAAGCAACCAGCAGGGCCCCGCCATTGTCCTTCAGGCGCACAATTCGCCCGGCGGCAGGGCGCTCGATCTCCGTGCCGTCCGGTTCCATCAGCGTCACATCGAAATAGATGGTCTGGATATCCAGGTCCGGATTATGCGCTGGCATGCGCTGGAAGTGGCCGGCCAGTCGCTTGCCCGTCGAGTCTTCCAGATAATAGAAAAACGTCGACCCGTTCCGGGTCATCCGCTCGAACACAGATTCCTGCAACCGTTCCATGCCGCCGGTGAAGTAGGCATTGCCGAGTTGTTCGAACTCAAGGTCCATCCGCCGGTCTGATTCCACGCGGATGTAGTAGACCGTCGAATAATAGAGATAGACCAGCAGCGCCGCCGAAAAGGCCGCAAACATGGCACTGTAGAGCAGCGCCAGCTTGAACGTCGTGGTTCGCAGAAAGGTCGGCAGGGCGAATTTCATGGCTCGCTAGTGCCAGCGCCCTGCACGCCCGTCTAGCCCTGCAGCTTGTATCCGGCACCCCGGATCGTGTGCAGCAGCGGCTCGTCGAACTCCTTGTCGATCTTGGCGCGCAGGCGCGAGACATGCACGTCGATCACATTGGTCTGCGGATCGAAATTGTAGTCCCACACCTTCTCCAGAAGCATGGTGCGCGTCACCACCTGGCCGGCATGGCGCATCAGGTATTCCAACAGGCGGAATTCGCGCGGCTGAAGGTCGATCTTCTGGCCAGACCGCGTGACCTTGCGGGTCAGCAGGTTCATTTCCAGATCGCCCGCTTTCAGAACGGTGACCGGCGGTTCCTGGCCCGGCGTGCGGCGGCCGAGGGCCTCGACACGAGCGGCCAGTTCGGCCGGGGCGAAGGGCTTGGCCAGATAGTCTTCGGCACCGGCCTTCAGGCCTTGCACCTTGTTCTGCACATCGCCCAGCGCCGACAGGAACAGGGCCGGCGTCGTGCCGCCTGCATCGCGGAACTCCTTCAGCAGGGTCAGGCCATCTTTCTGAGGCAGCATGCGATCCACCACCATGGCATCGAATTCCTCAGAGCGCGCCTTTTCAAGCCCGCGTTCGCCATCGTCTGCCCGGTCCACCGTGTGACCGGCCTCGACGAGGACCTTTTCGATGAAACCGGCCATTTCGGCATCGTCTTCGATCACCAGCACACGCATGGAGTCCTCCTGAACTGTTTCAAACATTTCCGCCTCACTTGTCTTCGCTGATGTCGATGGTGCGATAGGTCGTGATCTGGCCCACGCGCACGGCGATCAGAATTTTCGTCCGGTTTGCCTTCTTGGCTGCGTCGATGGCTTTCTTCAGCACGTCGACACTCGACACCGGCTCGTTGTTTGCTTCGAGGATGACCATGCCGCGCTGCAGGCCTGCCTCTTCAATGGCGCCGCCGCGCTCGACTTCGGAAATCACGAGGCCGGCCTCGTCCTTGTCGAGACCAAGGCGCTCACGCATCTCGTCATCAAGCGGCACGAACGTCACGCCGAGGGACTCCAGCGAGGCTTCATCATCATGCTTGCCCGAATCCTTGGACAAGGCCGACGCCGGGATCCGCTGGGCGTTCGCGCTGTCGCCACGCTCGCCAACGACGACGTTGATCGTCTGTTGCTTGCCGCCGCGCATGATGTCGAACTTGTTGGACGTGTTCGCGATCAGCCGGCCGACAAGACGCGTCGTCGATGTTGCATCGCTCACCTTCTGGCCATTGACGGACAGGATGATGTCGCCGCGCTGCAGCCCGCCTTTCGAAGCCGGGCTGTTTTCCGTCACGTCGGCGATGATGGCGCCGTCATTGTTCGGCATGCCCTGGGCTTCCGCCATGTCTTCGGTCAGGTCCTGGATCTGCACGCCCAGCCAGCCGCGCGAAACATGGCCGTCCTTGATGATGGCCTGCGTCACTTCCTGAGCCAGTTCAGCCGGGATGGCAAAGCCGATGCCGACAGAGCCGCCGGTCGGCGACAGGATCTGTGTGTTCACACCCACGACATTGCCGTGCAGGTCAAAGGTCGGCCCGCCGGAGTTGCCGCGGTTGATGGCGGCGTCGATCTGAAGAAAGTCCGTGTACGGGCTGTCATTGCCCAGCTCGCGCCCGTCGGCAGACAGGATGCCAGCCGTTGCCGTACCGCTGAAGCCGAACGGGTTGCCCAGCGCGACGACCCAGTCACCCTTGCGCAGATTGTGAGAGTTGCCAAAGCGGACATAGGGATACTTGCCCGGTTCCTTCACCTTGATCACGGCAAGGTCGGTGTCGGGGTCAGTGCCGACCAGTTCGGCCTCGAACTTGTCGCCATCCTTGTTCACCACTTCGATCTGCACCGCGTCCTCAACAACGTGGTTGTTGGTCACGATGTAGCCGTCCTGCGAGATAAAGAAGCCCGAGCCCAGCGAGCGGGCTTCCTGGGTCTGCGGCTCGTCACCCTCTTCTTCCTGCTGCTGGCGGCGCTGTTCGAGGAAATCGTCCAGCCCCGGAAGGCCGCGGAACTGTTCGAAGAATTGCTGCATGTCGCCAAGGTCATTGACCTTGCGCTCGGAGACAACGTTCACGCTGACCACGGCCGGTTCGACACGCTCGATCAGGTCGGCAAAGCTCATCGGCGCGCCCGCAGGCGGCTGGATCGCAATTGGCTGAGCGCCAGCCTCAGGGCTGAGAATCTGAGGCGCGATCGACAAGGACCCGATCGCTGCCGCCCCGAAAAGCGCTGCAACCAATGCCTGCCGAGAAATGCCAAGTTTCATGATTTCTCTCTCCAACTCGCTGAAAAATCGCCGTTTGTCCGGACGAACGTTACATAATCATACGCGTGGTAATGTGGTCATTAAATGTCAGTAAGTCGAATGGAATCAGGTGATCAGGCCCCGCTGGATGAAATTGACCGCTCCATGGCCATCCCAGCGCTTCCAGCCCCATGATTTTTGCCGGATTGCCCAGCTCAGGGAGCGCAAGACCTCCCAGCAGGCACCCACCTGTTAGCCAGTCTCAACAACCATTTAGCCCGCTTCAACACCCTCTGCTTTAAGGCCGCGAGTATTCATACCAATGGAATCAAAAAGTTCAAAAACCCCTTGTAATAGAGTGGGGTGCAATACATACTCCTATTGAATACAGATCAAATAGGGGCTGATTTGTGCGCTTGATTAACTGCATGCCAGACAGGCTGTTGCGTTGTCGCGCCCGCACCCTGGACAAGTTGCCGGCGCTGAAAGGGCCCGATCCCCGGGCCTACCGGCGTCCTTCGCCACTTCGCGATCCCCACCAACTGCCATGGTGGCCTGCGAAGTCCCATTCAGACGTCAAGCATTGTCCCCACCCAGCCTGACGGCTATTCCCGCGGGGGTCGGCGCCGGCAAACCCCGCGAGTCACATTTTCGCGATCAGGCTGTTTCAGACGGCAGGATCAGACGTCTTCCGACTCGATCTGGCTTTCATCTGCCCGTTTGCGCCGGGCCGTGAGGAAACCGATCGACGCCCCGATCGCGAGCAGCAGGAAGGGGCCGAGCCAGAGAATCGTTCCGCTGATGCCCCGCCCTTTCGGACGGAACAGGACGAACTCTCCATACCGGCTCTCAAACCAGTCACGCACCTGCTGATCGCTGGAGCCTTCTCCGACCATCTCGCGAATGCGGGTCCGCATGTCTTCGGCAATCGGGGCCGCAGACTGGGATACCGGCTCATTCTCGCAGGCGACGCAGCGCAGCTCCCGCATCAGGGCCTGGGCACGCGCCTCTTCCGCCGGATCGTCCAGTGGAACATCCGCCGCAAGTGCGATCACGAGAGACAGCAGCAACGCTTTCATCGTTTCACCTTCACCATGCTGAGCAGGCCGCCAAGGCCGATCAGGAGCACACCGAAGTATACGAAATCAATCAGCGGATTGAAGTAGACGCGGAACACCCAGCGCGCCTGACCATCGACGACGCGTTGCTCGCCCAGCGCGGCATAGAGGTCGCCCGTCCCGGTCTTGAAGATCGCGGTCTCGGTCGTCGGCATGCGCGCTGCGGGGTAATAGCGCTTCATCGGTTCCAGCACGGTCTTCACGCCGCCTTTTGTAGCGGTCAGGACGGCCTTGTCGGCATACCAGTTCGGCCCTTCGATGGAGCTGACATCTTCAAGTGTCAGCGTCCAGCCAGCCGCGCGGCCAGCGCCGCCTTCAGCCAGCGCCACAGTCGTTTCGTAACGCGCTGTGGTCTCAACCACGGCGCCAATGATGAAGACGCCGATACCGATATGCGCCAGCGTCATGCCCCAGATCCGAGGCGACAGGCGGAAGACGCGCTTCAGTGTAACGGCCCGGCGCTTCAGCTCCCACAGGGAGCCGCTGATCAGCCAGACACCGAGTGCGAGGCCGAAGGCTGCGCCAAGGGAAATGTGCAAGACGCCCACGCCGAGCACGGCAAACACTGCCACCAGCGCCGCACCGGCAATCGCCCAGCGGGTCCATTGTTTCAGGTCTGCCTTGCCCCAGGCCCAGCTTTGCGCCACCGGCAGGAGGATCAGCAGGACGGCCAGGATCGGCACAAAGGTCAGCCGGAAATATGGTTCGCCTACGGACATGGTACGCCCCGCTGCCTCGGCCATCAGCGGGAACAGCGTGCCCAGCAGAACGGTCAGCGCCGCCACGACCAGCACGACATTGTTGGCCATCAGCGCGCCTTCCCGGCTGCCGACCAGCCAGGGCTTTGCGCCCTTCAGGCTCGGCCCGCGCCAGGCGAACAGGCCAAGCGCCAGCGCGCCATAAACCACCAGCCCGAACAGAAGAATGGTCCCGCGCTTCGGATCGACCGCGAAGGCATGCACGGATGTCAGCACGCCGGAGCGGACAAGGAAGGCGCCCATGATCGAGAACAGGAAGGCGATAACGGCCAGCAGGGCCGTCCACGCGGCAAAGTTCTCGCGCTTCTCGGTGACGATGACGGAATGCAGCAGCGCTGCCCCGATCAGCCATGGCATCAGGGAGGCATTCTCCACCGGATCCCAGAACCACCAGCCGCCCCAGCCAAGCTCGTAATAGGCCCAGTAGGAGCCGAGCGCGATGCCGAAGGTGAGCGGCACGAAAGCGGCCAGCGACCAGCGCCGCGCTTCCTTTGCCCAGACCCGGTCGATGCGTCCTTCCATCATGCCTGCGGCCGCAAGGGCGAAGACAAAGGAATAGCCGACATAGCCAAGATACAGCATCGGCGGGTGGAAGGAGAGTGCGGGGTCCTGCAGGAGCGGGTTCAGACCTGCCCCCTGGAACGGGGCCGGATCGAGCCGCAGATAAGGAGAGGACGCAAACAGGAGATAGCCCATCGCGCCGAGGGTCAGCAGGCCCTGCACGCCGAGGGCGCGCGCTTCGAAGGTTTCCCGCCCGGTTTTCATCAGGGCTGCCGCAGCCGCACCGAAGGCCAGCGTCACCAGCGCCCAGAGCGCCATGGAGCCTTCATGGTTCCCCCATGTCCCGGCGATCTTGTAGAGCATCGGCTTCAGCGTGTGGGAATGGTTCGCCACCAGCGCCAGCGAAAAGTCCGACACGGCAAAGGCATGTACCAGCGTCAGGAAGGAAAAGGCCATCAGGCCGAAGCCTGCGATAGCCGCCATGCCGGCCCAGCGCCGGTCTCCCTTCAGGCCGAAGATGGTCTGCGCCAGCGCAGCGCCCAGCGCCAGAAAGGCCGCGAAATGTCCGGCTTCGATCATCCGCCGGCCGCCTCGGGGCGCAGCTCGCGCGGCTGGTAGTTCTCGTCATGCTTGGCGAGGATCTGGCGGGCCGTGAAGACATTGCCGGCACCAAATTCGCCAATCGCCACCACGCCCTGCCCCTCACGGAACAGGTCCGGTGCGATGCCGGTGAAGGACACCTTGATGTCGGCATCGCTGTTGTCGATCACGGTGAACAGCATGGTGGCGCCGTCTGCCGAATAGGTCAGCGATCCCGGCTCCACCCAGCCGCCGACCTTCACCTCACGCCCTTCCTTGGGCAGGCCCTTCTCGGCCAGCGTCCGGGGCGTGTAGAAAAGATTGGCGTTCTGGCGCAAGGCCACAAAAGCGAGGCCTGCCGCAGCCAGAAGCAGCACGGCGGCAATGCCAAACGTATAGAGTCGTCGAGTGCGTGCGCGCATGCCGATCTTATAGTGCGGCCCGCGCGGAATGGGGAGTGCGGCAGATGCATCGCACCTGCCGCCCGCTCCGATCGCTTATTGCGCCCAGCGTTTGGCTGCTTCAGCCACCCGCACGCCATAGAGACGGGCCGTCTCAAGGTCGCCCTTGCGCGGGGCTTCTTCAGGCGAGGCGTCGGCCGGGGAAATCGCCAGCGCACCGCTGAAACCTGCCGTCCAGTTCACATCATCCGGGCCGTGGGCCTTGGTATTGGATGGCAGGAGGCCCGTGCCGACCCAGATCTGGCCGTGCTGTTGCGACAGGGTGAGGAAATAGTCGAGCGTCGACTTCTTGTCGCCGTTCACCGAGGCAGAGTTGGTGAAGCCACCGGCAATCTTGTCTTTCCATGCCTGCGTGAACCAGGGCTTGGACGTAGCATCGGCGAACTTTTTGAACTGCCAGGCCGGGCAGCCCATATAGGTCGGGCTGCCATAGATGATGGCGTCATAACCGGCCAGCGCTTCGAATTCGCCCTCGCCAAGGTCGCCGTCTTCATTGATCCGGAAGAGTTTCGCTTCGGCGCCGTCGACAGAATCTGCGCCGGCGAACACGGCTTCCGCCTGTTTCTGGGTGTGGCCGTAGCCGCTGAAATACACGATTGCGATCTTTGTCATGTTTCCTACTCCGCTAAGTGTCTCGTTCGGGCGCCTTGTCGTGCCCGGCGACGCTCATATGGACACTTACTTCCCTTGAAAAAGTAGGTTCCAAATAGTAACTAAAGAGCAGAGACAAAGTTTTTGCAGCCGACAGGTGCCAAATGACCGGAAAGAAAGACGCGACCTCGCACGAGCATTCGGCCTGCCCGATGGATTCCCTCCTGAAGCTGCTGATGGGACCATGGACGACCTACATCCTGTGGCTGCTGCGCTCGCAAGGGCCGCAGCGCTTTGGCGAGTTGAAGGCCAGCATGCCCGGCATCTCCTCCAAGGTTCTGACCGAACGCCTGCGCATGCTGGAAGGCGCGGGCCTGATCCACCGGGACTACAAGCCCACCGTGCCGCCTGCTGTCACCTATTCCCTCACCCCTCGGGGCGAGGAACTGAAAGACGTGCTGCTCGGCCTCAATGAACTCGCCCAGCGCTGGCACGCGGAAGATATGCGCACGGAGGCCTGAGACGCGCCCTCCGGCGGGGCTCGCTCTTGTCAAAGAATCCGCCACCTGTTCCTCTGAACGCACAGATCAACCGGCCCGGCCTGCCCGCGCCTGTGAGCGGATGGAGACTTCAGTGAGCTTTTTGACCGGGCCCCGGCCGCTATCGGCGCTTTTCATGTTTCTTCTTGTCCAGGGGGCAGTGCTACCGATGCAGCACAGACATCATCCGAACGTGTTCGCGCCCGGGAACTCGGGATTGCGCCCGGCGTGCTGGCGACTGGCGGAGAACGACATCACCGATGTCGAAGGCGTGCGCGTGGGCCATTACACACTCATCGAGGGCGACGACATCCGCACCGGCGCGACCGCGATCCTGCCGCATGACGGCAATCTCTATCAGGACCCCGTCCCGGCTGCCGTCTTTGTCGGCAGCGGATATGGCAAGCTGGCAGGCATTTCGCAGATTGCCGAGCTGGGGGAGATCGAGACTCCCATCGTCTGACGAATACCCTGTCCGTCGACCGGGCCATGTCCGCGATCATCGACTGGACGCTGGCCCAGCCGGGGAATGAGCGCGTCCGCTCCGTGAATGCCATTGCCGGGGAAACCAATGACAGCGGGCTGAACAATATCCGCAAGCGCGTGCTGACGCCGGAGATGATCCAGGAAGCCATCAACACCGCCACCACCGGCCCGGTCCAGGAAGGCGCAGTCGGGGCCGGAACCGGCACTATTGCCTTCGGCTGGAAGGGCGGCATCGGCTCCAGCTCAAGGAAACTCCCGGCAAAGCTCGGCGGCTACACGATCGGCGTGCTTGTGCAGAGCAATTTCGGCGGCATCCTGCAGGTGGACGGCGCACCGGTCGGCGAGCGGCTGGGACAGTATTACCTGAAGGACGAGGTCGCCTCCGACAAGGCAGACGGGTCGATCATGATTGTCGTGGCAACAGACGCGCCGCTCTCCTCCCGCAACCTTGAGCGCCTTTCGAAGCGCGCCATCGCCGGGCTCGCCAGAACGGGTGCGTCCATGACCAACGGCTCGGGCGACTATGTCATCGCCTTCTCAACGTATCGCCAGACAGACCCGGACGCGGCCAGAACCGGGAATGACGAGATGTCACCGCTTTTCCAGGCCACGATCGAGGCGACGGAAGAAGCGATCTACAATTCCCTCTTCATGGCGGAAACGGTCGACGGGTTCGATGTCTCGACCCAATCCCCCCGCCGCGTGGAGGCCCTGCCGCTGGACAAGGTCAGGGAGATCATCGGGCGGGACTGAAGACAGTCACGCACAAGCATCTTTCCGTATCCGTATGAACCTTCAATTTCCTCAAGCCAGCCCAAGGCGGACAAGTTCGGCCACATAATCAGCGTCCTGCATGCGAGCGTTCGAAGACTGTATCGCTCTTTTCAGGCGCATGAAAAACCGGAGCAGTCCGAAGGATACGAGACATAGAAAGACGGCGACCAAGGTCAGAATGAATGGCCCATCCGTTTCGTGGGACTCAAAGATGTCCAACGTGGCAAGCAACACAGTTATGGGAAGCATCCACAGAACGCAGCGGACGATTATCGAAAAGACATGCTCGAACAGGAATATGCCTTTTTCCAATGTCGACCGAAGCGACCATTCGGACACGGAACCAGAATTGTTGTTCACAGCGCCGCATCGCTCGCAGGTGACAAAGGGCGGTCCGATACCTGAGTAGACCTGGACATAACCTCCGGTGAAGCTTTTCTTGCACGCCCCACATTTCTGGTTGACCAGCAAAACCACAGTCGCCCCCCTCGTTATTTTCGTTACGCCAGACCTTAGACACCCGGCAAGATTGCGCAACTGAAACACGATCTACATGTCTGGCACAGGCGACAGGGTGCAGGCCGGTCTGATACGGCCTGACGTCGCTGCCTTTTGAGCAAGGGCGCTTACTCTGCCGGTGCCTCTTCCGGCACGGCTTCCGGTGCGGGCGCGGCCTCATCTCCCTGCCCGATGGCATCGATCATGGCGCGGAAGCGATCACGGCGCGGATCGTCTTCGGCAAGGTGATTGTAGATATAGCGCATGGCCTGTTCGGCCTTTTCCTGGTCGCCCGCCTGCGCGGCACCCATGGCGGCCCACATGCCGGCGCGCACCTGCGTCTCGTCCAGCTCATAGGCGCGGGCATAGAGCCGGGTCGCCTGCGGGCTGACCCCGCCGCCGGACAGGGCCACAATCGTATCGGCCAGCGCCGTCAGCGCGGGCACAAAATTCTCATCCCGGCGCAGGGCGGACTGATAGGCTCGCGCGGCATCTTCCGGGCGCCCCTCGGCGCGCAGCATTTCGCCAATGAAGAAATGCGGCTGCGGATCCTTGGGGTTTTGCTGCGTCGCCAGTTCGAGGCGGGACAGCGTTTCTGCCGGGGTCAGCGTTTGCGGGGCGTTGGCGATCTTTTCAGCCAGCCCTGCCTGCCGTTTCGCCATCGGGTCATCCGGCATGCCGGGTTTGCCAACCATCAGATAGCCCGCCGCGCCAACAGCGAGGCAGACACCAACGATCGCGATATTGAGGCGGTTCATCGTTTCGGAAACCTCAGGCGTGCGCGAAGTCCC
>JAWKUR010000018.1:0-74754 GCA_041398445.1 Hyphomonas sp. | reverse complement strand
TTGCCTGGCTCACGCACCGGACCTCATCCTCCACCGCTTGCGGGGGAGGTGGCCGCGAAGCGGTCGGAGGGGGTGCGTGCTGAGCGACGTCAAAGCATGATCGCGGCGTGACCACAGGCGGCCACGCCATGACCTTGCATGACTATCCATGACTATAGCGGACTATGCCGGACTACAGGTTTCCGAACCAGGGCACCAGGCGTTCCAGGGCTTCCTCGATCTCGGGTGTCGAGAGGGCGAAGGAGAAGCGCATGAAATGGCTGCCGTCCACGGGGTCGAAGTCGACGCCCGGGGCGGTGGCGACGCCCGTGTCTTCCAGAAGCTTCAGGCAGAAAGCGAGGCTGTCATCGGTGAAGCGCGAAACGTCCGCATAGATATAGAAGGCGCCATCGGGCGGCGCGATCTTTTCAAGGCCGAGCTTTGGCAGCGCTTCCAGCATCAGTTCGCGGTTGCGGCGGTAGACTTCGACATGGCCGTTCAGTTCCTCGCGCTGGTCCATGGCGACAAGGCCGGCATGTTGCGACAGCGACGGGGCGGTGAGGAAGAGGTTGCCGATATAGGCGCCGGTGCGGCGGGCCATGTCCGGCGGGGAGACCAGCCAGCCGAGCCGCCAGGGCGCCATGGAGAAGTATTTCGAGAAAGAGTTCACGATGTAGGCGTCCGGCGCATATTCCAGCATGGAGTGGATTTCCGGGCCGTAGGTGAGGCCGTGATAGATCTCGTCCGAGATGATGCGGATGCCTTTGACCTTCGCAACGTCCGCGATGGCGGCGAGTTCGGATGCCGGGATAATGGTGCCAGTCGGGTTGGCGGGGCTGGCGATGATGACGCCTGCGGGCGCGGGATCGAGCGCGTCGAGCGCGGCGGCGGAGAGCTGGTAGCGCGTGTCCTCGCCGCAGGGGATTTCGACCGCCTCGAAATTCAGGGCACGGACCGTGTTGCGGTAGGCGACATAACCGGGGCGGGCGAAGGCGATGCGGTCGCCCGGTGAGAAGGCGGTCGCGAGGGCCAGAACCAGCGCAGGCGAGGCGCCGCAGGTGATGGCGAGGCGGCCGGGCGTCAGGTCCACGCCGTACATGTCTTTATAGTGCTGGCAGATGCGCGCTTTCAGCGGCTGGCTTTCCCAGTAGCCCATTGGGTCTGTGTCCAGCACTTCATGGCTGCGCGCGATGGCGGCTTTCGGGGCGCTGGTGGAGGGCTGGCCGAACTCCATGTGCAGGATGCGGCGGCCTTGTTCCTTCAGTTCATAAGCGCGTTTGGAAATCGAGATCGCGCGGAACGGATCGATGTCTTGTCCCATGGGAGAAATAGCTTTTCAGGTTTTATTTGGCAACGAGGGAGGGGAGCCAGGTGGCGAGTTCGGGCAGGGCGGCAACCAGCAGGATCAGGGCGAGCTGGAGACCGATGAACGGCACCGCGCCGCGCCAGATCTGCAGCGTGCTGACTTCCGGGGGCGCCGCGCCGCGCAGGTAGAACAGGGCAAAGCCGAAGGGCGGCGTGAGGAAGCTGGTCTGCAGGTTCAGCGCCATCAGGATGGCCAGCCACACAGGGTCAAAGCCCAGCAGGATCAGCGGCGGGGCGACCAGCGGCACGACCACGAACACGATCTCGATGAAGTCGAGAAAGAAGCCCAGCACGAACATGACGAGCATGGTCATCACCAGCGCGCCCCATTTGCCGCCGGGCATGGCGTGCAGGATGTCCTTCACGATGTCGTCGCCGCCAAAGCCGCGGAAGACGAGGCTGAACAGCGAGGCGCCGATCAGGATGAGGAACACCATGCTGGTAATGTGCGTCGCGCTTTTCAGGGCAGGCATCAGCTGGCCCATGCGGCGCAGCACAAGCAGGCCCGCACCGATGGCAGCGAAGAATATGAGGCTGGCGAGCGCGGTGATGATCACGCCGGCCTGACTGGCGGCGCTCATGTGTTCGACGCCGAGGCGCAGGTCCATCGTGTTGCGCACGATGAGGACGATGACGAGGCTGACAAGGCCCGCCATGATGACCGGGGTGAGGCGGCTGCCGGCTTCGCGGGCAAGGCGCAGGCCGGCCAGCAGCATGGCGCCCGCCGCGCCGATGGCGGCGGCCTCTGTCGGCGGGGCGATGCCGCCAAGAATGGCGCCCAGCACGGCGAAGATCAGGGCCAGCGGTGCGCCGAAGCCGAAGGCGACTTCCTTGAAGCTGAGCGGCGCGGTGTCGTCAGCTACGCTAACGGCCGGGCAGCGCTTTGGCTGGGTGATGGCGTTGAAGGCGATCCAGCCGAGATAGAGACCGACCAGCATGAGGCCGGGGATCAGCGCGCCGGCGAAGAGGTCTCCCACCGAAACGACGAGGGATTTGCCGCCGCTGGAAAGGCTGGCCTGGCTGGCTGCGTTGGAGACCGCATCAGCCAGCAGGATCAGCACGATGGACGGCGGGATGATCTGGCCGAGCGTGCCGGAGGCGGCAATGGTGCCCGAGGCGAGGCGCGGGTCGTAGCCCTGCTTCAGCATGGAAGGCAGCGCGATCAGCGACATGGTGATGACCGTCGCGCCGACAATGCCGGTGGAGGCGGCCAGCAGTGCGCCAACGAGGACCACGGCATAGCCAAGGCCGCCATTCAGCTTGCCCAGCATGCGGCTGGCGATGTGCAGCAGGTCTTCGGCCACGCGGGAGCGTTCGAGGATCACGCCCATCAGCACGAACAGGGGCACGGCGATCAGCGTCGTGTTCTGCATGATCGAGCCGCCCTGGATGCGGCTGGGCAGGGAGCGCAGCAGCGGTTCCGGGAAGACGCCGAGGCCGATGCCGATCAGGGCGAAGATAAGCGCCGTGCCGCCCAGGGTGAGCGCGACGGGATAGCCCATGAGCAGCGCGCCGATGGCGCTGGCGAACATGAGCAGGGCAAGGATGAACTCAAGCTCCATGGGCGCTCTCCGTCGTGGAGGTGGCGGGGGCTTCGTTCTCCAGCTTGCCGGTGAGGCGGAGGGCGGCCTTCAGCGCTTCCGACAGGCCCTGCGCCAGCATCAGCACGGCAAAGGCCGGCACCAGCGTCTTGAACAGGTAGAGGAAAGGCAGGCCATCGGACTCGGTTGAACCCTCGAACAGCGACCAGGCGCGGGCCAGGCCCTGCTCGCCCGTGCTGAGGATGCGGATGCAGATGGGGAAGAGGAAGAAATAGATGCCCGCCAGTTCGATCCAGTTGCGGCCATCGGCGCCGAAGCGCGGGCGCAGGATGTCGACGCGGACATGGCCGTCATCGCGCAGCGTGGCGGCGGCCCCCAGCATGAACATGGAAGCGAAGGCGTAGATCACCAGCTCATTCAGCCATGTGAAGCTGATGCCATAAGTGTATCTCAGTACGACCACGGACAGCTGGAAGAGGACCAGCGCCAGCGCACAGGCGATTGCCCCGCCGAGGGCAAAGCCGCTGGCCATGTCGATCACGGCGCTGATGCGTCTGGCGAGCTTCTCCACGAGGCCCGGCAGGATGAGGGTGACGAGCGGCAGCAGGAAAACGGGCAGGAGCGCGATGCCCACCCATTTCAGGATTGTGCCGAGGTGAAGGAAAAAGGCCGGATCCATGGCAGGCTGACCGGCTATTTGTTTGCGTCGCGGGCGGCGTAATACGCGCCGTCCGAAATGGTCGACCAGCCGCGCATCAGCTTCAGCGATGTCTCGAAGCTCTCATAAATGCGCTTCTCGATACCGTCCTTGCCGGAGGCGGCGCGCACGTCCCACGCTGCTTCGGCCATGGCCGTGACGACTTCCGGCGGGAAGCTGCGCAGCTGCACGCCATGCTCGCGGGTCAGCAGGTCCAGGTGGACGGCGTTCTGATAGGTGAACTCACCCAGCGATGTGTGGTTCACGCTTTCGCAGGCGGCCTTCACGACGGCCTGTTCACCGGGGGAGAAATTGTCCCAGACGCGGCGGTTGATGCCGACGGCGAGGCTGGAGCCCGGCTCATGGAAGCCGGGGCCGTAATAATAGGGCGCCTCACGGTAGAAGCCGAGATAATAGTCATTCCACGGACCGACCCATTCGGTGGCGTCGATCGCGCCGGTCTGCAGCGCCTGATAGATCTCCCCGCCCGGAATGGCGATGGACGAGCCGCCAAGCGCACGCAGCACTTCGCCGCCCTGGCCGGGAATGCGCATCTTGAGGCCGACAAGATCGTCGAGGCTGTTGATCTCCTTGCGGAACCAGCCGCCCATCTGGTGGCCGGAGTTCGCCGCCTGGAAGCATTTCACCCCAAACTCTCCGGACAGTTCGTCCCAGAGTTCCTGACCGCCGCCAAAGTCGATCCAGCCCATGATTTCCTGCGCCGTCATGCCGAAGGGCACGGCGGTGAAGAACGGATAGGCGGGGGATTTGGCTGTCCAGTAATATTCGGCGCCGTGATACATGTCGGCAGACCCATTCGCGACGGCGTCGAAACATTCGAAGGCCGGCACCAGTTCGCCCGCGGCGAAGACCTTCACCTCGATGACATTGTCCGTCTCGGCCATGATGCGGCGGGCCACGCGCTCGGCCGCTTCGCCAAGGCCGGGCAGGCCCTTCGGCCAGGTGGTGACCATGTTCAGCTTGCGCCGGTTGCGGCTGATCGCCGGGGCACCGGCGAGCGGTGTGGAGCTGGGGTTCGCAAAAGCGGCTGCGGCGCCGCCAAGGCCGAGCACACCCGCGCCAACGAGGTTACGTCTGTTGATCATGCGTTTCCTTCCCCATTACCCCTCAAGGGTGCCCCGGACCCGGTCTCTTCACGGACCTATTCGTCGTCGCGGAGCAGCCTCCATCGGTCTCCGTCGAGCACTTCGAGCGGTTTGTAACGGCGCTTGTAATCCATTTTCGGGCTGCCCTTGACCCAGTAGCCCAGATAGACGTGCGGCAGGCCTTCGTCCTGCGCATGCCGGATATGATCCAGGATCATGAAATGGCCGAGCCCGCGGCTCTCCAGTTCGGGGTCAAAGAATGTGTAGACCATCGAATAGCCGTCACGCAGCACATCGGTGATCGAACAGGCGACGAGGGGTGCGTCTTCGTCCGGTCCGTCGCGGTATTCGTAGATATGGCTCTGCACCGGGCTGCCACCGACCATGGCGGAATAGTCCCGGTAGCTCATGTCCGACATGCCGCCGCCTTCGTGGCGGGTCGTCACATAGGCCTTCAGCAGGGCGTATTGCTCGCGTGTCGGCTCTGCCGCGACCTTGCGGCGGACGAGATCCGCATTGCGCTGCAAGGCACGCCGGTCATTGCGCGAGAGGACGAAATCCCGCGTCGGCACCCGCACGCTGCGGCAGGCATTACAGCGCGGGCAGGCCGGCCGGTAGGCGATGGTCTGGCTGCGCCGGAAGCCCGACTGGCTGAGCAGGTTGTGGACGAGATCCGATTCGGTGATCGAGAGATTGGTGAACGCCTTGCGCTCGCGCCGCCCCGGAAGATACGGACAAGGGCTCGGATTCGTTACGTAAAAACGCAACGAACGCTCCAGACCGGGGGGCAGGATCTTCGAGTCCGTAAATTTCATGGGTCAGACACTACACCTACAGGCCAAACCGCCAAGAGGCGAAGAGCGTAAACACGCACCAAAGCACGAAAACAAGCGGCCCCCCGAAGCGGACAAAGTCCCCGAAACGGTAGTGGCCGGGCCCCATGACCAGCATGTTCGTCTGATAGGCGATCGGCGTCGCGAAACTGCAATTGGCACCATAGATGACCGCCAGCAGGAAGGGCAGCGGGTCCGAGACGTGCAATTCGGCGGCGGCGGACAGCGCAATCGGCGAGAAAAGAATGGCCGTTGCAGCGTTCGACAGCAGGTTCGTCAGCAGTGCCACGGCCAGGAACAGGGCCGACAGGACGGCCAGCGTGCCAAAGGGCGAGGCGAGGTTCACGACCGTATGCGCGATGGCGGAGGCCGCGCCGGTCTTCTCCAGCGCCATGCCCATGGCGAGCGCGGCGCCGATGACAAGAAAGATGCGAAGATCGAGCGAGCGGCTGGCCTGCCTGTAATTCAGGCAGCCCGTCACCAACATGGCCACCGCGCCCAGCACGGAGGCGTGCAGGATCGACAGCAAACCGGAGGCGGCCGACACGACGATGGCCAGCGCGATGACGCGCGCGGCGACGGCCTTGGTGGTCAGCGGGATTTCTGTCTGCGACCATTCCAGCAGGATCAGGTCGCGGCTCTGGCGCAGTTCCAGGAAGGCATCCGGCGGGCCGCAGAGCAGCAGCGTGTCGCCCGACTCAAGGCGGATCTCGCCAAGGCGGGTGCGGATCATGCGGCTGCGGCGCTGGATGCCGAGGGTGACGGCGCGGGTGAGGCGGCGGAAGCCCAGCATCTCGACCGTCCGGCCCACCATGCGCGAGCCGGGCGCGACGACGGCCTCGGTCAGCGACAGGCGGCGCGGGCGGCCGCTTTCGTCCATGTCTCCGCCCGCCGATTGCCAGACCTGCTGCAGGAAGTCCGGCTGGCGGGCCAGCACGTTCTGGATGGCGGCGCGCGTGGCGGCAACGATGACCAGGTCTCCGGGGCGCAGCGTGATGTCTTCATAGGGCGGCAGGAAGGCGCGTTCGCCGCGCTGGATCATGCGCACGGTCATGTCCGGCAGGTCCATGAACATGCCGGCGACGGGCTTCTTGCCTTCCAGGAAGTGGCCGGGGGTGACTTCGATCTGGGCGAGGAACTGTTTCGAGGAGGTTGGCGCGATGTCCTCGGTCAGCCCTTCGCGGACCGGCAGCAGGAAGCGCGAGAAGATCAGAAGGTAGATCATGCCCGCTGCGGCGAGGATCAGGCCCATGGGCGTCTGGTCGAAGAAGCCGAGCTGGCGGCCCTCGATCCGGTCAAAAGCCTCGGCGGCCAGCAGGTTGGTCGAGGTACCGATCAGCGTGGTCATGCCGGCGAAGATCGACATGAAGCTGAGCGGCATCATCAGTTTCGACGCGGGGGACTTCATGCGGTGGGCAATGGCGCTCATCACCGGCAGGAACATGATCACGATCGGCGTATTGTTGACGAAGGCGCTGATGACGAACACGGCCAGGAAGGCGAGTAACAGGGTGAGGCGCGGGCGCCGGTCATAGCCGGACAGCAGCGCCTTGGTCGGGCCTTCCAGTGCGCCGGTCTGGAACAGGCCCTGGCCGACGACCAGCAGCGCCATGATGGTGATCAGGGCCGGATTGCCGAAACCGGAGAGCAGGTCCTGCGCGCTGATCGGGGTGCCGTCTTCGCCATGCGCCCCCGGCAGGGTGAACAGGACAAGCAGGGCCGCGATCACGCAGACCGAGACCAGCTCCATCGACCAGCGGTCGATCATGTAGAAGCCGATCGCGGCGCACACCACAGCCAGGCTTGCCCACATGGGCCAGTGGGACAGGAATTCAGCGAGCATCAGGGCTCCGGGATATTACTGGCATGGCCCCCGGAAACCGGAGAAGCATCAGCCCTCTACTTGGACCAGTATGCTGACCCGCCGGTTAACGGGCAAGTGGGGCTGGGCGGGGACCAATGGACGCGTGTCAGCCAGGCCGGTCACGCCGCGGATACGTTCCGGCGCGATCCCGGCTGCCTCGAACACCCGGCGGGCCTCGTTGGCGCGGTCGGAGGAGAGTTCCCAGTTGGAGTAGCCGGGCGTCTGGCTGGGGAAGGCATCGGTGTGGCCTTCGAGGACGAGTGTACTGTCCGTTCCATTGAGCGCCATGGCGGCATCATGAGCGAGGGTAAGGCCCGCTTCGGTGAAGCGGCCGTCGGCCCGGTCGAACAGCGGACGGTCTGCCGTATCCACCAGGTCAATGCGCACGCCGTCTGCTTCTTTCGTCAGCACGACGCTGGACCCGGCAGCCAGAAGGGCCGGGTTTTCACTGAGGGCGCTGAACACGCGGTCGGCAGCGGAGGGGCCGGATTGCACGGCGGCGCCGGTGGCGGAAGCATCGGGTGTGCGGTTGTGGAACCAGTCGGCGATGCCGGTACGTTCTTCCGGCGAAACACCGGCGACGAGCCACATCAGCAGGAAAAAAGCCATGAGCGCGGTCAGGAAGTCGGCATAGGCCATCTTCCAGGTTCCCGCCTTTCGGGCGGGCGCAACGGGCACTCTGCCCGTGCCTCGTGAAGAGTAAGTGGCGTAAGCCATCTGCTCGCTCGGACCCTCTCCTTCTGAGTGGTCTGCTGTGTTTAGCAGGCCTTGGTGAAGGTCAGGTCACGTTGGACGGTGGGATTTCGATGAAATTCGATCTATCTGGAACAGGTGCAACAGGAGATTCGACATGGCACGCACCGCATTTCTCGGGCTTGGAGTGATGGGATTCCACATGGCGGGCCATCTCGCCGCCAAGGGCCACGAAGTGGTCGTCTGGAACCGGACCCATTCGAAAGCCGAAAACTGGGCCACACAGCACAAGGGCGAGGTCGCGAAAGACCCGGCCGCCGCAGCCTTCGGCGCGGAATATGTCCTGATGTGCCTGGGCGACGATCCGGATGTGGCCGAAGTCTTCACCGCGCTGGAGCCGAGCGTGGCCGCCGGAATGGTCGTAGTGGACCACACGACGGCCTCGGCTGACCTGGCCCGCGATCTCTATGCCCGCTGCAAGGCGAAGGGCGCGCACTTCCTGGATGCGCCGATCAGCGGCGGCGAGGCTGGCGCGCGCAATGGCGCCCTCACCATCATGTGCGGCGGCGACGATCCGACCTTTGAACAGGCCCAGCCGGTCATGGCGGCTTATGGCAAGCGGATGACCCATATCGGCTGTGCCGGGTCCGGACAGCTGGCCAAGTCGGTCAACCAGATCTGCATCGCCGGGGTCGTGCAGGGCCTGGCGGAAGGCATTCACTTTGCGGAGAAGGCCGGCCTGGATGTCGCCACCGTGATCGAGGCGATCAGCGGCGGCGCAGCCCAGAGCTGGCAGATGGAAAACCGCTGGAAGACCATGACGGAAGATCACTACACGCATGGTTTTGCCGTCGACTGGATGCGCAAGGACCTGCGCATCACGCTGGAGGCGGCGCGCGACAATGGCGCCAGCCTGCCGGTTACGGCGCTGGTGGACCAGTTCTATGCCGATGTTCAGGCTATGGGCGGCAATCGCTGGGATACGTCCAGCCTTCTGGCCCGCCTGAAGCGCTGAGCCGGGAACAGTGCGGCGGCTGGACATCCATCTGAAGGCGGACGAACGGTTCGACGTGGTTCTGCGTGCCGTCAAGGCATCGGAGCCTGTGGACTATTACGTGCTCGACACCGAGCAGAAGGCGCGAAAACTGCTTTCGGTCTTCGTGCGCGAAGGTGCTGAACAGACGCTGATGGACAATGTCCAGACCGCCCTTGAGGGCAGCAAGGACTGGCGCATCGTCATCCTGCCGATCGAGGCCACGGCGCCCAAGCTGGAAGAGCCGAAGGAAGGCAAGAAGACCGATGCCGTCCAGGCAACGCGGGAGGAAATCTATTCCGATGTGGCCAGCGGTGCGCGGCTGGACCGGAACTTCTTCGTCATGGTCGTCCTGTCCACCATCGTGGCGGCGATCGGCCTGAATTCCGATGGGGTGGCGGCGGTGATCGGCGCCATGGTGATCGCGCCGCTGCTGGGGCCGGTGCTCGGCTTTTCCATGGGCGCTGCGCTGGGTGACTTCGACTTGCTGAAGCGGGCGTCGGTGACACTGGCGGCGGGGATCGGCACGGCCTTTCTCTGCTCGCTGTTGCTATCCTTCATCCTGCCGATTGACCTGCAGAGCCGGGAGCTGATGTCACGCGCCGAAGTGCGCCTCGACGGGCTGGCACTGGCCATGGCAGCGGGCGGAGCGGCGGCCCTGTCGCTGACGCG
The DNA here is from genome assembly GCA_041398445.1 of Hyphomonas sp. Taxonomy (GTDB): domain Bacteria; phylum Pseudomonadota; class Alphaproteobacteria; order Caulobacterales; family Hyphomonadaceae; genus Hyphomonas. The sequence goes on along the minus strand of JAWKUR010000018.1, from coordinate 64,971 downwards.
TACCCAGGCATCGACCCTGGTGGGCGTGATGGTCGCCGCGGCTTTGCTGCCGCCGGGCGCGGCAATTGGCCTGTTCCTCGGGGCCGGGGAAATGGCGCTGGCCCTGCGGGCGGCACTGTTGCTGGCGCTGAACGTGGCGGCGCTGATCCTGTCGGCCCTGATCGTTTTCCGCCTGCGGCGCATCCGGCCGCGCTCCTGGATCGAGCAGAAGAATGCCGACCGGGCCGTTCTGCTGAATGCGCTCTTGTCGGGCGTCGTGCTGATCGTATCAGTGGCGCTGATCCTTTATCTTGATCTCGGCGCGAAAGTGTCGATCGGATAGGCCCCGCTAGAAACGCTTAGGACCCCAATGCCTGACCCGACACCGTTCCGCTCCCGGATTGCGACCGAAGACGATATCCCCGCCATCACGGAACTGATGCGGGCTTCCATCGCCGTGAACATGCGCGCCTTCCTCACCGAGCCGGAGATCAGGGCTGCACAGGAGACGATGGGCGTGGACCGCAGCCTGATCGCGGACCGCACCTATTTCGTGATCGAGACCGATGTGGACGGAGAAACGGTCATGGTCGCCTGTGGCGGCTGGGGCAAGCGGCGCACGCTGTATGGCGGGGACCACTCCCCCGGCCGGGATGACAGCCTGTCCGATCCGGCAAAGGACGCCGCCCGCATCCGCGCGATGTATACCCATCCGGACTGGACGCGGAAGGGCCTTGGCACGATGCTGCTGGAACTGGGCGAAGGCGCCGCGCGTGAGGCCGGGTTCTCCACGATCGAGCTTGGCTCCACTGTGCCGGGGCGGCCTCTCTATGAGGCGCGCGGCTATGAGCCCTTTTTCACCGAGCACCATACCGGCGCCAATGGCGAGCGGAATACGGTGATTCATATGCGCAAGCCGCTGTAAGCAGACGGCCTGCGCGGGTTTACAACCGGGCCTGAGCTTCTAGGTTGGCGGGTGAGACCCCCAAAGCACCCGCGAGAGCGACGCGGCCTTTGACGACCCACACCCCGAAAAGATTGGATTTATCATGACGCAGGTCAAAAACGGCGACACCGTCAGCATTCACTATAAAGGCACGCTGAACGACGGCACGACCTTCGACAGCTCCGAGGGCCGTGACCCGCTGGCCTTCCAGGTCGGCTCCGGCCAGATCATTCCGGGCCTCGACGTGGCCCTGCCGGGCATGAGCGTCGGTGACAAGAAAACGGTCAATGTGCCGTGCGACCAGGCCTATGGCCCGGTCAATCCGAACATGCGCCAGGAAGTGCCGCGCGCGGAAATTCCGGCCGAGATCCCGACCGAAATCGGCACCCGCCTGCAGATGCAGTCGCAGACCGGACAGGTGATCCCGGTGGTCGTCGTGGACGCGAACGAAGCCACGATCACGCTGGATGCGAACCACCCGCTGGCCGGTCAGGACCTGACCTTCGCCATCGAACTGATTGAGATCAAACCCACCGCCTGAGGTGCAGGTTCGCTTTCAGGCCCGCTGGCATTGCCGGCGGGCCTTATTCCATCGGCAGGTCCATGAATTGCAGTGAGCGTTCCATGACGATCGTGCCGAGGTGTTCGCCGTACATGCGAACGGCGTATTCGAACATGGGGCTTCCGATCTCAGTATAGCGGACACCGCATTCTCCCGTGGCGGTGAGGCCCGCATTCAGCATCAGGCCACCCATCACTGTGGTGGCTTCGCTTTTCTTTTCCTGCAAGGCCAGCAGCATCAGCTGTTTCATCTGGGCGACGTCATCTTCCGTCGCATGCCGGATCATGCAGTTTCCCACCTCTACGGCCCGGTTTTCAGCCAGTGCCGGGGTGGCAGCCAAAAGAGCGGCAGCAGCGCCGAGGCAAAGCGTGCGGATCATCGGAAGCTCCTGATCTGGTCCACGTTCAGGCGGAAAGGCCTAAACGCGGATCGTGTCAGGAATTGGATGGGGCCGGGCACATGAACAGTGCCTGAAGCGGCGAGGCAGGGAAGGTTACGGGTCTGTCAGACGCCGTCGTAATATTGCCTGTTCCCGCGGGCGCTACGCGTCTGCCAGCGCAACTGGCTGAAGAGTGAGCGCGGCTTCCTTCGTCCCAGATACGGCAGGTCATTTGCCAGTTGCCTGCGGGCCTTGTCGAAGGCGGTGCGCGAGCCATAGATGGCGGCGATATGTTCACTGAGATCCATGCCGTAAAGCGCCGGATCTGACGCCGCAGCTACGGATGGCAGGCGCAGGTAGTGGCGAATCCAGTGATTGCTCTCGAAGGCTTCCTGCCAGGCGCGATTTGACGGCTCCAACAGGCCGCCACAGAATTTTTCGATCACGGCGTTGAAGCGGCTGAGTTGCTCCGCGGGCACATGGCTGCCGTCCGGCGTACGGCCGGGGAACGGCCCCAGCAAGCGTCGTGGAAAGCCGGTAATAGGCGCAAGTCCCTTCTTCGCCCGGGTCTCAAGCGCGGTCGCCAGGGACTGGACTTCGAAGATCACCTCCAGCCGGTTGAAACCAAGCTCCGAGGTCTGATAATAGCCGCGGTCCAGATTGCCGAGGATCAAGCGGATGAGGTCTGAACCGGAGGTCCAGTCTTCGCGGCTCTCCACCCCATATGCCGGATCGAGGTTCCAGAAGAACCAGGCGACGATGGCGAGATCGCAATCCGGATTGTCCAGCATGACGGATTTCACGACTTCCGTCATGAAATCATAGTTCATGCACTTCACGAACATCAGCCAGACATCCTGCGGCTGGCTGCTCAGCCATTCCGCGATTGCCGCAAGCACCGTCTCGTGCGCGCCTTCGGCATTCGCATCGAAGTCAGGGTCGTAGATCATTCGGATATCCCCCGCGGCCACGAGAGACACATGCGCATCAGGGGATTGCGTTTATCCTAACCTTTTTCGCCGCTTCGCGCCGATTGCTAACTATTCCGCCGGGACTGTGCTGAACTCTTCCTTCCAGCTCAGCATTTCCTCGCGGTTGTCGTGGTCCCATGGGTGGAAGCCCGGCTTGAACCAGGAGAGCCACGTCTTCCAGCCCTTGCCGAACAGGGACGGCTTCTTCCACAGGAAGGCTTTCACGGCGCGGTCGGCCTCTTCCTGCGTATAGCCGTCTGCCACCAGCAGCTGGGCGGAGTAACCCGCGATATTCTTGGTGAAATTACTGGTGATGATCAGCATGGCCAGCGAGCGCCGGTAGTAGCGCTTCAGCGGCGACCAGTCTTTCGTGGCTTCCAGGAAGACGTCATAGGCGACGGCCTTGTGCTCGGTCTCTTCCATGGCGTGCCAGCGCCACAGGCGCTCCAGTGCCGGGTCCGTCTTGCTGAACAGCTTGCCGTAATCGGTCTCGATATCGACCAGCAGTTCCGCCATCATGGCGGTGAAGTGCTCAAGGCAGATCGTGGCCATCAGCATACGGAAGCGGCCGCCGTCATAGGCCATCTTCACCTTCTCGCGGATGCGCGCCTCGATGGCATCGACCGGGTATTTTGCGCGGTCGATCTTGTTGTTCAGCAGGTGATGCTCGCGCGAGTGAATGGCTTCCTGGCGGATGAAGTCCTTCACGTCCTGCGCCAGCTTGCCGTCCACTTCGTTGCGGTAGGCTTTCACCGCGTCGATGAACATGCGCTCGCCATCCGGGAAGGTCAGCGACATGGCATTGAAGACGGCTGTGGCGACCGGATCGCCGTCCAGCCAGGGGCCATTGTCCGCGGCGGCCATATCGAAATGGAGGTCACGCGGCAGAATCGTTACATCTTCGGGAGTGCGCTTGGTCGTCATTGTGCTTGGTGCCTTGAGGAAATGTCTGGATAACAGTCTCATGCTGATAAATAACGCTACTGACAAAAATGTCAATAAAGAGTAACGACACACCCAGAATCCGCCGCACGCCGGAGGAATCGCGCGCCAATATCCTGGCGGCGGCAGAGCAGCTGCTGGTGGAACAGGGGCCGCAATCCCTGCGGCTGGCCGATGTGGCAAAGGCGGCGGGCGTCGCCAATGCCACCGTGCTGCACCATTTCGGCTCGATCAGCGCCGTTCACACCGCCCTGATGGAGCAGATGATCGGCCATCTGGTCGACAATATCATGGCTATCGAAATCCCGGCCGATGCCCCGGCTGAGGCGCGTGCCACGGGGCTGAAGACGCTGTTCGATGCGCTGGAAACGCCGGGCGCGGCACGGCTCGCCGCCTGGCTGGAACTGACGGACGAGACGAGCCGCCTGACCGTCGTGCGCGAGGCTGTGCGGGATGTGGCGCAGAAGAAGATCGCGAATACGGGCGTGCCCGAGGATGTCGCCGAAGACATGATCCTGCTCAGCGTTACGCTGGCGCTCGGCGTCGGCCTGTTCGGCCCGTCACTCGGCAAACTGATCGGCAAGCCTGAGGGGCGCGCGCGGGACCTGACACTTCAGATCCTGCTCATGAATTTCCAGCGGTTGGCTGAGTAAGGTCTGCCAAGGTCAGGAGCCAGCCCCTGCGCTTGCGGAGACAGGCGGCTTGTCGAGCAGGTCATCGATGAACACAGAGACCAGCATGGCCTGGCTGCTGACGCCCGCCTTGGCGTAGATCTGGCTCAGTTGTGACCGGATCGTTCCGGCGGCCGCGCCGCGTAGCCGGGCAATCTCAGCGACGTCGCATCCCTTGAGGGCGAAGAGCGCGACTTCTTCTTCGCCTCTGGTCAGCCCCCATTCCTTGAAGCGCAGGTCAACATGCTCGGCGAACGCGCCATGGGCTCTGGCCAGTGCCTGTTCCTTCCGGCGCAAATCCCTGCTCAGACGGACGATATTGCGGGAACTGAGGATGACCCCCGTGAACAAGGCGAGAGCGATGACGCATTCCATCGCCAGTTCGAGCTTCAGCCCGTCAGCGCTTGCGATCATCCAGTCTTCGATCCCATCGGCAACAAAGAAGGCAGCCGCCACGACCTGCAGCGTCATCAGCCCTATGGGAAGCAAAAGCGACCATTCAGGAAGCCGTCTCGCGCGGCGGGCGCCGTCTTGATGAGGGTTTTTCATAGGACATCCGCTTAATTGGACCGCTTTGAGCGCCTGCTTATGGGCTTTCGCGCTGGCGGGATCTAGCTGCGACTCCTGATGTCGATCAACCAAGGGAGCCACGGCATGACCGAGACCGGCAAGAATACACTGACCAAAGTCCCCGCCATCACCCTCGGGTTCTGGATCATCAAGATCCTGGCGACCACGTTCGGTGAGACGGCGGGCGACAGCGTCTCGATGTCGTGGCTGGGCGAGACAACGGCCAACGCGCCGACGTCATTCTGGCAGAGCGGCTATCTGATCGGCACGGGGCTGTTCGGCCTAATCCTGGCGGTTCTTGTGTATGCGCAAATTCGCGCGAGCCGCTTCAACGCATGGCTCTACTGGGCGACCATAATCGCCTCCACCACGGCCGGCACGACCATGGCCGATTTTGCCACGCGGTCGATGGGCATCGGCTATCCGGGGGGCGCGCTGGTCTTGCTGGCGGCCGTTCTGGGGTCGTTGCTGGTCTGGCGTCAGGTGCTGGGTACTGTATCGGTCAGCTCGGTGCACGAACCGAGGGCGGAGGTCTTCTACTGGCTGACGATCACGTTTTCACAGACGCTCGGTACGGCGCTGGGAGACTGGATCGCGGATGGCCCGCTCGGCTATCTGGGCTCAGCCGTCATTTTCGGTTCGCTGCTGGCGCTGATCGCACTGGCCTGGTTCCGCACGTCGATTGACCGGGTGGCGCTGTTCTGGGCGGCCTTCATCCTGACACGGCCCCTTGGGGCGGTCGTCGGAGACTTCCTGGACAAGCCCTACGCGCAGGGCGGGCTTGAGCTCAGCCGCGTCTGGGCGACGCTGGTGCTCGGCGGCGCAATCACCGCGCTGATCCTGCTGTTCCGCCAGAAGGCGGCACCTGCGGAAGTGCGTGAGGTGTGAAGGCTGGGGAGGGCTTCGCCAGAGGCGGAAGTCCTTATCCCAACGCTTCCGCCGCTTTCTCCGCGAAGTACGTGATGATCCCGCTCGCGCCGGCGCGTTTGAAGCACATCAGGGATTCCATGATCACGCGGTCGCCGTCGATCCAGCCGTTCTGGGCGGCGGCCATGATCTGGGCGTATTCGCCGGAGACCTGGTAGGCGAGCGTCGGCACGCCGAATGTGCTTGAGACGCGGTGCACAATGTCCAGATACGGAAGACCCGGTTTCACCATCACCATGTCGGCGCCCTCGGCGAGGTCCAGCGCGACTTCGCGCAGGGCTTCCTCGGAATTGGCCGGGTCCTGCTGGTAGGTTTTCTTGTCACCCTGCAGCGACTTTGCCGAGCCGATGGCATCGCGATACGGGCCGTAAAAGCCGGACGCATATTTCGCGGCATAGGCGAGGATCATCATGTTGGTGAAGCCTTCCTCGTCGAAGGCTTCGCGGATGGCACCGATGCGGCCGTCCATCATGTCCGACGGGGCGACGACATCTGCGCCGGCCTTCGCATGGGCGAGGGCCTGCCGGATCAGGCGCTCCACCGTCGCATCGTTCGGGATGGTGCCATCCGGGTCGAGCAGGCCGTCATGACCGTGGGACGTGTAGGCGTCGAGCGCGACATCGGTGATCAGGCCGACGCCGGGGGCGGCATCCTTCATGGCGCGCAGGGCGCGGGGCACGAGCCCGTCCGGATCGGCTGAGCCGGTGCCTTCATCATCCTTCCCTTCCGGGCCGATATAGGGGAACAGCGCGATGGCCGGAATGCCGAGGCTTTCGGCGCGCTTCGCCGTCAGGGCGGCTTCCTTCACGCTGAGGCGGTCGATGCCCGGCAGGCTGCCCACCGGCACGCGGCCTTCGCCATCATGGACGAACACGGCCCAGACCAGATCGGCCGGGGTCAGCGTGTTTTCTGCGACGAGGGAGCGGACCCAGGGCGTCTGGCGCAGGCGCCGCATGCGGGTGTTCGGAAAGGATTGGGGAAACTTTGTCATGACGCCTCACCTGCGCCTAAAAACCGGCGCTTACAACCAGCCAATTTTACGCACCATGAAACAGCGCTGCGAAACGTCCAGGCTCTCGGCCTGAATGCGTTCAAGGTCCAGCATCCAGTCTGCCATGTCCTTGCGGGGAATCTCGCGGAATCCCATTTTACGGTAGAAGGGCGCATTCCACGGAATTTCCCGGAAAGTGGAAAGCGTGACCAGTTTCAGGCGCCGCTGTTTCGCCACGAGAAACACCTGGCGCAACAGGTCTGCCCCGATGCCCCGGCGGCCATGCTGAGGGTGCACGCTGATCTGGTCGAGATACAGCGTACCGCCGCGGTGGGAGATCAGGGCGAAGCCGACAGGCGCGCCATGCCGCGTGCTGGCTTTCAGCACATCCTTTGCCTCGATGGCCTGCCGGTAAACGGTTTCGGGAACGTGATCGCGCAATGCCTCTTCCGACAACAGGCCCGTCGGCGCGAACAGCTGGCCGGCCGCAAGGTCGACCGTGATCAGCGCGTCAATATCCTCTGGCCGGGCCAGGGAAATGACATGGTCTGATCGGGTCTGCTGCATTGACAATACCGGTAACAAAAGGGAATGCCGGTTTCATTACTTGAGATAGCTGTGAGGCGAAACCCATGAGTGCGTTGTTTTCCGACGAACAATTGATGATACGCGATATGGCGCGGAAGTTCGCGGAAGAGGAATTGCTGCCGCATTCCGAGGAATGGGACCAGACAAGCCACTTTCCTGTGGACGTGATCCGCAGCGCGGCGGAACTGGGATTCGCCAGCATCTATGTGAAAGAAGACGTGGGCGGCGCGGGCCTGACCCGCACGGATGCCGTGCTGATCTTTGAACAGCTGGCCTATGGCGACGTCTCGACGGCGGCCTTCATTTCCATCCACAACATGGCGAGCTGGATGATCGACACGTTCGGCAGTGACGCGCAGCGTCAGGAATGGCTGCCGAAGCTGACCTCCATGGAGCTGATCGCCTCCTACTGCCTGACCGAGCCGGGCTCCGGCTCCGACGCGGCGAGCCTCAAGACAAAGGCGGTGCGCGAAGGCGACGACTATGTCATTACCGGATCGAAACAATTCATCTCTGGCGCGGGAACGTCCGACGTTTACGTGCTGATGGCGCGTACATCCGAAGATGGCGCGAAAGGCGTTTCCACCTTCATTATCCCGAAGGACACGCCCGGCCTCAGCTTCGGTGCGAACGAGCGGAAGATGGGCTGGAAGAGCCAGCCGACGCGGCAGGTGCTGCTGGATGGCGTGCGCGTTCCGGTGGCGAACCGTGTGGGCGAGGAAGGCCACGGCTTCAAGTTCGCGATGGCGGGCCTTGATGGCGGACGGCTGAACATTGCGGCGGCGGCACTCGGCGGCGCTCAGCTGGCGCTCGACAAGGCGCTGGCCTATGCGAAGGAGCGCTCCCAGTTCGGCAAGGCGATTGCGGACTTCCAGGCCACGCAGTTCAAGCTGGCGGATATGGAGACCGAACTGCAGGCCGCCCGCGTTATGCTGTATGAAGCTGCCGGGCGCCTCGACCGGAAAGACCCGGCCGCGACCCGCTGGTGCGCGATGGCGAAACGGTTCGTGACGGACACCGCCTTCAAGGTGGCGAACGATGCGCTGCAGATCCATGGCGGCTATGGCTATCTCGCCGATTATGGCGTGGAACGCATCGTCCGTGACCTGAGAGTGCACCAGATCCTCGAAGGCACGAACGAGATCATGCGCGTCATCATCAGCCGGGACATGCTGAAGGACTAGGGCGCGGGGCGGGCTGGCGGCCCGCTGTCGAGGAACGTTCCGGAAGTCACGCTGAACATTACAAAAAATTGTGTCCTGCCTGAGTGGCGCAGGGCGCTGTTTTTGCCGTAGTTTCCTCATTGTGGCTGGGGATGCGCTGACGTGACCGTCGGTGCAGCGTCCACACAAGCCATGAGGGATCCGTCATGACGGTTGTCCGCGCCACTCTCGCAATCGCAACATTCCTGGCCTTCGGTGCGTGCGCCAGCGCGCCGCCCAATCTGAACGACGACACGATCATCCCCGGCGAACGGGTCGGCAATGTCAAACTGGGCATGTCGCTGGCCGAACTGTTCGCCCTGAAGGGAACGCCCTACAAGACGATCCCCATCGAGGGCACGGGCTCCACCAGCTACAATTATGATGGCCTGACGGTCGGCGCCGACGACAAGGTCTACTGGATCATCGTGCGGGATGCCCGCTTCCGCACGCCCGCCGGCGTTGCCAAAGGCAGTGAACAGATCTTTGCACGCGGCGCCTATGGCAAACCGAAATGCGTCGTCACGCGCGGGGACATCACCGTCTACGACTATGGCGACATGTATTTCGAAGTCGGCAATGACACCGGCAAGGTCAGCCAGATCGGTATCCAGCGGCACACGCAGACCTGCAATGCGCTGTAACTTTGCCGCAAAACCAATTGAACCCGTTCCCCTTATGCTGCACCGTGCGGCCAGTTGCGGGCGAATGGAGTTTCAGTATGCGCGGGTTGGCGGCTTTCCTGTTTTCGGTTCTGGCACTGGTCTGGGCAGGGGCGGCCGCCGCTGACGATCCGAAAAGCTGGGGCGAGGCGACGAGCGGGCTGACGCGCGCCGATGGCTTCCTGCCTTATTATGCAGACGTGAAGGGCGGGCGCATCCTGGCGGCATTCCCGGCGCCGGATGAAGAGGGCGTCTCCCTCCGTGCGATCCAGGCGACGGGCCTTACCGCCGGTCTTGGGTCCAATCCGATTGGCCTGGATAGGGGACTGTTCGACGGCGGCTCGCTGATCGCTTTCCGCCGCGTGGGCAAGAAGCTCATCGCGGAGCAGGAGAACTGGGTCTATGTCGCCAGCGCGGACAATCCGCTGGAGAAGAAGGCCGTGCGCCAGTCTTTCGCCAGCTCTTTCCTCTGGTCCGGCGATGTGATCGCGGAAAGCGATACTGGTGAGCTGCTGGTGGATATTTCCGGTTATCTCACGCGCGACGCGCTGGACGTGAAGGGTGCGCTGAAGCGCAATCCGAAGGGCGGGGCCTTTTCGCTCGCGGCTGATCGCTCCATGCCGGACGCCAAAGCCGCGCTGGCCTTTCCGGACAATGTCGAGTTCGACGCCTATCTCACCCTGACCAGTGACGAGCCGAAAGCCGAAGTGCTGGCCACGGCTGCCGATGGCCGCGCCGTGACGCTGGTGCAGCATGTCTCTCTGGTGCGCCTGCCGGATGATGGCTACACGCCGCGCGCCTTCGACGTGCGCAGCGGGGCGATTGATGTGCCCTACTATGATTTTTCCGCACCGCTCGAAGGGCAGGTGCGCAAGTCCTATGCCCGCCGTTTCCGGCTGGAAAAGCAGGACCCGGCAGCGGCCTACAGCCCGGCGAAGGAGCCGATCGTCTTCTATGTCGACTCCGGTGCGCCGCCTGAAATCCGCGATGCGCTGGTTGAGGGCGCGTCCTGGTGGGCGGATGCGTTTGCGGCTGCGGGCTTCCCGGATTCCTACCGTGTGGAAGTCCTGCCCGAAGGCGCCCATCCGCTGGATATCCGCTACAATGTGATCCAGTGGGTGCACCGGCAGACGCGCGGCTGGTCCTATGGCGGCGGCGTCTATGACCCGCGCACGGGCGAGATGCTGAAGGCGAATGTGATCCTTGGCAGCCAGCGCGTGCGGCAGGACCGGATGATCTTCGAGGGCCTGGCGGGCGCCTCGAAGACAGGCACGGGCGCGGCGGACGATCCGGTGCAGATCGCGCTTTCCCGTATTCGCCAGCTTGCGGCGCACGAAGTGGGCCACACGCTGGGCTTTGCGCACAATTTCGCGGCCTCCACGAATGACCGCGCTTCGGTGATGGACTACCCGGCCCCTTGGGTGAAGGTGGACGAGCGCGGGGACCTCGATTTCTCGAAAGCCTATGATGTGGGCATTGGCGTGTGGGACAAGGTCGCCGCGACCTGGCTTTACGCGCAATATCCGGAAGGCGTGGATGAAGATGCCGAAGGCGACAAGCTGCTGCGCGCTGCCTATGGCGACGGGCTGCGCTTCGTGGACGATCCGGAAGCGCGCGGCACCGGCACGGCGCATCCCTATGGCAGCGTATGGGACAATGGCGAGGATGCCGTGGCCGAGCTGCGCAACACGATGCGTGTGCGGAAGGTAGCGCTAGAGCGTTTCGGTCTGGACGTGATCGAACCGGGCGCGGATACGGCCCGCCTGCGCCAGACGCTGGTGCCGGTGTATCTGTATAACCGCTATCAGGTGGCTGCTGCAGCGAAGTCTGTCGGCGGGTATGAGTTCTACTATTCCCGCCGGGGCGATGGCGGCGGCATGGCAAGCCCTGTGTCGCCGGCACGCCAGCGGGCGGCACTGGATGCCCTGATCGACACGCTGGACCCGGCCTCGCTGGACCTGCCGGACACGGTTCTGAACCAGCTGAACCCGCCGCTTGCGGCCTTCTCCTATGGCACGGGCGGGGCGGAATATTTCCCCGGTGACACGGGTCCGATGTTCGATCTCCTCACCGCCGCGGATACCGCGACGCAGACGACGGTCGACGCATTGCTGCACCCGGCGCGGGCTGCACGCCTTGTGGAAACCAGCCGCCGCGATCCGGCCGCCCTGACACTGGAAGAAGTGCTGGCCCGTCTGGCAGAGGAGGTCTTCACGCCTGCGCAGACCGCCCGGCAAGGAGAGATCCGCCGCCGCCAGCAGGCGCGCTTTGTGTCTTCACTGATTGGTCTTGCCAATGATCCGGCGGCCGCGCCCGGCGTGTCCATGCGGGCCGATGCGTTCCTGAAGGGGCTGAGCCAGCGGCTGAAGCCGCCGCGCAAGTCTGGCCCGGTGGACGTGGCGGCGCGGAAGACCGCAACGCCGGATCGCTGCGCACCTGCGCCCGGCCCCAGCCATCGCGCCCGTCGTCACTGAAGTCGAGGTGCCGCCCGGCAGCCCGATCGGTGCCGGTGCAGGCGAAGAAGGCTGGTTCGATGATCTGGTGCTGGCGCAATAAATATGTGACGCCCCGCCCCTTCCGGGGATGGGGGCGGCCCGCTATGATGGGCCACGAACCACGGGCGGAGGGCCACGCCATGCCTGTTATTACGCACCCCAGTCAGAGCTTGAGACGCACACCGTCTCCAGCCAGCCGAAAGCCTTTGGCGATGTGGACCTGTTCGCATCCGACAAGGCGCTGAAGGCGCGGTGGAGAAGGCGGGCGGCGGCGTGCACGCAGGCAAGCTGTCTGAGTTCGGCAAACGCTGCGGTGCGTTCGAGACGCAGGACTGGTCGCGCCAGGCTGGGAGAATTTGCCGAAGCTGAAGAGTTTCGACCGAGTTCGGCCACCGGCTGGACGGTGGAATTCCACCCGGCCTATCACAACCTCGTATCGCTTGGCCTCGACGGCGGGCTCTGGCCCTCTGCCTGGAATGCGGGCGAGGCGGGCCATGTGCTGCATGGCGCCATGATCCTGATGAACCAGGCCGATGCGGGCGTGACCTGCCCGATGTCGATATTTCTTGCCTGCGTGCCCGCGCTGCAGTCGACGCCGGTCGCGGAGAAATGGGTGCCACGCGTGCAGGCATCCTCCTGCATGATCCGAACTTCCTTCCGGCGGACCGCAAGCGCGGCGTCACCATCGGCATGGCGATGACGGAGAAACAGGGCAGCAAGCGATGTGCGCGCCAGCACGACCCGCGCCGTACCGGACGGGCAGGGCGGCTATATCCTCACCGGCCACAAATGGTTTACTCCGCCCCGATGAGCGATGCCTTCCTGACACTGGCGTATACGGATGAAGGGCTGACCTGTTTCCTCGTGCCGCGCTGGAAACCGGATGGCACGCGCAACGGCATTCATGTCATGCGCCTGAGACAAGATGGGCGACAAGTCCAACGCCTCGTCAGAGATTGAATATCACGGTGCCTGGGCCGAACGGCTGGGCGAGGAAGGCCAGGGCATTAGCACCATTATCGATATGGTTCAACACACCCGATACGATTGCATTCTCGGCTCGACCAGCGGCATCCGCGCAGCTGGTGCAGGCACTGGCTACGTCCCAGCGCCGGGCCTTCCAGAAGGCGCTGATCGACCAGCCTGCCATGCGCGCGGTGCTGGCAGACCTTGTGATCGAGAGCGAGGCGGCAACCGCCATCGCCATGCGCGTCGGGGCGAGCCTTGACCGGGCGGCCACGGACGAAGGCGAAGCGGCCTTCATGCGGCTGGCCACGCCGCTCGCCAAATACTGGGTGTGCAAGCGCCAGCCGGGCTTTGTCTATGAGGCGCTCGAATGCCATGGCGGGGCGGGCTATGTGGAGGAAGGCCCGATGCCGCGCCTCTATCGCCAGTCACCGCTCAACGCGATCTGGGAAGGTTCCGGCAATGTCATCGCGCTGGATGTGTTGCGCGCCCTCTCGCGGGAGCCGGACAGCCTCGAAGCTGTGCAGGCGGAGCTGAAGAGGCCGCTCGGCCGTCACCGCGCCTATGACGTGCATGTCGCGCGCCTCGCCGATTATCTGACCCCCGGAAATCTGCACGAAGGCACCGCCCGGGGCTTCGCCCGCGATGCGGCGCTGGCCCTGCAAGGGGCGGCCCTGCACGCCTATGCACCGGACTTCGTGTTCGAGGCCTTCTGTGCCCAGCGTCTCAGCGCAGACCGTAATGGCCTGCTCTATGGCGACGTCTCGAAGGATGTCGATCAGGCCCGCCTGATCGAACGCGCGATGCCGGTAATCGGGTCAGCGGTATGATTATGTTTGCGTAAGGGAAGCCGTTTCCCCCTTGGCGGGACGGCAGTAAGGTGCCTGTCATATCCGGCAAAGACCGGAGGATATGGGAGGAAACCATGCAGATCGAGACTTTGCCCGGCGTCGGTGTGGAGATCACCGGCGTTGACCTGAACAAGCTGACCGATGCGGAGTTCGATGCCATCCGGCAAGCCTATGCCGATCATGGCGTCATCTTCTTCCGCGATCAGGACCTGACGGAAGACGACCACATCGCCTTTGCCGAGCGCTGGGCGCCGATCAATGTGAACCGCTTCTTTGCCGCGCATCCGGACTATCCGCAGATCGCCATGGTGGCGAAGGAGAAGGAGCAGAAGGACAATATCGGCGGCGGTTGGCACACGGACCACTCCTATGACCAGGAACCGGCCATGGGTTCGATCCTTGTCGCACGCGTTCTGCCGGAAAGCGGTGGGGACACAATGTTCGCCTCCATGTACCGCGCCTATGAAACGCTGGACCAGGCAACCAAGAAAGAGATCGAAAACCTGCGCGCTGTTCACTCCGCCAAACATGTCTTCGGCTCTGGCGAGAACACCTATTACAAAACCACGGATGCGGGCGGGAACCGGATCGGCAATGCAGCCGCTGCCGATGTGCTGACCGATGTGACCCACCCGGTGGTGATCACCCATCCGCTGAGCGGCAAGAAGGCACTCTATGTAAACCCGGCCTTCACCGTCGGGATTGCGGGCATGGACGAGGAAGCGGGGAAGGAGCTGCTGACACGTCTCTTCGCGCACGCGATGGACAAGGGGAATGCCTACCGCTTTCAGTGGCAGCCGGGCTCGGTCGCGTTCTGGGATAACCGGTCAACCTGGCACTGGGCACTGAACGATTATCACGGCCACCGGCGCATCATGCACCGTATCACACTGGACGGTTGCGCCCTCAACTGATGGCGCGCGCCCAGGCGGATTACAGGAATTCGACGCCGGTCTCGCTGCCGCATTCCCAGCGGCGCTGGCAGACGCGTTTGCCTTCGAACAGGGGCGACACAAGGATGAAGTGCTCCGGCAGCTCCATGCCTTCGGTCACCGCGATGCGTGCGCCGCCATGCGAGATGTCCCGGATCTCACAGCTTACCCATTTGCCCCAACCTATCCGCACGCGTCCGATGGCCTGTACCGGGCACCGGACATCCCTGCGGTCGAGGGCCTCAACCTCAAACGCGTACACTCGTCAGACTCCCCATCTGAGCGAAACCAGAATGGCATGTCAGAATCGGGTTAACAGCTCGCGCGGTTTATCGGTAAAATTCGCATGTAAAGTGAGGGGTTTTGATGACTGAAGAGGTTTCCATCCGCGTCGAAGGCGGCGTCGGCCGTATCACGCTGACGCGCCCGTCGGCACTGCATGCACTTAACACGCCCATGTGCGCGGCGATCCTGGCGGCGCTGCAGGGCTGGGCAGGGGATCCGTCGGTGGATCTGGTGCTGATCGACCATCAGGAGGGCACGCGCGGCTTCTGTGCCGGCGGTGACATCCGCATGCTGGCGGAGAGCGGCGCGGGCGACGCGAGTGAGGCGCGGGGCTTCTTCGCCACCGAATACAGGATGAACGTCGCGCTGGACGAGTTCCCGAAACCCGTTCTGGCCATCATGGATGGCGTCACCATGGGGGGCGGCGTCGGCCTGTCTGTCCATGGCTCTCACCGGATCGCGACAGAGCGGACCCTGTTCGCCATGCCGGAGACGGGCATTGGCCTCTTCCCGGATGTCGGCGGCGGCTGGTTCCTGCCGCGTCTTGCAGGGGAACTCGGCACCTGGCTGGCGCTGACCGGCGACCGCCTGAAAGGCGTGGACGTTGCGGCCGCGCGGGTGGCGACGCATTTCCTGCCATCCGAACTGGTGCCGAACCTGATGAAGCAGATTGCCTCGGCAGACTTCTCGGTCGGCGCGGCGGAGATGCTGAACGAGATTCTCCGCACGCTGACGCATGCCATTCCGGCAGGTAGCTTCGAGGCGCACAAGCAGACGATCAATACTTGCTTCGCCTTCGACACGGCAGAAGAGATCCTTGCCGCGCTGGAGGCCGATGGCGGCGAGTGGGCGCTGGCCCAGCTGAAGACGCTGCGGTCGAAGTCTCCGGAGACAATCAAGGTTGCCTTGCGGCAGCTGCGGGAAGGGCGCCAGTGCAAGACCTTCCGCGAGAACATGCAGATGGAATACCGGATTGGCTGGCGCAAAGTGCAGAGCCACGATTTCCAGGAAGGCGTGCGCGCGGTCATCATCGACAAGGATAATGCCCCTGCCTGGTCCCCTGCGCGGATCGAAGATGTCCCTGCCAGCATGGTCGACAAGTATTTCGAGCCGCTGGGCGAAGACGAACTGACCTTCTGAATGACCCAAGTAAGTGACCCGGAAAATGGCCCGCTAAATGGCTACGGAAGCACTGGACAAGTCCTGCAAGTATTTCCGATAGTCTTCCTGAAGCAATATTTGAGGAGAGTGGCATGCGCGGCCAGGTCCTGAAGGCGGATGGTGCAGACGGGCCGGGGCTGATCCTCGGCGACGATGGCGCGCGCTACAAGTTCGAACAGGGGCAGGTGCGTGGGGACAGCACGCTCGCGCCCGGCCAGAAGGTGGACTTCATCAGCCTGGGCGACGAGGCGCGGGACATCTATGCCCTCGGCCCGCCCCCGCAGGCCCCGTCGCCGCCCCAGCCTGCAGCGCCGCCTGTGATGCCAGCAGCCTCAGTGCCGCCGATCCACCAGCCCTATCCCCGCCAGGCGGCCCCCGCCGCGAACCTGGCGGTCACATATGGCAAGCCGCAGCCCGTGCGCGGCGATGGCATCTGGACCTATTTTATCCGCAGCCTCACCCGGAACTATTTCAAGTTCACCGGCCGTGCCCGGCGCTAGGAATACTGGGGCTACACGCTGTTCAACGTGCTCACCTATTTCGTGACCTTCATTCTGGACGTTATTCTGAGTGTCGCCCTGTATGGTGAGGGTGACTATGGCGACCCGAATTTCATTCCGCTTCTGACGGGGCTCTGGTTCCTGTACCAGATCATACCGTCCATCGCCGTGACGGTGAGGCGGCTGCATGATCAGGACCTGTCCGGCTGGCTCTACCTGATCACCTGGGTGCCTTATATCGGATGGCTCGTGATCTTCATCTTCATGCTGATCGACTCCCGTGCCGAGCCGAATGCGCACGGGCCAAGCCCGAAGTATGACCCTTCTGCAGACGCTTTTATCTGAAGCTTTCCGGAACGCCTGACGTAACCGCTAATTGCGCGCGCATGCGGATTCGTGAATCAGAAGTAAATTTGTTTCGCAAAAGTAACGGTTAATCAAAACGGTCGAATATTAACGAACGACTTGCCCAACACCAACATGCTTATCAGTTTATTAGGATAGCTCGTGTAGTTCTGTTCAAACTACAACAAAAGTTGAGTGGTGGTTGAAATGATGATTGCTGAAATGCAGGAAACTGCAGAACTGAGCTTGGGCGAGTCTTTCCTGAAGTCTCTCTCTCTTCTTGAACAGGCGCACCGTCGTCTTCATGACGTGGTCAAGGATGACCTGGAGCGTGGCGGCGAGCGTTCGCTGACCGGCGTGCAGGCCCTGCTGCTGTACGAAATTGGCGAAGGCGAAGCCCCGGCTTCGGTTCTGCGTGCCCGCGGCGCATTTGCCGGCACCAGCCTGTCCTACAACGTCAAGAAGCTTCAGGAAGGCGGCTATCTGATCCAGACGCGTTCGGAAGACGACAAACGCACCGTGACGCTGCGCCTGACCGAGCGTGGCCTGAAAGTCCGCGCCCGCGTCGCCAAACTGTTCGAGAAACAGGCCAGCGCGCTTGAGCCGACGGCCAGCGTCCGTCCGGACGACCTCTCGCAGCTGAACAAGACCATCACGCGCCTTGAGCGCTTCTGGTCTGACCAGATCCGTTTCCGCCTCTAAGAGTGGTTCGGTAAATACCCTGGGAGAAAGCCCCCGCCTTGTGCGGGGGTTTTTGTTTGCGTGAAATGCACATCGCCGCTTGACCTAAACCTTGGTTGAGGTCCGACAAGGTATCCCTGAATGACAGGGAGCTTCTCCATGACCCTCGAAGAGGCAAAGATCCGCATTGCGCGGCCGACGGACAATCTCGATGCGCTTCTGCCCTTCTACCGTGATGGGCTGGGCTTCCGGGTGCTTTACGAGTTCCGCGGGCATGGTGGTTTCGACGGCGTTATGCTTGGCCATCCGGAAGCGCCGTATCATCTCGAGTTCACCGTCGCGCACGGGCACATCGCGGGCCGGGCGCCGACGGAAGACAACCTCCTGGTCTTTTACCTGCCACAGCGAAACCGCTTCGATGCCGTCTACCGCCGCCTGCGTGCGGGCGGTTTCTTTCCCGTCATCGCATTCAATCCCTATTGGGACGACAAGGGCGTGACGTTCGAAGACCCGGACGGATACCGCATTGTCCTGCAGAACGCCTCCTGGGATATCTAGCGCGTCAACCCTCAGGAGAGTCTGCTGGGCGCTCCCCTCAATCCTCGCTAGTTCTCTCTCATGCGGGGATTGAGGGGAATATATCTGGGCGCGGCGCTGCTTGCCGCCAGTCATGCGGAAGCCGGGCCTTGGTCGCAGCTGCAGGGCGATATCTACGCCCGCGCAAACGTATCCGCCGAAAGGCTGGATGGTGAGGACGGCTGGCGCAGTGATCTCTATGGCGAATACGGACTGGGCCGGGGCTGGATGCTGACCGGCAAGGCCGAAGCTGTGCGCTATGATGGCGGCACGTCAGGCAGCGATGCCTACCGCCTGTCAGCGCGTCGCCAGCTCTGGTCTGGCGGCAAGGGCTGGGCCATTGGTGCCGAAGGCGCCTTGCTGCATGGCACCACGCTGGCGGGCGTCTATGGCTGTGAAGGGCTGGGCGGTGAGGCGCGTGTCTCGCTCGGGCGAAGCGGCGTACACAAGGGGCGCAACTATTACCTGTTTGCCGATGTCGCCTGGATCCATCAGGAAGGCGGGTGTGACCGTCAGCGGTATGAGTTCGGCTATGGGGCAGACCTTGGCGGCAATTTCTTCACGACAGAGCAGGTCTGGCTGGAAACCGGCCGGCAGTCAGCGGAGTCGATCAAGACAGAGACCCAGCTCGGCTACCACTTCCCTCTTGCGGATGTGTCTGTCGGATACCGGGAGGAGTTCGGCGGCGCCTTCGACGAGCAGGCCATCCTGCTCGCCGTAACGGTGCGCCGCTGAACAGAGGGTGGGCTTACTCGCCCGTGTATCCCGTTTCGGTCATCAGATAGGCGATGACGGCGGTGCGGTCTTCCGGCTTGCGGACGCCGGCGAAGGTCATCCGGTTGCCTTTCAGGAAGGTCTGCGGGTTCTCCAGCCAGTGGTCCACCTTGTCAGGCGTCCAGGTGAAGTCTGCATCCAGCAGGGCCTGTGAATACTGGAAGCCCGGTGCGGAGCCGGCTTCGCGGCCGAAGAGGCCATAGAGGTTCGGACCCACCAGGGGGCCAGCACCTTCCGCCGTCGTGTGGCAGGACTGGCAGAGCTTGAAGTAGCGCCGGCCGCGCGCATAGTCGGCGGTGTTGTAGGGAACCGGAAGATTGGCGAACTCGGATGATCCCTCGCCTTCTGCCGCAGCTTCAACCGGGGCGGCCGCCGGTGCGGCGGGGCTGGCGCTTCAGCCGCTGGCGGAGGCGGAGCGGCTTCCGGCGTGGCTGCCGGTGTTTCGGCAGCCGGTGCCGCCGGTGCAGAACTGTCACCAGACCCGCCACAGGCGGTGGTCGCGCCAGCAAGAACGATAAGCGAAGCGGAAACGAAAGAAAGTCGCATAGAAACAAGGCCCCAGACTGTGATCCAGCCTGCATACTGATCGTTCCTGCGAGACAATGCAAACCGTCCTGTCAGGCCTGCGGGCAGGGGTGAAAAGCATTATAAAACAAGGTGAAACAACATGTGAAGGGGGCGGGTGACAGGGGCTTGGGGCCCCATGAAATCATGGCAATGCCCTGTTTTAATTCACTTTCCGTCGTATTGCCGCAGGGCCGGGCAGGGTGCGGGCCTGCCCTCTGCCGGGGGACAAAACCGGGGTGACACGCTAGACTTTGCGCATGGCTGATTCCGTTCGTCCCCGTCCCCAGATCCGCAAGCTGCCGCCTGATGTCGTCAACCGTATCGCGGCGGGCGAAGTGGTGGAGCGTCCGGCTGCCGCGGTGAAGGAACTGGCCGAGAACGCGCTGGACGCGGGCGCCACGCGTATCGCTGTCGCAATCGAGGCGGGCGGCCTGAAGCGGATCACCATCGAGGATGATGGCTGTGGCATGAGCGCGGACGATCTGCTGCTCGCGTTGGATCGCCACGCGACTTCCAAGCTGACACCCGGCGCCGATGGCCGGGTGGATCTCCTGAACATTCACACGATGGGCTTTCGCGGTGAGGCGCTGCCGTCCATCGCCTCCGTCAGCCGCATGACGATCACCTCCCGCGCGGCGGGCGAAGAGGCCGCGGAGGTCTTCATCGAGGCGGGCCGCATCGAAGGCCCCCGGCCCGCTGCCTTTACCGGGCGCGGCGAGACTGGCACGCGCATCGAAGTGCGCGACCTCTTCCATGCGACGCCAGCGCGCCTCAAATTCATGAAGGGCGAACGGTCTGAAACCATGGCGGTGACCGATGTGGTCAAGCGCCTGGCCATGGCCAATCCGCATGTTTCCTTCAGCTTCGAAAGCAATGGCCGCAACGTGCTGCGCTATGCGGCGGAGGCGGAAGGCGAAGCGGGCCGCCTCGCCCGTCTCGGCGCGATCATGGGGCGGGAGTTCCGGGATAATGCCGTGCCGATCGAGGCTGAGCGTGACGGCGTGACGCTGAAGGGGTTTGCGGGCCTGCCGACGTTGAACCGCGGCAATGCGCAGATGCAATACCTGTTCGTCAACGGACGCCCGGTGAAGGACCGGCTGCTGACCGGCGTGATCCGCGCGGCTTATCAGGATTTCCTGGCGCGGGACCGTCACCCGATGGCGGCCCTGTTCGTGGAACTGGACCCGGAATATGTGGACGTGAACGTGCACCCGGCAAAGACGGAAGTCCGCTTTCGCGATGCCGGGAATATTCGTGGTCTGATGATTGGCGCGCTGCGCCACTCACTGGCCGATGCCGGGCATCGGGCCTCGACCACGGTGGCAGGTTACGCGCTGGGCAAGGTGCGTCCGGAAGGTGCGCCGACCGGGGCGCTGTTTGCCTCCCGGCCCGCTTACAATCCCACCAGCATTTCGCCCGTGCGGGCGCCGTCTGCCTATGAGCCCGCCCCGCCGCCCGGCGGATGGGCGGAGCCTGCCACGCCTTATGAGGCGGATGCCTACGCACCGGATGTCGCGCCCAGTGCGCGCATGGAGCCGGAAAGGCCGGTCACGGATGACTTTCCGCTCGGTGTCGCGCGGGCGCAGCTGCACGAAACCTATATCGTCACGCAAACGCGGGACGGTATTGTCATCGTCGACCAGCACGCCGCGCACGAACGCCTCGTCTATGAGGACATGAAGCGCCAGATGGCGGCAGGCGGCGTGAAACGCCAGGCGCTGCTGATCCCGGATATTGTCGAACTCAGCGAGGATGAGGCGGCCCGCGTTGTGGAACGCGCGGACGAGCTGTCGGAGCTGGGGTTGGAGATCGAGCCCTTCGGCGCCGGTGCCGTCTGTGTGCGGGCGACCCCCGCCCTTTTCGGGGAAATGGATGCTGCGGGCCTGATCCGCGACCTGGCAGACGACTTCGCCGAATATGATGCAGGGCTCGCCCTGAAGGAGCGGTTCGAGGAAGTCATGGGCAATATGGCCTGCCGTGGGTCCGTCCGCTCCGGCCGGCGCCTCAATGGCGAGGAGATGAACGCGCTGCTTCGCCAGATGGAGGCGACCCCTCATTCCGGCCAGTGCAATCATGGCCGCCCGACCTATGTCGAGCTGAAGCTCGCCGACATCGAAAAGCTGTTCGGGCGCCGCTGACACATGCCAGAATTTGACGCCCTGATTTTCGATTGCGACGGCGTGCTGGTCGATTCCGAAGTCATCGCCATCCAGTGCGAACGGGAAATCCTGGCGGACTGGGGGCTCGACTATGCCTTCGAGGCTTTCGTGCAGCGTTTCGTCGGCCTGCATAACCGGGACTTCCACAACGCCATCGCCGCCGATGCGCAGGCCGCCGGACTGGCATTGCCGGATAACTTCCGCACGGCGCTGCATGCCAATCACTGGAAGCGTTTTGAGGCCGAGCTGACGGCCATAGCCGGGGTGCAGGCTGTCGTCGCCGCGTTTCCGGGGCAGATCGCGGTGGCCTCCTCATCGGAGGCGGACAAGCTGGTCCGCAAGCTGGAGCTGGCCGGCCTGTACGAAACCTTCGCGCCTTATGTTTATTCGTCGGACCTGGTCGCCAATGGCAAGCCCGCGCCGGACCTGTTCCTGCTGGCGGCAGACCGTATTGGCGTACGCCCGGAAACCTGCGTCGTGATCGAGGACAGCGTGAACGGCGTGAAGGCCGCCCGGGCCGCCGGGATGACGGCCTGGGGCTTCACCGGCGGCGGCCATGCCGATGCAGGGCTCGCCGGGCGCCTGTCAGACGCCGGGGCGCATGCCGTATTCGCCTCGCATGGAGAGATCGCAAAGGCGTTTGGCGCCTAGCCGTCTGTCTTGCTGATCACGGTGTAGATTTCCGGCGTGCAGGTGCCTTCGCTGATCAGCTCGCGCTGCAGTGTCAGCTCGTCGCCCACTTCCGGAAGCGTGCCGAGATATTCCAGCGGCACCCAGAAATCCTCTTCATTCTCCCCTTTCAGGCGGGCACCGTTCTCTTCCACATAGACGACCGTGCCTTCCACGATGGATGTGTCATAGGTGCAGTGCCCGCCGACCATGGGCTCAAACGGGGCATGGCAGGCGGTGAGGCCAAACAGGGCGAAGGCGGGGACAAGGCCGGTGATGCGTTTCATGGAAGAGACTCCTAGTCCGCACAGGTTAGCGATTGGCCGGAGGGTGGCAAGCGCCCCGTTTTAATTTGCCGCCGCCTGCAAAGCGCACTACAGTTTCGGGCATGAGCAGGGCATCCAGGGCGATCAATATCGACGATCTGCGCACCATGGCGAAGGCGCGTCTGCCGCGCATGGTGTTCGACTATATCGATGGCGGGGCGGAAGACGAAATCACGCTGCGGCGACAGGTCGATCGGTATGCAGACTATGAGCTGCAGTGGAATTCGCTGGTCGATATTTCCAGGATAGACACGACGACGACCGTGTTCGGCCAGAAGTCGCCGCTGCCATTCTTCATTTCGCCCACGGCAGCTTCGCGCCTGTTCCATCCGAAGGAAGGCGAACTGGCCGTGGCCCGTGCGGCGCAGAAGGCCGGCATCGCCTATTCCGCCTCCACGCTGGCCAGCCAGAAACTGGAAGACATCACGGCCGCCGCGCCGGATGTGCCGAAGATCATCCAGATCTATGTCTGGAAAGACCGGGGCATCGTGAAGGAACTGCTGGACCGGGCGAAGGAAGCCGGGTTCACAGGTTGCGTCCTGACGGTCGACACGATTGTCGCCGGGGCGCGGGAAAGGGATCCGCGCAACCGCTTCACCGTGCCGCCGCGCCTGAACAGCAAGACCGTCTCGCAGGCGCTGGCCCGGCCCGGCTACCTGGTGGAGATGCTGACCTCGCCCAAAATCGGCCCGGTGAATTTCGAAGGGCTCGATACCGGCGGGCGCGGCGTGATGAACGTGATCAACGATCTGTTCGACCGCACCATGACCTGGAAGGACGCCGAATGGATGGCCAATGAATGGGGCGGCCCGTTCGCCATCAAGGGCGTCGCCACCACCAAGGACGCCGTGCGCGCGGTGGATCATGGCGCGAGCGCCGTCTGGATCTCCAATCATGGCGGGCGCCAGATCGACACGTCCTTGCCGGTGATCGACCTGCTGCCAGAGATGCGTGCGGCGGTGGACCCGAAAGTGGAGATTATCGCTGATGGCGGTGTGCGCCGGGGCAGTCATGTGCTGAAGCTGATCGCGCGCGGGGCAACCAGTGTGGCGATCGGGCGTGCCTATCTGTACGGCCTGGCGGCTGATGGTGAGGCAGGCGTTGAGCGGGCGATCCGTATCCTGAAGGATGATGTGGAGCGCGGCCTCGGCCTGCTGGGCGTGCCGCGCCTTGCCGATCTTGATGACACATTGCTGAGGCTTCGCCGCTGATGGACCGTCGTAGTTTTATCGCCCTTGGCCTGTCTGTTCTGGGCGCCTGCGGTCGCGGCGCGAAACCGGGCGAAGATGACGGCCCATCACCGGCTGAAATGATCGACAGTATCGTTGCGAACGGCTTTGCGCCCGCGGCGGGGCTGGTGGTGCGCAAGGGCGGCAAGACCGTGTTTGCCCATGGCGCCGGTGTCGCAAACGGCCCCCACCCCTTCCGGACAGACACGAAGATGCGCGTTGCGTCCGTCTCGAAGCTGGCCGCGGCACTGACGGCGCACCGGCTTGCCGAACGGGGCGAGTTGGACCTCGACGCACCACTGTCCACCTGGTTCGGCGACACGCTGCGCCATCCGGATTATCCGGATGTGGAAATCCCGCTGCGCCACCTGATGAGCCATACGTCCGGCCTGAAGGATCCGGAGGTTTACTGGCAGGCTGCGCCCGGCCGGATCGAGGAATTGTTCACGCCGGACATGTGGCTGCCGGGGCCGCCGGGCGGCTTTTTCACTTACTGCAATTTCGGTTGGGGCATCCTCGCCACGGTGCTGGAGCGTCAGGTGGGTGAGCGCTTTGACCTGCTGGCAGACCGGATCACGCTCGGCCCGCTGGGCGTGACGGCAGGCTTCAACTGGTCCGGCGTGCCGGAGGCCGAGCGCCGCGTCGGTGCTACGCTCAGCCAGAAGATAGACGGCGAATGGGAGGCGCAGACCGATGTGCCGGAAGTTCTGGAAGGCACTGGCCCGGCTGTGCTGAAGGCGAAAGGCTTTGACCTCGAAGACTATGCCGTCGGCACGAACGGCACGCTGTTCAGCCCGCAAGGCGGCCTGCGGGCCAGCCTGGAGGAACTCTGCCCGCTTGTGCGCACGATTGCGGCGCATCCGGTCGCGTCCAGCCCTGCCTGGGTTTATGATCCTGTCACACAGAATGGCGATACGGATGACGGCTATTTCTCTGTCTATGGCGAGGGGCCGCAGATCCATCCGGCTACGGATTCGCCTGTGCCGGGCGTGAAGCTGGTCGGGCATCATGGAGAGGCTTACGGGCTCTATTCCGGTGCCTGGCATGCGCCGGAACTGGATGCGGAAATCGCCTATGCGATCACGGGCTCCGGCGAAGACTTCCCGCGTTCCAGCCTGCACCGCACGGTGAACATCTGGTTTGAGCCAGCCGTGCGGGCCGCCGGAAAGGTGCTTACACGCTGACGACCCTGTTCGGGTTCATGATGTTTTGCGGGTCGATGGCGCGCTTGATGGCGCGCATGGTTTCCGTCGCCGCCAGCGGGCGCAGCTTGGCCAGTTCGTCCCGCTTCAGGCGGCCGACGCCATGCTCGGCAGAGATCGAGCCGTCGAACTCCATCACCGTGTCATAGATGATGCGCGTCAGGGCATCGAAGTTCTCGCGCAGGCCCGTTCTTTCAGGCGGTTCGATCACGGAGTAATGCAGGTTCCCGTCGCCGACATGGCCGAAGATGACGAAGTCCGCCGTGGGCAGGACTCCCTTCACGCGGCCATTGCAGGTGTCCATGAAGGCCGGGATCTTGCTGACCGGGACGGAAATGTCCTGGTTCAGGGAATTGCCATAGGCGCGCTTCGAGAGCGGGATTGTCTCGCGCACCATCCACATGGCCTTTGCCTGGCCGAGGCTTTCGGCAATCGCGGCGTCCTGGATCAGGCCCTTTTCAAAGGCGCTTTCCAGCGCGGCTTCTAGCGTCTTG
Organism: Hyphomonas sp.; assembly: GCA_041398445.1. GTDB lineage: Bacteria > Pseudomonadota > Alphaproteobacteria > Caulobacterales > Hyphomonadaceae > Hyphomonas. The sequence goes on along the minus strand of JAWKUR010000018.1, from coordinate 39,369 downwards.
CGGGCCATGGCCTCGTCAGAGAAGGATACTTCCATCAGCACGCGCCAGGCGAGGTTCGACGGCAGCGGGTCGCGCGTGCCTTCAATATCGGCCAGCACCATGTCGACAGCATTGGCCGGGATCATCTCGAAACTGGTGACCGTGTCCCCGGCAATCTCGCGCACATGCGCCAGAAGCGCGATAACGTCCGCCGTGGATTCGACCGTTACCCAGGCCGTGGCTCGTTGCACTTTCGGGAACATCTTCAGCGTCGCCGCCGTGATCAGGCCCAGTGTGCCTTCAGCCCCGGCAAACAGGTGCTTCAGGTCATAACCGGTATTGTTCTTGCGCAGGCCCGACAGGCCGTCCCACACCTCGCCGGAGGGCAGCACGACTTCCAGGCCGAGGATCAGGTCACGCATCATGCCATAGCGCAGCACGGCAACGCCGCCTGCATTGGTGGAGATCAGCCCGCCAATCGTGGCCGTCCCTTCTGAGCCGAGCGACAGCGGGAACAGCCGGTTCACCTCGTCCGCCGCAGCCTGCGCGGTGACCAGCGGAGCGCCCGCCTCCACCACCATGGAATTGTTGAACACGTCCACGCTGCGCACCTTGTTCATGCGGCGCATGGAGACGCAGATCTCGCCATGCGGCACGCCCGCATCGACAAGGCCCGTATTGCCGCCCTGCGGGCAGATCGCCACGCCATGCTGCGCGCACAGCTTCACCAGCGCGGCCGCTTCTTGCGTACTGGCAGGCTTTGCCACGATGGGCGTGTCGCCCTTCAGGACGCCGCGCCAGGCCTGGGCGTGTTCGGACAGCACGTCCGGATCCTCAGACCAGCCTTGCGGGCCGAGCAGGTCTTTCAGGGCAGCGAGAAAGTCAGGGGGCAGCATCCGGGTCATGGCTCCAGTTTACGCATTTCCGCGGCGAGCGCGACACCGCTTTCCGTCGCATCCAGCGCGTCGATCACACCGGCCCGGGCGCTGGCCGGTTTGTCCTGGTTCAGCTTGGTCGTGCCTTCAAGGCGCGTAGGGCGCAGTTCGAAGGCCACAAGGCCACGGTAGAGCGCTTCCAGCCGGGCCGGTGTCATCTTGGCGGTCTTCCAGATTGGTTTCGGTGCGAGGTCGGCTTCGAAATGGTCCGAAAGGTCGTCGATCAGCTGCCGCGTGGCGTCTGCGTCCAGCGCGGTCACAGGGCCTTCGGCCTCGACCGAAACATAGTTCCAGGTCGGCACCTGATCGTCGATGCCATACCAGTCTGGGGAGACATAGGCGTGGGCACCGGTGAAGATGGCGAGGGCCGGGCTGCCCGCGATCAGGGCCTTCGCCACCGGATTGGCGACGGAGAGGTGGAAGCGCAAGGAGACGCGGGCCCCTTCCCCGGAAGGGAGAACAGGTGCGTGCACGGACAGGGGGCGCCCGTCGCTGACCGCCACGATCAGCGCGAACGGATTGTCCAGAATGCGCTGGCGCAACGTGGCCGGGTCAGTTTCGTGGAAACGGCGGGCAGGGTGCATGGCCTGATCCTAATCCCGGTGTGCCGCGCGGGCGAGGCGGTCATTGATGGCTTCGCCCAATCCTTCGTTCGGGATGGGGGCGACGGCGATGCGGTCATGGTCTGCGTCGAGGGTGCGCAGGGCGGCGAACAAATTCTTCGCGGCTTCGCGCAGGTCGCCGCCTTCGGACAGGTTCAGGCCGGAATAGGGTGTCTCACCAAAGGCCAGCCAACCTTCGCCCGGTTCCGGCGCATCGGCATTCAGGCGCACGCGGGCATTCGGGGCGTAGTGGCTTTTCAACTGTCCGGGGGCGGAGATGCCGTCTGCTTCCTCGCGCACCACCAGCTTCTGGCCGAGGGCGTCCTCCAGTTCGGATGTTTCCAGCGCACCGGCGCGGAGCAGGACAGGGCGCTCGCCAATGAAGCTGACAATGGTCGACTCGATGCCGCGCTCGCACGGGCCGCCGTCGAGGATCAGGTCCACCTTCCCGTCCAGATCCGCCTTCACATGCTGCGCCGTGGTCGGGCTGACATGGCCGGAGCGGTTGGCGGAGGGGGCAACCAGCGGACGGCCGAATGTGCGCAACAGGGCGAGCGCGCCCGGATGTGCCGGCATGCGCAGGGCAATCGTGTCGAGACCGGCGCGGGCAATGTCGCTGACGGTGCCGGTCGGCGCGACGGGCAGGACCATGGTCAGCGGCCCCGGCCAGAACTCTGCGGCGATCTCCCGCGCCTGATCGGAGAAGACAGCCTCCTGCTCCGCCATCTCCATATTGGCGACATGCGCGATCAGCGGATTGAAGCGCGGACGTCCCTTGGCTTCGTAGAGGCGCACCACGGCGTCCGGATTCGCTGCATTGCAGGCGAGGCCGTAGACCGTCTCGGTCGGCATGGCGACGAGGCCGCCGCCGCGAAGATGCATGGCGGCGAGGCTGAGCGTTCCGGGCTGGATGGGCACGATGGCAGTCATGACGCGCGGCTTAGCACCCGTCCCGCCCGGCCGGAAGCCGCCGCCGCATCTATTCCCGGCGTGTGGCGGTGCCTTTGACGGTGACGGTCACTTCATCGCCGACCCAGTCTGCGCCGGGGTCGGATTGCTGGCCGAGGTTCAGCGCCTTGCGGGAGAGCGTGGTCTGGCCTTCGAACGTGGCGGTGTCGCCATCGATGATCAGGCTGAACTCGAAAGGCACATTGATGGACGTGTCCTTGATCAGCAGCGAGGCTTCCGCCGTGTAGCCGCCATCGGGCGCGGCGGCGAAGTCGATCAGGTCTGCCCGGGCCAGCGGATAGGTGCTGATATCGAACCACTCGCCGCTTTCCAGCGTGTCGTCATACAGCTTCGTGCCGGTATGGGCCGTGTCGGGGTGGATCTGGACGCTGACCGCCGCGTTTTCGAGGTCTTCCGGATCGAACCGCACATTGGCGGCCCAGCTGGTGAATGTGCCCGAAAAGGCCTTGCCCTGATAGGTGCCGGAAAAGCCGAGTTCCGAATTGGCGTAGTCGATATCCCAGTTGCTGGCGGCGGCTTCTGCTGCGGCCTCCGCTGGGTCTGGCTGTGCGGCCGGTGCCGGGGCGGCGGATTTCATCAGCGGCACGGCCGCGATGATGGCGAACAATAGCGCGGCGCCGCCAAAGGCGGTGACATAGCCGCGGGCCGGGCGCGGGGCGTCCGGCTTGCCGAACAGCGGGATCATCCGCTTGAACACGCCCTGCTCGGCGCCGATCTCATGCTTCACGGCCCCGCCGACATGCATCGCCAGCAGGACGATCAGCACCCAGGCGCCCTTGGAGTGCAGGAATTCCGCCACCTCATGCACCACCCCGCCCCGCAGGCCTTCTGTAAACGGAAGGTGGGGCCAGCTGACGGTGCCGAACAGCACGGTGGAGACCTGGAATTTCGAGGTCGACACCAGCAGCCAGCCCAGCAGCGGCAAGGCAATCATCAACACGTAGAAGCCCATGTGCACGCCATGGGAGAGGCGTTTCTCCCATGGTTTCATGTCATCCGGCAGAGGTGGCGGCGGGTTCATGCCCCGCCACAGGATCCGCGCCACGCTGAGAAACAGGATGGCGATGCCGATGGACTTGTGCAGCTGGAAGCGGGCTTCATTGTCTTCCATGTTCCAGCCGAGCCAGATCATGAAAAGGAGGAGCGCCGCGATCGCCCAATGAAGGAGGATCGCGACGACCGTGTAACGTGATGAGGATGTAGAGGTCATAAGACCTGTCCTTATTCGGCGTCGGCAGCCTTGGCAAACTCGACTTCGATCAGCAGGTCGACTTCATCGCCGAGGCTCGGCACCATGATGTCGAGGCCGAAATCGGAGCGCTTCAGCGAACCGGTGGCCGAGAAGCCGATTTTCGGCTGGTCGGGTGCCCACGGGAAGCTGGCGGTGCCGTTATAGGTCACGTCCAGGGTGACCGGCTTGGTCACGCCCCGGAAGGTCAGGTCGCCGGTCACGGTGCCGGTGTTTGCGCCGGTGGGGGTGATTTCGGTCGATTTGAAGGTGATCGTCGGGAAGACGGTCGAGTTGAAATAGGCATCGCTCTCGGAGATTTCCTGGTCGAACGTGTCGAACGGGCTGTCCGGGTGGCCGGCCTTGAAGTCAGCCGGGTAGTCGGTTTCGACGGAAGCCGGGTCGACCGAGACTTCCAGCGAGCTGGCGGACAGGTTTTCCGGGTCGAACGCCAGCGTACCGGAAATGCCGGTGAAGCGGGCCGTGTAATTCGACAGGCCGAAATGGTTCACTTTCCAGGTCAGCGACGCATGGGTCGGGTCGAGGTCGTAGGTGCCGGCCGGGCCGAGTTCCGGTGCGGGGGCATCTGCCGGGCCTGCGGTGGCTTCGGCGACGCTTGCAGCCGGGGCGGCCGGGGTGGAATCGCTTGCCGCGGGCGCGCCACAGGCGGCCAGGGCAATTGCAGATACGGAAAGGAGGAATGTGCGCATGGGTGTATAGCCTTCTTCTGGTCAGGTTGACGCAGAGTATAGTGTGCCGCTGGACAGTCGCTACACCGGCGCTAAAGCGTCCGCTCAATATCACTTATGCACAATCGGAGATAAATTCATGGCTTATGAAGCCCCGATCAACGACATGGCCTTCACCCTGCAGTCCGTTGCCGGCCTGCCGAAGCTGGAGGGCCTGCCGGGCTTCGAGAGCTATGATCCGGACCTGATCGCGCCGATTCTGGAAGAGGCGGCCAAGCTCGCCCGCGATGTGCTGGCGCCGCTGAACCAGTCCGGCGATGCCGCGGGCGCTGTGCTGACCGAAGACGGCGTGAAGGCCGCGCCGGGCTTTGCCGAGGCCTACGCCCAGTTCCGCGAAGGCGGTTGGATGGGCCTGTCGGCGCCGGAGGAATGGGGCGGACAGGGCCTGCCCAAGGCGCTGGCGCTGGCTGTGATGGAGATGATCCACTCGGCCAACATGGCCTTCGGTCTCTGCCCGCTGCTGAGCTTCGGCGCCATCGAGGCGCTGCTGCACCACGGCACCGACGACCAGAAACAGACCTACCTGCCCAACCTGGTGGCTGGCACATGGACCGGCACGATGAACCTGACCGAGCCGCAGGCCGGCTCTGACGTCGGCGCCCTGAAGACGAAAGCCGTGCCGAACGAAGACGGCTCCTACGCCATCACCGGCCAGAAGATCTTCATCACCTGGGGCGACCACGATATCGCCGAGAACATCATCCACCTCGTTCTGGCCCGCCTGCCGGATGCCCCGGCAGGGTCACGCGGCGTGTCGCTGTTCCTGGTGCCGAAATTCTTCGTCGGCGAGGATGGCAGCCTGGGCGAGCGCAACAGCCTGAAATGCATCGGCCTGGAAAAGAAGATCGGCATCCACGCCTCCCCCACCTGCGTCATGGAATATGATGGCGCGAAGGGCTGGCTGATCGGTGAGGCGAACAAGGGCCTTGCCTGCATGTTCACGATGATGAACTCGGCCCGCCTGAATGTCGGCCTTGAAGGCGTTGCCGTGGGCGAGGCGGCCTATCAGGCGGCTTTCGAATACGCGCAGGAGCGCAAGCAGGGCCGGGCAGAGGGCGTCGATGGCCCCGCCCCAATCCTTCACCATGCCGACGTGCGCCGTACACTGACTACTATGCGTGCCCGTGTCGCGGCGGCCCGCGCCATTTGCTATGCCTGCGGTGTCGCGGCAGACTTGGCTGTCACCGCGCCGGACGAGCAGGCGCGCCATGCCGCGAAGCTGCGCGAAGACCTGCTGACGCCGATTGCCAAGGCATGGTCCACCGATATGGGCGTCGACGTTGCCAGCCTCGGCCTGCAGATCCATGGCGGCATGGGCTTCATGAACGAGACGCTGGCCGCCCAGCTTTACCGTGACGCCCGCATCGCGCCGATCTATGAAGGCACCAACGGCATTCAGGCGATTGACCTTGTCGGCCGCAAACTGTCCGGCACGAATGGCGAGTCCATGCGCCTGATCCTTGGCGATATCGACGCGACGATCCGCGAGGCCCGCGCCACAAATGAGCCGCAACTTGTTCAGATCGCGGATCGCCTTCGCGCCGGGGCCGATGCCCTGCGCGAGGCAACCGACTGGATGCTGGCTGCCATGAAGGAGCGCGATCAGGACAAGGCGCTGGCCGGGGCGACGGCCTATCTGGCGCTCGCCGGGGATGTCATCGGCGGCCATTACCTGACGCGCGCAGCGACGGCTGCCCGTTCTGGTGATCCGGCGGCGCGTGCCCGCAACCTCGCCCTTGCAGGCTTCTTCGCTGAAACATCCCTCGCCTCGGCCCCCGGCCGTGTGCCGGGCATCACCGGCGCAGGCGATGCCTTCCTCGAAGGCAGCGAGGCCCTGTTCGGGGTTTGATATTTCCGTCTTATATTTTTGGGCCGGACAAACAGGAACAAATAAAAAGGCCGCCTCCGGAGAGAGGCGGCCTTCTTGTAACCGAAAGTCTTCGCAGACTATGCGGCTTCGATCGCATCAACGGCGGTTTTGCCGCTGCGCTTGTCGATGGCCGTGGTGAAGGAAACCTTCTGGCCTTCGTTCAGGATGCGCATGCCGGAACGCTCAAGCGCGGTTGCGTGCACGAACACGTCATTGCCGCCATCGTCCGGTGCGATAAAGCCGAAGCCTTTTTGGTCGTTATAGAATTTTACAGTGCCACTGGTCATGGAACACTCCTGTATATAGGTGCGGGCCTGCGACATGCGGGCTCGCGGAAGTTCGAGTTTTGTCTGGGAGGTCTCTGATAAAGTGGCAGGGCAAGCCCTGACAGTCGATGCCTGATTGTCCGGCGAAAAGTCGAAGCGCTCATGTAAGGGTTTGCGGGCGCATGACAAGGGGCGAGCTGTTGTTATCTGCGTGAAATATTCAGAATGCGGAAATTATGCCTGTCTATCAGGGCTTCAGCTTCGGCAAAACCAGCAGCAACACGACCGACAGGCACGAAAATCCTGCTGCAACGCTGGCCAGCGGGGCAAGGCCCTGCGTCACGAACGGGGCGGCGATGGCGGTGCCGATGGCTGTCGTTGCGAGGATGAACAGGATCACCAGCGCGGCGCCGCGGGCGTCGTCCCCTTCCGAGGCGAGAATGGCACGGAAAAAGCCGGGCGGCCCGCGCAGGCCAAGGCCAAGGTTTACCGGCACGAACAGCGCTGTGATGATCCAGGTATCCGTCCCGCCGCTGAGGCCATAGGCGCCAAGGCCCAGCAGGCCGAGGGCCGAGAGGGCCGAGCCCAGCAGGATCATACGCTCCGGCCCGAACATGTCGGCAAGCCGTCCGGCGATGTTGGAGGCAAGGATGAAAAAGGCGATGCCGGTGACCTGCATCAGGATGAAGGCATTCAGGCTGGCCCCCAGTGCCCTGGTCATCATGGCAGGCGCGCCGAAGACAAAGATCAGCAGCCCGCCCAGCGTACAGGCCTGGCTGAGGCTGTAGCGCAGATAGACCGGGTTTCTCAGCAGGCGGACATAGTTGCCCTTGCCCCGTGTCGGCGGCGGCACGGGCAGGCTGGCGCCGAGGGCGCGGACCAGCACGGCCACCAGCAGACTAAGCACGGCGATGACATAGAATGAACTCGCCCAGCCGAATGCGGCCAGCAGCCAGACGCCTGCAACCGGCGCCAGCGCGGGCACGAGACTTTCGACGCTGCCCATCAGGCCCAGCGCCCGCACGGCTTTGCCTTCGCTGAACATGGCGCGGATCATGCCCGGCGCGAACACGGCTGCTGCCGAACCTGAAAGGCCCTGCAGGAAGCGAAGGCCGACAAGGGCGGGCAGGCTGGGTGCCAGCGCGCAGGCGAGCGAGACGGCGGCATAGGCGATCAGGCTGCCAACAAGCAGGCGCCGCTGGTCTGCCCGCGCGCCGAGTTCGCCGAACAGGATGAGGCCTGCGCAGGTCCCTGCCACGAAAGCCGCGAGCACGTATTGCGCCAGCGTGGCAGAGCCGCCCAGAACGTCCGGCAGGCCCGGCACGGCGGGCAGCACAAGGTCTGTCCCGGCAAGGCCGAGAGTCGTGCCGAGCAGGAGCAGGGCGAAAGCGAGCGAGGGGGCGGTGGCGGTTTTCATGGAGGCGGGCTTATCGGAGAATTGGCGGGTACTGTCGACCGCGCATTTGTGACAGAGGGGCTGCCCCGGCCGCACCGCCGGTTTTCACGGTGCATACACGGTCTTTGCATGGTCTTTACATGGTGTTTGCACGGTGTTCCTCATTGCCTTGAGGGCGCCTTATCCAACAGTGAACGCGCTGGTTGCGGGGCCGCGGCGGGGCCGATAAGAGGGGCTCCGGAAGCGGCAGGAAGCAGATCCCCATGGCCTGGACCAAGACTTATGAAGGCGCCGAGCCGCTGCGCATCAACAAATGGCTGGCCGAGGAAGGCGTCTGTTCGCGCCGCGAGGCCGATGCGCTGATCCTGAAAGGGCTGGTCAAGGTCGATGGCGAAGCCGCTGCGGCAGGCCAGAAGATCGAGGCGGGCCAGACGCTGACCCTGCTGCAGAAGGCGACGCGCCAGCTGGACAACAAGCTGTCGCTGATCTTCCACAAGCCCGAAGGCATCGTGTCCGGTACGCCGGAACCGGGCGAGATTCCGGCGGTGCGCCTGATCACGGCGGAGACGCTGTCGGGCAAGGCCCATGCGATCCCCGGCCGTTACAACAAGCTCGCCCCGCTCGGCCGCCTCGACAAGGACAGCCGCGGCCTGCTGGTCCTGTCGGAAGATGGTGTGCTCGCGAAGGCGCTGATCGGGCCGGAAAGCACGGTCGACAAGGAATATGTGGTCAAGGTGAAGGGCGAGGTGACGCCCGAGAAGCTGGCCCTGCTGCGCCACGGGCTGGAGCTGGACGGGCGCAAGCTGAAGCCGGCTGAAGTGGAGCAGGTGAAGGCGCAGGAACTGCGCTTCGTGCTGCACGAAGGGCGGAACCGCCAGATCCGCCGCATGTGCCAGCTGGTCGACCTGCGCGTCGCGGACCTGATGCGCGTGCGCATCGGATCACTGGAACTGGCGGGCCTGCCGGAAGGCAAATGGCGCCCGATCAGCGCCCGCGAGCGGGAAGCGCTGCTGAGCGGTGCAGCCCCCCGGCCCCGTGCGTCGCGTGAAGACCGCGAACGCCCGGCGCGTGAAGGCCGGGAGGACCGTCCGGCAAAGGCTGAGCGGGCAGATCGTCCGCCACGCTCCGGCAAGTCGTTTGGGAAACCCGGCGGCAAACCCGGCGGAAGGCCAGCCGGAAGACCAGATGGCAAATCGGGTGGAAGGCCCGGCGGAAAGCCGGGTGGCAAGGGCGGGCCGCCGCGCGGGGAGCGCCAGGGCGACAAGACAGAGAAGCCCGTCAATCCGATGCGCGGCGCCAAGTTCAAGCGCACCAAGCTCGGCCCCCGCAAGCGCACGCCGATCAAGTAAGGTTCGGGCCTGCCTCAGAGCCTCCTGACCCGGCGTGACGGCTCGACGCCTTGATTGACCTGTCTATTCTGGCGGCATGGACGGTTTCACGACAAAGACACCCAAGCGCCCCGGACTGGATTACCTGCACGGCGAAGCTGCGCCCGGGCATGGCGAGATGATGGAGATCACGCCGCGCATCCAGTGGATCCGCATGTCGCTGCCTTTCTCCCTGAAATTCATCAATGTCTGGCTGATCGACGATGGCGACGGCTGGACGATCGTCGACACGGGCATGCCGCTGAAAGAAACGCGCGATGCCTGGAAGGCCATCCTTGAACCGCGCGTCACGCCGGAGAAGCCGCTGAAGCGCGTGATCGTCACGCACATGCACCCCGATCACATCGGCTGTGCGGGCTGGCTCTGCTACAAGTACGGCGCCGAGTTGTGGATGAGCCGGCTGGAATACACGACCTGCCGGATGCTGGTCTCCGATACGGGCCGCGAGGCGCCGGAGGCGGGAATCAGCTTCTACCGCAAGGCCGGCTGGGACGAGGCGGCGCTGGAACACTACCGCGAACGCTTCGGCGGGTTCGGCCGCGGCGTCTCGAAGATGCCGGACAGCTTCTTCCGCCTCAGCGATGGCGACATGTTCGAGATGGGCGGCGAAACCTGGGAAGTGATCACCGGCAGCGGCCACTCGCCGGAGCATGTCTGCCTGTTCTGCCCGGCCCGGAACATCTTCATTTCCGGCGACCAGCTGTTGCCGCGTATCTCTTCAAATGTGTCGGTGCACCCGACCGAACCGGCGGCCAATCCGCTGCTGGACTGGATGTCGAGCTGCGAGAAATTGCTGGCCCGCCTGCCGGAGGATGTGCTGTCGCTGCCGGCGCACAATGAGCCGTTCCGGGGCGCGCACAAGCGCCTGCGTCACCTGATCGACGGGCACGAAGTGGCCCTCGCGCGCCTGAAACAGCGCCTGGCCGAGCGCCCGATGCAGGTGATGGAGACCTTCGTTGCCATCTTCGGCCGCAAGATAGACCTGGAAGAGCAGGGCATGGCGACCGGCGAAGCGCTGGCGCACCTCAATTGCCTGATCTATCGCGGCGAGGTGAAAGCCGCGCCGGGAGAAGATGGCGTCACGCTCTACAGTCTCGCAGTCTGATCCCATTTACATCATTTGGCAGTTTTCCGCTTCGCAATCCGCGGGGGTATCGTCTAAGAAAGGCCCCTGTTGGACGGCAAGAGCGAGGCCTCGATGGCACGAGATGGCGAAAAGGCCGCGCAGGGGGCTGACCAGGCACCCGCCACATTCGCTGACAAGGTGAAGCAGGAACTCAAGGAGTGGGGCGCCACGCTGGCCGTGTTCGTGCCTTTGTTCCTGTTGTTCTCCGGCCTTGTCTACGAACAGCGCGTGATCCCCTCGGAAAGCATGGTGCCGACGCTTCAGGTGTCGGACCGGGTGGCCGTCGCCAAATTCGCCTATGGCTATGACCGGTATTCGCTGCCCTTCAGCCTCGGCCGGTACCTGCCGCTGCCGGAGGGCCGTATCTTTGCGCGCGATCCGAAGCGCGGTGACGTGGTCGTGTTCGAGCATCCGCATGCCGGCAAGGTGATGATCAAGCGCGTGATCGGCCTGCCGGGCGATCAGGTCCAGATGATCAACGAACAGCTCTACATCAATGGAGAGCCCCTCCCGAGCGATTATGTCCGTACCGTCCGTTATGTGCCTCACGGCACCAACTGGGTGGTGACGGCGCATGAGTGGCGCGAGACGGCGGAAGACGGCAAGAGCTGGATGACCGACCGCCAGGAAGCAGGCGACCGGGGCGACAATACCGTCCTGTTCATCGTGCCGAAGGGCTATGTCTTCATGATGGGCGACAACCGCGACAACTCGCTCGACAGCCGTTTCCTGTCCGGTCACTGCCCGCCGGTGGGCAATGTTGTGGATCGCGCCGGCTGCCCGCTGGCCGTCGACCCGAAGGAGGCTTCGGTCGGCTTTGTGCCCATGGATCACCTGATGGGACGGGCCGATACGGTGCTGATGAGCTTCTATCGCTGCAAGCTGATGGACGGGGAGAAATGCCCCAAACGTGTGTGGAAGGGACTGTAGCCCGCTGAAAAGCCGGGATTCCCGCCTTGTCGCGTCCGGCCAACCTCGCTAGTGGCTGGAAGTTCGCGGGGCATCTGACCCTATCGGACAGTAACGAACGGACCGGATTGGCGATGCCAGAATCGACATCGACAGCAAACCGGCGCGGCCCGATTGTGGTTTCGCGTCATGGCAAGCCGGCGCTGGACCGCACGGCCGGGCCGCGGCTCGACTGGCGCCAGTACAAGGACTGGTGGGCCCGCTACGAGGAAAGCCCGCTGGCCGAAGGCCAGGTGGCGCCGCCGGAACTGATGGCTGCGGTGAAGGATGCTGACCTTGTGTTCGCCTCCGGCCGCATCCGCGCGCAGGAAACGGCCGCCCGGGCCGCTCCGCACATGCAGGCGGAATATGACCCGGTCTTCAACGAAGCGCCGCTGCCGCCGCCGATGCTGCCCAAGGTGCGCTACCTGCCGAAGACCTGGAACATCCTGGCCCGCGCTGCCTGGCTGAATGGTCATGCGCTGGACGGGGAAAGCGTCGTGCAGGCCCGCCTGCGGGCGATGGAGGCCGCGCAGAAGCTGCACACGGCGTCTGTCGATACCAAGGTCTACCTTGCCGCACATGGCTGGTTCAACCGCATGCTCCGCCCGGAGCTGAAGAAGCTGGGCTGGAAGTGTGTCCATGATGGCGGAGATTCCTATTGGAGCTACCGCATCTACGAATACCGGTAATATCGGGTTCAAAATCGAATTGGAAAAGGTTGTGATGGGCCGGACGCCGCTCTAGTGTCCGGGCGATCCGAAACGTGAGGCGACATGGCAGACCCGAAGGAAAAACCCGTCGACAAGATGAGCTTCGAGGAAGCGCTTGCCGAACTGGAAGGCATCGTGCGCCAGCTGGAAGCTGGTGAGGTCGAGCTTGAAAAGTCGATTGCCATTTACGAGCGCGGCGCAGCCCTGAAGGCGCATTGCGAAGCGCGCCTCAAGGCAGCGGAGCTGAAGGTCGAGCAGATCGTACAAGGGGCAGGTGGCGTCGCCACGGAGCCCGCCAGCTTCGACTAGGCGCGCCATGGCGGAGGTGATCGACTTCGACCAGCGCCTGAAGGAAGTTGCCGACAAGGTAACCGTGGCGTTGGACCAGCTGATCCCGCCTGCATCGGGGCCGGAGGCAGACCTGATGCGCGCCATGCGCTATGCCGCGCTGGCAAACGGCAAGCGGATGCGGCCCTTCTTCCTGCTGGAGGCGGGCGCCATGTTCGAGGCGCCGGAAAAGTCCCTGCTGCGGACGGCAGCGGCGCTGGAATGCGTGCATTGTTACTCGCTGGTGCACGACGATCTGCCCTGCATGGATGATGATGATTTCCGCCGTGGCCAGCCGACGGTGCACAAGGCGTTCGACGAGGCGACGGCGGTGCTGGCGGGCGATGCGCTTCTGACGCTGGCGTTCAAGATCCTCGCCTCGCGAGAGACGCATCAGGACGCCGAAGTGCGGGCCATGCTGATCGAGCGGCTGGCGGATGCCTCCGGCGCGCGCGGCATGGTGGGCGGCCAGATGATCGACATGCTGGAAAGCGAAAGCCCGCGGGACCTGAACACGATCACCCGCATGCAGCGCCTGAAAACCGGCGCGCTGATCTCCTACGCCACGGAGGCGGCGGGAATCGTCGGTGGTGCCCGGGAACACGAGCGCAACGCGCTGGCTGGCTTTTCCAATGACCTTGGCCTGGCCTACCAGATCGCCGACGACCTGCTCGATGCGACCGGCGATGAAGAGGCTGTCGGCAAGGCGCTGGCCAAGGATGAAGAGGCCGGAAAGGCTAATTTCGTTACGATTCTGGGCGTCGACGGGGCCCGCCAGCGGGTGCGCCTCCTGGCCGATCAGGCGAAGGAACACCTCGCAATATTTCGCGAAAAGGCCAATATACTGCTGCAATCTGTCGATTTTGTTTTGGATAGAACACACTAGACAGACAGAAACCCGTCGCCCAGAAGGTCCGGCAGAACGATGACCGACTCCCGCCCCAACCGCCTGCTTGATGCAATCGACTCGCCCGCCGACCTGAAAGGTCGTTCGCGGGCCGAGCTGAAACAGATTGCGAATGAAGTGCGCGAAGAGGTGATCGATGTCGTTTCGGTCACCGGTGGCCACCTCGGTTCCGGCCTCGGCGTGGTGGAACTGACCGTTGCCATCCATTCGGTGTTCGACGCCCCGAAAGACAAGCTGATCTGGGATGTCGGCCACCAGTGCTATCCCCACAAGATCCTCACCGGCCGCCGTGACCGCATGCGCACGCTGCGCCAGGGCGGGGGCCTGTCCGGCTTCACCAAGCGTTCGGAAAGCGAGTACGATCCGTTCGGCGCGGCCCACGCGTCGACCTCGATCTCGGCCGGGCTCGGCTTTGCCAAGGCGCGGGATATCCAGGGCGAGAATTCCAACGTTATCGCGGTGATCGGCGATGGCTCCATGTCTGCGGGCATGGCCTATGAAGCGATGAACAATGCGGGCGCCGACAAGTCGCGCCTGATCGTCATCCTCAACGACAATGACATGTCCATCGCTCCGCCTGTCGGCGCGATGAGCAACCACCTCTCGCAGCTCGTGTCCTCGCGGCCCTACCGGGGCTTGCGCCGGATTGCGAAGAAGGTGGTGGCACCGATCGGCCTTGAAAGCCCGGCGCGGCGCGCAGAGGAATTCCTGCGCGGCTTCGCCATGGGCGGCACGCTGTTCGAGGAATTGGGCTTCTACTATGTCGGCCCGGTGGACGGGCACGACCTCGACGTGTTGATCCCGATCCTCGAAAACGTGAAGGCGATGCGGGAAGGTCCGATCCTGATCCACGTCGTCACGCAGAAGGGCAAGGGCTATGCCCCGGCGGAGAACTCTGCCGACAAGTATCATGGCGTGTCGAAATTCTCGGTCGTCACGGGCGAGCAGTCCAAGCCGAAGCCGAAGGCGCCTGCCTATCAGAAAGTGTTCGGCCAGACGCTGACCCAGCTGGCGGAAAAGGACGACAGGATCTGCGCGATCACGGCGGCCATGCCGTCGGGCACGTCCACCGATATTTTCGCGGCGCGCTACCCCAATCGCCACTTTGATGTCGGCATTGCCGAACAGCACGCGGTGACGTTTGCGGCGGGGCTCGCAGCCGACGGGATGAAGCCGTTCTGCGCGATCTATTCCACCTTCCTGCAGCGCGGCTACGACCAGGTCGTCCACGATGTGGCGATCCAGAAACTGCCGGTCCGCTTCGCGATTGACCGGGCAGGGCTCGTCGGGGCCGACGGGGCGACCCATGCTGGCAGCTTCGACATTGGCTATCTCGGCGCGCTGCCGGGCATGATCTGCATGGCCGCAGGCGACGAGGCAGAGCTTGCCCGCATGGTGCTGACCTCGCTGGAAATCGACGACCGGCCGAGCGCCTTCCGCTATCCGCGGGGCGAGGGCATTGGCGTCGACATGCCGGACGTTCTGACGCCGCTTGAAATCGGCAAGGGCCGGGTGATCCGCGAAGGCACGACCATTGCGATCCTGTCCTATGGCACGCGCCTTGGCGAAGCGCTGAAGGCAGCGGACATGCTGGCTGCGCAGGGCCTTTCGGCCACTGTGGCGGACGCCCGCTTTGCCAAGCCGCTGGACACGGACCTGGTGAACCGGCTGGCGAAAGAACATGAAGTCCTCATCACCATCGAGGAAGGCGCCACAGGCGGCTTCGGCAGCTTCGTTCTGGAATACCTGGCGCGCAGCGGCGGGCTGGATAACGGACTGAAGATCCGTCCGATGACCCTGCCGGACGAGTTCCAGGACCAGGACACGCCGTACAACATGTACGAGGCCGCTGGCCTCAATGCCCGCCACATCGCTGCCCGTGCGATCGAGGCGCTGGGCCGGGGTGATATCGCCGAGATCGACCGTCTCGCCAGTGCCTGATCTGCGGCCTGAGCGATCTAACTGAAATGCAATTTGCGGCGCCGGGCGAAGCCCGCTTATGTGCGCTCATGCATCTCAACCGTTCCTTTCTGGCGGCCCTCATGCTGGTCGCGACAGCCGCGTGCGCCTCGGCGCCCGAACCGGCTCTTCCCTTTGCTGACCGCCTCGCAAGTGCGGAAGCGGCAGGTAATCCCTATGCGGTCGATGCCGCGCTCACCAGCCTGCTGGCCGATCCGAAACTGAAGCCTGCGGAAAGGGCTGAAGCCCTTTACCAGCGCGGCAGTCTGCGGCGTCTGGCAGGCGATGACCGGCGCGGCGCGGTGGCTGACCTGGAGCAGATGCTGGCGCTCGTGCCGGACCACCCGCGCGCAGAGCAGGCAAAGGTCGAACTGGACCTCGCCCGCTCTGACCGGGACGCGCTGGAGCCGCGCCTCGGCTACATGCTGACGCTGCCGCAATGGTTCGATGTTGCCTGGGCGCTGGGCGAGCGTGATGTGCCAGCCCGGCGGTATCAGACGGCGGGCCTCAGCCCCAATGAAGCGCAGACGCAAAAGCTGAAGGATGCCGGGTTCATCTGCGGCACTCAGGGGGAAGGCGGCCCGGTGCAGGGCGCCGGTGACCCGCGTGAGTGGCTGGATGGGCTGACCTGGTGCAATCCGCCGCCGGGAACGGTCGAAGCGGAGGCAGATGCCGCTGAGGCCGGGTAGCAAACACCACACAAAATTCACAATCCGGCCCTGCCGCCGTACGCCTTGTGCGTCTACCAGAGTCCCACTGCCTCAACCCGCCTGTACGGAGCTTCCGATCATGATTCGCCTCAGCCTTGCTGCCGCCGCCTCTGCCCTTGTCTTGGCAGCCTGTAGTTCGACCCCTGCGCCTGCTGCAGATGCTGCCGCAGCCACCGCTACCACGATGGTCGCGTCGCCTTATGAGCTGGCCATGCAGACGGTTGAGGAGCTGGTGACGGCCGGCAACACGCAGACGGCCATCGACCGCCTGACCCAGCTGACGGGCGACCCGTCCCTCAGCCGCGACCAGCTGGCTGAAGTGCTCTACCGCCGCGGCGAACTCCGCCTTGGCGAACATGGCTATGACACGATGGGCGCGATCGAGGATTTCGAGGAAGTTCTGGCCGATTACAGCGACACTGAGTGGAGCACGGCTGCGGCTTCGCTGCTGGACAGCGCACGCGGCAAGGCCACGTCGCTGAACGCGCTTCTGGCCCAGCCGGAAACCACCAAACTGCAGCGTTTCAACATCCTGATGGAACTTGGCCGTCATGATGACGCCATCGACCTGATGCTGGCCAACGACCTGACACCGGACAATGGCACCTTGCTGGCGATGTACCAGATTGGCTACCTCTGCGAGGGCGACGAGCTGACCGGCCGGGCCTATGATGTGACCGAGCCGGACGGTACGTATCACGAACTGCGCTTCTGCGATTTCGGGAAATAAATCCGCGTGGACTGTAGCAGTTATTAGGGCAAACAGCCCGTTCGCGAGCGGCGCAATGGCAACATTGCGCCACTTTGCGCAGTGCTTTCCGCGAGGTGAGGCGTCAGATTTCCTCAAACGCGGCTTTGCGGCCTCTTCAAACGAAGCCCTCGGCGTGGTTGTGTGGCGCGAACAATAACCCTGCCCGAGGAAACCCATGTCATCAGAGCTGCTGCCCCCTAACTGGCCCGCCATGTCCATTGCCCAGGCTAACGCCATGCTGGGGGCTCCGGGCTCTCCCGTCGAAGTGGATGACGCGGTCGTCGATGGCGTGCCGATGAAGGCCTACACGAACGCCCCGCCGAACATTCACGCGATCCTGTTCCTGGCAGCGATGACACATCCGGACCGCGACTACATCGTCTATCATGACGAGCGGGTGACCTATAAGGCCATGCTGCGGGCGGTCGAACATTTCGCCGCCACCCTGCGCGACAAGTACGGCATCACCAAGGGCGACCGCGTGGCTGTGATCATGCGGAACTATCCGCAATGGCCGGTGGCCTTCTATGCCGCGCTGAGCCTTGGCGCCATCGCGACGCCGATGAACTCCTGGTGGACGGGCGAGGAGCTGCACTATGGCCTGTCATTCGCAGGCGTGAAGGCTGCTGTCGTCGATCCGCAGATCTTCGAGCGTATCCATGAGCATATGGAAGATCTGCCCGATCTGAAGCACGTCATCATTGCACGCGATGCGGGCGACGAGCACAACCATCCCTGCGTCAGCACGATGGAAGAGGTTATCGGTCCGGCAAATTCGTGGGCCGATCTGCCGGAAATCGGCATGCCGGCTGTGGATGTCGGCCCCGACGACCATGCCACGATCATGTATACGTCCGGCACCACCGGGAAGCCGAAGGGGGCACTGGCCACCCACCGCGCCGTGATCGCGAACATGTTCAACTCGCTGACCTGCACCGCGCGCATGTACCTGCGCAAGGGCGAGCCGGTGCCGCAACCCGATCCGAACGTGACGCGGGCGACGCTGATGTCGATCCCGTTCTTCCACGCAACCGGCGCCTTCGCCATCCTGGTGCCGACCGCCCTGCGCGGCGACAAGATCGTCACCATGTACAAATGGGATGCTTCCGAAGCCCTGCCGATCATCGAGCGTGAGCGGATCACCAGCGTCGGCGGCGTGCCGGCCATCGCCTGGCAGGTTCTGGAACACCCTGACCGCGAGAAGTACGACCTCTCCTCCATTGAAGTCGTGTCCTATGGCGGTGCCCCGTCTGCGCCGGAGCTTGTCTCCACCATCAAGCGCCGCCTGCCGAACGCCGCCCCCGGCAATGGCTGGGGCATGACGGAAACCTGCGCGACCGTGACCCTGAACATCGGCGAGGACTATGTGAACCGCCCGTCCAGCGCGGGTGCGCCTCCGCTGGCTGTGGAGCTGAAAATCTGCGACCCCGATGGCAACGCGCTCGGTGTTGGCGAAGTGGGCGAGCTGTGGTGCAAGAGCCCGTCGAACTGCAAGCTTTACTGGAACCGTCCGGACGCGACGGCCGAAACCTTCCGCAATGGCTGGGTTGTCACCGGAGACCTTGCCCGCCTCGACGAAGAGGGCTTCCTGTACCTGGTCGACCGCGCCAAGGACATGCTGATCCGCGGCGGCGAGAACGTTTACTGCATCGAGGTCGAGAGCGCCCTGTACGACCACCCGGCCGTGATGGATGCGGCTGTGGTTGGCATTCCGCACAAGATCCTGGGCGAGGAAGTTGGCGCCGTGGTGCAGCTGAAGCCGGGCATGAGCGTGACTCAGGATGAGCTGCGCGCGCATGTTGCCAATCAGCTGGCAGCGTTCAAGGTGCCGGTGGAAATCCAGTTCATGGACGAACCGCTGCCGCGCAATGCGAACGGCAAGATCCTGAAGAACGAACTGCGGGAGCGGTTCACACCAAGAGGCTGATTGCATGAGCGTACAGCGTCGGAAGATCGGTGACCGGGAGGTCTATCCGGTCGGCCTTGGGTGCATGAATATCTGTCATGCCTATGGCCCCGCGATCCCGGAAGACGAAGCGAAGGCGCTTCTGGTCCGGGCGCTCGATCTCGGGTGTGATTTCTTCGACACCGCGACGCTGTATGGCTTTGGCCGGAGTGAGGAACTGATCGGCGAAGCGCTGGGCGCTCGCCGTCAGGACTTTTTCCTGGCCAGCAAATGTGTCCTTGGCTTCAAGGATGGCAAGCGGACCCTGGATGGCCGTCCGGAGGTGATCAAGGCCGCCTGCGAGGCGAGCCTGAAGCGTCTGAAGACGGACGTGATAGACCTCTACTACCTTCACCGGCCGGACCCGAACGTCCCGGTCGAGGATTCTGTCGGGGCGCTGGCGGAGCTTGTCAGCGAAGGCAAGATCCGTCTGGCGGGCCTTTCTGAAATGAGCGCGGACCAGCTGCGTCGCGGGGCTGCTGTGCACCCCATCGCGGCGATGCAGTCGGAATATTCCCTCTGGGTGCGCAACCCGGAAATCGCGGTGATGCAGGCCTGTGAGGAGCTGGGCACGGCACTGGTGGCCTTCTCGCCGGTGGGGCGCGGTTTCCTGGCCGATCCGCCGGCGGACCCGGCAAAGTTCCACGAGTCCGACATGCGCCTCAGCATTTTCCCGCGGTTCCATCCTGAGAACTATCAGGGCAATCTTGCCCTGCTGGACGAGGCGCGGGCCGTGGCGGAAGAGGCAGGCTGTTCCGTTGCGCAGCTCGCCATTGCGTGGACGCTGGCCAAGGGGCCGAACGTGCTGCCCATCCCCGGCACCACCAGCCTGAAGCATCTGGAAGAAAACCACCGGGCGGCGGAAGTGACTCTGACGCCGGAACAGGTGGCGCGGCTCGACGCACACTTCGCGCCAGAGAGCGCCGTTGGCCCTCGCTACAACGCGGCGGCGCAGTCGACCGTGACGACAGAAATGTACGGCTTCGAGCACGCAGATGGCTGACAAGAAGCCCGTCGCGATGGAGCCCCGCGCAGATGGTGGAGACGGACGCCGCTTTGCACCCTCCACAGCCCGCAACAAAGACCCCATCCGCGAAGTCTTCGCTACGCAGGGACTGACCGCCGGGCAGGTGCTGGAGATTGCTTCGGGCACGGGCGAGCACGGGGCCTTCCTGACCGAGGCTTTCCCGGCGCTGCGCTGGACCTATTCCGATATCGATGCCGCGAGCCGTGCAAGCCAGACGGCCTGGCGTGCAGCAGCAGGGCATGACCGCCTGTCCGGGCCATTGTCCATCGACGCCTCCACCGATTCCTGGGGGGATGCGGAAGGGCAGGCGTGGGACCTGATCGTCTCGGTCAACATGGTCCACATCTCTCCCTTCGCGGCGACAGAGGGGCTGCTGCGCGGTGCGGGGCGCCTGTTGAAGCCCGGCGGGCATCTCTTCCTTTATGGACCCTATGCCCGCAATGGCGAGATTGCCCCATCGAATGCAGCGTTCAGCGAAAACCTGAAATCGAGAGACCCATCCTGGGGCGTGCGGGACCTTGACCGGGACCTGCTTCCACTGGCTTCAGCTGCAGGCCTCCGGCTGGAGACGGTGGTTGAGATGCCGGCCAATAACCTGTCTGTTATATTCCGGCGGCTATAACGGCATTTCTCCTGCTCGCCAGGATGAATGGTAGGGAGCATCAGGAAAGACATGTCAGACCACACAGACCGGATACTCGGCAAGATCCGCGACCTGGAGCTGGAGCTTGAGGCGGAATTTGCAAAGAAGCGGGCGGGATTCCGCTATGGCATGGAACGCGGGCGCGTGCTGTTCGATCAGGAAGTGATCCGCCGGCATCTGGAACTGCGGAAGGGCCTTATCCCTTACCTGATGAGCGCACGGTTCTGGGTCGTGGTGACGGCGCCGGTGATCTATTCGCTCATCGTGGTCTTTGTCTTGCTGGACCTCTGGGTCTCGATTTACCAGGCCATCTGTTTCCGGGTGTATGACATTCCCCAGGTCAAGCGCCGCGACTATCTGGTGTTTGACCGTAAAAGCCTCGCCTATCTGAATGCGCTCGAGAAGCTGAACTGTGCCTATTGCTCCTATGCAAATGGCGTGATCGCCTATGTGCGGGAAGTCGCTGCGCGTACGGAGCAGTACTGGTGCCCGATCAAGCAGGCGCGCCGTGTGATCGGAGCGCATGCCCGCTATGCTGAATTTTCAGAGTATGGTGACGCAGAACATTACCGGGAACGGCTACGTGCCCTGCGGAAAGAAATGCGGGAAGAGACCGCGCCCGAGGAGACGCCAGACAGCTAAGCGGCAGGAGCGATCATGGCTGAGCGCTCCCACCGTGAAATCTAAGCTGCGTTGCCGCCGCCGAAGCGTTCGGCCCACTCCGCAAGCTGGGCATCTTCGATCTTCTGGAACAGGACATCCGGCGGCGAGATGGCCATGCCATGGGGCAGGGCATCCAGCAGGGCGGCAAAGTCTGTCTCCGGCCCGGGGAAGTTGCGATTTTCCTCCGGAATGTTCAGCGCATCCAGGATTTTCTTCGCGGCTGTCGGAATGATCGGCTGAGCGATAATGCCAAACAGCGCGGCGAGGTTCAGGCCCGCGCGCACGCCGATCGCGGCGGCGTCCACATCCGTCTTGTACTTCACCCACGGCTCGGCCTTGGTGAGGTATTCGTTGCCCGCAGCCCAGATCGCGCGCGTCTCGGCAGCGGCCTTGCGGAATTCCATCGCCTCGTAATGTTCGACCAGACGGGGCAGACGTTCTTTCAGTTCGGCCGCCATCCATGCCTCTGCCTCGCCCGGCGTACCGGTGGCGGGCACCTGGCCGTCGAATTTCGAGGCACAGTATTTGGTGATCCGGTTCACGAAGTTGCCAAGCACGTTGGCAAGGTCGGAATTCACCGCGCTCTGGAAGCCTTCCCATGTGAATGCCGCATCGGATCCTTCCGGGGCATTGGAAATGAGATACCAGCGCCAATAGTCTGCAGGCAGAAGGTCCAGCGCCTGGTCCATGAACACGCCGCGTTTCATCGACGTGGAGAACTTGCCGCCATACCAGGTGACCCAGTTGAAGGCTTTCAGCTTGTCGACAGTTTTCCACGGTTCGCCACACCCCAGCAGCGTGACCGGGAAGGAGACCGTGTGGAAGGCGACATTGTCCTTGCCCATGAACTCGACATATTCGACGTCATCGGCGCCCTTGTCGGTTTTCCAGAGGCTTTCCCAGTCATTGCCTGTGGCCTCGGCCCATTCCTGCGTCGCGGAGATGTAGCCGATCGGCGCATCGAACCAGACGTAGAAGACCTTGTCCTCAAAACCGGGGCGCGGGTTGCCGTCCACGTCCGTCACCTTGATGCCCCAGCTGAGGTCACGCGTGATGGAGCGCGCGATCAGGCCCTCATCGAGCCATTTGTTGGCGATCGACACGGCTAGGGAGGGCCAGTTCTTGCCCTTCTCCTGCACCCAGTCGCGGATGCGGTCCTGCATCTTGGTCTGCAGCAGGTAGAGATGGTTGGTGTCTCGGATCTCGATATTGCGGCTACCAGAAACGGCAGAGTACGGATTGATCAGGTCAACAGGGTCGAGCAGGCGCCCGCAATTGTCGCACTGGTCGCCACGTGCCTTTTCATAGCCGCAGTCGGGGCAGGTGCCCTCGACATAGCGGTCCGGCAGGAAGCGTCCGTCGTCAACAGAATAGACCTGTTTCGAGGTGCGTTCCTCGATCAGGCCCTGCTTCTCCAGTTCCTGGGCGAGGTGTTGGGTTGCGGCATGGTTCGCCGGGCGCGAGGTGCGACCGAACCAGTCAAAGGACAGGCTGAAGCCTTCCCCGGCGGCGCGCTGGATCTCGTATTGCTCGTCGCAATATTGCTGAACGCTGACGCCGGCGGCCTGCGCGGCGAGTTCGGCGGGTGTGCCGTGTTCGTCCGTGGCGCAGATATAGGTCACATCATGGCCCAAAAGACGCATCACGCGCGAATACACGTCAGCCGGAAGCATCGAGCCGGCAAGATTGCCGAGATGCTTGACGCCGTTGATGTACGGCAGGGCAGAGGTGACGAGGATGCGCCGGGGTTGCGTCATTGGAGGTCAGTCTTTTCCGTTTGTCTGTTCATGGCCACGATTCGAGCCTACTGGGCCCCGTGGAGCGTGTCTTTTAGCGCAGCGCGGCGGAATTGAAAGAAACCGCACGGATAAAAATCGCTGCTTTGACAGTGGCCTGTACCAAGAAAAACCCCGGAACGGCGGGGCCGGTCCGGGGTAGTTGACGGCACAGGTGCGGTGACAGACCTGCAGCCGATTGGGAGGGGGGAAGGGAAAATCAGAGGCCGTAGACGGGCTTCACATCGAGGCTGACATCGACACGGCGGGCCATTGGCTCGACAGGGGCTTCGGCCGAGGCGGCGTTGGCATTCACTTCCGTGAAGCTGGTTTCGATGCGCGGGGCATAAATGCCACGGTCGGACAGGGCCTGGAGCACAGCGGCAGCGCGCGCCTCGGACAGTTGGGCCATTTCCGAATCCGTATGAGCCTCTTCCGAAACGACGGCGACATCAATGTCGGTAACGGCACAGCCTTCGAGGCTGTTCGTGGCCGCGTTCAGCGCACGGACTGAATAGGAGGACAGCATCGTCTCGTAGGCAGGAAAGTAGATGGACACTTTCATGTCCTCGCAGACTGGCTTGCGGGCCACGTAAACGGGCTCTGCCGGGGGCGGCTTGGGAGCATCCGAAACGGCCGGCAGGGCGAGTGCAGCTCCGATCAGGCTGAGGCCGGCGGCAGCGAACAGCGTGCGTTTCATAAGGGTCTCCTTCATGCTCATCTCTTGCTCCATCAATCCCTGGGAACTCTTCCGGTTCCTGTTTGCTTGTGTGAACAAAGGGATAGGTGGGGTTTGAGGCCGAAATGTGCGCCGACCGGGGCGAATGAGGCGGTGCCAAGGAAATTGGATGGAATCTGACCTGGGGCCGAAATGTCTATTGCAAACAATATGGTAGTGCGTTCCTGTGCGCTCCACTCTCGCCTCTCAGGGGAGTTTTGGCCGGGAATGTGGCCAGTCATGGGCGGAATGCTGCGCCAATTCCGGATGATCTGGCCGCCTCTTCCTGCAAGTGTGGTGAGCCCGCTTGCATCCGGCAGGACTTCCCATTAGTGACGGGGTTCCTCATGGGCCGGCTTAGCTCAGCTGGTAGAGCATCTGATTTGTAATCAGAGGGTCGCGGGTTCGAGTCCTGCAGCCGGCACCATAGGAAACAAGGACTTAGTCCGATCTTAGTAAGAATTCAGAGATCGTACTGGCGCGCAAATGGCGCGCAACTTGGCACAAAAAAAGGTCGATAGCCCCTGTAGCCTTCGTCAGGTATGCAGGATCGAATGGCGCATAGATCTCTGTTGTCGAGTAATCCGGCGCCTTATGTCCGAGTTGGGCCGCGACTTCCCAAGCCGGAACACTTTGCATTCTGAGCCAGCGTGCAATTGTGTGTCTAAAGGAATAGGTCTGGACGTTTCCCTCCAGACCGGAGGCCGCCCGAGTTGTGGCCCAGCTCCGTTTCACGCTGTCCACAGCGGACCCATCATACAGGATGAGGGACTCCGACTTTGACGTTCGTTTGCGTGCTTCGACATAGGAAGCCAGCTGATCGGGGAGCTTTACCGTGGGACGATACTTCTTCGTCTGTTCCCGCCCCTTGGGGTTCAGGTTAATCAGTCTGTGCTCCAGATCGATCTGGTTCAGACTGAGGTCAAGAATAGCACCAGTGCGGGCTGCGGTCCCTACCATGAACGCAATCAGGACGCGTATGTGCTGTTCGCTGGCAGCGTCGAGCAGCCTGGCGACTTCTTCGACTTCAAGCGGACGCCCCTTGGGTTCGGGTTTTGGCGGATTTACCAGCTGGACATAAGGCACCGAGGCGATATCGCCCCGCTTCCAAGCCCAGTTGAGTGCGGATTTTCCGATCATGAGGGCATTGCGGACAGAGCTTTGCGAAAGCTTTTTTTCGTTGCCCAACCAACTACGGAATTTTAGCTGCTGGTCCTGATGGAGCGCTTGCTTGATCGTCGCTTCACCGTGGAATTCGAGCCAGTAACGAAGTGTCCGGCGGATATCGACAGCAGATCGGAGGTGTTGACCATGGTGTTCGTAAAACCTCGCGAACACTTCGGCCAGCGTGGTTTCATCGGGTGCCTCCTGAGTCTTTGACTGGTTTAGAACAAACCAGTCATTCAGGATTGCCTTTGCTTCTTCAAAATCCGTTGTGCCGAGGCTAGCGCGTCCGGTCCTGCGAGTTTTGGGGTCGATCCACATTCGATACCATGCCGGACTCCCGGAGCGCTGCCCGAGCCAATACTCGCCGACCTGGTATCTGTCGTTGGTTGCGTATCTCGGCATGTCGTTTCCTCAATTGCGTTCAGCAGGTATTCGGCGAGCTGAAATCCAAAGAAAGAGAGCTTGCGTTTCGAAACTCGTACGAAGCCGATTCGACCAGCATCCCTCAGTCTTTTCAAGGTTTGTTTCGACATTCCAAGGTGCTGGGCAGCCTCTTCTTCTGAATAGCGCTTGTAGATCGGCAAACCGATTTCATTGGACATCAGCCGGACAGCGTCGTCGACCTCACGCATCGGACCCATCCCCCTGGTGTTTATTGCGCTTTGGCCGCGATCAGCGACCTGCGCGCCTTCCGGAACCCGCTGTCGCTCGCGAGAAACGCTTCGAGCATGTGAGGGACGAGGACAGATACAGCAGCGTCTTCGCCATGAAGCTGGCTGTGAACCCGTGCATAGTCTTCAAGTTCGGAAGCGAGAGATGGTTCGATCAGAACCGTGAGCTTCTGCGGTGTCTTGTCCGGCAGCGGCCCGATCTTCAGACTGGTCTTGGTCATGGTTGGTGTCCTCCTTCATAGGGTTTCAGAACGATGTCCTTGCCCACGAGCACGCCGAGCCGCCAGCCGGGCCGGATCGTGATCGAGGGCTGGACGTCGAGGTTTCGGCGCACGATTTCCTGGCCAGCCTCATTGGCACCGGTCTGCGCTGAGCGGCGGAGCGCCCGGGCGATATCGCCCTCATCGTCGGTGCCAAGTTCGGCGCCGACGCCGAGCAGAGTCGAAAGGGCGACGCCCTGCAGCAGCTTCCAGGAATGATAATCGACCTTGTCTTCAAGCCCGGCATAGCCGCGGGCGTCGACGCCGGCGAGATTGTCGATCCGGATGGAAGATCCGTCCGGCATGACGATCCGGCTCCAGACAAGCAGCGCCCGCGACTGGCCGAACGCGATGACACTATCATAGCGCCCGATCAGGCGGGCACCCTGCGGCACGAGCACGGTTTCGCCGGTCACCGTATCATAGACGGGGCTCGTCACCTGCGCGATGACTTGACCCGGAAGGTCGGAGTTCACACCGGTTAGCAGGGTTGCCGGGATGATCGTGCCCGCCATCAGCTGGTAGGGCGAAACAGGCGTCTCGAGCCGGTGCGGATTGTAGATCGAGGGATCAGGCTCTTCGCCCAGAAAATCCAGTTTCCTCACCTGGCGGTTCGGATCCTCGCTGAGCGACGACCCGAACGCCCCCTCGCGAGACGGTGCAAAGTCCGACAGGTCCGGAAAACTCACAGAACCAGACGCCGCGGACGCAACACTACCGACAACCCTCTTCGATCCCGCACTGGCGCCCCAACCTGGAAAAACACCCCACTCCCGCGCGCCGCGTCCGTCAACGCCGCTTCGCGCGCCCTGAGTTCGGTTTCCAGCGCCGCCAGCTGTTCGCGCATCGGACTCCACCTCCGGCGCGTCTTCCTCCGGCAGGCGCATACGCCCTTCACGCTGCGCCTTCAGGATCGGCGTCCCGAGGTCACCCGGAAGCGGCGGCCCGAGCACGTCGTCCCTCGGCGGTAAATCTCCATAGGATTTCGGAAGCGTGGCCAATCCGTCCGCCTCCGGATTATGACCGGTATTGTAGAGTTCGCGGACTGGACCGCCGGCATCCTCCTTCGGTCCCTGCAGGGCAAACGCCAGCGAGCCGAGGACGATTGCACTGCCGGTGCCGACAAGCACCATAAGGGCCCGCCTGGAATACCGCTTCACGGGCCGGGGTTTCCCTCGGATTTCCAAAGGCTGGGGCGCAGGGGAAGCCGCTTCCGTCATGGCTTCGCGCTTCCAAGGTCATTGCGCGCGATCTTCACGACATCCTGGCGCTTTTCGCCGAGGCGCAGTTCGGCGCGGGCGAACAGGCGGTCGACGACATAATAGTTGCCGGACATGCGATAGTTGACGAGCTGGGACTTGCCGTCCCGGCCGATGACGAACAGCGCCGGGGCCTCGCCCTGGTCGAGACGGGCCGGGAACTGGATATAGACCTTGCGGCCGTCATCGAACACTTGGGTAGGCCGCCAGTGCGGCGCATCCCCGTCGATATCGTACCGGAACTTCAGCCGGTCGAGCTGAAGTCCGGCTGGCGAAGGGGAGGTTGCAACCCGTGCCGCGCTGGAACCCGCCACCCGCGTCACCAGTTGCTGGTCGGCATAGCGCCAGGAGACGGCCGCCATATAGGTTTCCTCGAACGCGCGGAGTTCAAGGTGATAGGCGCGAAGGCTCGTCGTGATGATAAGGTTGGTCTTGAGGCCGGCCTGTGTCGGTTTGATCAGGATATGGGCCTGCGCCTCTGCGCCTGTGCCCGAGACCGTGTCTCCCAGGACCCAGCGGACCGTGTCGCCGGCCGAAACGGAGACAAGCTCCTCACCGGGCTGGAGGACGATGTCGGTCACCTGTTCCGGGGCGCAATAGACCTGATAGAGGGCGCCCACGGTATAGGGATAGACCTGTATCGCGTTCATGTAATTGTCGAGAGACGGCTCGATCGCGGCCTTTCCGTTCGCAGCCTCGATCGCCTGGTAGGGCTTGAGAGACGGCGCCTCCGTCTTTGTGGGCATGGGCTTCAGCTGGCCGGGCACGGCCCCCGACACGATGGTCGGCGTATAGGTGCGGTAGACGACCGGTTCCGGGGCCAGCTCGGTGTTCGTGACCTCTGTTTCCTCCACATCCGGGGCGAGATAGAGATCTTCGACATAGTCCGGTTCATCGAGGGTGATGTCGGGACCGCGCGATGCGGGCAGAGTTTCGCATGCCGCCAAGGCAGACGAGGCAAGGAGGATCAGGGCAAGGCGTTTCATGAGGAATGCTCCTATTGATGGTCTTTCGACCAGTTGAGGCCGTGGACGTAGAGGCCGAGGGGGTTGGCCCGAAGAGCTTCTTCGGTGCGGGGCGGGTCGATGACGATCGAGAACACCCCCGTATGGGTCGACTGGGCGGTCTCGGTGCCGTTCCGGTAAGCGGTCTCGCGCCAGCGGACGGTGAAACTGTCGTCGGATGCGCGCACGACGCTCGTGACATCGACCGAGACCGAGCGCTTGCCGACATCCGTAAACGGATCATTGTCGCGGGCATAATCGTTCAGCGTCGCTGCCGCCCGGTCGGTCGCATAGGCATAGGCCTTCAGCCAGTTCTGGCGGACGACGACCGGATCGATGGAAATCGAACGGGTGTTCTTCACAAACTCGGCGAGGTGATAGGCGATCTGTGCATCGGTCGGCTCATAGCGCCCGTCGGCGGGACCGACGGCGCGCACCGCACCCTCGCCGGTCAGTTCCACTACATAGGGCGTGACGATCGATTGGGTCGACCGCCAGACAAGGCCGCCGGCCAGAACAAACGACAAGGCAAGGCTGCCGAGGGCCGCGAACCGCCAATTGGCCGCCTGGACGCGGGCCGACCCGATCCGGTCGTCCCAGGCCTGCGCGGCGCGCTGGTAAGGTGTCACCGGTTCCGGTGTCTCGCCATAGCGGGTGGAGTTTCGCTTCCAGAGCATTGTCTAGTCCTCGTCTCTCTTCAGTTCGATCGATGTGCCGCCACCCGGCCGGTCGCCGTCGCGCACGGCCGCGGCTGCCATCATGCCGGCATCGCGGGTCGACTGGTCGCGCCGTATGCGCCGGGCCCAGTCGGGAGATGCGTTGGGTCCGCCTGTCGGCGCTGCATTGGGCGTGCCGGTCCCGCCGGTCGCCGCAAAGGCAGCCCGCGCGCCTGCCTGGTGGCTTGTCCCGGGGGATCCGAAGGCGCGCCGGGCAAAATTGCGAGCCCCGGACGCGGCCGCGCGAGCACCCGCGCCTGCGACCCCTCTCATGCCCGCCATGGCGGCTCCAGCGCCTGTCTTGCCGGAAGCTGCGGCGTTCATCTGGTAGGCGGTCCGGGCCCCGCCCGTCATGGAGGCCGCCGCGCCGACGGCGCTGCGGGCGCCACCGGCAGCTGCTCCGATACCGGACTTGGCAAGGCTGCCGCCCGCAACGGTACCGGCGGCAACGCCTGCGGCCGTGCCGATGGCGGCCCCGGCCCCCAGCTGCGGCGCACCGGAGACGAGCCCCGTGGCGATGCCGGGCCCGAACAGGCCAAGCGCCAGCATGGCGAGCGAACCGAGGATGACGGAGGCGGCCTGTTCGAGCGTCACCTCGTCCGGCTGGAAGGTGGATGTGATGGAGGAGAAGATCGTCGAGCCGATGCCGACAATGATCGCCAGCACCATGAGCTTGATGCCGGAGGCGATGACATTGCCGAGGACTTTCTCGGCGAGGAACGAAGTCTTGTTCCAGAGCGCGAACGGGATCAGCACGAACCCGGCCAGCGTCGTCAGCTTGAACTCGATGATGGTGACGAAGAGCTGGATCGCGAGGAAGAAGAAGGCCAGCAGCGTGATGATCCAGGCGAGGAACAGGACCGCGATGATCACGAAGTTCTCGAAGAAGGCGAGCGGGCCGGTGAGTTTTTCGATCTCGTCGAGGAGGGGCAGCGCCGCATCGAACCCGGTCGCGGCTATGAACCCTGGCTTCATGATGTCCTCGGCTGTGATCGTGCCGCCGGTGGCATTCAGCCCTAATTGAGCGAAGCTGGTGAACACAATGTCCGAGAGAAGCGCGAAATTGCCGAGGATGAGCGCGAAGGCGCCGACATAGAGGACTTTCTTGAGGAACCGTCCGACAATGTCCGTGTCCGGACCCATGGCCCAGAAGAGGCCTGCCAGTGTGATGTCGATGGCAATGAGCGCGGAGGTCAGGAAGGCGACATCCGGCTGCAGCAGGCCAAAGCCGCTGTCGATGTAAGAAGAGAAGGTCGCGACGAACTGGTCGATGACGCCGAGGTCTTCCATCGCCCTAATCCCTCGTATAGGCGACGCCGTCGCCGACGAAGCGCTTGTGACGGATGCGGGCCTGTTCCCGGGTGGCGGCCCGGCGCGATTCTTCGAGCGCCACCATCCGGTACTGCGCGGCCATCAGCTGTTGCATCTGCATCTGCTGTTCGACCGAAAGCGCGACGAGCTGGTTGCCGGCCTGGGCAACAGACAGGTTGCCCGTGGCGGCCTGGCTCTCGCCCACAAGGTCGGTCAGGGTCTCTCGCGCGTCTGCAATCGAGGTCACGATACCCGACTGGACCTGGATCGAGGCGCGGAACGCGTCGCGGCTGATCCGCCACTGGTCGGCGGCCTCGGCGACGATCTCTTCATTGCTGAGGTCTTCATAGGAGTCCGGGAAGGCTTCGCGGTACTGGCGCTCGCTCTTCTCGACTTCGTAGGTGACCTCGCCCGCTTCGCGCATCAGCGTCTCGATCCGTTCGAGCAGGCGTTTCAAGTGCTCGATAGAGGCATAGTCGAGGCGCTTCAGGTCCTCGGCCTGGTTTACCAGCATCTGGGCTTCATGCTGCAGCTGCTGGATCTGGTTATTGATCTGTTCGAGTGTGTGCGTGGCCGTCAGGATATTCTGGACGAGATTGGTCGGATCAATGACGACATCGCCGACACCGAGCAAGGCGTTTGCCGGAAGCGGTGCGAGGCTCAACGATGAGACCGACCCGAGCAGTAAGGCGATCATTCGGCGGCGCATGGCATTTCTCCTTCCGTTCCGATCAGGTCTGCAGCCCAGTGATGCCCGCGGGCTGCAAGCCAGACGGGCGCGAACCGGTCCGGTCCTGAAGTGACCAATACGTCCGAAATCAGCTTCTGGTCGGCCTTCGACCCGGCAGCACAGAAGGCGAGGGCGACAGGCCCAAGGTCCAGATCGAACAGGCGGTTGCCGTCCGGTGTCTGAACATAATAGTCCCGCTTCGGCGTCGCCCGTGCGATCAATTCGACCTGGCGGGCATTGAGTCCGAAGCTCTCATACGCTGCGCGCTGCGAGGGCTCCTCGGCCCGCGCATTGGCAAGGAAGATTCGCGTGGGTGCGCTTTCGATGAGGCTTGGCGCAATCGCGCTTGCCGCGATGTCCGACAGGCTCTGTGTCGCGAACACGACCGAGACATTCTTCTTGCGGAGTGTCTTCAACCAGTCGCGGAGACGCCCGGCAAACATCGGATGGTCGAGGAACAGCCAGGCCTCGTCGAGGATCAGCATTGTCGGCCGGCCATCGAACCTGGCTTCAAGTTTCGTGAAGAGGTGCGCGAGCACCGGCGGGGCCACCCGCTTGTCCTGCATCAGCGCGTCCATTTCGAAGCAGAGCGTGTCGCCGGTTTCGAGATTATCCTCATCGGCATCGAGCAGCGCGCCATAGGGCCCGGCGAGCGTGTAGGGCTCGAGCGCCTGCCGAAGGTCCGGCATCTGGATGAGGGCCACCAGCCCGGTCAGCGTGCGCTGCGCGACAGGCGCCGCGCCGAGGCTCTGCAGAGCGGTCCAGACGGCCTGCTTCACCTCCGGCGTCACCGTTACAGCTTCTTGTTCGATCAGCCCCAGCACCCAAGCCAGTGCCGAGGCGAGGCCTGTCTCACTGTCCACATCGCGAAGTGGCTGGAAGGCGAGGTCGCCGTCTATGCCGAGGTCGTACCAGGTGCCGCCCAGCGCGAGCGTCGCGCAGCGCGCTGACGCGCCCTTGTCGAAGGTGAAGACCTGGGCCTGTTCATAGCGGCGGAACTGCAGCGCCAGCAGCGACAGGAGAACCGACTTGCCGGCGCCGGTCGGCCCGACCACCATCATGTGGCCGACATCGCCCTGATGCGTGACGAGCCGGAATGGTGTCGAACTGGCAGAGCGCGCCATCAGGAGCGGCGGGCCGGAGAGATGCGCATTGCGCTCGGGTCCTGCCCAGAGCGACGAGAGCGGCGCCATATGGGAGAGGTTGATCGTGTTCAGCAGCGGCTGGCGGACATTGGCATAGGCTTCGCCCGGCAGGGTGCCGAGCCAGGCCTCGATCGCGTTGACGCTTTCGAATACGCAGGTGAACCCGCGCCCGCGGATGACGCGCTCGACGGCGCGGATCTGGTCTTCGGCGATCGCGGCATCTTCATGCCGGACCACGATCGCGGTCGTGCAATATCCGAACGCGACATGGCCGGCGCCGAGGGCCTGCAGGGCCTCGTCCGCATCGGCCGCCTGATTGTCGGCATCGGTGTTGAGCAGAGTTGCCGGCTCATTGGTGAGGATTTCTCGGAGGTAGGAGGTCAGCGACCGGCGCTTCGCAAACCAGTTGCGGACGTAGGCATTGAGCGTCTTCTCGGCGTCCGGCTTGTCGAGCGGCAGGAACCTGGTCACCCAGCGATAGGCGAAGCCGAGCTGGTCGAGTTCTGACAGGAGTCCCGGTTCGCCCGTTGCCGGGAACCCGTTGATCGTCAGGACTTTCAGCGTTTCCTCGCCAAGGCGAGGTGAGAGACCGCCGGTCAGGGACGTATCGACCAGGAGCGCATCGAGACACATGGGCACGGACGGCGCCCGCACCTCCTGCCGTGTTTCCGAGATACAGGCATGGAGATAGGTCAACGTCTCGTCATCATCCAGGAACCTGGCCTCGGGCATCAGGTCCGCCATCATGTCCCGGGCACGGGATGTTTCGGTTTCGAAATGGGCGAGATGCTCGCTCCAGAACGCCGCCGGGGCATCTGCGGGATCGTCGATGAAGAGTTGCTCGATCCTTGCTGTCCGGTCGGCCGGCGGCATCCAGGTAAGGGTGAGATAACAGTCCGTCTCGAAATGCCGTCCGGCCTCCTCGAAGGCCGCGCGGCGTTCCTCGTCCACCAGCCAGGCCGCCGGATCGCGCCAGGTGCTTTCGGGATAGGTGACGGAGGGCCGCCGGTCGGCTTCGATATGCAACGCCCAGCCGGAGCCGAACCGGCGGAGAAGATTGTTCATGCGTGCGGTGACCGCGACCAGTTCCTCCGCCGTCGAACTTTCAAGATCGGGGCCCCGATAGGCGATGGTGCGCTGGAGGCTGCCATCCTTGTTGAGGACAATGCCGGGCGCGATCAGGCAGGCCCATTTGAGATGGTCTGCGAGAGAGGCCGGGCGGGCGCGGTATTCTCGGAGGTTCAGCATGCGTAATAGGCCTTCTGGCGGATGTGCCGGATCAGCACGTCTGTGAATTGCGGATCGCGCCTTGCGGCGAAGACGCAGATCCCCTGCGCCACGATCCAGAAGACGAGCCCCACCACCCAGAGCTGGAGGCCTAGCCCAAGCGCGCCTG
This sequence comes from Hyphomonas sp., assembly GCA_041398445.1. Classification (GTDB taxonomy): domain Bacteria; phylum Pseudomonadota; class Alphaproteobacteria; order Caulobacterales; family Hyphomonadaceae; genus Hyphomonas. The sequence continues at coordinate 6,116 of JAWKUR010000018.1, read as the reverse complement.
CCAGCGTGCCGTTGACGATGGTCGCAAGCCTAGGCGCGCCAGCGAGCAGGATCGGCGCTGTGAGTGAGCGATGCACCGGCACGCTGTAGCCGGGTGGGAGGGGCGTCGCCTCAGCCATCAGAGCGTTGCCCCGCCGCCGAACGAGAAGAAGGAGAGAAAGAACGACGTCGCCGCAAAGGCGATGGAGAGACCGAACACGATCTGCAGGAGCTTCCGCATGCCGCCGCCGCTCTCGCCGAAAGCAAGTCCGAGACCGGTCAGGATGATGACGATGGTCGCAAGGATCTTGGCGACCGGGCCTTCAATGGATTCAAGGATCGATTGCAGCGGGGCTTCCCAGGGCATGCCGGACCCGGCCGCATGGGCGGGAAACGCAATCGCTGCGACGAACAAACTCAGGCAGATGCCCTTGATCATGTCTCTGTTCATTGAGGTGGTGTCCTTTCAGGTGCGGTTGAGAGAAGCGGTTCAGAAAATGGCAGGCTCGGCAGGACGAGCTGCAGGTCCGGCTGGACTGGTGTGAGGTCGTAACCGCCACGTCCGACGCCGTTCATGCGCGCGACCGTCTCGACGCGGTGACTGCCCGCGCGCCGCGAGATGTAGACGACGCAGTCGATCGTCTCGGCGATCAGGTCATGCGGAACCTGGGCGGAGGTTTCGCCGATCAGTTGTTCGAGCCGGGAGAGGCCGCCGAGGGCTGAGTTCGCATGCAAGGTGGCGATGCCGCCCGGATGGCCGGTGTTCCAGGCCTTCAGCATGTCGAGCGCCTCGGCACCGCGCACTTCACCAATGATGATCCGGTCCGGCCGGAGCCGCAGGGTCGAGCGCACAAGGTCAGCGAGCGATACGGAGCCCGGCTGCGTGCGCAGCTGCACGGAATCCTCAACTGCCGAGACAAGCTCGCGCGTATCTTCAAGAATGACGAGCCGGTCGCCGGTCCGGGCGATCTCGGCGAGGAGTGCATTGGCGAGCGTGGTCTTGCCTGACCCCGTGCCGCCGACGACGAGGATGTTCTCGCGCTCCGACACTGCCCGGCGCAGGGCCTCGGCATGATGAGCTGCCATGACGCCGGACGTGACATAGTCATCCAAAGCGATAACCCGCCCCGCCGGTTTGCGGATTGAGAAACATGGCCCCGGCGCAACCGGCGGCAACACGCCTTCGAACCGCTCCCCGCCCATCGGCAATTCGGCCGACACGATGGGAGAAGCCGCATCCGCGCGCCGTCCCATATGGCTGGCAATCAGGCGGATGACGCGCTCCGTATCGGCAGGAGACATCAAGCCCTCCTCAACGCGTCCGCTCCCATGCCGCTCGACCCAGAGCCTTCCATCGGGATTGATCATGATCTCGACCACGGACGGATCATCCAGCGCCGCGACGATCTCGTGCCCGAGCGCTGTCACCAGCATGGCACGGGTACGTTCAAGGCTCGCGGCATCACGCATCGGTCCGCTCCCCATTCAAATGCTCAGGATTGCTTTCAAGGCTCGCTGCTTCTGCGGTCACTTCCTCAACGGCGTTCTGGAGAATGCGCTGTCCTGACCGGAGCGCTTCGGCGACCTGCCGCACAAAGAGATCGAAGCGGAGATCACCCTTGGCCCGGGCGGCCTCGACCTGGCTGGCCGGCACCGGCGGCGTGACCGTCAGGAAATAGTGCACGAAGGTCGCGAGCGTCTCGGCGAGCACGTGATTGTCCCGCTCGATCCGCCCGAACTGCCGCGTCAGCCGGTCGAGCCGGCGGTTGATGGCGGCCTCGCGCTGATTGTCCGCCTCGCCGGAGAAGTAGGCGACAAGCGCCCGGTCGACGATCGCGCTTTCGGAAAGGCCGGGACGTTTCGCCATGGCCTGCAGCCGGTGATGAGTTTCGGGCGAGATATAGGGCTGGATACGGGGTTTCATTGGCCGTTCCCCGTGAGTTCAATGCCGGTTGCCTGTTCGAGACTGTCGGCCTGAACGAGGGCATCGAAGAGGCTCGATTGCGGGGCGCCGCGCGCCTTTGCCTGCGATCTCGTGGTCCTGGCGGGCACAGAGACCTGTGCACGATCCCTCGCGGCGTCCCGCGCTTTCTGAGACCCGAGGCCCTCACCATCAGGCTCAGTCTCAGCGGCCTGCATCAGGCCTTCATGGATCGACCGGACTTGCCGGTCCCAATCATCCGCCCGGGCATTTGGAATGCAGGCCGCAAAGTCGGGTGCGTCTTTCAGCCGTTCGGTAAAGTTCTGGTCCTCGTAGTAGCGAAGCTTGAGCGCACGCACCGGAGGCGAGCCTGCGACGAGAACCAGTTCCTGATCGGCCGGCAGCTGCATCACTTCGCCAGGGGTCAGAAGCTGGCGGGCGGTTTCCTGGCGGGACACCATCTTGTGCGACAGCCAGGGTGCGAGCCGGTGACCGGCATAGTTCTTCATCGCCCGCTGTTCGGTCTTGGTGCCGAGTGCATCGGAAATCCGCTTGGCGGTGCGTTCGTCATTGGTCGCGAACGCAACCCTCACATGGCAATTGTCGAGGATCGCATTCGACGGGCCATAGGCCTTTTCGATCTGGTTCAGCGACTGCGCGATCAGGAAGGCTTTCAGCCCATAGCCGGCCATATAGGCAAGCGCGCTCTCGAAGAAGTCCAGCCGGCCAAGGGCAGGGAACTCATCCAGCATGAACAGGACGCGGCGCCGGGACTGTGGCTCGGCAGAAGACATCTGCGGCGCCAGCAGGCCGCACGCCCCGAGAATGTTCAGGGCCAGCGACTTGCCTCGCGCCAGCACAGACGGACGCACGTCGAGATGCTCTGTAAGCCGCCGGCCGACCTGGTTCAGGATAAGACGCATCAGCGGCTTCGTCCGCGAGAGGTCCGACGGCGGCACGACAAGGTAGAGCGAGAGCGGCCGGTCGCTGGACACAAGGTCCTCGATCCGGAAATCGCTCCGGGACGTCACTTCCGCAATCACCGGATCACGATAGAGCGACAGGAAGCGCAGCGCGGTGGAGAGTACGCCTGAGAGTTCGTTCTCCGACTGGTTCATCAGTTCACGGGCCGTCTCGGCGACCACGGGATGAACCTTGGGTGCCTCGCCCGTGCCGAGATGATTGGTCCGCAGCATGATCGACAGGGTGGTGCGGAATGTCCGGTCCGGATCGGCAAGGAAGCTCGCAACCCGCGCCAGCGTCTTCTCCCGTTCGGCATAAAGGACGTGCAAGATGACGCCGACGAGCAGCGAGTTCGCCTTGTCGACCCAGTGCCCGAGATCGCCGAGCTTGCCCTGCGGGTCCACGAGGATGTCCGCAATATTCTGGACATCCCGCACCTCGCAGGGACCCTTACGCACTTCCATGAGCGGATTGAAATGCGCGGACGCAACATCGGTCGGATCGAACCGCAGGCAGTGGGAGAATTCTGATCGCCATCCGGATGTCAGCTGCCAGTTCTCGCCCTTGATGTCGTGCACCAGAACCGAATGCGGCCACGACAAGAGCGTCGGCACGACAAGCCCCACACCCTTGCCGGACCGGGTCGGCGCAAAGGCCATGACATGATCGGGACCGTCATGGCGGAGATAGGAGCCGTGCGCCTGGCCAAGGAACACGCCGGCAGGCTTCAGCAAGCCGGACTTTCGCAGATCCCTGCCTTCCGCCCACCTCGCCGAACCAAAGGTCGAGACCCGCTTGTCCCACCGGGCCCGGAGGATCGATCCGGTCACCGCGATCACGATGGCGGCAACGCCGCCCGAGCCGGCGATCAGTCCGCCCCGGTCGAACACATCCGGGGCATAGGCATCGAACGAGTACCACCAGCCGAAGAATGCCCATGGCACATAGACCGGCATGTCCAGGATGACGACCAGCGGTTCGCCCAGCCGGGGCGACCAGCCCAGAGACCATGCGGTCCACTCTGTCGCGCACCAAAGCGCTACCAGAACGACAAGCAAGACGAGAATGATCTGCCAGAAGAGGTTCGTGCCATGTTTCATGACACAGAACCTGACCAATCAGCCCCTCAGTCTCCAGAGAGGGAATTGGGGGGAATTTGTGGGGGATTCAGAAGAATTTGGAACAGGTGTGGGGCATGAGTGAAGTTTTGAGAGAACATGAGAGATGCAAACGACAGGTGTTGCCGTTCATTTCAACACACAGTGCCTGAGTTTTATGGGGCGCTGGCAGTGTGCCGTGAAATGGCTAGGTGTTGTATGGAGAATTCATGCCGATATGGACATCAGCATCCGATGGTTCCGCTTTGGATTTTAGAGTACCATTCTTGGTTGCTGCGCTGTTCGTTACAGTTTCTTAGACTTGAGCAAAGCGAGCCAGTCGCTGCCGCACTTCATTGGCCGGAAGCCGACATCTCGGGTGAGCAAAAAGATTCGTCAGTCCACTATGCAGGCGCTCAAAGCCAACGTGGTTGCCATCTGCAAACTGGTCGAACAACCAGAGGACGCCATGCATTTCAATCTGCTCAGCGACAGCTAGTTCGCGAAGCGTGCCGTCGCCTGTAAGTAGTCCCCACCCACGTGATTCAGCAATCGCAAACGCAAAAGTATCGGGGACTGAAAGGCGCTTGTTTTGTCGATTGACAGATGTCGCGCGACGCAGTTCGATCGGCGTTAGCTCTTCTACTCGCAGACCAAGCGGTTTCAGTCTGTTGCCGAGGTCTCCCGCCAATTCCCTATCGTAGAGGAGATCAGGCACGGCAAATTCGAATGGCAAAAGAAATAACTCCGCCAGTAGATCGGCCCTCTCAAGATCAATTAGGACCGATGTGTCGGACACAAGAATTGGCACAGGGTCAAACCGCCACTTGATCAAGCCGCTTGTCGAGTTCGCGCACTGAAATACCGAGTAATTCGGCAGCACGCGATTCTCCGATGACACCTTCGGCGAGGGCGCGATAGCAAAGGCGCTCGAAACGCCGTGGTTCCTCTACTTCAGGGGGCAGGCTCTCTGGTTCTTCGTAGGGGGCAGCACGCCATCCTCGCTCAGCGAATATTTTGAACAGCCGCGCACATGCTGATTGGCTTATGATGCCCAGATCTTTGCAGCGGTATGCGAGGGCTTGGATGCTGACGCCAAAGCGCATTTTCAAAGCGACCAATTCGCCAATGCTGATGGAAGACCGATGGGCACCGATTTCTGCGCGCAGAACATCGGCAGGCATCAAGAACGCACCAGCGAACCGGTGTGCAGCCTTCTCTTCATCTACTCCGTCGGAGGGCGCAATGACCATGTGTCCGAGTTCATGTGCCAGGTTAAACCTTTTGCGTTCAGACCACGTGCTCCGCTTAATTACGATGACGCGGGCTGCGTCCCGCTCCTTGCGACGCACCTTGGCGGCGAGGCCATCGACATTGTCGAGGTCGAGCGAGAGGACTTTGATCCCACGTTCCTCCAGGAGTTCCGCAAGTTGGGGTATTGGATCATTTCCAAGCCCCCAATCCTCACGAACAGAACGTGCGGCATCTTCGGCATCGCGAAGATCTGCAACCGGATGGGGTGCGCTTCTCGGCTGCTCCCATTCGACGCTTCGCATGTGAAGGAGGTCCTCCACGGCCAGATAGCGCTCCAACATATGAATCGCGCGGGCTTCCAGCGCAGCTTCCTCTTTGGATGACGTCCCAACTTTCTTGCGGAAATCTACACCTTCGAGCGAAAGCTCGTCCTCACTCAGGAGATATTCTTCCGAGACGTGGAGTGCCTTTGCCAATGCGATCAGAACCCGCGAACTCGGCATATCTTCGTTCCGCTCATACTTACCAATGGCTTGGGCGGATACGAGCCCGTCCATAGCGGCCGCAAGCGCGCGGAGCGAGAGTCCCGACGCGGACCTAGCAACTTTAAGCTTGTTTCCGATCATGGCGAACTCCTTGTTCTGGTCGGTTTCCATATATACTATATCATGTGATTTTTGTAAACTGAAATCCCTTGAAGGCTCGATTATTTGTCCTATATTGAGAAAAATGATCGACTTCGTGGCGATTTTGTAAACCAAATTGTATCGATGCGGGGCGGCCTGTACCCGATCGTTTCGACCAACATCAGGCCGATGGGAATGATGATGGCTCTCACAAATACCGAGCTTCGCTACTATGATAGCAATGTGCTCCGCCTCCCAGCGGACAAGCGCAAGGAGT
>JAWKUR010000017.1:0-78855 GCA_041398445.1 Hyphomonas sp. | reverse complement strand
CTTTTTCCCTTTCCGGTCTCATCTGAACCAATCTGAGGGAGCGGCGTGATGGGCGAGCGAACGAAACTGGCGTCCTGTTTTCTGGTGGTTGCCCTGTCGGTCGCGCCTGCCCAGGCAGATCCTGTAAAAGGCCTGACCGTCATCTCTGGAGCTTGGGCGCGGGCCGAGTCCTGCAATGCCGGGATTGCCCGGGAGATGCCTCTGGCGGACCTTCTTGCTGACCCGGATGCAGCCATGGGCGAATGCATCAGCGTCGAAGGGATCGTGCACGGCAATGCGCTGTTCCTGCGGAAATCGGATGCGCGGCGGAAATCGTCCACATGGGTGAACGCGCTCGCAGAGCGGCGAGTCGGCCTTTACGGGCAGGAAGCCAGCATGGAGTCGGTGTTTGAGGCCGACATGAAACGCGTCCGCCTTGTTGGCAGTATTTCGGATTGCGACAGTTTACACAGCAGCGACGCCATCATGCTGATGGGCTATTGCCACTATACGACCGGCCCGATCCTGCTGCTGGCCGAAGGCGGCCGGGTGGAGCGCAGATAGGCGCCAGGCCTGCCTCTCTCGTGCGCAAGGCTGTGGACTAATGCCTGCATGCGACACCCTGCATCTTGCGTGATTAACGCTTCTTAAGCACTATATGTGGTGTTGATTACCCATATAACCGACTCGCTTGCCAAGGAGGCCCATCATGGCTGCCACCGATTCTTCGCTTCCCGGACTGCTGACCCCAAGCCTGGCCTACAAGCCGTTCCGCTACCCGTGGGCGTATGATTTCTGGAAGAAGCAGCAACAGGTCCACTGGATGCCGGAAGAGGTGCCGCTGGGCGAGGACTGCAAGGACTGGGCGGTCAAACTGTCCGATGCCGAGCGTAACCTGCTGACGCAGATCTTCCGCTTCTTCACCCAGTCGGATGTCGAGGTCGGCGCCAACTATATGGAACACTACATGCCGCTGTTTAAGCCAGTGGAAGTGTCCATGATGCTGTCATCCTTCTCCAATATGGAGACGATCCACATCGCCGCCTACGCCCTGCTGCTGGAAACCATCGGCATGCCGGACAGCGAGTTCTCGGCCTTCATGGAATACAAGGAGATGGCGGCGAAGCACGACTATCTCGGCCAGTTCGACACCAAGACGAATGAAGACATCGCCGTCTCCATGGCCGTCTTCGGTGCGTTCACAGAAGGCTTGCAGCTGTTCGCGTCCTTCGCGATGCTGATGAACTTCCCGCGCTTCAACAAGATGAAGGGCATGGGCCAGATCGTCAGCTGGTCGGTGCGTGACGAGTCGCTGCACTGCGAGGGCATGATCAAGCTGTTCCACACCTTCTGCGCCGAAACCGGCGTGATGAATGACGAGCTGCGCGAGCGCATCCGCGAATGCTGCCGCACCGTGGTCAGCCTGGAAGACAAGTTCATCGAGCTTGCTTTCGAGATGGGCCCGGTCGAAGGCATGACCGCCGACGACATCAAGAACTACATCCGTTACATCGCGGACTGGCGCCTTGGCCAGCTGAAGCTGGAGCCGATCTACGGCATCACCAAGCACCCGATCCCGTGGCTGACGGAAATCCTCAACGGTGTCGAGCACGCCAACTTCTTCGAACAGCGCGCCACGGAATATTCCAAGGGCGCCACGAAGGGTGATTGGCACGGTGATGAGGGCGTCTGGACCAAGTTCGACAAGCGCCCTGCCGTCAACAAGGACAATGTGCCGGCTGAATAGAGTCAGTTAGACGGCGTGACCCAGACGGTATGAGCGTTCGCAGCGAAATACTTGGCTGGGTCATTCGCCGACTTCGTGACATTGATCCAGGTAACCCGGTTGAACGTCATGCCTTGTTCGAGACATTGCGGGATGAAATCGGGCAGCAGGGCTTTGGCTCTCTGACACCCGATGAGGCGTTACCGCACCTGGAAAGCGCGATTGCGCGCCAGGATATCTATTGGTTGGGCCAGGCAGTCGCGGCTCCACACCTGGATGCCCCGCCGATCCGGCCGGTACCGGATGATGTGGCTCCTGCCTCCTCGCCGAAATGGGGTTGGCGGCGCTTCATGCCCGTGCCGAAGACGCCGCCTGGCCCGCCACCAGGGGAGGCGACAGGTCCATATGCGGACCATGTCTACGAAACTGTTCCTCTGATCGTGAGCGGGCAGGGGGCAGAGTGTCGGCTGTCCTGGACGTATGATCCGGCCTGCATCTTGACGGCTCATTGCAGCCCGATCGGCTTCACCTTCGAGACCCGGGCATTCAGTTTCCGCCATGCTGTGGAGCATCTTGGGGCCACCCTGCGCCGCAGAGGGCTTCTCCTGCCTGTCGCTGCCTTTGCACCGTCTACGGTCTGGTTGAGTGAGGCGCGCAATGAAGAGGCGCTCATTCCGGTAGACGGAGGCGCCACGGTCCATGCCTTTTCGCTCTCAGGACGGAGTTAGGTGGATTTTTTCCATCCGTCAGGGACCTGTCAGCATGTGCCGCCAATCTCGCTTCTGCTTGGGAGGGCTCTGGTCGTAGCAATGTGTGACTGCGGCCCCGTTCAGCATGAGGAGGTTGATATGCTGAAACTGAAATTCGTGGGTGCAGCTGTTGTACTTGCAGGTGCTGTCGCAATGTCCGGTCTCGCGATTGCGCAAGGCGGCCAGGGCGGTGGTGGTCAGGGCATGGGATCGGGCCAGGGCATGGGCAGCATGTCCGGCGACCAGGACCGTGACCACCTGCGTGTCATGGATCCCGCATCCGGCCGCGACAAGCTTCAGGACCGTGATCGTGACCAGATCCGCGATCCGGATCGTGACCGTCTCTATCTCGGCACCCGCGACCGCATGAGCAAGTTCGATCGCAATGGCGACAACCAGGTCAACCGGGCCGAGTTCGAGGACTGGCACCAGAACATGTTCGCCCAGATGGATGCAGACGGGAACGGCCTGTCCCTGGAAGAATACCACGCCGCCCGCTTTGGCGCTGGCCCCTACAATGATGCGAACCCGGAGCGTCAGGCGCTGAAACGCCAGCAGGCGAACCTGCGCAAGACAGAGCGTTTCCGCATCATGGACGGCAATGGCGACGGCGTCGTCAGCCGCGAGGAATACATGCGCTTTGGTGAGCATACCTGGCTGGAAGCCGACACCAATGATGATGGCGAACTGACCTGGGGTGAACTCCAGGCCTATAATCGCGGCATGTGAGGGGAGGGTGACTCATGTCAGGCAAAACCGCTCTTCCTGCCGGCGCCGCCGCCCTTGCCCTGGCAGCCCTGACGGCCTGCGCAGGCTATGGCCCTTACCGGCATTATGGCCCGTCTCCGGCGGGCACCGTTTATGTCACGACTGCGCCCCCACCTCCGCGCACCGTGATCATCCCGCCGCGTCCGACATCCCTGTCAGTATGGATCAGCGGCTACTGGAACTGGAGTGGGACCGACTATATCTGGACCGATGGTTATTGGGACCGTTCCCCGCCAAATGCAGGCGCCCGCTGGGTGCCCGACCGGTGGGTGAAGACCGGACATGGATGGTACCGTGAACCTGGCCGCTGGAAGTAGACCCCCCGGCGATTTCAGGTCCAGTCGGAAAAGCCCGGTTCCCGTGCCGGGCTTTTTTGCGTTTTGGGGAAAGTGAGTCGCCCGCCAGAAAGACATGAGGGGCAGAATCAGTGAGGGGCGCCCGTGGCCGCGGGCGCCCCTCCAACGCTATTCCGGGAGGAAATGGTCTAGCGTTGTTCGTAAGATGCAGTTTCCACAGTGGCGACGCGGGCAAAGGCCGGAGCGGTCTTCAGGCCCATTTCTTCGCGTTCCTTGAGGATTTTCACAGCGGCCTGCGCCATCACGTCATTGGCGCAATCGCGGTCGACGGACGGGCTGCGGCCGAATTTTGCGCCCGAAGTGGTGCACGCGGAGCGCGCCTGGTCGCGGATGTCGGACAGAACGGCTTTTGCGCCGAGGTCGGAGGCCAGCAGAGCGTGGTCATAGGTGATGTCGATGGTGACCGGCGTAGTGGTTTCAGCCGAAGCGGCAAACGGAACCACGGCGACGAGGGCAGCAGCCGCAAGCATTTGTTTCATCATGAGAATTCAGTCCTTCAGAGTTTTGTGCCGTCTTCACCAACGGCTTTGAAACTCCTCCCTCAATCTGCCTCACGCGGCGAAATCGCCCCGAAACACGCCCGGCCGGACACACACTTCCCGGTCAGACGCTGGCCAGCCCCGAAGCGGCCGCGTGCTGCACCGCAACAATCAGCTCGCAGATGCAGCATTTCAAGCCTGTTTTTTCAGCTGGCTGCTGCCAGAAGCATGTAAGATTCTGCGCCGCCTGCAGTTCAGGCAGCGCTGCCCAATCCTTCGCCGCATGCGCCAAAAGGCAGTCGGAACTGCACACACCTGCTGCCGCGCGAACTGTCAGATTTCTGTCGGAAAACTAGGCCCGTTCGACCCTTGCAGCAAAGCAACCCTGCTTTGCAAAATGGAGGTGAATGTAGTCTGTCAGCGGATCCTGGAAGAAGGCCACGATCTGTGTGGCAACAGCTTCTCCGCTAGCTACATCAGCATTCACCAGCATGCCGTCTGCGTTGAAGGCGCGCAGGGAGATCATCCGGTTCCGGATCATCTCTGGAACCTCCCCCAACGGAAGGTTTGCCGTTACGGCATGTTCGCGGACAAAGATGGCGTGACTGGCGCGGAAGGGCGTGGCTGCTGGCTGGTGGGTAAAGTGCAGCAGGTAGACGGTTTCGCCAATGTGGGCATCTTCCAGACTGACACGGCAGGGATAGCCGGGGCAGCTATCCACCGTCTGGCGTTGGACAAGATGAGCGGCAAGCTCGGCCTCGCTGAGGCCCGGCAGGTCTGAGAAGAGGCCAGCGGGCAGGGCGCGGATGTGGAATGACATGAGCAGGTCTCCCGGATTGCTCCTGCCGGATTAGCGCCGCGATGGCGGCGGCGCCCACCCGCTGCTTGCTGTCGGACAGAGGGGCGCTGAATTCAGCGGGAACGAAGCCCGGCTCAGGATGGCGCCATGATGTTCTCGCCCGTCCACCTTTCCCGGTCCCTTGGGCTCGCCTTGGCTTATGCCGGCCAGCAGGCGGCTGCGCTTGCGGCGCGGCTCGACCTTGGCCCGCTGGGCATTCGCGCCGTGTTGCCGCGATCGGTCTGCCGGGTGGTAGACGATGAGTTGAAACGGCTGGAAACGCTGGTGCGCCGCGTCCTGTTCCTGGTCGCGATGGATACGCCTCTGCCGCCTGTGCGTCAGGCGGCCAGGCGCGAGCCGTCCGGTCTGGGGCGTGAAAGGAAGTCACCATCAGCCGCGCCGCCGCAGCAGCTTGTCTTTCCTTTCCCAGCCTTCCGCCTGACCGAGGCGACGCCCTCCCTGTCACACAAGGTCTCTCGTGTTGCGGCCCGTCTGGCGGCGCGCGCAAGATACTGGAACGGTGCCGAGGCAGGGCAGGTAGAGCCGCCCGTGCGGCCCCGTCCGGATGATCTCCTGCCAGCCATGCGGCTGATGAACCGGCTAACGGCCTTGGAAGACGCGCTGATGGACCCGGAACGCCAGGTCGAGCGACTGCGCCGCAAGCTCGCCCGCATCCGGGCTGACAAATCCCTGAAGCTGCCGCTGGCAGATCGTCCGCCGCGTGCCTGTATAGGGCCGGATATTCCCCCGGTCCTGCGCGAACTGTTCTGGACACTGCACGACGCCGCCTTGTCCTGGCTGCCGCTTCTGGATTCCGGCTGAGCCATTCCCGCAATCTAGGCCATCTACCGGCCGGGCCAGCCCCCGTGCCGGGCGCCCGTGCTGAAGAAGGTGCTGAATAAAGTGTCGAACGGCGCGCCAGCCTGTTTCAGATCAACATGAATTGACAGCCGTCTTCCCTTGGGGCAGATGGCGCCATGTCGAAACTCACTACACCTGAAGCCGTCGTCGACGCTCTCGAAAAACTCTATAACGAGGCCGTTGAGGCGCAGTCCGCTGCCCTGAACACATTCCTGCATACGGGCACCCCCCCAGATCCTGAGCTGCGCGCCTCTGGCGCCTTCTGCTATCCGCAGATCCGGATTGTCTACAATCCGGACGGGCCGGCCCCGCGCATCTCGCGCTCCTTCGGCCGCATCTCCGAGCCGGGCACCTATGTCTCCACCTTCACGCGGCCGGACTTTTTCCGCCCTTACCTGATCGAACAGCTGACCCCGCTGATGAAGTATTACGAGATCGAGCTGTTCGTCGAACGCTCGCAATCGGAAATGCCTTACGGTTATGTCTGGGAGCAGGGGCAGGCCGCCGGCCTTGAGGAGATTTCTCCGGCCGAACTCGCCCGCCACTTCCCGAGTCCGGACCTGTCCGAGATCGGCGACGAAGTGGCCGATGGCGAACTCTACGAACCTTACTCGGAACGCCCGCTGGCCCTGTTCGATGCCCTGCGCACGGATTTCTCCCTGAAACGCCTGCAGCATTATACCGGCACGCCGGTCGAGCACTTCCAGCACTATATTCTGTTTACGAACTATCACCGCTATGTCGATGCGTTCTGCGACTGGGCGCTGGAGCAGATCGGCAACGGGTCCCGCTACACCTCCCTGTCGGTGCCGGGCGGTCTGCAGATCAGCCAGCCGACGCCAACCTCGCGGGCAGAGATTGATGCCTCGCCCTGGCGTCGGTCCCAGATGCCGGCCTACCACCTGCATGCGCCCGGCAATACCGGTATCACGCTGGTCAATATCGGTGTCGGCCCGGCCAATGCGAAGACGATCACGGATCACCTCGCCGTGCTGCGACCGCAATGCTGGGTCATGGTCGGCCATTGTGGCGGGCTGCGTCACTCGCAGGCCATCGGCGACTATGTGCTGGCCCATGCCTATCTGCGTGAGGATCATGTGCTGGATGCCGTCCTGCCGCCGGAGATCCCGATCCCGGCGCTGGCAGAGGTCCAGATCGCGCTGCAGGAGTCGGCCGCACATGTCACCGGCGAGAGCGGGGATGAGCTGAAGAAACGCCTGCGCACCGGAACTGTGGTGACTACGGACGATCGGAACTGGGAGCTTCGCTTCTCGGCTTCGGCGCCGCGGTTCAACAAGTCCCGCGCCATCGCCATCGAGATGGAAAGCGCGACCATCGCCGCCAACGGCTACCGCCTGCGGGTGCCCTATGGCACGCTGCTCTGCGTCTCCGACAAGCCGCTGCATGGCGAGATCAAGCTGCCGGGCGCCGCCAACCGCTTCTACGAGCGGGCCATCGGCGAGCATATCCGCATCGGCATCGAGACGCTGGAGCGCCTTGCCGCCGACAAGGGTGCGAAACTGCACTCCCGCAAACTCCGCAGCTTCGACGAACCGCCGTTCCGGTAAGCTGCCTTCGCGCACAAAAAAGCCGGCGCGGCCAGAGGGCTGCGCCGGCTTTTCTTTTTGGGGGCTGGATCAGTCCAGCTTGTTGATCTTCGTGCCTTCGATGGAAATGCCGGCCATCAGGCCCTTCTGGTCGAAGATGAAGGCATAGGCGTCATCCTGCAGCGAGGTGGTCGACAGGTTCTGCGCGACGCCGGCATTCACCAGCACCACGGTCGGGCCGACGCCGATTTCCCAGCCGTCGGATTCCTCGACATAATTCACAGCGTCGTCATTCATCAGGAACACGGCATAGCCGTATTGCTGCGCGCCGGCCTGCAGGCCCCACGATCCGGTGAAGGTGGAATAGTAGCCGGTCACGGCGCCGCCCTGACGCATTTCGCCTTCGCCATAGGCCCCGCCAAGGCCAAGCCCGGCCTTCACGATGGACGGGAACACCAGCACGGCCCTGGCCTGGCTGCCGATCGCCTTGGCAGCGGGGTTCTGGGCGTAGAGCGCGTTCAGCGCCTGGCGGCTGTCAGCGTCGATTTCGGCGCGGTCCACCTCGTTCGGAAGGGTGGAGCAGGCGGTGACGGAAACCGTCCCAACTGCCAGGCAGGCAGCTGCAATCATTGAACGAAGACGGGCCATGTAGAACTCCTGGGTCTGTTGAACTGTTGAGGCCGGAACGCCCGAAAGCGGCTTCCGGTTCCCGGCCCCCGGCACGAGGGCCTGTCATAAGGTCAGGGTAGACGAGCGCGAGAGGCCGCGCTAGCTGCCCTTGTATGAAAGATCGTATCCTGCCGCTTGAAGGCGTTCGCAATTTCCGGGATTTCGGAGGCTATGCCTCCCGTCATGGGGGCCGTGTGCGGCAGGGGCGGCTCTACCGTTCCGGCCATTATGCCGAGGCGACGCATGGCGATCTGCAGCAGATACGACAGCTCGGCATTGCCGTGCAGGCAGACCTGCGCCGCCCGGATGAGCGCGAGAAACAGCCCGGCAAATGGTCCGCCCCGCTGACCATCACCCATGATGGCGGGCGTGAGCATGAGGCGCCGCATCACCAGTTCCTGACCAAGGTGGAGGCCGACGCCGAAAAGGCTGAAGCCTGGATGACCGATTATTACCGCGCCGCGCCCTTCAAGGCACACCACAAGGAGCTGTTCTCCACCTGGTTCGGCCATCTGGCAGAGCTGGATGAAACCGAGGCCGGCCTCGTCAATTGCGCCGCGGGCAAGGACCGTACGGGCATCCTTTGCGCGTTGACCCATCATGTGCTGGGCGTCTCGCAGGACGACATCCGCGCAGACTATATCCTCACCAATGAGGCTGTGGACGTGGACGGGCGCCTTGGCGAGATCGCTGTCATGTTCAACGCCCATATCGGCCGGAATTACGAGCCGGAAGTCTACCGCCCCTTCATCGGCGTGCGGCTGCCCTATCTCGAAACCGCCATGGCCACGATCATCGGCGAAGTCGGCTCCCTAGACACCTACCTCACCGAAACCCTCGGCGTGACCGAGGGCCAGCAGGACACAATCCGCGAGAAGCTGCTGGAGGGGTAGGAGGGAGTCATCCTCCCCATTGGCCCATCCATCCGGAGCGGCTAAGGTCCGCGCCAATGAGCGATACCGATTCCGATACCGAGCGCGACGACGCGACCTTCTCCATGTTCGGGGAAGACGAGGCCCCGGCAAAGCCCGGCGCCTATGAAGTGCTCGCCCGGAAATACCGGCCGCGCCGCTTCGAGGACCTTGTCGGCCAGGAGGCCATGGTCCGCACGCTTTCCAATGCGTTCGAGACTGGCCGGATTGCCCACGCCTTCATGCTGACCGGTGTGCGCGGCATCGGCAAGACGACCACGGCGCGCCTGCTGGCCCGGGCGCTGAACTATACTTCTGCCGATCATGACGGCCCGTCGGTAAAGCTCGACCCGCTGGGCGAGCATTGCGAGGCGATCATGGCGTCGCGCCATCCGGACGTGCTGGAGCTGGACGCGGCCAGCCGCACGGGCGTTGCCGACATGCGTGACCTGCTGGACGGGGCCCGCTATGCGCCGGTCTCTGCCCGCCACAAGGTCTACATCATCGACGAAGTGCACATGCTGTCGAACGCCAGCTTCAATGCGCTGCTGAAGACGCTGGAAGAGCCGCCGCCGCATGTGAAGTTCATCTTCGCGACGACCGAGATCCGCAAGGTGCCGGTCACGGTGCTCTCCCGCTGCCAGCGGTTTGACCTGAAACGGCTGGAGCCGGCGGCGCTCGCCGCCCATCTGGGGCGCATCGCAGAGAAGGAAGGCGCCAAGGTTTCCGAAGAGGGGCTCGCCCTGATCGCGCGGGCGGCCGAAGGTTCTGTCCGCGACGGGCTCTCCATTCTCGACCAGGCCATCGTGCAGACGATGGAAGGGGAGGCCGTCACCGGCGCGGCCGTGCGCGACATGCTGGGCCTTGGCGACCGGGGCCGCCTGATGGACGCCTTCGAGAAGGCCATCGCCGGTGAGGCGAAAGCGGCGCTGGAAGAAGTGCAGGACCAGGTGCGCGGCGGGGCAGACCCGGCCGTCGTCCTGAAAGACCTGCTGGACATCGCCGCTGACATTTCCATCGCGCAGGCAACCGGCGACGACTACCAGCCCGGCGGCCCGGCCGACTGGGTGGAGCGCACTCGCGCCATGGCCCAGCGCCTGACGCCGGCCGAAGCCGCCCGCACCTGGCAGATCCTGCTGTCAGGCTACAATGTGCTGCAGGTCGCGCCGGACCCGGCCACCGCCCTCAACATGGTGATCCTGCGCCTTGTCGCCTCCGCCGGTCTTCCGTCCCCGGAAGAAGCCGCCCGCATGATCGCGGAGGGCAAAGCTTCGCCGGGAAAGCCTGAAGCACAGGCTGAGGCCCCGCCAGACCCCGGCGGGCTGGACAGCTTTGACAGTATCCTTGCCCATCTGACGGCCCTGAGAGAGATCAATCTCCAGTTCGAGATGGAGCGCTATGTCAAACCCGGCCCGATTTCCTACGGGCATTTTACCTGCGAGCTGGAAGCGGCGGCGCCGTCCGATGTGCTGGCCCGGCTGAAGAGTTTCCTGGAGCGCCAGACCGGCGACGACTGGGTGGTGGAGCAGATCCGGGGGGGCGCCGAAACCGTGCGCGCTGCCGAGATCCGTACGCGGCAGGAGCGGTTCGATGCGGCCGCTGCGCACCCGATCATTGCCGCAGCCTTGAAGAGTCTGCCGGGCGCCACCATTGTGGATGTTCTGGACGAGGAAGCGACCGGCGAAGCTGCCAGCCCGGATGCCGACAACGTCATTGATCTCAACGCCCGCCGCAAAGCCTGAAGGACCCCGCCGATGAAAGACCTCGCCAAGATCATGCAACAGGCGCAAGCCATGCAGGGCAAGATGCAGGAAGCCCAGGCGAAGATCGAATCGACCGAGGCCGATGGCGTCTCCGGCGCGGGCCTCGTGAAGGTGCGCCTGCGCGGCAAGGGTGAGCTGGTCTCGCTCAGCATCGACCCGAGCCTGATGGGCGACGATCCGGAAATCCTCGAAGACCTGATCAAGGCTGCCCATGCCGACGCGCGCCGCCGCCTCGACGAGGCAATGGAAGCGGCCATGAAGGAAGCCACCGCAGGCTTCGGCGGCATGATGCCGGGCTTCAAGCTGCCGTTTTAGTCGACAGCCGCATTCGTTCCGTATATGTTCCTCTGGAATCATGCCAGAGAGGCTGAATGGAACCGATCGTCACCATTGCCGGGCAGGACTTTGACCTAGCCCACCTGATCCTCTTCTTCCTCGCCCTCGGGGCCGGGGTGATCGCCTGGATGCAGCTGGCCAGCGCAAAGCAGAAGGCAGAGCGCCTGACGCTGGAGCTTGAGCATGCCACCGATGAGCGTGAACGCGCGATTGTCGAGCTGGAGCGTGCGCATCAGCGCGTCACGACGCTGGAAGACAACCTTCAGGAAGCAAAGATCGAACTCGCCAAGGCGGAGACGCGCAGCGCCGAGGACGAGAAGAAATTCGCTGACATGGCGCAGGGCGTGCTGCGTCAGGCCAACGCCCAGTTCCTGCAGCTGGCGAACGAGACGTTCGAGAAGCACAAGGAAGGCGCGCAAGGCCAGCTGAAGGAGCTGATGAAGCCCATCGGCGAGAATTTCGATGCCTTCAAGAAGCGCGTGGACGAGATCGAAAAGGTCCGCACCGAGGACAAGTCCGCCATTCAGGAACAGGTGAAGGCGATCCACGAAAGCCTGCTGCACCATTCAAAGGAAACCGGGAAACTGGTGAACGCGCTTACCGCGCCGAAGGGTGGCGGCCGCTGGGGGGAGATGACCCTCCGCAATGTGATGGAGCAGGCGGGCCTGTCGAAACATTGCGATTTTGCCGAACAGGTGAATGACCAGACCGAGAACGGACGCCAGCGGCCGGATGCGATCATCAACCTGCCTGGCGGGCGCCAGATCGTCGTCGACTCCAAGGTCTCGCTGGAGGCCTATATGGCCGCCGCTTCCACGGAAGATCCGGCCCAACGCGCCCTGCACCTGAAGGCCCACGCCGCCAGCGTGCAGCGCCATGTGAACACGCTGGCCTCGAAGGACTACCAGTCCAATCTGGGCAATCGTTTCGACTACATCGCCATGTTCATTCCGGGGGAGAATTTCTTCGCCGCCGCACTGGAACACAGCCCGGACCTGATCGAGAAGGCGATGGGCCAGAAAGTGATCGTCACCACGCCGACGACGCTGATCGCGCTGGCCCGCACGGTCGCCCATCTGTGGCGCCAGCACGAGATGAACGAGAATGCCATGGCCGCCGCCGATCTTGGCGCGGAGCTTTACAGCCGCATGTCCACCATGCTGGGCCATATGGAAAAGCTCGGCAAATCGCTGAACGGCTCTGTCGACAGCTACAATTCCCTCATGGGCTCGGTCGACAAGCGTGTGCTGCCCACGTTGCGCAAGTTCGAGGAGCTGTCCATCGCCCCGCCCGGCAAGGCCCCGGCCGAGCCGAAACAGATCGAATCCCGCGCCAATGTTACCGAAACAGGCCAGCTGGACCTTGGGGAGCCGAAACGCCTGCCGGCTGCGGAATGATGGGCGACCGTTGACCGGCCGGGCCGCCGCGCCTATCTGCATTTCATGGCTATTCGCGAAATTCTCACCGTTCCAGATCCGCGCCTGAAAGAGGTGTCCAAGCCCGTCGAGGGCGGCGTCACCGACGAAATCCGCGCGCTCATGGATGACATGCTGGAGACCATGTACGACGCGCCGGGCATTGGCCTGGCAGCGATCCAGATCGGCGTGCCGCTGCGCGTCATCGTGATGGACCTTGCCAAGGAAGGCGAGGAGCCGGAGCCGAAATATTTCGTGAACCCGGAAATCGTCGAGACGATCGAGGAAACCCTGCCCTATGAAGAGGGCTGTCTTTCCGTGCCGGACATCTTTGACGAGGTCGAGCGCCCGGCCCGCTGCCGCATCCAGTATCTGGACTATGACGGCTTCAAGGTCGACGAATGGTGCGAGGGGCTCTATGCGGTCTGTATCCAGCACGAGATGGACCACCTCGAAGGCACGCTGTTCATCGACCACCTCTCCCGCCTCAAGCGCCAGCGCGCCATCGACAAGGTGAAAAAGGCGACCAAGCGGAAGATCCGAGAAGACGTTTCCTGAGGCCCGGATGCGGGGGCTGTTTGCCAAGGCATGGTTCCGCTGGTCGCTGGCGATTGTCCTTGCCTTGGTCATAGCCCTCTGGCTCGGCCCGTCCGCGCTGGTATCGCGTCCGCTTCATTAGAGCCCTGCCAATGACCCAACCGCTCCGCATCGCCTTCATGGGCAGCCCCGATATTGCCGTCGATGTGCTGAAAGCATTGATCGAGGCAGGTCACGAGATCGCCTGCGTCTACTCCCAGCCGCCGCGCCCGGCCGGCCGGGGCAAGAAGCTGACCCCCACACCCGTCCACGCCTTCGCTGAAAGCCAGGGCCTGGAGGTGCGCACCCCGAAAAGCCTGAAGAAGGCGCCGGAGCAGGAGGCGTTCGCCGCGCTCGGCCTCGATGCCGCCGTGGTCGTCGCCTATGGCCTGATCCTGCCGCAGGCCGTGCTGGACGCGCCGCGTCTTGGCTGCCTCAACATGCACGCCTCCATCCTGCCGCGCTGGCGGGGCGCCGCGCCGATCCAGCGCGCCATCATGGCGGGCGATACCGAGACGGGCGTGGATGCGATGCTGATGGATGCCGGGCTGGACACTGGCCCTGTGCTGGCCTCCCGGCGCACGCCCATTGGGGTGGATGACACCGCTGGCAGCGTGCATGACCGGCTGGCCGCGCTGGCGTCGGAACTTGCCCCGTTTGCGCTCTCGGGCCTTGCCGATGGCAGCCTGACGCCGCAGCCCCAGCCGGAAGAGGGGATTACCTATGCCCACAAGCTTGGCCCGGCAGACCAGAAGGTCGACTGGAGCCGCCCGGCCGCTGAGGTGGATTGCCAGATCCGCGGCCTTTCACCGTTTCCGGGGGCGTGGTGCGAGTGGACCCCGCCCGACAGTGACACGCCGGTACGCCTGAAACTGCTGAACTCCCGCAGGTCCGGCCGCGAAACCTCCGCGCCTGCCGGTATGGTGCTGGATGACCGCCTGCTGATCGCTTGCGGCGATGGGGGGGCGGTGCGCATCACGCGTTTGCAGAAGCCGGGTGGCAAACCGCTGGATGCGGACATGTTCCTGAACGGGATCGCAATTCCTCCGGATACATGCCTGCGTTAGCGGCGTGTTCTGTAGCAGTATCAACAGATGCCTTGCAATTAGAGTGATTCTGAATTACGCTTTAAAATAGTCGGGGGCGGCTGTCGGGTGCGATAATTCAATTTTCGGGCAGGTGTGCGCCTTCGTAAGGTGCCATTGCCTGGATTTTGTGCTCAGAATGGCCTGATGATGAATGAAACATGGATCCGCCGTTTGAGACCGGAAGATCTTGACCCGGTCGCTGCGCTGAACGCCGCAGCCTTCAATGGGCATGAAGAGGCTGCCATCACACGGCGTCTGCATGCCGATAATGACACGCTCCTGTCCCTTGTGGTGCATCGACAGGATGAAATTGTAGGGCATATCGAGCTCTTCCGCATCCTGATTGATGGACGCCCCTCAGCTGTAGGCTTGGGGCCCATGTGTGTGCAGCCCGAGGTGCAGGGACAAGGCATAGGCAGTGCGCTCGTACGCATGGGGCTGGTCGTCATGGCAGGGCGCGGCGAAAGCATTGTCTTCGTCCTTGGGCATCCTGATTTCTACGGGAAGCTTGGTTTTTCGGCCGAGGCGGCCCGTCCTTTCACGGCGCCCTGGTCCGGTCCGGCTTTCATGGCGCGCGCTGTCAATGACGGGGCCCCGGCACCCGGTGAATTGACGTATCCTGCCGCCTTCGGCTAGGGGCGGGGCCCATGCCCCGTTACAGACTCCTCATCGAATATCATGGCGGCCCTTTCCAGGGCTGGCAGAAGCTGCCCGGTGTTCCCACGGTTCAGGGGGCACTGGAGGCGGCGGCTGCAGAACTCGATGGCGCGCCGGTCGAGATATTCGGCGCCGGACGTACCGACAGCGGTGTCCACGCCACGGGGCAGGTTGCGCATATGGACCTGCAGACCGATCGAGGCCGCAAGGTGGCCGACGCGATGAACTTCCACCTGCGCCCGCACCCGATTGCGGTGCTGAAGGCAGAGCAGGTCAGCGACGACTTCCACGCCCGCTTCAACGCCACCCAGCGGCACTACCGCTATATTCTTGTCAACCGCCGGGCGGACCTCACCGTGGATCGCGGCCTTGCCTGGCGCGTGCCGTCAAAGCTCAGTGCAGAGAATATGCACGAAGCGGCGCAGGCCCTGATCGGCACGCATGATTTCAGCACGTTCCGCGATTCAGATTGCCAGGCCCTCAGCCCGGTGAAGACGCTGAATGATATCCGGGTCTGGCAGGAAGGGGAACGTATCTACGTCACCTGCCGGGCGCAGAGCTTCATCCACCGCCAGGTGCGGTCCATGGTCGGCAGTCTGGTGGATGTTGGCCGGGGCAAACAGCCGGTCGGCTGGATCAGGCAGATCCTCGACGCCGCCGACCGCACCCAATGCGGCCCCATCGCCCCGGCAGACGGTCTGTACCTGACGCAGGTCGATTACGACTAGCGGCTACAGTTTCAGCGCACGCAGGCGCAGGGCATTGGTGATGACGGAGACAGACGACAGGCTCATCGCCGCCGCCGCGATCATCGGGCTCAGCAGCAGGCCAAAGAAGGGATAGAGAATCCCCGCCGCCACCGGTACGCCCAGCGAATTGTAGACGAAGGCGAAGAACAGGTTCTGGCGGATGTTCCGCATCGTCGCATGGCTGAGTTTGCGGGCCTTCGCGGCGCCCATCAGATCGCCCTTCACCAATGTGACGCCAGCGCTTTCCATGGCGACGTCGGTGCCGGTGCCCATGGCGATGCCGACATCGGCGAGGGCCAGCGCCGGAGCGTCGTTGATGCCGTCGCCCGCCATCGCCACGACCGCGCCGCCTGCCTGCAGTTTCGCGACCACATCCTTCTTGTCCCCGGGTGAGACATCGGCATGCACCTCGTCGATGCCCAGCGTTTCGGCGACGGCGCGCGCGGTGGTTTCATTGTTTCCCGTCAGCATAACGATGCGCAGGCCCTCTGCATGCAGACGGTTGATGGCTTCCTGCGTGGTGGCCTTGATCGGGTCGGCGACACCGATCAGGCCAGCGGGCGCGCCATCCACGGCGATGAACATCACCGTCTGGCCCTTGGCGCGGAAGGCGTCCGCCTTGCTGGCGAGTGTTTCGTCGAAAGTCCCCAGGCGGCGCATCAGTTTCGCATTGCCGACGGCGACGCGCTGACCGTCCACCTCTGCCTCTGCGCCTTCGCCGGTGGTGGACTGGAAGCCGGTGGCGCTGCCGGGTTTTATTCCGCGGGCTTCGGCGCCGCGCACGATAGCGGCGGCCAGCGGGTGTTCCGAGCCGGTCTCGACCCCGGCCGCAAGGCGCAACAGGTCTGTTTCGCTGAAACCGTCGACAGGCTCCACCACGGAGAGTTCGGGGTGGCCTTCCGTCAGTGTCCCGGTCTTGTCGACGACCAGCGTGTCGACCTTTTCCATCGTCTCCAGCGCATCGGCATTGCGGATCAGCACGCCCGCCTGCGCGCCCTTGCCGGTGGCGACCATGATCGACATCGGCGTCGCGAGGCCCAGCGCGCAGGGGCAGGCGATGATCAGCACCGCGACCGCATTGACGAGGGCGTGCGCGAAGCGCGGCTCCGGCCCGGCCAGCAGCCAGATGACGAACGTCACCACAGCGACCAGAACGACCGCAGGCACGAACCATCCGGACACGGTATCGGCAAGGCCCTGGATCGGCGCGCGGGAACGCTGGGCCTCGGCCACCATTTTCACGATACGCGCCAGCAGTGTTTCGTCGCCGACATGCGTAGCCTTCATGACGAAGCCGCCGGTCTGGTTCACCGTGCCGCCGGTCACTGTGTCGCCAGCGGTCTTGTCCACCGGCACGGGCTCGCCCGTCACCATGGACTCGTTGAGCGTGGAACGGCCCTCCAGGATCTCGCCATCCACGGGCACGCTCTCGCCAGGGCGCACGCGCAGCCGGTCACCCGCCTTTACGGCTTCCAGCGCAATGTCTTCCTCGTGGCCATCTTCGCGCACGATGCGGGCCGTCGGCGGGGTCAGCTGCAGCAGTGCCCGGATCGCGCCGGAGGTCGCCCGCCGCGCGCGCAGCTCCAGCACCTGGCCCAGCAGGACGAGCGTTGTGATGACTGCGGCGGACTCGAAATAGACAGGCACCCGCCCGTCATGACCGCGCAGGGTTTCGGGGAAGAGGCCCGGCGCTGCGGTCGCTGCCAGCGAATAGGCATAGGCGACGCCCGTGCCGAGGGCGATCAGGGTGAACATGTTCGGGCTGCGGTTCACGATGGACCGCCAGCCGCGTAGGAAGAAAGGCCAGCCGCACCAGGCGACGACCGGCGTTGCCAGTGCGGCCTGCACCCAGTTGAAGGCGGGCGTCTTCATGAAGCCCGGCAGGGTCACGCCGGGAACCATCTCACCCATGGCGATGACAAGCAGCGGAACGGACAGCACGACGCCCAGCCAGAAACGCCGGGTCATGTCGTCCAGTTCGCTTGTGTCTTCCTCAGGCGTGGCGGTTTCCGGCTCCAGCGCCATGCCGCAGATCGGGCAGCCGGTGTTGGAAGTTTCGCGCACCTGCGGGTGCATCGGGCAGGTCCACACCGTGCCGGTATATCCGGGCGGGATATGGTCATAGGTGCTGTCCGGGGCACTGTCGGGGCCTGCCGGTTTCGCGTGCATGTCATGATGACAGCAGCTGTCGCCGCCTTCATCCTCGCCGTGCCCGTGATGCATGGAATGATCGTGGGTCATGTATGCCAATATAGGCCGTTTCCGGCGAAACCGAAATCATTGCGTCAACCGGGTCTGACGCGAAGTCAGGCTTGCGGGCCCGGTATTCGGCACTAGCCTCCCCTGAAAAAGACAAGGGAGCGAAACATGGCGATTGATTTCACGATACCGGAAGAGGCGAAGGAAGTGCGCGCCCGCGTGCGCAAATGGGTGCAGGAGGAATGCCTGCCTGCCGAGAAGGCCATGGAGGCGGGCAAGCCCTACAGGGAAGTGTTGGCGGAGCTGCGTGCCAAGGCGCGGGCGCGGGGCCTGTGGCTGCCCTTCTTCCCGGTCGAGCATGGCGGCATGGGGCTTGGCCCGCTCGCCAATGCGCTGGTGCAGATGGAACTGGGGCAGAGCCATCTCGGCGCGCTGTCGATGAATTCCCAAGGGCCTGACGATGCTACCATGCTGACGTTGCTTGCGCATGGTACGGACTATCAGAAGGAAAAATTCCTGAAGCCGCTGATCAATGGCGAAAAGCGTATCTGCTATTCCATGACGGAAAAGGCCGCCGGCGCCGATGCAACCGGCATGCGGACGACGGCTGTAAAAGACGGCAAGGGCAACTGGGTGCTGAATGGCGAGAAATGGTTCTCCAGCGCCGCCACCGCCGCTGACATTGCCGTGGTGATGGCCAGGACCAATCCGGACGCGCCACGCCACCAGCAATATTCCACCTTCATCGTGGAGCTGCCGAACCCCGGCTACAACATCCTGCGCGACATCCCCACCATGGCCGTGCATGGGCCGCATTATAACGAGATGGGCGGCGGCCATGCCGAGGTGAAGATCGAGAACCTGATCGTGCCGGAGGCGAATTTGCTTGGCGGGGAAGGGCAGGGCTTCGCCATGGGCCAGCACCGGCTCGCCTATGGGCGCCTCCGCCACGGCATGCACAATGTCGCCATGGCCCAGCGCGCGCTCGATCTGGCGACGGAACATGTGACGAAGCGCGAGACGTTTGGCGAGAAGCTGGAAGACCGGCAGGGGGTCCAGTTCATGCTGGCCGAATGCGCCAGCCAGCTCTACATCGCGCGCCTCATGCTGATGCACATCGCCTACAAGGCCGAGAACGGCATGGACATCCGCCAGGAAAATGGCATCGCCAAAGTGTTCCTTGCCAACATGGTGCACAAGGTGGTGGACACCGCGATCCAGCTGCACGGCGCGCTCGGCTATTCGCTCGATACGCCACTCGCCGCCTGGTACACGCACATCCGTTCCCAGCGCCTCGTCGACGGGCCGGACGAAGTGCACAAATGGATCACCGGCAAGAACGTCATCCGCGCCTTCAAGAAAGACGGCACGAGTGCAGCGGCGGCGGGGGGAGACCTGCTGTGATCAAGCTGACATTCTGCCTGCGGCGCCTCCCGCATCTCACGCGGGAGGAGTTCCAGACCTATTGGCGGGAGACCCACGCCCCGCTGGTGGCGAAGCATGCGGAGGTTCTGGGCATCCTCCGCTACGTCCAGAACCACACGGCGCATGACAGTCTGAACGCCGCCATGCAGGCTAGCCGCGGCGGCCTGCCGTCCTATGACGGCGTCGCTGAACTCTGGTTCGAAAGCGAAGAGGCGATGGCTGCCAATACCAGCGAGGCGGCGGCAAAAGCCGGCGCCGAACTGCTGGCGGACGAAAAGAAATTCATCGACCTCGCCAACTCTCCCCTCTGGTTTGGGGATGAGTTCGAGGTGGTGCCCCAACTTTTGATTGACGTGAAAGCATGTGCCTCTTAGCTGGAGCCAAAATATTGAAAGTATAGGACATGTTAAGAACTGTATCGGTCATTGTTGCCACTTTAATATTGTCAAATTTGACAGCATCTGCCGGAGTAATTCGGGGCGCGTATGTTGGTTGTCTAACCAAGCAGGCGCTCGATGAATTTATCGGCGCGGCGGTGAAAAAAGATGAACGCCAAATGTCAGCGCTGTTGAATCGTCAGTGCTTTGCGATTGAAGGACGCGAATTTTCGGTCGTAAAAACTGGCTTCGTCAAATCTCAGATTCGTGTCTACGCTGGCAGCGATTCAGTGCTTCTGTGGGTACCTACTGAGGCGACGCGATAGGTATCGCCTTAGTTCTACTTCAGCTCACGTGCGCGCCCAGCGCATCGGCAAGGTCTGAGAGGATGTCCTCGACATCCTCCAATCCGACGGAGAGGCGGATCAGGCCATTACTGATGCCATGTTCGAGGCGTTCTTCTTCCGTATAGGTCGAGTGGGTCATGCTGGCCGGGTGCTGGATCAGGGTTTCGGCGTCGCCGAGGCTGACGGCGCGGCGGATCAGCTGCAGCCGGTTCATCATGGCGATGCCCGCGTCATAGCCGCCCGCCAACTCGAACGCGATCATGCCGCCGAAGCCGTCCATCTGGCGCTTCGCCAATTCGTGCTGCGGGTGGCTGGCGAGGCCCGGATAGTACACGGTCTGTACACCGGGCTGCGCTTCCAGCCATTCGGCGACGCGCTGCCCGCTCTCGCAGTGGCGCGCCATGCGCAGCTGCAAGGTCTTCAGTCCACGCATCACCAGCATTGCGGTGAAGGGCGACATGACAGAGCCGGTCATGTCCTTCACACCGATCAGGCGGACCTCCCTGATGGCCTCGGCCCGGCCCAGTACGGCGCCGGCCACAAGGTCTCCATGTCCGCCGAGATATTTGGTTGCGGAGTGGACGACGAAGTCTGCGCCAAGCTCGATTGGCCGGGTGAGGAGGGGGGAAGAATAGGTGTTGTCCACCACCACCAGCGCCCCGGCCTGGTGCGCGATGCGGGCCGTCTCGCGAATGTCGACCAGGCGCATGTTCGGGTTGGCCGGGGTTTCGAAATAGACGACGCGCGTCTTGTCGCTGATCGCGGCGGAGAGGTTTGCCGGGTCTGTCAGGTCGATATGGGTGATCGTTATGCCAAAGCGGGCAAGGCCGTGACGCATGAAGGCGAAGGTACAGCCATAGAGCGTCTCGTCGGTGATGATCTCGTCGCCGGGTTTCAGCAGCGTCCACATGAGGGAACTGATGGCGCCCATGCCGCTGGCGGTGGCGAGGCCTGCTTCGGCGCCTTCGAGGCTGGCGAGGCGGTCTTCCAAGAGGGCAACCGTGGGGTTCGAGATGCGGGAATAGATGTGGCCCTCGGCCTCGCCCGCGAACAGGGCGCCGCCCGTCTCGGCATCGGGAAAGGCAAAGGTAGACGTCAGATGCACCGGCGGAGTCAGCGCATAGTCGTTTTTAGTCGGGTCATAGCCATGGTGAATGGCGCGGGTAGCGGGGCCAAGGGGGCGGGATGCGTCGAATGCCATGAGAACCTCCGGAGTTGAGGTGAATCTAGCACGGGTGGCTGGGCGATAGGTGCCAATCTGCGTTGGGGAGTGCTTGATTATTGGCATGAAATGCCAATACTGGCGCGCATGGACGCAATAGATGCCAGAATTATCCGCGCGCTGCAGCGGGACGGACGCCTCACCAACCTCGAACTGGCCGAGGAAGTGGGCCTGTCGCCGTCGCCCTGCCTGCGCCGGGTGCGCAATCTTGAGACCGCCGGGGTGATCCAGGGCTACACCGCCCTCGTGGACCAGAAGGCCTGCGGCTATCCCATCACCTGCCTCGTGCGCATCCGCCTGTCCGATCATTCCCAGGAGAATGTGCAGGCCGTGGAGAAGAAGATCGCCGAGACGGACGCCATTCTCGACTGCTACCTGATGACCGGCGGGGCCGACTACGAGCTGCGAATCGTTGCCCGGAGCCTCGACGATTACGAACAGCTGGTGCGCCACACGATCCAGAAACTGCCCGGAATCGCCTCCATCGAGACCAGTTTCGCCTATGGTGTTGTGAAGAAGTCCCGCATCCTTCCGGTGATGGTGGAAAAGGGTGCATAGAACCCGCCCCGGAACCTGCTATAGACAGCCCCCATGAGCATACCGCCCACCAAGGCCCCGACACTCCTCGAAACCCGCAGCCCGCTTTTGCGCCGGCCGGGCAAGTGGCGCATTTCCAACATTATCGACGGGCGTGCCCTGCGCGTGAAGCTGACCGCGGCCGCGCTCGACAATTTCGGGGACCCGCAAGCCGCCCGGAAGGCCGCGCTGGACCTCTTGCATGGGGCGATGTTTCGTGGCCGCATGATCGCGCAGGAGCGGCTGCAACAGGGCGCCGACGGGCTGGACACCGCACGGCTTCTCTCCGCCGTACAGGACGAGGTGATCAGTGCGCTCTACGACTTCACCACGACGCACGTTCACCGCGCCCGCAACCCGACAGAGGCCGAGCGGATCGCCATCATGGCAACCGGCGGCTATGGCCGCGGCGTGATGGGGCCGTCTTCCGACACGGACCTCCTGTTCCTGCGGGCCTACAAGGTCAGCCCCCACACCGAGAGCGTGGTGGAATACATGCTCTATGCCCTGTGGGACATGGGGCTGAAAGTCGGCAATGCCTTCCGTACGCCGAGTGACTGCGTGAAGCTGGCACTGGAAGACGTGACCATCAAGACCAGCCTGCTGGATGCCCGCTATATCTGCGGGGACGAAGCGCTGGCAGAGGACATGTTGACCTCTTTCCGCGAAGGGGCGGTCAAGGGGCGCGATGCGCAGTTCATTGCCGACAAGCTGGCCGAGCGCGATGCCCGCCACTCGCGCCAGGGCGATGCGCGCTATGTCGTCGAGCCGAACCTGAAGGAAGGCAAGGGCGGGCTGCGTGACCTGCAGACGCTCTACTGGATCGTCAAGCACATGTATGGCGGCGTGACGCTGGAAGACGTGATGAAGACAGGTCCGTTTACGGATCATGAGTATGCCGTCTTCATCCGCTCGGCGCGCTTCCTGTGGACGGTGCGCTGCCACCTGCATTATGTGACCGGGCGGGCAGAGGAACGCCTCAGCTTTGACCTGCAGCCCGAGATCGCGGCCCGGATGGGCTATCGCGACCGTCAGGGCCAGCAGGGTGTCGAGCGGTTCATGAAACGCTATTTCCTCGTGACCAAGGATGTTGGCGGCCTGACACGGATCCTGGCGGCGAAACTGGAAGCGGACCAGAAGAAGCGGCCGGAAGGCCTGCGCCGGTTCCTGCCGGTGCGCGGGCCCATCACGCTGAAGGAAAAGGGCTTCATCCTCGACAATGGCCGGATCAATGTCGACGATGACAAGGCGATGCGGTCCGATCCGCTGAACATGCTGCGCCTGTTCATTGTGGCGCGCGATGAAGGCAAGGACATTCACCCCCATGCGCTGAGCCTTCTGACGCGGGCGCTCCGTGCCCTGAACGAGCGGGTGCGGGAGAAGCCGGAGGCGCAGGCGCTGATTCTCGACGCGATCCTCGGCGGGGACGATCCGGGGCTTGTCCTGCGCCGGATGAATGAGGCTGGCGTGCTGGGGCGGGCCATTCCGGAATTCGGCGGCATCGTCGCGCAGACCCAGTTCAACATGTACCACCACTATACGGTGGACGAGCACACGATCCGCGCCGTTGAGGCGATTGCGGAAATGGAGCATGGGCGCGATCCGCAGCCCATGAAGCTGGTCGGCGAACTCTTCGGCCTGATCGAAAACCGCCGCGCGCTCTATCTCGCTATGCTGCTGCACGACACCGGCAAGGGGAAGGGCGACCAGCAGGTGGCCGGCACGAAGACATCCCGGAAAGCCTGTGAGCGGCTTGGCCTGTCGGAAGACGAGACGGACCTCGTCAGCTGGCTGGTCGGGCACCATCTGGAAATGAGCGAGACGGCCCAGAAGCGGGACATTTCCGATCCGCGTACGGTGGCGAGCTTTGCCGAGATGGTCGGCTCACTGGAGCGGTTGCGCCTGCTCTACATACTGACGATTGCGGACATCAAGGCGGTCGGCCCCGGCGTATGGAACGCCTGGAAGGGCCAGTTGCTAACGGACCTTTATCACAACACGGCCGCGGCCCTGCGTGGCGGGCGGACGGACGAGGCCGAAGTGCAGGCCCAGCTGGAAGCGCGGGCCGAGCGCCGGCAGGAAGAGCTGGTCGACCGGCTTGGGTCTGTGCCAGCGCTGATGCTGGAAATGGAAACGGCCTACTGGACCGGTTTCGACATCGACGATCTTGCCTGGCATGCGCAGGCCCTGAACGGCGGCGGCAGCCAGGTGCATCACCGCCTGTCGCTGGAGGGCGGGGCGATGGCGCTGTTCGTGTCGGGTGCCGACCGGCCCGGCCTGTTCGCAGACCTTGCCGGCACCCTTGCGCACAATGGCGCGAACATCATCGCCGCGCAGGTCTATACCAGCCGCGAAGGCGGTATCATCGACGTGTTCATGCTGCACGACATCCAGGACAAGCCCTTCGGCAAGGACGATCCGGCCCGCCTGCAGCGGCTGGAAGCGGCCCTGATGAAAGTGCTGGCCGGTCAGCCCGGCGACATGACCGTGCGTGAGCGGACGGGGCGGCGTCAGGCGGCCTTCCTGGTCCAGCCGTCGGTCCAGATCCGCGACGACCTGTCTGCCGATTACACCGTCATCGACATTGCCGGGCGGGACCGGCCTGCGCTGCTCTACGATGTCGCCACATGTCTTGCGGCGGCGAAGGTCTCGATCCACTCGGCGCATGTCAGCTCCTATGGGGAGCGCATGTTCGATGCGTTCTATGTGAAGACCGAGGATGGCAGGAAGCTGGAAGAGTTCGCTGCCCTCAAAGAGTCTCTGCGGGAACAGCTTCTGGACGTATTGGGCCGTCATGAACCGGAGGCCCCGCACACGCCGGCCCGGAAGCTGAAACGGTCGCGGGCCGTAGACAGTTTCTGAGAACCCCGGCACGACATCGCGCATGAGCATCGCCCGTAACACCCTGGTGCAATCCTCGCTGACACTGGGCAGCCGGATCCTCGGCTTTGTGCGCGATATCCTGATCGTGGCGAAGCTCGGCGCTGGGCCGGTCAACGATGCCTGGGTGACAGCACAGCAATTCCCGAACCTCTTCCGCCGCATCTTTGCCGAAGGGGCCTTTGCCTCCGCCTTCGTGCCGACCTATGCCCGCACGCTGGAGGCTGAAGGGCCGGAAGCGGCACAGGCCGTGGCGCAGGAGGCGATGCGCGTCCTCTTCGCCTTCACGGCCGCGCTGACCATTGTCGCGCAGATCTTCATGCCATGGGTGTTGCTGGTCATTCATGGCGGGCAGGCGGACGACCATGTGCACTACAATCTGGCCGTGCTCCTGACACGGATCACCATGCCGTACCTGACCTGCATGGCGCTCGCGGCGCTGCTGTCGGGCGTGCTGAATTCGGGCCAGCGTTTCATTCTGTCGTCGGGTGTGCCGACGCTGCTGAACCTCTGCCTCATCCCGGCGGCGCTGGTTTCCGATGTGCCGGAGGTTGTCTCGAAGGCGGCGGCCGTGGCCGTGCTGATCGCCGGTGTGCTTCAGGTGGCGCTGCTCTGGTGGGGTGTCCGCCGCCAGAAAGTGCGCCTCAGCCTGATTGGCTGGCCGCGGATCACGCCTGCCGTGCGCAAGGTGATGGCGCTCGCTGTGCCGGGCACGATTGCGGCCTCGGGTACGCAGATCAACATCATCGTCAGCCAGTCGCTTGCCAGTTTCGAGCAGGCGGCGAAGTCATGGCTCTACACGGCTGACCGGCTTTACCAGCTGCCGCTGGGCCTTGTCGGTGTGGCGGTCGGCGTTGCTATCCTGCCGCGCCTCAGCCGGGCAGCCCGGAGCGAGGACCATGCGAGTGGGCAGGCGACGATGGATGAGGGTATCGGCCTCGCCATGGCGCTGACCCTTCCGGCGGCTGCTGCGCTGCTGGTCGCGCCGGTCTTCCTGATCGAGGCGTTCTTCGTGCGCGGGGCCTTCCTGCATTCCGATGCGCTCGCCTCCGGCGGGGCGCTGTTCCACTATGCCTGGGGCGTGCCGGCCTTCGTGCTGATCAAGGTGCTGGCGCCCGCCTATTTCGCGCGGGAAGATACCAAGACCCCGATGCGTTACGCGCTCACCTCGGTGGGGATCAACATCGTGCTGGGGGCGGGCCTGTTCTTCTGGCTGAGCCGGCAGGGACAGCTCGGCTTCATCGGCCTCGCCATCGCCACCTCCGTTGCCGCCTGGGTGAATGCGCTGCTGCTGGCGGCCACGCTGGCGGCGCGCGGCTGGTACAGGCCGGGGCCTGTCCTGGTGTCGCGCACGCTGCGCGCCCTGATCGCCAGCGGCCTGATGGCCGGGGTGGTTTGGTTCATGGTGCAGAATTTCCAGTGGGTGCGGGACAATCTCATCGACTCGCGCGCGCTGGCGGCGGGGGTTGTGATCCTCGCCGGGGGGCTGACCTATGCGGTTGCAGCCCTGCTGACAGGCGCCATCCGCCCCCGCGACATCACGCAGGCCTTGCGCCGCTAGGTAAATCGGCTACAGCGCTTGGCCATGACTGACACAAACACCCCCGCCTACACCGGCCCCCAGCGGGTCTTCTCTGGTATCCAGCCGACCGGGAACCTCCATCTCGGCAACTATCTTGGCGCGCTGAAGAAGTTCGTCGACCTTCAGAATGACGGCTGGGACTGCGTCTATTCCGTCGTGGACATGCACGCCATCACCATGCCGGTCGAGAAGGGCGTGCTGGCCGACCAGACCCGCCAGATCGCGGCCGCCTTCATCGCCTGTGGCATCGACCCGAAAAAGTCGGTCGTTTACGCCCAGTCGTCGGTGCCGGCCCATGCTGAGCTGGCCTGGGTGTTCAACTGTGTCGCCCGCATGGGCTGGGTCGAGCGGATGACCCAGTTCAAGGACAAGGCCGGGAAGGACGCCGAACGCGCCTCTGTGGGCCTGTTCACCTATCCGGTCCTGCAGGCCGCTGACATCCTTGCCTACAAGGCGACCCATGTGCCGGTGGGCGAGGACCAGAAGCAGCACCTCGAACTCAGCCGCGACATCGCTGACCGCTTCAACCGCGAATACGATGTGCCGGGCTTCTTCCCGCTGCCGGAGCCGCTGATCAAGGGCCCCGGCGCGCGCATCATGAGCCTCAAGGACGGCAGCAAGAAGATGTCCAAGTCCGACCCGTCGGACCTGTCGCGCATCAACCTCGTCGATGACGCTGACCTGATCGCGAAGAAGATCAAGAAGGCGAAGACCGACCTTGAAGGCGACATGCCGTCTGAGCCGAAGGGCCTGGAAGGGCGTCCGGAAGTCGAGAACCTGGTTGGCATCTATTCCGCCGTGAGCGGGCAGAGCGTGGAGCAGGTGCTGGCCGAATTCGGCGGCAAGGGCTTCGGCGTGTTCAAGCCGGCCCTGGCCGATGTGATGGTGGACCATCTGGCCCCGATCACCGAGCGCTATCGCGACATCCTGGCTGATCAGTCGGGTATCGATGCCATCCTGCGGGAAGGGGCCGAACGGGCAGACGCCATTGCTGCGCCGATCATGGAAGAGGTGCGCCGCGCGGTCGGTTACTGGCGTCCCTGATTTCTGCCTGACAGGGAAGCGTGCCATTCCGGCACATTGACCGGGCCGGTCCGGCGCTTACGACTGTGCCATCAGTTCTGAAAGGATGTGCTCCATGCTGTTTCGCACTCTGATTCCCGCCGCTGCCCTGATGCTGGCGGCCTGTTCCGGCCCGGCGGCGGACAAGCCCGCGGATGCGGCCTCCGGCCAGTCCGTCATCGAGGTGAAAGAAGCCTTCGTCGTGAAGCCCGCCGAAGGACGTGACGTCGCGGCTGGTGGCCTGATGGCCTATGTCACGGGCGCGCCTGTGGAACTGGTCGGCGCCTCCACCGATGCGGCAGCCCGCGTGGAGCTGCACACCATGTCCATGGAAGATGGCGTCATGCAGATGCGCCAGGTGGAGAGCTTCACCGCTTCCGAGGGAGAGCCCATCGTGCTCCAGCGCGGCGGCAATCACCTCATGCTGTTCGGCTTCGACCCTTCCGTGGCAGTTGGCGACAAGGTCGACCTGGCACTGGAATTCCGTGATTCGGATGGCACTTCGCAGACCGTGGTGACCAGCGCGGAAGTGAAGGGTCTCGGCGACTGAGACGCTTGCTCCGACTGCGGACAGCTCCTTCAAGGCCTTAATTTTGGACGTCACGGACCCGGCTGGCGCGGCTTTTGCGTGCAGAGCCTGCGGATTGCGGACATTTAACAGTTAATCACCTGTTAAAATGCCACAATTGAACGCATAGTGCTTTGTATACAACACCACCGCGAAAAAGCCGGGGAATCGTAGAGTATGGCCTTCGACAGCCGACTGCATGCAGCCTACCTCGAAGAAGGGCCGGACCCGGCTGAGGTCTCTGAAGCGCACCTTCGTGAACTTGAAGACGCTGAGCCGCATCCGATCATGGATATCTTCCGGGGGATGTGGCGCCGGACTGTTTTCCTCTTCAAGCTGAGCCTGTTTCTCGCGTTGGTAGGTGCCTATCCGGTCTCGGTGGTTATGTCCCACAAGATCGACGACTCGGATATCGTTTTCGCAGACGGCCAGAAATGGGCCTTCCCGGAATCCGGCATTGCCATCACCAAGATCGCACGCGAGCTGGAAGGGAAGGGCTGGGCCGACGACAAGCCGAACTGGCACCCGCAGGCCCGCCTGACGGCCATGCCCGCCTGGCAGGAAGCCACGGCTGATGGCCTCTCTGAATTTACCCGCATGATCGCCGCCGCCGTTCCGGACGAGAATGGCGAGCCTGATGCAGACCTTGTGGCGGCCTCCCGCCTGCTGAACGGCATTCCGGGCGAAGACATGCGCCCCCGCATGACGGCCGCTGCCGAAGCGCTGAACCGGTTTGACTCCCGCGCCAGCCGCGGCGTGATCTCCATGCCGGACCGCCGGGTGCTGGCCGCTGACGAAGCCCGCATGTTCGCTGGCTGGGCCGAGGCAGACCAGGACGACCTGTCGACCCAGATCTATCAGGAATCGACCGGCTGGCCGGCCTCCAAACAGGACATCCGCGTCTTCTACGCGGCCAAGGCCCGCGCCCATATCGCCCTGCAGATGCTGCAGGCTGCCCGTCTGGCAGACCGGAGCAGCCTTGCGGATGCCGACACGATGGCCGCCTATGACAAGGCTGAAGCTGCCTGGACCCGTGCAGCACGTATCCGTCCGCTGGTCGTGTCCAACCAGAAAGGCGATGGCGCCATCATGGCAAACCACCTCGCCAGCCTCGGTTTCTTCCTGCGCGATGCCCAGCGCACCTCGCTGGAACTGGCCGAACGCCTGGACCAGCCGCTTCCGCCGGAACAGCCGGAACAGGAAGAGGTCGCCCAACTCGACCCCGCTCTGGCCAGCGCCGCGCACTGACACAGCGATTGCGTCCATAAGCCCTTGATCCGCCTGCCTTCGCGCGCCATCTGTGGCGCTGGTGAAGCTTTTGACAGAAAGGGCAGGCGGCGATGTTCATCCAGACCGAACCGACTCCCAACCCCGATACGATCAAGTTCCTGCCCGGCCATGAAGTGGCAGGCGATCGCGGCCCGTTTGACTTTCCGGACGCTGCCAGCGCCCGCATCAGCCTGCTGGCCCGCGCGCTGTTCCAGGTGGAGGGCGTGGAGCGCGTTTTCCTCGGCAGCGATTTCGTGTCCATCAACAAGGCCGAAGGCAAGGACTGGCGCCATGTGAAGCCCATGGTGCTGGCGGCAATTATGGACCATTACATGGCGGGCCTGCCCGTTGTTGAGGATGGCGCCGAGCCGTCTGCCTCGGCCGAGGCGGATGTCGACTATGAAGGCGAGGCAGCCGAGATCGTCGCGGAGATCCGTGAGCTGATCGAGACCCGCGTGCGCCCGGCCGTGGCCCAGGATGGCGGCGACATCATCTTCCACAGTTTCGAGCCCGAGACCGGTATCGTTCATCTGTCGATGCGCGGCGCCTGTGCCGGCTGCCCGTCCTCGACCATGACCCTCAAGCAGGGCATCGAGAACATGCTGAAAACCTACGTGCCGGAAGTGACCGCCGTCGAGGCCGTACTCTAGGCGCGATCTGATCTCTCCGGGGCGCATCCAGCCCCTTGACGGCCCGCGCAAAGACGGGCCGCATGCGCCAAACAGCAAAAGGACTTCTCCCATGGCTCATCCTGTGAACGACCACGCACTGGACGTCATTTTCCGCGATGCCCGCTCCTATAATGGCTGGCGTGACGAAGGCGTGCCGGAAGTGCTGGTCCGCGCGGTGTATGACCTTACGAAGCTCGGCCCGACGAGTGCCAACAACTCGCCCGCGCGCTTCGTTTTCGTCAGCTCCGATGAGGGCAAGGCGCGCCTCCTGCCGCTGATGTCCGAAGGCAACCGCGAGAAGACACAGAAAGCTCCGTGGACGGTGATCATCGCCTATGATCTGGAGTTCCACGAAAAGATTCCGCAACTCTTCCCGCACAATCCGGGCGCCAAGGACTGGTTCCACCACATCAAGGAAGAGACCGCCTTCCGGAACGGCACGCTGCAAGGCGCTTACCTGATGATGGCGGCGCGCGCGCTGGGCCTCGATTGCGGGCCGATGTCCGGCTTCGACAAGGATGGCGTCGACAAGGAATTCTTCCTCAGCCAGGACGGCGAGATGAAGAACTGGCGCTCCAATTTCATCTGCAATATCGGCCATGGTGACCGCACGACGATCTTTGATCGTTCCCCGCGTCTCGCCTTCGACGAGGCCTGCCGCGTTCTGTAAGCGGACAAGACGATG
This sequence comes from Hyphomonas sp., assembly GCA_041398445.1. Taxonomy (GTDB): domain Bacteria; phylum Pseudomonadota; class Alphaproteobacteria; order Caulobacterales; family Hyphomonadaceae; genus Hyphomonas. Next base: position 48,525 of record JAWKUR010000017.1, on the reverse strand, counting down.
CTGGTCCTGGGGCTCAACACTGCGTTCACGGCCATGGAGGCCGCCCTTGTGCGCGACGGCGAAATCCTCGCCGATGCGCGTGAGGTGATGGCGCGCGGGCAGGACAAGCACCTGCCGGCCCTGGTCCAGCGCCTGATGGACGAAGAAGGCGTCACCTTCGGTGATCTCGACCGTATCGCCGTCGTCACCGGCCCCGGTAGTTTCACCGGCATCCGTATCGGCGTTGCCTATGCCCGCGGTCTGGCGCTGGTGACGAAAGCCGATTGCGTCGGCGTGACCAGCCTGGAGGCCGCTGTGCCGTCCGGCATGGAGGGCACCGTCATGGGCTGTCTGGCCGGGCAGAAACGCCCGCCGGACCAGACCTGGTGGGTACAGGGCGTCTCGGGCGGGCAGGGCATTGCTGAAGTGCTGGAGCTGCGCCTTGAGCAGCTGCTGCCCATGCTGGAAGGCTTCCACGCGCCTATCTTCATGGACAATGCCGACGCCCTTGGCGAGATGAAGGACAAGCTCGACCTGCGCCCGCTGGTCCCGTCCGCGATTACCGCTGCCATCAAGGGCGGGCAGTTCGACCCGGCGGCACACCCTCCGTCCCCGGTCTATGCACGGGAGCCTGACGCGACCCTGCCGGAGCCGCGCAAGTGACCCAGCCCATGCTCGTCCTGCGGCCGGAGGACGCCGGGCGGATGAGCCGCCTGCACATGCTCTGCTTCGATGATCCGTGGAGTGCGATCTCCTTTCGCGGCCTGCTGCTGGATACGTCGATCCTGACCCTCGGCATCGAGCTGGAGGGGGAGCTTGCCGCCTTCGTCATGGCGCAGACCGTGGCGGGGGAGAGTGACATCCTCACGGTTGCCACGGCCCCCGCGCATCGCCGCAAGGGGCTGGCCGCCATGCTGATCACCGCCCTGATCAGCCGACTGGGGGAGCGCGGCGTGTCCCGCATCACGCTGGACGTGGCCGAGGACAATGCGCCCGCCCGTGAACTTTATCGCGGCCTCGGCTTCACCGAAGATGGCCGCCGCCCGCGTTATTACACGTCCGGCCGTGACGTGCCGGTGGATGCCGTGCTGATGTCGCGCAATATGGGGCTTCACCCCACACAGATGTGATCGGCCCGGCCTATCCAAATTTCTCCGCCGCGCTACCATCGGTTCAGCAAGAGGAGACACTGCAATGGCCGATGACATGAAACCGACCGATATTCAGACCGATATCCCTCAGGGCGTCTTCGACCTGTACGACGATTATTGCCATGGCCACCTGTCGCGCCGGGGCTTTTTCGAGGGGCTGGGAAAATATGCTGTGGGCGGATTGAGCGTCGCTTCTCTGGCTGCGTGCGTGATGCCCGATTATTCGAAACAGCAGACCGGAGAGGCGGATGAAGACATCACTGCCGAGATGGTCACCTATAATTCCCCGAATGGCGCGGGCGAGATGGCCGGCTATCTCGTGCGCCCGGTGCGCAGCACCACGTTGCCCGGCGTTCTGGTCGTGCATGAGAACCGGGGCCTCAACCCGCATATCAAGGACGTCGCCCGACGCGCGGCCAAGGCAGGCTACACGGCCTTCGCGCCGGACGCGCTTTATCCGCTGGGCGGCTATCCCGGCAATGACGATGACGGCCGGAGCATGCAGGAGAAGCGCGATCGTGGCGAGATGCTCGCAGACTTCATGGCCGGCGCCGAATTCCTGCGGGACCATCCGGCCACGAACGGCAAAGTGGGCATCACCGGTTTCTGCTTTGGCGGCGCGATCACCAATTTGATGGCGGTGAAACAGCCCTGGCTTTCCTGCTCCGTGCCATTCTATGGCGGCTGGCCCAGTGCGGAGGAGGCAGCCCAGCTGGAAGTGCCGTTGCAACTGCACCTCGCCGGGCTGGACGAGCGGGTGAATGCGGGCTGGCCGGCCTACAAGGCCGCGCTCGATGCGGCGGGCAAGCCCTACGAGGTCTACATCTATGAGGGCGTGAACCACGGCTTCCACAATGACACGACCTCCCGCTATGACGAGGCCGCCGCCAGGCTCGCCTGGAGCCGCACACTGGACTTCTTCGGGAAGCACCTCGCCTGATCCTCACCTGAACCTGGCCCGAACCTGACCTGTCAGGGCTGGACTCGTGCAGGCTTCTGCATGATGTTCCCTCTATGTTCGAATCTGCCTGCCTGTTCGATACGGCCATTGGCCCGTGCGGCCTTGCCTGGAGCGAGGCGGGGCTGACGGGCGTTCAGCTGCCGGAGGCAAGCGCGGAGGAGACTGCCGCACGGATCTGCCGCCATGGCGCGGCATTGATCGAGGCGGCAGATGCGCCGCCGGAAGCCGCCCGTGCCATGGCCGCGCTGCAGGCTTTCCTCTCTGGTGAGCCGACCGGCTTTGATGGCATCGCGCTCGACATGCAGCGCCATTCCGCTTTTGAGCAGGCGGCCTATGAGGCGCTGCGCAAGGTGGCGTGGGGCCGGACGGTGACCTATGGCGAGCTGGCCGCTGTGGTGGGCAAGCCGAATGGCGCCCAGGCGATCGGCATGGCCATGGGGCGCAATTCCTGGCCGGTGATCGTGCCGTGCCACCGCGTGCTGGGCGCGAATGGATGGCTGGGCGGGTTCTCCGCGCCGGGCGGAACCCTCACCAAGAAGGCACTTCTGGAGCGCGAAGGCGTCTATCCCGATGGCGGCCAGATGGCCCTCTTCGAATGAGGCCGCGATGACCGGCGCCCCGCTCGAAATCCGCAACCGCGATGCTCGCCGGCTCTGGCTGCATGCGCAGGGCCTTTCGGCCACGCCGACCGGCCCGCTGGATCTTGCCGCCCTGATCCGGGATCTGGGGTTCGTCCAGCTCGACTCCATCCGCGTTGTTTCCCGCGCGCACCATCACATTCTCTGGTCGCGGAACCAGAACTATCGCGAGCCCATGCTCGACACATTGATGCGAACGGAACGCGGCGTCTTCGAGCATTTTACCCATGATGCCTCCGTCATCCCGATGGTGTTCTATCCCTATTGGCGCCGCCAGTTCCGGCGCCTTGAGGAGAAAGTGCGCCGCTGGGAATGGCACCGGGGTATGCTGGACGAGGCTGGCCGCGCCGGGCTTGTCGAACGCATCCGGGCAGAGGGGCCGCTCTCCACCAAGGCGTTCGATACGAAAGTGGAAGGCCCGCGCGAGATGTGGCGACGCCCGCCGCACAAGCTGGCGCTGGATTACATGTGGTATGCGGGGGAGCTGTCGACTTCGCACCGCGAGAATTTCACCAAATTCTACGACCTCACCGAACGGGTGATTCCCGGCCATCACCGCGAGGATGAGCTGCCGGACCAGGAACAGGTCGACTGGCTCTGCCGCGAGGCGCTGGCCCGGCTGGGCTTTGGCTCGGAAGGGGACATCCAGCGCTTCTGGGACGCGGTGGACCTCGCTGAAGTGAAGGACTGGGCGGGCCGCCAGACAGGGCTCGTTCCGGTTCGGGTCGAGGGCGCCGATGGCAAATGGATCAGCGCGCTTGCCCCTGAAGACATCGAGGTGCGGCTGGCCGAAGCGCCGGCGCCAACCTCCCGCCTGCGCATCCTCAACCCGTTCGATCCGGTGATCCGCGACCGGGCCCGGTTGCAGCGCCTGTTCGGCTTCGACTACCGGATCGAGATCTTCGTTCCGGCGGCCAAGCGCCGCTGGGGCTATTACGTCTATCCGCTGCTGGAAGGGGACCGGATGGTCGGCCGGGTGGAGGTGAAAGCCGACAGGGCAGCAGGCACGCTCAGCCTGGAACAGGTCTGGCCGGAACCGGATGTCGTCTGGACCGGCGCGCGCGATGCGCGGCTGGAGGCGGAACTCGCCCGTCTTGCGCGGCTGATCGCAGTTGACACTGTTCACAGGAAGACCCAACTCAAACTGGACTTACCGCGGCGCTAAGGGCAAATACCTAGTATGGATCGACTCGAAAAACTCTGCCTTGAGAAGGGCCTGCGCATGACGGAGCCGCGCCGCGTGATCGCGCGCGTGCTGTCCCAGGCGTCGGACCACCCGGATGCCGAAGAGCTGCATCGCCGCGCTAATGCCGAAGATGCCTCCATCTCGCTGGCAACGGTCTACCGGACCGTGAAGCTGTTCGAGGATGCCGGCATCATCCAGGCACACGACTTCCGCGACGGCCGCGCCCGCTATGAGGAAGTGCCGGACGAGCATCACGACCACCTGATCAATGTGAAGACCGGGGAAGTGGTGGAGTTCCATTCCGAGGAGATCGAGAAGCTCCAGGAAGCGATCGCCAAGAAGCTGGGCTTCCGGCTGGTCGACCACCGGCTGGAACTCTATGGCGTGCCGCTCAAGGAATCGGACGCCGACTAGGCCTGCAGGCGGTCATCGTTCAGCTCGCGTAAATCATTCATTGAGCATGTTATAGTCCGCCTTGATCATGGTCTGGTGCGGGTTGGTCCGCCGTAGTCATGCCGTAATCCGGGCGTAGCGATGCCTGGAGGATTACGTCACCGTCATGTTGCTTGCCTGGCTGCTCACCTTCACGCTGGCCACCGGATCGGGGCCCATGAACTCCGCGCTGGAAGCGACGGAAGCGCCGACCACGCTGCGTGCGGCCTTCACGGTAGAGCTGCAATCCTCCCACGCCCGCCGCGTCTACCGCTTCGATCCGCGCGAACAGGGGCGGGACCGCTGGAAAGCGCTGGTCTGGGAGGGGGAGGACGAGGAACTCGACACCGTTGCCGCCGAATGGGCGAATGAAGCCGCCCCGGACGGGCGCCTCTTCCCGGACGATCTGCGCGCCAGTCTCGGCCCGCAGGTGATGGTCGACGACAAGGGCGCAGCCTGGAAAATTTCCTTTCATCACAGGCCCTCCGTCAATGATGGGGAGTTCGATGTCTGGGCTGCAGAGCGCCTTAGGGCGACGGCCTGGCTGGATCCGGTGGGTGAGCGCTTCCTGCGCATCGACTACACGCTGCCGCAGCCCGTTGCCGGGCCAGAGGGCGGCACGCTGACACGGTACGATCAGTCCTATTTCATCCGTACCGAGCCGCGCTGGGGCATGAGCTATGTCTCCGGTTTCTCCATCGACCTGCAGGCGCGCGCGGCCTTCCGCACCATCGAGCGGCGCTATTCGGCGAACATCGTGAAGGCGGATTTCTTCTTTGCCAGCAACGAAGCCCAGCAGGCCTTCGAGTCTGCCCAGCTGACGCAGTAGCGGCACTGGCCACACCGCCGGGCTGCGCTAAACTCGCGCCATGACGATTCACATCGTAAAACTCAGCGTCGGCTCGGAAGATGTCGAAGACATCGCCAATTGGCAGGCGCGCTATCTGAAGACCGCGCCCAATCCGGTGCACTACACCCGCATGTTCCCCAAGCGCGCCGAGGAAGTGCTGCGCGGCGGGTCGATCTATTGGGTGGTGAAAGGCGCCATCCGCGTGCGCCAGCGGATCGTGGATATCCGTCAGGAGCAGGATGCCGAAGGCCGGGACATGTGCGCCCTCGTCTTCGATCCGGAACTGGTGCGGACCTATGCGCAGGCCAAGCGTCCGTTTCAGGGCTGGCGGTACCTGAAGCCGGAAGATGCCCCGCGTGACCTGAAATCCGGGGAAGCGGCGCGCAACATTCCGCCAGACCTTGATACCGCGCTCAAGAATGCGGGCGTCTGGTAAGTCTCAGGGCGCGACTTCGCTGGCGGCGATGCGGGCTTCGCGCCGGGCCGCGAAATGGGTTTCGAAGGCAACAACCAGACAGGCGAGGATGATGATCGCCGCCCCGGCATAGAGCCGCACGCTGGGGATTTCCTGAAAGAAAACATAGCCGAACAGGGACGACCAGATGAGGCCCGTATATTCGAACGGCGCCAGCGTCTGGGCCTTTGCGCGGGCATAAGCCAGCGTCATGAACCACCAGATGCCGATGGCAGCGAAGCCAACGAAGCCGAGGATCGGCCAGGCATTGGCTTCCGGTAATGGCCCCACAAAGGGCAGGAACGGCAACAGGAACAGGGCGGGCAACACGTTCATGAAGGTGACCAGAGTCAGGCTGTCCTCCTCTTTCGTGCGCATGCGCAGGAGAACGATGTTGAGCGCGTAACCGACTGCCGAAACCAGCATCGCCGCGATGCCGTAGATGCGTGTGCCGCCGACCGGAGCGCTGGCGGGCTCGCCTGAAATGGCGATGGCGGCGCCGATAAAGCCGACAATCGACGCACCGACGGTGATCGGGCTCATCCGCTCGCCCAGCAGGACCCGCGCAATCGGCGCGATCATCAGGGCAGCGGTGAAACCCATCACGACGGCTTCGGCCAGGGTGATCTGGGTCAGCGCGTAGAAGAAGGTGACTGACGACAGGACCTGCGCGATCGACCGCAGCGTGTGGAAGCGGATGGCCTTCCAGCCCGGCATGGGCCGCCGCATCGCAATGAACAGGCTGACCATGATCAGCGAGGCGGCAATGTAACGCCAGGCCGTCGCCGTGATGACGCCTGTGCCGCCAAGCGTGATGGCTTTCATGGTTGCGTCCAGCGTACAGCCGCAAAGGACCGCCAGGCAGACAAGAATGATGGGATGGGGCAGGCGCATGGCCGGGAGCCTTCGCCGGAGCCCGACTTGGCGTCAAGCCGGGAAATGGCGCGCGCTGTGTGGAGCGCTTTCTGATCCGGTTGGCGTCGGGTCAGCCTGTTTCCGCTCGTTCCGTTCCGGTAAACTGGCCCCAGCCGGACAAAGATCCGGATGAGGAAACATCAGGAGGAGACGGCCATGGCAGAGGATGCACGGCCCGAGGCGTTAGACCCAGACGCCCTTCGTGACAGGTATCGTGCCGAGCGCGACAAGCGCCTGCGCACGGAAGGCAACGACCAGTACGTGAACATGGTGGGCGACTTTGCCCATTTCATCGACGATCCATATTGCGACTTCGAACCCCGCGATCCGGTGACGGATCATGTGGAGGTGTGCGTCATCGGCGGTGGCTTCGGCGGGCTGCTGGCGGCGGCCAAGCTGCGTGATGCCGGCTTTGAAGACATCCGTATGGTGGAGAAGGGCGGTGACTTTGGTGGCACCTGGTACTGGAACCGCTATCCCGGCGCAGCTTGTGACATCGAGAGCTATATCTACCTGCCACTGCTGGAAGAGACCGGGTACATGCCGGTGGAGAAGTATTCCCGCGCACCGGAAATTCTGGAGCACTCCCGCCGTATTGCGCGTCATTATGATCTCTATCCGAATGCGCTGCTGGGAACGGAAATCACGGGTATAAACTGGGATGAAGCCAGGAATGCCTGGCAGGTTCTGACCAACCGGGGCGACGATTTCACGGCGCAATTTGTGGTCATGTCCAATGGCCCGCTGAACCGTCCGAAACTGCCGGGTATTCCGGGTGTGGAAACTTTCAAAGGCCACGCCTTCCACACAAGCCGTTGGGACTATGACTATACGGGCGGGGATTGTTCCGGCGGATTGGAAAACCTGTCTGACAAGGTGGTCGGCATTATCGGCACGGGCGCCACAGCTGTGCAGTGCGTGCCGCACCTCGCCCGCGGCGCAAAGCAGCTTTATGTTTTCCAGCGCACGCCCTCATCGGTCGACTATCGCGGGGACCGGCCTACGGACCAGGATTGGGCCAGGTCATTGCAGCCGGGTTGGCAAAAGGAGCGGATGGAGAATTTCAACACGCTCGTTTCCGGCGGTTTTGCGCCCGTTGATCTCGTGCAGGATGGCTGGACGGACATTATCCGCAACCTGCTTCATATCGCGACGCAGGAAGGCAATCAGAACCTGTCACCGGAAAAACTGTCCGAACTGGCGGAGCTCGCAGATTTCAGGAAAATGGAACAGGTGCGCGCCCGTGTTGACGAGATTGTGGGGGATCGCGCGACGGCTGAGGCGCTGAAGCCGTGGTATCGCCAGTTCTGCAAGCGCCCATGTTTTCACGATGATTATCTCACCGCCTTCAACAGGGACAATGTCACGTTGGTGGATACGGAAGGGCAGGGTGTGGATGCGATCACCGAGGATGGCATCGTGGTCGGGGGCAGGGAATACAAGGTGGACTGCCTGATCTATGCGACCGGCTTCGAGGTCGGCACGGACTATACGCGCAGGGCTGGCTACAACCCGGTCGGCCGGAATGGTGTGTCGCTGGCGCAGGCTTGGGAAAACGGCATGCGGAGCCAGCACGGCATGTTCGTGCACGGATTCCCGAACCTTTTCGTGATGGGGCCTGCGCAGGCGGGCTTCACGGCGAACTACCCGCACTTGCTGGCAGAACAGGCCGTTCAGATTGGCTATACGCTGGCAGAAGCCAGAGCGCGTCAGGCAGGGTGCTTCGAACTGACGGAAGAGGCGGAGCAGGCCTGGGTCGATACGATCATCGACAAGGCCATGTTGCGCAGAAAATTCCTGGAAGAGTGTACGCCCGGCTACTACAACAACGAAGGCAAGCCCGGGGACCGGAGCAATCAGGATGCGTCCTATGGGGCCGGACCTGATCCTTACTTCGCCATCCTGAAATCATGGCGGGAAGAGGGGGAGCTGGCGGGGCTGGCGCTCGCTTGAGCGGCCCCGCCATGCAGAGGATCAGTAGGTGATGCGCAGGTCAGAAATGGACTGGGCGATCTTCGTGTAGGCGTCTTTCAGTTCATCCGCACTATCGGGCGTGAAGGCGTATTCCGTGCCTGTCGCGCAATATTCGAGGACGTCTCGGCCAGCTTTCGGTGCCTGGAAGGCCACCGTGTAAATGCGTACGCCTTCTTCCTTGATGTTGTCGCAGAGCTTTTTTGCCTGGGCGAAGGAATCCCCGTGACCGTCAGAGAGGTTGTACTCCGTGTTGAACTCACCGTCGGTCATGATGATCATGGCCTTGGCTGAATCCGGCTCGTCATAGGCGAGTGGTTTGGAGGCCGATGGCCAGACGCTGTCCCATTCCGGGGCCAACAGGTACCAGCCCCATGCGATCCCGATATGACCGGCGGTGTTGCCGCTGGCGTAGAGATCGTCGATATAGTCGTAGAGGTCGTCCCGGTCATCTGTAAGCGGAAGGGGAGGAGTCGGGTTACAGGACTCGGCCCGCCATCCGTAATAGGAGCTGTACGTCACTTCAGCCGCTTCAATCCAAGCATTCGGGCCTGGGTCATCATCCGCAAGGGCCTTGCTGCCAAGGCGCTCCTTTACGCATGTGTTATTGACTGTGTAGCTCGATGTCTTCTTACAATCGCCATTCTTCTTGTAGCGCGTGCAGACAGTGTAGGTCCGTTTAGGATTCTGGTTCGTAACAGCGGTGAAGTAATCTCCCGCATCGGCCATCGTTGAATATGAGGCCATACCGAGGCGGACTTTGCCCAGATTTGCTTCGGGGTTTTTCGGAAGAAGGACGTCCACAGCATCATAGGCTGCGTCCTTGAGCGCGCTCATCTTGCTGGTGCCCATGGAACCCGAAACGTCAAAGACGAACGTGACGTCGACATTGCCGATCCCGTAGGTCGAGCCGGAGACGATTGTGAATTCCAGATAGTGATAGCCGATCAGTTCCGTCAGCGTGGTTTCCTGCTGGCACTTGATCGTGGCGTTGATGTCCTGGGTGCCCTTGGAAAAGCTCACAACAACGGGCTTGCAGGAGACGGCATAGTTCTTCGCTTTCACCACGCCATCGACGAAATCATTGATGTAGTTGGCGATCTCTGCCTGCGACTTGCCAGCCTGCATCTCGCGTGAGCCGGCAATCACGGCATTGTCCATCGTGTACTGCAGGAACTGACGGCTCGTATTCGTATTCTGCAGGTCGATTGCGATACCGACGAGCACAAGAATCGGCACAATCGCGATCGCCAGAATGATCGCGACATTCCCTTCACGGTTCCTGGTCCAAGTCGTCAGCCGGTTCAGCATAAGTTTGTCCTGATGTTAGAACACCTGCGATGGATTATGGGTGATTAACGTTTCCAGCGGCCTAAGAGGCTTGTGAAAACTCCTTACAGAACAAAAGCTTTCGGTAATGATTTGCCGCGTTCTGCCCATGCTGACGGGGGCGCACTGTGTTGAACATGCTTCAGGTTACAAGGTTCAATACTGGCCATGCTGTGTGGCTTCGTGCAGATAGCCCGCATGAGGAAATCGCATGAATTGCCGAGCGGCCTTGTTCCCGCATGGCATGCGCGAAGGGATAGATGAATGGATCTGATCGTTCAGTATGGCCCATTGCTGGTGGCGCTTGCTGCAGCTGGTGCAGCCGCAGGCCTTGCCGCAGGCCTGTTCGGCATTGGCGGCGGGGCAATCATCGTGCCGGTCCTGTACTTCCTGTTCGATGCCATGGGCTATGGCGAGACGGCCATGCATGTTGCCGTGTCCACGTCGCTGGCCACCATTATCCTGACATCGGCGCGTAGCGTCAGCGCGCATAACAGCCACGGCGCGGTCGACTGGTCGATCATCCGGGGCTGGGCGCCATGGATCGTACTGGGTGCGCTTGCAGGCATGTCTCTCACCGGGTTCCTGTCGAAGCGGGCCTTGCTGGGCATCTTCGGATCGCTCGCTTTCCTGCTCTCGGCGCAGCTTTTCTTTGGTCGCCCTACCTGGCGATTGGCGGATGACATGCCCAAGGGGCCGTTGCGTGCGGCGCTCGGCATGGCGGTCGGTGCGCTGTCGGCGCTGATGGGGATCGGCGGGGGGACATTCGGCGTCAGCCTGATGACGCTCTACGGGCGGCCGATCCACCAGGCTGTGGCGACGGCGGCAGGCTGGGGTGTCGCAATTGGTCTGCCTTCCGCAATTGCGGCCATCTTCATCGGCTGGGGGCGGGAAGGGCTTCCACCATTCTCGCTTGGCCATGTGAACCTTGCGGCCTTTGCGCTGATCTCTCTGTTTACCGTCACCATGGCCCCCGTTGGGGCGTCTCTGGCCCATAAGCTGGACGCCATGCGCCTGCGCCGGATGTTTGCCGTGCTGCTGGCGCTGGTTGCGGCGCGGATGCTGTGGAACGCGCTTGGCCTGTGACGGGTCAGATGTTGAAGAAAGCTGCCGCGATCCGCTCAATGGCCCAGTAGCTGCCCATGACGCCGATGAAGTAGGCGAGCGCCGTGCGCACCATCACCATGCGCTTCTCGGCAAGCCGGTGGATCAGGAGCGCCACCAGCAGCAGGGCGCAAACGAACATGACCTGTCCGGCCTCCACACCTACATTGAACAGTAACAGGGCCATGGCTTCGGCTCCTTTGGGCAGGCCGATCTCCGCCAGTGCTCCGGCAAAGCCAAAGCCGTGGATCAGGCCGAAGCCAAACGCGATGGCCCACGGGATGCGCTGGCTGAGCGTATTCCAGCCCTTGATACGATGCATGGCTTCGGCGCCCAGCAGGGCGATGCTCATCGCGATAGTGATCTCGACGGGCGGGCCCGGCAGGGTGATCCCCCCCAGTGTGGCGGCAGCCAGAGTTATGGAATGTGCAACGGTGAAGGCCGTCAGCGTCAGCAATAACTGCCGGGGCCGCACAAGCAGGACCATGCCGAGAACGAAGAGCAGGTGATCCCAGCCGAAGAGGATGTGCTCGACACCGATCCGGAAATAGGTGGCCACTGGCGCGCCAGCCGGAACTGTCAGGTCCAGTTCCGGTGAGGTGGGACGCAGGACCGCGCCGATGTCATCCCCTTCAAGGCGATCAATACGCACGAAAGCATCCGTCAGGGTACGCTCCAGTCCGTCGATACGGATGACGCCCTGGTTCAGATCGCACTGCGTCGTCCAGCGTTGCACCAGCGTGCCGCCGACTGAGGTGACGTATTCGCCTTCGCGACCGCAGGCTTCCGGAAAGACCGGATCGATCTTCAGGCGGCGGCCGTCCAGAACAGGCTGCTTCCAGGTGACCTCATAAGTGCCGGGGGTGACCTCGGTCACTTCCAGATAAGCCGGGCGCACTTCGTGTGCCGCAGCCAGGGCTGCCATTACCAGCCACAGGGCAAGGCCAGCCAGACACGCCGCCAGCCAGCGTACCAGGGCAAACCTACTCGGCATTGATGCCTTCGACCTCAACTTTGTAGCGGGCAATGATGTCCTGAATGGCCTTTTCATTGGCCTCACGCCGGGTCTGGTCCTGCCAGTCGGCGAGCACCGCATCTTTTACGTCTTCGAAGGGCTGCAGCTGCGGCGATGTGTTGGCGCTGACCTGGACAAGATGCACGCCCAGAGCCGAGCGGACTGGCCCGGTCCAGACCTCCGAAGCCGGCGTGGCGGCAAGTACCTCAGCGAATTCCGCACCGAACAGGCGTACAACTTCGCGAAGCGGCAGATCGCCATATGCACGTTGCAGCATGAACGGGTCACCGGCTTCTCTCCAGTCCCCGCCGGCATTCAGCTTGCCGAGCATGTCTTCTGCGTCACGCGTTGCCATAGCTCCGCGTGTGTCCTCGCTGAAGAAGACCTGCTGGAACGTTATTTTCTGAGGCTCTGTGAACCGGTCAGCATGGGTTTCATACCACTTACGCAACACGGCATCGTCCGGCATTTCCTCGCGTGCGAGGTCGGCCACCATGAAAGTCATTTTCTGCGCCAGTCTTCGCGTGACGATCGTGTCGCCTTCATCGAGGCCGAGGCGTTTTGCTTCGCGGGCAAGCGCCTCGTCACGCACATAGTCGTTCACCATCGCGACCATGTCTTCGCCGGAGGGCAGGGCGCCTGCCTCAGCGGCATAGATCGAGGCCAGCCGTTCGAGATCGGCGTTCGTTACCCGTATGGTGCGCGTTTCATCGGCGCGCCGGGATGCCACGATATTCCACGCGATGAACACCACCAATGCGGCGAAGATAAAGTGCACGAGTGGCTCGCGCAGCAGCACGGGCCAGCGGCGCGCTTGTTCGGTCTTGTCGGTCAAATTGATTTCCTGTTGCGTCAGCCGCCGGGGATGTACCAGATCGGGGAGGTGTAGGCGCGTTCCTGGATCGTCTCCGGCACGTCAGGCCGCGGCGGGGTACCATTGCGCATGGCTTCCCAGGTCGACCAGCGGCAGGATGGGTTTTCCAGCACACGGACATAATAGGTCGTCCGCCGGGCCGGATCAAAGTCCGGATCTGTCCACAGGGCTTTCAGCTCGTTTGCCCCCTCGTTCGACGGCGTACAGGTCGACATGTCGACGCTGGCGCCATTGTCCGTGCAGCGGCGGGTGGAGGGATCGGGCGTGCCATTGTCACAGGCAACATCGATCACGTCTTCGCCCTCGCTGGTTACCTTGACCACCTGAAGACGCTGGAGCGTACCGCCATTCGGATCGCGCTGGGCCCAGGCGATAAATGCCGGCGCCTCTCCTGTTCCCACAAGGTCCCCACCCATGGGTACGCCGCCTTCATAGGCTTCGTGGGCAAGGTTTGCGGAATTGAGCATGTCCTTGTCATAGCCGAAGCCGCCGAAGAACCGCACCTTCATGCGCGGCCCGGTCGTGGCGAAGGTTTCCTTGCGTCGGAAGGCATCGAAGATGGCCTCGCGCGTGTTTTCCTCTGCCCACACGCCGGTCAGGCCGCTGGCGCTCCAGCGGGAGAACCAGTTGGTTGCGCTCTTGACGACCGGATTATCCTCCGGCTGGTCAGCCCAGCCTGTCGTGCCGGGGAAGGGGACGGAACCGCGCGCCACCGGCGTGCCATCCACAATGCCGATTTTCGACCAGTAGTCCGCCTCGGAATATGCGCCCCCGGCCACGTGGCTGTCAGATGCCGCAACCAGGCCGAAACGGAAGGGATCGAATCCCTTTTCTTCCTGCATCTTCAGCCCGTTGCGATAAGCCTCCCGGACATAGGAGCCGTTCGTCGCGCCGACAGTGTAGGAACCCAGAAGCTGGTCGTAGATCTCGAAATTTGCCCACTCGTCATTGGGTGACAGGTCCGGGTGGGTTTCGCTCGTGCCTTTTACCTGTGTGACCTCCACCAGAGGCTCGTTGCGCATGCGCTGTTCAGCATAGGCCGTGTCCATTGGCTCGCCATTATATGTTTCCAGACGGAACATCTGTCCGTCAGAGACATTGGAATTGTGCGGGATGGATATGACTTCCATGCCGACTTCACGCTGGGCGTCCATCCAGTTCCAGAGATCTTCCGGATTGGTCGAGTCCAGCGAGGAAAAGGCGCGGACGGGGGCTTTGCCCTTGAAGAAGACATTGCGGTGCAAATTGCCGCCGCCGAAGCCGCCAGTCTCGTCCGGTGACGTGACGGAGGTGAACTCATAGGCTGCGAAAGTCGTGAATTTGCCCGGCTGGTAATATTTGTCAGCCGCCGCGACATTCTGCAGCCAGACGGAGTTGATCGTGTCGAGGTCATACATGTCCTCGATCGGCTTGCCGGTGCGCACGGACATGCCGACGCCCTGGAACGCTGCGGTGATCTTCTCCGGATCGGTCGAGAACATCTCCTTTGCGCGCGGCAGTTCAGAGAGCCTGGTTCCGGGCGTGTCCATGGCCGGGAGAATGCCGAGATATTCGGCGTGGTCCGTCACAGTGTAGAAATCGAGCGGGCCGCCCGCGATGGTCATGTCAAAGCCAGAGGGATGCTGGATCGTTTCCCCTTGCGCGAAGCGATAGGCATCGTCAGCTGTGCGGCGCACGTTGAAGATGTAGGCGTCAAAGCTGGAGCGTGTATGGATGTGCAGGTCGCCGAAATAGGCGTTGCGGTCCGGATTGTATCCGGCGGTTCTGCCGGCCTGTCCGGTCGAGGCTGCGGACTGTGCCGAAGATGCCGCGTCGTCAGACTGGGGCTCTGTCGATTGGGAACCTGTGCCACTACAGGCGCCAAACGCCATGAGCACGGCCAGGGCCGTTGCTTGCCTCAACATGTATTCCTCCCTCACGCGCCTTATTTTGGCACTGCGAGTGCAGTTTGGGCGCGATCGGGAGGCCTGTCCAGTCTGACGTTGGGGCTGGGCTCAGATATCCGAAATGTCGGTGATCTTGTAGGTCAGCGGGGTTTCGCCATGGCTGGAAACGGTGACGTACTCACCTTCCTTGAAGACATGGTCGCCAAGCCGGAAACCCGCTTCGTCGTCGCCTTCTTCGTCTTCGTCATAGTGGAACTTCCACTGGTTCCCGCGGTGCGTCAGCAGGCCGGTGGCGTGCTCGTCCTGATCCGGATGGAACCGGGTGACGCGGCATTCTTTCTTGTGCTCCCGCCAGGCGTCCACATCCAGATGGCCATCAGCTGTCAGCGGGGCGACGATGAAATAGCCAATGCGGTCGTCACCTTCCGTGATGCCGGGATTGCGGGCGAGTTGCAGGGTGATGCGTTTCAGGGTCATCTTTATCTCCGGATTAGCGGGCCAGGGCGAGCGCGGGGGCTTCTTTGGCATCCAGCAGGCGCTGGGTTGTGCCGCCGAAGAGGCGCTCGCCAATGCGGGAATGGCCATAGGCCCCCGCAACGATTATCGAAGCGTTACTACCCTTGGCGAGGGACAGGAGGCTGCTGGCCACCTCTCCCTCAATCGGCATGCGCTTGTGTTTGACATTGTGGGAGTCGAGCCAGGCTTCGAGCGCAGCCGGGCTGGATGCGTCGCGCGGCTGATCCTTGCCGAGATCGGATTCATTCTGCGCGATGATGACTTCTCCGAAGGCCTTGACGATCGGCAAGTGAAACCGGACGGCACGGGCCGCGCCGTTCGATCCGTCCCAGGCGACGACGACAGGCCCATCCGAGAGAGGCTCCGACCCGGCCATTACTACGGGCAGGCGGGCTTCCATCAGAACATGTTCAAAGGAGAGGCTTAGCGGGTCAGCAACCTTTTGCACGCTGTGCGGGAACACGACGGCATCGGCCAGCGTCGCGGCATTTGCCCCTGCACGCTCAGCGATATCCACGATGTGGTCAAAGATGCAGGGCACGCTTTCGCCTGCGGTCGCGGCCTCGAAGGTGGCCTTGGCCCGTGCGATCACCTGATCCTGGAGCGCGGCAATATCCCGTGTGGCATTTGCGGCGAGTCCGGTGGCTTCAGGGGTCGACATCACGATCAGCGTCGCCGTCGGATCAGGCAGGGCGCATACGCCGCTGACTGGCACACCCAAGCGCCGGGCAATGCCCAGGGCAGTAAGCGTCGAGGCATGGTCGGCGGCTTCCGACCCTTCCAGCATGGCGACAACGGACATGGGTATCTCCCGTGCAATTTCACCCGTAGCGGGCTTTCAGGACATTACCTGTAGCACGCTGAACCTGCAGGTGTGCAAGGGATTCTACGTAGCCGCGGCGATCCGTTCGCGCGCGATCCGGTCGGCGACCTCATTGGTCGGGGTGTTGTTGGCGAGCGCCTCGTCGAGCACTTCGCCGAGCGTCTGGACCAAGCGGGCCAGTTTGGCCTCAACCCATTCCTGCGAGTAGTTACCTGAGATTTCGGCCGCGACATTGATGATGCCGCCGCCATTGATCACGTAATCCGGGGCATAGAGGATGCCGCGCCGGCGGAGGAGTTCGCCCATTTCCGGTACGATCAGCTGGTTGTTGGCGGCGCCGGCGATAGCCTTCACCTTGAGGCGCTCCAGCGTTTGCTCATTCACCACGGCGCCGAGGGCGCAGGGGGCGAAAATATCGGCTTCGGCATCGTAAATGGCGTTCGGCTCGACAATCGTGGCGCCGGTCCGCCTAGAAACGGCTTCCAGAGCGGCCTGGTCGATATCGGTGATGACCAGTTGCGCCCCGGCTTCCGCCAGATAATCGCAGACATGACCGCCGACATGGCCGACACCCTGAACGGCTACCCTCTTGCCGTTGAGGTCACTCGTGCCGAAAGCGCGCTTCGCGGTTTCGAGAAGTCCCAGGAAGACGCCCTTGGCGGTTACCGGAGAGGGGTCTCCGGAGGCTGCTTCGCCTTGGTCCAGGCCCGCCACATAGGGCGTTTCTTCCCGCACAATTGCCATGTCAGCCACGCTGACACCGACATCCTCAGCGGTGATATATTTGCCCTGCAGGCTATTAACGGCACGGCCGAAAGCACGGAAAAGCTCCGGTGACTTGTCGGTGCGGGCATTGCCCCAGATCACCGCCTTGCCGCCCCCCAGCGGGATGTCTGCCATGGCGTTCTTGTAGCTCATGCCCTGGCTGAGGCGCAGGGCATCCTTCAGCATCGCTTCGCCGCTGTCATAATTCCACATGCGGCAGCCACCTGCCGCCGGGCCGCGGGCTGTTGAGTGGACGGCGATAATCGCTTTCAGGCCGCTGGTCGCATCATGGAACATGTGGACGCCTTCATGGGCGTCAAAGGAGGGGTGGTCGAACATGAGGCTTCCGGGCTGCAATTAGGTACAAATGTAACGAAGTGCCCCGGCTTAGAGACCGCTTTCCCTTCGGTCAATCTCAGTCTCCACTTCGGGTGGGCAGATGTAGTCTGCTCTGGCGCAGTTAATGCAGGCAACGTAAGATTTGCCCGCTGACCGGACATATGGCTGATGACCCGATCAATCCTGACGATGCTGCTGCTGACAGCCCGCCCGGCCCTGTCCGGGATGACGTGTTGACGTCTTCGCAGCTTTTCCCGGCTATGGTTACCGCCTGACATGCAGCTGCGCCCGCTACTCCTTGCCATCGGCATCATGACCGTGCTCCTGGGCGTGGCCATGATCCCTTGCGCGCTGATCGACTGGGCAGACAAACGCCCGGAGGCACACGTTTTTGCGGTATCGTCCTTCGGGGCCGTGTTTATCGGCACATGTCTCTGGGTGCTCGCCCGGGGTGAGGTGGAACGGACCGGCCAGCGGGAGGGCTTCCTGTTGACCGTGATGGTCTGGACGATCCTGCCTGTTGTGGCGGCGATCCCTTTCATCGCTTCCGGCATGAGCTTCACGGATGCCGTGTTCGAGAGCGTGTCTGGCCTGACGACGACCGGCTCAACTGTGCTTACGGGCCTTGATGCATTGCCGCGCGGGCTGCTCCTCTGGCGTGCGATCATTCACTGGTTCGGCGGGATCGGTATCATCGTGACCGCCATCGCCATCCTGCCGCAGCTGCGCGTCGGCGGGATGCAGCTGTTCCAGCTCGAAAACTCGGACCGGTCCGGAAAATTCCTGCCGCGCGTGACAGATATCGCGACCTATCTGGGCCTGACCTATCTCATCGTTTCGGTGGCCTGCGCCCTTTCTTACTACCTTTGTGGCATGAGCTGGTTCGATGCGATCTGCCATGCCATGGCGACCATGTCGGCCGGCGGCTTCTCCACGCATGACGCGTCTTTCGGATACTACAACGATACGCCAGCACCCTGGGCAGCGATTGTCTTCATGCTGATCGCGGGCCTGCCGTTCAGCCTGATGGCGATGCTGGTGCTGCAGGGACGGGTGATGCAGTTCGTGCACGATCCCCAGCCGCGCCTTTACTTCGCTTTGGCGATTTTCTTCTCCGTGATGGTATCGATCCTCTACTTTGCAAATACATCCGGTCTTCTGGATGAAGGCGTGATCGGCGGATTGAAGCTGACCATCTTCAATACCGTTGCCGTCATGACGGGGACCGGCTTTGCGACCGCGCCTTATGACACCTGGGGTATTCCGGTGCAGGCGCTTATCCTTGGGATTACCTTTGTCGGCGGGTGTGCGGGGTCTGCGGCCTGTGGCCTGAAGATCTTCCGCCTCGAAATTGCGGCGAAAGCCCTGTTCGCCTATTCGCGCCGTATGGTGCAGCCGCATCGCCGCTCGCCGATCAAGTACGGTGGCAAGAATGTGGACGAAGACACGCTCCAGTCCGTCATGGTCTTCATGTTCCTCTACTTTGCGACCTTCCTGATCTCGGCAGCGCTGCTGGGACTGGATGGCCTGGACCCGATGACGGCGATCACGGGGGCAGCGACGACGCTCTCAAACGTTGGGCCAGGGCTCGGACCGATCAACGGCCCGTCCAGCACGTTCCAGGACCTTTCCGATTTCTCCACCTGGGTCTGCACGATCAACATGCTGCTGGGGCGGTTGGAGTTTGTGGTTGTCTTTGTGGTGCTGACCCGCCGCTTCTGGCGCGGTTGAGCTAAGCCGGGCGCTGCCTGAGCGTCAGGAAAGATCCGTTCAGGAATAATTATCTTCGCCAGAGCGCACGCTCTGCGCTGGAGATCAGTTCCAGGGATTGAAGCGCTGTGTCGGCCGGTGCGGAGGGAGAGGTTCCGGTTCGGCTTCCGGCTCACTCGCGGTCTCTGCCGGGGCAGAGGAGTCCGGCGCAGCTTCGCTCGCCGCAGGAACCGGGGAGGCCTCAACGCCAGGCATCAGGTCCGCATCGGTGAAGCCGAAATCCTCGTCTTCTTCCATCCGCATGCCACTTGCCGGAGCGGGCTCCGCTTCAGGCAAGCTGTCCGGAAGGTCCACTGTGCCGTCGATGATTTTCCGCTCCTGCGGCTCTGCCGTCGTCACGGGGGCTTCCGGCTGCGGACGGTGCGCAGAGTGGGTCGAGCCAAGGCCGAAGCCGGATGTGATTCCAGACAGGCTGAAGCTCTGCGGCGCGGCTGGCGCAGGCGCTGGTCGCTCAGGTTCCGGCTCCGGGGTGATATCTGCCTCGAATGCCGGGGCAGGTTCAGCTTCGGGTGCCTGTGGAGCCTCGGAAGCGGCTTGCTCTACAGGGGCCGGTTCGGGGGCAGGTTCCGGAGGAGCCTGTTCGTCGGCTTCCGGTGTGGCAGGCGTCTCTGTGCGGTAGCGGCTTAGGTCGCCCATGCTGCTAGCGAACAGGCCGGCGCCGAAGACGGGGGCAGGCCGGGAGGCGGCAGGCGCAACAGGCTCTTCCTGCAATTGTGGCTGCATTTCCGGAGCAGTCGGCTCGGCAGCCGGTGCTGCCTCTTCCACTGGCTCGCTGGTGCCCCGGATCGCATTCCAGACGTCGTTCTCGCCGCTGAAGGGTTCCGCCGCCGGAAGTTCGGTTGCACTTGAGGTGACCACAGGGGCTTCCTCGGCGATGGCTTCGGGCTCCGGCACAGCCGGCGCGGCGAATTCCGCAGCCACGGCATAAGGGCGTGCTGTTTCTGTCGATCCTGCAAATGGCGCATAGGGGGCAGCCGGTTCTTCAGGAACGGGAG
The DNA here is from genome assembly GCA_041398445.1 of Hyphomonas sp. Classification (GTDB taxonomy): domain Bacteria; phylum Pseudomonadota; class Alphaproteobacteria; order Caulobacterales; family Hyphomonadaceae; genus Hyphomonas. Next base: position 28,572 of record JAWKUR010000017.1, on the reverse strand, counting down.
AGGGGGCAACAGGCTCTGACGGGGTGAGCGCTTCAACCTGTTCAGGCTCTGCCACCATGGCTGGTTCCACCACCGGCATGGAATCTGTTGCCAGAGCTGTTTCTTGAGCCGCCGGGCTGACAGGCTCGGCATTCACTTCATCAGCCATGGCCGCAACAGCGGCCTGCATATCCGCCTGGCCCTCGAATTCAGGCATTTCATGATCTTCGAGGGGGCGGGATTCATCGCCTTCGTCTTCTGCATGTTCGAAGGTTTCAGGTTCGGCGTGCGGGGCATCTGCGACGACAGGGGCAGCCACGTCTTCCGCGTCTGCCTCATCCAGGCTGCTCAGCAGGGCCGAGATCGCCTTTTCGGCGCCACGGGCATGACGGTGCGCTTCGCGATACAGGTCCTCGATGAACTCAGCGTAGGGGCGTCCGGTTGCATCGGTTTCACCGACGAAATCCTCAGGCGAGCATGTCTCTATTTCGCGTCCCTGCGTGTCAGTCAGCAGAAGCGCGTGTGGCGCAGCCGTCAGCGTGACCCGATACCCCTCGGTGTCGTGCCTTACAGCGCCATCGTCGCTCTCTTGCCAGCCGACCCGCTGCTTGCGAGTCATCTCATCGAGTTTGTCGATCAGGCGTTTGGTCGAAGGATGCAGCATTCCGGGGCGTCTCCCGTTTCCCTGTCCGGAGCCTACCAGTTAGCCCGTGCGGACGGATTGTTCAAATCCTGCATGTAGATTCGGGCGAGGAAACACGAATTATGGCGCCTGCACTGGCAGGTGGTACCGGAACGGGCCATGCGCGCCGCCAGGTTGTGTCTTTCCGGGCCAGTCAGACATCAGTCAGAACCGGCCCGGAGAGAGCTGTTTTACTGTTCCGCCTTCACGCGGGCGATGTCTTTCAGGAAATCCTTGACCGGCTCGCCCTTCGCAGCGGCGAATTCGCTGCGATAGCCCTTCACCACACCGTCGGGAGAGACGAGGATGTAAGATGGGGTCCAGCCGATTTTCAGTGCGCTACGCAGGCTCGTGTCCGGGTCGATCACGACCGGATAGGAGTAGCCCTTCTCGGTGAAATAGGCGTCGACCGAGCCAAACTTTCCGAACATCTCTTCCGGCGAGGTGCGCGCCGCGGTCGCGGGAACGTGGATCGACACGAAGTCGAGGTCCGGGTCCTGCGCGATGGCGGTAGAGAGGGCGGCGACATAGGGCCCGTCGGCCAGGCAGTCCCCGCACCAGAGGCCCCAGACATCGATTACGGTCCACGTTGTCAGATTATCGGAATCGAAGGTCGACCCGTCCAGCATGGTGCCGGTGATGTGCGGCAGTTTCTCGCCCAGGAAGACATATTCATAGGGGCGGCCATAATCGTCGCGGCGGACACTGCCATCTTCGGCGAGCGGCAGGGGGTTGGCGGTGATGAAGCCGGTCGCATCTTCCGGGAGGGCCGGGGCTGCGTCTGCAGCCGGGGGCGGGCTGGAATCTGCCGTCTCCACCGGGGCCGGGTCTGTGCTTTGGGCCGGGCTGCAGGCGCAGACGAGTGCGGTCAGGGCAGCAGCGGCAGCGAAGGATCGGATCATTCGGGCAGTTCCTTTTAGCAATTCTGTTCAGTTAGCAACGAAACCCTGCGGTCGGAACTAAGAAGACCGGTGAGTAAGTCTATCAACACATTGAAAGCTCGAGCAATTCAACAAAAAAGCCCCGGCGTGTGCCGGGGCTTTCCTGATTCATTTGCCGGAATGGCTTAGCTGTAGATCTCGAACAGGCCAGCGCCGCCCATGCCGCCACCGATACACATGGTGACAACACCCCATTTGGCGCCGCGGCGTTTGCCTTCCATCAGGATGGAGCCGGTGCAGCGTGCGCCGGTCATGCCGAACGGGTGGCCGATGGAGATCGAGCCGCCATTGACGTTGTATTTCTCCGGGTCGATGCCGAGACGGTCGCGGCTGTAGAGACACTGCGAAGCGAAGGCTTCGTTCAGTTCCCACAGGTCGATGTCGTCGACTTTCAGGCCATGACGTTCCAGCAGGCGCGGAACGGCGAAGACCGGACCGATACCCATTTCATCCGGATCGCAGCCAGCGACGTTGAAGCCGACAAAACGGCCCATCGGTGTCAGGCCGCGTTTGGCAGCTTCCTTGGCTTCCATGACGACCACGGCAGCAGCACCATCGGACAGCTGCGAAGCGTTACCAGCGGTGACGTACTTGCCTTCCTTGACGACCATGCCGCCGGAGAAGACGGGCTTCAGGCCAGCCAGCGTCTCATAGGTCGTGCCCGGGCGGTTGCACTCGTCACGGTCGCAGACGACGTCCTGATAGGTTTCTTCGCCAGTTTCCTTGTTGAAGAGCTTCATGCGCGTATTCAGCGGCACGATTTCCTCGGCCATATAGCCCTTTTCCTGGAAGGCGGCGGTACGCTTCTGGGATTCGGCGGAATACTCGTCCTGCGCTTCGCGGCTGACGCCGTAGCGGTCGGCAACGATTTCAGCCGTTTCGATCATGGTCATCCAGATCGCCGGCCACTCTTTCATGAGTTTGTCTTCGGTGTAGCGGAAGGTGTTCATGTGGCCCGAACGCGAGACCAGCGAGAGCGATTCCACACCGCCACCGATGGCAGCCGGAGCGCCTTCGTTGATAACTGTGTGAGCAGCGTTAGCGATCGCTTGCAGGCCCGAAGAGCAGAAGCGGTTGATTGTGGCGCCTGACGTGGTGGACGGGCAGCCGGCCCAAAGCGCGGCGTTACGGGCAACGTTGTGACCCGTGGCGCCTTCCGGCTGGGCGGAGCCGAGGAACACATCCTCGATCAGGCCGGCTTCGATGCCAGCGCGGTCGATCGCGCCCTTGATGGCGTGACCGGCCATGGTGATGCCGTGGGTGTCATTCAGACTCCCGCGGTTGGCTTTTGCCATGCCCGTACGGGCGTAAGAAACGATAACGGCTTCACGCATGGAATTCCCTCCAGTAACTGCAGTGATTGTTGCGGCGCACCCTAATGGCCGACGACAGGAAGCGCCAGCCTTCCCTTAGCGTAAACGGAATGAATTCACGGCAATTTTTACCCTGATCGCGGGTTGATAAGGTGAATATCGGGGAAAAGCACACAAAAAAGCGCCGCCTGGGGGCAGGCGGCGCTCAATTTTGCGATAGAGCGGTTTCGCTCAGACCGTGACTTTTGCCTTCGGAGCAGCAGCTTTCACCGTGTCATCGACATGTGCTTCGAACTTTTTGAAGTTCTCGACGAACATGTCGGCCAGCTTCGCAGCCTGGGCATCATAGGCGGCACCATCGGCCCAAGTCGAACGCGGGTCGAGGATCTTCGAATCGACGCCCGGCACGGCAACCGGCACGAGGAAGCCAAAGGTCTCGTCCTTGCGGAACTCGACATTGTTCAGAGAGCCATCGAGCGCCGCGTTCAGCAGGGCACGGGTCGCCTTGATCGGCATCCGGTGGCCGGTGCCATACGGGCCGCCGGTCCAGCCGGTGGAAACCAGCCAGCAATCGACATCGTACTTGCCGATCAGTTCGCGCAGCAGGTTCCCGTATTCAGACGGGTGGCGCGGCATGAACGGGCCGCCGAAGCAGGTGGAGAAGGTGGCCGTCGGTTCGGTTACGCCTTTCTCGGTGCCGGCCACCTTGGCGGTGTAGCCGGACAGGAAGTGGTACATCGCCTGGGCCGGGGTCAGCTTTGCGATGGGCGGCATGACGCCGAAAGCATCAGCTGTCAGCATGATGAGGTTTTTCGGCTGGCCACAGCGGCCCGACAGGGAGGCATTCGGGATGGCCGAAATCGGGTAGGCTCCGCGGGAGTTCTCGGCGAGCGTTGCGTCGTCGAGATCCAGCTCACGGGTTTCCGGGTTCATCACGACGTTTTCGAGGACCGTGCCCCATTGCTTCGTCGTGGCGAAGATTTCCGGTTCTGCCTCGGCCGACAGCTTGATCATCTTGGCATAGCAGCCGCCTTCGAAATTGAAGAGGCCATTTTCCGACCAGCCATGCTCGTCGTCGCCAATCAGGATACGGCTGGCATCGGCAGACAGGGTCGTCTTGCCGGTGCCGGACAGGCCGAAGAAGATGGCTGCATCCTCTGCAGGCGAAGTGTTCACCGAGCAGTGCATCGGCATGACCTTCTTGGCCGGCAGGTAATAGTTCAGGGCCGTGAAGACAGACTTCTTGGTTTCGCCGGCATAGGACGTGCCGCCGATCAGAACCATGCGCTTGTCGAAATTGACCGCGATCACCGTTTCGGAACGGCAGCCATGGCGTGTCGGATCGGCACGGAAGCTCGGGCAGTTGATGATGGTGAACTGCGACTCGAACGTCTCGTATTCACCGTTTTCCGGAATGCGCAGAAGGTGGCGGATGAAGAGGGAATGCCAGGCATATTCCGTGACCACGGTCACCGGCAGGCGATGGGACGGATCGGCGCCGCCGAACAGCTCCTGAACGTATACGTCCTGAGACGCGAGGTGCGTCTTGAAATCTGCCAGCAGGGCATCGAACTGCGCTGGCGTCATCGAGGCATTATTGTCCCACCAGACCGTGTTTTCGGTGGTCTCGTCGCGCACCGTGAACTTGTCCTTGGCGGAGCGGCCGGTGTGTTGTCCGGTTTCAACGACAAGCGGGCCGCCATCGGCAACCTGCGCTTCGCCCGTTGCAACAGCCGTTTCATAAAGACGGGCTTCGTTCCAGTTTTTACGGACGGATTTTGGCTCAATCCCCAGTTCTCCAAGGATCGCTACGGTATCGCTCATGTTAGCCTCTGTTCCTGCCTTTTAAGTGCTGATTTCCCCAGCGCATTTTATGCGCCCATTTGGCTCACCCGTGCAAAATTTGCAACATTTGTGCCTAATTCGAAACAGCCTCTTTCATTTATTCTGTATTCCGGCGGAAGTGCTTGCCTGCCGGGCAGACATGGCGCCGGTGGCAGGGCCTTATTCCGGTTGGTATTTCAGGGACCAGCTGACTGTGACGATCGGATCGTCGCTGAGGCCGTTGAAAGGGTGTTCAAGCGGCTTTGCAACTTCGACGCCGACAGATGAGATATCCTTGTAACCCGCTCTGACGCCGAATCCGGCAGAGCTGAGATTCAGGCTGACATCGTTGACGCCATTCGGCGTTACGTCGCCCTCTGCGTAATCGGCAAAAGCGTAGATTTCACTCTTCTTGAAGGGCCCCTTTTTCAGCGGGCGCCAGGCTGGTTCAACGGAGGCAGCATAGCCTTTGTCAAAGCTGATGATGCCATTGTCGAAACCGCGACCGAATTCCATGCCGCCGACAAGGAGGCGCTCGTTCGCGGGCAGGATAGCTTCGCTCCACTGGCCCCGTGCCTTCATCCGGACGAAGAGGGACTTACCGATTGCCTGCACCAGCTTGCCGGTGCCTTCGATCTTGTCGAATTCCGTATTGGCGCTGGGCACGGCACTGCGGGCCTCATCCAGGCCAAGGCCGCGAGAATAGGTCAGGGTCCCCTGTAGCGAACGCGTCCTGCCGGCCCATCCTCCTTTTGCGCCGAAGCGTGCAGTCGAAATGCGCTCATTGGTGATGACCGAGCCAAGGGCCGTATTGGTGGATTCGAGACGGTCCACTGTCGCGTTGAGGGACAGCTCACGTTTGAAGTCCAGGATGAGGGGGTAGGAGAGATTGGCCGAGAGGACGGAAGCTTCCCCAGAAATATCCACAGAGGATGGCCGCGTCTCCTGATAGGCACCGGCGAGTGTCAGCGACAGGCCATCCTTTCCGATCGGTGTGGAGTACTGAACATTCGCAGCGCGCGATTGTTCCATATCGGGTGTGGCCGACAGGCGCCCGCGCAGGGCGTCGCCCGGACGGAAGGTGCTGAACGCAAACCCGGAAAGGCTGATACGGCCGGAATCTATCAAACGGGATTCGCGGCTGTCATAACCAACGGCGACACCGTTTTTCTTCTCCTTGAGGTCGAGCATTAGGACAGCCGCACCCGGAACATTGGGAAGGGTTTTCAGGCGCGGGGTAACCTCCGTGCCCTCAGTGCGGCGCGCCAGTGTGATCCCACGCTCAAACGACCGGCGGCTTGCAGGCGTTTCATCCAGCGTGTCTTCAAGGAAGCCCCTCAACAGCGGGCGTTCCACGGCCTTGCCATCTTTCAGGACAACCACTTCCGCGATGCGGCCCTCGGCGATGTACACATCGACAATGCCGTCGGACAGGTCCTGCGCGGGGATGGCCAGCGTAAATAGCGCGACCCTGGATTTCTTGTATGCCGCACTCATCGCTGCAGCGAGGTCTCTGAGTGTTTTGGTATCGGCGGGTTGGCCCAGGAATTTCTCACTGGCCGCAGCGACACCGGCAGGGACTTCTGCGCCATTGAAGCGGACGCCGGCGATTGCGACGGCTTCGGATGAAACAGGCGCGACCTGTGTGACGGAGACGGGAAGGTCGGGCGCAGAACCGGGGACGGGTTGAGGGCTGGGCTCATAGCCCGGATCAAGCCGGTTCTCCGGAGTCGTTTGCGGTCCGGCCAGACTGGCGGGGGCCAGCAGGGCAAGAAGCGCCACACCGACATATCGGGGAGCAAATGTGGCGGTGCGGCGCTTCATGATCGTCAGATGCATTCCTGGGACGGATCAGTTTCCACCGAGGAGGCCGCCAAGGAGGGACGTGACCGGGGTGTCCTCGGTCGTGCCGCCCGAGAGCAGGTCTTCAACAGGGGCCGTCAGGTCCGTGAGGCCGGTCTGATCCAGCCCACTGAGGTCCGTGATATCTGTCAGGTCTGTCAGGCCAGCCTGGTCGAGCACGGTGCCTACATTCTCCGTCACAGGGCCAAGATCGGCAGAAACGAGTCCTGCCAGGTCCATTCCGGTGTCAGTATCCGCTGCTGCATCCAGGCCGATCAGCGTGTCACCGGCGCCAATACCGGCTTCCAGCAGCGTGCCTGAAGCCTGATCGCCGGAGAGAAGGCTCGCGCCGATCAGCGAGTCTGAGCCATCGCCCGCCACGCTTCCATTACCCGCGCCAACCGAGAGGAGCGGGGAGAGGGATGAGGTCAGGCCGTCGACGAGCGGGGCGCCATCCGTTCCGGCCTCGACAAGTGCCGTGCCGATGTTTGCGGTTGTATCGGTGACGGCGCCGGTCAGGCTGGTCAGTTCGGCAGGGAGACCGGCTTCTGTCAGAAGTCCGTCGATTTGCGTGCTGGTCGATGCGAGCAGGGTGCCTGTGCCCGTCAGGGCTTCGCCGCCAGCCGGCATCGTGGTGTTCGGATCTCCGAGATTGGCCAGCAGGCCGGTTCCGGCAAGCCCGTCGGGGCCGACCAGACCGCCTGTTGCGATCATGCCGGTATCGCCAAGGGTGACGTTACCGCCATCTTCACCAGCGGGGCCGGCGGGGCCTTGTTCCCCCTGTGGGCCAGTTTTGCCTGGTGCCCCGGTGGCGCCTTGCGGACCAACAGTTCCCACGCTGGCATAACGGGTGTGACCAGAAGATTCGCATGCCGCGGCCAGCATGAGCGCAGCAGTTGCAACGGCAGTCATTGATAGATTTCGCATAGGGAGTCCTCCTTCGCTTTCCGGTCCAGAAGGTGATTGCAGGCACCATTTCTGTACTGGTCATTGCAGCATGCGGAGAAATGTCTTGCGCTTGTCTGCTCTAATCGCTTTGGATTTTGCAGACAAAGTTAACTTAAAGGTGCTCGATGAGCGCCTTTAGGTGGGAAATTCCAATAAATCATTGGGCGAAACTGGTTTCCGCCTGGGTGGCATTTTGTCCCCTCAGACGGTCAAGAATTTGATCCTGGAGGCCTTCCGGCAGGGAATACAGTACCCAGGCACCTGCTTCGTAGTGCGCTCGGCGCCATATATCGACCGGGTTCAGATCACCCGGCGGGCAGACGCCAAGCACCTTGGGCTGATGGTCTGGCTGGGCATTGTAAATGACCTTGGCACGGATCAGCTGCATGCAGTTTGAAACAAAGACAATCTCGCCCGGCGCCTTGGTGTTTGTGTCGCGAGCAAGGTTTTTGAGGCCTGAAATCGTGTCACGGCTTTCAACATCGGCGGAGATGCGACCGCCAAGTCCGGATCCTCGCGCCGCGATCAGTGCCATCTCCTGGCTGCCGAGCCAGCCTTCCTGTGGACGATGTCCGCCGACCATGTAAAGCCGGTCCAGCTTCCCCGCCTTGAGCAGGTTCACTGCCTTGGCAATTCGCGCGGCGGCATCCTTGTTGTTGTCGGTGTAGAAAACGACGCCCGTGCCGCCGGTCAGGGAGCGGGACTGATCCATAAACCGTGTCACGCCCCAGAAGAGGGCGGTAGCGACTAGGTCGAGAAAGACCAGCCAGAATACGATTCGGCGAAGCCAGCGCATGCGAGATCTATAAAGACTGCTTCAGGGCAGGCCGCCATGCCCCATTTGCAGTAATGCCAAGGAATGTGATCGCGGGCGTGGTGAGGGTCTCCGGCATCTCGTCGCGGGCGAACCAGCCCCAGCCGCCATGTTTTTCCGGTTCCATGATGCGGGGTTCTCCTGAAACGATGCGCGCCTCATAGATCGGCGACACCCAGTGGCGGCCATCGCCGCCGTCAATGATCTCAGAGATACAGGCCAGACGCGTCAGTTCGATGACGATGCCAAGCTCTTCCTCGATTTCTCGGCGGGCCGTGTCTTCCGCGCGTTCGCCGAAGTCGATTTTCCCGCCCGGCAGTCCCCAGGCGCCGGCTTCTGGTTCTTTCAGGCGCTGGATCAGGAGCAGGCGGCCCAGATCATCCAGGATCGCGGCGCCGCAGCCGGTTTCGGGGCGGAGAGGAGAATCGGTCATGGTCCCCAGTCTAAGGCAGTCCTGCTGCTGGGGTAGGTCTTTAATCAGGGCTTGTCCGGCAGCGGGCACCGGCTAACGTGGCGTAAGCGGGCTGAAGGGGGCTGAAATGGCAAAAGTAATCGGTTTGGGCGGCGTGTTTTTCCGCTGCAGGGATGTCGAGGCGACGCGGGCCTGGTATCAGCGCGTGCTTGGCATGCACATCGACGACTATGGCGGAACGAGTTTCGGCCATGCGGAATCGGCGGCACGGTTTCCCGAAGGGTCGCGCACGATCTGGGCGCCCTTCAAGGCGGACAGCGATTATTTCAAACCGTCCGAGGCCGATTACATGCTCAATCTGATGGTCGACGACTTCGATGGCATGCTGGAGCAGCTGAAGGCTGAGGGTGTGGCGCTCGAAGGGGAACCGATGATCGAATCCTATGGCAAGTTTGCCTGGGTCATGGATCCGGACGGCCGCAAGATTGAGCTTTGGCAGCCGGTTGAGCCGTCATCCGCCGTTTAGGCGGTGTCTGGGCGTCAACAAAAAAGCGGCCGTCCCGGCTTATCCGTGACGGCCCGAGGAGAGGCTCTGGAGAGATCGGTTGTGAAGGCCGCAGTCTTAGTTGCTGCGGGCAGAAGCCTTGCAGGCTTCGATGTCTTCTGCCGAGAGCTCGAACTTGTCGTTCTTGAAGGACGTGATTTCGCCGGTCTTTTTCGCGATCTTCTTGCAGTCGCTGAGCGTGACCTTCTTGCGGTTCATGTCGCCTTTGCAGACCGTGCCTTCACAGGTCCAGACAGTGCCGACAACGGTGATACGGCTGTCATCGACCGGCTTGGCGGTTTCGAAAGTGAAGCTGGTGGCGAAAGCAGGGGCGGCGAGGCCGAGGAAGGCGGCGCCAAGAATTGCGGAACGGAGCATGGGAGGATGCCTTTTCGCTTATGATTATCTTTCAGGGCCGGCAGCTCGGTGGATGCCCCGGCCCCGAACAAATAGATATCGCTGAAAAATTCGTCAAGTGTTCAGCGCTCCGGATTGTCAGCGAACTTACTTCAGCGATGCCAGGACCCGGGCCGGCTGGCCGGTCTGCAGGGTGTAGAGCTGTGTCAGTTCAGGGGCGTCGATCTGCATCACGGCCTTGGCAACGATTTCGGATGCACACGTATCATCGACCCGCGGCGCGCCCGCAACCGGACGGGTATAGCGACAAGCCGAATTGGCCTGCTCCTGCAGTGAATTCAGTACGATTTCAGCGCCCGAAACAGTTTCGAGGGCGGCGCTGTCATACTGTATATCCAGCTGCAGTTCGCGCTGAATTTCCGCATTGGCGGGGGCGGCAAAAAAGGCTGCGCCGGCAAGGGTTGCGGATACAGCCAGAGAGAGGATGCGAGAGGTCATGGGAGGAAACCTTTTTGCGTTTGGATGAGTACGACCCGGTGAAGCCGTATCTGCAAAATATAATCACTGAATAATTTGTCAATCGTTCAGTGATTACAATTTTTCTAAAGCCGCACTTTAGTTCGCCGCTTGCCCCGGCGGCAGAAATTGCCGGAGAGCGCGGGCTCGATATGCTGAAAGTCAGGACGCACTGAAGAATGGCGTCGTGGCAGGAGGAAACGCGCTATGGATTTCAACATTCCCAAGGACATCGCCGACTATTTGGTCGTGCTCGACAAGTTCATCGAGGACGAGATCCGGCCATTGGAGGAACAGGACGACAATATCCGTTTCTTTGATCATCGCCGGGAATGGGCGCGGACGGACTTTGAAAATGGCGGTTTGCCACGTCCGGAATGGGAGGCGCTGCTGAAGGAAGCCAAGCGCCGGGCCGATGCCGCAGGGCACCTGCGCTATGCGCTGCCTGAAGAGTTCGGCGGTCAGAACGGGTCCAATCTCGGTATGGCGATTATCCGTGAGCATCTGGCGAAAAAGGGGCTCGGCCTGCACAACGACCTGCAGAACGAACATTCCATCGTCGGCAACTTCCCGCAGATCCTCATGCTGCGCGACTTTGCCCGCCCGGATCAGAAACATTTCGCCAATGCGGCGCTGGAGGGCAAGTTCCTCGCCTGTTTCGGCCTGACCGAGCCACACCATGGTTCCGACGCGACCCATATGGAAACCCGTGCTGTGCGCCACAAGAAAGACGGCAAGGATGGCTGGCTGATCAATGGCGAGAAGATGTGGATCACCGGCATGCATGTGGCCACGCACATCATGCTGTTCTGCCGGACCAGCGGCGAGGATGGCGACGCGCGGGGCATTACCTGCCTGCTCGTGCCTGCGCGCGATCCCGGCGTGATCATTGAAGAGTATATGTGGACCTTCAACATGCCGACGGATCACCCGCGCCTGACGATCAAGGATGTCTGGGTGCCGGAAGATGCGGTGTTCGGCCCGCCGGAAGGGGGGCTGGCGCTGGCTCAGCATTTCGTCCACGAGAACCGCATCCGCCAGGCGGCAAGTTCCGTCGGGGCCGCCATCTACTGCATCAATGAGAGCGTGAAATATGCCCGCGAACGCAAGCCGTTCGGCAAGCCGCTGGCGACCAATCAGGCGATCCAGTTCCCGCTGGTGGAACTGGCGACCGAGGCGGAGATGCTGCGTCTCCTGATCTTCAAAACGGCCTGGGAAATGGACCAGATGTCGAAGCCTGAAGTGGCTGTCCGCCTGTCGGACAAGGTGTCGATGTGCAACTACCGGGCAAACCGCCTGTGCTGCAACGCAGCGGACCGGGCGATGCAGGTGCATGGCGGCATCGGCTATTCCCGCCACAAACCCTTTGAACATATCTACCGCCACCACCGCCGCTACCGTATCACCGAGGGCTCCGAAGAGATCCAGATGCGCAAGGTGGGCGGCCACCTGTTCGGCTTCATGGGGCCCGGCAAGCATGGCCAGCCGAAAGGCGAAACCGACAAGACCGGCAAGAGCACGGAACCGACCGATTTCGCGGTGCGCTGACGCGCTGAAAATTCTTCGCGCAAGGCGCGAAGGGTTAACAACCGGGTAACCAAGTTAACGCACTCCTTGGCCTGACAATTTGCCAGGCTGAGGAGTCTCGCCCATGTCCCTGCTCGAGCGTGTCGTTCGTGCGCACCGTTGCCGTTCTACCCATCACTATATTGCGCTGGATGCCCTTTCGCTGATTGGCGGGGAGCAGGGGGAAGCCTGGAAGGCGGTCTTCCTAGTGCACCATGAGCATCTTCTGGAGGGCGCCAAGGCCCCGGATTCGATGTTCAAGGACTTCATGAACCATGTCTGCCACGTCAATGAAGGCCTGTGGGGCGGGGCGCCGGGCAAGGCGATGGAATGGTATGCGCGCTCTGTCGAGCTGCTGCGTGCGAAGAAGTGGAGCAAGGCCGCCTACGCTCTCGGTGTGCTGAGCCATTACTATGCCGACCCGATCCAGCCCTTCCATACGGGGCAGACAGAGGAAGAGGGTGTCATCCACCGCGCCGTGGAATGGTCCATCGCCAAAAGCCGCGACGTGATCGACGAACTGATCGAGGCAAACGGCTATCCGGATATCCGCCTGCCGGATGGTCCGGGCTTCGTTGCCGACATGGTCGTGGAAGGCGCTACCCTGTCGAACACCTGGTACAACACTTTCATCGACCATTACGATCTTGACCGGGGCGTGTCCCATCCGCCGTCGGGCCTTGATGACACGATGCGGGAAGGCATTGCCGAACTGGTCGCGTACGCCACCGCCGGCTTTGCTGCGCTGGTGACGCAGGCCGTGGAAGAGGCCGCCGTTGCCCCGCCGAAGGTGAGCCTCACCCTGCAGGGCTATATCGAGACGCTGGACATTCCGCTCCGCTGGGTCACGGCGAAGCTCGCTGATGTGAATGACCGGGCCCAGGTCGAGCGGATGTACAAGGAATACCAGAAGACCGGCAAAGTCGTGAAAACCCTGCCGGACGACGACAAGTTCATCCGCAAACAGCACGCCGCCCAGGTGCTCCGTATGCCCCTCAAGGAACTCGACAAGCAGCCGATCGGTCCGATTGGCGCGGCGCATGCGTCACTGGAAGCGATCCTGCCGGAAGCCGTGGTGGAGCCGGACGCTGAGGCCATTGAAGAAACGCTTGTTCTTGAGCCGGCCGACGAGATCGAGGCGGTTGAATCTTCTCAAGCCGCCGAAGCGGACATTGCCGGGATCGAGGCCGATGAGGCCGATGAGATTGAGGCCGCTGACGTCGAGCCCGCCGAAGAAGAGCTCGTCCTGAGCGAGGAAGAACTCTCCCAGATCGAGGAAGTGGACCTTGAGGAAGAGGCAGAGCTCAGCGCCGGCGGCGATGAGGACGAAGACGACGAGGACTTCGAGGAAGACGAGGACGAAGACTACGAAGACGAGTCCGACGAAGAAGATGAGGACGAGTACGACTCCGACGATGAGGAGGATGAGTACGAGGAAGACGAAGACGACGACGAAGAAGACTTCGACGAAGAGGATGAAGACGACGAAGACTTCGATGAGGATGAGGACGACGAGGAATACGACGAGGACGAAGACGATGAGTCCGAGGAGTATGACGAAGACGATGACGATGAAGAGTCCGAATACGAGGATGAAGACGACGACGAGGCTGAGGAGTATGACGACACAGCCGGGGAGGCATCTGAAGACGAAGTGGACGAGATGGCTGCCTCAACAGACGAGGAAGAGCCCGCGCTTGCACCACATGTGGGTACGTCTGGCCTGACACGGGAAAATCCGGTCGTCGATGCCCCCTCTATCGGCCCGAAAACGGCAGCGCGTCTTGAGGATGTCGGCATCTTCACGATTGGCGACTTGCTCGATTGCGATATCGAGGAAACAGCCTTCCTGCTGGATGTCCATTACATCGACTCCGAAACCCTGCGTGACTGGCAGGATCAGACGAAGCTGATGATGGATGTCCCGGGCCTGCGTGTGCATGATGTGCAGATCATGGTCGGTGCGGGTATCCGCACCAGCAAGGAACTTGCCGAGGCGCCTGCGCGCACCCTGTTCCTTCTGGCCACGGAATTCCTGAATTCGCCGGAAGGCGAGCGCGTCCGCCGCGGCGACGACCTCTTCATGGAAGAAGAGGTCGAAGAGTGGATCGAGCGCGCCCGCGAAGCGGCCTGACCTGCCGTATCAGGCTGGCATGGGTTCGAAGTCTGACGTGAAGTGCCGCATCATTGGCGGCTCTTTCACAATCTTCATGCCGCGCAGGGCGTCCTTGTTCGCGGCAAGTTCCTCGAAGACTTCGACGATATAATCGGCATGGGACTGGGTGTAGACGCGCCGGGGCATGGCGAGGCGCACCAGGTCCATCCGGGCGGGTTCTTCCGTGCCATCGGGCTTGCGCCCGAACATCACCGTGCCGATTTCGCAGCCCCGGATGCCACCCATTTCGTAGAGGGCGCAGGCCAGTGCCTGGCCGGGATATTCCAGCGGCGGAATGTGGGGCAGGAAGGCGCGGGCATCCACGAACACGGCATGGCCGCCTGCTGGTTTCACGACGGGAACGCCCATCGCATCCAGCCGTTCGGCAATGTATGCATTTGTCCGCACACGATAGCGCAGGTAATCCTCGTCGATGATCTCGCTGAGGCCCTGCGCGATGGCGTCGAGATCGCGTCCGGCCAGGCCGCCATAGGTCGGGAAGCCTTCCGTCTGGATCAGCAAGGTGCGGGCGCGTTCGGCAAGGTCGTCATCGCGTAGCGCGAGCCAGCCGCCAATATTCGCGAACGCATCCTTCTTCGCGCTCATTGTCATCCCATCGGCAACTTCGAACATGTCCCGGACGATGGCTTTGATGCTGCGGTTTTGCTGGCCGGGTTCGCGAAGCTTGATGAACCAGGCATTCTCCGCAAACCGGCATCCATCTATAAAGAAGGGTTTGCGATAGTGCTGGGCGATCTGCGCGGCGCGACGGATATTGTCTAGGCTGGCTGGCTGGCCGCCACCGGCATTGTTGGTGATGGTCATCATCACTGCGGGTATGGCGTCAGCTTTTTCCTTCAGCAGGGCCTCCAGCGCCTCAAGATCCATATTGCCCTTGAACGGATGATCGAGGGAAGGAACCTTGCCTTCCGGGATCGGCAGGTCGACGGCTTCGGCGCCCATGGCTTCGATATTGCCGCGCGTCGTGTCGAAATGCGTGTTCGAGGGAATGACGTCACCCGGCTTTGCGATCACTTTGAAAAGCAGGTGTTCAGCAGCCCGGCCCTGGTGGGTCGGGATGATATGCGCGAAATCCATCAGGTCACGGATAGCTGCCTCGAACCGGTAGAAGCTGGGCGCACCGGCATAGCTCTCGTCGCCCGTCATGACAGCGCCCCATTGAGCCGCACTCATGGCGGAGGTGCCGCTGTCGGTTAAGAGGTCGATGATCACATCGTCGGAATGCAGTTTGAAGAGGTTGTAGTTCGCCGCTTTCAGCAGCTCAGCGCGCTCCTCGCGCGTGGTCATGCGGATCGGTTCGACAGATTTGATGCGGAAAGGTTCGATGATGGTTTTCACGGGCATTACTCCTGGCTCTCGACTCGTCCTGGAGGGTGCCGTTCGGCGTCGCACACAGGACTTATCCTGCGCCGCGGTTGCCTCGTCTTCGTGACGCGACCGCGCTCAGCGCCTGTTGCAATGACTGGCGCTTATCACAGGGCCGCGCCGCTTTTCAAGATGCCGCTCAGTCGCCGCGCGGTTTCAGGCCGGCGCTGCGGTAGATCGCATCGATCACGCGCATGTTTGCGACCGCATCCTCACCGCCGGTCAGCGGTTCGGCCCGCCCGGCGAGGACATCCACCATATGGGCAAGCTGGTGGTCATAGGTGGTCTCGCCGGGAATGGTTTCAGTCCGGTCCGGCTGGCCGGGGTGCTGGAGGAGGATCGTGTGCCCGCGGTGCGGGTGGACCGGGTTGTTGAAGGTGAGGGAGCCTTTCGTGCCCTCGACATGCAACTGGATGCGGCGGGTCACAGTCTCCGACATGGAGGTCATGATCGAGGCAGTGACGTCGCCCGGAAACACCAGCCGTGCATGGGTGGAGACGTCCACCCCGGGCCGTTCGCAATGACATTCCGCCGATGCGACAGACGGCTCAGTGCCCGCAAGCGTGCGCACCATGTGGACGCAGTATGTGCCCAGGTCCATCAGCGCGCCGCCGCCCGTCTCCAGTGTGTGGCGCAGCTCGCCCGGCCGGTAGGGGATGGCGACCGAGAAGTCCGCTTCCATGGAGAGGATCTTGCCGATATGCCCGCTGCGGATGTGGCCGAGGACATGAATGAAGGCCGGGTGGAAGCGGTAGTGGAAGGCTTCCACCAGTGGCCGCCCGGTGTCCAGCGCGGCCTGCTGCATGGCGATGGCCTCCACCGCGTTCATGGCGAATGGTTTCTCGCACAGCACGGCCTTGCCGGCTTTCAGGGCGGCGATGGTCAGGTCCGCGTGCCGGTTCGGGGGCAGGGCGTTGTAGACCAGGTCGATGTCGCCCCGCGCGATCAGCGCCTCGTAGTTTTCTGCCACATACTGGATCTCATGCTCTGCGGCATAGGCTTCGGCACGCCCGGCATCGCGTGCGGCGACGGCAACGACGCGGCAGTCCGTCCGCCGCCGGGCCGGTTCGATGATGGCTTTCGGGGCGATCTTGGCTGCGCCGAGAATTCCGATCCGGATCATGTAGAGGCCCCTCTGAGCGATGCTGCATACTGGCAACCGGGGCGGCAGGCGTAAACAATCAGTCGCGGCGCGGCGGCAATTCTTAACAGATGCCTGCTGCAATCTTCAGGATTTCACCGATCCGGTAACCAAACAGAAAGGCTGACGCGGGTTAATGATCGCTCCCAGGGCCGTTAATCTTAGGAGTGCCTACGCCAATGATGAATGATCTTACGGCGCACATCGCTAAAACCAGCGGCCTTGCGGAACCTGTTGCCCGGCAGGCTCTCGGCATCGTGCTGAATGCCGCCGACCGCCAGACCTCGCCGTTCGCTGCGGCCATGTTCAAGTCCGTTCCCGGCGCCCGTGCCCTTGCAGCCCGCACCGGCAGCGAGTTGGGCGCGCCTGTGGGCGAGATTGCCCGCATGATCGAACAGACGCCGGGCGGCAAACGCCGCGTTGCGCGCGAGATGATTACCGCGCTGCATGGGATCGGCCTCGATCACAAGGACATCGGCGCGCTGCTTCCGGCGATTTCCGCCCATATGGAAGAGACGCACGGCCTGACCGGCTTTGGCCATCTGGGCGACCTGATCGGTTCCGACCTCGACGGCGACCTCACGGCAGGCGATTCCGGCACCAAGGCCGCCTGATCCACCTGACAACCCGACCGGAAGCGCCGCCCCGAAACGGGCGGCTTTTCTTTGGTTCGCCTCTTCGGTTCGCCCGGCGGAAGCCGATAACGGGGCTTTCCCTTCGCGCGGGGCCTGTTTATGGAATGGGCTAACGAAACAGGGGAAACTGTGGACATGACGGCAACTGCGACGCTTCAGGCGGATGAGAAACTTGCGCTCGACCTGATGGCGGCGATCCGGGCAGCAGCTGAACAGCTCTGCGCCCCGTCGGAAGTGGATCTTGTATCGGTGACCGTGGACGTTTCTGCCCGCATCGAAGGTGCTGGAGCGGCCAGCATCGACACGCGGATCGACCGGCGCACGCGCACTGTCCTGTTTGCGGGCGGTTCGGCATCTGTCGACGGCAAGATCGTGATGAGTGCGACGGCCGTTTATTCCATCCGGCCGGCCTGAACGCGGAAACCGGGGCTGCCTTCGGGCCGCATGTCCAGCTCTCCGCGCATCCGGGGCAGGGCTTCCGGGTGTTTCTCCTGAAGCCAGGCGATCATCTTTTCACGGATAAAGCAACGCAGGTCCCACGCATCGGGAGAGTTCTTTGCGCTGGCCAGTGCCCGCACACGGATCGTCGTCGCATCCGCATCACTGACCTGCAGGTTCACCACATCGCCATCCCAAAGCGGCGTTGCACGGCAGATTTCCGTCAGCTTCTCCCGCATTTCGGAAACCGGCGCGCGATAGTCCAGAGACCAGAAGACGCTGCCGATGATGCTGGCCGATTTGCGTGTCCAGTTCTGGAAAGGCTGTTCGATGAAATAGGAGAGCGGCACGATCAGGCGCCTCCAGTCCCACAGGCGCACCACGACATAGAACAGGCCGATTTCCTCGATCCATCCCCATTCGTCTTCCAGCACGACGGCATCGTCGAGCCGGATTGGCTGTGTGAAGGCGATCTGCAGGCCGGCAATCAGGTTCGACAACATGGGCCGCGCCGCGATGCCGACCGCAATGCCCGCGATCCCGGCAGAGGCAAACAGGCTGACCCCGAACTGTTTCACGCCGGGGATGACCGTCAGGGCAGCCGCAACGGTGACGACGCCCACGGCCACGATCCAGATGCGCCGGATCACGTCCAGACGCGTGGCGGAGGTACGAGCCTTCAGATTGTCGCTCTCGTGAATGTTCAGCTTGGCGAGGCGCCGTTTGACGAGCCCGTCGACCAGCGTGCCGATGGCCCAGCCCGTGGCGGCAATGAAGCAGATGGACGCCAGCACATCCGGCCAGGCGCCCAGCTTGTCCCAGTCAGGCGCAAGGCCGGTATGGGGCATACTGAGAATGAGCGTCCCGATCAGGGCGAAGAGAACAGGCGGGCGCGCCCGTTTCAGCCAGCGGATGCGCAGGCGCAGCCTGTCCTTCTTACGGATGTCTGTCTTGTCGTCTGGGCCGGCGATGGCGGACCTCCTTCCGGACTGACCTCATTTCAGGCATAGGGACACAGGTCCTGCCGGATCAACCGGCGGGCCGCGATTTTGTTCAGATTCTTTTGAACAGGGCGTTCGTTGGGCGTTTACTTGACGCGCTCGACGCGGAAGGCGAGGCCGCCGTCCAGCTTCATCTTGTAGCTGCCAAGTGAGGCTTGATAGATGCGGGCCTCCTTGGGAGAGCCTTTTACGCGGACACTCTTGTCGTCGGTCTGGACCCAAACCTGTCCGTTTTCCAAAGTCACGCGCACCCGGTCGCGATCACGGCGGACAAGGTCTTTTTCCTTCTTCACCGAACGAATGACGAAAGTCACTTCCTGCAGGTCGTCAGCCTTGGCCTTGCCGTTTTCATCCTTGCCGCCAAAGGCGAGCTTCGGGAGGGAGGGGATGGCGAAGCCGAAACTGTCGCGCTTCACGTCTTCCACTTCCTTGCGGGTGAAGGTTTTCACCTCGCCAGCCTCTTCAGCGGCTTTCAGTCGGCCAACCGCGGCATCGTAACAGGCGAGGCGGTCGGCGTCTGCGGCGATCTCCTTGCACGCATAGACGTCGGATGTGGACACATCCTCTGCCAGGGCCGGCAGGGAGGTGAGGCTGATGGCAGCAGCAATGAGAGCGATCGGGCGTTTCATGACGGCGTTCCTCGGGGTCTGTCGGGCCGTTCGGGCCCTGTCTGATGCTATTTCTGGCAAATCCGGGCAAGCGCGGGAAGGGGAGGCAACAGTTTGCGGCAAACTCAGCTTCCGTTTATTCAAAATACGCAAAGTCTTTTCATTTGTGCCGCCATCTGGCAGCAAACGGTCCAAGACTGAGACCCACTTAGGAGTATTTTGATGATCCTCTCCCGTATGCGGGGCCTGATGGCCACCGGCGCTCTGGCCCTTGTCCTGGCAGCCTGTGGAGGCGGGGGCGGCGGTTCCGCCAGCGATGTGCCGACGCTTCGCCGCGGTATTTCGGCCAAGGTCGATACGCTCGATCCGCACAAATCCTCGGCCCAGTGGGAGAATATCATCATCGGCGACATGTTCATCGGCCTGACCACCGATGGCGTGGATGCCCGCCCGGAGCCGGGCATGGCCACCAGCTGGGAAACCAGCGCGGATGGCCTGGTCTGGACCTTCCATCTCGGCGATTATTACTGGTCTGACGGCAATCCGGTCGTGGCCGACGATTTCGTCTACGGCCTGCGCCGCATCCAGTCGCCGGAAGTCGCTTCGCAGTATTCCTCGCTGCTGTACCTCATCAAGAACGCCGCGAAGATCAATGAAGGCGTGCTGCCGCCGGAAGAGCTGGGCGCACGTGCCATTGACGACAAGACGCTGGAACTGACGCTGGAATATCCGGCGCCTTACCTGCCGGGCCTGTTGTCGCACTACACGACCTATCCGGTGCCGAGCCATGCCATCGAGACCTATGGCGATGCCTGGATCCAGCCTGAGAACATCGTGGTGAACGGTCCGTACAAGCTGGTCTACTGGCGCACGGGTGACCAGTTGGTGGCCGACAAGAACCCGACTGGCTTCGGCGCGGACAATGTCTGCTTCGACCGCGTGGTCTATTTCGAGCTGGAAGACCTGACCTCGGTCGAGAATAAGATCCAGGCCGGTGAGCTGGACGTGAACAACGCCTTCGACGGTGCCCGCCAGGCTGAGATCGAGGCCAAGCTGCCGGGCTGGGTGCGCACCACGCCGGCCCTGATCACAACGTACTGGTCGTTCAATTCCCAGGTTGCCCCGTTCGACGATGTGCGTGTGCGCAAGGCGCTCTCCATGGCGCTCGACCGGGAGTTCATGGTGAAAAGCGTTCTGACACCGGGCTATGTGCCGGCCTATTCCATGGTGCCTCCGGGGATCGACAATTATGACGCCCCGCGTCCGCATGTGGACTGGGAAAATGTCCCTCGTGCCGACCGCCTTGCCGAGGCCAAGCGTCTTCTGGAAGAGGCCGGGTACGGGCCAGACAAGCCGCTGGAGTTCGAATACATCCACCGCTCGACGGACGATAACCCGAAGGTCGCTCCGGTGGCGCAGGCCAACTGGGCCGAGATTGCCCCCTGGGTGAAGCCGACCATTGTGAAGCAGGACACCAAGGTTCTGTATGCCCGCCTGCGCCAGTCGGACTTCCAGGTCGCCGATGCCGCCTGGGTCGCGGACTTCGATGACCCGATCAACTTCCTCTACCTTCTGAAATCCGACACCGGTCAGCAGAACTACGGAAATTACAGCAATCCGGAGTATGATGCGCTGCTCGTTCGCTCCAATTCGGAACTGGACCTGAAGAAGCGGGCCGAGACCTTTGCCGAGGCTGAAGAGCTGATGCTGAACGATTATCCGATCACGCCGATGTGGTTCCAGGTGACCAAGAATCTGGTCGACCCGACGCTTCAGGGGTTCGAGGACAACGCCAAGGACCAGCACCGCTCGCGCTTCATGTGCCGGGATGGTATGAAAACAGCCGAATAGGCACCGCTGAACAGGGGGAGGCGGCATGAGCCATGACATGGAAGCCGTCGGGGCTGCCTCCCTCGGCGCGCTGACATCCGGCGAACATCACCCGGTCACGCAGGGCGAACCCTGCCGCAATTGCGGTGAAATCGTCGCCGAGCGCTATTGTACGCGCTGCGGGCAGCTCGCCTCCAACTTCCACCGGCCCTTCTTCAGCCTGGTGATGTCGAGTCTCGCCGATACGTTCGCGCTCGACAGCCGGCTATGGCGCTCGGTGCCGATGCTGCTGTTCCGGCCGGGGCGGATGACGCGCAACTACCTGGACGGCAAGCGGGCCCGTTATGTGCCGCCGTTCCGGCTGTTCCTGCTCACGTCTGTCATATTCTTCCTCACCGTGTTCGGCCTTGGCGACCAGCTCGGCTGGTACAAGGACTGGCACATCACCCCCAGCACGGTGGGGCAGGTATCCGAGACGGACCGGGACAGCGCCATCGCGGCCCTGAAGGAACAGCTCGCCCGCGAGGACCTGTCGGATGAAAGCCGGGCCCGGGCGACCGCCGCGCTGGAAGCCTTCGAATCCGATGTGCAACTGCCCTTCGTGGCAGAGGACGGCACCGTCGACCGCCAGGCGCTGGACGAGGTCATCGAGCAGAGGGCCAATGACGGGGCCTCACCGGCGGAAATCCGGGAACTGAAGCGGGCAGGGGAGCAGGTGGCCCGTGTCTTCGAGAATCAGGACCAGTTCGCCGCGCGTTTCCGGGAGTGGGCACCGCGCTTCAGCCTGATGTTCATGCCGCTGCTGGCACTGATGCTGACCATTCTTTACGCGTGGCGGCGCAAGGTCTTCGTCTATGACCATGTGATCGTGGCGCTGCACTTCCAGACCTTCGTTTACAGCCTGTTGACCATGCTGCTGCTCTGCGCGGCCTTCCTGCACACAGGGGTGGGCTGGCTGGTCACGGCCGGCAGCTGCTGGGGCATCTGGTATCTCTACCGCCTTCTCCGGGTGACCTATGGCACTGGCCGCTTCATGGCGGCGCTTCGTACCTCCATTTTGTTGATTCTGGGCATAACCGTGCTGTTTCTGCTGGCCCTTGGGCTGGTTATCCTCAGTTTTCTCCTCACCTGACCGCGTTTGCCTCGCAAACTGAGGCAAATAAACCACACCCCGCCGGTTTCGATGACAGAACGGTAACGGCGCGTTGACGCTTAGGTGACGAGGGCCTTATCGATATGGCCAAGTCCCGGATTTCAGGGGTCCGGGCATGCATCTCTGCTGAGGTGCGGTTCAACTTTTGGAGGTACTATAGTGAACGGGAAAACCATGAAGTCCCGCCTGCTTGCCTCGTCCGTTTTTGCGGGCGCAGCATTCATGGCGCAGGCGAACATGCTCGCCATTGCCCAGGAAGCGGACGAAGCCGTCGATACCGTGGAAACAACCACGGAAGACGCCACCGCCCGCCAGCAAACGGTCTACGTGACGGGTTCGCGTATTCAGTCGCCGAACATGACGACGACCAGCCCGGTTTCGTCTGTTTCGGCTGAAGACATCAAACTGCAGGGTGTTACCCGCGTTGAAGACCTGGTCACCCAGCTGCCGCAGGCTTTCGCCTCGCAGAACTCGACCGTTTCCAACGGTGCATCCGGTACCGCAACGGTCTCGCTGCGTAACCTCGGCGCTGAGCGTACGCTGGTCCTGATCGACGGCAAGCGCATGCCTTACGGCTCGCCGAATGACGCCGCAGCCGACCTCAACCTGATCCCGGGCGCGCTGGTTGAGCGCGTTGACGTCCTGACGGGCGGCGCATCGGCTGTCTACGGTTCAGACGCTATTGCCGGCGTCGTCAACTTCATCATGAAGAGCGACTTCGAAGGCGTTCAGGTCGACACGCAGTACGGCTTCTACCAGCACAACAACGACTACGACACGAACGGCAACCTTCGTGACGTGATCTCGCAGCGTGCTGTTGGCAACCCGGCGCAGTTCCAACTGCCGGGCGACAACATCATGGACGGTTACTCGAAAGAGATCACCGCCATCATGGGTATCAACACCGATGACGGCCGTGGTAACCTGACCGCATGGCTTGGCTACCGTAACAACGACGAAGTGATGCAAGCCGACCGTGACTACTCGGCGTGCTCCATCGGTTCTGCCTCGGCAACCGGCTTCACCTGCGGTGGTTCCTCGACCTCCTATCCGGGCCGTTTCACCGACTTCTCGACCTTCAACTACACGATTGATGCTGCGACCGGTGAATTCCGTGACTTCAACGGTGACCTCGACCAGTACAACTACGGTCCGCTGAACTTCTATCAGCGTCCGGACCAGCGTTACACGGTCGGCTTCAATGGCCACTACCAGGTCAACGACTATGTCGAAGCCTACTCCCAGTTCATGTTCATGGACTATGAGTCGAACTCGCAGATCGCTCCGTCGGGTAACTTCTTCGCAACCAGCACGCTGAACTGCGACAACCCGCTCGTCTCGGATTCGCAGCTGGCAGCTATCGGCTGTACGCAAGCGATGATCGACGCTGGCGACTCCATCGACATGTACATCGCTCGTCGTAACGTCGAAGGCGGCGGCCGTCAGGACCACCTGGGCTACCAGACCTATCGCGGCGTTGCTGGCCTGCGCGGTGACCTCTACAAGGCTCCGGGCTGGACCTATGACGTGTCGGCTCAGTACTCGCAGGTCTCCCTGACCCGCGCTTACACGAACGAGTTCTCGATCACGCGCATGAACCGCGCTCTGAACGTTGTTGATGACAACGGCGTTGCGACCTGCGCAAGCGTTCTCGACGGTACCGACCCGAACTGCGTGCCGTGGGATATCTTCACGATCGGCAACGTGACCCCGGAAGCTCTGTCTTACCTGCAGGTTCCGCTGCTCCAGAACGGTACGACGACCCAGAACATCGTGTCTGGCGTTCTGACCGGTGACATTGGCCAGTACGGCTTCAAATCGCCGGCAGCGAACAGCGGCCTTCAGGTTGCTATCGGTGCTGAATACCGCCGCGACGCTCTGGAATCGATCACCGACAACTCGTTCGCAACGGGTGACGGCGCTGGCCAGGGTGGCCCGACCATCGGCATGTCCGGTGCAATCGATGCCTACGAACTCTTCGGCGAATTCCAGATGCCGCTGGTCGAAGGCAAGCCGGGCGTTGAGCTCCTCTCCATCGAGGGTGCTTATCGTTACTCCGACTACTCCACGGGCATCAGCTCCGACTCGTACAAACTCGGTGCAGACTATGCTCCGACGTCGGACATCCGCTTCCGTGCTTCCTACCAGCAGGCCGTTCGCGCACCGAACGTCATCGAGCTGTTCCAGGCACAGGGCTTCAACCTGTTCGACATGGACGATGACCTCTGCGACTTCACCGATCCGGCCGGCGACGGCACGGGTGGTGCAGCTTGTATCGGTACGAACCCGTGGCAGGTGACTCAGGCACAAGCTGATGGCGGTGCTCTGACCTCGCCGGCAGGCCAGTACAACTACCTGCAAGGTGGTAACCCGGACCTGCAGCCGGAAGAAGCTGAAACCTGGACGGTTGGCTTCGTGGCAACGCCGTCGTTCCTGCCGGGCTTCTCGGCATCGGTCGACTACTATGACATCCAGATCACCAAGGCGATCTCGACTGTCGGCGCATCGATCAGCATGCAGCTCTGCTACCTCGAAGGTGACGCAGATGCCTGTAACCGCATCGTTCGTAACGCTAACGGCCAGCTCTGGGTCGGCAGCGGTAACGTGATCGACACGAACACCAACATCGGTGGTGTGTCGACCTCGGGTATCGACGTCTCGGCTGCTTACGGCATGGACATCGGCACCTACGGTTCGCTGAACTTCACGATGAACGGTACCTGGCTCGACAGCATGGACTGGGATCCGATCGGTCAGTCCTTCGCTGAGTACAGCTGTGTTGCTGCTTATGGTAACGACTGCCTCGCGCCGACTCCGGAATGGCGTCACCGCGCTCGTGTCAGCTGGACCACCCCGGTTGACGGTCTCGATGTCTCCGCTACCTGGCGTTACATCGGTTCCGTGGATCTGAAGTCGGGCGACAGCTATGTCACCGGCCGTGTGGACTCCTCTCTGGACGCTCAGAACTACATCGACCTGGCCGGCACTTGGGCCGCGAAGGATTGGGTCACGTTCCGCGCTGGTGTGAACAACGTGCTGGATCAAGATCCGCCGCTGTCCGCTTCGACCGGTACGACGGGTAACGGTAACACCTACCCGCAGACCTATGACGCTCTGGGCCGTTACTTCTTCGTCGGCGCGACGTTCGACTTCTAAGTCGGCTCGCCCAACGGCAAAATCGGGAACGGCGGTCCTTCGGGACCGCCGTTTTCTTTTGGGGTGTATCTGGCGGGAAGGGCGGACCGGTACTGCCAGGCGTCCTCAACTGCAAAGCGCACTCGGGCGCCCGCCATACACGGTCCATACACGGTGTTTACATGGTGTTTTTTATTGCCCGCTGCGGCCGGACTATCCAACCGGTTCGCGTCGGAGGGCGGCGTCAGTCGTCTGCGCGCCAGCGGGCATAGATCGCCGTCGGAAGCAGGCGGTCGGAGTCTTTCTGGGGCAGGGCCATCTCGCCCATTTCCATCGTGCCGCCGAAGGGCTTCAGCCGGTCTGCCAGGGCCTGGGCCAGGGCGAGGTATGACAGGCGCACGGCGTAGGCCGTGAGGATCACAAAGCGTGGCCGGTCACTTAAAAGGTCGCGCACAGTGTCCAGTAATTCCGGGAGATTTTCCTCAAACCGCCAGGTCTCGTTCTTGGGGCCACGGCCGAATTTCGGCGGGTCCAGGATGATCGCGTCATAGCGGTTGCCCCGCCGGATCTCGCGGGCGGTGAACTTCATTGCATCGTCGGCGATCCAGCGGATGGGGCGGTCATCAAGGCCGCTGAGGGACTGGTTTTCCTTGCCATAGCCGTTTGATTTGGGGCTCGCATCGAGGTGGACGACCTCTGCGCCGGCGGCTGCGCAGGCGAGCGACATCATTCCGGTATAACCGAAAAGATTCAAGGCACTGATGGGGCGTCCGGCGGTACGGATCTGTTCCTGTGCGAAGCGCCAGTGGACCGAATGTTCCTGGAAAATGCCCATGTGCCGGAAGGCGGTGCGGCGGGCGTTGAAGGTCAGCCCGTTCCAGCGCATCGGCCAGGTGTCCTGTGCCTTGGGGGAGAGGATCTCCCAGCTGCCGGAGCCATCTTCATCATTGTTTTTGCTTGAGAAACGTGCGTCTGCGCGCCAGCTTTGTACCGGCTGGGCCGGTTCCCAGAAGGCTTGCGGGTCTGGCCGGATCACGGTCTGGCTGCCGAAGCGTTCCAGCTTCTGCAGGTGGCCGGAATCGAGCAGGGCATAGTCTTCCCAGTCGTCCGCGACGAGCAGTTTTGTCTCAGTTTTCATCGGAAATCCCGCTGCCGCCAGGCTTCGTACACCATGATCGCCGTCGCCTGCGCCAAATTCAAACTATCCGCCCCACCGCGCATGGGGATCAGGATGAGCTGGTCGCAGTCGGCTTCGACGGCGGGGGGGAGGCCGGCTTGTTCGTTGCCCATCAGGATCACTGTATCCTGTTGCAGATTCACCAGATCGTGGCGCTCGGTGCCGTTTACGGAGGCGGCGACGGAGACGAGGCCTGCCTTGCGGCGCCAGGCTTCGAATTCTTCGTAGGAGGCGGCCGCAAAGGGCATGTCGAACAGAGAGCCCATGGAGGCACGCACGGCCTCGAAACTGTAAGGATCACAGCAGGTTCCGACGAGTATCACCCCGTCCGCCCCGGCGCAGTCGGCGGTCCGCAGGATGGTGCCCAGATTGCCCGGATCACGCACTTCATAAAGGGCGACGAAAAGCGACTTCCGCGGACTATGGCGGACTTCCAGCTGATCAAGCGTGACTTTGCGCTGCCTGAACGTTGCTATGACGGACTGGGCATTGTCCTTGTGCGTGATCTTCGACATCAGCCGCTCCGGCACCAGCACGACGCGCGCGCCGGCGGCCTCGGCCTTGTCGGCGAGGGCGGCGATGTGCGGGCGGTCTGCCACGGCGGCGGCAACGATCAGCGTGTCCGGCTGCCAGTTATTGGCGAGGCCCTGTTCCACGAGACGCGCGCCCTCGGCCAGGAACAGGCCGCTGGTCTGGCGCTCTTTTTTCCGCTCCAGCCCCTTGAGGGATTTGATCAGCGGGTTGGACGGGGAGGTCAGGGTTTCTGGCGGACGTTTCATGGTTTGTGTATGGCGTGTGGCGGGACTCTTGCGACGGGTCCCTGAATAGGGCATCCCATCACAAAGGGAATGCCTAACAGGAGGTTAGCGGGGTCCCGAATGAAAATGCTCGATTACCTGCTGGCGCCAGTCGCGCTGGTGGGCCTCGTGGCAACGGGATGGTGGGGGCTGTACCAGTCTCCGCAGCGGCCTGCAAACCTGGCCGCGCAGCTTGAGCAGGATGCCAACGCCGCCCTTGCCCGAAATGGATATGACTGGGCGCATGTGCGCATGAACGGCCAGCGGGCCGTGCTGACGGGGGCTGCCCCGTCGGAAGATGCGGCTATGGCTGCTGCCGGGACCATTCTGCATTCCGCCTGGACGGGCGGTGTCGTTATGGGCGGGGTGACGGTGGTGGAGGTTGCGGTCGATCCCGGCCTGCCGGTTTCGCCTTTTTCATGGCGTGCGCAAAAACTGGCCGATGGCCGTATCATCCTGTCCGGGCATGTGCCTTCGCGCATGATCGCCAGCCAGATCGAGGCGGAGGCGACGCGCCTGTCCGGCGGGCAGGCACCTGAAAACCGCATGGAAGTTGCGGCCGGAGCGCCGGGTGGCAACTGGCAGGGCGTGGCCCGGTTCGGCCTTGGCCTTCTGTCGGAACTGGATAGCGGCGATGTACGTCTGGTCGACAACACGCTGCGTGTCGGCGGGGTGGAAGCCGACCCTGCGGAGCGGGCGCGTCTGTCGGCGCAGGTCTCCGCGCTGGCGGCACCTTATCGCGGCGCGCCGCTGATCAAGGGCCTGCCGGTCTGGACGGCAACTTATACGCCGGATGGGCTGGTGCTTGCGGGCAAGGTGCGGACCGAGGCGCAGCGGATGGACTTGCTGGGCATCGCACAGGCGCAGGCCACGGGAGATGTGATCGACCAGATGACGCTGGCTCCGGACATGCCTGATGGCTGGGTGGCGCCCGTGCGGACGGGCCTCGCCTCCTTTGCCCGGTTCCGGAATGGCGAAATGGGCTTCTATCCCGCTGAAGGCGATGTCGGCATCGCGATAGAAGGCGAAGCGCCGCCCAGTGCCATTCATTTCCTGAAGCAGGACATGACCCATGCCGGGGCGGGCCTGCCGGTTACAGTCTGGGCCTATCCGGTGGATGTGGACGTGCCAGAGGTTCAGGGAATCGACTTTGCGGATGATCCCGTCGCGGCCTGCCAGCAGGGCATGGACGCCGTACTGGCAGAAAATCCCGTCGCGTTTGAAGGGGAGGGCGCAGTCCTTTCCCGTGAGAGCGGCGCGGCGCTCGACAAGGTACTGGCCGTGTCACATCTCTGCCCAGCTGATCTGGTATTCGAGGTGGGTGGACCTGCCGATTCGGCGCGCGCTGAAGCGGTTGTGTCCTATTTCACAGCAGCCG
>JAWKUR010000016.1:0-79150 GCA_041398445.1 Hyphomonas sp. | reverse complement strand
GGCGGATGCGACAATGTCATCTCCGTCGCAGCCGGCAACGCACTTGGCGAGATCACGGCCTATTCGAACTTCGGCGATGGCGTCGACATTCTCGCCCCTGGCGGGGAGATGGCCCGCGACGACAATCACGACTCACGTCCGGACGGCATCCTCTCCACCAAGGCTTCCACCGATTGCTATGACCCGGTGACCGGCGAAGCCGTGGACGATTGCTACTACGCCTATGAGCAAGGCACCTCCATGGCCGCGCCGCACGTCTCGGCGGCCCTCGCCCTGCTGAAGGCGCGCGATCCGGAGGCGACATCCGACGAGCTGGTCTCGGAACTGCTTGCCGCAACCGATCCGCTGACGGATCTGCAGTGCTCCGGCCTCTGTTCCGACTATCCGGGCACAACGCCAATCGAAGGCTCTGACGGCATGTGCCGCCGCCCCTGTGGCGGGCGCATCCTGAACCTGGCCAATGTGCCGGTGAGCGGTGGCACCTCCGGCGGTGGAGACTGAATGAGCGGCGGTCAGAACCCCTTGCATCTTGGCGGGCCACTCGGGCTGGCAGGGCTCGCCATGCTGGCAGGGGCGACAGGCATCTTCGTGATGGCTGGCTCGAACATGGCCAGCCCCGGCGCGTCCGGAACGGAAATCGCAGCGCCCACCCGGCCGGTTGCTGACCTGCACCCCGGCGACCCACTGCCGGTCGTCCGGCCGGCGGAGCTGCCCGCATCGGCCGAGACGCAACGCCCTGCGGAAACAACACTGGCCCAGCTCAGCCAGGATGGGTCGGAAATCGTCTATATCGTCCGCATCAAGGGCGAACCTGAGATCGACACCATCTCCCGCAATTTCAAACGCGACCGCGCCGCGGCAGACATTGCCTGGGCCAATCTACAGGCACGTTATCCCGTGCTGAAGGATTTCCGTCTGGTCGGGGCCAGCTATTCCGGTGAGATCCGGCTCGGCTACCGCCTGCCGCCCGGCCTGGAACCGACCCGCGCAACCATCAATGACATTCAAAACCGGATTCTTCAGGTCGACAGCGTCGCCTATGCCGATCCGGACTATGTGGCTCAACCCGGAAAGGAATGATTGCCATGAGGAAGCAGATCGCCCTTGCGCTGGTGCCTGCCTGTGCCCTTCTGGGCCTTGCTGGCTGTGACAAGTTCATCCGGGGGATGGGTGACGATCCCGCCACGGAGATTTCCGAACCGGAAGAGGTTGCACTGGAAGACCAGGCCCCGGCAGACACGGCCCCTTCGGACGAGGCCGACAAGCCGGTCTACGCTCAGGCCGTGAGCGAAGAGGCCATTATCGACTGGACAGCGGCCCGTGCCGATGTCGCCTCGAATTCCAGCGCGGACGGCAATTTCACCGTCGCCGCGGGGGGCGATGCCCCGCCGGTTCCCGTGATGCTGCCCACCGGCATCGTGCTGCCGCAGGGCGCTGAGTCCGACGTGAAATTCCAGCCGCTGAATGACGGCTATTTCGCCTTCTATCCGGGAACGGACTACAACATCGTCGTCAACGGCACGAACGAGATCATCGGCGACCGGGCACCCGGCACAACGGATGCGCCCATGCGCTTCATTCCGACCATGAGCGGGGCGCAGGTCGCCTTCACCAAATATGGCGCAGACTATCTGATCGAATTCGAGTGCACCCAGGCAGATGGCGAACATGCCGACTGCATCAGTGAAGACGATGCACTGTCCATTGCTGACTCGCTCGTTGCCGTGAGGTCGCGCTAATGACCCATAAGCGTTCCCTCCTGCTAGGCGCAGCCGCGCTGCTGACGCTCGCGGCCTGTGACTTCGTCCGCTATCCAGGGGATGGCGGCCCGCCGCCCTCGACGCCGGAAACAGGTCCTGCCGTGCCACCCGGCGCCCCAGGCCCGCCGCCGCCTTCTGTGCCCGTAACGGACCCTTACGGACAGGGCGATGAACCTGCGGATACCAATACGGATACCGGCGCGGACACAGATACGGACACCACCCCGGACACTGACACCACGGATACCGACACGCCGGACACAATGCCCGACACAGCGGATACGACGGCAGACGCAGACACGGACGGCACGGCCACGCCATCCGACACGGTGGACCCCGGAACGCCTGACGCGGGGGATGCAGATACGGACACCCCAAGCGATACGGATACGCCTGCAGATACGTCAACCGATACGCCGGATGACACCACGGACACGGCCGATACCGACACCACTCCTCCGGTGGACACGCCCGATGCGGGCGACACGGTTGAGCCACCTGCCCCGATCGAACCGGCCTTCTCCTTCTACGCCCCCGGCGCCCTGCTGCCCGGCACAGGCGAAGGTGCGCCGGAAGACATGATCTTTGCGCCCGACATGGTGTTCCCGATTAAGGATTCCCCAGCCTATCTCCAGTCCATGGTGTTCACCTTCGGCGGCGGCATGGTTGGCGGCGATCAGTGTGATACGCGGAACTTCGAATATCCGTGGCGGGATAATTTCTGCGAGACGCGTACATCGAACCGCAACTCAACCTATTGCCCAATCAACAAGATCCACCAGGGTCAGGACATCCGCGTCGGCACGCCAGACAGCTGCAAGTCCGAACGTTCCACCGCCGCGGCCGACCGTACGGCGCATGAAGTGGTTGCCGTGGAAGACGGCGTCATCTCCAATGTCGGCTCCTACAGCGTCAACCTGCGTTCGGGCGGGCGGATCTACAAATACCTGCACATGAACATGGCCAAGCTGTCGGTGAAGATCGGCGACACGGTGAAGGCAGGCGACACGATCGGCTATGTCTCGAACGATTTCGGCGGCACGCCCACTGTGCTGCACCTGCATTTCGAGATCACGCAGAACAATGGCAATGGCGGCTGGGATTATGTCCCGCCCTACAGCTCGCTGGTCGCGGCCTATGAACGGCGCGAGAATGGCCCCGGCGAACTGATCGATGACGGCGATGTCGCCATCGCCTCCGTGCCTGCCTTCGTGATCCCGGAAGGCGTCGAAATCATCGAATAGGATCAGGCCGGGCGGAACGTCAGCGCCACGCCGTTGTTGCACCAGCGCTGGCCCGTGGGCGCGGGCCCGTCATTGAAGACATGCCCCTGATGCCCGAGGCAGCGCGCACAGTGATACTCCGTGCGCGTATAGAACAGCTTGTGATCTGCTTTCGTCCCCATAGCGCCCGGCAGGTGCTGCCAGAAGCTGGGCCAACCCGTGCCGGAATCGAATTTCGTATCGGAGGAAAACAGCGGCAGATCACAGCCGGCGCAATGATAGGTACCTTTGCGCTTTTCATGCTCCAGCGGGGACGTGAAGGCCCGTTCCGTGTTCTCGCGGCGCAGCACGCCGAAAGCTTCAGGGCTCAACCGTTCCTTCCACTGCGCCTCTGTCAGCGTACGCCATTCACTGTCGGCATAAGGGTCTGCATCCGGCGCGCCCTGCCCGGTTTCGGCCGTCGCCGTACGTGAGCCGCCAGAACAGGCCGCAATAACGAAAGAGGCAGCCCCTGCGAACAGGAGGCCGCGGCGGGAAAGCATATGCGTCGTCTGTTTCATGCCCCTTCCCTAGCCGGAGCAGTCCTCGCAGGCGACACAAATTCACGTGAAAGGACGTGAGTGGCCTCAGACGCCGCCGTCCACCCAGACTTCGCCCGAAAGGTCGTCCAGCTTGCCCTGCATGTGCGCGCGCACATCCTCCACGGCCTGATTGTAGACCGCAGGACCCAGCTGTTTCAGCATCAGGTCGATGATGGCCTCGGCGCGGAAACCGCTCAGATCCTCGTCGAACTCCGTCGCGAACAGGCGCTGCAGATGGCCCGCAAGGGCCTCACGCCGGTCGTCCGAAAGGGTCAGCGGTTTCATGTTTTTGTTTTAGCACCATTCTGGTTGCGGCCGAAGTTCACCGCACCGGAATCCTGCCCGGCATCGATCACGGCCTTGCGGATCGTGCGCGCACGAGTGAACTCCTGCATCAGGAAGTCGCCATCACCCCAGCGAATGGCCCGCTGCAGGGCCGCCAGGTCTTCGGAGAAGCGGCCAAGGCATTCCAGCACGGCTTCCTTGTTGTTCAGGAACACGTCGCGCCACATCACGGGATCAGAGGCTGCGATGCGCGTAAAATCCCGGAAACCACCGGCGGAGAACTTCACCACCTCGCCTTCTTCCACTGTTTCCATGTCGAAGGCAGTGGAAACGATGTTGAAGGCGATCAGGTGCGGCAGGTGCGAGGTAATGGCCAGCACGCGGTCGTGCCTGGCTGGATCCATTGTTTCGACTTTGGACCCAAGGCGTGCCCAGAACGCGGTCAGCTGAATGGCAGCGGCCTCATAGGCTTCATCCTTGCCGGTCTGCGGCGTGAGAATGTACCAGGCATTCTGGAACAGGCTCGGGAAGCCGGCCTCGGGGCCGGATTGCTCGGTGCCTGCCACGGGGTGGCCCGGAATGATGTGCACGCGCCCGTCATCGGCAGCGGCCAGTGCCTCGGCGGCCTGCTTCTTGACCGAGCCGACATCGGACAGGATCGCACCCGCCTTCATGTGCGGCACAGCGGCTTTTGCCACCGGCTCCAGCGCCCCGACAGGCACGCACAGGATCACGCAGTCTGCGTCTTTCACGGCATCGGCCAGCGTGTCTGCGACATCGCCCAGCTCCAGCTTTGCCGCCCGGGCCCGCACGTCATCGCTCACATCATACAGTGAGACGGCCCCCGCCGCGTCATAGGTCCTGGCGGCCCGTGCAATGGAAGAACCGATCAGGCCAGCACCGATAATGGCGATGCGCTCGAAAATGGGGCCAGACATTGGGTCAGACATTTGGTCAGACATGGGGGGCATTCCGTCCTGCGAATTACAGCCCGCTCTGGTGGGCAATGCAGCCCGGCGCGTCAAGGGCTGCGCCCTGTGGGCTGCCATGTGTCGCATTGTAGTGTGCACCGCAGAGCACGATGTGTGGTTGCAGTTCCCCCCGGAGTGCGTCCATGTCGAAACCTTCCCCCATCGTGTCCGGCCTGCAGCTGAAATGCGGAAATTGCGGCAAGGGCAAGCTGTTCAAGAGCTACCTGAAGCTGAACGATGCCTGCCCGGTCTGCGGACGCGAGATGAGCAATGACGATACGGCCGACGGCCCGGCCTTCTTTGTCGGTTTCGGCGTGCTGATCCTGACGGCGCCTTTCATCTTCATCCTGCCCATGATCTCGATGCCGCTGGGCCTCAAGATTCTGGCTTTTGTCGTGATGTGCGCCATAATGATCGGGCTGATCCTGGCATTGCTGCCGATTGCCAAGGCCATCCTGCTGAATCTGCAGCTACAGCACGGCGCCATGGAAGCCGACTTCAGTAACGAAGACAAAACGTCCTGAGGCAGGCCTCCTGAAGCCCGCTGCCCAGAACCCGGCTTCGAAACTCCAGCTGCCTAGCCGGATACGGCCAGTTCGTCGCGCTCGCCAGTGCGGATGCGGATGACGGAACCGATGTCGAGAATGAAGATCTTCCCGTCGCCGATCGTGCCCGTGTTTGCCGCCTGGATGATGGCATCGGCAAACCGCTCCGCTGCATCGTCGGCGCAGGCGACTTCCACCTTCACCTTGGGCAGCAGGCGCACTTCGTATTCGGCGCCGCGATAGACTTCCGTCTTGCCGAGCTGGCGGCCATAGCCGCGCACCTCTGAAACAGTCAGCCCCGTCGCGCCAACTTCGGAGAGCGCGTCGATCACGGCATCCAGCCGGCTCGGCTTGAAAATCGCTGTGACAAGCTTCATGTCGCTTCTCCTAATAGTTGCTGCAGGTGCGAAGTATCTTCCACCGGCCCGGTCCGTCAATGACTTTCGCGTTTCGGGGAAGGTACGGAGCGAGGAATCCGTACCTTTTCGGTAACAGGTGCCGGCGCCCCGCCGCCCGGGCTTGCGTAGAGACGCTTCACTGCTTCCACCAGAACGACACCGCCCAGCCCTGGTGCGATGAGGCTGCCGATGGCCTCCCAGCCCTCTGCCGCAGACGTCACCAGCCCTGCCGACATGGGCGGCATGTAGAGCGCGCTGGTCGATGCGGTGACCTGGAACAGGCCAGAGGACAAGAGGTTCATCAACTGCGGGCGGCTCCACGGGCGCCCCTGCCCGAATGGGGTGCGCGTGGCCCGCGACCACAGCCCCGCCCGGTTCGCCGCCGCCAGTACGATCCGCCCCTCCGGCGCCGTGACCCGCCAGATTTCGCGGAGATATGTGCGCGGATTGCCGGCCTCTTCCAGCCCGTGCATCACGATCACCCGGTCGAACATGCCATCCGGAAAGGGCAGCCGCTCGTCCCCGACGCCGACACTGGCATTACCCCGGCCTGAATAATCCCACTGCACGGGCCCATGCTCCAGCGGCACGGCGGCAACGATCCGCGAAGGTGCCTCGCCGAACGCGTTCAGCACCGGAACGGCAAAGCCGACTCCCAGCAGCGACAGGCCCCGCGCCTCACCCCACAGATCCGTCAGCTTGCCGGACAGGATGCGCGCCGCCGCCTGCCCCAGCGGGGCATCGTAAAAGCGTTCCAGCGTGACAGCATCCTGACGCATCGGATTCCCTGTGCTAGGCCGGTCTTCAGGAGACCCTGATGACCAAGATCACTTTAGACGTACACCGTTTTCCCTGCCTGAACGATAATTACGGTTATCTTGTTCACGAACACTTTTCCGGCGAGACCGCTGCCATCGACACGCCCGATGCCGAAAAGTACCTGGCCGAGGCGAAGCGGATGGGCTGGCATATCAGCCACATCCTGAACACGCACTGGCATCCGGACCATGCCGGCGGGAACCTCAGCATCAAGGAAGCGACCGGCTGCACCATCTACGGCCCAGCGGGCGAGGCGGAGAAGATCCCCGGCATCGACGTGAAGCTGAAGGAAGGCGACACGGTGGAGTTCGGCCGCGCCACCGCCCGCGTGCTGGATGTGCCGGGTCACACGCTCGGCCACATCGCCTATCACTTCGCGGAGCAGAACATCGCCTTTGTCGGTGACGCCCTGTTCGCGCTCGGCTGCGGCCGCGTCTTCGAAGGCACGATGGAGATGATGTGGAACAGCCTCTCAAAGCTGAAGGCGCTGCCGCCGGAGACGACGATCTATTGTGCGCATGAATACACCCAGTCGAATGCCCGCTTCGCCGAGACCATCGAAACCGGCAATGATGCCCTCGCCGCCTATGTGAAACAGATCGATGAGTTGCGCGCGAAAGGCAGCCCGACAGTGCCGACCGTTCTAAGCCGGGAACTCGCCACCAATCCCTTCCTGCGCGCGGACGTGCCGGAGCTGCAGGCTGCCATGGGCCATCCGGGAGACGCTGTCGCCACCTTCGCCGAGATCCGCGGCCGCAAGGACCGGTTCTGATGGCCCCCCTCCGGGTGGCCGCAATGTTCATCGCGTTACTCCTGCCCGCATCCCATGGCTGGTCGGAAGGGGAAAAGCCTGCCGCTGGAAACCTGCTGACCTTCGACGAATTTGCGACCTACGTGACCGACGGGAATTACGAGATCTATGTTCAATACCACGACGAACTCTCCTTCGTTCGTGCGCTCGACACAGACTACCTGCCCGGATCGGATGCCTTCGGTCTGGATACCAGCCGCGTCACCGTGATGGCTGCCCCATCCTTCGAGATTACGCACAAGTTCGTAAAAATGCGCCGTCGTCCGCATGATGGCCTGCCGGAATCTGTCGACAGCATGGAGTGCAGCAAGGCTTCATTCGGCCTCTCCGTCAGGTGCGCATACCCGCCCAGCGCAAGGACGCTGGAAGATGACTACGAGATATTCCTATCGGACGAGTTTTCACCATTAATTCAGGCGAACGACGCCCCCATCCCTGCATTCGACGCTTTCATGGAAGAAGACCTTGCCCGTATCGGGAAACCCTACCTGCCAGAAAATGCCGAGGAAGCTGGGGACCTCAGGACACTTCAGGAATTCGACCTGACCTGCCACTGGCGCCACACCGAATGGGTCGACTTCGACTGCGAGGCGGTTTCCACCACGAGCGACGACCGGTTCATAACGGAATATTTCCGCCCAGAGGGACCGTCAATCTCATGACCCCGGACCTAGGCGCGCGGGAGATTATCCGCCTCCTGAACATGGCGCCGCATCCGGAGGGCGGGCATTATGTGGAGACGTTCCGCGCCGCTGCAGCTGAAGGCGAACGCCCTGCTTCCACGCTGATCCATTTCCTGCTGCAGGCCGATGAAGTTTCCGCCTGGCACCGGGTGGATGCGGACGAGATCTGGCTGTGGCAGGCAGGCGGGCCGCTCGTGCTGACGACAGCCACGCCGGAAGGCACAGACCCACGCGCCGTCACGCTCGGGCCGGACCTGCGCGCGGGCCACACCCTGCAGGGCATCGTCCCCGCGCACCATTGGCAGACGGCCGAGACGCTCGGCGCATGGACGCTGCTGTCCTGCACTGTCGCGCCAGGCTTTGACTTTGCCGGCTTCGAGCTTGCCCCGCCGGACTGGCGGCCAAAAGCCTAACCGCGCAGCCGCATGGCCAGACCGATCAGCGGCACCATCAGGGCCGTGGCCAGCTTCTCCCCCGGCGTCTTCGCGAACTTGCGGAAATAGCGTTTCAGGCTGGCCACCTTGTGGGCCTGCACCTTGCCGCGCGGCGCATCCGATGTGGACGTGTAGTGCAGAGCGCCCGCCTTCGGCTGGTAGATGACAGCGCCGCCCGCCTCGATCGCGCGGCGGCAGAGGTCCACATCCTCGACATGCAGGAAATAGGCTTCGTCGAACCCGCCGAGCGCCGCATAGTCTTCCCGCCGCATCAGGAAGAAGGCACCGGATACCGCGCCGACAGGCACCGGCCCGGCAGGCGCAGGCTCTCCATCCAGCGTCCACTTGCCAAGACCAATTGCGTTCCACAGGGTCAGCGTATTGCGCCGAGCGCCGCGCTCTTCCCGGCCCGTCAGTCCAAAGATCCGTCCACCCACAATGGCTGGCCGCCCTGCCCCTTCCAGCGCCTCCAGCATGAAAGCCGTGGCGCCGCGCTTGATGACGCAGTCCGGATTGCAGGCGAGCAGCATCTCCCCGCCTGCCAGCGCCGCGGCGCGGTTCATCGCCGTGCCAAAGCCCGGATTGTCCCCTTCCCGGATCAGGCGCGCCTTCGGGCACGCCGCCACGAAGCGGTCGATCCAGGCCTGCTCCCCAGGCGGGTTGCCATTGTCCGCGATGATGATCTCGGTAATCGCCTCATCGCCTTTCAGGGCATAGAGGCATTCATGCAGGCGTGCGCCGGTCCTGTAGGTCACCACCAGCGCGCTGATCGCCGGCCCGGAATGGCCGATGGCGCTCACAGCGATGCTCTCTGCCGTTTCGCCAGCAGGATGATGGCAACCGCCGCCAGCGCCACGGTGGACCAGAATGCCTCGTTCCACATATTGTAGGCGAAGCTGAACAGGCTGAGCGCAACGCCGGTCACGCCCGCAATCGCATAGCGCACATCCTCGCGCATCTGGTCAGGCTGCGGCAGGCGGAAGCCCAGCAGGACCAGCGCGAACCCGACCAGCACAGCCCCGATCAGGCCGGTCTCCGCCCAGATCTGCAACGCCATATTGTGCGGATGCCCCGGCACGACGGGGTAATCTTTCCAGAACTCCGGCAGGTGGGCCAGCCAGTCAGGATGGTCCGCATAGGTCTCGCGCCAGCTTTTCGAGGCGGAAATACCATAACCCGTCACCGGGCGTTCGGAGATCTTGCCGATCACCACCCGCCAGGCGGCCGCCCGCGAGTGGAAGGAAGCAGGCAGGTGCACATTGTATGCGTCCAGCAGCTTCAGCACCGTTCCCATCAGCATGGGCGCAGATGCGATATAGGCCGCCAGCCCCGTGAACAAAACGCGGAACCCGGACCCCGGCAACGCCCGGACCAGCCCCATCGCCGCCAGCATGAACACCATGCCGATCATCGCGCTCTGTGTGTCGAGGCGCGTGAATGTCAGAAGGCTGACCGCGAACATCAGCGCCACGACCGGCTTCCAGAAGAATTGCGGCCGCGTCGACAGGTAGGCAATCAGGACCGGAAGGACCAGCGCGAACGCGTTCGCGTTGCGCCCCATGTTCTGCACGCCCGAAACGCGCTCATTTGGATCTGTCCCGTAAACGGCCGTCAGGATGGGATCGGAGAAAATCGCGGAAAGCGCCAGGATCAGCCCCTGCACCGCAAACGCCCCCAGCATCACGCGCGTGGAGACCTGCGCGCTGCCGTCAGCAATCCTCAGCGCGCCGCCCACGGCCAGCAGGGCGAACACCGCCGCCAGGAAGATCCGCACGCTGGACGCCTTCACGGCAAAGTCGCCATGGAACAGGTTGCCGCTGATGAACCCCGTAGAGACAGGCGACCAGGCCTCGCTGATCACCACCCAGACAACAAACAGGAAAGCCAGGATGGCGTAGACCGGCGGCGGCCATTTCGGCCGGGCGAGCGCCAGTGCCGGCAGGGCCGCCAGGCCCAGCAAGGGCGCATAACCCTGCCCGCCCAGCGCCCCCATGACGGGCCAGAGGACAAAGACGGCTGCAAGCACGGGCGCATAGGACATGAGTCGCACTCTCTTCCCTCCCGCCCGCTTTGTCAGCCGTCTAAGTCAGATCAGGCTTTAAGGTCAGGCGCGAGGCCTTCCAGCGACAGGGCACTGGCTGCCTCGTCGAGCGAGATCATCTGCTGGGCGTTGGAGCCGAGCCGGCGCAGGGCCAGCGTCCGCTCCTCTGCCTCCCGGCCACCGACCACGGCGATGACCGGCACCTTCTGCAGCGAATGCTCGCGGACCTTGTAGTTGATCTTCTCATTGCGAAGATCCGTCTCGACCCGCAGGCCCGCCTTGCGCAGCACGTCAGCGGCTTCCTCGGCATAGTCGTTGGCGGCGTCCGTAATGGCCGCGACCACCACCTGCACCGGCGCAAGCCACATCGGGAATGCACCCGAGAACTCCTCGATCAGGATGCCAATGAACCGCTCCATGGATCCGAGGATCGCGCGGTGCAGCATGACCGGACGCTGCTTGGAACCGTCGGACGCCGTATACTCAGCCCCCAGACGCTCTGGCAGGACATAATCCAGCTGAAGCGTGCCGCATTGCCAGACACGTCCGATGGCATCCGTCAGCTGGAACTCCAGCTTCGGCCCATAGAACGCGCCTTCGCCCGGCATGATCTCGCATGGCAGGCCAGCAGCGGCCACAGCATCGGCGAGGCCCTTCTCGGCACGGTCCCACGTCTCGTCGCTACCGGCACGCACGTCCGGCCGCGTGGAGAGCTTCACCGCGATGTCCTCGAAGCCGAAGTCGCGGTAGACCACCTCCAGCAGGCGGCAGAAGCGGATCGACTCCTCGACGATCTGGTCTTCGCGGCAGAAGATGTGCGCATCATCCTGCGTGAACTGACGAACCCGCATGATGCCGTGCAGCGCGCCATGCGGCTCGTTACGGTGGCAGCATCCGAACTCGGCCAGCCGCAGCGGCAGGTCGCGATAGGATTTCTGGCCGGACTTGAACACTTCGACGTGCGCCGGGCAGTTCATCGGCTTCAGGGCCATCAGCTTGGCATCTTCCGGCACGCGGATGTCCACACCCTCGTCCCCTTCCGGAATGAAGTCAGGCACGATGAACATGTTTTCGCGATACTTGCCCCAGTGTCCGGATTTCTCCCACTGGGCCGAGTCCATCAGCTGCGGCGTCTTGATCTCCTCATAACCGGCCTTGTCGAGGCGGCGGCGCATATAGGCTTCGATCTGACGCCAGACCTGGAACCCGTTCGGGTGCCAGAAGACAGACCCGGCGGCGGCAAGGCCGTCGAGGTGAAACAAGTCGAGCTGAGCACCGAGCTTGCGGTGATCGCGCTTCTCGGCTTCCTCGATACGGTGGAGATGGGCCTTCAGGTCCTTCTCGTTCGCCCAGGCCGTGCCGTACATGCGCTGCAGCATCTCGTTCTTCGAGTCGCCACGCCAATAGGCGCCCGCCAGCTTCATCAGCTTGTAAGCCTTCGGCAGCTTGCCCGTCGACGGCAGGTGCGGCCCGCGGCACAGGTCGAACCAGTCGCCCTGGCGATAGATCGTGATCGCCTCGCCCGGCGGGATGATGTCGTCGATGATCTGCGCCTTGTAGTCCTCGCCGATCTTCTTGAACATCGCGATGGCTTCGTCCTTGTCCCAGACTTCGCGCACGATCGGGTAATCGGCGTCGATGATCTCGGCCATCTTCTTTTCGATCTTCTCGAAATCGTCCGTGGAGAAAGGTACCTCACGAGCGAAGTCGTAATAGAAGCCGTCATCGATCACCGGGCCGATCGTGACCTGCGTATCGGGATAAAGGTCCTGCACCGCCTGCGCCAGCACGTGGGCGGCGTCGTGGCGGATCAGCTCCAGGCCTTCGGGGTCACGGTCCGTTATGATGGCGACACTCGCATCGCCTTCGAGGGGACGGACAAGGTCCCACATCTGGCCGTCCACCTTGGCGGCAAGGGCCTTCTTGGCCAGGGATTTGGAAATGCTCTCGGCCACATCCAGCGGCGAGGCGCCATCGGCATACTCGCGCTCTGAGCCATCGGGCAGCGTTACTTTGATCATCGGTCTTCTTCTTCGATTTCGCTCGCCCGCGAGGGGCGTAAATTCCAAGTATCCGGAAAGCCTTATGCGGCGGCTTGCTTAGCGCTTCTTTACCGCTTTTCCCACCCTCAAAGCTGGTGGTCTGCAGTCAGGCGGCTTCCGGGAATGGGGAGAGCCCTACATGGTCCATAAATGGTGTTTACATGGTCCTGTACATGGTGTCCGGGCCAGTTTGGGCCGCACCTTGCAGGGCTCGGTTCAGGGCGTTTTTGGCGGGTGCATGAGGCGGGCGCGCACAGGTGTGCGGGCCGAAGGCGCGTCAGGCACCCCGGCGGGTTCGTGTGGTCAGAGCGGTGA
The DNA here is from genome assembly GCA_041398445.1 of Hyphomonas sp. Taxonomy (GTDB): domain Bacteria; phylum Pseudomonadota; class Alphaproteobacteria; order Caulobacterales; family Hyphomonadaceae; genus Hyphomonas. The sequence goes on along the minus strand of JAWKUR010000016.1, from coordinate 66,242 downwards.
TCAGACGAAAATGCATGACGGCGATATGTCATGCCTCCGGGGGTTTTTCAACCGGCGTGCACGCATGGCCGGCGCCATTCTTCATGTTGCGCCCCGTCCAGTCGCCATAGCGCCAGGGCTGCCAGACCGGCACATCGGGCTTCACCTCAGGCGGCGGGTCGCACCCCATCGTGCCGCCCGGACGGCAACGCAGGAAGCGCGCCAGCGTCATCCAGAAGCCCGGCCACCAGCCGAACCGCGCCACGCATTCGGCCCCGTACTCGCTACAGGTCGGCGTATGCTGGCACCGCGCCCCAAAGGCCCAGAGCACCTGGCTCGGCCCATGCTTGTAGATCCAGAGAAGCGCATAGGCGGCCCGGCGGCGCAGGCTGATACCCGGCCCGCTACTTTGCTGGGGCACGGGCTGCGGCGCGTTTCTGCAGCGCTTCTTCGATGGCGGCAACGGCGGCCTCGAAGGCGAGCATGGTGGAGGTATGCCGGGGCGGATAGTCGGCCACGGGCTCCAGGTGGCGCAACTCCCAGAACCGGCCTTCAGGCGGCGGGCCGCCCTCTTTCAGCATGGCTTTCAAGGCATCGCGGGCCGCGATGATCTCGGAAACCGGCGCCCCTATGGCATGTTCGGCGAGAATGGCCGTCGCGGCCTGGCCAAGGGCACAGGCCTGCGGGTCTACTGCAATGTCTGTTACAGTTTCACCTGCCTCATCCAGCTTCAGGTCGACATGCACGACCGATCCGCAGACGCGGGAGACCTTGGTCACGGAGCCTTCGGCATCAGCCAGCCGCCCGACATGCGGAATGCCGGCGGCCAGTTCGAGAATGCGGTTGTGGTAAAGCTCGCTCATCGCCAGAAAGATGGCCCGCGTGCGCCTTGTCTGCAAGGCGGGCAAAACGCCGCCCGGCAAAAGCCGCCTGACCCGAAAAAGGTGGGGAAGGTCAGACGGCTAATGACAATTATTGGATTGCCGGATGGCCAGCGGCCAAGGACACCCTCCTAAGGGGGAGGGGCAAGATCAATTTAAGTTTTACTTATAGTGTCAGACCCTGCGCCAGGTCGAACCGCCCGCCCCGTCCATGATCTCGATGCCTTCGGCGGCGAGCTCATTACGGATCCGGTCGGCTTCGGCCCAGTCCCTGGCGGCGCGGGCATCGACCCGGGCCTGGACCAGCGCGTCGATCCGGGCATTGCCGTCCTCGTCGCCGCCCTGCTCCCAGTCTTTCGGGGTCAGCGTCAGCAGGCCCAGCAGCTTGCCTGCTGCCAGCAGGTTCGCTTTCGCATTCGCCATGGCGACCGCGTCCTTCTGGTCGGCTGCCGTATTGGCCTCACCTGCCAGACGGGAAAGTTCGGCGAGCGCTTCCGGCGTGTTGAGGTCATCCTCCAGCGCGCGCAGCACACCCGTGTCACGGGCCTCGCCGCCGTCCGCGTCCCACACCCGGCGCAGGGCGCCATAGATCCGGTCGAGCGTCGTCTTGGCCTGTTTCAACAGGTCCTCGGTCCAGTCCAGCGGCGCGCGGTAATGCCCGGACAGCATGGCAAAGCGCAGCACTTCGCCCGGCCACGCCTTCAGCAGGTCGTGCACCAGCACGACATTGCCGAGCGACTTCGACATCTTCTCACCGCTCATGTCGAGGAAGCCGTTGTGCAGCCAGTAGTTCGCCATCACCTCGCCATGGGCGCATTCGGACTGGGCGATTTCATTCTCGTGATGCGGAAATTGCAGGTCGATGCCGCCGCCATGAATGTCGATCGTCTTGCCAAGATGCTTGGCCGCCATGGCGGAGCATTCGATATGCCAGCCGGGCCGGCCCCTGCCCCACGGGCTGTCCCAGATCGCGTCTTCCGGCTCGCCGGGCTTGGCGAACTTCCAGAGCGCGAAATCGGCGGGGTCGCGCTTGTCGGCATCGACCTCCACGCGGGCACCGGCCTCATTGTCTTCCAGCTTGCGGCCGGACAGCTTGCCATAATCGGGCATCTGCTTGACCGCGAACCATACGCCTTCTTTGCCGACATAGGCATAGCCCCGGCGGACAAGCTTGCCGATCATGTCGATCATCTCGGCGACATGGTCCGTCGCCCAGGGCTCCACCGATGGCGGCAGCACGTTCAGCGCGGCGATATCGGCATTGTAGATATCGGCATATTTCTTCGTGATCGCCGCTATCGGCTCGCCGCTTTCCAGCGAGGCCTTGATGATCTTGTCCTCGATGTCCGTGATGTTGCGGGCATAGATGACGGCGTCGGCGCCATAGGCACGCATCAGCAGGCGGCGCAGCACATCGAACACGATGGGCGGGCGGGCATTGCCGATATGGGCATAGTTATAGACCGTGGGCCCGCAGACATACATTGTCACACGTTTGGGGTCCTGCGGCTCGAAAACGCGCTTTTCACGCGCAGCGGTGTCGTAAAGGCGGATGGTCATCTTGGTCTCTGGATCGGGTTTGTTCGGGAATATGCCGGCAGGGTCAGCGTCTGACAGCCCTAATGGCGCGTTGTGGCCTCAGCGGCAACAACAGCAGCGGCAGGAAAGGGTAAATGCGCGCGCGAACATGGGCCGGGCGATACCAGTTGACGCAGCGAAAGGCAACTCGGCAGTGATCCAGTGACCTTCCGTCACCGTAGAATCCGCTGGAAACGGGGCACTTGCCCCCTTATGTTCCAGATTATCGCCCTGAGGGTACAAACTCCGGGCGGGCGTTAAGTCCGGGCAGAAGGCGTGAAAGACCTTCAAGGGACGCCCCGGCTCGACCCCCGTCCCTCAGTCGAAGGACTCCTACACTATGGCCATGGACGCCATCACACCTAAGAATGAAGTCGCGCGCGCGGAACCCGTGAAGCGCCCAACACAGGCTGAAGCGGAAGAAGCGGTTCGCACGCTGATCGCATGGGCGGGCGACGACCCGGCCCGCGAAGGCCTGCTCGATACGCCGAAGCGCGTCGTAAACGCCTATAAGGAATGGTTCTCCGGCTATGGCGAGGACCCGGTCAAATACCTCTCGCGCACCTTCGAGGATGTGCAGGGCTATGACGACATCGTCATGCTGCGCAATATCGACGTCGAGAGCCATTGCGAACACCATATGGCGCCCTTCCTCGGCAAAGCCTTCGTTGCCTACATGCCATCGGAAAACGTGGTCGGCATCTCGAAGCTGGCCCGCGTGGTGGAGATCTTCTCCAAACGCCTGCAGACGCAGGAAACCATGACGGCCCAGATCTGCGACGCGATCACCGAAAGCCTCGCCCCGATGGGCACGGCCGTGCTGATCGACGCGGTGCATGAGTGCATGTCCACCCGCGGCGTACACCACAAGGAAGTGTCCACGATCACGACGCAGTTTACCGGCGTCTTCAAATCGGACGCTGACCTGCGCAACCGCTTCATGCGCCTCGCCGGTCACGGCTGAAGCCGGAAGACGTCCTAGACGTGATTTTCAAGGAGGCGCTCGTAACTTGCGAGCGCCTCTTTTTCTATGCGCGCGGCTTCGCCTTCCAGAACCGGCTTCTCACCGGGCGGCGCGCCGAAGCCTGAGGATTTCCAGACCGCATCATACCAGTGCGGCGCCCAGGCGCCGTCTTCGGGTTTCGGGCCCGGTGCCCAGCCGAGCATGGCCGGATCCCAGGCAATACCAAGCGCATCGCAGAGCCGCGCCAGCACTTCCGGTGGGTCCGCGAGTATCCGGTCAGAGTCCACAACCGGCGGCGGCGTACCTGTCCGTTCCGTGATTTCCCGGTAGAGACGCTCCTGCTGGGGTACGCCGATGGCCTCCAGGCTGAGGCTGTCCATCTTCTTCATGTAGGATGCAATCACTCGCCCCGGATGGCGCACGAGGAAGGCGTGGCGGACACCGCCCACCCAGTCCAGCGGGAAACTGTCCAGCATGTGATGGGTCATGTGTTTCTGGTAATGCAGCGTCTTGCCGGGCGGCAGCGGCGCCAGCATGTCCTTGGCTACGATGGCCGGGTCAGTCGGCTGCGAGGCGAGAACCTCCTCCTGCATCGGATGCACTTCCCCGCTCGCCACCAGCCAGGCGGCATAGAACGGCTCATCCACGCAGACCGCTTCCGGCCGGGCGCCGAAGCTGCGCATCATCGTGGTCGACAGATTGCGCGGGCCGGACCACATCGCAATGCGGATCACGTCAGTCATGGGCGCTGCACTCATGCGATCGGCGTCAGGCTGCGGGCCTGCAGCGCCTTGTAGGCTTCGCGGATCTTCTGAGAGATGGGGCCGTCGATGTTTTCGATATTCCGTCCGTCCACCTCGCGCACGGGCGTCACGCCAGCGAACGTGCCGGTGATGAAGGCTTCGTCTGCGGAGTAGACGTCGAACAGGGAGAAGCGCTTCTCGAACACCGGAATGCCGACTTCCCGGCAGACCTTGATGATGTTGCCGCGCGTGATGCCGCCAAGGCAGTATTCCGGCGGGCTGGTCCACACTTCCCCGTCACGCACGATGAAGAAGTGGGTCGAGTTACAGGTCGCTACAAAACCCAGCGGGTCCAGCATCAGCGCCTCGTCGGCCCCGGCCTTGTCGGCCTGGATACAGGCGAGGATGCAGTTGAGCTTCGAGTGCGAATTCAGCTTCTGGTCCTGCTCGGCCGGACCTGTGCGGCGCACATGCACCGTGAACAGAGACACACCACGCTGGATGATTTCCGGCACAGGGTTCTTGTATTCCGGGATGATCACGATGGTCGGCTTGGTGATCGTGAAGCGCGGCCCCTGATACGGCGTCTTCTTGATGCCGCGCGTCACCATCAGGCGAATGTGTACGCCGTCCTGCATGCCGTTGGCCTTCAGGCAATCCATCAGGCGGGCCGTCAGTTCGTCCTTTGTCAGGCCGATGTCCATGTCGATGGTCTTGGCGCCTGCCCACAGGCGTTTCAGGTGTTCCGGCAGGAAAGCGATACCGCCATCCATGACGCGCAGCCCTTCCCACACACCATCGCCCAGGATGTAGCCGCTGTCGAAAACGGAGACGACTGCCTCGTCCCGTTTCTTCAGGTCTCCATTCACCGAGATCAGGATATCCGCATTACGCGGATCGGTGAGATAATCATGCACGCCGTGGGCGTCTTCTTCCATCATGCGGTTTCCTTTGTGCGTGTCCGGGCGAGCCAGCCGGCAATATCGGCGGCCACCTTGTCCGTGCCCGGCTCATCCACGATCCAGTGCCCGTTCTGAGGATACTCAAGAAAGTCCCCGGCTACGGGCGACCGGCTGTATTTCTCGCCCACCTTGCGCACCGCCGCAGGCAGCGTCGCCCGGTCCTTGCCGGCAGCAATCGTCAGGGTGGGAATGTTGATCTTCGCTTCGTCGATCTCGATCCCGTCAGTCATGTCGCCATAGACCTTCCCGGAATCATAAAGCGCGTCGGCATAGATGCTTTCATGCAGGCGCTTGGGCACGCAATTGGTGACGCCGAAATCAAAACCGGTCCGCCACACCTTGTAGGACTTCTTCCGGTTCTGCTGGATCAGGATGTTGAGGAAGGTGAACGCCACGCTCGGCCCGATCACCGCGCAGCCCTTGGGCTGGGCAGGCGTCAGGAACACGGCCTGTGAGACGTCCCCCTTCTCGGCCAGTACCTGCGCAATGAGGCCGCCCATGGAATGGCCGATCACGGCAGGTTTCTCGCCACTCGCCTTTTCAATCTCATGCGCCTTGGCCGACATGGCCGCGATATAATCGTCGAGGCCCAGCTCACTCAGCGACTGGGGTGGGTTTTCCTTCACGCGGCGGCCCGGAAACAGGGTCGGCGCCTCGCATGTCCAGCCATCAGCCTCGAACACCGGGATCATCCGGTCCCAGACATCGCCGCCGCACCCGACGCCATGAATCATCAGCAAGGTCTTTGCCATGCCCATCTTCCCTCTGGTCTTCCCATGCCCTTCTTGCGGCCTCAGCCCTGGGGCACCTTGCCGCCGAGAACCGGCTCCGTCCAGCGCTCGAAGCGTACCGCCACTTCGGCATAGACCGCCCGCTTGAAGGGCACGACCAGCGAGGGGGTCTCCTCCAGCCGGGCCCAGCGCCAGGCATCGAATTCCGGCGTGTGCCGGTCCAGCCGCACATCACTGTCGGAGCCCTTGAAGCGGAAGGCGAACCATTTCTGCCGCTGGCCGAGATACGGCCCCGGAAGGCGTTTCTTCAGGTCCGGCGGGAAATCGTAATACAGCCAGTCCTCGGTTTCCTGGAGCGTATCGACCAGCTTTTCGGGCACGCCGACTTCTTCTTCCAGTTCACGCAAGGCAGCCACGGCCGGGTCTTCGCCCTTGTCGACGCCGCCCTGCGGCATCTGCCACTGGAAGGCGCCGCGGCCATTGATACGCCGGCCAATGAAAACGTGTCCGGCCTTCGAAAAGAGGGCCAGACCGACATTCGCGCGGTAGCGATCGGGATCTTGTTTAACCTGTGTCACCCGTGAGGATTTACAGGAGGCTGCTCAAGGCTGCCAGTACGAACGCTGCCATCGTCCGGAATTTCTGCCGCAGCCTGGGCCGCCAGCGCCGAGACAGGCGCCAGAACAATGCCCTTCTGCTCAAGGCCCGCCGACCAGGTTTTCACCATTTCGATCGTGATCGGGAAGGCATAGCCCGCGCCCATGGCCGCACCATGCTCAAGCGCCTGGCTTTCCAGTTCCATGAACTCCGACGAGATTTCCTCTGCCGACAGCTTCGCATCGATGGCGGAATCGGCGCGCACATAGCGAAGGCGCGTCTGTCCGCTCAGCGTTTTCATGTTCGCCGCATTCAGGCTGCCATCGTCGACAAAGGCGAGGCCGCGCTCGGAGATGGCCTGCAGCACAGGCTGCATCGCGGCTTCGTCGTCACCGATCTTGGAGCCCTGATAATTGATCAGGCCGAAATAGCCGGTCGACCGGCCGAGAACCCGGTCAAGGCGCGAGCGGTTTGCCGCCTCGCCTGCATCGGCCAACAAGGTCAGCGGATGCATTTTCATGCGGCCATGGTCATAGGCTTCCATCGGCGTTTCGATCAGCACTTCATGACCGGCCGCGCGGGCGCGGTTGATCCAGGTCTGCAGGCTGGTCGCATCCGGCGCGAAGGACAGGGTCACTTCCGGCGGCAGTTCGTCGATAGCGGATTTGGTATGCGTCGCATTGATGCCAAGGCCGCCGACAACAATCGCCACAACCGGCTTGTTACCCGGATTGATGAACGGACGGGCATAAACGTCGGCAGGCGTACGGCCATCCGGCGCGATGCGCGGCAGGGTCATGCCGTTAAGCGTCTCGGTCATGCCGGCAGCAGGCGCCCGCTCCAGCGACACGACACGGGTCACCTCGCCATAGGATTCGCCGGGCTTCACCAGCTTGCCATTGATGCGCACACCGGCAGTGTCGGCATCCCCTTCCCCGACCGGCGCGTCTGCGTTGGCAGCAGCCGCCATCAGGGTCTCACCCTCCGGCGCCTCAATGCCCAGGTCCGGCAGGTCCCCGGAACCGGCGTCTTCGCTATAGTCCGGCGTCTCGATAGCCAGGCTTGCGGTGGCAATGTCGGTTTTCAGGCGCGTTTTCAGCGGCGGGGCGGCCGTGTCATGCGTATCGAACAGGGCCAGCGTCTGCTTCGGGCCAGCATCGGTCGGATCGCCCATGAGGACGATCCCGGCGCCCAGCGCAGCGGCAATTCCCCCGAACACCAACAGGCTGAGACCCGTGTGCACCACTCCTGCGCGCAGCGGTGACGGCTCAGCATCCCGGCGATTTGCCATGTGGCAACCTCGTATTCAATCTGGTCGACTCTGAACGACCAGATTTGCATCATTCCGGTTAACAGGTTGCAAACGAAGGTTAACCGTTTGCGGTTATCCGGCCCGTTTCAGGCCCATGCTGGCAGTGATGGTGCCGTCCTTCAGCATCTGCTTTGCGCGTTCCAGCTGGAAGTCTTCGCCCTTGTAATCCTCGGGCGGTTGTTCGTCCGGCATGGAGAGGGCGCGGCGCTCGGCGCCTTCCTCGTTTTCCAGCGCATGCGGCAGGTCGGCTTCGGAGAAGCGCTTGATCTTGGCGAGTTCTTCCTCGGTCAGGCGGGCCTGCGAGATCGACACGTCCGGCTCAATGCCCAGCGCCTGGATCGAATGCCCAGACGGCGTGTAGTAGCGGGCCGTCGTCAGGCGCAGGGCGCCGCGGTCGGCCCCCAGCGGGATGACGGTCTGGACAGAGCCCTTGCCGAAGCTGGTCGTGCCGACAATGGTTGCCCGGTGACGGTCCTGCAGCGCGCCGGCAACGATCTCGGAGGCCGAGGCAGAGCCGCCATTGATCAGCACGATCATCGGCACGCCCTTGAACACTTCGCCATTGTGGGCGTTGTAGCGCTCCACATCGGACGCCCTGCGGCCCTGCGTCGAGACGACTTCACCGCCTGACAGGAACATGTCGCTGACCGAGACAGCCTGGTCCAGCAGGCCGCCGCCATTGTTGCGCAGGTCCACGATCAGGCCGCGCGGACGTCCGCCGGTCTTTTCGGAAATGCTGTTCACGGCCTCTTCAAGCAACGGCGTCGTGCGCTCGTTGAAGGTGGAGATGCGGATATAGCCGATATCATTGTCGTCGAGCTGCCAGGTGACGGATTTCTGCTCGATCACTTCGCGCGTCAGCGTCACGTCGAATGGGTCCACGCCCTCGCGCAGCACGGTGATGTCGATCTGGGTGCCCTTCTCGCCGCGCATTTCCTTGACCGCATCGTTCAGCGTCTGGCCGATGATCGGCTTGCCGTCGATCGCGGTGATCAGGTCACCCGGCTGGATACCGGCCCGGCTGGCGGGCGTGTCGTCCATCGGCGAGATCACCTTCACGAAGCCATCTTCCATGGTCACCTCGATGCCGAGGCCGCCATATTCGCCGGACGTCTGCACCTGCATGGATTTGAAATCGTCGGCGTTAAGGTAACTGGAGTGCGGGTCCAGCGAGGTCAGCATGCCATTGATGGCCGCTTCCATGGCTTCCGGTTCGTCGATCTCGGTCACATAGTCCTGACGCGCGCGGGCCAGGATTTCAGCGAACAGCTCAAGCTGCTGATAGGTAACGGTGCGCGGATCCTGCGGCTGAGGGGGCGGATCCTGCGGCGCCGCGATGGCGGAAAGGCCGACTGCCGTCGCTCCGAGGATCAAACCAACTCCGGTGCCAATCAGCAATGAACGCATGTTCCAAACCTCTCTCTTGGGCGAGCTTATCCGCGACGCGGTAACCAGTCTGCCGGATTCATGACCGTGTCGCCAAGTCTCAATTCCATATTGAGTTCCGGAGGCGGGTCAGACCGGTCCGGCATGCGGCCTACAGGCTCGCCCGTGGCCACATTCTGGCCTTCGGTGACATAGATACGGCTCATTCCGGATAGAATAACATGGTATCCGTCACTCGTCCGCAAAATTAACATTGTTCCATAGGAACGGAACGGACGGGCATACTCGACCGTTCCAGCCACCGGCGCGGTGACCTGGGCCTCGGACCGCGTTGTAAACGTGATCCATTCCGCCTTGCCGCCCGTGGCCAGCTTGTCACCGAAAGAGTGCAGCACATTGCCCGCCACAGGCTGTTGCAGCCCACCCAGCGCCGCCTTGCCCAGCGGGCGGGTCGATGGGGAGACCGGCTTCGGCGCCGGCGATTTCGGTGAGGCAGAAACAAGCCGTGGCCGCAGCGCCGGTTTCACCCCCGGTGCAGACGGTGCATCCGATTCCAGTGCCCGCAACAGGCCCCGCAGCGTATCGGCCTGCGCTCCAAGCTCCGCCGTGTGTGACTTCAACCGGGCAATGTCGCCGGAAAGGTCCTCGAACGCGCCCCGTTTTGCGGCGGCCAGCCGCTCGATCTCAACCTGTTTCAGGGCCAGCGTCGCCTCAGCCGCCTCAAGACGCGCCTTTTCGCCCCGGATGCGGCGTTCCAGCGTGTTCAGCTCGTCGATCTCGGCGCGCACCGTTTCCGTGCGTGCGGCGAGGCGCGGCGTCGTTTCACTCATCAGGATGGCCCGGCGCACGGCCGTGTTCGCTTTTCCGGGAGAGATGACCAGCGCGGGCGGCTTGCGCCGGTTGGATGCGGCCAGCGCAGCCAGCAGGTCTTCAAGCGCCTGCTGGTCTTCCAGAAGGGTCATCTGGGCGGCCACGCGCCGCGTGCCGAGATCGGCCAGGCTCTTCTCCGCCTCAGCGGCCTGTTCTTCCCGCCGACGGGACTCCATGGCTGCGGCCAGCAGGTCGGCATCGACATTGTTGATGTCTTTCAGCGCATCGTTACCGCTGGCCTGAAGGGCCGCCAGCTTCTGCTCCGCCACGCGCTTTTCCGCCTCCAGCGCATCCAGCTCTTCCCGCGAAAACGTGTCCGGCGCGGCCGCCGCCAGCAGCAGCAGGGACGCTGCCGGGGCCAGGGCCCGAAAGACCCGGTGACGAAAGAAGGAGATGCGCGAAGCAGGCTTCATCCGGCGAGTTTTGCCGAAAGATCATGACCTGCACATTAACCAATCGGGCCAAGCGCCTGCCGAAGTGCGGAAATTTCATCGCGGATCAGCGCCAGCATCACGCCGTGACCTTCCACGGCAAAGGCCGGATGGGTCAGGCAAACCTGTTGCAGTACCTGCAAAACGGAATGGAACGCATCGTTCACCGGCAGGTTTTCCGCCATGCCCGGCCCGTTCAGTATTCCGTGCAGCACGGCATTGCGGGCTGCTGCCACGGTCTCGATGTCCCGCACGGTCCGGCCAGGCAGTTCCAGCCGTTCCGGCGGGATCAGATACTCCGCCGAACGGGCCCGGCGCAGCAATAGGGCGACCGGCGCGATCCGGTCCGGCTGGGAGGGGTCTGTCACATCCCCCTCCCCCGCACTTTCATAACCGGAGAGCGCCACCACCAGTCCGGCCTGAAGCGCCGAGACGAGGGCCACCGGCACCCAGCGCCGCCGGGGCGGGTCAGCCTCGCTGCCGGCGAGTTCCCGCCGGGCGAGCTTCAGCCCTTCCAGCACGGTGGCAAGGGCCGGGCCGATCCGCTCGCGCGGCGCCACAGAGGCTTACTCCTCCGGGTCTGCCGGCTTGCGGAAGTCCCAGCCGGACTCTGCCGCCATGTAGGCGAAGGCGGCATAGACGCTGACATTCTGACGGAAGGCCTCTGGCTCGATCTTGTCGAACGTGTCGTCGGGCGTGTGGTGATAGTCGAAATAGTCCCAGCCATCCTGTGCTGGCGTCACCACCGGCACGCCGGACCGGGCCAGCACGCCGATGTCAGGCCCGCCGCCGGAAAGATTGTCGCCCGCGGCCACGCCATAGCGGGCCAGGACACCCTGGATCTTTTTCGCATAGTCCAGCGCCCCATCGCCGAACTTCGTCTGGAACTGCCAGATATAGCTCGCGCCATGATCGCTTTCGGCGGCCAGAACATGCTTGTCCAGCTCATCCGCATGCTGACGGGCATAGGCGTCACCACCGAACAGGCCGATCTCCTCGGAGCCATATAGCACCACACGGATGGTCCGCTCCGGCTGTTCAGGCAGACCGTCGATCAGCTTGGCCGCGCCGACGACGATGCCGCACCCTGCCCCGTCATCAATGGCACCCGTGCCAAGGTCCCAGGAATCGAGGTGGCAACCGAGCAGGACAATTTCGTCCTTGCGGGTCGTGCCCTCGATTTCGGCAATCACGTTGCCGGACGGAGCGGCCTCAGCCGTCTCCACGCCAATGTCGAGATTGACGCTGACAGGCCCCCGCGCCAGCAGGCGGGCCAGCTGGTCGGCATCCGGTGCAGACAGGGCCGCTGCCGGGATCGGGCCCATCGGCTTGGCCACGCCATCCGGCCCGCGCCGGTCGATCCCGCCCGTATGCGGGCGGCGGAAATGATCGGTGCCGACGGAACGGATCAGGCAGGCCACGGCCCCCTTCGCAGCCGCCACTTTCGGACAGGCCGCCCGCTTTGCGACAGCGAGGCCATAGCCTACGCCGGTCTGCGTGCGGGTCATGAACTCGTCGATAAACACGATCTTGCCCGCGACAACCGCATCATCGGCGGCCTGCAGGTCCGCCATCAATTCGAAGCGCACCACGTCCGCCTCAAGACCGCCGGCCGGTGTCGGCGCACTGCCGCCCAGCGCGGTGATGATCAGCGGCTGCGCACTCGCCCCGACAACGCGGGCAGTCTCATGCGTGCGCTTCCAGTAAGGCACGGTGAAGTCTTCGACATGGACATTGGCAAAACCCATTTCGGTCAGCTTCGCCACGGCCCAGTCACGCGCCCGTTTCTCATCCGGAGATCCGGCAAGGCGCGGACCGATTTCGGTGGTCAGGTCCTCGACGAATTGCAGGCCGGTATTGTCCCAGCTGCCGGCAGCGGCCAGCGTGTTCGCTGTTTCCAGGATGGCCGCTTCCTTGTCGGCAGGGCTCTCAGGCGGCTCTGCGGTCGCGGTGATTGTCTGGCACGCGGCAAGCGCGCCGAGGGCGGCGAGGGCAACAAGTCTCATCAGCTGTCTCCGGAATGGCTTGCGCGGACGCTAGGCCATTCCTGGACCGCTTGGAACCCATCGCCGCCGGATCAGAGCGCCGCAGCCATTTCCAGGATCGCCTCAACCGGCGGGCGGTTCTTGTAGCCCTCTTCCCGCATCACCGCCTTCACCGTGCCGTCCGCCGCGATGAAGATGATGGCCGGGTGCGGAATGCCGTCATAACGCGAGCCCGCGGGCACATCCGGATTGCGCAGGTGATAGGCATCAATCGCGGCAGACCCGGCATCGGAATAGAGCCCGTAAGGCAGTTCCTTTGCGGCCTTGAAGTCCGCCAGCGTCTCCGGGCTGTCATAGGACACACCGATCAGTGTCCACCCCTCCCCGGCGAGCGGGGCGGCGGCCTCCTTCAGGTCGATAAGTTGTTTCTTGCAGTAGGGGCACCAGTCGGCAGACCGGAAGAAGGCGACGACCGTGCCTTTCTCTCCCGCAAGATCGGTGAAGCTGACCATCCCCTCCGGCCCGGAAACGGTGACGGCCGGGGCAGGCTCGCCGACAACAGGGCCAACCCGCATCTCCTCGGCCATGGCGGCGCGTTCGGCCTCGCTGGCCTTGGCAGCCATGGCTGCGTCAGTGGGTTCCTGCGCCACGGCGGCGGCGGGCAGGAGAGCGAGAAGAGAGGCGAGAGAGGCAGTGCGGATCATGGGCCGGGCTCCTTTTGGCTGGCCCCAGCCCTAGCGGGGCCGCTTCTGACGCGCGATGCACGAGCGCGTGAACTCACGCAGCCGTGATGCCTGCCCAGACGCAGGATCAGCCCCGCCGGGCGCGCCATTCGTCAGCGTTCTGGCCATAAATGTCCCAGGTGATGTCGGTAAAGGGCGCCGGGGCCTGTGCCTCGCGCAACTTCCGCGCCCCGAGCTTTCCCGCCACCCGCAGCGACGCCGTGTTCAGCGGATCGATACAGTGAATGATCTCATCCCAACCCAGAATGTCGACCGCATAGTCGATCGCCGCCGACACGCCTTCCTGCGCATAGCCCCTGCCCTGCGCGGCCTTTGTCAGGCCATAGGCGATCTCCGTTCCCGGCCAGCCCGCAGGCTGCCACGGCCCGAGGCGCCCGATCCAGGCGCCGGTCGATTTCTCGATCACCGAGAACATGGAATGGCCATTGATCGTCCACGCCCCCGCCAGAGTGCAAAGCGACCGCCACACCTGCGAGGGCGCCATCACGCCGCCGATAAAGCGGGCGGTTTCCTCATCTGCCATCATCTCGCACATGGGACCGAAATCCTCCGCCTGCGGCGGGCGCAGGAACAGGCGTTCGGTTTCAATCGTGGGGCCGATGGTGCGCATGGGTCGTATCCCGAGAGGAAAGAAAGCAAGAGCGCATGTCACCGGATTCCTGGTTCCGCGCAAAGAAAAAGCCCCGCCGTTCCGGGCGGGGCTTTCTGCTGTGCCGTCAGGCCGCCTAGTTACGCGGCGACATGATCGACAGGAGGAACTGGAACATGTTGATGAAGTCCAGGTAGAGGCTGAGAGCCCCGTAGGTCGTGGCAACCGAGATTGCCCGCACATTGCCTTCGATCTGGAAGTACATGTTCTTCAGGCGCTGCGTGTCCCAAGCCGTCAGACCCGCGAACAGCAGGAGGCCAAGCGCCATCTTGTTGTAGACGCCCAGCATGAAGGCACGCAGGCCCTCATTGACCGACATATCCATCGAGCCTGCGCCTGTCCGCGGCGTGTAAGCACGATTGAAATCATTCATAGGTTTCTAGCCCTTTCATTTGAACCGGCGGGATTTTTACCCGGAACATGCCCGAAATATGGGAGAGGTTGCCCCACTTCGCAAGAAAAACCGGACATTCCTTCAGCGTCTTCATGACTCACCGGCTCCGCCGCCGATCAAAACACTTCAAGTATAGTTCACAAATACTTGAACACCCAACAAGAACAACTTTGAGGCAATGCGCCGTATTGCCAGTATTCGAAGATTGTTGGCACCAACTCTTCGCCAGTACATAGGCGACTTCAGAAGTGGATTGACTCACCTATACTCAAGGTTAATCTGTTGAATCTGGCGCAGTTCCAGCAGTGGGGGCGCCAAAGCACTAGGGGATACAATTATGGCAGACGCATCGGCTTACGCCGAGAATATCAAGAAATACGCAAATGGTGGGTACAACCAGGCGGCCGCTGAGAAGATCGTGGGACATCTCGGCATCGCCCTCCGCAACAAGGACAGCTCCATCGTTGCTTGCAGCGATTCCGGGGAACTGGACCGGGTGCGGGAAAAGTGGTGCCGCGGCAAACTGGGCCTCGCCGAGAAACAGGGCGAACTGGACGCCGCCATCAAGACGGTCTGCGATCGCATGAGCGCCGAAGGCGGCCAGAAATCGCGGGTCACCTTCTACTACCTGCTGGCAGAACATTTCGGCAAGCTGGCAGACTTGGCCAGCTAAAGCCGGCCCATATCAAAACAGACAAACCCGGCCTCCCTGGCCGGGTTTTCTTTTTCTGCGTCCGGGGGCAGATAGCACAGCATGTATCGCCTGTTCGCCGCCCTGCCCGTGCCGGAAGACCTTTGGGATGGCCTTGCCGCCCTGCAGGATGACCTGCCGGGCGCGAGCTGGCGCCCGGAAGAGAATTTCCACATCACGCTGCGCTTCTTCGGCGACCTCACCCACAGCCAGGCCCGCGACCTGGATGACCTGCTGGGCACGATCCGCTGCCCCCCGTTCGAAGTGTCGATAGAAGGCACTGGTTGGTTCGGCCGGCGGGAGCCATCCGCCGTCTGGGCACGGGTACGGGAAAGCGACGAACTCCGCAGCCTGTCAGCCCAGTGCGAACGCGCCGCCCGGCAGCTCGGCCTGGAGCCGGACAAACGGCCCTTCACGCCGCATGTAACGCTGGCCTATCTGCACAATACCACGCTCGAAGACACCCGCCGCTGGGTCGAGACGCACCACGCCTATCGCAGCGGCGCCTTCACCGCGGACCGTTTCCACCTCTATTCCAGCCACTCGGCCAAAGGCCGCCCCAGCCGGTATGAGGCTGAGGCGGACTATGTGCTGGAATAGCGGCCAGAATGGCAGGCAAAATTAGAGCCTGCCCTGTCAGGACGGTTCGACGAAGCTGAGGTTCAGTTCCTGAATCAGGGGCGGATCATTCGGCGACAGCAGCAGCCAGCCTTCGATCGTCCCCTTCTCGCAGGTCCAGGTGAACGTGCCGCTGAGATGGCCATCCGCCTTGAACGGCACGCTGGTCTCGCACGCCCCTGCCTGATCCTTGAGGGCCGCAAGAGCGCGCTCCCGCACAGGAATGGACGCATCCAGAAGGAAGTTCATCGCCAGCGTGTCTTCAGCAGGCACAAGGCTGCCCTGCGCATAGACCTCTCCGGCCACGGCATAGGCATCTGCCAGCGGCGCGCTGACCGGCCACTCGCGGCTTGGCATCTCGCCTGCGCGCACCAGCTCCAGGGCCGCATCCCGGACAGCCCGCGACGGGGCCGCATAGGTCCGGTTGGCAAAGGCGAACACGCCGACGCCGGCATCCGGCATCAGGAGGACGTTGGAGCCATAGCCCGGATACCCGCCGGAATGCGTCAGGGTGAAGCCCAGCTCACATTCCTGAACAAAGGAAAAGCCCATGGCATAGGTCACCGCCACCGCGCAGGGGTCACCGTTCGGCTGGTCGTCCCGCATGTAGACCCGCGGGAAATCGAGCCCCTGGGAAAGTTCCCGCACACTTGAGCGTCTGACCGGCCCGGTCTCTTCCCCGTCACGCGGCGGCCACGCATCCAGCAGGAAGGCGACCCATTTCTCATAGTCGCTGGCATTGGTCATCACCCCGCCCATGGCGCCGAAGACGCCAGGGCCCAGTGCGGGCTCACCGGAAAACGCATCCTCTTCCCAGCGATAGCCGAGCGCGCGGCGGTCCTGATCCACGGCATAAACGTCATAGCCAGTAGACGTCATGCCCAGCGGCAGCATGATCTCTGTACGGATATAGTCCTCATAAGGCATGCCGGAGACATTGGTAACGATCCGCCCCAGCAGGGCGTATCCGAAATTCGAATATTCATAGGCCGTCTGCGGCGCGCGGCTGAACGGCACGCCCTGTTTCAGGACTTCGGTGAACACGTCTTCCGGCATGTCCTGCTGGCGGTCGCCCCAGGGATTGTCCGTCACAAGACCGCTGACATGGGCCAGCAGGTCACGCACGCGGATACGGGGGGAATCCGTGGTCGGATAGGTCCAGTCCGCCAGTTCCGGCACGTAATATGCCGCCGGTGCATCCAGGTAGAGCTTCCCCTCATCCCGCAGCTTCAGGATGGCCAGCGCCGTGAAGGCCTTGCTCATCGAGGCGATGGAGAACAGCGAGTCTTCCGTGACCGGCGCCTCGGTTTCGAGGTTCGCCGTGCCGGATGCCTTGAAATAGGCCAGCTCGCCATCCTTCACGATGCCCCAGACCAGGCCCGGCACATGTTTTTCGGTCTGATAGTCCAGGAACAGTGCGTCGATCCGGTCCGTCACGTCCGCCGGAATGGCCGGGACAGCGGCAGGCTCCTCTGCACTCGCCCCGAGGGCAGACAGGGCGGCAAGCGCGGAACAGGCGCCGAAGGTTCTCAGAGAATGGAGAAAATTTGCACGGAAAGGACCGGCAAGCCGGTGTGCAGTCAGTCGTGTCATGTTTTGTTTTTTCCTCTGTCCCGAACATCACGTGAGCCGGACGGAACCTAGCTGCGGCCCGGACAGGGCGGCAAGCGGATCAGACGAAAAAACCGGAGAAAAGAGAATGGTGCCGCTAAGGTGACTTGAACACCTGACCCCCGCATTACGAATGCGATGCTCTACCAGCTGAGCTATAGCGGCCTAGACCATTCGGAGGCCCGCCTCATACCGGCAGATGACCTGTTTCGCAAGACGCTTTTGCCACCCCTGTTCAGCGGGGCGGCAGGCGCGCTCAGTCTTCGTCGGGGGCGTAGTCCAGCGGCGGGCTGAGCGGGCGGTCCGGTGCCTTGGGGGCCTCTGGCACAACCTGCTCGATTTCCGGGCCCGGCAGCGCCGGCACACGGCCCGCTTCCAGCTCCCGCCCATAGGATTCGTAACGCGGGTGCACCAGGTCCCCGACATCGCCGAAGGCATAGACGAGACGCGACCAGCCCTGCTTGTCGAAATCGAAGGCATTGCCCTTCGGATCAATGTCCGACCAGTCCGGTTCCCGCGAGGCGGAGACGGCCATACGGCCCCAGCGGGTCGCTTCCGACTGGTCGCCATAGCCTCTCAGCGCCCGCTCCATCAGCAGGCAGAGCCGCGCGGTCGGGTTCTCTTCCACCAGCAGCGCCAGCGAACGGATCGCGCCAACCCAGTCGGCCTTGTCCATGGCGATTTCCGCCATCAGGATCTTGCTTTCGCGGTGGTTCGGCTGGGCTGCGATCAGCGCCTGCAGGCGGGCGGCGATGTTCGCCTGCGTATCCTGCGGCACGAGGCGGCGGGACAGCTGTGCCAGCGCCGGGTGCGGACGGGCCTTCCAGCCGAGTTCCAGCACGCCCTGCGCGGCCTTGGCCTTGCCGTCCACCATCAGCGCCTTGGCACCATGGAAGGCGGCCGGCGGGAAGCCCGGCGCAGAGCGGATCGCTTCGGCGAGGGCCTTCTGCGCGTCGGTCTTGCGGTCATGCGGCAGGCTGGCGGCGTAGGCCGTCAGCAGCACGGCGCGGCGGCGGCGCAGGCTGTCGCCCTTGATCAGGCCGCGCTTCTCGCCCGTCACCAGCGTGTCGAGCGCCTTCTCCCACTCCCCTTTCGAGACCTGCAGGTCGAACAGGGAATTGAACGGCCAGTCGGCGGAGGATTTGAGGCTCAGCGCTTCACGCGCGCGGGTCTCCGCCGTCAGCTGGTCGCCGCGTTCGGAAGCCGCCATGGCAGACCCGCGCAGGCCAGCAAGCTGACCGCCCGGCAGGCGTGTTAGCTGGCTCCAGGCACGTTCGGCCCCGGCCCAGTCATCGTTCGCCTCCGCCGCACGGGCCTCCAGCAGCAGTTTCAGCCGCTCATCCTCGGCATGCTTGGCAGCCTTGCGGGCAAGCTTCAGCGCCGCATCGGCATCGCCAGCTTCAGCGGCCAGCAGGCCCTCAGTCAGCGCGGCATTCGCCTTGCGCGATTTCGACCGGCGGCGCGAGCGGGCAATCCGCCCCGGCAGCACGAAAATGCCGGACAGGATCCACCAGGCCGCCGCCATCAGGCCCGACAGGGCCAGCACCAGCGCCACGGCCGCGCCGGACTTGATGGAAATCTCTTCCGCCCCGATCGGCACAGTCACCTTGCCGGGCAGCGTATAGGCCCACCAGCCGAAGGCGAGCGCCGCGATCAGCACGATCAGAAGCACGAGAAACACGATGATCCGGTTCATGGTGTCTTGGCGCCCCCATCCGCCAGGGCGAGGCGCACGGCCTCCAGCGAAGTTTCCAGAGTGATGCGCCGTTTCGCATCTTCGGTCCATCCGGACATTGCCGTGCCCGGTGGCCCATCGAGCCGGGCTGTATACGCCACGGCCTCTTCAAGGTCACCCTTTTCAAGGGCTTCGGAGGCGCGCGACAGCAGCGCGAACGGGTCGGCATCCGTGCCGTCCGCCTTGCGCACGGTGACCGCGCCGCCGAAGAATTTGTTGACCCAGCCCCAGCGCCCTGACTCTTCCGTCGGCACCGTGCGGCGGGCCGCATCTGCCGCCGCGCCGAAGGCATCCTTCAGCTCCGCCAGGGTCGGCGCGCCTGCCGGTGCAAGCGGCCCGAGGGCACGCACATCGTCCACGGTCGGCAGGGCTGAACGCAGGGCGCGATAGTCTGCTTCAAAGGGTTCGCCCCGGCGCGAGGCGGCCTCGATGGCGGACAGGGCAAGCGCCGCTTCGGCAACCGAGCTGGCAGAAGCCGCAGCCGCCCGCGCATCGCTCTGCTCGGTCTGCACCCGGGCCAGCATGTCGGCGAGGGAACGGCCCTGTTTGGTCTGCTCCAGCGTGGAATCCCGCAAAGTGGTGAGGTCCCGCTCCAGCGCCTCCACCCGGGGGCTGACATCCACCGGCAGGGGCCGCGCCTCAAGCGCCGCAATCCGGTCAGACAAAGCGGCAAGCGCGCGGGCCAGTTCCTCCGGCGCAACCGTCTCACCCATATCAACCGATTCCAGCGCCCCCAGACGCGCTTCAATGCCTGACAGGTCCACCGGGGCGCTACCGCTTGTGGCGGGCAAATTGTCGATCCGGTTGGCTAGCGCGTCGATCCCGGCCTTCAGGGCCGCGCGATCATCGGGCCCCGCCTGTTCCAGCTTGCCAACCCGGTCGTTCAGGGCGGAGACTTCCTCGCTCGCATCCCCGAGCCCGCTCGGCATGACGATGTGCGCGCCAACACCGATCGCGCCGCCGAGACCGGCCGCCATCAGGCTCATCACGCCAGCGCCCAGCCAGCCGGGACCGCCAGTCTTCCTGGCGGCTTTCGACTCCTCCGGTGCCGGTTCAAAATCCGCGTCGATCGGCTGGGCCGGGTCGACGGAGCTTTCGGGGATAGAATCGTCTGTCATCTCGAATCCGGTTTCAACCCGCCCACACTCGCACAGGATTCCGACGGCTTAAAGGCCACCGGCCACAGCGGCGAGCGTGGCAAGCAGTGCCGTCTCGTTCGGCGCATCGGCAATATGGATCGCGGCCACCTCCCTGCCCTGCAGCGGTCGAGCGGCCGCCCCGGAGATCGCCACGATGACCGCCTGGTCCAGCGCCCCGGCCGCCCAGGCGAAAGCCGCAGCCGCCTTGGCCGAATGCACCAGCACACAGGCAGGCCCTGCGGCCAGCATCGCCTCCACGTCGGGCGGCAGCTCATCGGCGGGGCGGGTTTCGTACAAGGCCAGGAAATCCGTCGGAATGCCGCCAGCCTTCAGCCGGGCCACAAGGTCTCCGGCGGCGGCTTCGTTGGCGACATGCAGCACGCCGCGCGTGCCTTCCGGCAGGGCCGACAGCAGGTCTGTTGCCAGATCCACTGCGTCGCCTGCGCCCTCATGCACATTGAAAAAGCCGGCTTCGCGCGCCGCCTCTGCTGTGGAGGGGCCGACGCACCAGGCCTTCGCGCTGCGCAGGCCGCTCGCCCCGGCCAGGAAGCGCACGCCATTGGCACTGGTGAAGACGAGATGCTGCACACCCGACAGGTCCGGCAGGGTCACATCCAGCGGCGCCAGCGCCAGCATGGGCGCGGCCATCGCGGTCAGGCCCATCGCCTTCAGCCGGGCCATGGTTTCGGATGCGCCGGGCTCGGCGCGGGTCACGATGACCGGAAGGCTCACCAATCCCCCTGGAAGGCAGGCAATTCGCCGCCTGCCAGCTGGCGGACATCATTGGCGATGGTCTTGCCGAGAGCTTCCAGCTGCACTTCGCTCGCGCCCTTGCGACAGGTGCCTTCGGCGCGCCAGCGGGCGCTGCCATCCATGGCCAGCACTTCCCCGACAAGATGCCATTCTTCGCCCTTGTCGAACGTGTGCGCGGCAATCGGCGTGCGGCACGACCCGTCCAGTGCCAGCAGGAAGGCCCGCTCGATGATTGCAGCCGCGGCTGTCGGCACATGGTTCAGCTTGTGCAGCACGGCGGCCACGTCTGCGTCCGTATCCTCGCGCATCACGACGCCGATAATGCCCTGCGCGGCGGCAGGCAGCATTTCGGTCAGCGGGATCGGGTTTGCGACCGCCTGCTGGCCAAGGCGCGTCAGCCCGGCCATGGCCAGATAGGTCGCGTCCGCCAGCCCCTCTTCCAGCTTGCGCATCCGGGTGGCGACATTGCCGCGGAAAGTGACAATCTCAAGGTCCGGCCGCAGGGCGCGCGTCTGCGCTTCGCGGCGCAGGGAGGCCGTGCCCACCTTCGCGCCTTCCGGCAGGTCCATCAGGCTTTTTGCCTTGGGAGACAGGAAGCCCTCGCGCGGGTCCTCGCGCTCCGGGAACGCCGCGAAGACCTGCCCGGCCTCAAGCACGGACGGCACGTCCTTCAGGCTGTGAACCGTCAGGTCCACTTCGCCGCGTGTCAGTGCCGCGTCGAGTTCGCGGGTGAACAGGCCCTTGCCGCCGGAATTGATCAGCCGCTCGGTGGTCAGCTGGTCGCCGGACGTGGTGAAGGTGACGATCTCGCCCTTCATGGCGCCGCCGGAAGCTGCCTCGATTCCGGCAGCGATCTGATTTGCCTGAATCAGGGCCAGTGGTGAACCACGCGTACCGATCCGAAGCGTTCTGGGGGAATTTGTTTCAGTCATCACCTTCCCCTAGCGCCGGGCGTGCCGCTTGCCAATTGACAGAGCGCCGCGGAAAGCGCTACGACGCCTTATCGTTTATCGAGAAATTCCTGTTCGGAGACTTCCATGATCAAACCTGCCGTGTCAGCGCTCGCGCTGGCCTTCGCTCTCGCCGCCTGCGGACAGCCGGCCGAAAAGACTGCCCCGCCCGCCGCCGCGACCGAGCTGACCGCCGACCAGAAGGCCGAGATCAGCAAGGAGCTGAACGACTGGTTCGATGTGAAGTTCGAGGAGGCGCTGCAGGAAAGCCCGATCATGATGACCTTCCTCGGCCGGAAGGATCTCAACGACAAGATCGACTGTTTCTCCCGCGCCTGCGCCGATGACAATCTGGCCCGCCAGAAGGCCGCCGTCGAGGAAATGAAGGCGAAGTTCAACTATGACGACCTGTCGGACGCCGACAAACTGTCCTGGGACCTCTTCGAATACCAGTACAACCAGGCCGCCGAAGCTGCGAAGTTCCGCTATAACGGCTTCGTCTATGATCAGATGAACGGCCCGCAGGGCTTCATGCCGCAATTCCTGATCAGCTTCCACAATGTCGAGAATGCCGACGACATGCGCGCCTATGTTTCGCGGATCCGCGAAACCGCCCGCGCCCTCGACCAGGCAACCGATGTCGCCCGCGAGAATGCCAAGCACGGCACGCACGCCCCGAAATTCGCTTATGAAGGCGTTATCGACCAGTCGAAGAAAGTCATCACCGGCGCGCCGTTCACCGATGGCGAAGACAGCGCCCTGATGGCTGACGTGAAGTCCGAACTGGCCACCCTCGTCGCCGACGGCAAGCTGACGCAGGACGAGTCCGACGCGATCCTCGCCGATGCCACCGACGCCATGACGGGCGTCTTCAAGACGGCATTCGAGAACATTATCGCCTTCGCGACCGAAGACATGGCGAACTCGCCGGATTCCTCGCAGGCCGTGGGTGCCTTCCTGCAGCCGGACGGCGCGGCCTATTACAATGAGCGCCTTGCCAACAACACGACCACGTCGATGACCGCAGACGAGATCCACGAGATCGGCCTTGCCGAAGTGGAGCGCCTGCACAAGGAAATGGAAGCCATCAAGGACCAGGTCGGCTTCGAGGGCACGCTGCAGGAATTCTTCACCTACCAGCGCGATTCCAAGGACGACCCGCGCTTCTACTATCCGGACACGGATGAGGGCCGCCAGGCCTATATCGACGACGCCACGGCGAAGATCGAGAACATCAAGGCCAAGCTGCCGGAATTCTTCGGCATCCTGCCCAAGGCAGACCTCGTCGTGAAGCGCGTCGAAGCCTTCCGCGAACAGCCGGGCGCCGCCCAGCACTACTTCCCGGGTACGCCGGACGGCTCGCGCCCCGGCACCTATTACGCCCACCTTTCCGACATGAAAGCCATGCCGAAGGGCGAGCTGGAAGTGATCGCCTATCACGAGGGCATCCCCGGCCACCACATGCAGATCTCGATCGCTCAGGAACTGACCGGCGTGCCAAAATTCCGGACCCAGATCAACTTCACTGCCTATGCCGAAGGCTGGGGCCTCTATTCCGAATGGCTCGCCAAGGAATTCCCGGGCACCTATGAGGACCCCTATTCCGACTTCGGCCGCCTCGGCTCCGAACTCTGGCGCGCCGTGCGCCTCGTCCTCGACACCGGCCTCCACTCCAAGGGCTGGACCGAGGAACAGGCCGTCCAGTACTTCCTGGACAATTCCGCCATCACCGAGGCGCAGGCCCGTTCGGAAGTCCAGCGCTACATCGTGATGCCGGGCCAGGCGACGGCCTACAAGGTCGGCATGATGAAGATCCAGCAACTGCGCAAGCATGCGGAAGAAGAGCTTGGCGACAAGTTCGACATCCGCGGCTTCCACGACACCGTGCTCGGCGGCGGCGCCATGCCGCTCGACCTGCTGGAACGCCGCGTCGACCAGTGGATCGAGGAACAGAAGGCCGCGTAAGGCCACAAAATTCGCCAATCGAACGACGTCGGGGCAGGGCTTGCATCATGCAGGCCCTGCCCTACGCTTTTGGGGACGAAAGACTTGGAGCCAAAGATGGACCTGGCCTTCAGCCCTGAAATCGAAGCCTTCCGCGCCAAGGTGCGGACATGGTTCGAAACCGAATTCCCGGAAGACATCATCCGCAAGTACAAGGCCGGCCTGCCGCTGACGACGGCGGAGGTGCGCCGCTCCGAAATGGCCCTCGGCAAAAAAGGCTGGCTCGCCACCGCCTGGCCAGAGGAATATGGCGGCCCCGGCTGGGGGATCGAGGAACAATATGTCTTCGACGAGGAACTTGAACGCGCGGGCGTGCCGACGGTCACGCCCATGGGCGTCATCTATGTCGGCCCAGTGATCTACACCTTCGGCTCGGAGGCCCAGAAGGCGCGCTGGCTGCCCGGCATCCGCGACGGTTCGGTCGGCTGGGCGCAGGGCTATTCGGAACCCGGCGCAGGCTCTGACCTCGCCTCCCTCCAGTTCAGCTCAAAGCTGGACAATGGCACCTACACGCTGAACGGCCACAAGATCTGGACCTCCGCTGCCCAGCATGCGGACTGGATCTTCCTCCTTGCCCGCACCTCGCAGGAAGAGAAGAAACAACAGGGCATCAGCTTCATCTGCTGCCCCCTCGATGCGCCGGGCGTCACGGTGAAACCGATCATCACGATCGACGGCAACCACGTCCTCAACGAAGTCCTGTTCGACGATGTGAAAGTGCCGGAGGAGAACCGTATCGGCGAAGCCGGAAAAGGCTGGACCTATTCGCAATACCTGCTGGGCTTCGAGCGCACCTCCTATGCCCGTATCGGCGGCAAGCGCGCCATGCTGCGCCATGTGCGGGAGGTGGCCAGCGCCACGCCGGACGGCTGCGGCGAGCGGCTGATCGACGATGCCGGCTTTGCCCGGCGCCTCACCGAAGCCGAGATGGCTGTGGACGGGCTGGAGATGACAGTTTTCCGCGTCCTCTCGGCGGCCGCCCAGGGCGGATCGCCGGGTGACGCAGCCTCGACAATCAAGATCCTTGCGACGACGACCCACCAGCAGATTACCGAACTGATGGTCGATGCGGCAGGCGCCTATGCCCAGCCGCATTTCAGCTTCTGGGCCGGACAGAACGATCCCGGCGGCTCACCGGGGCGCGACATGGCGACCTATTTTGCGGGGCGTGCGCAGTCCATCTATGGCGGCACGAACGAAATCCAGCGGACAATCATTGCACGGAAAGTGCTCGGCCTCTGAAAGGCTCAGAAATCGTAGGCGATGCCCTTGCGTTCCCAATCCCCATACCGGGTCGGCTCGATATTCCGCGGGCCGCCATGCTCGTCGTCCGGAAGGGCGGCAGCATCGGCGGCTTCCTTCGCCTTGCGGGCATCGGCCTCTTCCAGCGCGCGGCGGGCAGCTTCCGGCAAGGCCTTGCGGCGCTCGATTTCCTCTTCCGTCAGGACAGGGATTACAGCTTTGTCACCGCTGGCCATGAAGACTCCTCTTTTCGTTAACGCTCGCCATATAGGTGTGGCGGCTGGGGAGTGCTAACGCAGCGCGTACATACGCGTAGAAACGACTGGAGTTAAGGCCCAATGGGCACGTTGAAAACCTTCATCCTACTTGCGGCGATGACCGCGCTCTTCATGGGCGTCGGCTATCTCATCGGCGGCACGGCCGGCATGGCCGTGGCCTTTGTGGTGGCAGCCGCGATGAACTTTTTCTCCTACTGGAATTCCGACAAGATCGTCCTGTCGATGCAGGGCGCGAAAGAAATCGACCCGGCCACCGCCTCGCCCATGCTGCGCACTTTTGCCAATGACGTGCTGAAGCTGGCCGACCGGGCGGGCCTGCCGCCGCCGCGCATCTACATCATCGAGACCCCGCAGCCGAACGCCTTCGCCACCGGCCGCAACCCGCAGCATGCCGCCGTCTGCGCCACGACCGGCCTGCTCGGCTCGCTGAACCGCGAGGAAGTCGCCGGTGTGATGGCGCACGAGCTGGCGCACGTGAAACACCGCGACACGCTGACCATGACGCTCACGGCCACGATTGCCGGTGCCATCGGCATGCTGGCGAATTTTGCCCTTTTCTTCGGGCGCGACCGTCAGGGCCTCATTGGCTCCATCGCGGTCATGATCTTTGCGCCGCTGGCCGCCGGTCTTGTCCAGATGGCCATCTCCCGCTCGCGCGAATATGAAGCCGACCGGATCGGGGCCGAGATCTGCGGCAACCCGCTCTGGCTCGCTTCGGCGCTGGAGAAGATCGAGCGCGGCGCGCGGTCCACGATCAATGTCGCGGCAGAGCGTAATCCCGCCATGGCGCACATGTATATCGCGAACCCCCTGAACGGGCGCGGGGCGGACAATCTCTTCTCCACTCACCCGGCCACGGCCAACCGCGTCGAGGCGCTGCGCCGCCTCGCCAGCGAAATGGGGGTTGCGGCCCCTACCCCTGCCAAGGCAGAACGCCGCCAGGCTGGGCCTTGGGGATAAACCGGGGCTGGCCCCAGAGTATTCCCAGACAGATCCGGGCCTGATCCCGGACTGACACGTTCCGCAGGAGAATGATCGTTGAGTGGTGCTGAGGCACGGCGGGCTGCCGCCGATCTCCTGTATCTGTCGCTGGAAAAGCGCCGCACGCTGGACCAGGCCATGGCCGAGTCCACGCCTTTCAGCGATCTCGACGGGTCGGACCGGGCCTTTGCCCGCGCCATCGCCTCGGCCGCCCTGAGGGAACTTGGCCGGATCGACCGCGCGCTTGCCCCCCTGCTCTCCCGCCCGCTTCAGGCGGCGAGCCCCGCCATCCGCGCCCTGCTGCGCGTCGGCGCGGTCCAGCTCTGGCGGATGGACGTGCCGGAACATGCCGCCGTCTCCGAAACGGTTGAAGCGGCCAAGGACTGGCCGGACGCCCGTTCCGGCGGGGCCTTCCTGAACGCAGTCCTCCGCCGCGCCGCCGCCGAGCGGCCGGACCTCGACGCCCTGCCCGTCACCGCCATCTGGCCGGACTGGCTGACCGCCGCCTTCGAGGACAGCCTCGGCACTGAGGGCGCCGCCCGGCTCGCCGCAGCCCAGCTGGCCGAGCCCGGCATTTACCTCACCGCGAAAACGAACGCCGCCGCCGTCGCCGAAGTGATCAGCGGGGAGCTCTTACCCAATGGGTCCGTCCGCGCGCCGGGCGGCCCGGTCGAGGCGCTGGCCGAGTATGGCAGCGGCGACTGGTGGGTGCAGGACCCGGCCGCCGCCCTGCCGGCAAAACTGCTCATGGCATGCGCATCCGGTGATCCGTCAAAGTCCGGTA
This sequence comes from Hyphomonas sp., assembly GCA_041398445.1. GTDB lineage: Bacteria > Pseudomonadota > Alphaproteobacteria > Caulobacterales > Hyphomonadaceae > Hyphomonas. The sequence goes on along the minus strand of JAWKUR010000016.1, from coordinate 39,251 downwards.
TAGTCATGGACAAGTCCGGCGAAGTCATGCCCCAGTCATCTGACGTCACGGCGATCGACCTCTGCGCGGCCCCCGGCGGCAAGACGCTGCAGCTCTGCGCGGGGGGCCTGAAAGTGACGGCGGTCGACCGGTCCAAACCGCGTCTGAAACGCCTCGAAGAGAACCTCGCCCGCACCGGGCTTTCTGCTGAAATCATTGCAGCGGACGCCGAAACCTGGCGCCCGGCTGCCCCGGCGGACCTCCTGCTGCTGGACGCGCCGTGCTCGGCCCTCGGCACCCTCCGCCGCCACCCGGAAGGGGCCTTCATCAAGCGCCCGGAAGACATCGCCCGTTTCCCGGATGTGCAGTACCGGTTACTGAAAGCGGCAACCGGGATGGTCCGCCCCGGTGGCACGATCCTCTATTGCGTCTGCACCCCGCTGAAGGCCGAAGGCCTGGATGTGGTGGAGCGCGCCATTGCCGAAGGCCTTGTCACCCGCCTGCCCGTAACGCCGGAAGAAGCCGCCGGATTCGCTGATTGCATTACGGATCACGGAGATGTGCTCACCCTGCCTGCCTCCGGGGCCTCACATGACGCATTCTTCATGTCCCGCCTCTCACCCTCGGCGTGAAAATAGGCTACTGCCTTGAAATTGCCGCGGCGGGTTCATCTGTCATTCAGCGACAGACTGCCAGAAAGGCCCCATACATTGTGCAGGGAGCACTGAAATGACCGTTGTTTCTTCCGTCCGCACCTCGACCGGCAAGCTGGCCGCAGGCGCATTCCTCGCCCTCAGCCTGTCGCTGGCAGGCTGCGCCTCCACATCCGGCGTCGGCACGGCCAGCCCGAATGCCGTCGGCCAGGCCTCGACCGTCTATCACGGCACCGTCACCTCGGTCCGCGAAGTCACCATCAAGCGCGAAAGCTCGATCATCGGCACCGCAACCGGCGCTGTGCTTGGCGGCCTCGCAGGCTCTGAACTCGGCGGCGGCGACAAGGCCCAGACGGCAGGCGCCATCGGTGGCGCAGTTCTCGGCGGTATTGCCGGTAACGAGGCTGGCAAGGCCATCGGCACGTCGAAAGCCTTCGCCTACATCGTCCGCTTCTCCAGCGGCGAGAGCAAGGAAATCATCCAGGGCGCAGACGTCTACATCGCGCCGGGCACCCCGGTGGACATCATTGCCGGTGCCGATGGCTGGAAGCTGATCCCGGCCGGGGCGTACTAAGCCCGGCACGTTCTATCCGGAACGGATATGGAGTACCGGCTGCCTTGTGCGGCCGGTATTTCCCATTTAGGGAGTCTACATGCGTGACGTACTGATTTCTCCTTCGATTCTCTCCGCCGACTTTGCCTGTCTGGGAGAGGAAATCCGGGCCATCGACAAGGCTGGCGCGGACATGATCCACATCGATGTCATGGACGGCCATTTCGTGCCGAACCTGACCTTCGGTCCGCCGGTGATCGAGAAACTCCGTCCGCACACGAAGAAGCCGTTCGATGTGCACCTGATGATCGCGCCGGTGGATCCGTTCATCCACGCCTTTGCCAAGGCGGGCGCCGATATCCTCACCGTGCACCCTGAAGCCGGCCCGCACCTTCACCGCACCCTGCAGGCCATCCGCGGCGCGGGCATGAAGGCAGGCGTGGCGCTGAACCCGGCCACTCCGGCCAGCATCATCGAGCCTGTGATGGACGATATCGACCTCGTCCTGGTCATGTCGGTAAACCCCGGCTTTGGCGGCCAGGCCTTCATCGAGAGCCAGCTGCGCAAGGTGGAACAGCTGCGCCGCATGATCGACCAGACCGGCCGCGACATCATCCTCGAAATCGATGGCGGCCTGAACGCCGAAACCTCGCCGCGCGCCATCGCCGCAGGCGTGACGGCGATCGTTGCGGGCTCTGCTGTCTTCAAGGGCGGCCCGGCAGCCTATGCAGACAATATTCGCGCCCTGAGACCCAGCGTGCACGCATAGAACAGAACAGATTGGACGCGTCCCGTGTCAGGTGGAGACAGCCAATACACCGCTGAACGGGCTCCACGCTCCGGAGCCGACGATGCCGCCCTCTGGCGTCGCTTTCGCGGGGTCACGGGCGAAGACGCCAAGATCGGCACCGTCCAGCGCCTGAAACAGACCGTCCCGCTGCCGCAGGGCTTTGCCCTGCACATGGCAGACCTTGTCCCGCCGGACACGCTGCGCGGCGAAGCCCTGATGCGGGGCGTCTGGCGCATCGGCATGTCGCGCATGACGCTGGAGCCTTCACAGGCGCCATGGTCTGTGCCGATGCCGTCCAAGCATGTCGCCGACCGGCTGCATCGTTTTGCATGGGCCCCGGACCTGTTCTCGCAGGGAGATGAAGGCGCCCGGCGCGCCCGTGCCCATGTCGATTCCTGGATCGACATGTATGGCAGCTTCAACGGCTTTGCCTGGCGGACAGACGTGACCGCCGCCCGCCTCTGGCACTGGCTGCGGTGCGGGGAAGACCTGTTCGAGGAAGGCCCTGCCCCGGCCCGGCAGGCACGGCTGGACTGCCTGCTGCACCAGCTGCGTTACCTGGAAGACCAGGCTGATGCGGCCATCGATCCGAAGGCCCGCTGGATGGCGGCCGTCGTGCTGGTGGCGGGCGCCCTCTGTTTCAACAACCGCGCCGCCATCGGCCCGGCCCTCGACCGTCTGGATGCCGAATGCACGGCGCAGATCCTGCCGGATGGCGGCCATGTCAGCCGCGCGCCGTCGCGTCTTCTCTTTTGCCTTCTGCACATGCAGACGCTGGAAGACCTGCTGAACCGGGCGGGCCTCGAGGCGCCGGACTATTTTGGCAAATGGATCCCGCGCATGGGCGCGATGCTGGCCTTCTTCCAGTCCGGCGATGGCGCCCTGAACCCGTTCAATGATGGCGACGAATCGCGCCCGGAAGTTGTCGAGGCGGCCCTCTCCCGCCTGCCCGCACCGCCGCGCCGCTTCACCTTCGCGCCAAAGTCCGGCTTCCAGAAGCTGGAGAAGAACGGCCTCCGCCTCGTGCTTGATTGCGGCGAAGCGCCCGGCCTGCCCTTTGGCGACCAGGCCCATGCCGGGGCACTCGGCTTCGAACTGTCCGACGGCTCATCCCGCATTGTCACCTCCTGCGGCTTCAGCGCCGAAGTGAATATCGACTGGCAGGCCGCCGTGCGCCGCACCAGCGCGCACTCCACGCTGATCCTTTCAGGCCGCGATTCCGGCACGTTTACGCTGAATGAGGCAACCCGCCTGCTGTCGGCCAGCGGGCCGGAAGGCATTTTCGCCAAACGGCTCGAAGAGGCGGACGAAATCTGGCTGGATGCCCAGCATGGCGGCTACAAGGCAGCCCATGGCCTCCTGCACAGGCGGCGCCTGTTCATGGCGGGCGACGGGGGGCGTCTCGCCGGCGAGGACTCGCTCGTCCGGCCGATTTCGCAGGCGCCTTCGGAAGAGCGGAAGTTCATCAATTTCGAGATCCGGTTCCATCTGCACCCGACCGTGACAGCGATGATGGGAAAAGATGCAATTCGCCTGATCTGCGAAAATGGGGCTGTCTGGCGTTTCAAAACGAGTCATGAAGGAGCAAGACTCGAACGGACGGCCTATCTCGCCCGAGGCGTGGTTGAGCGCCCCGAGCAAATTGTGATTGCGGGCTTCGCGGATCCGAATAGTGACGGAACCGAGCCGCCCAATTGCGTCCGCTGGGCTTTCGTGAAGGAACCGAGTGCATGACGCCTCAACGTGCTGCCCGCAGAGCCATGTTCCTGACGCTGGGGTTTGACCTCAGCGCCGCCGCCTTCTCCATGGCGCTCACCAATTTCCTGTTCTGGTGGACGGGCGAGCCGCGCGGCGCCTTCCCGATTGTTTCCTCGGCCAGCAGCACGATCCTGTTTACCGCGGCTGTGGCCGTGGGCTTTCTCATTCTGCGCATCCACACGCAGGTCTGGCGCCATATCGGTTGGCCGGATGCCGTGCGGATCATTCAGGGCATTGCCCTCTCCGGCCTGCTCTACCTGCCAGTCGCCGGCCTGCTGAACGGCACCCTGTCACAGCCATGGGGCACCCTGCTGACGGCCCTGCTGATCTGGACGATTGTCCTGTTCTCCGGCCGGATGGTGGCACTGTCACGGTCCACGCACAAACCGCTGCAGATCTTCAGCCCGGTAGCCCGCAATGCCAAGCCGATCCTGCTGATCGGCGACGTGGCCAGCTGTATCGGCGTCATCCGCCGCCTGCAGACGCCGACCGAAACCCAGAACTTCCGCCTGCTCGGCCTGATCGACACCGAGGGCAACGATCCCGGCCGCGCCATCCGCGGCGTGCCGATCATGGGCGGGCTGGAAGACCTGGCCAATGTGATCGACATCCTGTCCGTGCGCTATGGCCATACGCCCTGGGTCGCGGTGACCGGCGCCGCGCGCGACCGCAACAGGATGATGCGGATCCTGGAAACCACATCGGCCCATGGCGCGGAAATCATGGCCCTGTCCGGCGACGAGGCGGCCCAGGTGATGGAACCGGTCCGCCCGGCAGACCTGCTGGCCCGTCCGGAACGCCGGCTGGACATCGCCCCCGTGCGCGCCGCCATTGAAGGCGCCCGCGTGCTGGTGACCGGCGGCGGCGGCACGATTGGCTCCGAACTTGCCCGTCAGGTTGCCTCGCTGAAGCCGCAACAGCTGACCATCATCGATTCCTGTGAGTACAATCTCTACAGTATCGACATGGAACTGACGAACCGGTTCCCGGACCTGAAGATCTTCCCGCGCCTTGGCGATGTCCGCGATCCCCAGCGCATGCGCGACATCTTCCAGAACGCCCAGCCTGACATCGTGATCCATGCCGCCGCGCTGAAACATGTCCCCCTGATGGAACGCAATGTCTGCGAAGCGATCCTGACCAACGTGTCCGGCGCCGTGAACTGTGCCCGCGCGGCCGCTGCCATCGGTGCGAAACGCTTCGTCTTCATCTCCACCGACAAGGCCGTGGACCCCGACAACGTGATGGGCGCCACCAAGCGCCTCGCCGAGATTGCCATCGCCCGCATTGCCGAGGAATCCGGCATGGCCGCTGCCATGGTCCGGTTCGGCAACGTGCTCGGCTCGTCGGGCTCGGTCGTGCCGTTGTTCGAAAAGCAGATCGCCGCCGGGGGCCCGGTCACGCTCACCGATGCGGGCGTCACGCGCTACTTCATGACCGTGGAAGAGGCCTCCGCCCTCGTCCTCCAGGCCGGCGCCATGCAGCACGAGAACGGCCGGTCCAACCTCTACGTGCTCGACATGGGCGAACCCATGCCGATCCTCCAGCTCGCCGAGACGTTGATCCGCCTCAAGGGCCTGATCCCCGGTGTCGATATCGAGATCACGACCACGGGCCTACGCGCCGGCGAAAAGATGCACGAGGCACTGACCTACGAGCACGAAACGGTCACCGACACGCACGTAGACGGCGTCCTGCGCGTGGTCAGCCGGACACCCACGTCGGAACTGTTCGACAAGCAGCTCGCCACGCTGATCGAAGCGGCCAGCCGCCGTGAACGCTCCGACGCCCTACGCATGCTGGGCATGATGGTGCCGGAATACGGTGAGGAACGCGCTGCAAAAGCCCTCAAGGACATCGCTTGACGCGCTGCCCTGCCGTGCTACCCCGCGCGGCAACGAAATCCTGGAGAATTTCCCATGTCTGACGCCGCCAGCGGAGCCCCCGTCCGTATTCGCCGTGCCCTCCTGTCCGTTTCCGACAAGACCGGCCTTGTGGAACAGGCGAAAAAGCTCGCTGAGAAGGGCGTGGAACTCGTCTCCACCGGCGGCACGTCGAAACTTCTGAAAGAAGCCGGCCTCGCCGTGAAGGATGTCGCGGACCTCACCGGCTTCCCGGAAATGATGGATGGCCGCGTGAAGACGCTGCACCCGGCCGTGCATGGCGGCCTCCTCTACCTGCGCGACAATCCGAGCCATGTGAAAGACGCCGAGACCCACGGCATCGGCGCCATCGACCTGATCTATGTGAACCTCTACCCGTTCGAGGCGACCGTCGCCTCCGGCGCGGACTTCGATACCTGTATCGAGAATATCGACATTGGCGGCCCGGCCATGCTGCGCGCCGCCGCCAAGAACGGCGCCTTCGTGGCCGTCTGCACCGATGGCGGCGATGTCGATGCCGTCCTCGCTGAAATGGACGCCAATGACGGCGAAGTCTCCGTTGCGCTCTGCCGCAAGCTCGCCGCGAAAACCTATGCCCGCACCGCCGCCTATGACGCCGCGATCTCCTCCTGGTATGCCGAGCAGCTGGGCGAGACCGCACCGGACTGGACCGCCCTCGGCGGCAAGCTCCAGCAGAGCCTCCGCTATGGCGAAAACCCGCACCAGAAGGCTGCCTTCTACGTCACCGGCGAGAAGCGCCCCGGCGTCGCCACGGCGAAACAGCTGCAGGGCAAGGAACTTTCCTACAACAATATCAACGACACCGACGCGGCCTATGAGCTGATCGGCGAACTGGGCGCGGAAACGCCCGCCGTCGCCATCATCAAGCACGCGAACCCCTGCGGCGTCGCGCAAGGCTCCAGCATCATCGAGGCCTACCGCGCCGCGCTTGCCTGCGACTCGACCTCTGCCTTCGGCGGGATCGTCGCCCTCAACCGCGCCCTCGACGAAGAGACCGCGAAAGAGATCTCGCAGATCTTCACCGAAGTCGTCATCGCCCCTGGCGCCGATGAGGCCGCCGAGGCGATCTTCGCGAAGAAGAAGAACCTCCGCCTCCTGATCACGGACGGCCTGCCCGATCCGGCCGCCTCCGGCCGCTTCATCAAGACCGTCGCCGGCGGCTTCCTGATGCAGGACCGTGACTTTGGCCGCATCACCAAAGCGGACCTGAAAGTCGTGACGAAAAAAGCCCCGACCGAGCAGGAACTGGAAGACATGCTGTTCGCCTGGCGCGTTGCCAAGCATGTGAAGTCCAACACGATCGTCTATGCGAAAGACGGCGCCACCGTCGGCATCGGCGCAGGCCAGATGAGCCGCATCGACAGCGCCCGCATCGCCGCCCGCAAGGCTGAGGATGCTGCTGAAGTGGCAGGCTGGGCAGAGCCGAAGACCAAGGGCTGCGTGGCCGCTTCCGACGCCTTCTTCCCCTTCCCGGACGGCCTGCTGCAGGCTGCCTCTGCCGGGGCCACCGCCGTGATCCAGCCGGGCGGTTCCATCCGCGACGAAGACGTGATCGCCGCAGCCGACGAAGCGGGCCTTGCCATGGTGTTCACCGGCATGCGCCACTTCCGCCACTAGGACCGTCCCGGTGCGCGCGCTTCTCTTCATGGCCGCCACGCTGTTCGTGACTGCGTGCAGCCAGCCGACCCTGCAGGAATCGGAGTTCATGCACCGGCTGAACGCCCTTTGCGGCAAGGCCTTCGAAGGCAGGATCGTCAGCGAGGATCTGCAGGACGATCCCTGGCGTGCGCAACGCATCGTGATGCATGTCCGGTCCTGCACGAAGAACGAGGTGCGCATACCCCTGCATGTCGGCGAAGACCGGTCCCGCGTCTGGGTGATCCACCGGGAGGGCGACCGCCTCGCCCTGCGTCACGAGCACCGTCACGCAAACGGCATCCTCGACGTACTGACCGGATATGGCGGCGCGCGCGACGACCGCTTCAGCGGCAGCCGCCTGAACTTCCCAGCAGACGAGGCGACAAAGGCCCTGTTCGATGTCTTAGGCATCCCTCAGTCGAAGGAGAATGTCTGGGCCGTGGAAGTGCGTCCCTCGCACAGCCTGTTCGCCTATGAACTGGAACGCCCCGGCCGCTTCTTCCGCGTGGAATTCGACACATCCAAACCCGTCGATCCGCCCCCCGCCCCCTGGGGCGCTGAATAACGCCCGCGGCAACGGCAGGGCATCGCCTGCAAACGCCCGAAACAGGTGCAGGCACGCCATCTTGCGTGGAATGGCGATCCGGCGCTTGACCTCCCTTGCGGGGACTGGTCTCTCTCATGAGGTTCAACCTCAGGAAGATGCCCATGCTCTCTGTCCGTGCCGTATTATGCCTGCTGGCCATCCTGCCGGCTGCCCTCTTCCAACCGGCACATGCGGAACAACCGCCATCGCTTGAAACCTATGGGCGGCTGCCTGAAATCAGCTCAGTGGCGATTTCCGACGATGCCACCCGCATCGCCATGCTGCGTCATGACCCGCAGGGCGACTATGTTCTTGTCCGCGACATTGCAGGCGACCTGCAGACCGGCTTCCGGGTGGAAAACTTCAAACCGCTCTCGGTAGACTTCCTGGGCGACGATTATGTCCTGCTGCGCGCCTCGGTCACCGAAGCGCTTTACGATTATACGGGCCAGTTCGAATACGGTTTCGGTTTCATCTTCGATGTCGCCAGCGGCAAGGTCTACCAGCTGCTCGAAGATGAAAGCAGCCTCGTTCCAGGCGTGGATGCGAGCCGCGTCATCGGCTTCCTGGAAGAATCCGGCGAGATCCTGATCCCGACCTTCACCTATGCTGCGCGCAACTCCGCCCTCAACTCCGTGGCCGCCGGGGCATCCGGATACGGGTCCAGCGTGTTTCGCGTGAAGCTCGATTCAGGCCGCGTGCGCGTGTTCGAAGGCGACCGGCAATCGTCCCGTATGCAATCAGGCTCCCGCGCCAAGTATGAGTACGCGATCGACTGGGTCGTTTCCGGGGATGGCACGGTGATTGCCCGGGAGGATTATGACAGCAAGCTGAACCGGCAAACCATCTACAGCAAGAAGTCCGGCAGCTGGAAAACCGTCTATTCCGGCGATCCCGAAGACAGCCGCTATATCGGCGGGCGCGCGATTGACCTTGTTGGCATGACACAAGACGAATCCGCCATTCTTGTCTCCGGCGGCCTGACCGAAGACCTGGATGAAACCGTGCTCTACGCCCTCGATTTCGATGGGAACATTTCCCCGACGCCCTATTCGAAACAGGGCGCCGATGTCGCGCAGGTTCTGGCAGACGATAACCGCCATGTCTTCGGCGTGCGCTATGCCGGGCTCCAGCCCTCCTACACATTTTCAGACCCCGGCCTGCAAGCCGCGTTCGACACACTGCAGGAGAAGATGCCGGAATTCAGCCTGCTGATCACGGACTGGTCGGCAGACCTCAGCCGTTTTGTCCTGAGAATCTCGGGCGGCGTGGAAACCGGATCCTATTACCTGTTCGACCCGGCTGCGGGCCGTCTGTCCCAACTGGCCAAATCTTATGACATTGCGCCTGAATGGGTTGGCCAGATGCAGACGATCGAATACCCGGCCACGGACGGGCTCGGCATTCCTGCCATTGTGACATGGCCTGCAGGCGATGCGGAGAGCAACCTGCCCGCCATTGTCATGCCGCATGGAGGGCCGGCCTCCTATGACTCCATCCGTTTTGACTGGATGGCCCAGTATTTTGCCAGCCGCGGCTATCTGGTCCTGCAGCCTGACTTCCGCGGCTCCTCCGGTTTCGGACAGGATTTCGAGCGCGCCGGCCATGGCGAGTGGGGCGGCCTGATGCAGGCGGATGTGACCGCAGGCCTGGACGCGCTGATTGACATCGGCTGGGTCGACAAGGACCGCGTCTGCATCGTCGGGGCCAGCTATGGCGGCTTTGCCGCGCTTGCCGGGGGCGCCTTCACGCCGGACCGGTACAAATGCGTCGCGGCCATCGCGCCTGTGTCGGACCTGCCCGAAATGCTGGATGACATCCGCATCGACAATGGGCTCGGCTCATACAGCTATGAGTACGAATACTGGAGCGCCAGTATCGGCGACCTCGATTCCGAACGGGCCAAATTGAAAGCCGCCTCCCCGGCCTGGAATGCCGATGCGTTCACTGCGCCGGTCCTGCTGGTGCACGGACATGACGACACGGTGGTCAAGCTGGAACAGAGCCGGCGCATGAAATCTGCCCTCGAAGCCGCAGGCAAACCGGTGCAACTGCTCGAACTGCCGCATAGCGATCATTGGCTGGCGACCTCGCCTGCCCGCATTGCAACACTTGAGGCCGTTGCGGCTTTCGTCGAAACGCACAATCCCGCCTCCGCCGATTAGGGAGAGAGGCGGCCGCCTGTCCACCCCCCTTCCCGGCATCAACCTGCAATGTACGCAGGATAATGCGAGGCGTGAGGGCGCATGAATCCAACCGCACAGGTTGATGTCTCATCCTCCGGGGCATGCATCCGCAGCTCCGCATCTATTTCGACTTTGTCTGGCCGCTCTTCTGGCCCTGGCTGGTCTGGAACCTGCTCCGTGTCGCCCGGTGGCACACGGAAACGGGACGTGATGCGCTGATGGCGGTGGACAGGTTCGGGAACATCCGTTTCGTCCAGATGTCCGATCCGCCACCGCCCGATGATCTCTACACTTATGAAGCGCCAAGTATCCCGCGATGGGAGCGTCCTGCTGTCTGCAGCGATGTTGTCGACGCCGTGCGCGTGATGTCCACCCAAGTCCGTCATGATCCGCTGAAGTCCGGCTTAGTCATCTATAGTCATGACATAGTCCGGATTGATCATGCGCTAAACGTGCGTGGTCCGCCCTAGGCACGCCCCAAATCCGAATTCAGCTTCCTGCACCGGACGGCACCCGCCGCGCCGGGCAAGCGTGCTGGGCGCGCCTTCGCATGAATTTCCTGTCATGCTTAAATCTCCGTCATCTGAAGGGTTTCAGCTTGACCCGGACGGCGGCACAGCGCGTCATTCCCCCATGGCGGGCTGTATCGTGACCGATGAAGAAAAGCGCATCCTGGACAGTGTCGAGGCCCATGGCTGGTATGCTGCGCACCGGTTCGATCCGGAACTGGAAACGCCGAACTACACGTATACGGTCGGCTTTTCGCAGACACTGAACGCGCCGGAATTCATTGTCTTCGGCCTGCACCGGGATGTGATGTACGACATGCTGGCCAGCGTCTACGCCCAGATTAAGGCGGGCCGGAAGCTGGAAGACGGTCAGGTCTGGAAGGGGCTGCACGAGGATTTCGACTGCACCGCCCGCAAGGTGTCGCATGACGAGGCATTCGAAAAATACGCCGTGCTGGCCGACTGGCTATGGACGCGGAACGGGCATGGCGGCCATCCGGCCCTGGTCCAGATCGTCTGGCCCGGCCTGATCGACGGCCTCTATCCATGGGACACAGGCTGCCGGGAAAATGTGAAGGAAGCCCAGCCCCAGCTCTGGCGCTGAGATCAGGCGTTCAACCGGGCAAACAAGGTTTCGCGGAGAACATCACGCTGGCGGCGCAGCTGTGCCATATAGGCCTGACAGGCAGGCTCAATGCCACATTCGATTTCCTGGAGTTCCGCCGTGATCGCCTCATAGGCCTCTGCCAGCAGGAGGAAATCGCCCGCTTCGCCGTCCAGTTCCAGAATACGGGCAGCGGTTTCGGGAAAATCTCCGACAAGGCCAAGTGGCAAATGGGACATGCGGCATCCCCCCGGATCCGGTGTTTCTGTCTTCCAAGTCTTACTGGCAGACAGAAACACCCCGGCCCATTCGGGATTCTACCTAGGCAGCCCATTTGCCCCGGCCTTGCCGGGTCAGGACTTACGCTTTCAGGAGCGCGTAGATTTCGTCTTTCAGAGCCATGCGCTGCTTGCGCAGCTCGACCTGATGCTCGTCGCTTGCCGGTTCCACATCGGTCTCGATGCGGTGAATCTGGCGGTTCAGCTCATGATACTCATCGGCGAGCTTGGCGAAGTGCGCGTCAGTGGTTTTCAGCTCGTGGTACTTCTCGGCCAGTTCCGGGAATTCCTCGGTGAGTTCGTGGGGCGTGTGCGACATGAATGTCCTCCGGTAAGTTGCGGCGTCTCTATGGCATGTCAGAGAGCCGGGAGGAATTGCCAATTGCGGTTTCTACTTAGTCACTGCATCTGGGGCCCGGCCGCGAGGCTATCTGGCAGGCACGCGCCCACCAGGCGGCCCTTTATGCTGACCCGCTGGGCTGCGACATAGCCGTCACCGCGCAAGGTGAAGCGCTGGCTGAACTCAGTCGGCCGGGTCGGATCCACGGCCAGCGTGCCGGTCCCGCTCAGCAGGCCCTCCGGAAACAGGCAGGCCAGGTCATATGCCTCACCATAGGGATCGGCCCGCAGATTGGAGACCTGGCAGCGCGGATCGATGAAAGTGTCAGGGTAAACCCGCCGGGCCGCCTCCCCCTCCAGACAGGCTGCCCCGGCATAAGGCTCGGCCCAGGTCTCGACGAGCGTGCCGGTGCCCGGATCCTGCATATCGGTCTCGATCGTGGTGGTGACCGAATAGAGGCCCGGATCGACCAGGCCGATGCCCTCCGCAGCCGCTGGAAGGAACGGAGTTACGGCAAAAACTATGCTGAAGAGCAGTCCAGATCGTGTCATCGAGGTAGCATATTGCAGAAATCGCACCATCACAGGCCAGAAAACACCAGAAATTAGCGCGCCAATTTGACACTTACGTCAACGTCAACCTTGCGAAACTTTTTCAGTGCCTGTAGGCAACGCCCATCTTATAAGTCCAATCCCTCGAAACGTGTGGAGCGCTGCTCATGAAGGTCCTCGTGCCCGTCAAACGCGTGATCGATTACAACGTGAAAGTCCGCGTCAAGCCGGACAAGACCGGGGTCGATCTCGCCAATGTGAAGATGTCGATGAACCCGTTCGACGAAATCTCCGTCGAAGAGGCTGTCCGCCTGAAAGAAGCCGGAACCGCCACGGAAATCGTCATTGTTTCCATCGGTCCGCAACAGGCACAGGAAACCATCCGCACGGCGCTGGCCATGGGTGGCGACCGCGGCATCCTGATCAAGACCGACGAAACGGTTGAGCCGCTCGGCGTTGCCAAGCTGCTGGCCAAAGTGGTCGAGGAAGAAAAGCCGGACCTCGTCATCGTCGGCAAACAGGCCATCGACGACGACTCCAACCAGACCGGCCAGATGCTGGCGGCTCTGCTCGACTGGCCGCAAGGCACCTTCGCCTACAAGCTGGAGAAGGATGGCGATGCGCTGACCGTGACCCGCGAAGTCGACGGTGGCCTGCAGACCGTGAAGCTGGCCCTGCCGGCCATCGTGACGGTCGACCTGCGCCTCAACGAGCCGCGCTACGCCTCGCTGCCGAACATCATGAAGGCGAAAAAGAAAGAGATCGTCGAGAAGGCCCCGGCCGACTACGGCGTCGACATCGCCCCGCGCCTGAGCGTCGTCCAGGTCACCGAACCGCCGGTGCGCCAGGCTGGTGAGAAGGTCGAGGATGTCGCCACCCTCGTGTCGAAACTGAAAACCGCAGGAGTCATCTGATATGGCTGTGCTCGTAATTGCTGAACACGACAATGCGGCCCTCTCGGACGCTACGAACAAGGTCGTGACCGCTGCTGCCAAATTCGGCGGCGATGTGGATATCCTCGTTGCCGGTGAAGGCGCTGGCGACGTGGCCGCTGCAGCTGCGAAAGTGGCTGGTGTGCGCAAAGTGCTCCATGCCGACGGCGCCAGCGTTGCCAAACAGCTCGCTGAGCCGATGGAAGCCCTGATCGTCCCGCTGATGGGCGGCTACGACGCCGTGCTTTTCGCGGCAACGACGGCTGGCAAGAACATGGCGCCGCGTGTCGCCGCCAAGCTCGACGTCATGCAGATCTCCGAAATCACCGATGTGATTGATGCCGACACGTTCGAGCGTCCGATCTATGCCGGTAACGCCATCATGACGGTCAAATCTTCCGACGCGAAGAAAGTTGTCACCGTTCGCGGCACCGCTTTCGAAGCTGCCGGCAATGACGGTTCGGCTTCGGTCGAGACGGTCGCTGCTCCGGCTGGCCCGTTCAAATCGGAATTCGTTTCGGAAGAAATGGTGAAGTCCGATCGTCCGGAACTCGCAGGCGCCAAGCGTGTCGTCTCCGGCGGCCGTGCCCTTGGCTCCGCCGAGAAGTTCCAGGAAGTCATCTTCCCGCTGGCAGACAAGCTCGGCGCCGCTGTCGGTGCGTCGCGCGCCGCTGTGGACGCAGGCTATGCCCCGAACGACTATCAGGTCGGCCAGACCGGCAAGATCGTCGCACCGGAACTCTATGTCGCCATCGGCATCTCCGGCGCCATCCAGCACCTTGCCGGCATGAAGGACTCCAAAGTCATCGTCGCCATCAACAAGGATGAAGAAGCTCCGATCTTCCAGGTTGCCGATTACGGCCTGGTCGCAGACCTCTTCGTTGCTGTGCCGGAACTGACCGGCGCCCTCTAGGAGAAACCGGATCATCCTGAACGTGAAAAGCCCGGCCTGTGCCGGGCTTTTTGTTGTCCGGAAACAACATGTCCGCCCGGTTCGCCGCTCAGCCAGCGCCTCGCCTGAGGTGCGCACTTGATCTTTGACGCACTGCACAAACAGGATATGTCACACAGTTCAGAAAAAGACGCAGGGTGAGACCGGATGACGAATCTTCAGACCATTGGCGTGATCGGCGCAGGCCAGATGGGCAACGGCATCGCCCATGTCTGCGCCCTTGCCGGCTATGATGTCGTGATGACGGACATTTCCGAGGACGCGCTCAAGCACGGCCTCGACGCGATCGAAAAGAACATGGCCCGCCAGGTCGCCCGCGAACAGTTCACACCGGACGAAGTGCAGGCCGCGATGAAGCGGATCACGACATCGACCTCGATCAAGACGCACGAAAACGATGACCTCGTGATCGAGGCGGCCACTGAAAAGCGCGAAGTGAAGGAACAGATCTTCCGCTCCATTTGCGAGATCGTCCCGGCCAAGACTTACCTGGCCACCAACACCTCATCCATTTCCATCACGCGCCTCGCCTCGGTTACCGACCGGCCGGAAATGTTCATCGGCATGCACTTCATGAACCCCGTGCCCGTGATGAAACTGGTGGAAGTGATCCGCGGCCTCGCCACGGCCCAGGGCACGTATGACGTCGCCATGGAGTTCACCCGCCGCCTCGGCAAGACGGTCACCAATGCCGAAGACTATCCGGCCTTCATCGTGAACCGTATCCTGGTGCCGATGATCAACGAGGCCGTCTATGCCCTTTATGAAGGCGTCGGCAATGTGGAGAGCATCGACACAGCCATGCGCCTCGGCGCCAACCATCCGATGGGCCCGCTGACGCTGGCAGACTTCATCGGCCTCGACACCTGTCTCTCCATCATGCAGGTGCTGCACGATGGCCTGGCTGACACCAAATACCGTCCGTGCCCGCTGCTGGTGAAATATGTCGAAGCCGGCTGGGTTGGCCGCAAGGTCGGCAGGGGCTTCTACGATTATTCGGGCGATGCCCCGGTCCCGACCCGCTAAGCCGGAACAGGGGCCGAAGCGCTGAGAGACTTCAGCGCTTCGCGATCACCAGCGACTGAACAGCCCGGCCGAACGGCCCGCGCGTATCCGACAATTCGCCGAAGGCCAGCCCGCGGCCGTCCGGGCTGATCCAGGAATTTGCGGCCAGCCGGATCCACTCCCCTACCGGCTCGCGTGCGAAATGCAGCGTCAGGTCGGCATTGATATAGGTCCAGTGCTGGAAATCGAGCGTGGATCCGAACCCGTTGCAATAATCGCCCGTTGCCGCCGCACGCATCAGCGAGGTTGTCGCGCGGTCATCGAAGAATGGACGCTCAATCCGGAACCAGACCGCTCTTGCCGCCCAGTCCGGCCCGCCCGACGGGTCAAGCCGCAGGTCGACCGCCTCATTGAACCCCACAGCGCGCGGGAATTCGAAACGGGTCTCCGGAACCTCATGCGCGATCATCGGCATGGCCGCTTCCGGCGGCAGCTCCAGATCCTCCTTGCGGATCTTCAAGGCACTCGCACGAACAACTTCCTTGCCATTGGCCAGGAGTTTGATCTCCGCGGTCTGAATATTCCGCCCTTCCCGTGTCACGGTAGTGCGGATGTCGAGCTCACCCACCGGCACCGGGCGCTGAAGGTCCACCGTCAGGCGCGTCACAGACATCGGCACTTCGGACGGCAGCGCCTCGACGATGCTCATGATCAGTCCGGTCGGCGCGCCGCCATGCAGCATGGACGGATCCCAGGGCCCCGAGCCATTAGGTGTTGCCGTCGCCGTGTCGCCCTTCAGATAGAAATAAGGATCCAAGATCTTCCCCCGATATATGCCGATTGTCTTCTTGTGCCGGCCCAGCACTAAGGCCAACGCCCGCGCATTCAAGACTGACGCAAGGGGACCAGCTGTCGGAAAAAGTGGCGATCCCGGCGAGATTCGAACTCACGACCTACAGATTAGGAATCTGTCGCTCTATCCGACTGAGCTACGGGATCTCTGCCAAGAAAAACCAGCAAAACCAGTGCAGTATGAAACCGCCCCTGCATTATAGGCGAGTCTCTCGCATGTTTCAAAGTAGCAATCTGGTAGCGGCAACGGCCCAAAGAAACACAAAGCAGCCCACCAGCCACTTTCGATACCTCATTCGCTCTGAAGCTGCGCACTACGTATGCTCCACTTGGACGTGCATCTTTACTCCCGCAAGGAATGCAGCAATTGTTACAGGATTGAAAATATATGCCTGTGGACAAGCGGGGGGGCACTATTGAGCCAAGTCGTTGAAATTGCAGAATTGGATCAGACTCGCCTGGCTGAGAGTCGTGCAGCTCGCATCGCTGAATACAAAAAGAGAAAGCAGCTTTATGATTTTCAGACCGTCCCGGCAGCGATAGTCGAAGAAGAGAAATCTAAGGGGTGGGAGTTTGATCGCACCTTAAAGTCTGGGATCAAACTCAGGCGCCCAAAACAGCACGATGAAATTCTAGAGAATAGGTTTTGGTCAATTCTCTATCTCTTGGGTTTTGAGAAGCTCAACATTGGACGCAATTTCTACATCACGGTTACCGGTGCCGACGGCAAAAAGTCATCGCAACAGATCGACGTTTTGGCTGCTGATACCGACACAGTTATTGTTGCGGAATGCAAGTCGGCTGAAAAGCCGACCAAGAAGTCAATGGAAGGGGCGTTGTCAAAGCTTGACTCAAACAAGCGAAACATCGCTGACGCCATCAAAAAATTGCTCGGTCCGAATTCGAATCGAAAGATTATTTGGTGCATGGTTACGGCGAATATTCGATGGTCAGATTGGTCTGCCCCACAGGGGTGGTCCACCGGTTTTGTTAGTCCGGCGGTTTCCACGTAGCGGCGTTCATGCCGCTACATCCACACAGTAAGGCGGTATGAACGCCGCGGGCAAGATGGTTTGTGGCGCAGGCGGCCGGTAGCCCAGAGAAGAGTGTGGGCGCGCGGTGTTGTAGTGGCGTCGCCAAGTTTCGATCAGGACTTTCGCCTCGCGCAAATCAAAGAAGATTTCCTCGCCAACAACTCGTCGCGAAGCTTGGAGTTGAAGCTCTCGCAATATCCGTTTTCCCATGGGCTTCCCGGTTCGATATAGAGCGTCTTCACGCCGATGCGCTGGAGCCACTCGCGCAGGGCGATGGCGATGAACTCGGGGCCGTTGTCGGAACGGATATGCTCCGGCGGGCCATGATGCACGAACAGCTCGCCCAGCGTGTCGAGGACATCGCGGGAGTTCAGCTTGCGTTCGACGCGGATCGCCAGGCATTCCCGGGTGAACTCATCTATGACGCACAGCATGCGGAACACCTTGCCGTCATGGGTGCGATCCTGGACGAAATCGTAAGACCAGACATGGCCCTTGTGTGCTGGTCGGAGCCTCACGCACGAACCGTCATTCAGCCATAACCGGCCGCGTTTTGGTTGTTTCATCGGCACTTTCAGCCCTTCACGCCGCCAGATGCGATACACCCGCTTCTCGTTCACATGCCAGCCGTCTCGTCTCAACAGGGCCGTGATGCGGCGATAGCCATATCGGCCGAACTGCTCGGCAAGGTGGATGATGGCCGCTGTCAGAACATCCTCATCCTG
Organism: Hyphomonas sp.; assembly: GCA_041398445.1. Taxonomy (GTDB): domain Bacteria; phylum Pseudomonadota; class Alphaproteobacteria; order Caulobacterales; family Hyphomonadaceae; genus Hyphomonas. Next base: position 21,422 of record JAWKUR010000016.1, on the reverse strand, counting down.
ACGCGGCACGCGCGGTTTGCGCTGGGAGGAACGATGCTGGCCGATCACACGGCAGGCCCGGCGCTCTGTTGCGCCGAGCGTCTCCACCACATGATCGACCGCTTCGCGTTTGCGTGAAGGGCTCAGAACTTTCCCTTGATGACTTCCTGAAGGATCTGGTTGTCCAGCGTGAGATCGGAGATCGCCTTGCGAAGGCGCGCATTCTCCTTCTCGATCTCCTTCATCCGTTTGGCCTGGCCAACCTGCAGGCCGCCATACTCCTTGCGCCACCGGTAGTAGGTCTGTTCGGTCACCCGATCGCTCGCACGGCCTGACCCGTCGTCTCGCCTCGCGCGAGGCGAACCTCCACCTCCCGCAGCTTCGCTATGATCTCTTCAGGCGTTGATCTCTTGCCCATGTCTCAGCTCCATATCTGAAGCCGGAACTAACTCAAATAATGGACCACTTTCCGGGAGGCAGACCACCAGAAGTTTTTGAATTTGGTGCGCTGAAACTCCATGCAGTGCTGCTTGAGTAGCAAACGTATGTCTAAGCGTATGGAGAGAATACTTTGGATCAAGCTTTGCAAGTGACCGAACTCGCATCCATGGCTTGGCCAGTGAAACAGGGCTTGATTTTTTTATCCCGGCAAACACGTATTCATCATGCTTCTTGGCACTACGATGTCGGCGCAGCAGTATATTTTTTGTCCGCGGGCATATGAATATTTCTCGGGGACCCGTTTTTGTATCGGGCTTTTTGAGTTCGCACTTTTCGAAATCGACTTCTGTCCATTTCAAAAGTCGGATCTCGTTTAGGCGGGCTCCTGTGAGCATCAGCACTTCAATTGCATCTATGGCGCTCCGCAGTTCTAGCTTGTACTTTTTGGATCGGCGGAGTGCAGCGCGCAATGAAGCGAGTTCATCCATTCCCAGGTAGTCTTCACGGCGTTTCTCGGGATATTTTGGAATTCGCTTTACCGGATTGTCCGTCCGCGCAATTAGCCCATTGTCAGCTCCAAAATTGAACACCTTGGACAACAACGAGAGACAGCGGTTCGCGGTAATTTTCCCACCTTTCAGGTCGGCTTTACCGCGCTGAATATTGGTCGCGCTCTTGGAAGTCTTTGGCAGCTCCCCAGCAACATCGAGTTTCAGATCAATCACATTTTGGCGTGACAGTTTTTCGGGTGAAATCGCCCTCAGCCGAGGAAGCAAATGGTTTTGGATTAGCCGTCGATCTTCCAAACAAGACCTACGTTTCTTGAGCTTCTCCGCATGGTCGACAAGATACCGTTCGAACAGCGTATCAAAATCCGTGACCGCTTTCGCTTCGATCGAGAATGGGTCGGAACCGGACGAAATTTCGCCAATCAGGACACGTGCCTTGTTCTTTGCTTCTGCAAATTTCAATATGTTTGCTCGACCGATGGTGTGTTTGCGCTCTCGTCCCGATATTCGCTTCTGAATAATGTACGATTTTGTGCCTTTGGGCGCGATACGAACTCCGAAGCCCGCAAGTTCGCGGTCAAAATATATGACCTCACTTCCGGTTCCTTGAAGCTTATCGACAATTGACTGGCTGAGTTTCCGACTAGGCATAAAGTAGCTCCTTGGTAGCACCTTCAAAGGGAAACCAAGGAGTTCAGGGTGCATCAGGATAGTCCAAACACCTTGGTTTTAAGGTGTTTACCGGTCTGTCCGGGAGGCCGAGGGAAAGTCGGGAAAGAACGATCCTATGATTAGGAATCTGTTGCTCTATCCTGCTGAGCTACGGGACCGTCGGGGCACCTATAAGGCAATTGGGCGGAGGGTTGAACCCGGTTTGAGTGGCTGGCGGCAGCGCAAGGGCATGCTAGGACATTCCGGGTATGCAACGAGTTTTCCTCTCCCTCCTCCTCGGCCTGCTGGCCGCCTGTGCGAAACCGCATCCGCTGGATGCGCTGGAGCCGGGCGAACGCGGCCGGGTGGTTCGCATCCTGGATGGTGACGCCCTCGTTCTGGATACCGGGCAGAGCGTGCGGCTGGCCGGTATCGAGGCCCCTGCACGCCCCTACAAGGACCGGGAGGGCGAACCCTTCCAGGAAGAGGCCCGCCGGATGCTGGAGGACATGACCCTCGGCCGGGAAGTGCAACTGTTCTATGCCGGCCTGACGCGGGATCGGTATGACCGGGCGCTGGCGCAGGTCCGCACCATGGATGCGCTGGGGCCGGACCTCTGGCTGAACGCCGAAATGCTGCGCAGGGGCGGGGCGCGTATGCGGATCTATCCGGACACTGCCGGCGGCAGCGAGGCCTTCCCGGAACTTGAGGCCGAAGCCCGCACGGAAAGACGCGGTCTGTGGGCAAAACAGGCCTACCGCGTGCCGGACGCGAGCGCCTTGCCGGAGGGCTTTGAGCGCTTCCGGCTGGTGCAGGGCAAAGTGGCCGGCATGACCGGCAGCGAAACGTTCCGGACGAGCTGTGAGCTGGCCCTGCTGAACAGTCCGGTGCGGCTGGAAATCGCCAATGCCGCGGCCGCCTATTGCCAGCTGCCGGAGGGGACGGACGTGCTGGCGCGCGGCTATGTGCGCGAGGAGCGGATGGAGGTGAGCCACAGGCTGAACCTTCAGGTTCTGCCGCCTTCCCCGCCACCGCCTCCGGCTTGACCGCTCGGGCGGGGCAGGATTAGGGTGGACGGAACAATACAGGAACGATCTTCCCGTGGCTGACAGCGCCGACACGACCGCAGACCTGGCCCGCGCCGCCGCGATTGCGCGCGGTACGCTGCGCCTGCTGGCGGATCTTGGCCTGTGCGGCATTCAGGAAATGACGCTGGCCAACAACCGCCGGGCGGACATTGCCGCCCTCGGCCCCGGCGGCGATGTGTGGATGGTGGAGATCAAGTCCGGCGTGCCGGATTTCCGCTCCGACTCCAAATGGCCGGAATACATGCCTTTCTGCGACCGTTTCTGGTTCGCCGTGGACCGGGATTTTCCGCAGGAGCTGATCCCTGAAGAAGCGGGCCTGATCGTGGCCGATGCCTTTGGTGCAGCGGTGATCCGGGAGGCCCCGACCGACCGGCTTTCCGCGGCCCGGCGCAAGGCGGTGACGCTGCGCCTCGCCCGTCTGGCGGCGATGCGGCTTTCTGCAGCGGCGGATGCAGGCTGGACGGCGAGCGAAGCAGCGCTTACTTCCAGCGGCTTATGAGCCACGCTTATCCCCTTGGTAAAACCATCGACGCCGCCTTGTCCAAGGTGGCTCCGGCCGCGCGTACCCTGCCGGAGGCGAAGGCTTTAGCGGGCGGCCTTGAGGTCGTTGAACTTGCCACCGACTGGCTGACCGTTTCGGAGGAAGCTGCCGCGGCCATGTTCGCGCCCTCCGATGCGCTGGCCCATGGGCATTTGCAGCGCTACGAGGACGAGCACGGCAATCCGGTGGTCGCCGTGACCTGGTGGAAACTGGCCGAACCCGGTATCGTGCCGAAAAAGCCGGCAAAACCGGCCCCGAAGGCGGAAGAGACCCCGGCCGAACCGGCGGACCATACGGACGATCTCTATTTCCGCCGCGGCCGCACGAAACCGTCCCGCCGCCGCTATGTCGATCCGCGCCAGCTGGACCTGTTCCGCCACGTCGACACGGACAGCGACGCCTGAGCCAGCACGTTTGCCCGGCGCGGCGGGTGCCGTCCGGTGCAGGAAGCTGAATTCGGACTAGGGGCGAGCTAAGGCGGCCCCCGCACGTTTAGCGCATGACCAGGCCGGACTATGTCATGACTATAGATGACTAAGCCGGACTTCAGCGGATCATGACGGACTATGCCGGACCACACGCGCACGGCGTGCAGCACGTCGCTGCAGAGAGCAGGCCCCTCCCGCTAAATCGAGGTGGCGACCCAACGGCCAAGGGCTGCGATCAGGACGATGGCGCTGAAATCGAACACCAGCAGCAGGCGCTCACGGCGTGTCGGCGAAAACTGCCCGGCCGTCTTTGCCCGCCGCAGCAGAGGCTTGGTTGAGAGGACAGCCGCCGAAGCCGCCGCAAACAGGCCGACCTTCAACCAGAAAACCGGGCTGGCCAGATAGGTGCCTGTCGGCTTGGCGAGCCAGCCGGCCATCCAGATGCCGGTGGCGAGAATAATGACGGAAGAGAGACCCGACACCTTGTCCAGAACCAGAAGGCGCGAGAGCGCTTCGCCTGAAATCACTGGCCGGGTGAGCGTGAGGTTCTTCACGAAACTGGCCAGAAGGCAGCCTGCAAATCCTGCAAGATGCGCCAGTTTCACCCAGTAAAGCTCTGCCATGGTCCGTCCTCCCCATAGCAGACTGGCCCACGACAGACTGGCGGCCTCCCCTTTCCGGAGGAAGCCGCCATACTGTCGCGCGGCAATCAGGCCATTTCCGGCACCGGGCCCTTGTAGACGGACCGGGGGCGGACGAGGCGGCCTTCGCCGATCTGTTCGCGGGCATGCGCCGTCCAGCCGAGGATACGGCCGCAGGCGAAAGTGGCGGTGAACGCCTCACGCGGAATGGAGAGCGCCTCCAGCAGGAGCGCGGTGGAAAACTCCACATTGGTTTCCAGCTTCCGGTTCGGATATTTCTTCGCCAGCCGTCCGAGGACGGTCTTTTCGATATGGTCGGCAAAGGCGATCCGGCCAGACGTGCCCGGCAGGCGCGCAACGGCGGCCTTCAGGGCATCTGCGCGCGGGTCCCGCACCCGGTAGACCCGGTGGCCGAAGCCCATGAGGCGCTCACCCCGGCTGAGGGCGGCATCGATCCAGCTCTCCGCATTTTCGGGAATGCCGATCTCGTCCAGCATGTCGAGCACCGGCCCCGGCGCGCCGCCATGCAGCGGGCCTTTCAGGGCAGAGATGCCGCCCATGGCTGCGGAGATGAGGCCCGCCCGCGTGGAGGCAACAACGCGCGCCGCAAAGGTGGAGGCGTTCAGGCCATGGTCGCACACGGTAACGAGATAGGCATCCAGTGCGCGGGCCTCCGCCTCTCCTGGCACTTTGCCGGTGATCATTTTCAGGAAGTCTGCCGACTGGGAAAGGTCCGCATCCGGCGCAATCGGGGCCTGCCCGCGTTCCCGGCGCACAGCAGCCGCGGTGAAGACCGGCCCTGCTGCCGCCAGGCGGATGGCGGAATCGAGGCTTTCATCGTCTTCCAGAAGCGACCAGCCGGTGCGCAGGAAACGGATGATGTCCAGCCCGTCCGGGATCTTGTCCACAAGCTCGAACGCGGCCACACGCGCGGCGCCAAGGCGGGCGCCGAGGGCCTGCGCATCCGGCAGGTCATCGAAGAACCCCTGCCAGAGGAGGTGTGCAGCATCTTCATAAGCCATGGATGCGGCAAGCAGCTGCACCGGCCAGCCGCGAATGACGAGGCGGCCATTCTGGCCATCCACATCCGACAGGACGGTTTCAGCGGCAACGACATTTTCCAAACCGGAATCCATGAGAGATCTCCTTCAATTATTTCGCCGTTCATGTCGCGCCGGGGCTGGCTTTCGTCAATCTTGATCAATATAATCAACATATGAGCTGGATCGGACGTGAAGAAGCACTGGACGCGCTGGGGGTGAAACCGCAGACGCTGTACGCCTATGTCAGCCGGGGGCTGATTGCCTCCCATCCGGACGAAAACGATCCGCGGGCCAGCGTCTATTCCGCTGCAGATATTGCGGGTCTGGTACAGCGCCGCCGTAGCGGACGGGGGCGGCAGGCTATCGCCAGCGCTGCCATCTCCTGGGGCGATCCGGTGATGGAAACCGCCATCACGACCGTGCGGGACGGCAAGCTGATTTATCGCGGAAAAGATGCCGTGAAACTCGCCGCCGATGCCACGCTGGAAGAAGTTGCCGCCCTGCTCTGGCAGGCACCCGCCCCTTTTCCCAGCCGGGCGGCAGGCGCCGTTGCACCCGCCGGCGAGACCGGAAAAGCGCGTCTGCTCGCCTGCCTCGCCATGCAGGCGGCAAGCGATCCGCCAAGTTTCGGGCGTGGCAGCGCGGCGCTGGCCGAGGAAGGCGCACAGCTGATGGCGGGCGGGTGCACCGCGGTCACAGGCACGAGCGGACGCGGCTTCTATCACCAGCGCCTCGGGCGGCATTGGGGCCTCTCCCCCGGCGGGACGGACCTGTTGCGCCGGGCGCTTGTTCTGGTGGCGGATCATGAGCTGAACCCGTCCACCTTTGCGGCGCGGGTGGCGGCCTCGACCGGGGCGCCGCTGGCTGCCTGCGCGCTGGCGGGCTGCGCCACACTGACCGGGCCGCTGCATGGCGAAGCCTCAGCGCGGGCGCTGACCTATCTGAAGCGGGCTGTGGAGGATGGGCCGCAGGCGGCGCTCGCCGCACTGGCCGCGCGGGGCGAGCGTATACCGGCGGTGGGCCATGCGCTCTATCCGGCGGGCGATCCGCGGGCGGCGGCGCTGCTCCGCTGGATGAAACCCGCCCCTGCCCTGAAGCGCGCCATCAAGGCCGCCGAACAGGCAAGCGGCGAGGCATCCAATGTGGACATGGCGCTCGCCGCCTTGTCCGTGCAGCTCTCCCTGCCGGAAGATGCACCTTTCCTGATCTTCGCCAGCGGGCGCATGGCAGGGTGGATCGCGCACGCGATCGAGCAGCAGGCAAGCGGCCGGCTAATCCGTCCGAGGGCGAATTATACCGGCCGGTAAGCGGCTCAGGCGATGCGCTTTTTCACTTCGGCCGCGACGGCCTGGGCCGTGATGCCGAACTTCTTGTACAGCTCCTGGTACGGGGCCGAGGCGCCGAAGCTGTCCATGCCGACAAAGCCGCCATCCTCACCGATCCAGCGGTCCCAGCCGAAGCGGACACCCGCTTCCACGGCGACGCGCGGCGCGGTGCCGAGGACGGATTTACGGTAATTGCCGTGCTGCTTCTCGAACAGTTCGAGGCACGGGCAGGACACAACACGCGCCTTGATGCCGTCTTCGGCCAGCAGGGCCTGCGCAGCAAGCGCGATCTCGACTTCGGAGCCCGTCGCCAGGATGGTGGCCTGCGCGCCTTTCACGTCGGAAAGGACATAGGCACCCTTGGCTGACAGGTTTTCATCCGTGTGCGTTGTGCGGGCCGGACCAACGCCCTGACGCGTCAGCGCCATTGTGGACGGGCCGGTCTCGTTGGCGATGGCGATTTCCCAGCACTCTGCCGTTTCCACGCCGTCTGCCGGACGGAAGACCAGCATGTTCGGCATGGCGCGCAGAGAGGCGACATGCTCCACCGGCTGGTGCGTCGGGCCGTCTTCGCCAAGGCCGATGGAATCGTGCGTCATGACGTGCACGACACGCGTGCCCATCAGGGCGCCGAGGCGGATGGCGGCGCGGGAATAGTCCGCGAAGACCAGGAAGGTGCCGGAATAAGGCAGGATGCCGCCGTGCAGCGCCATGCCGTTCATCGCAGCGGCCATGGCATGCTCGCGCACGCCATAATGGATATAGCGCCCGCCCCAGCTCTTCGGGGTCATCGGGTCGGTATGGCTGGTCTTGGTGTTGTTGGAGCCCGTCAGGTCAGCCGAACCGCCGACCATTTCCGGGATCAGGCCGGTCAGCACTTCAAGGGCCTCACCGCTCCACTGGCGGGTGGCCTTCTTGGCGCCGCCCTCGGCGACGGCCTTCTTGTGCTTGTTGATCGCCTTGGCGATGTTCTTCGGCAGGCGGCCAGCCATGGCGGCGTTGAACTCGCCCTTCTGGGCAGACGCGGCGAGGCGCTTCTTCCAGGCCTCGTGGTCTTTCTTCGAGCGCTCCCCGGCTTTCGCCCAGGCCTTCTCGATCGCGGCAGGCACTTCGAAGGGCGGGTATTTCCAGCCGATGTTTTCGCGGATGCCTGCGATTTCCTCAGCGCCGTACGGGCCGCCATGGGCCTTGCCCGTGCCGGCGATTTTCGGGGCGCCGTAGCCGATGATCGTCTTCACGGCGAGCATGACCGGCTTCTTCTGCTTCTTCGCCCAGGTCAGCGCGGCCTCGACATCCTTCTCGTCATGGCCGTCCACTTTCTTCGTGATCCAGCCGGAGGCCTCGAAACGGGCGCACTGGTCTGTATTGTCCGACAGGTCTGTGCCGCCATCGATGGTGACGGAATTGTCGTCGAACAGGACGATCAGCTTGTTGAGCTTGAGGTGCCCGGCCAGCGTGATGGCTTCCTGGCTGATGCCTTCCATCAGGCAGCCGTCGCCAGCGATGACGTAAGTGTGGTGGTCGACCAGATCATTGCCGAAGCGGGCGTTGAGGTGACGTTCGGCAATGGCCATGCCGACAGCCGTGGCGATGCCCTGCCCCAGCGGGCCGGTGGTGGTTTCGACGCCTGGCGTGTGAAAGTTTTCCGGGTGGCCCGGCGTCTTCGCCCCCAGCTGGCGGAAATTGCGGATATCGTCGCGCGAGACGGACTTGTAGCCCGTCAGATGCAGCAGCGAATAGATCAGCATCGAGCCGTGGCCCGCCGACAGAACGAACCGGTCGCGGTCTGCCCAGGCCGGGTCTGCCGGGTCGAATTTCAGGAATTTGCGGAACAGCACGGTGGCTGCATCCGCCATGCCCAGCGGCAGGCCGACATGGCCCGATTTCGCGGCTTCCACCGCATCCATGGATAGGGCACGTACGGCATTAGCCATGTCCCGGTTGGTTACAGCCATTCTGCTGATCTCCCTCAGTCGCTCCGGAAGTGTGCTAGGCCAGATAGCTGCAGCTACGTCAAGCCGCTTGGCGCGGCTGCGTATTGAGTTTAAGCCTTTGAAACATGAGCGACATCGACCGTGAATCCCGCCGCCTCGATGCGGCCATCCGGCGCCTGGAGGGGGCCGTCGACACCCTGCTGGCACGCGCGGGCGATCCGGACGTGGTCGCGGCCGAGATGTCCGCCCTGATCACCGACCGGGAGAGACTGGCTGAGGAGCTGGACGCCTCGCTTGGCCGGGAAACCGAATTGCAGGCCCTGGCCGACGAAGCCAGCACGGCCCTTGGCGCCGCCATTGAGGAAGTGCGCGCAGCCCTCGGCAAGGAGGGATAGGGATATGGCCAAGGCCGATATCACCCTGCGCGGCCGGAACTATTCCATCGCCTGCGCCCCCGGACAGGAAGCCCGCATCGTGGCACTGTCCCAGCAGCTGGACGCACGGGTGAAGCACATTGCCAGCGCCGTCGGCGACATTGGCGAGGAACGCCTTCTGCTGATCACGGCGCTCGCCCTGCTGGACGAACTGGATGCAGCGCGGCGGACGGGCGGCACCTCCCCCGCGGCGGAACAAAAAGCCGCAGACGCAATGGCAGCTGTTTCCGAGCGGATCGAGGCTTTGGCGGCCCGGCTCGAATCAGGCGGCTGAGCCAGCGAAAGCCGGGCGCGACGCTTTCGCGCCTGTCCCCGGCGGCGCACGCGCCTATGTTAGAATGAGTTCAAGGCCGGAAAGGCGACATGACATGCAATTGCTGATTTCCATTCTCTTCTATGGCTCGCTGGCCGCCCTGCTGGTCGTGCTGGGCCTCGGCATCGCCAACCTGGCGCGCACCGACGACAACCAGCCGAGCCGTTCCAACAAGCTGATGCGGATGCGCATCTTCCTGCAGGCCATCGTGATCGCCCTTCTGGTGATCATCGGCTTCATGGCCGGCGCCATTCATTTCTGACTTTCCTGAGGCACTTCTGACACTCCTGAGGGGACCCCATGGTCAAACTCGACAAGATCTACACCCGCACCGGCGACAAGGGCCACACGCGCCTCTCGACTGGCGAGGAAGTGGCGAAGTGGCATCCGCGGGTCGCTTCCTATGGCAGCGTGGACGAGGTGAATGCCGCCCTTGGCGTTGCGGCCCTGCATGCCGATGGCGACATGCTGAGCGCGATCCGCCGCATACAGAATGATCTGTTCGACCTGGGAGCAGACCTTGCCACGCCGGAACGCGGCCGCGTGCTGGAGTGGACCCCGTTGCGCATCATCGAATCGCAGGTGCAGCGGCTGGAAAAGGAAATCGACGAGATGAATGCCAGCATCGCGCCGCTGGACAGTTTCATCCTGCCGGGCGGCACGCCGCTCGCCGCGCAGCTGCACGTCGCCCGCACCCTCTGCCGCACGGCAGAGCGGAAAGTGGCAGAGCTTTCCGCCATGGAGGACGAACCCGTCAGCGCCGAAGCGCTCGCCTTCATCAACCGTCTCTCCGACTGGCTGTTCGTCGCCGCCCGCGCCGCAAACGGGAATGGCGTGGACGATATCAAATGGGTTCCCGGAGCGAATCGCTAGATGTAAGGTCCTTCAACTTATGAAGGATTCCGAAGATGCCGAAAGCGAGACAGCCTCGCCTGTTCAGACGCCCACACATCATCCTTGGGTCTCTTGCAGCCGTCATGTCTCTCCTCCTCGGTGGCCTGCAACTCGCTGACCGGTTCGGATCCACTGAGAAAGCGTCCGCATCTTCTGACAACACAGCTGTTGAGCCGACCAAACTCGAAGACCCAGCATCGAGCGATTCCATTGCCGATCAACCGGAAGCCAGTCGCCCTGCCCCTCCGCCAGATGCTGAAAATCCCCAACCCGCAATCATACCCGCTCCGTCACGCGCAGGCTGGCCGGTCATCATTACCGTCTCTGTTGATGAGCTGAAACCGGACAAGACACCTTGGGACACGGGAACGACCCTTCTGGATGCATCCACCGCGCCCGATGTCATTCTCCAAATTGTGTATGATGACGGCACGTCAGACCTTCTGCTGGGGCCGAACTATCAAGAGGATTGGCTGATTCACCCATGGGGTGGAGCGGCACGGGACCTCAGCAATTATCCGTGCATTGACAAGTATGCATGCCTGATAACCGGCGAACTGATCAAGCAAGCATCATTCGACATCAATATCCTTGAATGGGATCCAGCAATGCGGTCAAACCAGTCTACCGCTGAACGGATAGGGACACTTCATTGCACACTCAATACAGTGTGCCGAGGCGCCGGCGTGGAACTGACTTTCAAACCAATCTGATCCACGGCGCACAGGCAGGCATGCTGACAGATCTACCAGCGCCCCCTATTTTCGCTGCGCGTCGCGTATTTCCGCCATCAGGGTGAAGAGTTCCATCACCGGGGTTACCTGCCCGTCGCCGCGATATTCGCGGTAGAGGCTGTCGACATTGACGGCGATCCGCTCGGCATCGCCCCAGCGGGCATAGTCGCCGAGGGCGATGTCATGGGCCGCGTCCCGCACGCTGAGCCCGGCATCGAAGCGCTTGCGCGCCTCGGCGTCGACATAAGCGAGATAGTCGGCCACACGTTGCACGCCTGCCTTGTCCGTAATCGGACCATGGCCCGGAACGATCACATCCGCCTCCATGGCGATGATCTTCTCGCAGGCATTGATCCAGTTCTGCACCGGCCCCGCCCACATCAAGGGCGTGCCGTCGATGAAGAGGATGTCGCCGGTGAACACCGTCCTGTCGGCCGGCACATGGACGATGACGTCACCGCCCGTATGCGCAGGGCCGACCTCGTGCAGCTCCACCGCCTTGTCACCGACTGTCAGGTCCATCCGGCCCGTAAAAGTCTGCGTCGGCAGGCGTTCTTCCACGGCTGCAAAATCGAACGGCGAGAAGATGTCAGCGAAATAGGCGCCGCCGGGGCCGAGTTGGCCGCCCATCTTCTTGAACATGGCCAGCGCATCGGGCGGGATCTCCGCCATTTCCTTCGCGCTGGCTTCGGAAGCGATGATCTCCGCCTGCGGGCAACAGCCATTGCCGTGGCAATGATCCCCGTTCGCGTGCGTGTTGACGATGGTGCCGATCTTTTCCGCACCGATCCCGGAGGCATCCGCCATTGCGCCCAGCATGTCGCGCGTCAGATGCATGTCGAACAGCGTATCGACCAGAAGCGACTGGTCCCCGTCCACGATCAGGCCGGCATTCGACCAGCCCCAGCCGCCATCCGGTTGCAGCCAGGCATAGAGGCCATTGCCGATATCCTTCAGTCCGTGCGTGTATTCCCAGCGCGCCATGCGTATCCTCCCGGTTTTCTTTCCATCAAGGCAGAGGCCGGGCCCGGGCGCAAGAGTGCCTATTTGCGGAACATCTGGGTGAGGCCACCGCTCGTCAGGATGCCGACATCAGCGAGCGCGCCGGGCAGCGCCCGCGCATTCGGCGCGGCGAGATAGAGCGGCTCCCAGACCGGGTGGAACTTGTCCTTGTAGGCACGCAGGCCCTCAAAGCCGTAGACGGCATTGGCATGCTCGAACAGGAAGGCGCCGATCCGGCTCATCGCGGGGGCGAGGCGGTGCGCCTCCAGCCCGGACAGTGGCGCCATGCCGAGGTCGAAGCGCTGATACCCCTCCCCCTTCGCCCACAGCATGCCGGAGACGAAGAGGTAATCCATCACCGCGCGCGGCGCCGCTGCGGAAAAGCGCATCAGGTCGATGGCGATCTCCCGCTTGCCCGCGCCCGGCCAGAGATTGGCGAAGGCGACGATCTCCCCTTCAAAGCGCGCAATGGCGATGGGGAAGCTGGCGATATAGTCCGGATCGAACCGGCCGAGGGAGAAGCCCTTTTCTGCCCCGCCATGCGCATCCAGCCATTCGTCGGAAATTGCCTGCAGCCGCTCCATGTGCGCGGGCACATCCTGCGGTGCCAGCACGTCGAAGCTGAGCCCGTCACGGCCTGCGCGGTTGTAGACCTGACGCAGGCGTGAGCGGTCTGGTCCTTCGAGAGAGAAATCCGCCAGCGGAACAATCGCCGTCTCGCCGATCTTCTGTACGGACAAGCCAAGGTCCACAGCCAGCGGCAGGAAATCCCGCCCCATGGCATAGAACACGATGCCCGCGCCCGCGGCGTCAGCGGCTTCGCGGAAGGACCAGACAAGCGAGGGGATTTCTTCGGCAAAACCCACAGGCTCACCCATGGCGATCCAGTTGCCGCCGCGCACGGCGAACATGATGAAGGAACACCTTGTGGGGCTGAAGTGGAATCGCTTGTCGCCGCACAGGGCAAGCGCTGCATCCGGCCTGGCCGCGTCGGCCCCGGCAAGGATGCTGCGCACCTCTTCCAATGGCGGCGCGTCTTCCGGCGGTGTGTGCAGCGGGCGCAGCCAGTTCCAGGCCAGGTACAGGAAGGCCAGCACGCTGACCCCGCCTGCCGCCCGCAGGAAGCGCGACGTGCCCCCATGCAGCGCCACCTGCCACCAGAGTTCGTTCCGGTACTCGACATGCTCATAGGAGAACAGGCCCAGCCATATCACCGCGCCCAGCGTAGCAAGGATGGCGAGCGTCATGACCGGGGTCAGCCGCGTCGCGGCAAGCGGTGTCGCCCGGTAGAACGCGGCACGCGACAGGCCCAGAATGATCAGGACGATGACCAGCGGCAGGGCCTCACCGGGGCTTGCCCCTTTGGTCAGCGTCAGGCCAATTCCGACCGTCAGCAGACCCATGGCAACCATCCAAGCATGACTGAGCCGCCGGGCGAGGCCGTTCGCGACGATCAGCAGGAACAGGCCGACGACCGATGCCAGGAAATGCGACAGCTCAATCACGGGTAGCGGCAGATAGTGCGCTGCCGCCTTGAGCGGGGCGGGCAGCGCAGGCGTCATCGCGGCGATCAGCATGTAAGCCCCGCTGGCAAAGGCCAGCAGGCCGAAGACGACCGGCGCGAACAAGGCCGCGACATCCCCTGCCCCGCGCCCGACGCCCTGCAGGGCCGGAACATGCCGGCGCAGGATACTGCGGCTCATCCCGGCCCCGGCAATCACCAGAGGCACAAGGAAATAGATGGCCCGGAACGCAATGAGGCTGGCGACAAGGCCCTCAACAGGGCTGGCCGGCACAAGCAGGAGGATGACCGCCTCAAACACGCCGATGCCGCCCGGCAGGCCGCTCATCGCACCGGCAAGACAGGCGAGCGCGAAGACCGGCACGAAAGCGGCAAAGCCGATTGCCGTCTCGTCCGGCAGCAGGGCGAACAGGACGAGCCCGGCCGCCGTCCAGTCGGCAAGACTGACGGCGACACGCCCCAGCACGCCAGACAGGCCGCCCGGCAGTAACAGGCTCGCATTCCAGACATGCCAGACCACCAGCGCCAGCAACACGCAGCCAAGTGCAATCGCCACCCTGTCCGGCATGCCGAAATGCACCGGGAAGGCAGATGCCTCAAAAACAAGGCCAAGACCGCTGAGCAGCAGGGCCCCGACCGTCAGGCTGATCCGTGTGAGGCGGGACACCGCCTGACTCTCATCCTCCGACAGGCCGAGCCCGCCATAGATCCGTGAGCGGATGCTTGCGCCCGTCAATTCCGCCTCACCGAGGGAGTTGCCAACGGCCTGCGCCGTGAACGACACGAACGCCGTATCCTGCCACGGACGCAGCAGGCCCAGATGGCGCAAAGTGAGACTGTCGCGCAACGTGGCGGCCCCATAGCTCGCCAGCATGCCCACCAGAGCGATCAGCACAGCCGGCAGGGCCAGCCCGGAGAACCGGTCATAGACGAGATGCATCGAGACATGATCGAGCCGCGTATGGATCGCATAGATCGCGAGGGCAAAGGCAAGCAGGGCGAACATCAGCGGCACCGGGTTGGCCCGCTGCTTTCCCGCCTGCGGCTTGTCTGCCTCAATTCCCATACTGCCAGCTCCTAGAAGCGATCGAGCAGACGCCGAAGATATTCGCGTTCTTCTTCATCGTCGCTTTCATTGTAGCGCCGACGCAGTTCTTCCAGAATGTCCTTGGCCCGCTGACGCTCTGCCTCTTCGGGAATACGGACATTGTCGCCATTATTGCCCATGCCGCCCGTTTCACGTCCGAACGGGTCGTTTCGGGCCTGTCCTTCATTGGTGCGTTCGCGCTGCATTTCGTCCAGCATCGCGGCCAGGTTCCGGTTCAGCTCTGACAGGCCCTGCGTAGCGCGCGCCTGATCGTCCGATGCGGCGCCTTCACGCCCGCGGGCCAGATCCCGTTCTGCATCACGCTGGGCTTCCCGGATGGCAGCCAGCGCCTCCGGATCCAGCACACCACTGAGGGCGTTTTCCTCTCCGGCGCCTTCGCCCAGACCATGCTCACGGGCGAATTGCTCCACCAGTTCACCCAGACGGGCCTGCCGCTCTGCCAGCGTGCCGCCGGCCTGCGGCGCGTCTCCTTCGTCGGTACCGGCATACCCGTTCGTACCCGGACGCTCGCCATCCGGGCGGGAGCCGCCTTGCGAGCCATCCCCGGCCGAGGGATCACCGGGCATGCCTTGCCCTCCCTGCCCCGCTTGCTGGCCTTCCTGTTGGCCCTGCTGGCCGCCGGATTGCTCGCCCGATTGTTGGCCAGATTGTTGGCCCGACTGCTGACCTGACTCCTGGCCTGATTGGCCGGAGGGATTGTTCGGCAGGTCACCGCGCTGCTGGGCCAGCGTGTCGTCGTTCAGCTGGCGCTGCTCCCGCAGGATTTCAGAGAGGCGCCGCATTGCATCCGTCATCTGCTGTTCTTCCTGCGGGACATCCTCCTGGTCTTCACCATCGGATTGCGAGCCCGGCATGCCGGACATGCCCGTCCCGCTCTGCCCACGCTGGAAATCAAGATTCTGCAGCATGTTGGTGATGTCGGACAGAAGCTGGCGGGCCTGTTCCGTGGCGCCGGTATCGGTCAGGTCCTGCAGGGCATTCAGCATGTCCTCGAAATCCTGCCCGCCAAGGCTCTTGCCGCCACCGGAGGCCATGCCGTCCTGGTTCATGTCCGGCATCTCGCCGCCATTGGCCATGGCTTCGGCCATCCGGGCGGCAAGGTATTCATTGGCCGCATCGCGGAAGGCTTCCATCCGCCTGCGGATTTCCTCTTCCGAGGCACCATCGCGCAAGGCCTGTTCCAGCGCGCGGCGGGCAGCCTCCAGCCGGCGCAGCGCATCGGCCGCGTTGCCATATTCGGCCTTCAGCGCCAGAGACCAGAGCAAGGGGTCAACCGCCTCGGCCTCTTCCTTCGTGCCTGCGGTTTCCAGCATGCCTTCCGCCATCTTGAAGGTCAGGTAATAGGCTTGGTTCGGCATGTAGCGCTCACCCATCAGCGTGACAGAGTCGAGCATCAGGGCTGCTTTCTGGATATCCGGTGGGGCAATGTTCAGCCGGTTGGCCGCATCCGTATTGATCGCATCCTGCCTCAGGGCCGAGAGGTTTTTCTCCTGCTGCGCATAATCCCGCGGCTCACGCAGAACCGTGACGCGCACTTCCTGTGCCACACGGGCGACCGGATCGAGGAAGAGCTTTTCCGGCAGGACAAAAGGCACCGTCTCGCTGGTTCCTTCCTGTCCGGAAGCATCGGTGACGACGAGTTGCACATCTACCGGCAGGCCCGCCCAGCGGTGGCGCGTCAGGTCAATCAGGGTCGTGTCCTTGATGTCCGGCATGGAAGGCGCAGCAAGCGGGATCGGCACGCGGTCTTCCTCATCCGGGGCTGCCGGGTGCGGCTCCCGCAGGTGCAGCGAGAGTTCAGCCCGCACAACACCGTAATCATCTTTGGCCGTCCATGCGAACTCCGTCCGGTCGAGGCGTCCATAGGTGGGGATGGAAACGAACTCCACCGTGGGCGGATCGTCCGGTGAGGTCAGCAGGCGCCAGGCGGCCCGCTCGCCCCACCACTGCACCGACACGCGGGCATCTTCTGTCAGGATGGCTTTCGCCTCCCATGCCCCATCCGGCGTGGCCGCAAATTTCTCAGAGGTGCGATGCTGGCCCTTCAGCACCAGACGCGGCGCGGAGGGCGCTTCAGTGCGCAGCGTGATTTCAGACCCGCGGGGCACACGGACGTCGTTCAGGCCCGGCTTCAGGAAGATCGGTGCGCGGCCCGTATGATCCGGTGGGGTCACCCAGGCCTCAACCGTCATGTCATCGGCGCCGACCAGCGCGCCATAATCCGGGTTCAGCGCCCGCATCAGGCGGCCCGGCCCCTCCCCCGCAGCAAGGACGGCAATCCCCACAAGCGCGGCAGGCAGGACATAACGCAGGCGGAACGGGTCCAGCTGGCGCCACTCGGCAGACAGGCTCGGCAGCTTCAGCTCACGCGCCGCCTTCAGCAGCCGGTTGCGGTGACGCACCCACAGGGCCTGCGCCCCGCGCGAAGGATCCGCCGGGCGGTCCGTCAGCGAGGAGACCGGCCTCAGCGGCGATTGCTGGTCCAGCAGGTGTGCCGCTTCGGCCTCGGTAACCGGCCGGTAGCGGCGGATGCCGCGCATCAGGAAGATGATGCCGCTGATCAGGAACAGGAGCGCCAGCACCGCGCCAAAGGCAGGCGGCAGCTGGTCGAACGCCCCGGCCAGAGACATGGCCAGGAACAGGATCAGGAAAACGAACAGCGGCCAGAAGGCGCGGCCGAACGCGAGCAGGCCCAGCCGACGGCGCGTGGCCGCAACTTTCGCCCCGATCGTCTTCAGTCCGTCCTTTTCAGCCAATCCGGCACCTGTTCCAGTTGCAGCATCTCGTCGATATCAGGCCTACGGCGGATAATGTCGAACCGGTCGCCATTGACCAGCACTTCCGGCACGAGGGGACGTGTATTGTAGGCCGAAGACAGCACCGCGCCATAGGCCCCGGCTGACATGAACGCGAGCCGGTCACCCGGCGACACAGCCGGCATCTCGCGCCCGGAGGCGAACTTGTCGGTCGACTCGCAGATCGGGCCGACAACGTCATAGGCTTTGACCTGCGCATCGGCGGCAGGCTGCTTCAGCGGCGTGATGTCATGGTGGGCACCATAAAGGGCCGGTCGCATCAGATCGTTCATGCCCGCATCGACGATGAGGAAGGAACGGTCCGGCGCGGCCTTCTCGTAGAGGGCCGTGGTCAACATGACGCCCGCATTGCCCGCAATCACGCGGCCAGGTTCCAGGATCACCTGCACGCCAAGGCCATCGCTGACCTCCGCGATCATCGCCGCATAGGCGGAGGGCGGTGGTGGCGCATCGCCCTGCTTGTAGGGAATGCCAAGGCCGCCGCCGACATCAATGCGGGAAATGCCATGTCCTGCGGCCCGCAGGCGCTGGATCAGGCCCACGACTTTCTCGAAGGCCGCACGCATCGGGACAAGATCGCCGATCTGGCTGCCGATATGGACATCGACGCCGACGACACGAATGCCCGGCAGGGTCGCCGCCTCGGCGTAGAGCGCTTCGGCTTCGGCCCATGGCACGCCGAACTTGTCGCCCTTCTTGCCGGTGGAAATGTTCGGGTGCCCGCCGGCCGCCACATCCGGGTTCACGCGGATGGCAATCGGCGCCTCATGGCCAATCCCGTTGGCCACATAGGACAGGAGGCGAAGCTCCGCCGCGCTTTCCACATTGAACTGGTGGATGCCCTCGGTCAGGCCGAGTTCCATTTCCCGCGCCGTCTTGCCGACGCCGGAGAATACGATCTTCGAGGCAGGAATGCCTGCCCGCAAGGCGCGCTGCAGCTCCCCGCCGCTGACCACGTCCGCCCCGCAACCTTCCGCGGCAAGCGTCGCCAGTACGGCCAGGTTGGAGTTTGCCTTCACGGAAAAGGCGATCAGGCAGTCCTGCCCCTCGAACGCATCGGCGATCACGCGGGCATGGCGCTGAAGCGTTGCCGTGGAGTAGACATAGCACGGCGTGCCAACCTCATCAGCCAGCCTGGCGAGGTCGACTTCCTCACAATGGAGCCGTCCGTCCCGATAATCGAAATGATGCATGTGCGCCGCCTAGCTGCCGATCTCGCCAAGCGCGCCATCATCGACCGGCGTCACAGGCTTCGCGTCCGGAATGATGCCGCCCCACTGGTTCACCTGCGGGCCCTCTTCAGGCTCCACCGCAGCGATCACGGCAACCGGCTCATATGCGCCGGGTGCATTCACCGCGCGGATCTGCGGGCCGCCAGCACAGGCACCCAGCCCACCAAGAAGCATCAGGCCGGCAAGCATGCGCCCGGCCGGCCGGAAAATATGACGGCTCATGCGATCAATCCTCCAGACCGCCGAGCAGTTCATCATCGCTGTTGTCGTCGGACTCTTCAGCGCCTGCACGGGGCGGCAGCTCCGGCAGCGTCGAGCCATCGCCCGTGGGAAGCTCGGCTTCCACATCCTGCGGGTCGCCCCAGAGCGGATCCGGGCGCTTCAGGTCACCTGTCAGGCCACAGGCCGGCAGGGTCAGGGCACCAAGGATAAGGGCGGCAATAGCCAAAGGGCGTTTCATGCGGCGGTTACTCCAGTCCAAGTCTCTGCTTCCACTGTGCCACCTGTTCGGCGACGCGAACAGGGCTTGTGCCACCATAAGATGTCCGAGATGAGGCAGAGGCTTCAACCGTCAAAACACCAAAAACGGCTTCGGTAATGTCCTTGTGAACGCTCTGCATGTCAGCCAGCGTCAGATCGGCAAGGTCAACGCCCTTCCCTTCTGCCAGAGCCACCAGCGAGCCTGTCACATGGTGCGCCTCGCGGAACGGCAGGCCCAGCTCCCGCACCAGCCAGTCGGCCAGGTCGGTCGCGGTGGAAAAGCCCTTGGCCGCCGCCGCCCGCATGTTTTCCGGCTTGAAGCGGATCGTCTCGATCATGCCGGTCATGGCCCGCACGCAGAGATCGAACGTGTCGAAGGCTTCAAAGGTCAGGCGTTTGTCGTCCTGCAGGTCCTTCGCATAGGCCAGCGGCAGGGCCTTCACCGCGCCCTGAAGCCCGGCATAGAAGCCCGTGATCAGGGATGCCTTGGCCCGCACCAGCTCTGCCGCGTCCGGGTTGCGCTTCTGCGGCATGATGGACGAACCGGTCGACCATTCATCGGTCAACTGGGCAAAGGCGAACTGCGCGCTGGTCCACAGCACAATCTCTTCGGCAAGGCGCGACAGGTGCGTCGCCGCGATGGAAAGCGCCGCCAGTGCCTCCAGCGCAAAGTCGCGGGCCGAAACCGCATCGAGGGAATTGGCCATCGGGCGGGCAAAGCCGAGCGCCTCTGCCGTCATGTCCCGGTCGATGGGGAAGCCCGTCCCGGCGAGCGCCGCCGCGCCGAGCGGGCACTCGTTCAGGCGGTTGGCGCAGTCCGACAGGCGGGTCCAGTCGCGTGAGGTCATCTCCACATAGGCCAGCAGATGGTGGCCAAGCGTCACCGGCTGGGCGGTCTGGAGGTGGGTAAAGCCCGGCATGATCGTGGCCGCATTTTCCTCGGCCCGCTGTACGAGAGCGCCCTGCAGGCCGCCGATCAGGCGGGCCGAATGGTCCAGCGCCCGGCGCGTCCAGAGGCGGAAATCCGTGACCACCTGGTCATTGCGCGAGCGCGCGGTGTGCAGGCGACCCGCTGGTTCGCCGACAATCTCCTTGAGGCGCGCCTCGACATTCATGTGGATATCTTCCAGCTCCCGGCGGAAGGGGAAGGTGCCGTCGCGCAGCTCGTTCAATACCTGGTCCAGACCGGCCTGAATGGCTTCATTGTCCTCGAACGAGATGATCCCCATCTCCGACAGCATGTCGGCATGGGCCCGGCTGCCGGCGATATCTTCCTCGGCCATGCGCCGGTCGATATCGAGAGAGGCGTTGATTTGCTCCATGATGTCCGACGGGGTCGCGGCAAACCGTCCTCCCCACATCGTCTGGCCTTTGCCGCTGGTCATTGGCATACCCCTTCAAAAACTTACGGAAGGCGCAAACATGCGGCGCTACGCCATTCCCGGCCTCTTCTTGGTCGGACTGATCGCGATTGTCTATGTGCTGATCAGCGCAGGCATCGGAAAACAGGATGAAAATCCACTTGCACGATATGCAACCGGGGCCATCGAGAAGCTGGATTTCGCCACGGCAGGCGATCCGGTAGGGGCTGCCCCCTTCTATCTGGCCGACGGTTCCCCCCATACGCTGGACGAATTCAAGGGCAAAACCATCCTCGTGAACTTCTGGGCCACCTGGTGCGCCCCTTGCGAGAAGGAAATGCCGTCCCTTGGCGCGCTGCAAAAAGCACGCGGCGGGGATGACTTCCAGGTCGTCGCCATCAGCGTCGATGCGGCCGAGGACAAGGACTATGCCCAGCAGCGCCTCGGTGAGCTTGGCGCGGCCAATATCCCGTTCCGCATCGTCACGCCGGAACAGTATGAGCTTGTCTATGACAGCGGCGTGCAGGGCTTCCCGACCAGCATCCTCTACGGGCCGGACGGCAAGGAAATCGCCCGTCTCGCCGGCGAGGCTGACTGGGCCTCGTTCGAGGCGGTTGGCTTTATCGACGCCCTATTGAAGCGCTGACAGTTCCAGCTGCACGCGGGAAAGCTGTGACAGGAAGGTCATCGGCGGGGCCGGAAGATCACCGGACACCGGCCCCTCAGCTGGCCACATCAGCACCAGCATTCTCAGCTCCAGCTGCAATCCGCTGGCGTCTTCGCCCTCCAGCGCCCCGGCCAGGCGCTGTGCGGTGACGGCATAGCCATAGGCATCCTGATAGGCGATCGGGTCCTCGATCTGATTGCTGAGCGAGACCCCCGCCTGATAGGCATTCTGGCAGCGCTTGATGAGCAGGGCGATAAGGGGGACGGGCTCTCCGGCGGC